>NZ_CP074436.1:2420000-3620000 GCF_016858305.2 Polaribacter sp. Q13
GTGTTATTGGAGAAAAGTTAGAGATAACAGCTTTTGAGAAAATCGAAGCTGCTTATGTTGGTGCTTATACTCACATTGGTAAAATTGCTGCTTTAGTTGGTTTAACTGCTGCTGTAGATAATGCAGATGTTTTATCTAAAGACGTAGCTATGCAAGTAGCTTCTATGGGTGCAACATCTCTATCTTACAAAGATTTTGATCCTGCATTTGTTGCTGCTGAAACAGAAGCAAGAATTGCTGTGATTGAAAAAGATAATATTGAATTAGGAAGATTAGGAAAAACGTTGAAAAACGTTCCTCAATTTATTTCTATGTCTCAATTATCTGAAGAAGTTTTAGCAAAAGCTGAAGAAGCTGCAAAAGCAGAATTAGCTGCAGAAGGAAAACCAGAAAAAATCTGGGATAGAATTTTACCTGGAAAAATGGAAAGATTCATTTCTGATAACACAACTTTAGATTTAGAGCAATGTCTTTTAGACCAAGCTTTTATTAAAGATGAAAAGAAAAATGTTGCACAATATGTTAAAACATATGGTGATGTTGAAGTAAGTGGATTCAAAAGAGTTACTTTAGGATAAACATTTATCTAATATTCTTGTGAAGACAAGAATTTAAATATTTAAAACCTCGCATTCTATAATTTTAGAATTGCGAGGTTTTTTTGTATCTCAAAAAAACAAAACTCAAAAAAAAAGCTTAATTTTGCACAACTTTCAAAATAAACTATGCAATACAAAAGAATTCTTTTAAAATTAAGTGGAGAAGCTTTAATGGGCGACAGACAATACGGAATTGATCCTAAACGTTTAGCTGAATACGCAAAAGAAATTAAAGAAGTAGTACAAAAAGGAATAGAAGTTGCCATTGTAATTGGCGGTGGAAATATCTTTAGAGGTGTTGCTGGTGCTGCAAATGGTATGGATCGCGTACAAGGAGACCACATGGGTATGTTAGCAACCTGTATTAACGGCTTAGCCTTGCAAAGTGCCTTAGAAGATGAAGATGTTCATACGCGTTTGCAAACAGCTTTAGAAATTAAAGAAGTTGCAGAACCTTATATTAAAAGAAAAGCAATTCGTCACTTAGAAAAAGGAAGAGTTGTAATCTTTGGAGCCGGAACAGGAAACCCATACTTTACAACAGATACAGCTGCAGTTCTTAGAGCTATAGAAATAGACGCAGATGCTATCTTAAAAGGAACCCGTGTAGACGGAATCTATGATGTAGATCCAGAAAAAAATAAAGATGCTATCAAATTTGAAAATATTACATTTAAAGATGTCATTAAAAAAGGCCTTAAAGTAATGGATATGACAGCATTTACATTAAGTGAAGAAAATAAATTACCAATAATTGTTTTTGATATGAATACATACGGAAACCTATTAAAATTAGTTTCTGGTGAAAAAATTGGTACGATAGTTAATACTCAATAATAGCATTTTTTAAATATTTACTGACCATGAACGAAGAAATTGAATTTATTCTTGATAGCGCTAAAGAAGCGATGAATAATGCTATTGAGCATTTAGTTAAAGAATTACGTACTATTAGAGCTGGTAAGGCTACACCTGCAATGTTAGCAAATGTAATGGTAGATTATTATGGAGCTCAAACTCCATTAAGTCAAATTGCAAATGTTACTACACCAGATCCAAGAACAATAGCTGTACAACCTTGGGAAAAAAACATGTTACAACCTATAGAGAAAGCCATAATGGTTGCTAATCTTGGTTTTAACCCAATGAACAATGGAGACATTATTATGATTAATGTACCACCGTTAACAGAAGAAAGAAGAATCGGTTTAGCAAAACAAGCAAAAGCCGAGGCAGAACATGCTAAAGTTGGTATTAGAAATGCTCGTAAAGATGCTAATAATGACATCAAAAAAACTGATGTTTCTGATGATTTAAAAAAAGTATCTGAAGATGATATCCAAAACCTAACTAATACTTTTGTTAAACAGATAGAAGAAAAACTAGCTGTTAAAGAAGTAGAAATAATGAAGGTTTAAAAAAAACCTAACCAATAAAAAGAGAGTGTTTCTTAGCACTCTCTTTTTATTTACAACAATATACAATTTAACTACATTTTCGTAAATTTTACTAAATGAATTTTTGGACAAAAGTTGCTGGCCTTATCTTAAGAAACCGTTATATAGTTTTACTAGGTATTGCAATCATTACAGGCTTATTAGCATCACAAATGAAGTATATGAAATTCTCATATACAGAAGCCAATTTATTACCCGAAGATCATGAAGCCAATTTACAATACAATAAGTTTCTAAAAATTTTTGGTGAAGAAGGTAACTTAGTTATTTTAGGAGTTAAAGACGCTACTGTTTTTACTCCAAAAAAGTTTAATGCTTGGAATAACTTAGTACAACAATTTGATAGTTTAGACGAAATAGATTTCACCATTTCTATTGCAGATATTAAAAAATTAAAAGCAGATAGAAAAAAAAGAAAATTTATATTAGAGCCTTTATACGAAACCGAACCTACTACCAAAGAAGAAGTTAACAACATAAAAAAACAGCTTTTCGAAAAACTACCTTTCTACGATAATCTACTATATAACAAAGAAACAGGTACACTACAAACCGCTATTTATATAAAGAAATCTATTATAAATACACCCAAACGTAGAGATTTCATTTTTAATATTTTAGTACCCACAATTAAAAAATTTGAGAAAGAAAATAACCTAGACGTACGTGTTTCTGGAATGCCCTATATTAGAACACTAAATGCTCAAAATATACAAGATGAAATTTTACTCTTTGTAGCTGGTGCCTTAGGTATTACCGCTATTATTTTCTTCTTTTTCTTCCGTTCTTTTAGAGCTACTTTTATTACACTATTGGTAGTGATGATTGGTGTTGTTTGGGCCTTTGGTTTTATAGGATGGTTCGGTTATGAAATAACAGTATTGTCTGCATTAATACCTCCATTAATTATTGTAATTGGAGTACCTAATGCAGTATTTTTAATTAATAAATATCAACAAGAAATAAAAAAACACGGTCAACAGGCAAAAGCATTACAACGTGTAATTTCTAAAGTAGGTAATGCTACCTTAATGACCAATATTACAACTGCATCTGGTTTTGCTACCTTTGTTTTTGTAAAAAGTAGTTTGCTTCGCGAATTCGGAATCTTAGCCTCTGTAAACATCATTAGTATTTTTATTTTGGCCTTATTAATTATACCTATTTTGTATAGTTTTATGCCACTTCCTAAGAAGAAACATTTAAATCATCTTGAAACCAAGTGGATTGAAAATGTAGTGAATTGGATGGAAAAAACAGTGAAAAACAAAAGAATTACTATTTATTTTGCCACAGTTATTGTTATAATTACTGCAATTATAGGCGTTTATAAGATAAAGGTATCTGGTAGTTTAATTGAAGATATGCCCAAAAGTTTAGAATTTTATCAAGATATAAAATTCTTTGAAACTGAGTTTGGAGGTATCATGCCTTTAGAAATTTTAGTGGATACTAAAAAAGAAAAAGGCGTTATGAATTTATCCACCTTAAAAAAGATGGAAAAGATAAACGAAGCCATAGAAACTTTTCCGGAGCTTTCTAAACCAATTTCTATCACTAATGTAGTAAAGTACTCTAAACAAGCGTACTACAACGGAAATCCGAAGTATTATCAATTACCAACAAGTCAAGAGCAAAGTTACATTTTAGCCTATACAAAAAACTCAAATAGTGAAGCTGGCATGCTTAAAAACTTTGTAGATTCTACAGGGCGTTATGCTAGAATAACTACTTTTATGAAAGATATTGGTACAGAAAAGATGAACGTAATTCAAGAACGTTTAAAAGACGTTATTGCTAAAGAATTTCCATCAGACAAATATGATGTTTCCATTACCGGAAAAGCCTTAGTTTTTATAAAAGGAACCAATTATTTAATACATAATCTAGTTATTTCATTATCCTTAGCAATTTTCTTAATTGCCATTTTTATGGCTTGGATGTTTAGATCTCCACCAATGATCCTTATATCTTTAATACCAAATATATTACCATTACTTATTACGGCTGGATTAATGGGTTTCATTGGTATTCCTATTAAACCATCAACTATTTTAGTATTTAGTATTGCTTTTGGTATTTCTGTAGATGATACCATCCACTTTTTAGCCAAATATCGTCAAGAATTAATAGCTAATAACTGGCGTGTAAAACATTCTGTTTATGCGGCTCTTAGAGAAACAGGAGTAAGTATGTTCTATACTTCTATTGTTTTATTTTTTGGGTTTTTAACTTTTACGCTTTCTAGTTTTGGAGGTACCATTGCATTAGGAGGTTTGGTTTCTATCACATTATTATTAGCAATGGTTTCTAACTTGTTATTATTACCTTCTTTGTTATTAACTTTTGAAAAGAAAATAGCCAACAAAAAAGTATTTAAAGAACCATCAATAAGAATTATTCCTCCAGAGGAGGATAAAATAGATGAGTAAGTATTTAGATTTATAAGATCTTTACCCTATTTAAAAATCGGATGTTATATTACATCCGATTTTTAGTAAAAGAAAATAGCCCTAATTTTATATTGATTTTATAATAAAAAAATTACACTATTTTACAGAGAACTTCCTAAAAATCAAAAATAAACTACTTAAAAATTCATTGCTCATCTTATATCAAAAAAGTATCTTTACTCTTTAATAAAAATAGTTTTGTATATTCTAAATTCATTCTATGAATAAGAATGTAGTTTTTTAAAAGATATACCAAAAAAAGATTTTTACTTTATAATTAGTTTTTTTAAAAGACTAAAAATCAAGGTTATACAATTAATTATTAACATATATTTATATCACTTTTATTTATAAGAATATGATAAACAGCAACGTTGCCGAGCTTTTAAAGTCGGAAGGATTATTACTACAAGAAGTACAACTAAAAGGATGGGTAAGAACTTTTAGAAGCAATCGTTTTATTGCACTAAACGATGGTACTACTATTAACAATATACAATGTGTTATCGATTTTGAAAACACAGATGAAGAAACACTAAAAAGAATTACAACTGGTGCCGCTATTTGTATAAAAGGTACTTTGGCAGCAAGCCAAGGTAAAGGTCAGTCTGTAGAAATTCAGGTTTCAGAAATTGAAATTTTGGGAGATTCTAATCCAGATGAATACCCAATTCAGCCTAAAAAACACAGTTTCGAATTTTTAAGAGAAAATGCACACTTACGTGTAAGAACAAACACTTTTAGCGCTGTAATGCGTGTACGTTCTAAATTGTCTTTTGCTGTGCATCAGTATTTTCAAGAGAGAGATTTTAACTACGTAAACACTCCAATTGTTACGGGTTCTGATGCGGAAGGAGCAGGAGAAATGTTTAGAGTTACTACATTTAAAGACAATGAAGCACCCGTTACAGAAGATGGTAAAATTGACTATACTAAAGATTTTTTTGGTAAGGAAACCAACCTAACCGTTTCTGGTCAGTTAGAAGCAGAAACTTTTGCAATGGCATTAGGAAAAGCATATACATTTGGACCAACATTTAGAGCAGAAAACTCGAACACAACTCGCCATTTAGCAGAGTTTTGGATGATAGAACCAGAGGTTGCCTTTATGGATCTAGATGGTAATATGGATTTAGCAGAAGACTTTATTAAATATGTTATCAACTATGTTTTAGATAAGTGTGAAGATGATTTAGCTTTTCTAGATCAACGATTAACACAAGAAGAAAAAAGCAAGCCGCAAGCACAAAGAAGCGAAATGTGTTTGTTAGATAAATTAAAGTTTGTAGTAGATAATAACTTTAAAAGAGTTTCTTATACTGAGGCAATTGATATTTTACGTAATTCAAAACCAAATAAAAAGAAAAAATTTCAGTTCCCAATTAATGAATGGGGAGCAGATTTACAGTCTGAGCACGAACGTTTCTTAGTAGAAAAACACTTTAAATGTCCTGTTATATTGTTTGATTACCCTGCAGACATCAAAGCTTTTTACATGCGTTTAAATGATGACGGTAAAACAGTAAGAGCTATGGATGTATTATTTCCTGGAATTGGAGAAATAGTTGGAGGATCTCAAAGAGAAGAGCGTTATGATGTTTTAGTTGATAAAATGAAAGCTCTAGGTATCGAAGAAAAAGAATTGTGGTGGTATTTAGATTTAAGAAAATTTGGAACAGCAGTGCACTCTGGTTTTGGATTAGGTTTTGAAAGACTAGTACAATTTACAACAGGAATGAATAATATAAGAGATGTAATTCCGTTTCCTAGAACTCCACAAAATGCTGAATTTTAAATAAATTATATAAATTTAAAGAACTAAACGTCATTCCTCACAGAATGACGTTTTTTATTTTAACCTATTTCATATATTTGTATATATGCTGAAACAAAGTTTACAATACAAGCTATTACAAAAATTATCTCCTCAACAAATACAGTTGATGAAGTTAATTCAATTGCCTACGCAAGCTTTTGAGGAACGCCTAAAGCAAGAAATAGAAGAAAACCCTGCTTTAGATACAGGTAAAGACGAATCTGACACCATAGATGATGATTTATCTAATGAATATGATGATGCTGGAACAGAAAAAATTGAAGCAGAAGACATAAATATTGATGATTACTTGAGTGATGATGAAATACCTAGCTACAAAACTCAAGCTAACAATTACTCTGCAGATGATGAAGAAAAGAATGTACCTTATGCCGCAGGAACAAGTTTTCATCAATCCTTAAAAAATCAATTAAGCACCTATAGCTTTAATGATGAAGAACTTGCTATAGCAGAATTTTTGGTTGGCAGTATAGATGACAGTGGTTATATTAGAAGAGAAATAATAGACTTAGTAGACGACTTAGCTTTTACAGAAAATGTATTTACAACAGAAGAAAAAGTAATATCTATATTAAAAAGAGTAGTTCATACTTTAGATCCTATTGGTGTTGGAGCCAGAGATTTAAAAGAATGTTTAATTATACAACTTAAAAGAAAAGGAAGTAACAAAATTAGAAGCTTAGCTATTGAGATTTTAGAGACGGCTTTTGATCATTTTGTAAAAAAACACTATAAAAAACTACAAGAAAAGTTTAATATTTCTGAAGAAGAATTAAAAGAAATAAATAAAGAAATTTCTAAATTAAACCCAAAACCCGGAAGTTCTTATGCCGGTAATAACAAAATTGCAGAACAAATAGTTCCAGACTTTTCTATAAAATTAGTTGATGGTGAATTAGATTTAGTTTTAAACTCTAGAAATGCACCTGAATTGCATATTTCTAGAGAGTATAATAATATGCTAAAAGGATATCAAGAAGCAACTGTTAAAAGTAAATCTCAAAAAGATGCAGTATTCTTTATCAAACAAAAATTAGATTCTGCAAAATGGTTTATTGACGCTATTAAACAACGTCAGCAAACTCTTTTAGTTACTATGAATACTATTATGCAGTATCAGTATGACTATTTCTTAACAGGTGATGAGCGCAAGTTAAAACCTATGATTTTAAAAGATATTGCCGATAAAATTAATATGGATGTTTCTACCGTATCTAGAGTTGCCAATAGTAAGTATGTTTCTACACCTTATGGTACAAAATTAATCAAAGAATTCTTCTCTGAATCTATGAAAAATGACCAAGGAGAAGATGTTTCTACTAAAGAGATTAAGAAAATACTGGAAACTGTAGTACTAGAAGAAAATAAGAAAAAACCTCTAACAGACGAAAAACTAGCTGCAATTTTAAAAGAAAAAGGATATCCTATTGCTAGAAGAACTATTGCAAAGTATAGAGAACAGTTAGGTTTACCTGTAGCACGACTAAGAAAAGAAATTTAGTGAAATTTCATAAATTTATATCTGTAATACTGCACCCAATTGTAATACCTACAATTGGAATACTCTTATATTTTATTTTAATACAAAGTAATTTTAACAGTAACCAAAAATTTGCAGTATTAGGTCTAATTTTTGTAACTACTTATTTTATTCCATTACTTATACTCATTCTTTTTAAAAGGTTTAAACTTATAAAATCTTTTAAGGCCGATAGCATACAGGAAAGAAAAATACCAATTGCCATGATGATAGTATTATTCTATTTACTAGGTAATACATTATACGGAGTAACGAACTTAAGAGATTTAGGCATCCTTTTTTATGCTACTACATTAGGTTTGGTATTTATTTATATATTATTTGCATTTAAAATAAAAACGAGTATTCATTTAATGTCGCTAGGTATTACTACAGGTTTCTTCTTTATATTAAACCTTATCTATAACCAAAATTTAATAATAGTTATAGCCTGCTCTTTACTACTATCTGGTATCCTTGCTAGTGCAAGATTACATTTAAAAGCACATACGCAACAGGAAGTTTATTTAGGATTTCTGTTAGGTTTCTTATCACCTATAATAGTCTTCTATTTTTTATAGAATATAAAAAATTAAACCAAATTTTAATACTTTAGAATTTATTACTTCCCCGTTAATAGTACTATTATTAAAAATTGGGGTTAGACCATAATATAGGTTTATATTAAATTCATCATAGCCCGTAGAAAGTGTTAAACCGTACTGAAATTTATTGTAATTAGAAACATCTGAATACTTAAAAGTAGTTCCTGTAGCATCCTCAAATTGAAATGTATTAGATAAATTATATAAGAATTTAATACCTGCATATACTCTCCAAAAACTATACTTATTCGCTGTAGAAGTTCTCCATCTTAATTCTAACGGAAATTCTAAGTTATGAGATTTAAACAAATTTGCACTAATCTCATCATCACTAGTAAAAGCTGTCGTATTATTTATTTCTGTTACTTTTAACTTATGATTAAAAAAATCGAATCCATACCCTACACCAGCAGCTACAGATATACTACCTTGTTTATTTAAAATTACATCTTTTAGAAACCCTAGAGATAGTGAATAAGAAAAATTACTTTTAGAAATTTCTGTTGGTTGGTCAAAAAACTGAGCGTAAGAAACTGTAACATAAATTTGATCATCTGCATATCTATTCCCTAGTTCTAAGGAATCTTTCTGAGCAAAAGATCCAATTACATTCAATAACAATAAAAGTAAAGTAAGCGTTGTTTTCATACACAAATTAAACGTATCATAAAGATACAAAATTTCATTAATAGTTTTGTTTTCTAAAAAAAAGGATAAAAAAAAAGGATAATTCAAATGAATTATCCTTTAGTAAAGTTATATTATATTGATTACTCAGTCTTTTTTGAAGCAGAATAACTAATTTTAAGAGCACCTACGTCTCTTAATTTTAATCTAATATCAGTAATTGTACCTACACTAGATTCTTTATCTGCTTTAATAGAAGTTGTCATAAATGGCACTTCTGCTTCAGAAACCTTAGATCTTGCATTTATAATAAAAGCAGGAACATCATCAGCAGAACCAATTTTGTCATTTAATTGAATTCTATTATAACTGGTTCCATATTTAGTATCTTTTGCTTTACCAACGTAAATGGTAGTTACCAAACTTTTATGTTCCAATTTTTTTACTTCTGTAGCAGAAGGCAACCTTGGAGCATCAATCTGTAAAGAAGTTTCTCTCATTGTAGTAGTTACCATGAAAAAGAACAACAACATAAATACAATATCTGGTAAAGCAGCAGTATTTACTGCTGGCATTCCTTTTTTCTTTTTTCTAAATTTAGACATACGGTTAAATTTTAAAAATTATTTTGTTGGTTCTTGATCTGATATAATTTGAGGATAAGCAGTTTTAATAAACTCAACCTTTTTCTTCAAATTCTCGTTAGTCATATTGTCTTTATACTCTTTTTCAAGCTCTTCAAAAGGTACTTTATATTTCTCAACACTTAACCTATTTCTTAAAAAACTATATGCTTTTAACAATTGATCTTGAACTGTTAAATACGTTCCATACTCTGTTAATCTATCACTTTGCACCGAAATAATTGCTTTGTTAGGATGATCTGAAGAAGACTCGCTTCTTTCACCTTTACAATAATTACATGGTCCAGTAGCAACACCATTCTCAACTTTACCTTCACCTCCACCATTATCTATAAAATCGATAGCGGCTTCTTTAAGGTCTTTAATTTCCATTCTTTCGCCTTCAACTAAAAGCTCATTATTTCTATTAATGTTTACCTCAAAAATGTTCTTCTCTTTAATAATCGGTGGTACGTAATCTGCTGGCGGCTTTTCAGAAAGTTTTTTAGAAACTCCTGAATCCACATTCATTGTTGTTGTTACTAAGAAAAAGATTAACAGCAAGAAGGCAATATCTGCCATAGAACCTGCATTAATTTCTGGATTCTCTCTTCTTGCCATATTATTATGATTTTATTAATCCTTTTAGTAAATCGTATACAAAAAACAAACTAGCAACAAGTCCTAAACAAATGCTGTACCAGATACCTGTTCCAACCCATTGGTTTAATGATGTTCCTGCTTCTCCACCTTCTAATACTTTACCTTGTGTATCTAAAACAGCATTATTATCTGCTAAAAAGTAAGCAAAAACTAATACTACACCCAAAACAGCTAGCCCTAATAAAGTCTTTTTTAAATTTTCAATATTTGTAAAAAGACTAATTAAAGAAAGAATTAAAGTTGCACCAACTGCAAAGTACAGTAATATAGTAGAAAAAGTTACAATACTACCCACAGCCCCACTTAAGGCTCCTGAATCTCCTTCATCAGTCATAAAAATTCTGATGAAGAGAAAAGCTCCTATTACAGCTATTACAGCTATAAATATATTTAAAATTTTTGATAAATTATTTTTCATAATATATCTTATTTTTTATATTTCACTAATAAATCTATCAATTGAATAGATGCATCTTCCATGTTATTTACAATACTATCGATTTTAGAAACGATATAATTATAAAAAATTTGAAGAATAATAGCCACAACTAAACCAAATACAGTTGTTAATAAAGCTACTTTAATACCTACAGCTACAACACCAGGAGAAATATCATTTGCTACTGCAATCATATCAAAGGCCTGAATCATACCAATTACCGTACCCATAAACCCAAGCATCGGTGCTAAAGCAATAAATAAAGATAACCAAGAAATATTTTTCTCTAAAAGTCCCATTTGAACACCTCCATAAGAAACTACTGCTTTTTCTGCAGCATCTACTCCTTCATCTACTCTATCTAAACCTTGATAAAAGATAGATGCAACTGGTCCTTTAGAGTTTCTACAAACTTCTTTAGCAGCTTCTATACCACCAGAACTTAAAGCATCATCTACACTTGCTACTAATTTCTTAGTATTCGTTGTTGCCATGTTTAAATAAATAATTCTTTCAATTGCAATTGCTAAACCTAATATTAAGGCTACTAATACAATTCCCATAAATTCTGGGCCACCCTCAATAAAACGTTGTTTTAATTCTTGGTGGAAAGTTTTTGACTCTTCAGCTGCTTCTTGTGCGAAAGTTGATTGAATAGCTCCAAAAAACATAAATCCTGTTACGGATAGGACATTTACTACTTTTTTCATCTTTGTTATAATTAATTTTTAATAGTTAACGGGTTAAAGATATTGATTTTCATCTCAAAAAAATAATATCAAAGACAATTTAACTAAAATAATTAGAAAGAATTAATCTTCACTATCCTTTTGAGACTGCCAAGTAACAAAAAATTATTGAACATTTAAAAAAAAATTCAATCTATTTATCGTTAAAAAGGTGATTTTACCTAATAATATATTTAAAAATGATAATTATCAGTTAATTCACCTCTTAATGATTTTTCAAAAAAATGTTTGAACTCATTCGCTGATAAGTTTTTATCTAATAAGTACATTAACTTGCCTATAGCAGACTCTGTAGTAATGTCTCTACCATTAATAACACCTATCTCCTTAAGCAACAAACTGGTATCATAATGTCCCATCATCACTCTACCACTTTTACATTGGGTAACATTTATAATTTTGACTCCTTTACCTATAGCTTCTTTAAGTAAAGCTATAAATTTATCAGAATTTGGCGCATTTCCAGAACCATAGGTTTCTAAAACTACTCCTTTTAAATTAGGTATATTTAAAATACTTTCTACTACCAAATTTGATATTCCAGGAAATAATTTTAAAATAACAACCTCATCAACTAAATTTTTTCTAACAATTAAATCCGTTTCTTCTGTTTCTAATTGATGGATTAAATGCTCATTAAATTTAAGATGCACGCCACTTTCTGCTAATGGAGGTAAATTTAGAGAAGTAAACGCTTCAAATAATTCTGAACTTATTTTAGTTGTTCTATTGGCTCTATATAATTTATATTCGAAATACAAACAAACTTCAGAAACTATTGGCTTTCCATTTTTATAGGCACATGCAACCTCTATAGAAGTAATTAAATTTTCTTTTGCATCGGTTCTTAAATCTCCTATAGGCAATTGAGATCCTGTAAAAATAATTGGCTTTTGTAAATTCTCTAACATAAAACTGATAGCAGAAGATGTGTATGCCATTGTATCGGAACCTGTCAAGACTACAAAACCATCAAATTTCTTATAATTTTCTTCAATAATTTCTACTATATCTATATAATAACGAGTATTCATGTTTGATGAATCTATAGGTTCTTCAAAAGAAATACTTTCTATATTACAATTTAACTGTTGCAACTCGGGTATCTTTTCTACTATCTGACTAAAATCAAATGCTTTTAATGCATTTGTTTTATAGTCTTTCATCATACCAATTGTTCCTCCTGTATATATCAGTAATATGTTCGGTTTTGTTGTCATTTTGTCATTTTTATTCTATAAACAATAAATTGGAATACTTTATGTTGTAAATTTATCAAACAAAAATGATATAAAAATTTTAAACGATATAATTTATGATAGGATTCTATATTTTAATTGGCGCTATAGCTTTGGCAAGTTGGTTGGTTAGTAACACTTTAAAAAACAAGTTTAAGAAATATTCTAAAATTCAGCTTAGAAACGGAATGAGTGGTGCAGAAATTGCCACAAAAATGTTGGCTGATAACGGCATTTTTAACGTAAAAGTAATTTCTACTCCTGGTAGATTAACAGACCATTACAATCCTGCAGATAAAACGGTTAATTTAAGTGAATCTGTGTACAACCAGAGAAATGCGGCTGCGGCTGCAGTTGCTGCGCATGAGTGCGGACACGCCGTACAACATGCAAAAGCGTATAGTTATTTAACAATGCGATCTCAGTTAGTACCAATTGTAAGTGTTACTTCTAAATTCTCTCAATGGTTGGTAATTGGTGGTTTAATTATGGGAGCAGCTTCTGGAGCTACCGGAATCGGTTTTTACATTGCCATTGCTGGTTTAGTTTTTATGGGTTTTGCAACACTTTTTAGTTTTATTACTTTACCTGTAGAATATGATGCTAGTAATAGAGCATTAGCTTGGTTAGAAAACAACAACATGGTTTCTCAAGAAGAATTGGCTGGTGCTACAGATGCTTTAAAATGGGCTGCTAGAACGTATTTAGTAGCCGCTTTAGGTTCTTTAGCGTCTTTATTATATTGGGGTTTACAAATTTTAGGAGGAAGAGATTAGCATCGCGGATGCTTTTTACACACACCGTAATCTTATTTTTATAAAAAAAGCTTCTGTTTTCAGGAGCTTTTTTTATTGCAGGAAACTTTTTATTGATTTCTAACATCTTATTTTTAGACACGAAATACTTGTTTAACCGAAATTTAACCCAGTTCATCAAATTTTGATTTTACAATTGTAACAAAAAAAGCATTTTTGAAGTCTAATGAAAAACTACTTGCAATGAAAACTTTAAAAATTACCATCTTTTTTTTCTTCGGAATATTACCTAGCTTTTCTCAACACAAAATAAGCGGAAAAATAGTTGATCAACAACATCAAGTTTTACCTTATGCTAATATTGTTTTATATGAAACAGGAAGTAAAAAAAGCCCAATAGGAGCAGTTTCTAACGATAAAGGAATCTATAAATTAGAAAACATTTCTTCAGGAAAATATAGAATTGAAATTTCTATGTTAGGTTTCGAAACTGAAAACATTAAAGAATTTGATCTCAATTCTAATAAAACCTTCAACAGAACTTTAAAAGAAGAATCTCAAACTTTAAATGAAGTTGTTGTAAAAAGCAAAAGACCTATCATAAAACAAACTGCAGAAAAGTTAATTGTAGATTTAGAAAAATCTGAAATGGTAAATACCAGCTTACAAGACGTTATGCGCAAAGTGCCTGGTGTTTTGGTAACTAATAACGGAATTTCTGTAGCTGGAAATAGTGGCGTTAGAATTCTAATCAACGGAAAAACGACAGAATATATGGATGTTGAAACGTTATTAAGAGATTTTCCTGCAGATAATATATCTAAAATTGAATTGGTAGAACAACCGGGCGCAGAATACGAAGCTTCTGGTACTGGTGCAATTATCAATATAATTTTAAAGAAAAATGTACAATTAGGAACTCATGGAAGTACAAATCTTTGGGTTGGTGAAGATGAAGGCTTTGAGTATGGAGCAGGTTTTTCTATTGCTAGTTACAAAAACAAACTAAATTGGCAGACAAATGTAAATTACTCTCAACCAACTTGGCGAGATGATTTATTTTTAGATAGAACTGTAGAAAACGAAACCTACAATCAAGAAACAATAGAACCTAACAATCCTACGAGTTTTAACTTTGGCGGTAGCATCGATTATTATATTAACGATAAACATTCTTTTGGCCTTGGAGCACAAATAAGTTCTAGAAATTCCGATAGAATTACAAGTAGTAAAACCATTATTACAGATGCAACTACAACCAACACATTGTTTTCTGAAAACAGTTTTGATACAAATCGTAAAAACTTTAATATCAATCCTTATTATCAGTACAAAACAGAAACTGATAAATTAGTCATAGATTTTAATTATATAGATTATGCAAATGACAACGCCAATATATTATCTGAAACCCCAGGAAGTACAATTTCTTTTGACGACAGAAAATACATACAAAACGGAAAGTATTCTATTAAAACATACAAAGCAGATTATACAAAAACATTTTCCGATAACTTAAAAGTAAGTGCAGGTACACGTTACGCTAATGTAACTACTGATAATGATTTACAATCTTTTAACAATACAAATGGTACTTTCGAATTTGATGAAGATACAAGTAGTCAGTTTTTAATTGATGAAAACATTTTTGCTTTGTATTCTAAAATAAATGCTACTGCCGGAAAATGGTCTTTTTCTGGAGGATTGCGTTATGAAAACAGTAATACAGATGGTACTTCCATCTTTATGGATAACGGAACAGAAATAATAACCGTTAAAAAAAGACCAATTAAAAAAGTATTTCCAAGTGCTTCCGTTAGTAGAAAGCTGACTGAAGTCTTAGGAGCAAGTTTATCTTATAGTTATAGAATACAAAGACCTTCTTACAGTAGTTTAAACTCTTTTGAAACATATTTAGACCATTATTCTGCAGGTGAAGGAAACCCAAATTTAACACCAGCTTACACCAATAATTATCAATTTAATTTAACCTATGAAGGACAACCTTTTTTTACGATAGGTTATAGCAAAACAGATGATATTATTTTTAAATTGATAAAACAAGATAACAAAACTGCACAAATACGTAGACAAGACGTAAATGTAGAAAACAGTGACAACTGGAATTTTAGATTATTTGCTCCTTTAAATTTCACAAAAGGCTTAGAAGGTTATACTGGTTTTATTGTTACGAATAAAGAGTATCAATCTTCTACTTACGGCGTAGATTTAAACAAATGGAATTTAATTTGGTTTATACAAGCTAATTATCAATTACCTTGGGATGTTAATTTTGAATTAAGTGCAAATTACGGAACAGGTGCCTTAGAAGGTCCAATTGAAGTAGACTGGCTTGCTGGATTGGATTTTTCTTTCGGTAAAAAGTTCTTAGACGATAAACTAAAAGTAAATCTAGGTTTTAACAAAATGCTAAACAGAGGATTTATTGGGACTATTGATTATGGAAATGGACTAGCTGCTGTTAACAGCAATGGTTCTAGACAAAACATTCAATTAAAGATGGTGTATAGTTTTGGTTCTAAATTTGGAAAGAAAAAAGAGAGTAGAAACTCTAATAACGATGAAGAAAATAGAATTGGTGATGATAATTAATATCTTTGTTTAAGATGAATACAAAACTAAATAAATCTGATTTTTTAATTTTAAGTTCTTACTTTATTGTCTCATTTATTCTTCAAGGAAAAGGGTATTTAGATAGAGGCGCTTTAGTACGAGAATATTTTATAGATTTCCCTGTAGAAATTATAAGCGTTACAAGTATTATCTTTTTATTCACTTTTTGGCTTATTCCAAAAGTTGTAGCACAAAAAAAATATATTTTATTTTTAGTTTACGGACTTCTAATTTTAATTTTTATAACAGGAATCGATTACGTTATAGGTTTTTGGTCGGGCGCAAATAATTGGGATAAATTTCCAAAAGGTATTAATTTAATTTTACTATTAATAAGTCTAGGTACGCAACAAGCTGCATTTCCGTTTGCTTTATTTCTAGCTAAAAAATTCTATGAAGGTCAAACCGAATACTTAAAAATTGAAAAACAACAAAAAGAAAACGAATTAAAATTATTACGTTCGCAAATAGACCCTCATTTTTTATTCAATAATTTAAATACTTTAGATAGTTTAATTGATAGTAATCCCGAAAAAGCAAAAGAATACATTAATAGATTATCTTTAATTTACAGATATTTAATAAAAACGAAAGATGCCGAAGTAATGGAACTTTCTTCAGAAGTTGAATTCGCAAAAAATTACATTTTTTTAATAAATACTAGATTTGGTGATGATTATGAGTTCACTATTGAAGAAAACACTTCTTTGGTTGATAAATTTATACCAACAGGAGCCATACAAACTTTATTAGAAAACGTTGTAAAGCATAACAAATCAGACGGAAACAACCCGATAATAACAACAATTAAAATTAATGATGGTTGGTTAATTATTACCAATTCTAAATCTAAAATAAACTCTAAAGAAGAATCTTTTGGTACCGGTTTAGAAAACTTAAAAACACGCTATAAATTGCTTTCCGATGAAAAAATAAAAATTACTGATATCGAAACAAAGTTTGAAGCTTTTATCCCCATCATTAAGTTAAGTAATTAAAGTAGTTGTCATATCTAAATGAACCTTTTCAGCGATTGAGAAATCTCATAACTTATTTATTATTGTGTATTTCTATATATAGTTGAAATGAAACTAAAAAACATTAAACATGAATATTTTAATCTTGGAAGACGAAATTCCGGCATATCAAAAACTAACAAAATGTTTAAACAGTTTTTTTGATATAAAAATCACTCACGATTGGGGAAGATCTATTGTAGATGGAAAAAAGTTTCTAAAAGAAAATTCATACGATTTTATTTTGTCTGATATTCAGTTGTTAGATGGTACTTCTTTTGATTTATTTAATAATTCAAAAATTGAAGCGCCAATTATATTTTGTTCTGCACATGACGATTATTTATTTCAGGCATTTAACACAAACGGAATTGCATATATTTTAAAACCTTATTCTCAAACCGATTTTGACAAAGCCATTCATAAATATCAATCTTTATTTAATAAAGGAGATTACAATCCTTTAAACAACAGTACCATTGATGCTTTAAAATCTGCTTTACAGGAAGAATACACAACATATAAAAAACGATTTGTAATAAAAAAAGCATCTGGAATTCAATTGTTAAATGCAATAGATATTGCTTTAGTTTCTGCTTCTGGTGATTTTTGCTTAGTGATTGATAAAGATGGAAAACGCCATACAATATCACAAAATTTAGGAAGTATGTATCTGCAATTAAACCCTAAAAAGTTCTTTAAAATTAATAGAAGTGAAATTGTAAACATCGATTTTATAGAGAAAATAGAAAGTCATTTTAAAAATCGATTGCTGATTTCTGTAAAACAACACAAAGAAAAAGTAATGACAAGCTCTTCTACAACTGCAGATTTTAGAAAATGGTTGGAGAGTTAAAAAAATCAAGATTTTTAGAATCTAGACTTAATTGATATGCTCTAATTTTAAAAATTAGAAAGAATTTTTCCAAACAAGTTTAGCCTAGATTGAAACCTTTCGACTTCGCTCAAGACAGGCTTTATCCTTTTTTTGAGAGACGAAAAAAAGATATAGTGAAAAGCTGGAAATAGCTTCAAAAAAAAACCTTCTTGATTTCTCAAAAAGGTTTCTATATTATTTATTTAGTCTTGATTCTTAGTTCTAAAAATCTTATTATTTACTTAGTCATTCAACTTTAAAACAGCCATAAATGCTTCTTGTGGAATTTCTACATTACCAACCTGACGCATCCTCTTTTTACCTTTTTTCTGCTTTTCTAACAACTTACGTTTACGCGAAATATCTCCACCATAACATTTTGCAGTAACATCTTTACGTAATGCTTTGGTAGTTTCACGTGCAATAATTTTTGCTCCGATTGCTGCCTGAATAGGAATATCGAACTGTTGACGAGGAATTAATTCTTTTAATTTCTCTACAATTTTCTTACCAATCGTATACGCATTATCTGCGTGTAATAACGCAGAAAGTGCATCTACTCCAGAACCGTTTAATAAAATATCTACTCTTACTAATTTCGATTCTCTCATACCAATTGGCGAATAATCGAAAGAAGCATATCCTTTAGAAACCGTTTTTAAACGATCGTAAAAATCGAAAACAATTTCTGCCAAAGGCATATCGAAAATCAATTCTACTCTTTCTGTGGTTAAGTAGGTCTGATTTACAATTTCGCCACGTTTTTCGATACACAAACTCATTACTTGTCCAACAAAATCTGACTTTGTAATAATACTTGCTTTAATAAAAGGCTCTTCTACTCTATCTAATCTCGATGGATCTGGTAAATCTGTAGGATTATTTAAAAGTAATATTTCGTTCGGGTTTTTCTTGGTATACGCATGGTAAGAAACGTTGGGAACGGTTGTAATAACCGTCATATTAAACTCACGTTCTAAACGTTCTTGAATAATTTCCATGTGTAACATTCCTAAGAATCCACAACGGAAACCAAAACCTAAAGCGGCAGAACTTTCTGGTACAAAAACCAAAGAAGCATCATTTAATTGCAGTTTTTCCATAGAATAACGCAATTCTTCAAAATCTTCTGTGTCTACCGGATAAATCCCTGCAAAAACCATTGGTTTTACATCTTCGAAACCATCAATTATTTCTTGAGTTGGGTTTATTGCATCTGTAATTGTATCTCCTACTTTTACTTCTTTTGCTGTTTTAATTCCTGTTATTAAATAACCTACATCACCTGTTTTAACAGATTTTCTTACAACTTGCTCTAGCTTTAAAGTACCAACTTCATCGGCAAAATAATTTTTACCCGTAGCCATAAACTTAATTTGTTGTCCTTTTTTAATTTCTCCGTTTAAAACACGGAAATAAGTTTCAATTCCACGATAAGAATTGTAAACAGAATCGAAAATTAAGGCTTGTAAAGGCGCATCTGGATCTCCTTTTGGAGCAGGAACTCTATCAATAATTGCAGCTAAAATATTTTCGACTCCAAAACCTGTTTTTCCACTTGCGTGAATCACTTCTTCTGGGTCGCAACCTAATAGATCTACAATATCGTCTGTTACTTCTTCTGGATTTGCAGAAGGTAAATCTACTTTATTTAAAATAGGAATAATTTCTAAATCGTTCTCTAAAGCTAGATATAAATTAGAAATTGTTTGTGCTTGTATGCTTTGTGCAGCATCTACAATTAGCAATGCGCCTTCACAAGCGGCAATTGATCTAGAAACTTCGTATGAGAAATCTACGTGACCAGGAGTGTCAATTAAATTTAAGACATATTGTTCTCCATTATGGGTATAATCCATTTGGATAGCGTGCGATTTTATGGTAATTCCGCGTTCGCGTTCTAAATCCATATTATCTAGTAACTGATCTTTCTTTTCACGATCTGTTACAGCACCTGTGTACTCTAATAATCTATCTGCTAACGTACTTTTACCATGATCTATATGTGCGATAATGCAAAAGTTTCTAATGTTTTTCATACTTCGTTTTCTAACTGCGTTCAACTGACAAAGATAGGTAAATAAGTTTGTGAATTAAATAACTATAAGTGCCTTAATTTTTGCTGCTCACAGCTATTTTTATGCAGTTTACAAGAAAAGCTTTTTTAAAACCTTGTTAAGTGCATCCTTTTAGGGTATCTCTAAAAAATTAGAAAATATTTACAAATCTCTTTCTAATTCTGCAATGGCAACCTTAAATTCATCTAGGCTTATACATTCATCACCAGATTTGTCATATCCTTTTATCAATTCACCGGCTACAATTCCTCTAAAAAAACCACTGATATCAGCGTCCTTTAGTAAATCTTTTACTTCACCTTTGTTTAATTTTCCGTCTTTATCTTTATCAAAAAAAAGAAAAGCTTCTGCTGGACTTTGAAATTTATCAGTAATTAAAAAATTAATTTTTTTTAAAATATCTTCTTTTGCTCCCATAATTTAAAATGATTCTTTTATACTGTAATATATAATTTTTATTTTAAAAGTACAACGCTTTTCATATTTCTAAGAGCAAATGAACAGCATGAATACAAAAGCTATTTTCTGGTTCAAATATTGAAGAAAATATTTTTCATCTTAAAGGTTGAAAAAATCACTAAATTTGCAAAAAATTAAATCGTTTTGATTAAAATTGGCAACATAGAATTACCAGACTTTCCTTTATTACTTGCTCCAATGGAGGATGTATCGGACCCACCATTTAGAGCCTTATGCAAAGAACAAGGAGCAGATGTGGTATATACCGAGTTTATTTCTTCTGAAGGATTGATTCGTGATGCGGCAAAAAGCATTATGAAATTAGATATCTATGAAAAAGAACGTCCGGTAGGAATTCAGATTTTTGGAGCCAATTTAGAATCGATGTTAAAAACAGTCGAGATTGTAGAAAAATCGAAGCCAGATATTATTGACATCAACTTTGGTTGCCCTGTTAAAAAAGTAGTTTCTAAAGGCGCAGGAGCAGGAATTTTAAAAGACATAGATTTAATGGTTTCATTAACTGAAGCGATGGTAAAACACACTAATTTACCTATTACAGTTAAAACTCGCCTTGGTTGGGATCATGATTCTATTAGAATTGTAGAAGTTGCAGAACGTTTGCAAGATGTAGGTTGTAAAGCAATTTCTATTCATGGTAGAACACGTGCCCAAATGTATAAAGGTGAGGCAGATTGGAAACCAATTGCCCAGGTTAAAAACAATCAAAGAATGCACATTCCTGTTTTTGGAAATGGAGATGTAACTTCTCCAGAAAAAGCGATGGAAATGAGAGATTCTTACGGTTTAGACGGCTGTATGATTGGTAGAGCTGCTATTGGGTATCCTTGGTTTTTTAACGAAGTAAAACATTTTTTTAACACTGGAGAACATTTAGCAAAACCAACAATTGCACAACGTGTAGAAATGGCAAGAAGGCATTTGCAAATGGCCATTGACTGGAAAGGACCTGTTTTAGGAGTTTTTGAAACTAGAAGACATTACACTAATTACTTTAAAGGAATTCCGCATTTTAAAGAATACAGAATGAAAATGGTAACTTCTGACGATGCAAAAGATGTGTTTGCTACGTTTGATGAAGTGGAAGCTAAGTTTGGGAATACCATTATTCCGCAGTTTTAAATAAATACCTACAAGGTTTTTGAAACCTTGCAGGTAAAATTTTTATCTTTCTACAAACTCTTTAGAAATTCTACTACTGGCAATTTTAGAGGCAATAAAACCTAAAACCGTAATAGTAGCGATTACAACAAAAAGATTCGAAAATCTAAATTCTACCGGGTAAGCAAAGTTTTGGGTAATCATAAATATGCCAAATTCTTTCTGAATAAAAACAATTATAATACCCAATGTTAAACCGATAATCATTCCTAAAAAGGTTAAAAGAAAACCTTGTAAAATAAATATTTTTTTAATCTCTTTTATAGAAGCGCCTAAACTGAACAGGGTTTTTAAATTCGATTTTTTATCAATAATCATCATTATAATTGCACCAATAACATTAAACAATGCTATAATTACAATCAACGTAAATATAAGATAAGAAACAAAATTCTCAGTGTTAATTACCTTATAGAAAACCTCATTTAATTGCTGTTTGGTTTGCACTTTAAATTGATTGCCTAACTGCTCTTGCAATTGTTCTGCAAACAAGTCTGCATCTACATTGTCTTTTAATTTAATTTCAACCCCTGTAATTTGATTGTCTTTAAACTTCAATAATTTCTTTGCATCGTTAATAGACACAAAAACAAATTTACTCTCAAACTCCTCTGTCCCAGAATACAAACCAACGATTTGCACCTCCAATTTATTAAAGGCATTATTCGGATTGATAAAACCCACTCCTGGTTTAGGAACCATTATTGATAAAGGCGCTCCAAAATTTAAAACTCCTAAGGATAGTTTTCTAGAAATACCATTACCAACAACTGCTGTATTTGGCTGTTCTTCATCTAACCAACTCCCTAAACTGATAACAGAATCTATATGCGTTATCGAGGTATAACTTTCTTCAACTCCCTTTATATATGCAATTTCATTTTTATCATTGTATTCTAAAAAAACACGTTCTTCTATAACTTTAGAAGTTGTTTTAATTGAAGTATTACTTATTAAAGCTTGATAAACATTGTCTGTATATAAAAAAGTTTTTCCTTTATTAGAGGTGATTTTAATATCAGGATCTGAAACATCTAATAAACTGTAACTAAATGTACGTAAACCAGAAAATCCAGATAAAATAATAAACAAGGCTAAAGAGCCTACAATCACTCCAAAAGAAGCAATAATTGTAATAATATTGATAGCATTATTACCTGTTTTAGTAAATAAATATCTTTTAGCTATGTATAAGGGAAAGTTCAAATGAAAAAATTAATTTAACTTCTTTTACGTCTTGGTAAAACGCTAGGATCTTTAATTGGGTTGTCATCTTCACCTTTTAAAGATTTATCAATTTCTTCTATATAATCTAACGTGTCATCTCCAAAAAACAATAATTCTGGCATTCTACGTAATTGATGTTTTGTTCTTTTTGCCATTTCATGGCGAATTAAAACCGTGTTAGATTGCACACCTTTAATAATTTCTTCTCTATTGCTAGAAGGAAAAACACTTAAGTAAACTTTTGCTACTCCTAAATCTGAAGTTACATGAACTTTAGAAACAGAAATAATTATCCCCTTCATACCATCTTGTGCTGCCTTTTGCAAAACATCTACCAAATCCTTTTGCAGCACTCCTGCAATTTTACGTTGTCTGTTCGTTTCTTCCATGCTGCAAATTTACACTTTTTTTATGGAGTGTAAATTTTATTTTTAATCGCATACATTACCAAACCTACTCTATTCTTTACATTTAATTTTGTAAACAAAACGTCTCTATAGCCATCAATAGTTTTTGGACTTAAACACATAATGTCTGCTATTTCTTTATAGGTTAGTTCAGAACAAGCATGCCTCATAAATGTTATTTCTCTTTCTTTTAGATGAATTTCTGCAACGCCGTTTCCAGAGAGTGATTTCATCAATAAATTTGTTACATTTTTAGTATGATAAAATCCATTTTCGGCTATTTCTACTAAAGCTTTTTCTAAAACTATTTTTTCTGTATCTTTTAATAAGTAACCAATAGCACCAACTTTTAACATTTTTAAAATAGTAGCATCTTCATCTTCCACAGAAAGCGCCATTACATGTACTTCATTATGGTTTTTAGAGATCCATTCCGTAGTTTCAATTCCATTCATTATGGGCATATTAATATCCATTAAAACAACGTCTGGAATAAATTCTGGTGATTTAGAAAATTTATCAATTAATTCTTGTCCATTTTTACAAGTATACAACACCTTAAATTTAGTAAAAGTATTTACCATAGCTGCAATTGCTTGAGAAAGCAATGTATGATCATCTACAATAACAACTGAATATTTCATCATAACTTATATAGAATTTTTAAGGAAGTCCCTTTATTTACTTCGGAAGTAAAAATTGCAGAAGCTCCAATTAATTTTGCTCTATTCTTAATATTTTCTAGTCCTATTCCTTTCGATTTATGTTCTAATGATGAAAAACCAACTCCGTCATCCTTTGCGTTAATTTCTAACTCATTTTCTCTAAAATCTAATTCAACCCATAAATTAGAAGCCTTAGAATGTTTTATCGTATTTGAAAAAAATTCTTGTAAAATTCTAAAAATAATAATGCTCGCTTTTTTATTAATTAATTGACCTTTACCGATAATTTTTAATTCTGAATTGATAAAATTCAATCTGTTAAATCGATCTATTTCTAATTGTACAGCCTCTCTTAATTTTATATTCTTTATAGCTTCAGGATTTATTAATTTTGATAAGGCCCTTACTTCTGTTAGACCTTTACTTATGGTTTCTGATACTTCATGAATATTTTCTGGAGAAGCACTTTGTAATTGAATCTTAGCCAAGGTTAGTAATTGCCCTATATTATCGTGCAATTCCCAACTAATATTTCTTAAAGTTTCTTCTCTAATTTCTATTTGTGTTTCAGCTATTTCTCTTTCAAATCGTTTTTTTGATTCTTCTTTATCAATTAATAAAACTTTCTTTTTTTTTTGAAATACAACAAACAACAAAACTAATGCAACCGTAATTAAACCAATAGCTATAGTAGAAATTATAAAAATTAAATCTTCTCCTTTGTTCCCCATATTAAACCTCCAATAAAACAAACATGTGTTAAAATTATAATTATTTGCTGCGAAGTAAATAAAATTATACTATCACTTTTAGATTCTATACCAATAACATAAAGCGCCGTATAAAATGGTATTGTAGTTAAATAATACAACAAAAAACCAATAGTTATCCAAAAAGGTAAACTATTTTGAAAATTGATAATTTGATCAGATTGTAATAATTCTTTTAAATAAAAGAACATAAACAAGCAGACAATTACCGCACCCAAAAGAACCGTATAATTTTGTATTGGTATAAATATAAAACTTAAAATATAGATAAGGTTAAATAAAACCATCAAATATTTAATCCATTTATGAGAAACCAATTCTACTGTTAACTTAAAATAAATTAATGCTACTATATTATATTCAAAAAAAGTATATATATTATAAATATCTTTAGTTTGATAACCATAAAAGTAAGCTAACTGAACTATATATTCAAAAACAACAACTACTATAGCGTAACTTACAAAAAATTTAAAATAAGGCAATGTATACCTTTTAATTAAAGTCACTGCAACAATAGCTGTTGACATATAAAGAAGTAAAATAGGTATACTTAAATCCATCGATAAAATTAATATGGTGGTGTTACCAATAATCTATTTGCCCCAGAACTATTAAGATCTTCTTTAACTCCGATAAAAGATAAAAAAGAAGCCCTTATAACATTCTTAGTTTCATCACTACTATATTCATCTAAAAACTTTGTAAAAGGAATTGCTTCTCCGTTTTTAGAATACAACGGTTCATAAGCTACATTTTTCTTTTCTTTTGTATCTGCAGTAGGCATAAAAATTAGGGTTTGTCTCCCTCTTAAACGTTCATCTGAATAATCTTTTGGATACGATGCCGAAAAAATTCTTATACCAGTAAGGGTAATATTTTTTTCTTTAGATAGCCTTTCTACATAAGCAATATATTGCTTTAATTGATTAATCTCATAAAAGTGAGAAATACTTTCGATTTCTGTAGCATCATTTGTAAACTCTTGTCTATATTTATCTAAAACAGGTTTCTGCCCAACATCATATTGATGAAACATATCGGCCATTTCTTTGTAGGTAATTGCATTTGAAGGTCTACTATCATTAATTTCTTCAGACGCATTGCCATCACCTTCATTATCCTGTTTTTCAGACTCACAACTAAACAGAAGTATAGATAAAATAAATATTTGAGAAAATTTAAAAAGTGTTTTCATATTATATAAGTTAGGTTAATATTCATCAAAGTACAATTTTAATTATAATATAAAAAGTATAAAAACAAATAACCACATTATCAACTATATATCAAACACTTAGGCGTTAAAAAACCTAATAACACTATTACAAAAAGGGTGTTTTCCCTGTATAATTATAATGGTTTACACTTACAAATTATTCTAAAATATTTACCAATTTTGACGTATGAAAAAAAGAAAAATAAAGGGGGAAATTGCAAAAAGTATTTAATACTTTTTAAAAGGTATTAAAATTAAAAAAGTCTCAAAACTTACGTTTTGAGACTTTTAATTTTATAATTATTTTAGGATTTTAATCTGCTAAAATAATAGCTTTATTATCATTTAATTCTAAAGTACCAGAATTAATTAGTAATGTTAAAATCTTTTCATCAGCTACATCAGGCACTAATTTTCCATTTAATTCATTTAAGTCTAAATTAGACTGAGAATGAATATGAATTTTAATCGTTCCTTCTTTTAAATTAGAAACAACAGGTGCGTGATTATTTAGCATTTGAAACTCTCCATTAACACCAGGAACTGACAATGAGTCGATTTCTGATGAAAACAATATAGCTTCTGGTGTTACAATTTCTAAAAACATATATATTTTAGTTTTCAGTATTCAGTAACAGCATTCAGTAGCACAATTGCAAACTGAAACTGTATACCGCATACTAGTTTTAAGCTTCAGCTAACATTTTCTCTCCAGCATCAATTGCATCTTGAATTGAACCTCTTAAGTTAAATGCTGCTTCTGGATATTTATCTAATTCACCATCCATAATCATATTAAAACCTTTTATAGTGTCTTTAATATCAACTAGAACTCCTGGTATACCAGTAAATTGTTCAGCTACGTGGAAAGGTTGAGATAAGAAACGTTGTACACGTCTAGCTCTATGAACTACTAATTTATCTTCTTCAGATAATTCTTCCATACCTAAAATTGCGATAATATCTTGTAATTCTTTATAACGTTGTAAAATTTCTTTTACAGCTGTTGCAGTGTTATAATGTTCATCACCTAAAATTGCTGCAGATAAAATTCTTGAAGTAGAATCTAAAGGATCTACCGCTGGATAAATACCTAATTCTGCAATTTTACGAGATAATACTGTTGTTGCATCTAAATGCGCAAACGTTGTTGCTGGTGCTGGATCTGTTAAATCATCTGCAGGTACATAAACTGCTTGTACAGATGTAATAGAACCTTTTTTAGTTGAAGTAATACGCTCTTGCATTGCACCCATTTCAGTTGCCAATGTTGGTTGGTAACCTACTGCAGATGGCATACGTCCTAAAAGTGCTGACACTTCAGAACCTGCTTGTGTAAAACGGAAAATATTATCTACAAAGAAAAGTACATCTTTACCTTGTGCTTCTCCTGCTCCATCTCTAAAATATTCTGCTATTGTTAAACCAGATAAGGCAACACGTGCACGTGCTCCAGGTGGCTCATTCATTTGTCCGAATACGAAAGTAGCTTTAGAATCTTTCATTCCAGGTTTATCAACTTTAGATAAATCCCATCCTCCTTCTTCCATAGAATGCATAAAGTCATCACCATATTTGATAATTCCAGATTCTAACATTTCACGAAGTAAATCGTTTCCTTCACGAGTTCTTTCTCCAACACCTGCAAAAACTGATAAACCACCATGTCCTTTTGCAATATTGTTAATTAACTCTTGAATTAAAACAGTTTTACCTACTCCTGCTCCTCCAAATAATCCAATTTTACCTCCTTTTGCATACGGCTCAATTAAATCAATTACTTTAATTCCTGTGAATAAAACTTCAGTAGATACTGATAAATCTTCAAATTTAGGTGCAGATCTGTGAATTGGTAAACCATCTTTACCTTCTTTTTTCAAATCACCTAAACCATCAATAGCTTCTCCTGTTACATTAAACAAACGACCATAAATATCGTTTCCGATTGGCATTTGAATAGGATTCCCAGTAGCTACAACCTCAGTTCCTCTACTTAATCCATCAGTAGCATCCATTGAGATAGTTCTAACTGTATCTTCTCCAATATGCTGTTGTACCTCTAATACTAAAATAGAGCCGTCAGCTTTTTTGATTTCTAACGAATCGTAAATTTTAGGAAGTTCATTATCCGTATTGAATTCAACATCAATTACTGGCCCAATAATTTGTGAAACTTTACCTGTTATTGTAGACATTATGTATCTAATTAAAGTTATTATTTTTTTTATGAGACTTACCTCTCATTTTCAGGTTGCAAAGGTAATTTTTTAGATTGAAACTAAAAAGTTTTTTTAACTAAAAACAAAAAATAGGAAAACAAAAAAAAAGCCTCATCAATAAAGATAAGGCTTTTGTAATATTATTTTAAAATAACTATTAGTTTGTTACTTTAATTTCAACTCTTCTGTTGTTAGCTCTACCTGTTCTTGTAGTGTTAGAATCAACTGGATATTGAGATCCAAATCCTTTAGCTTCTAATCTAGAAGAAGAAACTCCGTTTTGCTCTAAATAACTTTCAACAGCTTTAGCTCTTTTTTCAGATAATCTTAAGTTAATAGCAGCTGAACCAGTGCTATCTGTATGACCTCCGATTGCAAAATTAGCTTTAGCATTCTTGTTCATTATTGCTACTACAGCATCTAATTGTTTAGTAACTCCTGCTTTAAAAGTAGATTTTCCTGAGTTAAATAAAATAGATTTAGCAGTAAAGTTAAGTACTTCAATATCTTTTTTAGTGATAACTAGTTCTGGACATCCTCCTTGAGAAGCAACACCTGCAACTTTAGGACATTTATCATCTTTATCTAATACACCGTCTCCGTCAGAATCTGGCCAAGGACAACCTGAATTTGCAGCTGGTCCTGCAACAGAAGCACATTTATCATCTTTATCAACAACTCCATCTCCGTCAGAATCTGGACAACCTTTATTTGCTTTTGTTCCTTTAGAATTAGGACACATATCATCTTTATCTGCAACTCCATCTCCGTCAGCATCTGGACAACCATTCATAGCTGCTAAACCAGCAACATTAGGACAAGCATCATCAGAATCTTTTACTCCATCGCCATCAGCATCAGGACAACCATTGAATTCTTTTAAACCTGCAACTTCTGGACAAGCATCTTCTTTGTCATATACTCCGTCACCATCTGTATCTGTTCCTCCAAATTTAATTACTAAACCTAAAGATGTTTGGTAATGAGATCTTACATTATCAGAAAAACCTTTTTTAGTTCCTGTTTGAAAGTTTAATCCTAAGTTCTCATTAAACCAAGTATTAAAACCAAGACCAACATTAAGCATTCCTTCTCCAGTAGAATCTACAGAAGTATAACCTCCACCTAAATATACATAAGGATCAAACCAACCTGTTTGACCTACTAAGTTGTTTACATCATACTTTACAATTGCATCTACAGCCCAATAAAGAAAATCTACAGCATCATCACTATTCTTATACTTCTCAATTTTATTTAAAGACCCTGCTAATTGTAAAGAAAAACCTTTATCTAAATATTTTTCTCCAGTAATTCTAGAAATAGATGGTAAAATATTCCAATCACCATTTCCTACTAAATCTTCTAGTTGATCACTAAAATCATCACCATTGTAAAAATCTACTACGTTTACACCAAAACCTACAACCCACGGGTTATTTTCATCTTGTGCGTTTACGTTACCAACTGTTACCAACGTAAACAAAGCTATCACAGCTATTTTTAATCGTTTCATTATCAAATTTTTAAATTAAAAGTTCGTTATTATAATACGCAAAAGTAAACCCTTAAAACGTATCTACAAAGACAAATCTACAAAATATTATTAAAACAACAGTCTATATCAATTCTAAAGAATACGTATTACTTTCACTACATCTACTAAAGTTAGAACAACATTATTTTAAAACCTTTCACTTATAAGCAACAAGTAACTGAAGTCTTACGCATCACTTTTTATTTAATAAAAGCTAAAGACAAGACTAATTTAAATTCCTTTACTAGAAATCAATTTATATTTAATTATACTTCAACCACCTCAATTTTATCATTTATATAAATTAGCAATTTTTTATCAACTTTAAAATTCATAGACTTTAAAGTTCTTTCATATTTTAATAGCTGTTGATGATATTCTGAAGAAGGACTCCCTGTCTTGTAATCAATAATAACAATTTCATTTTTATCCGTAAAAACTAACCTATCTGGAATTATAATCTGATTATCCACATCAACAATTTCTCTTTCATTGAAAACAGTAACGTTATCAGAAAAATACATTGTCAATTTTGGGTGATTCACAACCTTTTGAATACTTGTTTTAATGAATACTCTTTGATCATCATCTAAAACTCCTTGTTGATAAAACAATTCCACCACATTATCTACATTATTTGCAGTGATAATTTTAGCTAAAATTTCGTGTAATAAGTTCCCAAAATCAATTGCTTTTCCTTGCTCTGTATTCCATAATTTTGAAGAATTTGCTAACAAAACTATATTATGCTCTTGCCAAGGAGTTGAAATAAATTGCTCATGAATCTCGGCAACGGAACTTTCTTTTTCTCTTTTACTAACCCTAGCTTTATCTCCAAAAGAATACTCTAAAACCTCATCATTCCATTGGCTTTGTTGTTTTAAGTAATTGATAAAAATACCTGAATAAAAATTAGTATTCTCTTCTCCTTTAGATGATATTTTTTTATCTGTAATAATATGTAATTGTTCTACCGCTCTTGTTAGAGTAACATATAGCAAATTAAAATTATCTAATTCTAACTCCTCTCTTTGTTTATTATAAATATCTAAACCTCTAGCACTTACAATACTTAAACTTTTACTATAATCTACCAACAACTCACCGAAGCCTTCATAAGATTCTGGTAATTCATTTAACCACGATTTTGGTTTTATTTGTCGATAAATATCTACATCACAAGGAAAAATAACCACTGGAAATTCTAATCCTTTCGACTTATGAATTGTCATAATCTGAACAGCACCAGCACTTTCTGGTGCCACAATACTTAATCGTTCTTTTTTAAGTTCCCAAAACTCTAAAAACTCACCAACATCGGTTCCATTTCTTTGTTGTTCTAAAACAACATCTAAAAAAAACTGAATATAGGCATCCGACGAATTTATCAGATTAAAACCTCTTATAATTTCTTCTATTTTCTCATAAAATGGCAATTGATGAAATAATGACGCTTCAAATGAAACCCCATATTTTTTTAAAGATTCTAAAATAGTTTGATTATCTGCTTTTGCAAATTCATTAAAAAAGACATGTTTCGGATTTTCAATTTCTAAATGTTGATGTAAAAAATATAACATTTCAAAACGAGTTTCCTCATCACTTGGGTTTTGTAAAACTTTTAAAACATCAACAATAAAAGTAACTTTAGCACTATTTTTAAGCAATAAGGTTTCTGATGAAACGATATCAATTCCTTTTTCTGATAAATAATTTGCAACTGCAACTCCATCTTTCCTTGTACGAGTTAACACGCAAATTTCGCTTAAAGAGAAACTTTCTTTTAATTGAAGAATTTTCTCTAAAACTTTCTGTGGATATTTTACTTTCTCTAGTTCTTTATCTTCGTTTTTCTCAAGGAAGGTCAACGAAACTAAACCACCTTTTTTAGAATTTTCAATTTGTTTATTTCCTTCTATAAAAATATTTTTATATGATTCGTTTTGAATGAAATTTGCCGTATGCTGAAAAAACGAATTATTAAAATTGATAACTTCGGAACAACTCCTAAAATTGGTCTCTAAGTTTTTAATTTCTTTAGAAACATGAAAAGGGTTTGCCCTATCTGAACCTAACTCTATAAACTGTTCTGCTTTTCCTCCACGCCATCTATAAATAGCTTGTTTTCCATCGCCAACCAACAACAAATTACTATTTTCTTGCGCTAATGTATTGTCTATTAGCGGCACTAAATTCTGCCATTGCAACACAGAAGTATCTTGCATTTCATCAATAAAATAATGCTGAAAACGTTGCCCAATTCTTTCGTAAATAAAAGGAGCTGGTTGATCTTTTATATTATCAGATATTAATTGATTAAATTCTGCATTTAACCGAATATTATTATCTTCTTTTATATTCTCTAACTCTGAATTGATATTATTTAAAACCGCTAAAGGAATAATGCTTTTCAACGCCAATTTATTCATAGAGAATTGCTGATAAATTAATTCTGCCTCGTTAAATAAGCGAACAATATCGGGAACAATTTGATCTATAGAAGCTGCAACAAACTCTGCAGTAGATTTTGAATAATATTGATTATTCTCTATCGCTTTTTTTATCGTTTCACTCCGTTTGATAAAATCGATATTAACAGATTTTACACTTAAATCTGCGAAGAATTTAGGAATGGTTCCGCGCATAAAATTCTTATGCTCTAAATCGTTATTTTCTATCAACTGAAGACATTCTTCCCCGATTTTTATAATCGATTCCTTTAATTCTTTTTGCTGATTGTATAGTTTTGTCTTTAAGTTTGTAAAATCTTCTAATTTTTTATCCGCAAGACTTCTAAAATGTTGTACATCATCTTCATTTAATAAGATTCTTGCAAATTCGCTTAAATCTCTAGAAATATCCCAAGATTTATCATCATCTGTTTTATCTAAAGAATAATCTATTAAAAGGTTTGTTAGTTTTTTATCGGTTCCTATTTTAGAAATTAAAACATCTACTGCTTCATTTAAAAGAGAAACGGCATCCATTTCTACTTCAAAATTAAGTGACAAACCCAAATCGAAAGCGAAATTTTTAATAATTTTATGAGTAAAACTATCAATTGTAGTAATAGAAAAAGCAGAGTAATTTTTTAAAATTGCATCTAAAATCTTCTTACTTCTTTCCTGAATTATTGCTTTATCTATCGTTATTTCATCAACAATAATATTGAGTAGGTCATTCTCTTTACCATCAGCAAAGTCTTCTAAACTAGACAAAACACGCTCTTTCATCTCACCAGCTGCTTTGTTGGTAAACGTAATTGCTAGTATTTTCTGAAACGAAAAAATATCATCAGAAGTTAATAAAACTTTTATATATTCTTTTACAAGTGTAAAGGTTTTACCACTTCCTGCAGAAGCGTTATAAACTTGAAAGGTAGATGTATTTTGCACAATTTATTTTACTGCAAAATACAAAATTATGTATTTAAATTTGTCTTAATTATTGGTTTTATTTTTAATAGACTAGCTAAAAATCCTCCAAATTTGAGCAACTAAAAAAGTAATTATAAAACCAGCTATAACCGGTAGAATCGTAGCAACAATTGTCCATTTTTTACTTTTTGTTTCTTTATAAATGGTATAAATCGTTGTACTACATGGATTGTGTAACAAGCTAAACAACATTACGTTTATCGCTGTTAATAGCGTCCATCCACCACTTCTTAAAATATCTCCAGTAGCAGTTACAGAATCTAACTCAAACATCACTCCTGCGCCTGCTCCTCCGGCCACTCCTGTTACCATAACAGTTAACATTAATATAGAAGGAATTACAATTTCATTGGCAGGAATTGCTACAATATATGCTAATAAAATAACACCATTTAACCCTATTAAGAATCCAAATCCATCTAAAGAATTAATTAAATGTACAGCTATGCTTTCATCACCTATAAAAACATTAGAAACCAACCATATTACCGCTCCCGCTGGTGCAGCAAATACAACAGCTCTCCATAAAACAATTAATGTTCTATCTATTAAAGAGGTGTAAATGGTTTTCCAAAACATCGGGGCTCTATAAGGAGGAAGCTCTAAATTAAAAGTTGAAACTTCTCCCTTTAAAACTGTCTTAGACAATGCCCAAGAAAAGAAAAACATAAAAAACATTCCTAAAACAGCAATTCCAACTACAGCAACCAAAGAAACAATACTTGAATATGTAGAAGGTACAACAGCTCCAATAAAAATCGTTGCTAACAAAATTTGAGTTGGCCAACGTCCATTACACAAAGAAAAATTATTAGTAATAATAGCAATTAATCGTTCTCTAGGACTATCTATAATTCTAGTCGCCACAACTCCAGCGGCATTACAACCAAAACCCATTGTCATTGTTAAAGCTTGCTTACCATGTGCTCCAGATTTTTTAAAAAGTGAATCCATATTAAAAGCAACTCTTGGCAAATACCCAAAATCTTCTAACAAGGTAAATAACGGAAAAAAGATGGCCATTGGCGGCAACATTACTGCAATTACCCATGCAACAGCTAAATAAACACCATCAATTAAAAACCCAGACAACCACCAAGGAAAATTTAAGAATGCTGCTCCTTCTTTTAATAAAGGATGAATGGTATCTAACAATAAACCAGACAACATTGACGACGGATAATTTGCCCCAATAATAGTTAACCAAAGCACCAATCCTAATAATAAAAGCATAATTGGAAAACCCCAAATTCTACTAGTAACTATTTTATCTATTTTCCCATTTAAATAAAAAGCCCCCTTTTTATCATCTTTTACAACTGTTTTTTCAACAATTTTAGAGGCATCAGCATAAATTGCTTCCGTTAGATTATCATGAAAATCATCGCCAATTTGCCAACGTAATTCGTTAGACAACTCTATAATTTTATCAATGTTTTTTGTTCCCATTCTTTTCAATTAAATAAAATCACCTGTTTTTAAGGCATCCAAAATATGTGCATCTCCTTCTAAAACTCGAAAAGCTAACCACCTGCTATTAGAAACATTTGGGTACTCTTCTTTAATAGCTGCACTTAATTTCTGCACAGCATCTTCTACATGTTTAGGAATGCTTTTTATTTTATAAGGTTTACAAACTATTTTTCCGTTTGCTAAATCACTAATTGCAGCAATTAATTCTGGAATCCCTTCTTTAGATCTTGCACTCGTAGGCACAACCGGAATTCCTAATTCTCTAGACAAACTTCTGTAATCTATATTAATATTATTTTTTTCTGCCTCATCCATTAAGTTTAGACACAAAACTGCATTCGAAGAAATCTCTAAAATTTGCAGTACCAAGTTTAAATTTCGTTCTAGTCTACTTGCATCAACAACTATTACCGTTAATGTTGGTTTACCAAAAAGAATAAAATTCCTAGCAACTTCTTCATCTTCAGATCTTGACATCAAAGAATAGGTACCTGGTAAATCTATTAATTTAAATTTTTGTTGTTGATATTCAAATGCGCCTTCTGCTCTTGTTACTGTTTTTCCTGGCCAGTTCCCGGTATGCTGCCTTAAACCAGTTAACGCATTAAAAACAGTACTTTTTCCTGTATTAGGGTTTCCTGCCAATGCAATTACAAAGTCTACATTTTCAGTATCTACTCCTAATTTTTTAACTCCATCTAAAGTATGATGTGCACACGTGTCACAAGCCGATTTTGTTGCTGTTTTCATTTTTTATGCTTTGGTAATTAAAATTTTAACCGCCTGATCCTTTCTCAAAGCGATGGCTGTTCCTTTAATTAAAAATGCTTTTGGATCTCCTAACGGGTTTAACAGATCTATACTAACCGTTGCTCCTTTTACAAAACCTAAATCTAATAATCTTCGTCTATTTTCTCCTCTACATTCCTTAGAAACACCAATAATTGTTGCTTTTTGGTTACTTTTTAAATTTGATAGACGCAGCGTATCTTTTTCTATTACATCTGCTTTGTCTAAAGAAATCACCGTAATATTTTTTGCTACTATTGGAGGTAATACAAATTGCTCTCCTTCAGATTCAAAAACAATGCGATTTTCACTTATTTCTTTCATATAAACCTGAGAATGTAAATGAATATGTTTTGCTAAAATTTGTTTATAAATACTTGTAGGCTCATCTTCTATATGAATAATTTTCCCAAAATTTAAAATAGGTAAATCTGCAAGTAGCATTCCTTTTTTCTCAGGAACCTTACCTGTCTTTGTTGGTATTGGATCCCCATGCGGATCGTATCTTGGGTTTCCTAAAAGCGTAGACAAATCTTCTACTTCTTCACCTGATAACTCATGTTCTTTTTTCTCTGCCCTACTGTGCCATTCTGTTTTATGAAAACCTGTTTTTTCTGATAAATATTTTTCCCATAAACGATGCGCCCTCACAATTCTTAACGCATACTCATCTCCGTCTTCGGTTAATGAAAAAAGTTCATGTTCTTTCTTTACCAATCCGGTTTCTAACATAGTATCAATACTTTCTAATAATAAACTATGACTAAAATCTAGTTCATTAAAAATAGTATTTATGGATGTTTTGGGATCATGATACAAAAGTTTTAAAACATCTTCAATAGCTGTTTTTTCTGTTTCTTTACGAGCTTTTAAATATTTAAAAAAGAATCCTTTTTTAGGATTAAAAATAAAATATAAGACTAAAATAACGCCAAAAAACACTAAAAGCGCTACTATTGGGTTGTAGGTATTCATATTTTTTTAATATATAAATTGTTAGCTATTTTGTTTGAAATTGATAATTTTTTATCATCAATCTTAATTGAAACTGAATCATCAAAATCTTCTTTTTCGATTACAGTAAGTTGCTTTCCTAACGTAATTCCTTTTTTATCTAAGAATTTTAAAAATTCGGATGAAGAATCGTCTACACCAACACAAACTCCACTTTCGTTTTTTGACAATGTTGATAATAAACTTTTCTCGATTGTTTTTAAATTCCCTTCTTTATCCGGAATAGGATCTCCATGAGGATCATGCGTTGGAAAACCTAAAAAGGCATCTAATTGTTCTATTAACTTTGGAGACTTAATATGTTCTAACTGCTCTGCAACATCATGTACTTCATCCCAAGAAAAATTTAACTTATCTACAAGAAAAACTTCCCAAAGTCTGTGTTTACGTACAATATTTGCAGCAGTCTTCTTCCCTAAACCAGTTAATTTAACTCCTTTATACTTTATATAGACAACAACTTCCTTTTCAGATAATTTTTTAATCATATCTGTAACAGAAGAAGCTTTTGTTTCTAATTTTTTAGCAATAGCATTTGTACTGATTCCTTTATCAGCATCTAACTCTAAATGATAAATTGCTTTTAAATAATTTTCTTCTGAAAGCGTAAACATCTACAAATTTTATAATACAAAGATATACTTTTTATTTTTAATAAATATATTTTTAGTCTAATCTAAAAATATATTTATATTTGACGAAAATAAAATTAATAAGATGAGAAAAATATTGTATTTCATATTGCTTTTAAGCGCCTTTACCACCTATACACAAACAAATAGTATAAAAGGAAAAGTTACATCTAACGGAGAGGCTTTACCTTATACAAACGTATATTTAAAGAGATCAACACTAGGAACGTCTTCTAATGAAAATGGTTTTTACTTACTTAAAAATATCCCAAACGGAAAGTATACAGTTGTAATTAGCTCTGTGGGTTTTAAGACAAAATACATTAAAATCAACTTTTCTGGCAATCAACATATTGTTAGAAATTTTTCTTTATCAGAAGACAATTCTCTTGAAGAAATTGTTATTTCTGGAACTTTAAAGCCAGTAACCAAAACAAATAGCCCAGTTCCGGTAGAGGTTTATAGTAAAACTTTTTTTCAGAAAAACCCAACTCCTTCTATTTTTGAGTCTTTACAAAATGTAAATGGCGTAAGACCGCAATTAAATTGTAATGTTTGTAATACTGGAGATATTCATATTAACGGTTTAGAAGGTCCTTACACTTTTGTTTTAATTGATGGAATGCCTTTAGTTAGTGGGCTTTCTACTGTTTATGGGTTAACCGGAATTCCGCAGGCTTTAATAGAACGCGTAGAAGTTGTAAAAGGACCTGCTTCTACTTTATATGGTTCTGAAGCGGTTGGTGGTATTATAAATATTATCACTAAAAAACCAGCTAATTCACCTGCTTTAGCTACAGATACTTTTGTTAGCTCTTGGGGAGAAGTAAATGCAGATATTGGTTTACGTTATAAATTATCAGAAAAAACACAAGGTTTACTGGGTGTTAATTATTTTAATTATCCGAATAGAATCGACAATAATAAAGATGGTTTTACAGATTTAACACTCCAGAATAGAATATCTCTTTTTAATAAAATCAATATTAAAAGAAAAAGTAACAAAGCATTTACAATTGCCGGTAGATATGTATACGAGGATCGTTGGGGAGGAGAAACAGATTGGGAACGCGAATTTAGAGGAACCGATATAAAATATGGTGAAAGCATTTATACCAATAGATGGGAAACTTTTGGAACCTACCAATTGCCAACATCAGAAAATATTAATTTTCAGTTTAGTGCAAATGGGCATTACCAAGATTCTTATTACGGCACAGATGCTTATGATGCAAAACAACTCATAGCTTTTGGTCAGTTTATATACAACAAGCAATTTAAAGAAACTCACGATTTTACTTTAGGAATAGCTTATAGATATACTTTTTATGATGATAACACCTTTGCTACTTTTGAAGAAGATGGAATTACAAACAAAGCATCTGTAACTCATTTACCAGGTGTTTTTATTCAGGATGAGATAAGTTTAAACAAAAACAACAAATTACTTTTAGGTGCAAGATTAGATTATAATAGTTTACACGGAAGTATTTTTTCTCCAAGAGTTAATTACAAATGGAATTCTAGAGATAATTCAGATATTTTTAGACTGAGTGTTGGTAATGGTTTTAGAGTTGCCAATGTTTTTACAGAAGATCATGCTGCTTTAACCGGAGCAAGAAAAGTAGAGTTTGATGGAGAATTAGACCCTGAAACTTCTTGGAATGCCAATGTAAATTATGTAAAAAAGTTTTATCCAGAAAATTCTTTAATTACTCTAGATTTTAGTGCTTTTTACACCCACTTTAATAATAGAATTTTACCTGATTACGAAACAGATTCTAACAAAATTATTTATGCAAACTTAGATGGTTTTTCGGTTTCTAAAGGAATATCACTAAATACAGATATTACATTTTTAAATGGTTTAGCTGTTAATGTTGGAGCCACTTTAATGGATGTATCAATAACAGAAAACAATATTAAAACAAGACAATTACTAACAGAAAGCTTTAGTGGAGTTTGGTCCATTTCATACAAATTCAATAATAACTTTACTGCAGATTATACAGGAAATGTTTACGGACCCATGCGTTTACCTCTGTTAGGAGAAAATGATATTAGAGCAGAATATTCTCCTTGGTATAGTATTCAAAACATTCAAGTAACCAAAAAATTTAATAATAGTTGGGAAATTTACGGAGGTGTAAAAAACATATTAAACTTTACACCTGCTGCAAATAGTATCAATAATTCTAGCAATCCTTTTGATGTTGGTATCGATACAGAAAAAAATCCAGAATTAGCTTTCGACCCAAGTTATGTATATGCGTCCAACCAAGGTGCAAGAACATTTATAGGATTGAGATATACCTTATTTTAAAATAGAAATAATTACATCCATATTGACTCGTCATTTTATTATAGATGAAAAAGTAGGTTGCATTTTCTTTTTTGAGTTAAAGAAAATACATTGTATTACCCAAGAAAACAAAGTAGTTAATGGTATATTATACCTTAAGATATTACATTTGCATAAAATAGTATTCCGTTGAGTAAGCAGAACATTGTAAATCAATATCAAAACGCTGCGAATGTATCGCAGATAATTAATCAACTTCAACAAGACAAAAACCATTTTCAAATATCGAATTTGGTGGGTTCTTCGTTGTCTTTTGTTATATCAGAAACTTTTAAAAAGGCAGACAAACCGTATCTTCTAATCTTTAATGATAAGGAAGAAGCCGCTTATTACCTTAACGATTTAGAACAATTGTTAGGTGAAAAAAATGTGCTTTTTTATCCAGGATCCTACAGAAGACCTTACCAAATAGAAGAGACTGATAATGCAAATGTTTTATTACGTTCCGAGGTTTTAAATCGAATTAATTCTCGTAAAAAACCCGCAGTAATTGTTACCTACCCAACTGCTTTGTTCGAAAAAGTGGTTACTAAAAAAGAATTAGAAAAAAACACACTTAAAGTAGCGGTTGGAGAAAGTTTGTCTTTAGATTTTGTAAACGAAGTTTTATTCGAATACAAATTTAAACGAGTAGATTTTGTTACGGAACCGGGTGATTTTTCTGTTCGTGGAGGAATTATAGATGTTTTTTCTTTTTCTAATGATGAACCCTACAGAGTTGAATTTTTTGGTGATGAAATAGATAGTATTCGTTCTTTTGATGTAGAAACACAATTATCTAATGAGAAACTGAAAAAGGTTTCTATTATGCCAAATGTAGAAAACAAAACGTTACAAGAAAACAGAGAGAGTTTTTTGAAATACATTTCGCCTAAAACAGTAATTTTTGCAAAAAACATCGATTTAATTACCGGAAATCTAGATAAGTTTTATCAAAAAGCTGAAGAAGCTTTCCTAGATTTATCCAAAGAAATAAAACACGCAAAGCCCGCAGAGTTATTTTGTGATGGAAACTTTATCAAAAATCAAATACAAGATTTTTCACTGATAGAAATGTCTCCTCGAACACAAACGAAAGATCTTTCAGAAATTAAGTTTAACACCATAGCACAACCTTCTTTTAATAAACAATTCGATTTATTAATAGAAAATTTAGAAGAATATCATAAGGCAGAATTTACCAATTACATTTTTTGTGCAAACGACCAACAAGCAAAGCGTTTTCACGATATTTTTGATGATGCGGAACAAGAGGTTCATTATGAAACGGTTGTTTTTCCTTTATATCAAGGTTTTGTAGATGTTGAAAACAGATTGGTTTGCTATACAGATCACGAAATTTTTGAGCGTTACCATAAATTCCGATTAAAAAACGGATACGCAAAAAAACAAGCAATTACCCTTCAGGATTTAAACAAGCTTGAAATTGGAGATTATGTAACTCACATGGATCACGGAATTGGAAAATTTGGTGGTTTACAAAAAATCGACGTTCAAGGTAAAAAGCAAGAAGCTATTAAATTAGTGTACGGAGAAAGAGATATTTTATACGTAAGTATTCACTCGCTTCATAAAATATCTAAATTCAACGGAAAAGATGGTAAAGCACCTAAAATTTACAAACTAGGTTCTGGTGCTTGGAAAAAAATCAAACAAAAAACCAAAGCCAGAGTTAAACATATTGCCTTTAATTTAATTCAATTATACGCGAAAAGAAAGCTGCAAAAAGGATTTGCTTTTGGCCCAGATACACACATTCAGCATGAGCTAGAAGGTAGTTTTATGTATGAAGATACGCCAGATCAATTTACATCTACCCAAGATGTGAAAAATGATATGGAAAAAGAACAACCCATGGACAGATTAGTCTGTGGTGATGTTGGTTTTGGTAAGACAGAGGTTGCAGTAAGAGCTGCTTTTAAAGCGGTAGATAACGGTAAACAAGTGGCAATTTTAGTACCAACTACCATACTTGCATTTCAACATTATCAAACATTTACAGAGCGTTTAAAAGATTTTCCTGTAAGAATTGATTATCTAAATCGTTTTAGAACGGCAAAACAAAAAACAGAAGCCATAAACGGAGTAAATGACGGTTCTGTAGATATTATTATTGGTACACATCAACTAACAAACAAACGATTACAATTTAAGGACCTAGGTCTCTTAATTATAGACGAAGAGCAAAAATTTGGTGTTGCTGTAAAAGACAAATTGAAGACTTTAAAAGAAAATGTAGATACTTTAACCCTAACTGCAACGCCAATTCCTAGAACGTTACAATTTAGTTTAATGGCGGCAAGAGATTTATCTGTCATAAAAACACCACCGCCAAACAGACATCCTATAGAAAGTAATGTCATTCGTTTTTCGGAAGAAATCATTCGAGATGCAATTGCTTACGAAGTTTCTCGTGGAGGACAAGTTTTCTTTATTCATAACAGAATAGAAAACATAAAAGAAGTTGCTGGTTTATTACAAAGATTGGTTCCGTCGGCAAAAATTGGAATTGGTCACGGACAAATGGAAGGTAAAAAACTAGAGGGATTAATGCTTGGTTTTATGGCTGGAGATTTTGATGTTTTGGTTTCTACAACTATTATTGAAAGTGGATTAGATGTACCAAATGCAAATACTATTTTCATTAATAACGCCAACAATTTTGGATTGTCAGATTTACACCAAATGCGTGGTAGAGTTGGTCGTTCTAACAAAAAAGCATTCTGTTATTTTATCACTCCTCCGTATCACATGATGACCGATGATGCCAGAAAACGTATAGAAGCGTTGGTTTTATTTTCTGATTTAGGAAGCGGAATTAACATTGCCATGAAAGATTTAGAAATTCGTGGAGCAGGAGATTTATTAGGTGGCGAGCAAAGTGGTTTTATCAATGATATTGGGTTTGATACCTATCAGAAGATATTGCAGGAAGCCATTGAAGAATTAAAAGAAAATGAATTTAAAGAACTCTATCCTTCAGATAATTCTAAGCCTAAGGAGTTTGTTAAAGAAGTACAAATAGACACCGACTTCGAAATTCTTTTTCCGGATGATTATATCAATTCAATCACAGAAAGGTTGGCTTTGTATAATAAACTAGGCGTGCTAAAAACCGAAGAAGAACTACAAGTTTTTGAAACTGAAATTATAGATAGATTTGGAGAATTCCCAACACAAGTAGAAGATTTATTAGATTCTGTACGTATAAAATGGTTGGCAAAAGAGCTTGGTTTAGAAAAAGTTATTCTAAAACAAAAAAGAATGATGGGATATTTTGTATCAAATCAGCAAAGTGAATTTTACCACACAGATGCATTTACGCGCATGTTAAAATACGTGCAACTAAACCCTAAAAGTTGCGTAATGAAAGAGAAAGAATCTAAAAACGGATTGCGTTTATTAATTACTTTTATAAGAATTGATAGCGTAAAAACAGCTTTGAGTATTTTACAAAAAGTGTAATTTTATTTTTTGAAGCTATTTCCCACTGGAATTTATCTTGAGCGGAGTCGAAAGGCTGTATCTTTTTGCCGAAAAGGCAAAAAGGATGCCGTTTCAATCGGGGCTAAACTTGTTTGCTAGCTTTAGTTTATGATGTTTGTCATTTCGAACGTAGAGAGAAATCTCATCACGTTACTCAGGTTTGTGTTATCACTGATATGTGACTTCTCATTGCATTCGAAGTGACAATTGTTGCGGGTTTGAGCGATTCACTCTACCTTGTCTTTCCATACAGTTTGTCTTTTCGACCTTTTTTGGGAGAAATCTCATAAAGTAGCTCAACATTACGTACTTACTGTTATAGGACTTCTCAATTCTTTGAAGTGACAATTGTTGCGGGTTTAAGCTATTCATTCTACTCTATCTTCCCACACAGTTTTGTCTTTTCGACCTTTTGGGAGAAATCACATAAAACAGCTCAACTTTGTGTTTTCACTGTTATGGGACTTCTCAATTCTTCGAAGTGACAATTGTGGTGGGTTATTATACGTTCTCAATAAACACGCAGTTTGTCATTTCGACCCTTTTTGGGGAGAAATCTCATAGGGTAGCTCAGTTTTGTGTTATCACTGTTATGCGACTTCTCACTGCATTCGAAGTCACAATTCTATATTATTTATCGAATCAACAACCTAAATAATTTCCATTTTCTGCAGCAAAAAAGATGCATTCATGTTTTTACAAATACCGTTTTTTAAGGTATAATCGAAATACAATTCGTCATCTATAATTTCTGCATCGAAATAGTAATTTTTAATATCTGTAAACTCATTTTCTAATTCACATAAACTCACATCGTGTGTTGCAATGATTCCTGTAGATTTCGATTTTGTCAATTTTTCAACAAACTTTTTAGAACCAATTGCCTTGTCTTTACTGTTGGTTCCCTTTAAAATTTCGTCTAAAATGATAAAATAATCTGTCGTTTTAATTTCATCAACAATAAATTTTAAACGTTTTAATTCAGAATAAAAGTACGACTCATCTTCCGTTAAAGAATCTGTAGTTCGCATACTTGTAATCAGCTTAATTGGCGAATATTTAAAATTTTCTGCACAAACAGGCAAACCACAATTTGCCATTACAATAGACAAAGAAATAGTTCTTAAAAAAGTACTTTTACCCGCCATATTTGCACCAGTAACAATAAAAAATTCTTCTTTGTTAATCGTAAAATCGTTGTCAATTCTTTTTATTGCATCTAACAACGGATGTCCTAAATTAGTAGCTTCGACCACTTCTTTATCACCTGTAATTTCTGGAAAAACAAATTTTGTATGATTAAAGTGAAAGTTTGCCAACGAATTCTGAGCATCGAAAAAAGCAACAACAGAAAACCATTTATCTACCGTGTGTTTGTAATTAGTAATCCATTTTTCTACATTAACTGCATTTCTAATATCGAGTAGAAAGAATCCATTTCCAAAAAATGCAATTACAAGATTATTACGTTGATCGAAAGCATCTAAAACTTTAGAAAATTCTTTAAAAATAGTTGAAGCTTTTTTATCTTCAGAATTTATAATTGCTTGTTTTTCCTTTAAAATGGTTGCCGAAAATCCTTCTCCTTCAATTTCATTTAACAACACATGATATTGCTTAAAAGTTTCTCTTACTTTATCTGTATCGGCATATAAATTACTGGTTTTTTTAACAAAGGCCGCACTGATAAAAAGGCCAATAAAAAACCAAATTACTAAATAAGTAAAAGAAAGAAAACCGAAAGAAACCAAACCGATAAACACTATTGAAAGCACAGAAAAAACAAGTTGAATTCCCTTTAAAAACGTAGGCAGAACAGCTGTGTAATTCTGAACCCAACTTACAATAAAACCAGACGTATCTTTTGTGGTGATTAAGCTTGCCAAAGCAGCAAAATGTTGCCTCCATTTTACTTTTGTTGCTAATTCCTTTATGGTGTTTTGCTTCTCTACAATTTCATTCGTTTTATTTTCCGTAAACGTATTTGCAAGTAGTTTCTTTCCTTCCGAAGTAACCGTTCTATTTAAGTATTGAAAAAAAGAACCAACACCAAATAAATCGATATCATTGCTATAATAATGCATTGGATTTACAAATTCTTCACCAGATTCTAAATGATGAAACTCTCTATTTAAAACTTGTAATTCTGTTTTATTGATGTTAATCTTAGCTTTTATGATGGCTCTTTCTCTTTGTAAACTAACGTGTTTTACAACTAAAAAACCAAATAGTAAAATACCTAAAAAAGCAATAATAAAAACATCTGGGTATCTACCAAATGTTAGATATATTAAAAAACAGGTAGTTAAAAAGACTCCAAACCTAAAAACACTTAGGTTTATAGATTTCTTTTTTAAAAGGGTTGCTTCTTTTTCTAACTCTAACTTTATTTCACTATAAAAATCAAAAGGATTTTTCATACTACTAATTTCTTTCTAAAAATTTAATTTCTAAGTTTTTGGCTAAATCTCTACCGTAATCTACTGCATTATCTATTTCATCAAAAATAGCAATCTTGTATCTTTTATTTCTAACGTCCCAAATATTTACCTCACATTCTTCTCTTACATTTAAAAACGTAGACACTCTATCTAATTTTCTTATTTTTTGCCATTTTCCAAAACCAATAGGCCCAATCAAGTAATAACGCCTAAACTTCATTTCTAAAAAATTAAAATGAATGTTTTGATTTAAAGAGAATTTAATCCCAAAAAAAATGGTAATAAATATAGAAAACATACCTGTTCTCATCTGAACAGCTTCACTAATTTGAATATAGTTTTCATTTAAATAAAATCTCTTATAAAAAAGATATAAAGATAAGGAGAAAAAAAATGAAGCCATTATACGGTTAAACACCGACCTTTTCCCAAAAGAAATTAAGACGTCATTTTTATCCATAATTACTTATAAGCTGAAATCCCACCAGACAAACTTAAAACGTTTAGTGCTGGATATTTATTCTTTAACATTTTTGTTGCTCGGTAACTATTCATCCCTCTTTGGCAAACCATAACATAGGTTTTATTAAAATCAATCTCTATTTTATCTACATCAAATTCTTGAATAGGAATTGTTTGATGAACATCAAAAGGTAATTGTAGATTTGGTAAAACTGCGATCAATTCTAAATTTGTATCTCCTAATCTTTCCTTTAACTCTACTGATGAAATTTGCCAATCAGAATTTTGAATAGAGCAAGCAATATCAAAATAGGTTTGTATTTTAAATAAATTAGCAATCTTATCTTTTAAAACGGTTGGTTTTAATTTCATTTTTAACTGTGTATTTTGCAACGAATTGTAAATCAATAATTCATTTGCTAACGGTTTTCCAATTCCCGTTATCAACTTTAAAACTTCATTTACTTGTTGTGCAGCAATTAAACCAACAATAGAGTTCATGGTTCCTGCTTCGGAACAATTAGGTACATCCGTTGCCATTTTAGGAAAAGCGTCTCTTAAATTTGCGGAATACGTTCCGTCTTGCTGTAACACATTAAAACTTGCCACATAACCATCGAACTTATACAAAGATCCATAGACCAAAGGTTTGTTTTTGATGACACAAGCATCATTTAACAAGTATTTTGTGGGTAAAGAATCTGTACCATCTACAATAATATCAAACTGTAAAATCAGCTCAAAAACATTTTCTTTGGTAATTGGTTTGTTGGTAAAAGTAACTTCTGTAAAAGGTGCTCTTTTTTTTAAAAATTCTGATAAAACGGCTGCTTTTGGTTTATCTACATCATCTAGAGCATAAAACACTTGTCTGTGCAAGTTAGATATATCGATAGTATCAAAATCTACCAAATGTATTTTTCCAATTCCGCTTGCGGCTAAATACACCGCAATCGGACTACCTAATCCGCCACAACCAACCACCAAAACAGCAGCGTTTTGTAGTTTTTGTTGCCCAACTTCACCTATTTCAGATAAAGTAATTTGACGCTTAAAAAGTTGATTTTTTGTGATACTCATTGAGGTGACAAGATAGTTAAATAAAAAAGTCATTACAATTATTGTAATGACTTTTGAATCTATATTAAGATATTTTTTTATTTATACTTTATTTTCATGAGTAACAAATATAAAGTTAAGGATGCCGTAATTATATTGGCTAAAATGATAGATAAACTGTTTATGTAAATACCATAAATTAACCATAAAATTACTCCCGTAAAAAAAATGATATACATGGACAAAGAAAGTCCGGAAGTATCTTTAGTTTTATATGTTTTAAAAACTTGTGGCAAAAATGATGTTGTTGTAAAAACTGCTGCCACTAAACCAATAATCTCATGAAAATCAATCATTTTTTTTGTTTTACTTAAATAGATTCTTAATTCTTTCTTAGTTAAGAAAAATTAAGAATCTATAAAAAACTTATATCTAATCAGATTTCTCAATCACCTAAAAAGGCTCATTTCGAAATGACACTTATTATTTTCATTCTTAATCCCCAAAGAAACCACAAACAAGCGAATACCTAGAAAGGCTGCCCTTTAGATAACTATGTTTATAATTTTACCAGGAACAATAATTACTTTTTTAGGTGCTTTACCATCTAATTGAGCAATTGTTTTCTCGTTTTCCATTACTATTTTTTCTATTTCTTCTTTTGATAAATCTAAAGGAAGTTCTAACGTAAAACGCATTTTTCCGTTAAAAGAAATCGGATAGTTTTTAGCGCTTTCTACTAAATGACTTGCTTCAAAAACAGGAAAATCTGCTGTAGAAATAGATTCTTTATTTCCTAATAAACTCCATAATTCTTCTGCAATGTGAGGTGCATAAGGAGAAACTAGAATTACTAAAGGTTCTAAAATTGCACGTTTGTTACATTTTAAAGCAGTTAATTCATTTACAGCAATCATAAAGGTAGAAACAGATGTATTAAAAGAGAAATTCTCGATATCGTCTTCTACTTTTTTAATGGTTTTATGTAATGTTTTTAACTCGTCTTTTGTTGGAGCGGCATCAGAAACTTCAAAATTATCTCCGTTAAAATACAGTTTCCATAATTTCTTTAAGAAAGATGAAACTCCAGAAATACCAGAAGTTTTCCAAGGTTTTGCTTGTTCTAAAGGGCCTAAAAACATTTCGAATAAACGTAAACTATCTGCTCCATATTCTTCGCAAATAGCATCTGGGTTTACCACATTGTATTTAGACTTAGACATTTTTTCTACTTCACGTCCTACTTTATAAGCTCCGTCTTCTAAAACAAACTCAGCATTTTTATAATCAGCATTTAAAGCATGATTTTTAAAACCATCCACATCTAACTCATCAGATGCATTTACTAAAGAAACGTCTGCATGTAAAGCCGTTTTAGTAATCATTACCAAATCTGCAAAATTAGGATCTAAAAACTTATTATCTAATAAGTGATTTTTAACAACCGTTTCAAATTCATCATCAGAATTAAATGCATTTTTAGATACAAATACAGTTGGTATTTTCTCTAAAACATCATCCATAGATTTTTCATCAGAACAACCACAACCATTCTTTACAAAAGCTGTTGCTTTGTAAACAAAAGCAGAAGTTCCTAAAATCATTCCTTGATTAATCAGTTTTTTAGCAAACTCATCTACAGGAACAATTCCTTTATCGAACAAGAATTTTTGCCAAAAACGAGCGTATAATAAATGCCCTGTTGCATGTTCAGAACCTCCAATATATAAATCTACTTCTTTCCAGTAATCTAAGTTTTCCTTGCTTGCAAACTCATTAGAGTTAGTAGCATCCATGTATCTGTTAAAATACCAAGAACTACCTGCCCACCCAGGCATTGTATTTAATTCTAAAGGATAAACAGTTTTGTTTTTTAACTTATCATTAGAAACAACTTTCTTTCCACGAGAATCCCAAGCCCATTCTGTTGCATTCCCTAAAGGTGGTTTTCCATCTTCAGTTGGCAAGTATTTTTCTACTTCTGGCAATACGATTGGCAAATGTTCTGCGTCAATCATTTGCGGCATTCCGTCTTTGTAATATACTGGGAAAGGTTCTCCCCAATAACGTTGTCTACTAAAAACAGCGTCTCTTAATCTATAGTTTATTTTTCCGTAACCAAAGCCACGTTTTTCCATTTCGAAAATGGCTAATTTTAATGCTTTTTTATATTTTAATCCTGATAAAAAATCTGAATTTGCAATCTTTGTTCCGTCTTTTCCGGTATGTGCTTCTTCAGAAATATCTACACCTTCAAAAATATTAGGAATCGGAATTCCGAAATGTTTTGCAAAATCGTAATCACGCTGATCTCCACAAGGCACAGCCATAACTGCTCCTGTTCCATAATTGGCTAACACATAATCTCCAATCCAAATTTGAACCTTTTCACCAGAAAAAGGATGAATTGCATACGCACCTGTAAAAGCACCAGAAATGGTTTTTACATCTGCCATTCTATCACGTTCACTACGTTTTGCTGTAGCGGTAATGTATGCTTCAACTTCTGCTTTTTGAGCATCTGTTGTAATTTTAGAAACTAACTCATGTTCTGGAGCCAATGTCATAAAACTTACTCCATAAATAGTATCTGGACGTGTTGTAAAGACATCAATTTTGTAAGATTTCTCGTCTTTTACAATTACTTCTGTTTCTACTGATTTTTCAATCTTTTTTGGAAACTGAATTGCTGTATTAATTGCAGCAACAACTTTTAATACATTTTCAACTACTTCTTCGTTTTTAAAACGAACAACATTAAAACTTTCATTGTTAAAAAATGCTGTTCTTGCTTCTTCATCTTCTTTACCAGAAAATTCAACAATTAAGTTTTTAGCTAAACAAACATAATCTACCAAAAAGGTACCAATTGTATATTTTTTTCTGAATTTTGAAGCTCCTTTTTTATTTTTTAATTCATTCCAAAGCGTTGTTTCTGCTTTCGATAAATTTTGTCTTAATTCTTTTAATGCTTCTAATTCTTTGTAAGATAATTTTACTTCAGAAGATGTATTTTTAGCACCATTATCAACATTAAAAGTAACCATTGCTCCTTGAGATCTTCCAATCCAATTGGTTTGAGAGTCTTTTAAAGGTTGTGGCCAATCAATTTTTTCTAATCCGTCTAAAAGACGTTGTGCATATGCAGAAATACGCATAGACCATTGTGTCATCTTTTTACGAACAACAGGATGGCTTCCTCTTTCTGATACTCCGTTTACAATTTCGTCATTTGCTAAAACGGTTCCTAAAGCAGGACACCAATTTACTTCTGTATCAGACAAAAATGTTAAACGGTATTGTAATAAAATTTCTTCTTGTTCTACTTTTGTAAATACTTTCCATTCATCCGCAGAAAAAGTTTTAATTTCTTCATCACAAACTGCGTTTACAGTTCCATTTCCTTCTTTTTTAAAGATTTTTTCTAAAGTAGAAATATCTTCTGCTTTGTCTGAATCTTTATTGTACCAAGAATTAAACAATTGAATAAAAATCCACTGAGTCCATTTATAATATTCCGGACTAGAAGTTCTCACTTCTCTGCTCCAATCGAAAGAAAAACCAATAGTATCTAATTGTCTTCTATACGTTGCAACGTTTTCTTCTGTAGTTTTTGCAGGATGTTGTCCTGTTTGAATTGCATATTGTTCTGCTGGCAAACCAAAAGAATCATATCCTTGTGGATGCAATACATTAAAACCTTTATGACGTTTGTAACGCGCATAAATGTCACTAGCGATATATCCTAAAGGATGCCCAACGTGTAAACCTGCTCCGGATGGATAAGGAAACATATCTAACACATAATATTTAGGTTTCTCCGATTCATTACTGGCTTTAAAAGTTTGGTTTTCTGCCCAAAATTTTTGCCATTTCTTTTCTATATCTAAGTGATTATATTGCATTCTAATTTCTTTATTTAAGCTGCAAATTTACGTTTATTCTTTGTAAGCAAGAAATTCATTTCTTTAAATTAAATGACATAAAAAAACCGTCTAAATTTCTTTAGACGGTTTCAATTATTTCTTAAATAAAATTATTTAATAGAAACAGAAACTATGGTGTTAGCCCATCCCATTTTTAAGGTCATATCATCTGCAAACATCATAGAAAATGCTTCGATGTTTTTATCTGATGTAGATACCGTACCTGGTACTCTAACAACATCTTGGTCTTCTTTATAAAAATAAGATCCCCAAACATTTTTTGCTGTACTTAAAATTACAACCCAGTCTCCTTCTGCTTTAGGAATAGTAAATAACGTGTAAGTTCCTGCTTTTACTTCCTTACCACCAAAAACAACATCTTTGTAGAAAGTAATTTCTGCAGCTTCATTTGCGCCAGTTCTCCAAACTTTATCTACAGGAGCTAATTTACTTAATTCTCTTCCTTTTAACTGTGGTCTTCCGTAAGTTACTTTTACAACTTTATCTGAAATTTTATAACTACTTGGGTATGCAGCACCATCCATTGGGCTTTTATCTAAACCTTTAAATTCTTGCGCATTTATTCCTGTTGAACTAATTAATGTAATTGCAAAAATTGCAATTGATAAAATAGATTTTTTCATGGTTTGTTATATTTATTTATAATATTAATACTCAAGTCTTCTTAAAAATGAAAACCTTACAAAATTTTTTACAATTTTAGAATTTAATTTAAGTCTTCTAATATACTCTAAAAATTGGGCATAAAAAAAATCGAGATTTCAGTATACTGAAATCTCGATCTTATATCTAAGTTTTGAAATTATTATTTCAATTTCTTCTTAACTGCTACTTCTTTGTAAGCTTCAATTACATCTCCTTCTTCGATATCATTGTAGTTTTTAATTTGAATACCACAATCGAAACCTTTTGTAACTTCTCTAACATCATCTTTAAAACGTTTTAACGCTGTTAAAGTTCCGTCGTGCACTACAATTCCGTCTCTAATAATTCTAATTTGAGAATCTCTCTGAATCTTACCAGACATTACCATACAACCTGCAATGTTACCAACTTTAGATATTTTATAGATTTCTCTAATTTCTACATTACCAGTAACCTCTTCTTTCATTTCCGGAGATAACATTCCTTCCATGGCATCTTTTAAGTCGTTGATAGCTGCATAAATAATAGAATATGTTCTAATATCTACTTCTTCTCTATCTGCTACCACTCTAGCATTTCCTTGCGGACGAACATTAAACCCAACAATAATTGCGTCTGATGCTGATGCTAATAACACATCACTTTCTGTAATGGCTCCAACACCTTTATGTAAAATATTTACTTGAATTTCTTCAGTAGATAATTTTTGGAAAGAATCTGTTAATGCTTCTACAGAACCATCTACATCTCCTTTTAAGATTATGTTTAATTCTTTAAAGTCTCCTAACGCAATTCTACGTCCAATTTCATCTAAGGTTAATGTTTTCTGAGTTCTTACAGATTGCTCTCGTTGTAATTGAGAACGTTTAGAGGCAATTTGTTTTGCTTCTCTTTCATCATCAAATACTACAAACTTGTCTCCAGCTTGTGGCGCTCCGTCTAAACCTAAAATAGATACTGGTGTAGATGGACCTGCAACTTTTAAATTAGTTCCTTTGTCATCAAACATTGCTCTTACTTTACCACTGTGTTTCCCTGCTAACAAGTAATCTCCAATTTTTAAAGTTCCGGCTTGTACTAATACCGTAGAAACATATCCTCTACCTTTATCTAATAATGCTTCCACTACTGCACCAACTGCATTTTTATTAGGATTAGCTTTCAATTCTAAAATTTCCGCTTCTAATAAAACTTTCTCTAATAATTCTGGAACACCTGTTCCAAGTTTTGCTGAGATATCTTGAGATTGTATGTTACCACCCCATTCTTCTATCAACAAATTCATTTGAGATAACTGCGTTTTTACATTATCTGGATTCGCATTTGGTTTATCAATCTTATTGATTGCAAATATAATTGGCACTCCTGCAGCTTGCGCATGAGAAATTGCTTCTTTAGTTTGCGGCATCACATCATCATCTGCCGCAACTACAATAATAACTAAATCCGTTACTTGAGCTCCACGTGCACGCATCGCTGTAAACGCCTCGTGACCTGGTGTATCTAAAAATGCTATTTTTTGATCTCCAACTTTTACAGAGTACGCACCAATATGCTGTGTAATTCCTCCGCTTTCGCCTTCAATAACATTTGCTTTTCTAATATAATCTAAAAGTGATGTTTTACCATGATCTACGTGACCCATTACCGTAATAATTGGTGCACGACTTTCTAAATCTTCTGGTTTATCTACTACTTCTTCTATAGATTCTTCTACTTCTGCACCTACAAATTCTACTTTATGGTTAAATTCTTCAGCAACAATAACTAATGTTTCTGCGTCTAAACGCTGATTCATTGTTACCATCATTCCTAAAGACATACATGCAGAAATAATATTTGTTACCGGAACCTCCATCATTGTAGCAACTTCACTTACCGTAACAAATTCTGTTACTTTTAAGATTTTGTTGTCTAATGCTTGAGCTTCTAACTCAGCATCTGAATGTTCTCTATGGGCATCTCTTTTATTTCTACGGTATTTTGCACCTTTTCCTCTAGAAGATTTCCCTTGCAGTTTCTCAAGTGTTTCTCTTACTTGTTTTTGAATTTCTGCTTCAGTTGGTTCTTCTTTCTTAACTGCTGCTGGTCTTGCTGCACCTCGTCCACCTCTATTAAAAGGAGGTCTAGTACCTGTTCTAGCACCACCTCTATTACCTTGACCTGGTCTACTAGGTCTTGCCGTAGCAGAACCTGGCGCTCCTGCTTTAGTTACAATACGCTTACGTTTCTTTTTGTCTGCGTTTGCATCTTTTTTAACTTCAGGTTTCTTTTTCTTAGGTCTTTCAAATTGTTTTAAATCAATTTTCTTACCTGTAAAATTAGGGCCGTCTAATTTCTTATACTGAGTTTTGATAGCTTCTGCATTCTCTGCAGTAACTTCTTCTGCCTTTTCTTCTGTTTTAGAAACGTCTTTTTTCCCTTTTGGTTTTTCACCAACTTTAGAAACTTCTTTTTCTATTTCAGAAACTGTTTTTTTAACCTCTGGTTTTACCACTTTTGGTGTTTCAACAACAGGAGTTTCATCAACAGGTTTTTCTTCCACCTTTGGTGCTTCAGCTTTCGCTTCTACAACTGGGGTTTCTGCTACTTTAGGTTCTTCAGCTTTAGGTTCTGTAACAACCTCTTTGGGCGCTACTTTTACCTTTTCGACTTTTTCTGAAGGTTTTTTACCAATATTATCAATATCGATTTTACCTACAGTTTTAAGTTCTAATTTATCTGCCTTGGCTTTTAAAACCACTTCCTTCTTAGCTTCTTCCTTTTTAGTTTCTTCCGCTTTTTTCTTCTCTAACTTAGCTTCATGTTCTAAACGAATAGCTTCTTTCTCCTTACGTTTTTCTTCTCCAACTTCTTTAGATGCAGCTTTCTTATTTGCATCTTTTTCAAAGCCATCAAGTAAAACCTGATAGACGTCACCCGTAATTTTAGTGGTTGGTCTCGATTCAATTTCGTGACCCTTACCTGCTAAATATTCGACTGCTCTATCAAGAGAAATGTTTAATTCTCTTAAAACTTTATTAAGCCTCATTGTTTTGCCTACAGACATATATTCTTTTTAACTTTATACTTGTAAAAATATACTTTTTACGTTACTTCTATACTATACTTAGTCCTCAAATTCTTCTTTCAAGATTCTTTGAACGTCCATAATTGTTTCTTCTTCTAAATCGGTTCTTTTTACCAACTCTGCAACACTAGTTTCTAGTACGCTTCTTGCAGTATCTAAACCAATCTTTTTGAATTCTACAATAACCCAATCTTCAATTTCATCTCCAAATTCTGTTAACTCTACGTCTTCTTCTTCTAGACCTTCTCTCTTAACGTCTATTTCGTAACCTGTTAACTCACTTGCTAAACGAATATTTACACCACCTCTACCAATAGCTTTAGAAACTTCTTCTGGTTTTAATAAAACGCTTACACGTCCTTTTTTACCGTTTCGTTCTTCTTCAAACATTTCTATTTCCATTGAAGTCACTTTTGCAGGACTTAATGCTCTTGAAATAAATAACTGTTCGTTTTTGGTATAGTTAATAACATCTATATTCTCGTTCCCTAATTCACGTACAATACCATGAATTCTTGAACCTTTAACACCAACACAAGCTCCAACAGGGTCTATTCTATCATCATAAGAATCTACCGCTACTTTTGCTTTTTCTCCTGGTATTCTTGCAACTCCTTCAACTGTAATTAAACCGTCAAACACTTCTGGAATTTCTTGTTCAAACAATTTATTTAAGAAAACAGGCGATGTTCTAGATAAGATAATCGCTGGTTTATTTCCTCTTAATTCTACTGTTTTAATAATTCCTTTTACAGAATCTCCTTTTCTAAAGAAATCTGAACGAATTTGCTCACTTTTTGGTAATACAATTTCATTACCATCATCATCTAACAAAATAATTGCATTGTGGCGAATGTGATGCACTTCTGCCGTATATAATTCGCCTTCTAATTCTTTAAATTGTTTAAAGATGTTTGTACTATCGTGTTCGTAAATTTTAGAAATTAAGTTCTGACGTAATGCTAAAATAGCTCTTCTTCCTAAATCTATCAACTTCACTTCTTCAGATACATCTTCACCAATTTCAAAATCTGGCTCAATTAATCTTGCTTCCGCTAATTCAATTTCTTCATTATCATCTTCAGAAAAACCATCTGCAACAACAACTCTATTTCTCCAAATTTCTAAATCTCCTTTATCTGGATTAATAATAATATCAAAATTATCATCTGAACCAAATTTACGTTTTAAGGCAGCTCTAAAAACTTCTTCTAAAATAGACATTAATGTTACTCTGTCTATACTCTTGTTATCTTTAAATTCTGAAAACGAATCAATTAATGCTATATTCTCCATTACATTTTTGCTTAAAATACAATCTTCACTTTTGCTTCTCTAATATCCTCATAAGCTAAAGTTACTGTTTTTGTTACAGTTACTTTCCCTTTACCTATGGGCTTTGGTTCTCTTGCTTTCCAATTTAAAACAATTTTATCTTCATCTGCTTCTACTAAAGTGCCTTCAAATTCTTCTTCTGAAGTTTTTACTTTAAGTATTCTACTAATGTTTTTAATATATTGTCTTTTTATTTTTAATGGATGCGATATGTCTGGTGTAGAAACTTCTAAAGAAAAATCTTCTTCTTCTCTATCAAAATTATTATCTACACTTCTACTAATTCTAATGCATTCACTTAAAGGAACACCATTATCACCATCTACTGTAACCTGAATTTTGTTGTTTTCTGAGATAGATAAATCAATCAAATATAACGACTCATTAAGTGCCAGTGCTTCTTCTACTAAATCTTTTACCTTGGTTTGGTCCATTTTAAATCCTAAAATAAAATATAAAAAGAGGGGACTCTTTAGTCCCCTTCCTTCTCCATTTATTGTAAATTTCGGTGCAAATATACTAAATGTTTGGGATTTACCAAACTAAGTTTAAGTCAATTATTTTTTGTAACTTTATATACAACCATATTAACCTCTAATTTTTTGAATTATGAAAAAAATTTTAGTCCCTATAGATTTCTCAAAAACATCTGAATATGCATCAAAAATGGCTGCAAAAATTGCAAAAAAAACAAACGCCACCATCTACCTTATTCACCTAATTGAACTTCCTAAAGGCATTACTGATATGGCAGCTGGAAGTAAATTTAGCATTCCAGAAAGCATGCTTTATTTAAGAAAAGTTAGAGAAAAAGTATTAGAGTTTAAAGAAAATTTCTTCGACAAAGACACTCGTGTTGAATACTTTATAAAACTAAATAATCCTTTTGAAGGAATTAAAAAATATGCGAATAAGATTGATGCAGACCTAATAATAATGGGTTCTAAAGGTCATTCTGAATTTGAAGAAATATTGATTGGATCAAACACTGAAAAAATAGTAAGAACTTCTAAGACACCCGTAATAGTTGTCAAAAAAGATAGCAATAAATTTAAATTAAAAAATTTAGTTTTCGCCTCAAATTTTAAAGAAGAAAATAAAGAGGTATTTGGTAAGTTTATTGATTTTGCTACTATTTTTGACAGTAAAATTCATTTATTAAAGATAAATACTCCTGCTAACTTTCAAGGAACTTCGGAAGCAAAACACAAAATAAAAGACTTTATTTCTAATTTTAATTTACCAAAACACAAAATAAACGTGTACAGTGATGTTTCTGTAGAAAAAGGAATCTTGAATTTCTCTAAGGATATTAATGCAGATTTAATTGCTTTAAGCACACATGGCAGGAGTGGTTTAGTACATTTATTTACAGGAAGTGTTACCAAAAATCTAACTAAAAATGCTTTAAAACCAATGTTTACTATTAAGGTTTAGAATTTTACAGCTATCTTTTAAAAATAATGAAAACTATTAAAAATTACATAATGCGTCTGATTTAAGTATACTAAAAAGTAGATTAGAATCTAAAGAAATCAAACTCTCTTACTAAATGAGTTTACAACTCAATTTATACCACATATGCCGTCATTTGAAGTTTAACTCCAAGTTTTTGATTCCCGTATAGAAAAGAAAATGTTAAAGAAATTTTGACAGAGATTAATCAAGCTTAAAACATGCAATAGTTATCTTATTTTAATAACCTTTAAAATAGTCTTATCCATAATAAAAAGACCTCCAAAAATGGAGGTCTTTTTATTATGGATAACTTATTTTTTTATAAAATATAATCTGTATTGATAAAATTAGACGCTTTTTTATCTAATAATTCTTCTAAAATAGCATTATTATAAGATGTATCTTTAGACGCTAAAAATGTTCTAATAGAAAAAGATCGCAAAGCATCATGCACACTTAAAGTTGATACTGCAGAATCTTTTCTTCCTGTAAACGGATATACATCTGGCCCACGTTGGGCAGCACTATTTAAGTTTACTCTACAAACTAAGTTTACCAACGTATCAATTAAAGGCGCCAAAGTTTTTACCTCGCTACCAAAAACGCTTACTTGTTGTCCGTAGTTAGATTCTGCCATATCATCTAAAGGCTCTTGAATATTTTTAAAAGACACAATAGGCGTTACAGGCCCAAATTGCTCTTCTTGAAACACTCTCATATCTTTAGATACAGGGTATAAAACGGATGGAAAAATATAATTTTCAGAAGTTTTACCTCCTTTTTTATTAATTACTTTTGCTCCTTTTGCAACAGCATCATCAATTAATTCTTGAATATATGCTGGTTTTTCTGGTTCTGGCAAAGGTGTTAATTTCACACCGTCTTCCCAAGGATTTCCAAATTTTAAAGCATCTACTCTTTTCGCAAATCGTTTGTTAAATTTATCTACAATATGTTCATGCACATAAATAATTTTTAAAGCCGTACAACGCTGTCCGTTAAAAGAAGTTGCCCCAGAAAGGCATTCATCTATTGCCAAATCTAAATCTGCATCTGGCAATACTATTGCAGGGTTTTTAGCTTCTAAACCAAGAACTAAACGTAATCTATTTTTAAATGGATGATTTGCCTGAATTGCATTTGCAGATTTACTGTTACCTATTAAAGCCAATATATCTACTTTACCGGTTTTCATAATAGGAGTTGCTAAAACACGCCCTCTACCATAAATTACATTTACCACGCCTTCTGGAAAACTATTTTGAAACGCCTCTAATAATGGCGACAATAGTAAAACTCCATGTTTTGCAGGTTTAAAAACCGCTGTGTTCCCCATAATTAAAGCAGGAATTAACAACGCAAACGTTTCATTTAAAGGATAATTATAAGGACCTAAACACAAAACTACACCTAAAGGACCACGTCTAATATGCGCATGCACGCCACTATGTTTTTCAAACTTAGCAGAATCTCTATCCATTTGCTTGTAGTCTTCAATAGTATCGTAAATATATTCTATGGTTCTATCAAATTCTTTTTCAGAATCTGGTAATGCTTTACCTATTTCCCACATTAATAGTTTTACAACCTCATCTCGTTTGGTTTTCATTTGCTCTGCAAACTCCTCCATACATTCAATTCTATCTGCAACTCGCATTGTTGGCCATAAACCTTGACCTTTATCATAAGCTCTATAGGCAGAATTTAACGCCTCTAAACCTTCTTCTCCTGTTAAGTTTGGTACCGTACCTAATAACGTTGGTTTGTATTCTTTAGTTGATGAAATAGTAGAATACACCTCTGTAGTTTCACCCTTCCATTCTTTTAACTCTCCACTAACTAAATATGTTTTTTGATGTAAAAGTGAAGTGATTTTATATGCTTCTGGAATTTCTGTAAATTGTTTCTTCATGAATTGTTTTTATAAATTATAGAAATAATAATAATTCGACAATAAATAAACTATTATTTATTATCCAAAATTAACTAAAAATAACTGTAAACTATCTCATTTATTATTTTAAACACGAAATGGTTTTCGAGGTTTAAATAGAAAGCGTTCTCCTTTGTTGCGACCTTATACCAAAAACTGAAACAAATCTGGCTTATCATTTAGATAATCACCAAAGAAATTATTTTCTTTCATCCTTTGAATCAAAGGTGCTAAATCTTTAGAAGATTTCAACTCTAAACCAACAACAGCAGATCCATTTGCTCTGTTATTCTTTTTGGTATATTCAAAATGTGTAATATCATCATTCGGACCCAAAATCTCTACAACAAACTCTTTTAGAGATCCTGCTCTTTGTGGGAATTTTACAATAAAATAATGCTTTAAGTCGGCATACAATAAAGCACGTTCTTTAATTTCTGGAGTTCTCGTAATGTCATTATTACTTCCACTCACCACACATACCACGTTTTTACCTTTAATTTTATCTGCATAAAAATCTAACGCAGCAATACTCAATGCGCCTGCAGGCTCAACAACAATGGCATCTTTATTATAAAGATCTAAAATGGTTTGGCAAATCTTCCCTTCAGGAACTGTAATTACTTCCGTTAAATTTTGCTTACAAATCTCAAAATTTAAATCACCCACCCTTTTTACAGCTGCACCATCTACAAAAGAGTCAATTGTTTGTAAAGTGGTGTTTTTTTTATTCTTTAGAGACGTTAGCATAGAAGCCGCTCCTTCTGGTTCTACTCCAATTATTTTGGTTTCTGGTGATAGGTATTTGAATACTGATGACAATCCTGCAGACAAACCGCCGCCGCCGATAGGCACAAAAACATAATCTATTTTCTCTTTAGTTTGGTTTAAAATTTCTAAACCAACCGTTGCTTGGCCTTCTATTACTTTTTCATCATTAAAAGGATGAATAAAAGTTTTATTTTTAGAATCACATTCTAATTTTGCAGCATCAGAAGCATCATCAAAAGTATCACCTTCTATTACAATTTCAATAAAATCTTCACCAAACATTTTTACTTGGTTAATTTTTTGATTTGGCGTTGGAGATGGCATAAAAATAGTTCCTTTTACCTGTAATAATTTACAAGACAAAGCAACTCCTTGCGCGTGATTACCGGCGCTTGCACAAACAATTCCTCTTTGTTTTTCATCCGAAGTTAAAGAAGACATTTTATTATACGCTCCCCTAATTTTATAAGAACGCACTACTTGTAAATCTTCTCTTTTAAATAGAATTGTAGCTTCTAATTCTTTAGAGAGACTAAAGTTTTTGCTCAACGGAGTTTCAAAAGCAACACCTTTTAAGTTTTCAGAAGCTTCTTTTACGCTTTCTAAACTTGGGTAATAAATATGATTTGTTTGCATTGGTCAAATGTAAAAAGAAAACCCGTCAGATTATGAAATCTGACGGGTTTTTTTAACACCTTTTTTGAGGGAAATAGTGCTTTATAGAAATCCTTAAATATATATCTTAAAGGATCCTTTATAATAAAAACACACTTTATTAAGCCGTTTTAACAACTTTCATTGCTGTCATAGAAGCTCTTAATTTTGCTCCTACTATTTCTACTGGATGATTTCTAATAATAGCGTTAATTCTAATTAACTCTTGGTTATCAACTCCATTTTCTGAGCTAAAAGATTTACCAATAATATTAGTTTTTACATCTTTCATAAAATCTGTTAATAAAGGCTTACAAGCATGGTCAAATAAATAACAACCATATTCTGCAGTATCAGAAATTACACGATTCATTTCTGCCAATTTCATTCTTGCAATTGTATTTGCAATTAATGGCGTTTCATGTAAAGACTCGTAATAAGCAGAAGCAGCAATAATACCAGATTCTGTCATTGCTTCGAAAGCTAACTCTACACCAGCTCTTACAAAAGCAACTAATAAAGTTCCGTGATCAAAGTATTCTTGTTCAGGAATTTCATCTGTTGTGATTACTTGTTTTTCAAAAGCAGTTTCTCCTGTTGCAGCTCTCCAAGTTAATAAGTTTTTATCATCATTAGCCCAATCTTCCATCATGGTAGCAGAGAAATGACCTGTCATAATATCATCCATATGTTTTTGGAACAATGGACGCATAATGTCTTTTAATTCTTCAGATAATCTAAAAGCTTCTACTTTTGCTGGATTAGACAATCTGTCCATCATATTCGTGATTCCTCCATGCTTTAAAGCTTCCGTTACAGTTTCCCAACCATATTGAATTAATTTACCCGCATACGCTGGTTCAATTCCTTCTTCAACCATTTTATCAAAAGATAAAATTGCTCCTGTTTGTAACAAACCACATAAAATAGTTTGCTCTCCCATTAAATCAGATTTTACCTCAGCAACAAAAGAAGATTGTAAAACTCCTGCTTTATGACCTCCTGTTGCAACTGCATACGCCTTTGCTTCTGCCCAACCTTTTCCTTGTGGATCATTTTCTGGGTGAACCGCAATTAAAGTTGGTACTCCAAATCCTCTTTTATACTCTTCTCTAACTTCAGAACCTGGAGACTTAGGCGCCACCATAATTACAGTTAAATCTTTACGAACTTGCATCCCTTCTTCAACGATATTAAAACCGTGAGAGTAAGATAATGTAGCTCCTTTTTTCATTAATGGCATTACTGCATTTACAACATTTGTATGTTGTTTATCTGGCGTTAAATTAATTACCACGTCTGCACTTGGTAACATTTCTTCATAACTACCAACTTCAAAATTATTTGAAGATGCATTTATATAAGACTGTCTCTTTTGATCGATAGCAGCCTGTCTTAAAGTATAAGAAATATCTAAACCAGATTCTCTCATATTTAAACCTTGGTTTAAACCTTGTGCTCCACAACCTACAATAACAATTTTCTTCCCTTTCAATGCTTCTACTCCGTCTTCAAATTCTGAAGCGTCCATAAAACGACATTTTCCTAATTGCTCTAATTTTTCTCTTAATGTTAATGTGTTAAAATAATTTGACATTTTTATTGTTTTTGTTTGTTGATTAAAGCAAAGATAAAAGAGAACAGAATAACGTTTTAAACACCTTCTTTCTATTCTCTAAAATCTATACTCTTTTATCTTTATTTAGTTGTTGTATGTTTCTAGTAATGCTGATATTTTCATTTCGTCTTTAGTAACAGCAATACGACCTGAACGGGTAAATTGCATAATACCAAAAACACTTAATTCTTTGTATAATAAATCAATTTCTTCTTTTTTTCCTGATTTTTCAATTACAAAAAACTCTTTATTTACAGTAACTATTCTTGAGTTACTATCTTTAATAATGTTTTGAATTTGGCGTTCATCAAATAATAAATTAGATTTCACCTTAAACATGCAAGATTCTTGATAAATAGTATCATCATCCTTATGATAATACGCCTTAATAACCTCTACTTGTTTTTCTATCTGACCAATAATTTTTTTCATATTTACTTCTGTCATATTCACAACAATAGTAAATCTAGAAACACCTTCAATTTCTGACGGAGAAGTATTTAAACTCTCTATGTTTATATGTCTTCTTTGGAAAATGGCTGAAATTCTATTCAACAATCCAATATTATTTTCAGTATAAATTGATACTGTATATAGTTGTTTATCTTCACTCATCTTATTCTAGTCTTATATCTGATACACTTGCTCCTGTAGGAATCATAGGAAAAACATTTCCTTCTTTTTCTACACAAACTTCTAAAAAGTACGCCTCTTTACTCGCCATCATTTCTGCAACAGCGTCGGCTAATTCTTCTCGCTTAGTAACCTTCTTTGCTTTTATATAATACCCTTCTGCAATAGCAACAAAATTTGGATTTACCATTTCTGTTGATGCATAACGTTTGTCAAAAAACAATTGTTGCCACTGGCGTACCATTCCTAAGAAATCATTATTTAACACGACTACTTTTAATGCTATTTTTTGCTGAAATATAGTTCCTAATTCTTGAATTGTCATTTGGTAACCACCATCACCAGAAATAGAAACAACATCTCTTTCTGGAGCCGCCATTTTAGCTCCAATTGCCGCTGGCAAACCAAAGCCCATAGTACCTAAACCTCCAGAAGTAATATTACTTTTGGTTTGGTTGAATTCTGCATACCTACAAGCAATCATTTGGTGTTGACCAACATCACTTACAATTGCTGCATTTCCTTTACTCTGAATGTTGATTTCTTTTAAAACCTCACCCATAGTCAATCCTTCTTTCGTTGGATGAATATCGTCTTTAATTACTTTTTCATACTCAATAGCATATAAATCTGCAAATTTCTGACGCCATTCTGGATGTTTATTTTCGTTTAACATTGGTAACAATAACGCTAAGCTTGCTTTTGCATCACCTAAAACTGCTACATCTGTTTTTACGTTTTTATCTATTTCTGCCGGATCAATTTCAAAGTGAATTACTTTGGCTTGTTTGGCATAGGTATTTAAACTTCCCGTAACACGATCATCGAAACGCATACCAATTGCAATTAATACATCACACTCGTTTGTTAATACATTTGGCGCGTAATTACCATGCATACCAACCATACCAACATTTAATGGATGAGAGGTAGGAATTGCAGAAGCCCCTAAGATTGTCCAAGCAGAAGGAATACCTGCTTTTTCAATTACCGCTTTAAATGCTTCTTCCGCTTCACTTAAAATTACTCCTTGTCCCCAAACTACTAATGGTTTTTTTGCAGCATTAATTAATTTTGCAGCAGCCTCAATAGAAGAAATATCTATTTTTGGTACTGGAAAATAACTTCTAACCTTTGTACATTTTTCATACGAAAAATCGAACATTTCTTGTTGTGCATCTTTAGTAATATCTACTAAAACAGGCCCTGGTCTTCCACTTTTTGCTATATAAAAAGCTTTTGCAATCGCCTCAGGAATTTGAGATGCTTTGGTTACCTGACAGTTCCATTTTGTAACCGGAGTTGAAATACCAACAATATCTGTTTCCTGAAATGCATCACTTCCTAATAACTTAGAAAAAACTTGCCCTGTAATACACACCATTGGGGTAGAATCTATTTGAGCATCTGCAATACCAGTAATTAAATTGGTTGCCCCCGGACCAGAAGTTGCAATACACACACCTACTTTACCTGAAATTCTTGCAAATCCTTGTGCAGAATGCGTTGCACCTTGCTCATGACGTGTTAAAACGTGATGAATTTTATCTTGATACTTATATAACTCATCATAAACTGGCATAATTGCTCCACCAGGATATCCATAAATTATTTTTGTATCTTCTGCAATTAAGCATCTAACGATTGCTTCGCTACCAGAAATCCTTTCTGTAACTTTTGCTGTGGTTTGTGTATTTTTTATGGTTTGTGTATCCATATATTTTATTTTTAGAAAAGAGAATATAGAGGAGAGAATAAATACTTCTCACTCTTACCCTTGTTTCTTGTCTCTTTTTAAATCTTATTTCTTGATTTTATTTAAAACTACAAATCGGTAACACATCCTTTAGATGCCGATGCTACTGATTTTGCATATTTGTATAAAATTCCTTTTTTGTGCTTTAATGCTGGTGCAACCCAATTTGCTTTTCTTGCTGCTAACTCTTCATCAGAAAGTAATACATTTATTGAATTGTCTTCTGCACTAATTCTAATTTTATCGCCTGTTTCAAGAATTCCGATAGTTCCTCCTTCTTGTCCTTCTGGTGTAATATGTCCAACCACAAAACCATGGGTTCCTCCAGAAAAACGACCATCTGTAATTAACGCTACAGATTTTCCTAAACCTGCTCCCATAATTAAAGAAGTTGGTTTTAACATTTCTGGCATTCCTGGTCCTCCTTTAGGTCCAACATACCTAATGACGACAACATCTCCTCTTTCTACTTCTCCGTTTATAATTCCGGTATTTGCTGCTTGTTCTCCATCATAAACTACTGCTTTTCCTTCAAAAAGCAACCCTTCGTTTCCAGAAATTTTTGCTACAGCTCCTTCTTGCGCTAAGTTTCCATATAAAATCTGCAAGTTACCAGAAGATTTTAATGCTTTATCTGTTGGGTGAATTACATCTTGCTCATCAAATTCCATTGCTTCTACATCTGCCAAGTTTTCTGCTAATGTTTTACCAGTAACTGTCATACAATCTCCATGTAAATAACCTCTATCTAATAAATATTTCATTATTGCAGGTGTACCACCAATACTATGTACATCTTCCATTAAATATTTTCCAGATGGTTTTAAATCTGCTATTAACGGAGTTCTATCACTTACTTTTTGAAAATCTGCTAATGTAAACTCAATATCAGCTGCGTGTGCAATTGCTAAAAAGTGCAATACTGCATTAGTAGACCCACCTAAAGCATTTACCAATGCAATTGCATTTTCTAAAGACTTTTTAGTAATAATATCTAAAGGTTTTAAATCTAACTCTAATAAATTTTTAATTGCCAAAGCTGTTCTTTCTGCTTCAGATAATTTATTAGGATTTTCTGCTGGTATTGATGAATTATAAGGTAATGAGAATCCCATACATTCTATTGCAGAAGCCATTGTGTTTGCAGTATACATACCACCACAAGCTCCAGCACCAGGAATTGCTCTTTTTATAATTTCTCTATATTCTTCTTCTTCTATCTCTCCAGCCATTTTTTGACCTAAAGCTTCAAAAGCAGAAACAATATTTAATTTTTTTCCTTTGTAATTTCCTGATGCAATTGTACCACCATACATCATTATAGATGGACGGTTTAAACGCAACATTGCAATTACTGCTCCTGGCATGTTTTTATCACAACCAACCACAGAAACCAATGCGTCATAACTTTGAGCATTCATTACTGTTTCTATAGAGTCTGCAATGATATCTCTAGATGCTAATGAGTAATTCATACCCGAAGTACCCATAGAAATACCATCTGAAACACCAATTGTATTGAATCCTAAACCGACTAAACCTGCAATATTGCTTTCTACCTTGACCTCTGCTGCCAAATTATTTAAATGCATATTACAAGGGTTACCATCATAACCAGTACTTGCAATACCAACTTGCGCTTTCTGCATGTCTTCATCCGTTAAACCTACTGCATATAACATTGCTTGTGATGCAGGTTGAGATTCGTCTTGTGTTAATCTGCTACTGTGTTTATTTAGTTTCATTTAATGTTTTCTTCAATTTGTTGTCTAAATTACTATGTTTCTGTATTTTTATTGAATAATATTCAATTATATTCTTTAAATCCATGTATTAAAAAAACACTTCAAACAACTGATTAACAATTATTTAACCGTTTTTTAATATGACATTCAATCTTTAAAATAAATTCATAAAAAAACCTTCCATTTTAATGGAAGGTTCGTTTATAAAAAATATAAATATCACTTCCTTATCAATTCGTAATAATTACGATGACATTGACAATAGAAATACTATTTAATAATTGTTTTTTCATTGGTGTAAATATTGCGATTTTTCCTTTAATACACAACTACTATTTTTTTTAGTTATTGTTAGCAAACTGGTCTAGCCCAGATTGAAACCTTTCGACTACGCTCAAGACTGGCTCTATCCTTTTTGCTTTTTCTGCAAAAAGATACAGTGGAAAGCTGGAAATAACTTCTAAATAATAGTACTTTGCCCCATGTGAATGTTCTTAAAATTCATATTACTATCTTCTTGATTTGATATATAATCTGCAATAAAATCACCTACTTTAGCAGTGGACGCTGAATATTGGTTTTTACCTTTTAAATCTTGTGTTGTAATACCTAAATCTAAAGATTTTTCTACGGCTCTATGTATTGCATCTGCCTCATCTTGCAAACCTAAATGTTCTAATAGCATTGCTGCTGATAAAATAGAGGCTAATGGATTGGCTATATCTTTGCCTGCTGCTTGTGGATAAGAACCGTGAATTGGCTCGAATAACGCATTTTTTTCTCCTATTGAGCTTGAAGCTAGAATTCCTATTGATCCTCCAATTACACAGGCTACGTCTGAGATAACGTCTCCAAAAAGATTTTCTGTTAAAATAACATCGAATCGTTTAGGGTTCAAAACAATTTGCATTGCTGCATTGTCTATAAACATAAAATCTAAGTCAACATCTGGATATTGTTCTCCAATTTTTGCAACTGTTTTTCTCCATAAACGAGAAGTTGCTAAAACATTTGCTTTATCTATTAAGGTTACTTTTTTCTTTCTGTCTTGCGCAGCTTTAAAAGCTAAGTGTGTAATTCTAGAAATTTCATCTACCGTATAAGAACAAACGTCTGATGCTTTTAAACCATCTTCACTTAGTTCTTTTTTTCCGAAATAAATACCAGACATTAATTCTCTATAAATAAGAATATCTGTACCCGAAATTATTTCTTTTTTAAGAGGTGAGTTTTTAAGTAATTTAGGATATGCTTTTACAGGTCTTACGTTACAGAACAATTCTAACTCTTGTCTTAAACGCAATAAACCTTGCTCTGGTCTTATTTTTAAAGTCGGGTCATTATCGTACTTTAACTGTCCAATGGCTCCACATAAAATTGCATCTGCATTTTTACAAATTTCTACGGTTTCTTGTGGTAATGGATCGCCAGTTTTTTCAATAGCACAAGCGCCCATTTGAGCTTCTTTATATAAAAATATATGATCGTAAACTTCTGCTACAGCGTCTAAGGCTTTTTTTGCTTGCGTGGTTACTTCTGGTCCAATACCATCTCCGGGGATTACTGCGATTGTATATTTCATACTATACTTATAAAAATTATTCTGTTTATCAAAGGTAGTTGATTATTTTAAATAGTTGGCTTAAAATTCACAACTACCCCTGAAGACAAAGTTTATTTTTATGCTGTTGCTATTTTAGAAGTTTTGTTAACTTCTGTCATAATAGCATGAATATCATCGTCTTTTACTTCTTTTTGCTTATCTGCAGTATTTAAAAATGCGTCATAAGCTATATCTAACTGTACTTTAGTTAACTCGTAACCAATCTTTTTTGCTCTATAAGCCAAAGCTGCTCTACCACTTCTTGCTGTTAAAACAATAGCACTTTCTGTTACACCAACATCTTCAGGATCCATAATTTCGTATGTTTCTCTGTTTTTTATAACTCCGTCTTGATGTATACCTGAACTATGCGCAAATGCATTTGCACCAACAATAGCTTTATTTGGTTGCACAGGCATCCCCATACTTTCTCTAACCATAATACTTGTATCATACAATAGTTTTGTATTAATACTTGTTTCTAAGTTTAAATATGGGTGCTGTTTTAACACCATAACCACTTCTTCTAAAGCTGTATTTCCTGCTCTTTCTCCAATACCATTAATAGTACACTCTATTTGACGTGCTCCATTAATTACACCTGCTATTGAATTTGCAGTTGCCATACCTAAATCGTTATGACAGTGGCAAGAAAGAATTACATTATCTATTCCTTTTACGTTTTCACGTAAATATTTAATTTTTGCACCATATTCTTCTGGCAAACAATATCCTGTTGTATCTGGAATATTTAAAACTGTAGCACCTGCTTTAATAACAGCTTCACAAACTCTTGCTAAAAACTCATTATCTGTTCTACCTGCATCTTCTGCATAAAACTCAACATCCTCTACAAAAGATTTAGAATAAGAAACCGCTTTTACAGCACGCTCTATTACTTTTTCTCTTGTTGAATTAAATTTGAATTGAATATGAGAATCACTGGTACCAATTCCAGTATGAATTCTAGGATGGTTTGCAAACTTTAAAGCTTCTGCTGCTACTTTTATATCATTTTCTACCGCTCTGGTTAAACCACAAACGGTTGCGTTTTTTACAATTTTTGAAATCTCGGTGACTGAAATAAAATCTCCTGGGCTAGAAACCGGAAAACCAGCTTCAATTACATTTACACCCAACAAATCTAATCTTTCAGCAATTACCAATTTTTGTTTTGTATCTAACTTACACCCAGGGACTTGCTCCCCATCTCTCAATGTTGTATCAAAAATTTGAACCTTGTTGTCTTGCATAATTTCTGTAAAGATTATTTTATTTAAACTCAAATGTATATATAGAACTTAAAATAAATAGTTATTTTTACCAATCCGTACGATTTCTAATAACATCTACAAAAACCTAAATACTTAACCATCAATTAACTATGAGTAAAAGTGTTACATCAGCCAATCATCAAAATGATGCTCTTTTTGTTTTAATTAAGTCTTTAACTAAATCAGAAAAAAGACAATTTAATTTATATGTTGGTAGATTAGGTGGTAACATAGATGCTAAATTTTTCTCCTTATTTAAGTTCTTAGAAAAACTAAAAATTTATGATGAAAAGGTAATTATTGGAAGCGGAATTGTTTCTAAACAACAACTCTCTAATTTAAAAGCACATTTATACAAGCAAATTTTAATTAGTTTACGTTTAAATCCGGCACATAAAAATTTAAGAATTCAGATTAGAGAGCAATTAGATTTTGCAACCGTTTTATACCAAAAAGGATTATACAAGCAAAGTTTAAAACTCTTAGAAAAAGCCAAAAACATGGCGCTAGATAGTGAGGAAAAAAACATTGCTTACGAAATTGTAGAATTAGAAAAAGTAATAGAAACGCAATACATAACCAGAAGCCTTAGTAATAGAGCAGATCAACTATCTATACAAGCAAAAGAATTAAGCCAACACAATGTAATTGCAAGTAAACTCTCTAATTTATCTTTGCAATTGTATAGTCATTTAGTTCAAAATGGATATGTAAAGAATGAAGAAGAATTAAAGTTTGTAGATAAATATTTTAGCGATCGAATGCCAAAGTATGACTATAAAAAATTAGGATTTCGTGAAAAATTATGGCTATACAAAGCACATTTATGGCATAGTTTTTTAGTTCAAGATTTTTTATTAAGCTATAAATATGCACGTAAATGTGTAGATTTATTTAACAGCCCAAAACTAATAAGCTTTCATCCTGTTTTCTATTTAAAATCTAAAAACTACTTATTAGAAGCTTCTTTTTTAGTAAAAAAGGTATCTACTTTTAAAAAAGAGTTAACTCTTTTCGAGTCTGAAATAGAAGAAAATAAAATACCAATGAATACCAATACAGAATTGTTAGTATTCTTGTATTTGTATGCAAACAAACTGCACTTACACTTTTTAGAGGGGTCATTTGATAAAGGTGAATACTTAGTAGAAATTATCAATACAAAAATTGAAGAATATAAAAACAGACTCGACAATCATTTTATAGTTTTACTATACTATAAGATTGCATGTTTGTATTTTGGAATGGGTAAAAACAAACTATGTATTATTTATTTACAGAAAATTATAAAATCTAAAAACATTGGTTCTGCAGAAGATTTGCAGTGTTTTGCTCGTATTTTAAACTTAATTGCACATTATGAATGTGGATTAGATTACGATTTAGAAAGACAGTTTGTAGATACCTACAAATTTTTATTAAAAATGGAAAACCTACAAGAAGTTCAAAAGGTTTTTCTAACTTCTATTAGAGATTTAAGTGATGTTTTTCCGCATGAAATTAAAAATGAATTCAAAAAAATTCATGCCAAACTAAAAACGTTTGAAAATCATCCGTATGAAAAAAGAGCTTTCTTATACTTAGACATCTTATCTTGGTTAGAAAGTAAAATTCAAAATAAACCGATTGCTTTAATTATTAAAGAAAAATCAAAACAAAGCACTAAACAGTATTAAAACAATATTTGAAATAACTAATTTTTAACAAAAAATCATAAATTAGTTAAAATCATAAAAAAATCGCTATAGAAAGCTATAAAATTAAATAATACTCCTATTTTTGCTATGTGAATTTACCTAATACACATACTAACTCTTTTAAAACTACAAATGTAGTTTATACTTCTATGCGCACAATTACACGCACAATTACAACAATTACCCTTTAGGGGTTCTACTATATTCATATCACTCAAGGTTAACTATTGTTTCGCATAACAACGAAATAGACTCAATAAAACATTTATTTACACAAACTATTCATTAAAAATGAAAGTATTAAAATTTGGCGGTTCATCTGTCGCAAGTTCAGAAAAAATACAAAAAGTCTTAGCTATTGTTGAGGCAGCATCTAAAAAAGAAAAAATTGCAGTTGTTGTTTCTGCATTCGGTAAAACTACCGATAAATTATTAGCCGGTGCTAATGAAGCTTTAGAAGACATAACGGCTGCTAAAGAAACTTTAGGGTCCATCAAAAAAAATCATTTTGAAGTAGTTGATGATTTACTTGGTAAAAATAAAAAAGAAGTTCACGAAGAAGTTACTTATTTATTTGACCGACTACAGTCTATTTACGAAGGTATTTTCTTATTACAAGAATTATCTGATAAAACATTAGCTAAAGTATACAGTTTTGGAGAAAGACTATCTTCTTATATTATTGCAAATGCAGCAAAAGAATTGTTTGATGCTGACCATAAAGAAAGTAGAGATTTAATCATTACTAATAATGAGTATTTAGACGCTCAGGTAAATTTTAAAACTACTAATGAAAATATTACTTCATTTTTTAAAGAAAACAAACACCAAGTTATTGTTTTAGGTGGCTTTATATCTTCTAATGTTTTTGAAGAAACAACTACGCTAGGTAGAGGTGGATCTGATTTTACGGCAGCTATTTATGCAGCTGCTTTAGATGCCAATGAATTACAAATCTGGACAGACGTTAGTGGTATGTTTACAGCAAACCCCAGAGTTGTAGAACAGGCATATCCTATTGCAGAAATTTCTTATGAAGAAGCAATGGAATTGTCTCATTTTGGAGCAAAAGTTTTGTATCCACCTACAATTCAACCTGCTTTAAGAAAAGAAATTGCTATTCGTATTAAAAACACATTTGAGCCAGAAAGCGCAGGAACATTAATTTGCAAGCATCCTAAGAACGGGAATGAAGTGAAAGGAATTTCTCATATAGAAGACATTAGCTTAATTACTTTAGAAGGTGGTGGAATGGTTGGAATCCCTGGTTTTTCTAAACGTTTATTTGAAACACTTTCTGTGGCTAAAATAAATGTTGTGTTTATTACGCAAGCTTCATCAGAACATTCAATTTGTGTAGGTGTTTTTGAAAATGATGCAGCAAAAGCGAAAGAACTTTTAGACGAAACTTTTAACATAGAAATTGGTAAGAAAAAAATAAAACCAATTAATATAGAAAGCAACTTAGCAATTATTGCTGTCGTTGGCGAGAGCATGAAAAATTACCAAGGTTTAAGCGGACAAATGTTTAGCGCCTTAGGTAGAAACAATGTAAACGTAAGAGCAATTGCGCAAGGTTCATCAGAAAAAAATATTTCTGCAGTTATTAATAAACACGATGCAAAAAAGGCTTTAAATACTTTACACGAACAGTTTTTTGAAGAAAAAACAAAACAATTAAACCTTTTTGTAACAGGTGTTGGTAATGTTGGCGAACGCTTTTTAGCGCAATTACATCAACAGAAAAAATTCTTAAAAGAAAACTTAAAATTAAGTATTAACGTTATTGGTATTGCCAACTCTAGAAAAATGTTTTTTGATGAGAATGGCATCGATCTAGAAAACTGGAAAGAAAACTTAGAAAACGGAGAACCAACAACTTTAGATAGTTTTCATAAAAAAGTAAAAGAAAGCAATCTTATTAACAGTGTTTTTGTAGACAATACCGCAAACCAACAAGTATCTGAAGTTTATGAGAAATATTTAAGAGAAAGTATTTCAGTTGTAACTTGTAATAAAATTGCATGTGCTTCTAACTTTGATAATTACAAAACGTTAAAACAAGTTTCTAGAAAATACAATGCTTCTTTCTTGTTTGAAACAAATGTGGGTGCAGGTTTACCAATTATTGATACTTTAAAGAATTTAATAAACTCTGGAGATAGAGTTCATAAAATTCAAGCTGTTTTATCTGGAAGTTTAAATTTTGTATTCAATAATTTTAATGCAGATTCAACTTTTCACAATGTTGTTGCAGCTGCTCAAAAAGAAGGTTATACAGAACCAGATCCAAAAATTGATTTAAGCGGTGTTGATGTTGCTCGTAAAATTTTAATTTTAGCCAGAGAAAGTGGTTATAAAATGGAATTAGAAGACATTGCAAAAAATGCCTTTTTACCAGAAGAAAGCTTAAACACTACTAATAATGATGATTTTTACGCATCATTAACTAAAAACGAAGCACATTTTCAAAATATATTTAAAGAAGCTAATGACAAAGATTGTCGTTTAAAATATGTTGCAGAATTTGTAGACGGTAAAGCAAATGTTGGTTTACAACACATTCCGTCTGACCATCCTTTTTATAATTTAGAAGGTAGTGACAATATTGTATTGTTCTTTACAGACAGATATCCAGAAAACCCTTTAATCATAAAAGGTGCTGGTGCTGGTGCAGATGTTACTGCTTCTGGTATTTTTGCTGATGTAATTAGAATAGCTAATAAATAAGTATTCAGTGGGCAGTAGGCAGTCCACAGTTAGCAGTATAAAACTAGCTGAAATTTGTTCTTAAAAATAAAAAAGTCAAGTATTCAGTGGGCACTTTTCAGTTATTTACTGACTGCCAACTGAATACTGTAGACTGCAAACTAATAAAAATGGATTATTTAAAAATATTTGCTCCTGCTACTGTTGCCAATGTTTCTTGCGGATTCGACTCTCTTGGTTTTGCCGTGGATGCAATTGGAGATGAAATGACCTTTACAAAAACAACAGAAAAAGGTGTTAAAATAACCAATATTACAGGCGCAAACTTAACATATGATGTTGATGAAAATGCTGCTAGTGCCGTAGTTAAAAAAATACTGATTGAAGCAAATGCAGATTTCGGAATTGAATTAACCATTCACAAAGGGTTTTCTCCTGGAAGTGGATTAGGTAGTTCTGCTGCGAGTGCTGCGGGTGCTGCTTTTGGTGCAAATCAGTTATTAGGGAATATCTATTCTGATTTAGAATTAACCAAATTTGCCATGTTTGGTGAAGAAGTTGCTTGCGGAACTCCAATTGCCGACAATGTTTCTGCAGCCATTTACGGTGGATTTGTTCTTGTAAGAAGCTATCATCCTTTAGAAATTATAAAATTACCGGTTCCGAGTGAATTGAGAGTTGTAGCAATTCATCCGCAGGTAGAAGTTAAAACAAAAGACGCTAGAGCCGTTTTACCTACAGAAATTGCATTGAAAGATGCGGTTACTCAATGGGCAAATGTTGGTGGTTTAATTAGCGGTTTATATTCTGATAATTACAAACTAATTAGCAATTCATTAGTAGATATTATTGTTGAACCTCATCGTAAAAAATTAATTCCGTTTTTTGACAACGTTAAAAACGCAGCAATTAAAACAGGTGCTTTAGGAGCGGGAATTAGTGGTTCTGGACCTACAATTTTTGCACTTTGTAAAGGTGATGAAATTGCAAAAGAGGTTTACAAAAGCATCGAAGAAAGTTATAAAAATACAGGTATTGACTTTGAAATGTTTATTTCTAAAGTGAATCATGAAGGAATGAAAATATTAAATAGTTATTAGTTTTAAGTGTTTAGTTATTAGTTTCCATTATAACTCAAAACTCAAAACTCAAAATCAAAAACTTTAAAAAATGAACTATTACAGTTTACACCATAAATCGCCAAAATCAACATTTAAAAACGCCGTTGTAGAAGGCCTTGCAAAAGACAGAGGAATTTATTTTCCAGATAACATTCAGCAACTTTCAAAAGACTTTATTGAAAACATTTCTGATTATACAAATTACGAAATCGCATACGAAGTAATTAAACAGTTTGTAGGTGATGAAATTCCTACTGAAAAATTAAAAGAGATTGTTGCAAATACCGTTTCTTTCGATTTCCCTTTGGTAGAAGTTGATGATAATATTGCTGCTTTAGAATTGTTTCATGGTCCAACCATGGCATTTAAAGATGTTGGAGCCAAATTCATGGCACAATGTTTAGAATACTTCAACAAAGACAATGATGATGAAGTTACTGTTTTAGTCGCTACTTCTGGAGATACTGGTGGTGCTGTTGCTAACGGATTTTTAGGCGCAAAAGGCGTAAATGTGGTTATTTTATATCCTTCAGGAAAAGTGAGTGATATTCAAGAAAAACAATTAACAACTTTAGGCCAGAATATTACGGCTCTTGAAGTAGACGGTGTTTTTGATGATTGCCAAGAAATGGTAAAAACTGCTTTTTTAGATGAAGAAATCACGAAAACATTAACCTCTGCAAACTCTATAAACGTTGCGCGTTGGTTACCACAAATGTTTTACTTTTTCTTCGCTTATAAAGAATTACATAAAAAACATAAAGACCTCATATTTTCCGTTCCTAGTGGAAACTTTGGTAATATTTGCGCAGGAATCATGGCTCAAAAATTAGGTTTACCTATTAAACACTTTGTAGCTTCTACAAATGTAAATGATACGGTTCCTAACTTTTTAAAAGATGGAGTTTACAAACCAAAACCATCTAAAGCAACTATTTCTAACGCGATGGACGTTGGTAATCCAAGTAACTTTATCAGAATTCAAGAATTATTCAATAATGACTTAGAAGCTCTTAAAAGTGCTTTTTCTTCGTATAGTTTTTCTGATGATGAAACGCGTGCTACTATGAAAGAAATTTACGCAAATTCTGGTTACGTTGCAGATCCTCATGGAGCTGTTGGTTACTTAGGTTTAAAAAAACACGGATTAAAAGAAAATGAATTTGGTGTATTTTTAGAAACTGCACATCCTGTTAAATTTTTAGACGTTGTGGAAGAAACTCTACCTGTTAAAGTAGCAATCCCAGAACAAATTAAGAAAGTAATCAATAATACAAAAGTGGCTTATAAAGCTTCTACGTATCAAGATTTAAAAGATTTCTTAATGAAGAAATAAAATTAAAAATCTTATAATAAGCAAAAAGTCCTAACAATTTAAATTGTTAGGACTTTTTTGTTGGCCTACAAGGACTCGAACCTTGAATGTCGGTACCAAAAACCGGTGTGTTACCAATTACACCATAGGCCAATACGCTAATGCGGGTGCAAATTTAAACCTTTATTTAGAACCTGCAAACTTTTTTTAATTTTTTTTACATTTAACAAACATTTAAGATGAATTTACCACTTATAAAAGCTCTTCTCAACTATTTTTATTCATATTTATTAGTAAATTCGCCACAACTTATTAAAACACTATGACATCAGCAAATTTTAAAAAATGGAACATCATCTTAGGATGGGCTACATTTGTAATTGCTTTAATTACATATACACTTACTTTAGAACCAACCGTGAGTTTCTGGGATTGTGGAGAGTACATTTCCACATCCATTAAACTAGAAGTTGGCCATCCACCTGGCGCACCTTTATTCCAAATGTTGGGTGCCTTTTTTGCAATGTTTACAACCGATGTTACGCATATTGCCAAAATGGTTAACTTTATGTCTGCCCTAGCAAGTGCGTTCACCATATTATTTATGTTTTGGACCATTAGCAATTTGGCAAAGAAACTAGCGCTAAAAACGGGTGAAATTTCTGAGGGAAAATACATTGCAATTTTAGGAAGCTCTATTGTAGGTGCTTTAGCCTATACTTTTTCAGATAGTTTTTGGTTTAGTGCCGTAGAAGGTGAAGTATATGCAATGTCATCATTTTTAATGGCATTATTATTCTGGCTAGGTTTAAAATGGGAAAATGAAATACACACTGCTAGAGGTAACAAATGGTTAATTCTAATTAGTTTTGTAGTAGGATTATCTTTTGGAGTACATATCCTTTCTTTGCTGGTAATCCCAGCAATCGTAATGTTATATTTCTTTAAGACATACAAAGAAATCAACTTAAAAACAACTGCCATTGCTACCGTAATTTCTGTGGTGGCATTAATGTTTGTCTTTAAATTTTTATTTCCATTTACCTTAAAATTCTTTAGTGCTTCTGAGTTGTTTTTTATCAATTCTATAGGAATGCCTTATAATTCTGGAAGTATTATTGCTGCCTTAATTTTAGTAGGACTGTTCTATTTTGGGTTAAACTTTACCCGAAAGAAAAATAAAATACATGCAAATACCTTAATTCTTTCTGTATTATTTATAATGATTGGTTTTTCTTCTTGGATGATGCTACCAATTAGAGCAAATGCAGATACAACCATTAATGAAAACAGTCCTTCTAGTGCTCGTGAATTATTAGCTTATTATGATCGTGAACAATATGGAGATGCTAATGTGTTTTATGATACCTATTACTCTAATTCTTACGAACGAGCTCAAGATGCTAACAACCCTTATAAAGATGACAAGCCAAAGTATGAGAAAAAAAATGGCAAATACGAGATTGTAAATTATTACAAAGGCGTGGTACCAAATTGGTCTGACAAGCACAAAGGTTTTATTCCTAGAATGGTAAACCCTGCTTCAGAAAAAATGTACAAATCTATTGCCGGAATTCCGCAAAACAGTAAACGTAGACCCACATTTGCAGAAAACATAAAGTTTATGATGAGCTATCAGTTTGGCTATATGTATGGACGTTATTTTATGTGGAATTTTGTAGGAAGGCAAAACGACATTCAAGGAAACTTAGATGTTTTTAATGGAAACTGGATTAGTGGTATTACTCCGATTGATGAAGCTCGATTAGGCTCTCAAAAGAATTTACCTTCCCAAGTTTTAGAAAACAAAGGAAGAAACAAATACTACTTTTTACCATTATTATTAGGAATTATTGGTTTATTATATCAAATTAAATGGGATAAAGAAAATTTCTTCACCCTCTTTTTATTCTTTGCTTTTACAGGGTTTGCCATTATATTTTACACAAACCCCAAACCTTTTGAGCCTAGAGAAAGAGATTATGCCGTTGTAGGTAGTTTTTACATTTTTGCTATATGGATTGGTTTTGGAGTACTTGCTTTATATGAATACTTAAAGAGTTTTGCCAACAAAAGAATGGTTGCAATTGCCGTTTCTTTAATTTCACTTTTAGCCGTACCAACCTTAATGGCCTCCCAAAATTGGAATGATCATGATCGTTCTAACAGATATACAACACATTTAAATGCACAAGCTTATTTAGAAAGTTGTGACGAGAATGCCATTATGTTTACTATTGGTGATAACGACACCTTCCCGCTTTGGTATATGCAAGAAGTAGAAGGCGTTAGAACCGATATAAAACTAATAAACACATCTTTATTTGCAACAGATTGGTATATAGACCAGATGAAACGAGCTACCTATAAAGCAGGACCTATTCCGTCTCAATTAAAACACGATCAATATAAATACGGAACCCTGGATGTTGCTTATTCTATGGATCATCCTCGTTTTAAAGATTCTATAATGACTATTAAAAACTTTATGCGTTGGATTGCTTCTGATAGCGATGCTACTTATGTGGAAACAGAAAATGGTCAGAAAGAAAAATTTTATCCAACAAATAAAATTAGAATTCCTGTTAATAAAGAGGCTGTATTAAAAAATGGAATTGTAGCACAAAAGGATGCTGATAAGATTGTACCTTATATAGACATTACTATAGATGATAGAGCCTTATTTAAGAATAGAATTTTAATGTTAGATATTCTTGCCAATAACAATTGGGAAAAACCAATTTATTTTACAGGTGGCGCAAATGCTGACGAAGAGTATCTTTGGTTAAAAGACTATTTACAGCAAGATGGATTGGCCTATAAATTAGTTCCTATTAAAACTCCGATGGCTAAAAAGAGTTTGCTTGATATGGGAAGAATTGATCCAGAAAAAATGTACGCTAACATTCAGAAATGGAATTGGAGAAACATTAACGATGGTAAAATTTATTTAGATGAGCAAACCAAAAGAAGTTCTATTTCTTTACGTAATAGCTTATTGCGCCTGTCTGAAACTTTTGCAAAAGAAGGTGATACTATAAAAGCCTTAGAAGTTTTAGACTTATCTTTAGATAAAATGCCTATTAAAGACTTTGACCATTACAGTTTATCTTTAGGTTACCCAGAAGCCTATTACCGATTAAAAGATTCTAAAAAAGCTAGAGAGACCTCTAGAACATTGATAGACTTGTTCAAAGAAAAATTACTTTGGTTAAGTACTTTTTCTAAAGATGACACCGATTTAATTTTTGACGATATAGACACGTCACTTTACATGTACAGAAACATTATTAGTCAGGCAGAAAAAGGTGAAGTTGATAAGGAATATTTAGATAATTTACAAGACGAATTTATAAATATTGTAAAGCTATTTAATCATCTAATTCCGGATGAAAAATAATGCCTTTTAAATGAAAAGTTATTTCCCCAGAACGCCACGTTATATAATGAGATTTTTCTCTAAATATACGTGGCGTTTTCTTTCTGATAAAAAAGAGATTTTTCTCACTTTTGATGATGGACCAACGCCAGAAATTACCGATTTTATTTTAGCTGAATTAAAAAAATACAATGCGAAAGCTACCTTCTTTTGTATTGGAAAAAATGTACAGAATCATCCAGAAATTTTTCTTAAAATTATTACGGATGGTCATACCGTAGGAAACCACACCCAAAACCATTTAAAAGGATGGAATACGGATACGGATAGTTATATTGATAACGTTTTAGCGTGTGAGAAAACAATTCAACAATTTAACAATTCAACAATTACACAAAAACTCTTTAGACCTCCTTACGGAAAAATAAAAAAATCTCAAGCAGCAGAGTTAATCAAAAAAAGCTACAAAATTATTATGTGGAGCGTTTTATCTGCAGATTTTGACACTACAATTTCTAATGAAAAATGTTTAGAGAACGTATTAAAAAACACTAAATCAGGTAGTATTATTGTTTTTCATGACAGCGTAAAAGCTGCCGAAAGAATGAAATATGCGTTACCAAAAGTATTAAAATATTTTTCTGATAAAGGCTTTGTTTTTAAGGCAATATAAAATTACAGAATATCATTTTGCACAAAGAAACCTGAGAATTTAGAAACACCTAATGAATTAGCTTTATGGGATTTCTCCTAAAGTCCTTTAGATTAGCAAAGTATAATTATTGAGTTTAATTCTTATATTTTAGTCCAATATAGAACTCATGTTTTATAATAAAAAAGAATGGAGTGAACTTTCCTTAAGTCTAGATTTATCAGATCTATATTTCGTATTAGTCTCCATTCTTTTATTTCCGATTACAAAGGACCAAATAGAATTTCAGTTTCGACCTTTTAAAGGTTTTAGTCAACGTAATCATTTTTTACTAACACAAAACAAAATTATGAAAATTAAACAAACTATTGGTATCGACATTAGTAAATTAACCTTTGATGTTCGGATTCACAGTAATCAGTGTTATCAAGCATTTGAGAATAACTTAAAAGGTTTTAAAGCACTTATAAAATGGGTAGAAAAAAACAACTCTATTTCTAAGGAACACACAGGTATTTATTCTGAAGAAATCGCATCATTTTTTGATGTAAATAACTTTTATTTCGCATTAATTCCAGGTTTAGAAATAAAGAAATCTCTAGGAATATCAAGAGGAAAAGATGACAAAGTAGATGCTACAAAAATAGCATTATATGGGTATCGATTAAGAGATGAAATTAAACCATATAAACTTCCATCAAAAAACATTCATCAATTAAAACGCCTTTTAACATTAAGAGAAAGGCTAGTGAAACAAAACGCTGGTTATAAAGCAACACTTAAAGAACAGAAAAGAGTTTATACTAGAAAAGAGAATCAACTTCTTTTAGAAACTCAAGAGAAAATGATAAAATATTTTACAAAGCAAATTAAAAGTGTTGAAGCCGAAATGAACAAAATAATTAAGGCTAGTGAACAACTTAAAAAACAATACAAACTAATTGTGAGTATTAAAGGAATTGGTAGTCAAACAGCTTTATTTATGATTGTAACAACCAACGGATTTACAAAGTTTGCTTCTTGGAGAAAGTTTGCTTCTTATTCTGGTATTGCTCCTTTTCCGAATACTTCAGGAACAAGTATAAGAGGGAGAACCAAAGTAAGTAATCTTGCTAATAAAAAAATCAAAAGTCTTTTTGATATGTGTGCAAAATCAGCAATACAATACAATCCAGAAATGAAGCTATTTTATAATCGAAGAGTCGAACAAGGAAAGAATAAAATGAGTACAATTAACATCATTAGAAATAAATTATTATCACGAATTTTTGCAGCTATAAAAAGACAAACTCCTTATGTAAATGTTTTAAAATATGCTGCTTAAAAATTACTAAAATATATTTGGTAGAGTCATAGAATACGAAATGACAAAACTGCACGTAAATATTAAACTTTATATTTGAATCACATAGAAACATAGTGAATTTATTTTGCTTTAAAAAAAGTAAATAACACTCCAAATGTTATTTCGAAATGAGTTTTTTTAGCGGTTGAGAAATCTCATAACAGTGAAAACACAAAACTGATCTTCCTTCTGTTATTTCTCACAAAAGTTTAAAATGACAAAACTGTATGTCATCAATTTAGTATGTAATTTTATGGAAAAATAATGCCTAGCCACTTAATAAATAAAAGATAGCTTCGTGCCTCGCAATGACAAAAGGTTGGCAAACAAGTTTAGCCCTGATTGAAACGACATCCTTTTTGCTTTTTCGGCAAAAAGATATAGTGGAAAGCAGGAATTAGCTTCTAAAAAACTAAACGTATTCTTCTACCAAACTGATTAAGGTTTTTACTTCTTGAAAACCTGTTTGACGCCATTTTACTTGGCCTTTTTTATAAATCATAAAGGTAGGATTTCCTTTAACTTTTAGAGCATCTGCAAGATTTTCATTCTTAGCAATATCTATCTTAATTATTTTTGCCTTATTTCCTAAAGCTGCAACAACATCTCTTAAGTTACTTACTGCGTTGTCTGCATTATCCCTGTCTGTATAAAAGTCAATTAAAACAGGTTTTTCGGTATTTAATAATTCCCCAAATCTAGTCATAGTATAAGTTTAAAGTGAGGGAAAATATGTTATCAATAAATGATATAAAGTGCGAATATATAAAAAAACATTTAAACGACCTGATTATCAATCTTTTTCAATTCTATAACGGTAATTTCTGGCCAGACACCTACTCTACCCGGAAATGCATGATAGCCAAAACCTCTATTTACGTTTATGTATCTGCCTGCTTCCTCATACAATCCTGCCCATTGTTTATAGACAAACTGAGAAGGACTCCATTTGATCCAACCCGGAATTTCGATTCCCATTTGCAAGCCATGTGTATGCCCACTTAAGGTAAGTTGATAATTAAAAGGATCTTCTTTTACTTTGTATTCCCAATGACTTGGATCGTGACTCATTAAAATTTTAAAATCTTCTTGCTTGATATTTTTTGAAGCCTTTGCTAAATCTCCGGCTTGATTAAATCCTTTTCCCCAGTTTTCTACCCCCACTAAAGCAATTTTTTGTCCGTCTTTTTCTAAATAACGGTGCTCATCTAGCAATAAATCGAACCCAATTTTTTGGTGAATGTCTTTTACTTTCTGAAAGTTATCCATTTTGTCTTGTGGAGTAGCCCAATCCATATAATCGCCATAATCATGATTACCAAGGATGGAATACTTACCGTCTTTAGCTTCAAACTTATCAAAAACATCCATCCAATTGTCCATTTCATCCGCTTTATTGTTTACTATATCTCCGGTAAACAATAGTAAGTCTGATTTTTGCTGATTTATTAAATCGACACCATATTGTATTTTTTCTTTATTGGTAAAACTCCCGGAATGAATATCTGAGATTTGAGTAATAGTATAACCGTCGAAAGCATCTGGTAAATCTTTAAAACTTAATTGGTATTTTATTACTTTGTAATTGTATTTTCCTTGCACAATTCCGTAAATAAAAGAGGCAAAAGGTATTGCTGCTAAGCCTAAAGCAATTTGAGAAATAAATTTTCTCCGTCCTACAAGCGGTTTTGTTTCTCCAGATGAAATTGCAGAAAATAACTTTAAAACCCAACGATATGCGTCTTCTCCAAAAAGTAAAAAGATAATAACCAATTTAGGAATAGAAATAGTTAATAACAATCCCACGGCCATTTGAAACTGTGGAGTTTGCCCTACGCTTCTAGAGTATGTTAAGAAACTGATGAAAAAATTAATATAAACCGCTATACTTAACAATAGAAAAGAATAACGAACTATTTTACTTTTAGAGACTGTTTTAAACGCTTGAAACGTGTAAATTTCTACAAGCGTAATAACAATAGTTAATATGATTAAAGGAAAAATCCAACGTGGCATAGATAAATTTTAAAATATTGACAAAGATAACTGTTTAAGCATCGATTGCATTTTAACGTCTTGTTAAAGTTTTGTACCTTTCTCGAATCTCAAAAAACACTATTTTTGGGGCCAAATTATCATCATTTAAACCACAAAACCAATATAATGTCAGATCAGAAAAGAGTTTTTTTAGTGGATGCTTTTGCATTAATTTTTAGAGGATATTATGCATTTATAAAAAACCCTAGAATTAATAGTAAAGGTTTAGATACGTCTGCAATAATGGGTTTTATGAACTCGCTTTTAGATGTTATTAAACGTGAAAGACCAGATCATTTAGCGGTTTGTTTTGATAAAGGCGGTAGTATAGACAGAGTAGAAATGTTTGAAGCTTATAAAGCCAACCGAGACGAAACTCCGGAAGCTATTAAGTTAGCGGTACCTTACATACAAGAAATCTTAAAAGCCATGCACATTCCTATTATGGTAAAAGAAGGTTTTGAGGCAGATGATGTTATTGGAACCCTTTCTAAACAAGCAGAAAAAGAAGGTTACAAAACGTATATGGTAACGCCAGATAAGGATTTTGCGCAACTAGTTTCTGAAAATATTTTCATGTACAAACCCCGTTTTGGTGGTGGTTACGATATTTGGGGAGTGGATGAAGTAAAAGAAAAGTTTGGTGTAGAAAACCCAGAGCAAGTCATTGATTTTTTAGGAATGATGGGAGATTCTGCGGATAATATTCCAGGTTTACCTGGAGTTGGAGAAAAAACAGCTAAAAAGTTTTTAGCGGCTTATGGTTCTATGGAAAATCTATTAGCAAATACGCATGAGCTAAAAGGAAAAATGAAGGAGAAGATAGAAGCAAACGGAGAATTAGGGTTACTTTCTAAACAATTGGCAACAATTATGTTAGATGTTCCGGTAACTTTTGATGCGAAAGATTTTGAATTAGACCAACCAGACAAAGAAAAAGTAACGGAACTTTTTAACGAGTTAGAATTTAGAAATTTATTAACCAACTTCTTACGAACTTTCGCAGTTGAAAATGCAGAAAAAGCAAATTCTGTAGAGGATAACAAAAACACGGACTCAAGTCCGTTGCAAAGCAAAAAAGCTACTCCGGCTCCTGAAGGTCAGTTTGATTTATTTGCAGCACCGGGAAGCGGAAGCGTTTCTGAAGCAGAAGTTGCATCTGGTTTTAAATCGATAAAAGATACGAATCATTTTTATCAACATATAGACTCTCCTTTTGCTAGAAAATTATTATTGAAGAAATTAATGGAACAAACTTCGGTTTGTTTTGATACAGAAACCACGGGCTTAAAAGCCTTGGAAGTTGAATTAATAGGTATTGCTTTTTCTTACGAAGTTGGTAAAGGATATTATGTCTCTTTCCCAGAAGATCAAGAGGAAACCAAAGCAATTTTAGAAGAATTTAGACCCTTTTTCACATCCGATGAAATCGAAAAAATTGGGCATAATTTAAAGTATGATATTAAAGTTTTATCAAATTATGAAATGCCTGTAAAAGGGAAGTTGTTTGATACCATGATTGCGCATTATTTGATCAATCCAGATATGCGTCATAATATGGATATGTTGGCAGAAACGTATTTAAACTATCAACCAGTTTCTATTGTAGATTTGATTGGCAAGAAAGGAAAGAATCAGCTTTCTATGCGTGTTGTTCCTTTAGCAGATCAAACAGAATACGCGGTAGAAGATGCAGATATTACGTTTCAATTAAAACAACTTTTTACGAGTGAGTTAGAAAGTGGAAATGTAACCAACCTATTTAATGATATAGAAACTCCTTTAGTTTCGGTTTTAACCGCCATGGAAATTGAAGGAATTAATATTAATATCGATTTCTTAAAGGAATTATCTGTTGCTTTAACCGAGGACATTAACAGACTTGAAAAAAATATTTACGAGCAAGCAGGAGAGGAATTTAATATCGCTTCGCCAAAACAATTAGGAATTGTGTTGTTCGAAAAAATGGAGTTGGTTAAAAAACCTAAAAAGACTAAAACGGGTCAGTATAAAACCGGAGAAGATATTTTATCTTTCTTAGCAAAAGACCATAAAATTATTAGAGATATTCAAGAATATCGTCAGTATAAAAAATTACAAAGCACGTATGTAGACGCCTTACCAAATGAAGTGAATCCGAAAACAGGTAGAATTCATACAGAATACATGCAAGCTGTTGCTGCTACGGGAAGATTGAGTTCTAACAACCCGAATTTACAAAACATTCCTATTAGAACCGAAAGAGGTAAAGAAGTTAGAAAATCGTTTATTCCAAGAGATGAAAACCATGTGTTATTAGCTGCAGATTATAGTCAAATTGAATTAAGAATTATTGCTGCTTTAAGTGAAGAAGAAAACATGATAGAAGCTTTTAAAAACGGCGAAGATATTCATGCTTCTACGGCTGCAAAAGTGTTTAATGTTCCTTTAGATGAAGTAACTCGCGAACAACGTAGCAATGCAAAAACAGTAAACTTCGGAATTGTATATGGAGTTTCAGCATTTGGATTGAGCAATCAAACCGATTTATCTAGAAGTGAAGCAAAAGAACTAATTGATACCTATTATGAAACGTACCCAAAGTTAAAAGCCTACATGGCTGCACAAGTAGATTTTGCAAGAGAACACGGGTATGTAGAAACGGTTTTAAACAGACGTAGGTATTTAAAAGATATCAATTCTAGAAATGCAATGGTTAGATCTGGCGCAGAAAGAAATGCCGTAAATGCACCAATACAAGGTTCTGCAGCAGACATTATAAAACTTGCCATGATTAATATTCATAACCGTTTTGAAAAAGAAGGTTTTAAATCTAAAATGTTATTGCAAGTACATGATGAATTGGTTTTTGACGCACATAAAGACGAGTTAGAAATTATTAGACCTATTATAAAAGACGAAATGGAAAATGCTTTTAAAATGAGCGTTCCTTTAGATGTTGAAGTTGGAATTGGTGAAAACTGGTTACAAGCACATTAAATTACATAAACAATACCGAAACAAGTTCAGTACAAAAAATGGAATTAGATTATATAGAAAATATAGATGGACACGATCAAAATATTGTTCGTTTATACAACTTTGACAAGGCAGAAGCAGTACTTTTTAGAGAACTGATTGTAGAAACAATTATCAATAAAAAACAAAAGTTAGATTTAGCTCAAGTAGATTTTATAACACCACGAAATTGTAATTTAATTTTTGGTTTATTTAAATCTGATGAAGGAATATTATCTGAGGACAACCAAACTTTTTTCTGCGTTTTAACTTTGGATGGCTTTACAAATATGGCAAGACTTTTAGAGCCTTTTTGCAGAAAAGAATCTAAAGGTTATGAGTACTTATATGATATTGACAACCCAACAGATTTATTGTTTTGTCCCACTGCTAGTTATGATGAGGAATAACTAATTTTATAAATCTTTAACTCTAGTGAATGATTCTTTTGCCACGCAATAACCAACACCCATATAGTCAACTAGAAATAAACAAGTTAAAACCATTTTTTATATTCAGAGAGTTGTATAACTAAAAAAGAATTTTAAAAACTACCAAATATTTATCTGGAACTAAATAATTATAGATAGGACGATTAGGTTTTAGTACGATTTACATATAACATAAAATTAATTCAGTTAATAAGATCAATTAAAGATACTTATCGTAAATTATTAATTGAAATTATTAGAGATATCACAGAACGTAAAAAAACCGAAATAGAATTAGTTAAACTTAGAACCGAGGAGGTTAATTCTAAAAATGCTAAACTACGACGAATGAATAAAATATTTATTGGAAGAGAGTTAAGAATGAAAGAACTAAAAAAAGTGATTAAAGAATTGAAGTTAAAAAATGATAACTAAACTTAATAAAAAGAACCTTTTAACTTTGTTAAATACGAAACGTAGTGCTTTTTATTCTTTTTTTAAAAAACCTATTGTATTGGGTTTTGCAACCTTTATAGTACTACTTGTCGTTTCGCAATATATAGCATATCAAAAGTATTTATTAAATGAAAATGAGCAAAAAAAAGAAGTAAATAATAGAGTAGATTTAATTAAAGAAAAACTACATGCCTTAGTAATGTATAGCTACTCTGCAACAAAAACACTAGAATATATTGTTGAAAGAAATGGAGTGCCAACCGATTTTGATAACATAGCTATAGAGTTATTAGATAGAAACAAATATTTTAACGTTGTAGAACTTGTAGATAGTAATGGTGTTATTACACATGTTTATCCGTTAAAGGATAATGAAGTAATTGGTTATAATATTTTAACTAGTATGGAAGGTAGTAGTGGTGCACTAGCTACTATAAAAAATAAAGATTTTTTTATTGCAGGTCCAGTTCGTTTAAAACAAGGTGGTGTCGCTATGGTAAGCAGGCAGCCTATTTTTATAGAAAACAAATTCTCAGGGTTTTCTGCAGTAGTTACCACCTTGTCTACTTTTTTTAATGATTTAAATATAGATACCGCTAATGATAATAGTTATACCTATCAATTATCAAAAGTAAATAATGTTACGGGTATAGAAGATTATTTTTTAGAGCAAGATGTTACGTTGTTTAAAGAATATGCTGTACCCATAGAAATGTCATCTGGTGAATGGAAACTATATGTAATACCAACAACAAAAACATTTAATACAGCAATAGGCTTTGCTATATTTGGTTTGATTATTACCCTTTTAGGCGGTTGGAGCGTTTGGTTCTATACAGGTCAATCTGTACGTCTAAACGAACTAATTAAAGAGAAGTTATTAGAGCAAGAAGCACAATTAAAATTAGTTCATGAAACCTCTAGAGCACAAATAGAAGAAAGTGAGTTGTTGTATCGTAGTCTTACTTCTAACGCGCCAGTAGGTATTTTTAATACAGATAAGCTTGGTGCTTTTACGTATGTAAATGAAGAATGGACAAAGTATTCTGGAATAAATCTTGACGAAGCTTCTGGTTTTGGTTGGCTAAAGGCAATTTATCACGAAGATAGAGATAGAGTAACTAAAGAATGGCAAGAAACCATTATAAAAGATATCGAGTTTAAATCAGCGCTTAGATTTCAAGATAAAAATGGTAAAATTACTTGGCTTCAAGCAAAAGCTGTTAAACTTGTAGATACAAATAATAACATGTATGGTTATATAGGTATTGCATCAGACATTACAGAAATAATTAATTACGAAAAAGAATTATTGGTTTATAAAAATGATCTAGAAAAACAAGTGGACCTAAGAACAAAAGAGCTTCATGATAGTAAAGAAGCCTTGCTAAACCTTCTAGAGGATATGAATTTTCAATCTGTTCAACTCGAAAAAGAAAAAGTAAAAGCGGAGTCGGCAGATTTAATGAAGTCTGCCTTTTTAGCGACCATGTCGCATGAATTAAGAACACCAATGAATTCGATAATTGGTTTTACAGGAATATTATTAAAAGAATATGCAGGACCACTAAACCAAGAGCAGAAAAAGCAGTTGTCTATGGTTAAAAACAGCAGTCAACACCTATTAGGCTTAATTAATGATGTCTTAGATATCTCTAAAATAGAAGCTGGAAAATTAAAAGTATCCTATTATCCTTTTAATTATTTAAATACCTTAGAAAAAACAATAAACTTCTTGTTACCACAGGCATCTAAAAAAGGACTTACCATAAATTCGGAAATATCTGAAATAGATATCATTATAAACAGTGATGAACGAAGAGTAGAACAGGTATTACTTAATTTATTATCTAACGCTATAAAGTTTTCATATAATGGTATAATACAAGTTAAGGTAGATGCGGTAGATAATTTAATTATTACTCAAGTAATTGATCAAGGTATAGGTATGAATAAAAAAGATCTTAATAAATTATTTATGCCATTTATACAACTAGAGGGAGGTTTAAGTAGAAGTCATGAAGGCACAGGGCTAGGTTTGGCAATTTGCAAAAGTTTAGTCGAGAAATTAGGCGGAACAATAAAAGTACAAAGTGAAAAAGATAAAGGAAGTAACTTTACATTTACATTACCTTTAAAGAATGATGAAAATAAATAACCTATTAAAAATCTAAATATTTTATAATTTATTTAATTTTAGTATATTTATAAATGAACCATTTGATAATAAGGTGGCTATGTAAATTATTCTATGAAACAAACTATTTTAATTATTGAAGATAACGAGCAGAACATGTATATGTTATCTTTTTTGCTTACTCAAAATAATTATACTATAATTAAAGCATATAATGGATTAGATGGCCTAAAGTTTGCACACGAAAATAATCCTGAAGTTATTTTAATAGATATTCAACTTCCAGATATGGATGGTTATGAAATATGTACTAAACTAAGATATAACGGCCTTCCTGTAAATACAACCATCATAGCGGTTACATCTTATGCAATGGGTGGCGATAGAGAAAAAGCAATGGAGGCAGGAGCAGATGGCTATTTAGAAAAACCCATAGATCCGGAAACCTTTGTAAGTCAAATGGAAAGCATTATTAAGGCAAAAGAAAAATGAATAAAAAAACTATTTTAATAGTAGATGATACTTTTGAAAACCTTTACCTGCTAAAAGTGATCCTTAAAGAAGAAGGTTATAACGTACTTGAAGCAACTAATGGTAGTGAAGGATTAGAAAAACTGCACCAAAATAGTAATGTAGATCTTATTATTTCAGATATTTTAATGCCTATTATGGATGGGTACTTGTTTTGTAAGGCATGCCAAAAAGAAAAGTTGTTTGCAAATATTCCGTTTGTTTTTTATACCTCAACCTACACAGAACGTTCGGATGAAGAATTGGGCTTAAAATTAGGGGCTGCGCAATTTTTAAGAAAACCAATTGACCACGACGAATTACTTTTAACCATAAACCATATTTTTAATAATAAAGAAGAGCAAGAAGCGCGAGTAAAAAAGGGGCAAATTTCTGAAAATGAGGTTTTAAAACTCTATAGTGAGCGACTCATTAATAAGTTAGAGCAAAAAAGTTTAGATCTCGGTAATGAAGTTCTAGAAAGAGAAAAGGCACAGAAATTATTAATACATAAAAATGAAATTTTAGATTTAATTTCGGTAAACACACCTTTAAACGAAATATTTGATCAATTACTTTTAAATTTTCAATCAATATACCCAGATTATATTGGCTCTATTAGTTTGTTAGATGAAGATGGTATACATCTTAATCTAGAGTCTGCACCTTCCCTACCGATCTCTTATAGTTTAGCTATAAAAAGGCTTTTAATTGGTAAACGTACTGGTTCTTGTGGTACTGCTGCATTTACTAAAAAACCAGTTATTGTTGCAGACATAAGTACAGATAAGTTATGGGTAGATTATAAAGACCTTGCATCAAAACACCATTTAAAGTCTTGTTGGTCTATTCCAATATTTTCAAAAGACAAAAAAGTGTTAGGTACTTTTGCTATTTATAGTAAGTATATAAAGACTCCGTCTTTAGAAGATATTCACGAACTTAATTTTGCGGTAAATTTAGTATACATAGCCATTGAAAAATCTTTAATTGTAGCAGAAATAAAAAAGAAAGATGAGTCTTATATCGCATTAATAGATCAAGCTAGTGATGCTATTATATCCTATTCTTTAGATGGAGAAATACACCTCTTCAATAAAGCAACTTATATAAATTTAGGATATACCAAAAGTGAGTTTTTAAAATTAAAAATTCAAGATTTAATTGCTGGAGATTTCATACATAAAGAAAAGAATAACAATAAGTTACTCTTAGGTGAGGCTGTAATTTTTGCTAGGAAATTTAAACGAAAAGACAGATCTCTATTAGAGGTAGAAGTATCTGCAAAACTTCAAAAAGATGGTAAAATACTTGCCATTGCACGTGATGTAACAAAACGTAAGGAAGCAGAAAGAAAACTTAAAGAAAGTGAATACTATTTAAGGCAATCTCAAACAGTTGCCAATATTGGCTCGTATGTATTGGATTTAAACACTGGTACCTGGGAAGGTTCTGCAGTATTAAATAATATTTTTGGTATCCCAGAGACCTATGTAAAAACAATAGAAAGTTGGGGCCATCTTATTCATCCGGATGAGAAAGACGAGATGTTAAATTATTTTAAAAAAGGCATTGGAAGTAATGTAAGATTTAATAAAGAATATAGGCTGTTGAAGCCGAATACAAAAGAAGAAATATGGGTACATGGTATAGGAGAGTGGATTTTTGATAAGGATGGAAATGCCATAAAGTTAATTGGTACCATGCAAGATATTACCGAACGTAGAAAAGCAGAAACAGACTTAAAACTAGCTAAAGAGTTTAATGACAAGCTAGTTATGTCTATGCAAGAAGGCTTGCTAATTCTTGACATGTCTGGTAACATTATTAAAGTAAACGATTCTTTGTGTAAGCTTCTTGGCTACTCAAAAAAAGAACTTATTGGATTAGAGCTTCCATACCCGTTTGCCAAAGCGGAAGACTTTGTTAAAATACAGGAAATAAAAGCAAAAGTAGCAAAAGATAAAGCACCTTCTTTTCAGTTAGAATTTGTGAAAAAAAATGGCACTCCATTTTTGGCCTCTTTTTTATCAGGTACTATTAAAAATGATAATGGGGATGTGATAGCTATTTTTGCAACCATTAAAGATATCTCTGAAGAAGAAAAAGCAAAGAAAGTTTTAGAAGATAATGCCCAAAAATCATTAGAAAGAAAAAATGTTATTATCGAACTAGCTAGCCTAGTAGGTACAGACTATAAAGAAGCATTAAATAAAATTACTGCACTATCTGCAAAAACATTAAATGTAGAAAGAGGAAGTATTTTTAAATTTAATAAAGAAAAAACAGAAATAATCTGCGAAAAATTATACACTCGAAAAAGTGATGATTTTGAAAGCGGACAAGTACTTAGCGGAATAGGGAACGAAAGATTTTTTGATACCTTAATAAAAAATACAATAGTTGCCGCTTCCCATGCCTTAACACATGAGCTTTCAGTAGGATTTATTACAGATTACCTCATTCCATTAAATATAAAATCTAAATTAAGTATTCCTATTCAAGGTATCGATGAAGTGTACGGAATTTTATGTTTCGAAGAAGTAGGTAATACACATCTATGGACTACAGATGAAGAAGAATTTGCAACTTCTATTGCTAATTTGGTCTCTTTAATGATTCAAAGTGCAGAAAGAAAATTGGCAGAAAAAGCATCTATTTTAGCGAACAATCAACTTACAATAGCCAATAAGGAGCTACATCGTTTACGCAACCAATTAGAACAAGAAAATGTATACCTAAGAAATGAGTTAGATCTAGTATTTAATTATGAAGAAATGGTTTATGGTAGTACTGAGTTTAGTACTGTTTTAACAGAAGTAGAAAAGGTAGCACCAACAAATGCCACTGTCTTGCTTTTAGGAGAATCTGGAACAGGAAAGGAATTGCTAGCCAGAGCTGTTCATAACACGAGTTTACGTAACAATAAACCGTTAATTAAAGTAAATTGTTCTGCAATTCCAAGAGAGCTGATTGAAAGTGAATTGTTCGGACATAAAAAAGGGTCTTTTACAGGTGCAATTAGTGATAAAATAGGAAAATTTGAATTGGCAGATAAAGGAACTTTGTTTTTAGATGAAATAGGAGAGCTACCATTAGATATGCAACCTAAAATATTAAGATTTTTACAAGAGGGAGAAATTGAAGTTGTTGGTGGCACCACAGGATTAAAAAAATTAGATGTTAGAGTTATTGCTGCTACCAATCGAAATCTAAAAGACGCTATTGAAAAAAAGGAGTTTAGAGAAGATTTATATTTCCGTCTAAATGTGTTTCCAATAGAAGTACCTCCTTTAAGAGGTAGAAAAGATGACATTCCTTTACTGGTAGAGCATTTTGTAGATAAATTTAATAAAGCTTACGGAAAAAGTATTAAATATATTACAGATGATGCAATGAGTCAGTTAAAAGCATATAAATGGCCCGGAAATATTAGAGAGTTAGAAAATCTAATTGAGCGAGCTTCTATTTTATCAAACACAGATACACTAGTTATCCCAGGTTTTGAGTCTTCTACACAAAAAGCAAAACCAATCAATAATAAAGATTTAAGTTTAGATGCTGTACAACGTAATCACATCATACAAGTGCTAGAACAATGTAAATGGAAAATTAGTGGACCTCATGGAGCTGCAGTTGTATTAAATTTAAAAGCAAGTACCTTGCGTGATAGAATGACCAAACTAAACATAAAAAAAATAAAATAAATTAACGGAATACCGTGAGTACATGTATTTCGTCTAAAATTTACACGGTATAGCAATTTTACCTTTATCCGTTAAAAAACAAATAACACCCACAAACAACTGAAAATCATTATTTTGTGTTTTTTTTTTTGTTTTTAAATGATTTTTGGCATTTAAATTGAAATCTGTTTTTAAAACATAATAATAACAATGGAAAACTATTGGTTTTAATACTTCCTTTAATTTTCTAGCTAATAAATCAAAAAATGAAGTAAGGAAGTGCTTTGATACACTTTCTTTGTTAATTCTTATTATTTAATCCCCCATTTTTATTCCTTCAAAATTTTATGCAAACATCAATTCCCCCAGATGCAGTTTTTAAAAACCTTTTAAGCTGCAGTGCGCTATTATACTAACTACAACACAGTATATAACTAGCTTAACTAATTTATGGTAAAACCTTTTTTACTATAAATTAACTATGGCAATCTGCCATACATAGTACTAACCCCCAACCCCCTAATCCATGAGAAGTAAACACTTTCTTTTTTACTGCCTGCTTCTATTTAACTTTTTATGCAGTTATGCACAAATAGTAAATAAAGGCATATTGCAGATTACAGCATCCACAGATGTGTATTTTGAAAACGAATACACGAATAAAAATACTGGAACCCACAAAAGCAACGGAAACCTTTATTTAAACAATAATTTTATAAATAACGGAACCACGTCATCCGCATCAGGAACCACCTATTTTAAAAGCATCACAAACCCATTAGTAACTATTTCAGGTACTTCAAAAGCTATTAATTTTAATAATCTAGAAATAGATATAACAGCGACAAACACAAAAGGAGTATCTGTAGCAAATGGTTTTGCACTAAATGTAGAGAACTCCTTAAATTTAAAGAGTGGAGATGTTCGGTTAACTGGTGAAGCCCAACTTATTCAAACACATTTAGGTGCAGACGCAAATACAATAGGCTTTGGTAAGGTTTTAATAGACCAACAAGGATACGCCTCGGCTTATAAGTTTAATTACTGGTCGTCACCAATAAATAATAGTGGTGTATTTTCTTTAGTAAGTGGTAAGTTTGATGGTACAGATGCTAGTATTAATCCATTTAATCCACAAGAAATGCTATTTAGCGCTGGTTCTCCATACAATGGATTACCATCGGCAGTAGACGGTAATAATAACGTAATCAGCGCTTTAACCATAAACACCCGATGGATTTATAAATATTTACAAAGCGGTGGCTGGGTTTCTTTAAATAATAATAGTAGTTTAAATCCTGGTGAAGGCTATATCATGAAAGGAACAAATACGCTTTTGGCAGATCAAAATTACACCTATTATGGCGCACCAAACAATGGCGACTATTCAGCACCAATAAATTCTGGAGAAGAATCTTTGTTAGGCAACCCATATCCTTCTGCTTTAGATGCAGATCAATTTATTAATGATAACATATTGCTTTTTGATACGCTTTATTTTTGGGTAGATGGAGGTTCAACCTCACATAATAAAACAACTTATTTAGGTGGTTATGCTATGCGTAATTTATCTGGAGGCACCCCTCCATCGATTGCATTATCGTCCCCAGGAGGTTTAGGTAATTCCTCTAGTGTAGCGCCACCTACACAATATGTGTCTGTAGCTCAAGGTTTTTTTGTTACTGGCCTATCAAACGGGTCTATTCTTTTTAAAAATTCGCAAAGAGCATTTAAAAAAGAATCTTCAGAAGATGCCCATTTTTATAGAGCTGATGACACAGAAGTAAATACAAAAGAAAATAAAGCGATTGGTGCTGATAATCAATACATCAGATTAGGCTATCAAGATCCCGAAGGATTTCATAGACAATTACTTTTGGCTTTTTTACCAGATACTAGTGCAGATATTCACTATAATTTTGGCTATGATGCCATAATAATTGACAACAGAGCAGACGATCTATTTTTTGTAATTGACAACGACTTAAATAATACGTTCGCTATTCAAGGTGTTCATAATTTTAATAAAGCATTAGAGTTTCCTTTAGGATTATTTATTTCGGAAACTGGTTCTCATGAAATTATGATTGATGAAGTAGATAATTTTGAAAACACCATTTATTTAAAAGACAATGTTTTAAACACTACACATAATTTAAGCGACTCCAACTTTCAAGTGAATTTACCAATAGGAGAGTATTTAGATAGGTACTCTTTAGTTTTTTTACCCCAAGAATCTTTATCGGTTTCCGATGATAAACTCTTAAGTATAGGTGTTTTTTATGATGGCAATAAACACATTGTACTGAATAATACCGCTAGAGTTAAAATAGAAAGCATAAAAATATTCAACGTTCTAGGGCAAGAAGTTTTAAGCAGAAATAAAAATCTAAACAATAAAGATAAGCTGCAAATACCGTTTAACCAAAGCAAAGGAATTTATATAGCAAATATAAAAACGAGTAACGGCAAATTAACTAAAAAAATATTAAATTATTAATTATGAAAAATTTAAACTTAAAAATAGCCATATTAACAATAATAACGGTTATTAGCTTTAACTATAATGCCTTCTCTCAAGTTGGTATAGGTACAGTAACACCAGACGCTTCCTCTATGTTAGATATTAGTTCTACAGAAAAGGGTATGTTAGCACCAAGAATGACAACAACAGAAAGAGTAGCAATAGCAAGTCCAGCAAATGGCTTGTTAGTCTATGATATTTCTGAAAATGCATTTTATTTTTATCAATCAAGTACTTGGGTAAAAATGGAGTCGCAGTCGGCTTCTAGAGTAAATCATAAAATAATCAAATCTGCAGCAGACTTAAGCGAAGAACTTGCAGCTGGCGGTGGCAGTAAGTATTTATTAACAACCAATACATTATATGAAATAAACGGAACAGTTGCTTTAGCACATCCCATCGATCTAAATAAAGCCTATTTAATTGGTTTAGATACTAATGAAGATATATTAGTAAAATCTGGAGGAACTATGTTTGTAAGTTCTAAGGGAGGAACTATAAAAAACCTAACGCTAACGGCTCCTCTAGGAACTATTTTTAACATGACAGGAAGTAGTACTGAAAGTTTTGTTTTTAGAGATTGTATCGTTGTCAATTCTGCTTCTATAGGTACTATTAGTGGCTATGGACTCGTATTTTTGAGTATCGTTCAGTTTTCTGGAAATACCACAGGAATAACATATAGTAATATTTCAGATTTGTTATTAAGTAATATTGGTTGGTTCTCTAATAATTTAGGAACCTATGAAACATTAACGGGATCTTTTGACATTGTTGAAAAACAAGGTGGATTTTCAGAATTAAATGGAACTGCCATTGGTTTAGATGTGAGTTCTAATCCCACAGTTGGAAAAGGTGTATTAACAGGTGCCAGTTTTAGTGGTACAAGTACACAATATGTAAAAAAATATACCGCTGGGTCTTATTCGGGATATAATTTTAATAATGCATGGACCGTAGATTGCCCTGGGTTACCTGTAGAATCAGACCAAGTGGCATCTGGTAATATTTATTATAATGGAGATATTACTACTGGATTTGTGCAAAGTGTATCAAATGGTACTGCGTTTAACCTAATAGGAAATAGTAGTCCAAATAAAACAACTGCGGTAAATTTATTCAGAATGTCTTCTCCTCAAGATAATAGGTTAACCTATTTAGGGCAAAAAACAAGAACGTTTCAAATAAATGCAACACTATCGGTTAGAGGTAATAACTATAGTCAAGGTGATTTTTACGCGTTTTTTATTAAAAAAAATGGCTCAACAACTTTAACAGAAACTAATACTTTAATGCGTGTTAATAATACATCAGATATTTCTAGTAACGCTATTTCAGGTACTGTAGAACTAATTCCTGGTGATTATATAGAAATTTGGGGACAACGACTTGTTGGGAGTAATACTTATACAATAACAGTGTTTTCTTTAAATATGAATATCAAATAAAGTAATAGTTCCTTAGTGTAAAGTATCTTCTATTATTAAAAATTAAATAGAAGATGCTTTTTTAGTTTTAGGTAAGTGTAAACTTGACTTCTAAATTTACAAGACAATCATTTATGTTTATATTATTACCTCAAAAATATTACTAATTTAGACCTGCTTCGGCTTGGGTGGTACATATAATTTATTTGAGTGTTTTAAGCTTATAAGAAATTAACGGTATACCGTCAGTCAACTCTTTTTGTACTCAAATTGTACAATATATTGTTATCTAGTAGTTCTAAAAACTTTAAAACGTAAGAAACGAAACAACAAGTGCTTATAAATAGTTTTAGCAATTCTATTGGCATTAGCTTACAAGAATACAAGGGTATAGCAAAAAGTACTAATAATATAAGTCTATACTAGAATAGTAATAAAAGTTTTTTAATCGCAGTTAGGTCCCCCAACCTATTTCACCGAAAAGCCCGATTCAATTGAATCGGGCTTTTTATTTTTACTGACATTTGAAATCACGTAATTAAAAGAGGTAATCTAAAAAAAGGTCAACCTATACACATATATTATAGTCTTATAGACGGATAATCTTAAGGATATGGAAATCATTAAAGATTCAACCTAAACCAGAATAATGCTCTTAATTCAACAATTCTGGATTGTTAAGAATCAATTCTATCTTTTTTATTATTACCGTAATTTCATTCATTTGTGCTTCTATATTTCTAAAATAAAGGCTAATATCTCTATTTACCCAACTTTCTGAAATAACTCTTGCCCCTAAACTAATTCTTAAAACGGCACTTTGTAAATCATTTTCATATTTTACATTTACTGCCTGACCAATATGACATTTTTGAGCTGCAAGTCTAATAATTTCTAAAGGAGCTCCTTCAAATTTATTAGATAAATCAGAATTTAGCAACACATACAATTTTTTTACTTTATCTACAGATAATGCTTCTTTATTTTTAAGGATGAAAAAAGGAAAAATGGTACGAATATTTCTAATACCGAATTCTTCATTATCTACATTTGGTTTATCACCATAAACGGGTTCTAAAAAACTAGCTTCCTTTATAGAATCATCTACAAAATTACAGAACATCTCAATTCCCATATTTCTATATAAAATAGGTGTTTTATAGTATCGATCCATTTCTACAATAGCAGCATTCCAACGCATATAAGAACCATAATTAAATCCGTCAGATAAATCTTTAGAACAAAACCAAGATGTTGGCCAATCTGAATGATTATAGTATTTGGTTAACCCTTTTGGCAACTTCTTTTTAGCTACATTAATCTCTTTAGTAACAGTTTCTGGAAAAATTAAAGCCCCAGAATACGGAGGTCCTGTAAAATACTTACTTCCGGTAATACTAACAATATAGTCCTTTTTTAAATAATTTTGTATATCTGTTGGATCTAATCTTAACTGAGCAGCATCTATAATTACTAGTAATGACAAATTTTTAAGCCCATCTATTTCTTGCATCATTTTTACACTAGGAGATTGATACCCTAGTTTAGAATGATCCATTACATGTAACACAATTTGTCTTCCTAATTTATGCGTTTCAGTGATGGCAGCAAAAACTTCTGCATCTAATTTTTCTGTTGATTTTAAAGCTCCTTTTTCATCTCTAAAAGGAATTTTAATCAAATCTATATCTCTAAAACCTTCCATTTTATCACCCTTTTTAACTGGGTAATTTAAAGCGGTATTATTTTCGAAATGACATCCTTTAAGCGCTGCAGGTACTCCACTACCCGTTTCATCAGAAGCAACTAAAATATGTGTAATTTCTTTATCAGTAACAATTTGAGTTATGGCTGCTATTTGTAGTGAAGAATCGGTTCCTGAAGGTGAAAAAATTATTTCGCAAGCATCATTTAAAGTAAAAATTTTTCTCAAATTACTTTTTAATAACTCCGAAAATTCAATGGCAGTATTTTTAAAACCATTTTTTAAGCTATTCTTAATTAAAATACTTCTGGCTTTATCTGTTTTATCAAAAGCAAAATTAGAGACACTTGTTGCAGTAGAAGAAGCAAACGTAAAAGCTTCTGGTCTTGGAAATGGCCTACAACCATATTTATTTAGTAAATCTATTTCGTCTATATTTAATCTAAAATCGCCACCATCCATTAATAAATACTCGGTAGGTTTAGCAAGATTATCAACAATAGGCTTCCAAGCTTTCTCAAAGATTTTATCTCCTGTATTTAATCCATGAAATGATTCTAATTCTTCATGATTTAAGAGAGATTCCGCATTTAAAGCATCCGCATTTTTAATCAAATTAATTAAAGAATAATCAACATCTACTAACTTTTCTTTATCTTCTTTAGGCAATAAATTGTAAAATATTCTAGTTACTTCTAAAGCTGCAATATTACATAAAGCAGTTTCTTTTTTTTCGCCCTCTAAAGCTTTGTACCAAAGTTGCCATTCAATTCCGTATCTTAAATAAACTAATGCTAAAACAGGATTTTTTAAATATAAAGCACCAATAATTATCGATTTATTTGGTTCAATTTTAAAAACATCCGGTACACTTGTAGAAGTAATAATATTAATGTTATTAATTTTTGGTACCGTATTAAATCGCTTTAAAACATGGACTAAGTAATTCACATTTTCTTTTTCAAATAAAGATGTTCTTTTATATTGATTTTCTATAGCTATATTATTTGTCATAAACGCTTTCTTTTAATCGTTCTTTAGAACGTATTCTCTAAGGAGAGTATTATACTGATTTTCTGACCAGTAAATATTTTGTATTTTTTTCAGTTGCAAAACTCTGAAAAAAAAGGGTTAATTTTTTAAATAATTTGTTAATTTAATCTATTTATCGTTTCAAAATTGGTTGTGAGTATCTTTTCGACAAAACTAGGAATTTTTTGAGGTAAACGCGACTGAATATCCACAAAAACAACATCTGATTTCGCCTTGCATAAAAGTACATTTTGTTCATTCTTTACTTCAAAATAAAAACTAAAGCGAACTTTTGGCATTTCTCTAATAGTTGTTTTTATAGTGATAAGCTCATCAAAGTGAGCTGGTTTTCTATACTTTATATCAAAAGAAATTACTGGAAGCATTATTTGGTTCTCCTCTAATTTAACCTCATCTAAACCCAATTTCCGCAATAATTCATTACGAGCTTGATGGCAAAAAGTTACGTAATTTGCATGATATACATACCCCATTTTATCAACTTCTCCGTAACGAGGCCTCAATTGAAATACATCAGTTATCATAGCATTTATTTTTTGATTTATCATTATTCAATTGATGTCCCATTTGACTCTCTTTAGTGTCTAAATAAAATTTATTGAATGGGTTTGAAGGTATTATTAATGAAACACGCTCTACAACCTGAATACCGTTTTGTTCTAACCCAATAATTTTATCAGGATTATTAGTTAACAAGTTTACTTTTTGTATACCAAGAGCACAAAGAATATCTGTACCAACTTTATAATCTCTTTCGTCTGCAGCAAAGCCTAATTCTAGGTTTGCCTCTACCGTATCCATCCCTAATTCTTGTAGCTTATACGCTTTCATCTTATTCATTAGACCAATTCCTCTGCCCTCTTGTTGTAAATACACAATAATTCCGCTTCCATTCTTTTCAATCATTTTCATTGCTTCTATAAGCTGATCTCCACAATCGCATCTTAAAGACCCAAATAAATCTCCGGTAGCACAAGCAGAATGGAACCGTGTTAGCACAGGTTCATTTGGCGTAAATTTTCCTTTTATAAGCGCCATATGCTCAAGACCACTTTCCTTTTCTTGAAATGGAATCAACTCAAAATGCCCATATTTGGTAGGTAACTGAACTCTTTCTCCTTGTATAATAGTTGCAGACATAACTTTTTACTTTAAAATTTATCTAATTTTAAGAATTACTCTGGCAATCGCTTTTAAATTTTATCAAATATAAATTTGCCACGAATTTATGAATTCGTGGCAAATATTTTTAAAATCGATTTCCATAATCATTATTAATGATTACATGAATGTGCATGACCTTTTTTGTGTTTGTGACTATGACTTGCACAACCAACGCCATTATCCGTAATTTTGCCATCAACAAATTCTAAAATAACGTCTGCAGATTTACCAGAACAACCGCGTATTACACCAATACCTGCAACCACCAATTTACTCATTGCGCTATCGCCTATATTACCTGCTAACATAAATGTTACACCTTCTTTTACCAAAACACTAACAATATTAGATTTGCATCCACATTTTCCATCAGATTCTAGTAATTGCAAGTCTATAATTTCATTGGCATCAGAAAACGTATAGATTTCATAGAACTTACATCGTCCAAAATGATCTTCTACTCTATTGTCTTTTGTAATGGGTATTGCTATTTTTTTCATAACTAATCATTCATTTTTATTATTGTTCTCGTATTATCTTTTTTACGTCTGCCTTTTCCAAAGGGTCTATTTATCGGAAATGCATCCGTATCTGATTTTGTTTTTCTACATTTTCCTAGTTTCATTCCTGTTTTCGGACCTAAATCCTCAGGGCCCTTTCTATCAAAATTTGGCATAATTTATTCATTTAGATTCACTAATTCGTCTTTATCATTGGTAGCACAATCTCCACATGCTGTGGGATTTTTAACACTATCAATTAACTTAAAGCATGTTTTGCATTTGTACCAATCTTTATCAAATTCGAAGTTTCCTCCTTTAATAATAATCGATTTACCTTCTACAAATCCTTGTGCAATTTTTTTTAAAGCACTGTTATAAATCCGAGTAAGTGTAGGCCTAGAAACTCCCATCTTTTCTGCTGCATCTCCTTGAGAAAGGTTATCATACACCACCAATTTAACAGCTTCATACTCTTCATACTGCATATCTACATGTTCCGTATCACAAAACCGAATTCCAAAAGGCTTAAAACCAAGCATTTTTGGCGGATGATCTACTTTTCTTTTCTTTTTAGGTCTCGGCATCTATCAAATTTTACACAAAGGTAATGAACCTGCGTTCATAACAAAATAAAAATAGCACTTTTTATAAAAAAAAATCATAACTTTATTTCTTATCAAATGAAGTAAACCTATTTGTGCTATTTTATAATTAAATTTGCGGTCTATAAGAACTATCAATGAGCATCATTTCTAAAGACATACAAAAAGCCATACATTTATTAACCAATGAAGAATTGGTTGCTATACCCACAGAAACAGTTTATGGTTTAGCTGGTAATATTTTTAGCGAAAAAGCGATAAAAAGTATTTTTTCTACTAAAAAACGTCCATTTTTTAATCCATTAATTGTACATATTCCTTCTATTGATTCTTTAGACGGAATTGTAACTCACATTCCTGAAAAGGCAAAATTATTAGCAGCTTCTTTTTGGCCAGGATCTATGACCTTGGTTTTAAAAAAGAACAAAAATATTCCTGATATTATTACTGCTGGTAAAGATACCGTTGCCGTTCGTGTACCGAATCATCCAGTAACTTTAGAATTATTAAGACAATTACCATTTCCATTAGCCGCACCAAGTGCAAATCCTTTTGGAAGTATAAGCCCCACAAAACCAGCACATGTAGAACGTTATTTTAAAGATGATATAAAAATGGTGTTAGATGGCGGATCTTGTACAAACGGAATTGAATCTACCATTATTGGCTTTATAGATGATGAACCCATTATTTACCGATTAGGCGCATTGGCCATAGAAGATATTGAAGCTGTGGTAGGCAAAGTTCCTATTAAAAACAACAAAGAACAAAGTCCGGATGCTCCAGGCATGTTGGCAAGACATTATGCGCCTGCTACTCGTACTTTTTTGGTTGATGATATTGCGACCGAGGTTAAAAAACATGTAGGTAAAAAAATTGGTGTACTACCTTTTAAAAACTCTTTGGATGATGCGTCTCTGACAGAAATTATTCTATCAGAAAAAGGGTCTATGCATGAAGCTGCTTCTAAATTATACGATTCTCTACATGAGTTAGATCATCTAGCATTAGATGTAATTATTGCAGAAAGATTCCCTGAGTTTGGTTTAGGAAAATCGATTAACGACCGTTTGCAACGTGCCACTTTTAGCCTTTAACTTCATAATTTTTAAATTTGAATTATTTCCAAAAATTTCAAGCAGATATTTCTGACATTGAACTTCCTAAAAAATTTACTTTTCCGTTTTATTACCAACCTCATCAACTTGCAAAAATTGCAGTAAATGAGTTGCAAGAGTATTTAGAAAATCAAACGGATTTTACACATAATTTCGGACTTTTTGAAACAGAAAATAATGAGCTGCCCATTGGAAAAATGTTTGGGGTTTTAATCGTTAAAAATAAACAAAATGAAATTGGTTATTTAGCTGCTTTTTCAGGGAAATTAGCTGATAAAAGTTTACCAGAAAAATTTGTTCCGCCTGTTTTTAATATGAGAACAGAAGGTAGTTTTTATATTAAAGGAGAAAAAGAGATAGACCAAATAAACGCTCAATTATCTCTTTTAAAAAAGGATAAAAATTATTTAAAACTGAAGAAATCTTTTTTAAAAACATCCAAAGAAATTGAAACGGATTTAGTACTGGAAAGAAAAAAATTAAAACTTCAAAAAAAAGATAGAAAGGCTAGAAAAACAACCGGACAATCAAACTTAAATGAAGTTGATTTTAATGCTCTTAATAAAAAGTTAGTTCAAGAAAGTTTTAACGACCAGTTTTATTACAAAGAATTGGTAGCATACTACGAAGATAAAATCACTAAAAAAAGAACAGAATTAGCTCTTTTTGAGGATAAAATTGCATCTCTAAAAAAAGACAGAAAGGAAAAATCTAATTATCTGCAACAAACTCTTTTTAGTAAATATGCATTTTTGAACAAAGAAAAAGAGGAACGTAATTTATTAGATATTTTTAACAATCCTGCTATAAAACCTCCTGCTGGTTCAGGTGAATGTTCTGCTCCTAAATTATTACAACACGCTTTTCTAAATGAGTATACACCTATTTCTATGGCAGAATTTTGGTGGGGAATTTCGCCAAACTCGGCAATTAGAAAACATAAAAACTTTTATCCTGCCTGCCAAGGCAGATGCAAACCTATTTTAACACACATGTTAGAAGGTATTGCTATGGATGAAAATTTATTGTTAGAAAATTTAGCTGAAAAACAAGAATTAGAAATCATTTATGAGGATGATGTTTTATTAGTTGTAAATAAACCAACAGAGTTTTTATCTGTACCCGGAAAAGATATTTCCGACTCTGTGTATACTCGAATTAAGGAGAAATATCCAGACGCTACAGGACCTTTAATTGTACACCGATTAGACATGTCTACTTCTGGAATTTTATTATTGACCAAAACAAAAGAAGCTAATAAAGTACTACAAAGTCAGTTTATAAATAGAACTGTAAAGAAGCGTTACGTTGCTTTATTAGACGGAAACTTAACCGAAGAAAAAGGAAAAATAAAACTCCCTTTACGTGTAGATTTAGACGACAGACCCAAACAATTGGTAGATTTTGTTCATGGAAAAAATGCTGAAACCGATTGGAAAATCATCAAAAGAGAAAACGGAAAGACAAGAGTTCATTTTTATCCTATTACAGGACGAACACATCAATTGAGAGTTCATGCAGCTCATAAAAAAGGACTAAACACCCCTATTGTTGGTGACGACTTGTATGGTACCAAAGAAAACAGGTTGCATTTACATGCAGAATTTATTGAATTCTCTCATCCGACAACCCATAAAAAAATGAGCTTTACTGTAGCTCCAAATTTTTAGAAAAACGAGAAACCTATCCCTAAAGAAACACTATCTAACCTATCATTTTCGAAACCAATTATTCCTTTTCTATGGAAATCTAATCGAACAATTGTGTTCCATCTTTCCTCTCCTGCAATTTGAGTACCTAAACCTATTCTGTAATAATTTCCATCTGGATAATTAGTAGAAGGTCGCCACATTTTTCCGTAACTCACTTCCGTAAAAAAAGCATCATCTTCATCTTCTGTAATATTATATTTTAGACTTACATAAGCAGGAAAAGCACTAACGGCATAATTCCAATGATAATCGAAACCGCCGTTTAAACTAACGGCTACTCTTTTTTTAAATTCGTAACCGAACCCCATTCTAAAAAAAATTGCTGAAGGAATAAAAAACGTTTCGCCATCATCTGGGTCTAACGTATAATTTTCATTAACTGCAAAAGTTAAGTTTGCAGAACCTGTAAAAAAGGGTCTTCCAAGTTTTTCCTGTTTTTCTTGGGAAAACAACGTATGAATCGAACAAAAAAGCACGATTGAAAATAGTAATTTTTTCATAGTATCATTTTGGTTATCAAAACGTAAGCAATAATTATTCCACTACCACATTTTACAAAAAATATTAATGACTTAAGACTTTAATATTTTTAAAAAGACATCTCTTTCAATTTCTTTTGCGCCTAAACTCGCTAAATGATCATTATACATTTGGCAATCTATTAATGTGTATTCTTTCTTTTTTACTAAATGAATAAATGCTCGTTTAGAAGCATTAGAAACTTTACTAAACATACTTTCTCCACAAAAAATAGTATTCACTTCTAAACCATACAAACCACCAACTAATTGATTGTCTTTCCATACTTCTATTGATTTTGCGATGCCTTTTTTATGTAAATTAATGTAGGCCTGCTCCATATCATCTGTAATCCAAGTACCAAAACCATCACTCCTTTCAATATTTTTACAGTTGTAAATTACTTCTTCAAATGCTTTATTTTCTGTGATGGTAAACTCATTTTTATTGATGACTTTTCGCATCGATTTAGAGACTTTTATTTCACCTGGAAGTAACACCATCCTTTTAAACGGACAATACCAAACAATAGGTTCTCCTTCTGAAAACCAAGGAAAAATACCGTTTTTATAGGCACAAATTAACCGTTCATCAGACAAATCTCCACCTAAAGCAATAATTCCGTCATCTGTAGTAAACTCATAAGGAGGGAATTCAATTTTGTCTGTAAGCCAAATCATAGTAATTTATTTGCTGCTAATTTACGGAATTCATAAAAAAGTAGGAATCTAAATTATTGTTCATTTTATAAAAATTAAGTCCTTATTTTTGTAAACTATTTAAAGAAAAAGAGAAATCTAAGAAATGGCAAAAAAAACAAAGAAAAAAACGAGTACGCATAGAGCTAAGTTGATGCACTTCTATTTTCATAGAACAGGGTTTTATTTGTTTATATGGGAAAGTTTAAAGAAAGCTTTTTGGCCAATTGTTATTGTTGTTGCAAGCTTACTTCTGTTTAATAAATATGTCTATAATATTAATGATGGACTACATCATTTTACAGAGAACGTTTCTAGACTTACCGTTTTATCCTTTTTCTTTGTTTCTGAAACTATACTAGGTTTAGTTCCGCCAGAAATGTTTATCGCTTGGTCTAAAAAAACACCTGAACCGATTTTAAATCTGGCAATTTTAGCTACTTTATCTTATTGTGGTGGTTTAATTTCTTTTTTTATCGGAAAAACTGCTTTAAAAATAGCATCAGTTAAAGAATATTTAGAGGTAAAAATGGCTAAAAACTTAAAAAACACTCGAAAATGGGGTGGAATTTTAATTCTTGTTGGGGCTTTATTACCTTTACCTTTTTCTATTGCTTGTTTAGCCGCAGGAATGATTAAGTATCCATTTAAAAATGTAGCCCTTTTTGGGTTATTTCGTTTTCTTAGATTTGCAATATATGCTTGGGCAATTTTTCAGGTCGTACATTAAATTTAGATTAAAAAAATTATATTAATATTATGGGATTATCAAATAATGACATTTTAAAAAAACTACGTGTAGCACATAAATTACGCGATACAGATATTGTGGAGATTTGTGCTTTGGTAGACTTTAAAGTAAGTAAGGCAGAATTAGGCGCTTTATTTAGAAGTGAAGAACATCCAAAATATATGGAATGCCAAGATCAAATTTTACGTAATTTCTTAAACGGACTGGTTATTCATTTACGAGGACCGATGCCTAAGAAAAAAGAAAAATAATTTTTCTTTTTTAGACGTTTAGATTGCTTCGCTTTTAGATGTAAAAAACAAGACTATAAAAACAAAAAGGTAGAAAACAATAAATTCTTATACCAGTTTTTGCTCTAAGAATACATACAAACCTTTATAAAATACAAAAGAGAGATTTCAATAATGAAATCTCTCTTTTTATTTGTCTTGATTCTTAATTCTAAAAATCTTAATTCTTTTTAAAACGGTAAATCGTCTGGCTCTTCATCAGAAACTTTAGATGCTGGCTCAAATTGATCTACTGGAGGTAAACTACCACTAGCTGCTGCACCTTGAGATAAACTTTCTATTCTCCATCCTTGAATAGAGTTAAAATATTTAGCTTCTCCTTGTGGGTTAATCCACTCTCTACCTCTTAAGTTGATTGCTACTTTTACATCTTGCCCAACTTTGTAATTGTTTAATAAATCACATTTATCTTGCACAAACTCTATCATTATCATTTGCGGATATTGATCATCTGTTGTAACTACTAATTCTCTTTTTTGAAACCCATTAGCTCCAAATGTTTGAACGTCTCCAATTAATTTTACTTTACCAATAACTTCCATAATTTCTAATTTAATAAAAGTACTTTCCAAGCACTCTCTACATCATTCTTTTTAAATACTCTTGTGCAAATGTATGTTTTTTTACGTGTTTTAATCCAATAAACTCAAGATGTTCTTTTTTAAAGTTATTAACATCCACTACAAATAGTAAATACTATATAATAACTAACACGTCAAAATTATTTATTATTAATAGGATTACATCACTAGTGTCAATAAAAAGACTTAAGAACGCTGCACTAAAAGACACCAGAAACAAAACTATTTCAATCAACTGTTTTTAAGTGTTTTATATATTTAAAAACCGTTTTAATAAAATATTTTTATTCATAATCCTATTTTCTAATTCAAATCTCCACGCAATAACTTCTGTCTAAACAAATTGAATTTTATAAAGTTTACTGAAGCATTAGATATTTTTAGTAGCCCCTAATACTATTACATAGTATTCAAATATTTTTGGTTTGTAAAGATACTATCTCATCTTTAAATGAGTTATACACATGAAACCTTATATTTGTTTTGATGAAAATTTTTTCTAACACCCTTTTATTTAAACGAATTACAATTCTTATTTCGTTTATTATTGTTTCTTTAATTTTATGGAACACCTATACTTTCTTTCAGAAATTTAAACATGAAGAACGTATTAAAATGGAAATCTTAGCAACTGCACAAAAAGAAATTGCGAGCGATACCAACTTAGATGCCAACGTAGATTTACCTTTAAAAATAATTGAGAATAACAATAACATTCCCATGATTCTGGTAAACGACAAAGGAGAAATAGAATATTTTCAGAATCTTGATTCTGTAAAAGCCTTAAATCCTAAATACTTAGAAAAACAACTGACAGAAATGAAGGCAGAAAACCAGCCTATAGAAGTTAGTTACAAAGGAAAAAACAAACAGTTTATTTATTATCGAAATTCAGATTTACTAAACAGATTAACCTATTATCCTATTGCGTTAATTTTAATTTTATTTCTATTTTTGAGTGTTATTTATATGTTTTATAGCTCTAATAAAGTTGCAGAAACCAATAAACTTTGGACAGGTATGGCAAAGGAAACGGCACATCAAATTGGCACACCATTATCTTCTCTTCTAGGTTGGATTGCCATTTTAAAGATGGAAAAAGTTGATGATAAATATGTAGAAGAAATACAAAAAGATGTTAGTAGATTAAATACCATTGCAAATCGTTTTTCTAAAATTGGTTCTACTCCAGAGTTAGAAAAAGAAAACGTAGTTGCCATTACTAAACAAGCTTTCGATTATTTAGAGTCTAGAAGTTCTAAGCAAATTTCTTTCTTTTTTACAACTTCAGACACCGAAATTTATACCCTTTTAAATACTGAGTTATTTGGTTGGGTTATAGAAAACCTTATCAAAAACGCTATTGATGCCATGTTAGGCAAAGGAGAATTGAAACTTAATATAGAAAACTCACCCAAAAAAGTAAAAATTACGGTTTCAGACACCGGAAAAGGAATGTCTAAAAAACTATTTAAACAGATTTTTAAACCTGGTTTTACTACTAAAAAACGTGGTTGGGGCTTAGGTTTATCACTTTCTAAACGTATTGTTTCTGATTATCATAAAGGAAAAATATTTGTTCAAAAATCTGAAATTGGAAAAGGAACTACTTTTGAAATTTTATTAAATAAAATTTAGTTTTTTTTAAACTAAAAAGAAACTACATACCATCCTTCCTCATAAAATAACGAAAATAATAGCATTAAAACACCAATCACAGCTACTATTAGTGCTTTTTTAATCCGTAAAAATACCGTTTAAAGAAAGTAACTTGCAGTTCACCTTGCTTAACGAGAGTAATCAAATAATAATTTTCTATTTTTCTAAAGTACTTTTTATCTTTGTATAGTAATACACTGTAATACAACACCTTAAAAGTGTTTCGTAAAATTTAAAAAGACCTATCTAATGAAAAATAATTTACATAAAATATTCATCTTTATAATTTTATTAACCATAACACAAGTTGGTTATAGTCAATTAAGTGACTTACATATCCTTCCGCCATTAAAACAAGATACTAATAATCAAGCCATTCAGGAACAAACCATCTATTTATCTACTCCAGAAACTTCAAGTTTCAATGTAAAAGTGTATAAAGGTACTAGCACTGCAGCATTTACTACATTATCCCTATCAAAAGCAACTCCAAAAACCTACAACCCAGGTAATGGAGATAACAATATAACTTTAGTAACCAATGCTAATACAGGTATTATATTATCTAACAGTGGTTTGCGTTTTGAATCTGAAAACGGAGAAAAATTTTATGTAAATTATAGAGGTAGATCTGGTTCACAAGCAGCTTCAATTACCTCTAAAGGTAGAGCTGCTTTAGGTCAGAAATTTAAATGGGGAGGCGCTCCTATTGAAGCAAATCATAAAACAATGAGTGCTACATTAGGTATTATGGCTACAGAAGACAATACCAAAATTAAAATAAGTGGTTATAATACAGCATGTAAATTTAGAGCTACAAATACGGTAGACGGAATTACTGATAATACTATTAATATTACACTAAACAAAGGACAATCTTATGTACTTGAAGCTGCAAAAGATGCTACTACAGCAAATATAGACGGATGGATTGGTGCCTCTATTGATGCTGACAAAGATATTGCCATTAGTAACGGAATGTTAAATTTTGGTGTAAACCCAAGTAGTGCAAGCAGAGATGCAGGTGCAGACCAACCTGTACCAGAAGACAAATTAGGAAAAGACTATGTTTTTGTGCGTGGTAACGGTGGTACAACTAATGAGTTTGTAATTATCATAGGAACCCAAGCAAACACAGAAATTTATGTAAATAATGAAACGACTCCTTTTGCTACGATAGGTATTGGAGAATATGCTGAAATACCATCTTCTAAATACTCTGGTACCACAAGCGGTAAAAATATGTTTGTTTCTTCAACCAAAGACGTATACGCTTACCAAGTGCTTTCAGGTAGTTCATCTATTATTACGGTAAGTTTAAATTTTGTTGCTCCCGTAAACTGTCTATTGCCTGACGCAATGGATTATATTTCTAATATAGAAGATATTTCTGGAATTACGGCTTCAGGTGGTTTATACATTATAGCATCAACAACAACTGCTAACTCTAATATTGTTGTTACTGATGACAGTGGTGTAACCAGCTTACCTGCAGAAGAAGCTGTTTCAGGCACATCAGACTGGAAAACTTTTTATATTACAGGACTTACAGGAGATGTATCTGTAAACTCAACAGGTCCTATAGCTGTAGGTTTTTTAGGGTTTAACGGCGCTAGAGGTATTGCTGGTTATTTTTCGGGGTTTGATACTGTACCTGTTACAGAATTAGCTATAACAGGTGGAGGTTGTTTACCAGGTGGTGCCATTGAAGTAGTAACTAAAAATTTTGAATCTTACCAATGGTATGACAATGGTGTTTTAGTACCTGGTGAAAACGGACCTATATACACCCCAACAACATCTGGAGATTATTACGTACGTGTTTCTAAAGGAGGTTGTACATATGATTCTCAACCAATTTCTGCTTACTATTGTCCTCCAGATATTATTGTAAATAAAACTGCTAACAAAACCGAAGTTATGGAAGGTGACAACATTACTTTTAAAATTACCGTAGAAAGTAAATGGGTTAATGAAGTTACAAATATTAACATTTCAGATGTTATGCCTAATGGATTAACAGTTGTTAGTGCAAGTCCTAGTATTGGTTCTTGGGCAACCCCTATTTGGACAGTAGGAGATCTTACAAGTGGCCAAGTTGAAACAATTACTATTGTAGCAAAAGCAGACCCAATGACGGGAACTAACTCAATTGCCGCTACAACAAATACAGCCACAAATACGCAAGATCAAACAGACAATAATATCACCAGTGATTCTCCTTCTGTTTCTTTTAACATCTTAAGAGATTATGATGGAGATGGTATCGCAGATAAATATGATATTGATGATGATAACGATGGCGTTTTAGATACAACTGAAGGAAATAATGACACTGATAATGATGGTATACCAAATCAATTAGATTTAGATTCTGATGGTGATGGTTGCCCAGATACTATAGAAGCAAGTGTACCTGCAGTATTAGAAGGTGCCAAAGTAACCAATGTTAGCGGTATCAGTAAAGTAGATAATGCTATTATTAACATTACTAATAACCCTGTTGGAGATAATGGATTAGCAGCTAGCTTAGAAGCTAATGATAATATTACAACCTCTATAAACTATACATCAACCTACAATACGTATGCGTTAGATAAAAACACAAATATCTGTGGGGTTGCTATGATTACACAAGTATATCAAACAGCCACAGAACGTTGGATAGAAATTACCAATAGTCATGCTGCAAACATCGTTGCACCAAATGCAGCTATTATTGCGCTCTTTAAAAACACTTCTGGAGATCAAACAGGCAACACTCCTACTGCTTTTACCTCTAACACCAGTGTTATTAACCCAGGTGAATCTATACTAATATCTGCAGGAACTGTTTCTAATAAGCTTTCTACAACATCAGAAATTGTAAATACAAATGTTACCAATTTTGATGCTGCAAATGATATTATAGCTTTAACAAGAATATCTAATACAAATGCTTGGGCATCAAGAATTGATGTGATATCAGCTATAGAAAACAATACAAGTTATGTTCGTATTGATGAAGTTTCTGTACCAAATAAAACTGCAGACACCACAGAATGGGTTGCTTTTATTAACGATGACATTATTACTTATTCAGATGAAGCAAATGATAATGCTATAGAACGTCATACACACGATCCTTTATTATCTGAAATAGCTACTGCTAATGATGAAGCCAATATAAAACCAGGTTTACATAGATTTAAATTCACAGACAGAACTACCGTATTAGGCAGTAGTGTTTGGACAAACGGATACCCAGATAGATCTAGAAATGTAAAGATTTCTGAAGATTATAATCATACAGGGAAGTTCAGTGCTAGAAAATTAGAAGTTAAAGAGAGTAGTATTTTTACAATTACAGACAACCTATTAGTTGTTACCAATGAAATAATTATTAAAGATACAAACGATGAAATACGTTTAATTAGTACAGACAATACTAATAAGGCACAGTTAATTCAAACGCATAAAACAGCTTCTAAAGTTACTGGTAATGGTAAATTATTAGTAGACCAAAACTCTACAGTACCAAGTAAATACAGATACAATTACTTAAGTTCTCCGGTAAATACTATTGGAAGCACAACCTTTACTGTTAAAGACGTATTAAAAGACGGAACAATACCAACCTCTGCAACTTCTGCAATTACAGACATTAACTTTGTGGGTGGTTATGATGGTAATACTACAGCACCTATTTCTATAGCCGATTATTGGATATACACGTATGCAACAGGATCTAACGGAAGATCTGGTTGGACTCATAAATACAAAGGTGGTACCATTTCACAAACCGATGGATTTACCTTTAAAGGACCTGGTGCTGTGCAAAATTATACTTTTGTTGGGACTCCTAAAGACGGAACATTAACCACAACCATTAGTGCAGGAGATTCTTATTTACTAGGAAACCCGTATGCATCTGCTATAAGTGCTAAAAAGTTTATCGAAGATAATTTAAATACCACTAACGGAAGTTTATATTTCTGGGAACATGCAGGAGAAAAAGCGTCTAGCAATGGATCTGAAGGACATAATTACGGAGGATACATTGGTGGATATGGAGTTAGAAACCTATCTGTTGGAGTTGCTGCAACTGGCGTAACTATTAATAACAATTCTAGTAACGGTACACCAACTTTAGGTACTGGTTCTTATACAGAACCAAAGGCCTTTATAGCCATCGGACAAGGGTTTTTTATAGAAGGAGACGATGTACTTTCTGGACCTATTGTTTTTAACAACAGCCAAAGAGAATACATACAAGAAGGAGACAATTCTCATTTCTTTAAAAGTGAAAACAAAAAATCAAAAGCTAAAACAAGCTTTACAAATACATTGCCAATTATTAAATTAGGAATGAGTTATACTGATGACAATAACGTCAGTTTACATAGACAATTAGCTATTTCATTTAAAAACAATAACTCTTTTGACTTTGATAAAGGATACGATACTGAAATTTATGATGTAGGAACTACAGATATCTATTGGAAATTTCCTAATACTGATGAAAAATATGTAATTACCGGTGTACAAAGTATCTCTAACGAATTAGAAATTCCTTTAGAGTTGGTAATATCTAATGACGGACAAGTAACAATAAGTATAGATGAATGGAATGCGATTGACAGAAACGTTTATATTACTGATAAATTAACAAATACATCTTATTTACTTAATAATGATAGTATTATTTTAACCCTTACAAAAGGAACCTACACAGACCGCTTTGTCCTTGCTTTTTCTGAAGTTTCTAAAAAAGTAGTTTTAGGGATAGAAGATACTATTTTAGAAAACAACGTTTCTATTTATTTAGATAATAACGCTAAAGAAATAGTAATAAACAACAACAGTAATTTAGAATTAAAAAAGGTAACTTTATTTAATCTATTAGGTCAAAAAGTAGCTGAATGGAATGATATTGAAACTACTACAACAGAAAATAGATTAAAAGTAAATAACCTTACTAAAGCTATTTATATTGTAAATATTGCTACAGAAAACGGAAGAATTACTAAAAAAATACTAGTAGAATAATTTTACTTTAAGAAAATAAAAATCGACAAATACTTTTTAGTTGAATATTTAAAACCACGTTTTCACAACAGAAAACGTGTTTTTTAAATATTAAGAAATTGTTTAGAAAGTATAGAAATTAAAAAATCATAAGAATCTGAAATAAATTCAGATTGACAAAAAAACTCTTTAGAACACTTCCTTAATTTTTTGCGTACAGCATAACCAAATAAACATCAAACTGACTAAAAAAAAAAGTTATAAAAATTCTGATGAAATACTTGCCGCCAAAGCAACAAACTCTTCATTTGTTAATTTTACTTTTTGATTAAATTGCATGTCTGCCATTGCATTTGTTGGCACTAAATGTACGTGTACATGAGGTACTTCTAAACCAATAACACTCATACAAACTCTTTTACAAGAAACTGCTTTTTCTAAAGCTTCTGCAACTCGGTAAGAAAAATCCATAAGGCTTAAATATTCTTCTTTAGACAAATCAAACAACTTGTTTTCTTCTTTTTTAGGAACTACCAACGTATGCCCTTTTGCATTTGGGTTAATATCTAAAAAAGCAATATAATTATCGTCTTCTGCTACTTTGTAACAAGGAATTTCTCCTTCTATGATTTTTGTAAAAATGCTCATTTTTTTATGGAATTGATTTATAAATTAGACCTCGACTGCGCTCAATCTGACAAACAGTAGTAAAGGTAAAAAAAGAATTCGGGTTTTAGCATTGCCAAAACCCGAATATAATGTGAACTCGTAAAAAATTATGCTTGTCTTTATAAAAGTACTAAAACCTGCAAACAAGTCTAGCCCTGATTGTAGCGACATCCTTTTTGCGTTTTTTAGCAAAAAGATATAGCGAAAAGCAGGAAATAGCTTCTAAAAAAATTATCTAGAAATATTTACAATTTCGAATTTCATGATGCCGTTTGGCACTTGAATTTCTGCAACATCGCCTACTTCTTTACCTAATAAACCTTTACCAATTGGTGAGTTTACAGACAACTTACCGTTTCTAACATCTGTTTCTGAATCTGCAACCAACGTGTAAGAAAACTCCATTTTATTAGCTACGTTTTTTATTTTTACGATAGAATGAATCAATACTTTAGAAGTATCTAATTGAGACTCATCTATAATTCTTGCACTAGAAATAACATTTTTTAACTTGGCAATTTTAAATTCTAAGTGAGATTGCTCTTCTTTTGCTGCATGATATTCTGCATTTTCACTTAAATCTCCTTTATCTCGTGCGTCTGCAATTTCTGTAGTTACTCTTGGTCTTTCTACTTGTTCTAGTTGCAACAATTCATCTTTCAATTTCTTTAATCCTTCTGCTGAATAATATGATATTTCGCTCATTTTTTTTATTTTAATTTGGAACTCAAATTTAATAAACTACCTAAATTTATTAAAAAAAAGTTGCTTTTACACTAAAAAAACCCAACACGGGTTTATATTAAAAAATCTCATTGCCCTAACAGGAATGAGATTGAATAACAAATATACAAAATATTTGTAACTTGCTAGCGTTTTAAATAAAATGAAACTTTTGTATGATTAAAAAAACAATGTTTTTCTGCTGCTTTTTAGCGTTTATAAATTGCACTGATAATAACAATTTAGACGGATGTATACAAGCTTTGCCACTAAATCGTGTTACATATTTAACAAATCCAGAAGCATTAAATGCAAATGTTCCAGGAGGCTATGTAGAATTGAGTGGAGGCTCTAAAGGAATACTTTTGATGAATGTAAATGGAACTGAATTTGTAGCGTATGACAGATTGTGTCCTGTTGGAGACTGCGATACACCTATGACTTTTAACGGAACTTTTATTTTAAAATGCGAATGTGACGGTAGTGAATATGGCGTTGGTAAAGGGATTGGAGGCAATCCACAAACGGAAGGTTTTATTTGTCCAGCAATAGAATACAAGGTTACCAAAAGTGGGACTACCATTCGAATCAGTAATTATTAATAGGGTACTTTAGATAAGTTGCTTATTTTTGCCTAAACACAACAATTCTTAACGTGAAAAACTATTATTCTTCAGATTTTAAATTAGGCGTTCTTGGTGGCGGACAATTAGGTAGAATGCTTTTAGCAGAAACTCAAAAATTAGACATTCATACTTCTATTTTAGAAAGCAATAAAAACGCACCTTGTGCCCAAATTTGCAACACTTTTGTAGTTGGAGATTTATTAGATTTTGATGCCGTTTACAACTTTGGTAAAACCGTAGATGTTTTAACTATAGAAATAGAAAACGTAAACCTAGATGCTTTAGATCAATTAGAGGATGAAGGTTTAACTATTTTTCCAAAGCCAAAAGATTTACGCATTATACAAAGTAAAGCAAGACAGAAAAATTTTTATATAGATCACCAAATTCCTACTGCAGCTTTTTCTCATTATGCCTATTTAGAAGAATTAAAACACGCTGTAGAAAACAATATCATCGACTATCCTTTTGTTTGGAAAGCAGCTCGTTTTGGATATGATGGTACTGGTGTTAAAATTGTTAGAAATATAGCTGATTTAGAAAGTTTGCCAAATGTAGAGTGTATTACAGAAAAACTGATTCCTTTTAAAAATGAATTGGCAGTGATTGTAGCCAGAAATATTACTGGAGAAGTAAAAACATACCCAGTTGTAGAAATGGAATTTCATCCAGAAGCAAACCAGGTTGAGTATGTTATTTGTCCGGCAAGAATAGACGATAGTATTGCAGAAAAAGCAAGAGCTTTGGCTTTAAAGGTAGTAAGCGATTTAGATTTTGTTGGTTTATTGGCTGTAGAAATGTTTCAAACAGTAGATGATAAAATTTTGGTAAACGAAGTTGCCCCAAGACCACATAATTCTGGGCATTATTCTATTGAAGCGAGTTATACCAATCAGTTTGAGCAACATTTGCGTTCTATTCTAAACCTTCCGTTAGGAAATACAGATAGTAAAGTTGCCGGAATTATGGTAAATTTAGTAGGTGAAGAGGGTTTTTCTGGTGATGTAATTTATGAAAACATCGAAGAAATTCTAAAAATTGACGGAGTTACTCCTCATATTTATGGGAAGAAAGAAACGCGTCCTTTTAGAAAAATGGGACATGTTACTATTGTAAATAAAGACATTGAAGTTGCTAGAAAAGTAGCACAAGAAGTTAAGGAGACAATTAGAGTAATTAGTAAAAATAATTAACAGTAAACAATTATCAGTTATCAATGATAACTGATAATTGATAATTGAAAAAATATGGTAGGAATAATAATGGGAAGCGATTCTGATCTTCCAATAATGCAAGAAGCAATAGATATTTTAGAAAGTTTTGATATTAAAATAGAAGTAGACATTGTGTCTGCTCACAGAACTCCAGAAAAATTGGTAGACTATTCTAAAAATGCTCATAAAAGAGGAATCAAAGTAATTATTGCAGGTGCAGGTGGCGCAGCGCATTTACCAGGAATGGTAGCTTCTATGAGTCCGTTACCTATAATTGGAGTTCCTGTAAAAAGCAGAAATTCTATAGATGGTTGGGATTCTGTTTTATCAATTTTACAAATGCCAGGTGGTGTACCGGTTGCAACAGTTGCTTTAGACGGAGCAAAAAATGCAGGTATTTTAGCTGCTCAAATTATTGGTGCTTCAGACGAGCTTGTTTTAAATAAAATTATTGCTTACAAAGAAGAATTGAAACTAAAAGTTTATAAAGCTTCGGAGAGAGTAAAAAAATAAGTTGTTTTTTAGTACAAAAAAGAAAACTCAGAATTTATATAAATTCTGAGTTTTCTTTTATTCCTTTTAAATAGACTAATTTGCTATTAATACTTTTTTATTTAAGGTTCTTCCATCTTGTAATTTTACTTTTACAAGATAAACCCCAGATGACAAATTAGAAGTATTTTTTTTCTGACTTCCTTTAAAAAAAGCTACTTCTCTACCCTGAACAGTAAACACAGAAACCTCATCGATATTATCTTTACTATTATTATATATTACTACTAATTCTTTTGCACCATCGAGATATACAGAAAGTTCTTTAGCCTCAATTTCATTAGATTTTATAGCTAATGTTTTTAATTTACTTTTACTATAAACTACTTTAAATCTCGAATTATTTTCACCAACAGTATCAATTGTGAAATTATATTCTTTCTGCTTTAAATCTATAGTAATTCCTTTTTCTGTATCTAATAAATAAATATAATAAGCTTCATCTATTTGTTCTTCTTGGATACCAATTGTATAATCTCCTTCTTCATCTGCAATAAATCCTAATTTAATTACTTCTGTATCTCCTTTTAATTCAGGTAAACCCTGTATAGTTGCTTTAAATGTTTCTTCTACTATAGAATAAAAGCTCATTGACTTCTTTTCTACATCAAATGGAGCATCATACAAACGATCAAAATTTTCCGTGGCTCCTTCTAAGAAACCTATTAATATTGATTTTGTAACATCATTATGATTAAAAGTAAACCAAGAACGACCTTTCTTCTTTATACTATTATTATTGTTACTACTTCTAAGAAATTTTGTATTTAAACCAGCAATTTGATGTGTTGTTTTAAAGATAATTTTTAAATTAGGGTTTTCACTTGTTGTTTTTATAAAAAAACCTTGCCCAGAACCAATATTACTAGTTGTTGTATTGCTTGCCCCACCTGTCATGTTATACTCTAAGTAATCTGCTTGTATGTTTTCACCTATATGAACCGAGTTCTGATCCCAAAGGTACATCGTTCCTTCTATTTCAGTATTATCTGGATCTGTAATTACCAAGTCCCAATCTATGGCTGCTGCATATGGATTACCAACTAAATTATCTCCATTTAAAGACCACGGAATCCCATCAAAATCTGGCCCTGCTAAATTTGTAGTATTATATATATCTACGGCTATATCACCTTCATTAATTTTACCAGAAAAAGTTCTTATTTGTCCTCCCATACTTTCATTACGCACAGCATATCCAATTCCTGGATTAAAATCTGCAGTCCCTGTAGAAACCCAATCTGAATTCGAAGAAGCTGCATCGAATTTATAAATAAGTGAAGCATCCGGAAAAACGGTTGCAATATTAGAGTCTGAAGCTACAACAGGAGAACTCCAATATGAATAAAATTTATTACTAGCATAAGTTGGCGTAACTTTTTGAATAATAAAAGTACCTGCACTTACAGGTGCTTCTTTTTCTCTTAAAACTAAACTAGCATCATCTAAAACAGTAATGGTACCATCGTTTGTTAAATCGTAAGTAACTTCTAACGTTCCTCCTGCATTAACAGTTATACTAGCACCAGTATCAACTATTAAATCTCCTACAACAATGTGAGTTGCTATTTCTGGGTAATTACTAGAAACCTGTATTTGTGCACTTTCTTTTTTTAATATACTTGGTACATTCCCACCAACCCAATTAGACCCCATATTCCAATCTGTAGTTGCCGCTGTTGCACTCCAAATAATTGTTGTTACTGGAGAAACGATAGCTTCTTCAGTACTTGTATTATCATTTGCTAAATATGTAAACGTATCTCCGTCTAATATTGCAACTAAATCATCTGTACCAACAGTTGTAATAATATCTGCTTTATAATCGTCTATTTCTGCAGGAGTTCTAACCCTATTCCAAAGTCTGAACCCCCATAAATATCCTTTAAAATAATCATCACCAGAATAATTATTTAAAGTTGATGATGCATAGAAATACTCAGAACTTAATTGACTTGTCCAAGTTGCTGCAACACTAGGTAATCTAACAGCTACATCTTTATATCCAAGCCTCATAGTATTATGGGCACCAACTTCATATCCAGAATTTTCACCAATTAAAGCACCATCTAAATAAAATTTTAAAGCAGTATTTTCATTAGCTCCCATAAGATTTGTAGTAGTATTAGGAGCTAAAGCATTATCTAAAACCATGGCTACATGATACCATGTACCTGCAGAAATTTTTTTTCTAAAAAAAGTTCCTTGCCAATCTGGTGTATAATCATTTCTATTGTATGCCCCAACAATTAAATAATCATTTTCTATGTACACAACAACTGCTCTTGTACCAGCTCCTTCTTTCATAATAAATTGCCTAACAGGAACAGTAGGAGTACCAGGAAGTGCATCTGCTTTAAACCATGTCTCGTACGTTCTATCGTTGGTTGTTGTACTATTAATATTTGTTATACTCGTACCTGAAGCACCACCTACATTAATGTAATCATCTACACCATCAAAATACAAACCATCATTAGCTGTCTGGGCATAACTACAAAATGTAATTAAAATTATTATTAAATTAATAAATACGGTTCTCATAATTAGGGAATTCAATTAATAAATAATTTAAATATAGTAAAAATAAAAGTATTTCTTTGATGAATGTAAGTTTTTAATGGTTTCTATATAATAAATTAATAGAATATTTATATTTGACATATATATACAAAGAAATCATGAATCCACTTTTACAAGATTTTAATACGCCTCCTTTTTCTAAAATTTCTAATAATGATTACAAACCTGCTATAAAAAAAGGGATTGAAATTGCCAAAGCAGAAATTGATGCAATTACAAATAATATTGAACAACCAACTTTTGAAAACACAACGGTTGCATTAGATTTTTCTGGTGAAAAGCTAAATAAAATCACCAGTATTTTCTTCAACCTAAATTCTGCAGAAACCAATGATGAGATTCAGAAAATTGCACAAGAAGTTTCTCCTTGGCTAAGTGAGTTTAGTAATGACATTACTTTAAATGAGGAATTATTTAAAAGAGTAAAAGTTGTTTTTGATGCTAAAGAAAGTTTAGATTTAACTCCAGAACAAACCATGCTTTTAGAAAAGCAATACAAAAGCTTTGCTAGAAATGGTGCTAATTTAAAGGAAGCAGATAAAACGAAACTTCGAGAAATTGATGCAAAACTTTCTAAATTATCTTTAAAGTTTGGCGAAAATGTACTAGCAGAAACACAGGCTTTCGAGATGCATTTAACCAATGAAGAGGATCTTGCTGGCTTACCAGAAAGCGAAAAAGAATCTGCTAAAGAAGTAGCAAAATCTAGAGATAAAGAAGGGTATGTTTTCACTTTAGATTACCCAAGTTACATTCCGTTTTTAACGTATGCTGATAACAGAGAATTGCGAAAAGAAATGGCCATTGCTGCTGGTAAAAAAGCATTTCAGGATAATGAATTTAATAACGAACAAGTTGTTTTAGATATTGTTAATCTTCGTCAGAAAAGAGCTAATTTATTAGGTTATAAAACACATGCTCATTTTGTTTTAGAAGAAAGAATGGCAGAAACGCCAGAAAAAGTAATCGAATTTTCTAACAACCTTTTAGAAAAAGCAAAACCTGCTGCCTTAAAAGAGTTTGAAAATTTAGAAAATTTCGCTAAGAAATTAGACGGAATAGACCAACTTCAAAAATGGGATGGTTCTTATTATTCAGAAAAACTGAAGAAAGAATTATTCGATTTAGATCAAGAAGCTTTAAAACCTTATTTTAAATTAGAAAATGTAATTGATGGTGTTTTTGAGATTGCCAATCGTTTATATGATTTAAAATTTGAAGAAATAAATAACATCGACAAATACCACGAAGATGTTAAAACGTATAATGTAACCGATACAAACGGAAATTTTGTATCGCATTTTTATGCTGATTTTCATCCTAGAAAAGGAAAAAGAAATGGTGCGTGGATGACAAGTTACAAATCGCAACAAATTAAAAACGGAATTAACGAAAGACCACAGGTTTCTATTGTTTGTAACTTTACTAAACCAACCGCAACCAAACCATCTTTATTAACCTTTAACGAGGTTACCACCTTATTTCATGAATTCGGACACGCATTACACGGAATGTTAGCAAACACCACTTACAACAGCTTATCTGGAACTTCTGTTTCTTGGGATTTTGTAGAATTACCAAGTCAGGTTTTAGAAAATTGGTGTTTCGAAAAAGAAGCTTTAGAATTATTTGCAAAACATTACGAAACTGGCGAAGTTATTCCGATGAAATATGTAGAAAAAATTAAAGAATCTGCCAGTTTCCATGAAGGAATGCAAACGCTTAGACAATTAAGTTTTGGCTTACTAGACATGCAATGGCATGGTGGCGAGTCGCCACAGACAATAACATCTATCAAAGAATTTGAAAACGGTGCTTTTGCTAATACAAAATTATATCCTGATGTTGCAGAAAACTGCATGAGTACCGCATTTTCTCATATTTTTCAAGGTGGATATTCTGCCGGATATTACTCTTACAAATGGGCTGAAGTTTTAGATGCAGATGCATTTGAGTATTTCTTAGAAGAAGGAATTTTTAATAAAGAAGTAGCAACAAAATTTAAAGACAACGTACTTTCTAAAGGTGGAACAGAAAAACCAATGGAATTGTACAAACGTTTTAGAGGAAAAGAACCAAAACCAGATGCACTTTTAAGAAGAGCGGGGTTGATTTAGGGTTTAGTAGGCAGTCTTCAGTTTGCAGTAACCAGTCAGTTGATTACTGAAAACTGAGACTGCCAACTGAAGACTGCTTACTTATTTTTACTTTCTATCCATTTACTCAAGTATTTTGTAGCTTGTAAAGTTTGATGTTGTAACAAGCTCCCTAAAAAATTCTGAGTTCTGTGCTGTTCTAAATTATCTTGAATTTCTTTTATTTGATTGATAAAAGGCACTCCAAGTTTCTCTTTATCATAAATTTGGTTGATGATTTCTACACCGTTTTTTTGAGATTCAATCAAAAGTTTTTCATCAGTATATAATTTGATAGCTTTATTTGAAAACGCTGTAAAATCATTTTCTATAAAGCCATTCCAAGGAAATCTATCGCACATTCCCTCAGCTCCAATTTCTGTTGTAACACTTGGTGTTCCGCAAATCATCGCTTCTGTTAGTTTTCCTTTTATTCCTGCACCAAAACGTAAAGGTGCTAAAACTACCCTCGCATTTCCAACAACTTCTTTAGCGTCTTCCGCAAAGCCTTTAATAATAAAACCTTCCTTTTTATTATGTAATTGATTTATTTGTTGATTCGCATACGCACCATAAATATGCACTTCTGCTTTTGGAAGTTGCTTTCTAATTTCACTCCAAACTTCAGTTTTCAAAGTTAAAACAGCATCTACATTTGGTTTGTGAAAGAAATTACCAATAAATATAAAATGTTCTCTTTCTTCAAAAGGCTTCCATTCTTTAGTTTGATTTTCATCAATCTTATCCAATAAAAAAGGTAAATAATATAAGATTTTTTTATCAATCTTAAAAGTAGATTTCAATAAATCCATTTCATAGGTAGAGATAATCAAACTCATGTCGCAACGTAAAATAGAGGAAATTTCTCTTTTGGCATCATCAGATTTTAATAATGCTTCTGTTGTAAATTCTTCTCCTTTTTTTAATTGTTGATGACGTGTTTTACGTAAAAAATGTAAATCTTCTGTATCTAAAATCCGAATTGCATTCGGACAATTTTCCGCAACACGCCAACCAAATTGCTCTTCCATCATAAAACGATCGAATAGTACAATTGTTGGTTGTAGTTCTTTTATAAAATCGTTAAACGAGGCATTATTTAATTCAATAGAAACCTCCTCAATTCCTAAAGAATTTAAACTTGTAGCTTTCTCACTTTTTTGAGATGGAGAAGAAAAGGTTATTTTAAACCCTTGTTGTAAAAACTGTTCAATCAACTGTAACATTCTACTTCCGGCAGCAGAAGAATTGGGCTCTACCCAAACGTAACCTATAATTAAAACCTGCTGTGTATTCAATTATTTAGTATTCAATTGTTGTTGATAATCTACTTGTACTTTTTTACCCCAAGAAACAACTGCATCTATTTGCGCTTCTGTTAAATTCGCGTCTCCATGCGTCCATGTATAAGAATCTAACGGCATCTTTTTCTCGGCAACTTCTTCATGAAGTTCCTCCATTTTATGTTCTTTCTTTTTTAAAGAATAAGTACTCCAAGTAGAAAAATTAAAATGCTTTTTACCGTCTTTTACATGATCTGCTAACCAAAAATTTACGGGTGTAATATTATTATACCAAGGATAATTGGTTTTACTAGAATGGCAGTCATAACAAGTAGTTTCTAAAATCTTTCTTACATCTGCTGGCGGCTTTGTTTCTGCTATAAACATTTCTACAGAATCTAAATTTCCTTCATTTTTTTCAGGACCAAAAAATTGTGCAACTACTAATATTAATACGATAACAATCCCTATTTTTTTGAGAATTTTCATTGGGTAAATTTTAAGGTTTTTAAGAGTGTAAAACTACTGAATTCCCTCTTTATTTTGTGAAAATATCCGTATTTTTGTCAACTATCATTAAAAAATAAACCGAAAGGTTACATTATACGCAAAACAAACGCAATCATGAAATACGATATTATTGTAATTGGATCTGGTCCTGGAGGATACATTTCTGCAGTTAGAGCTTCTCAATTAGGTAAAAAAGTAGCAATTATAGAAAAATATTCAACTTTAGGAGGAACCTGTTTAAACGTTGGTTGCATTCCATCTAAAGCATTGTTAGATTCTTCGCATCATTATTATGATGCTGTTAACCATTTTGAAGAACATGGAATTTCTGTGGAAAATCCTACGTTTGATTTCAGTAAAATGGTAACAAGAAAAGAAAAAGTTGTAGAAACCACTACAGGCGGAATTAAGTACTTAATGGACAAAAACAAAGTTGATGTTTTTGAAGGATTAGGTTCTTTTGAAGATGCTACTCATGTAAAAGTTACAAAAAATGATGGTTCTTCAGAAATAATTGAAGGAACAAATATTATTATCGCAACAGGTTCTAAACCGTCTACTTTACCGTTTATTTCTTTAGATAAAGAACGTGTAATTACATCTACCGAAGCTTTAAAATTAACTGAAGTACCAAAACATTTAATTGTAATTGGTGGTGGTGTTATTGGTTTAGAGTTAGGTACCGTTTACAAACGTTTAGGAGCAAATGTAACTGTGGTAGAATACGCACCAAAAATTACGCCAACTATGGATGCTGATGTTTCTAAAGAATTGACTAAAGTTTTAAAGAAACAAGGTATTAAGTTTGCTGTAAGTCATGGTGTTACTTCTGTAGAAAGAAAAGGTGATGAAATTACAGTGAAAGCAAATAACAAAAAAGGTGAAGAAGTTACTTTTACTGGAGATTATTGTTTGGTTGCTGTAGGTAGAAAAGCATATACAGAAGGCTTAGGGTTAGAAAAAATTGGTGTAGAAGTTAACGAACGCGGGCAGGTTTCTACAAACGATCATTTACAAACCAATGTTTCTAATATTTACGCAATTGGAGATGTAGTTAAAGGTGCAATGTTAGCGCATAAAGCGGAAGAAGAAGGTGTTGTAGTAGCAGAATATTTAGCTGGCGAAAAACCACATATCGATTATAATTTAATTCCTGGTATTGTGTACACATGGCCAGAAGTTGCTGCTGTTGGTAAAACAGAGGACGAATTAAAAGCTGCAAAAGTAGATTACAAAGTTGGTAAATTTTCTATGAGAGCTTTAGGTAGATCTCGCGCAAGTGGAGATTTAGATGGTTTTGTAAAAGTATTAGCAGATAAAAATACAGATGAAATTTTAGGAGTTCACATGGTTGGTGCACGTGTTGCAGATTTAATTATGGAAGCTGCAGTTGCAATGGAATACAGAGCATCGGCAGAAGACTTGGCAAGAATTTGTCATGGTCACCCAACGTACTCAGAAGCAGTAAAAGAAGCTGCAAAAGCTGCTTGGGACGGAAAGCCTTTAAATGCTTAAAAAGATTAGATTTTATTATCATCTTTAATAAAACTATTCACTAAATAAACCCATACAAAATGTCACTTCGACGATAGGAGAAGTCCCATAATATTTAGTGTCTGGTTAAAAATACTGCAAAAAGAAAACTACTCTTTTTGCAGTATTTTTTTTTCTGACTAAACACTATTTTGAAAATTATAATTGAGCAACATTATGTGATTTCTCCCTTTGGTCGAAAAGACAAAACTGGGCGACACCTCGTTTCAACCTCTATTCTATGCTCAAGATAAATTATAGTAGAAGTCCATAATACTATAAAAACAGAATAGTGCTATTTTTTTAAAGGTGCTATTTTTTTAATTTCTTCATTCGTTTCTAAAGCGGTATAATCTAACTTCCAGCCAATAGTTTCTACCAAATTCTCCATTAATAAAATAGCTTCTAAAGCTTCTTTGTTAGCCAATTGAATTAAGTTACTTTCTGGTATTTTACTAAGCACATGCTCTTTTGCCTCTTTATTTAAAGTAGTAAAATCTTCTGAATCAAATTTATTTAAATAGCCATTTTTTATATCGTAAAACTTAATATCACATTCAATAGAAACCACTTCTGGTTGTGGAAAATCTGATAAAATGATTTCCTTTTTTTTAGTATCCGCTTCCAATTTAATTTTTCTAAAATCGAACCCAATGTGTGCTTTTGCTTGTATTAAAACAATCGCTTTTTTCTTACTGCTAAATCCCCAAAAGTTTTCTTTGGTGTTTTCATGATGATAAATCTCAGAAAAATCACCTTCTACCGTAATCAATTTAGATACTTTTTTAATTTTATCTAACAGAATAACAGATTGTTTTTCTACTAAGTTTTTTTTCTTTGATAAAGAAAATCGTTGTGATATTAAATAGGAAATTCCTAATCCAATAATCAACCCTAAAATAATTAACTCCATACTGTAAATATACTATTGTTTTCTTAATTTTTAACGTGTTTTAATACTGTTAACAGCAAAATTGAAGCCAAAAAATGTTTATCTCATATAATCTGTTAATGTTAAAGAAGTTTTTTTTTTTAAATAACTTTAATGTATTTTTATCCTATGAAAAAAAACAATTTCCTATTCTTTTTTCTAATTATTCATGGAATTTATTTCTCACAAATAAAAGATACTATTCCTCTTAAAAACGGAATAGATAAACCTAGCTTATTGCCTATTCATCATTTTGGAATGTTTTCTGCGAGAATAAATCAGAATTTTAAAATTCGACCGCCCAAAAAATCTACTTTAAATATTTCTTATGCTAGTGCAAACACGTTTCATCCTTTTGTAGAAATGTATATTCCAAAAGACGAAGGTATTAGACAAGAAATGAGCCAAAAAACATGGTTTGACAGACATTATTATAAAAACCAACAGACAACACCTTCAGATTATGAAAACATTATTATAGATGCCGTTTTTAAAAATTTTAGAGTTGATTATAATACCAAAATTAGTAAAAATCATGAATTAGGAATTACACTTCGCTCTTATTTAGTTAGTAAAGGAAAATATCCTTTTTCTGTCTTTGCAAGTGATGAAACTATAGAATGGTTTCATAGTAATATAGCCGGTGGAGAAGATCCTTTTGGACGAAAATATTATGGACTCAATAAAGTAAATGTTAAATATAAAGATAGAAATGGCAACGTTTTAGAATTAAAAGACGGACAATTTATTTTTGCCGGAATTGAATTTAACCATTTTTACTATCCAGATTTCATCAACCTAAAGAAAAAAAATATTCATGTAAATTTTGGGTCTCATTTAGGAGTTAATACATCAAAACACAACCCTTCTATAGATATTGGTGTTTCTGGAAATATCTTAAAAAAATGGAAATTAAACGAAGAATCAGAAATTAGAACTGCCTTTGGAACCAGTGTTCTAAGAAAAAATACTATCAATTTTAAAGAGAATTTAGTACGTTTTGGTAATAACAAATATCTAGGGAGCCTAGAAGCTATGTTTGAGTTTACCAAATACACAAGGCAGAGAAACTATCATTCTGTATCCGTAAATTATCAAATTCAGTCTCGATTTAGTAAAAAAGAAGAAGCAAATTATTATCAATTGGTTGGTCTTTGGCAAGAAATTCATGCTGGTTGGCAAAATGGTTTCGAGCAATTATACGAATACCAATCTGCATGGAGTTGGTTGTACACTTATGGCAGAAAAAATTATAGTTTTACATTATATATTAAAGAAGACTTGTATTTAAACAACTCGCCAGATATTCAAACAGGAATCAGTTTAAAAATTCCGCTTTCTAACAAATAAGATTTGTATTTTTGACGCAAATATGCAAAGAACAATTCGCACTTTCTCTATTGATAATATCATTGAATTCAAAAACAATTTATTGTCTTGGGCACAACAATTTGAAACCATTATTTGGTTAGATTCTAATAACTATCATCAAAAATATGCTAGTTTCGATGGTGCTTTGGCAGCAGATGATTTTACCTCTATTAAAACAGATTATTACAATGCTTTTGAGAAGCTAAAAGAATACCAAACCATTACCAAAGATTATATTTTTGGCTATATTACGTACGACGTTAAAAATGATGTAGAACAACTTTCCTCTATCAATTTTGACGGTTTAGATTTTGCAGATTTATACTTCTTTCAACCTAAAAAACTTGTTTTTATTAAAGGAAATTCTGCCGAGTTTCATTATTTAAGAATGGTGGATGATGAGATTGAAGATGATTTTAAAGAGATTCTTAAATCTAAAAATCCAACAATCCAACCAACGAAAAGTAACATCAAAATAAAACTAAGAATTCATAAAGATGAATATCATGCTAAAGTAACTAAAGTTTTAGAACATATTCATAGAGGCGATATTTACGAAGCCAATTTTTGCCAAGAATTTTATGCAGAAAACGCTACCATAAATCCGGTTGAAGTTTACAAACACCTCAACCAAATTTCCGAACCACCTTTTGCTTCTTTTTTAAAATTAGATGATAAATACGCCTTATGTGCATCTCCAGAAAGATATCTTAAAAAAGAAGGTACTAAAATAATTTCTCAACCTATAAAAGGAACTGCGAAAAGATTGGTTAGCGAATTTGATGATGCTCAATTAGCTTTAGACTTAACGAGAGATGAAAAAGAACGGGCAGAAAATGTAATGATTGTAGACTTGGTTAGAAACGACCTCTCTAAGACAGCAAAAATAGGCAGTGTAAAAGTAGAAGAATTATGCAAAGTGTACTCTTTTAAACAAGTGCATCAATTAATTTCTACCGTAGTTTCTGAAGTTGAAAAAAACACGCACCCAATAGATGTGCTTCAAAGCACTTTTCCGATGGGCAGTATGACGGGAGCTCCAAAAGTTTCTGCCATGAACATTATTGAAGATTTAGAAGAAACCAAACGCGGTTTATACTCCGGAACTATCGGTTACTTTACCCCAGAAAACAATTTTGACTTTAATGTAATTATAAGAAGCATCTTATATAATGAAGCAGAAAAATACATCTCCTACTCTGTTGGAGGTGCTATTACAGCAAAATCTGTTGTAGAAAAAGAATATGAAGAATGTTTGCTAAAAGCAAAAGCAATGAAATATGTTTTAATGAATTCTAAGTAAAATTATTATTAGAAGCTATTTCCTGCTTTCACTACTCGCTTTTTTTGCCCTAAAAAGCAAAAAAGAGCTCAAACATATCGTTCAATCAGGGCTAAACTAGTTTGCCAACTATTTTTATATTTTAAATATAAAGTCAATATATTTTACCTTTACGGCAAAGGCAAGAATCTATTTTTTATCTTTGTTAATATGATCATAAATCAAGAAGAACTTTTCACAAAAACCTTAGAAGGATTAGATGAAAAACCAACAGAACAAAATATGTTTAACATGTTTTTAAAGTTGTACCCCGCAGAATGGAAAGCACTAAAAGTTACCTTTTCTAAATTTAACCGAAGCAAACAATTTGGTAAAACTATTCCGTTGCCAAAACCAGAAGTTGCTCTTCGAAAAGAAATTCGTGGTTGGTTAAAAAAGCAAAATTAACGCACATATTTCTAAAAGAAAAATGCAACAAAAACTCTCTGATCACCTCAACAAAAACCTTCCTTTTTTAAAGGATAAAAAACTATTAATCGCCATTTCTGGCGGAATAGATTCTGTGGTTTTAGCACATCTTTTATCCGCATTAAATTTTAATATTTCTTTAGCGCATTGTAACTTTAACCTTAGAGGAAAAGAAAGTGATTTAGATGAAGAATTTGTAAGAGAATTAGGAAAAAAACAAAACATTAATACTTTTGTAACCCATTTTAAAACTGAAGAATTTGCTAAAGAAAACAAACAATCTACACAAATTGCAGCCAGAAACTTACGCTATGATTGGTTTAATGAACTGATTAAAAAACACCAATTCGATTATATTTTAACAGCACATCATGCAGATGATAATTTAGAAACTTTTCTAATTAATTTAACGCGTGGCGCTGGTTTAGATGGTTTAACTGGTATTCCGGAAATTAACGGAAATATTGTACGTCCGCTTTTAAAATTTTCTAGAAATGATATTTTAACGTTTGTAAAAGAAAACAATATTTCTTGGCGAGAAGATAAAAGTAATGCCTCTACAAAATACATCAGAAATAAAATTAGACATCAGATTCTTCCTGTTTTAAAAGAAATTAACCCAAGTTTGTTAGAAACCTTTGCTAAAACATCCGAACATTTAAAAGAAAGTCAGCAAATAATTGAAGATAAAATTGGTGAAATTTCTAACGAAATCACAACAACAGAAAATAACATTTTAAAGATTGATGTTTCTAAAGTTGAAAAATTATCGAACCCGAAGGCTTATTTATATCAGCTTTTAAAAGACTATAATTTTACAGAATGGGACGATGTTTCTAATTTACTTTCTGCACAATCTGGAAAACAAATTCACTCTAAAACACATACATTATTAAAAGATAGAGGTTTTTTATTACTTGCTAAAAAAGATTTCTCGACTGCGCCAGAAATGACTACTGAAATAAACGAAAATACAACCTTAATTACCCAACCAATTCATTTAAAATTAGAAACCGTAGAAGAAAAATCAACAGAAAATAAACAAACCATTTATGTTGATAAACAACGTTTACAATTCCCTTTAAAACTTAGGAAATGGCAAGACGGAGATTTCTTCTATCCTGCAGGAATGACTGGAAAAAAGAAATTAAGCAAATATTTTAAAGATGAAAAATTTTCACTTTTACAAAAACAAAACACTTGGTTACTTTGTAATAATGACAATGCCATTATTTGGGTTGTAGGACATCGAAAAGATAAACGCTTTATAGTAAACCAACAAACCACAACACATTTTAAAATATCTGTTTTTTAATATTTAATTGATCAAAATAAAAACAAAAACACCAAAGAGAAACAGAAAATAAACAATTCACTAAAAAATGATATAATTTATATCATTTTCGCAAATAAACACTTGATTATTCGTTAAAAAGTAGGTTTAATCATTTCCCTTTTTCGTAATTTTAATCCCGTAAAATCATAAGAACATGAACAATTTACCTAAGCTAGATAGATTTAATGAAAACGTACTGTCTAAATATCAGATTTACAACAGTATTTTCACAACGCTACCTTTTGACACCATAGACGATACGGGGGTTTTATTACCTCTTTTACATAAAGTATGTAGTAAAGGTTTTAAGTTAGGAAAAAACCCTACAGAAATTGTAGAGCACTTTTTTAGTAAATACCAAGAAGAACCTACAGAAAAAGAAAAATCGGATTTACTGTTCCGTTTTATTCAATTTATAGAACGACAAGTCGTTTTATTTGATGCCGTAGAAGACGCTGCCTACCCTATTGTAAATAATATGGATGGTTTTGGAACACTAAGAAACTCTAAAGAACTTGCGTTATTAAGTAACAAAAAAGACGAATTAAAAGCACATTTAGAAGACTTTAAAGTCCGTATTGTATTAACAGCGCATCCAACACAGTTTTATCCTGGATCTGTTTTAGGTATTATTACAGATTTAGACAAAGCAATACAAAATGACGACTTATTACTAATTAGAAAATTATTAGCACAATTAGGAAAAACGCCTTTCTATAAAAAAGAAAAGCCATCTCCTTTTGATGAAGCTGTAAGTTTAATTTGGTATTTAGAGCACGTATTTTATCATTCTGTACCAAAAATTTACAATTACGTTCAGCAACATATTTATGATGGTGAACCCATAGAAAATGAAATTATAGAGCTTGGTTTCTGGCCAGGTGGAGATAGAGATGGTAACCCATTTGTAACTACTAAAATTACGTTAGATGTTGCAGAAAGATTGCGTCAAACAATTTTAAGAAACTATTATAGAGACATTAGACGTTTAAAAAGACGTTATACTTTTGATGGGGTTCAAGAAATTTTTGCCAGACTAGAAAAAAGACTGTACAAGCATGTTGTAAGAAGCTATACCAAAGTTAACTTTTCTCAAAAAATATTATTAGAAGAATTATATACTGCAAGAGAAATTATTGTTAACGAACATCAATCTTTATTTGTAGAAGAATTAAATGATGTTATCAATAAAGTTAGAATCTTTGGTTTTCACTTTGCAACTTTAGATATTAGACAAGATAGTAGAGTACATCACCATGCGTTTACGCAAATGGTAGAAGACTTACTTAAATCTGGTGACACTACATTCCCAGAAAACTATTTAAGACTTTCTGATGCAGAACAAGTAGAAGTTTTATCTGTTGTAAAAGGAAGTATTAACCCAAGTATTTTAACCGATGAAACTTCTGTTAAAACCATAGAATCTATTTATGCGCTAAAAGAAATTCAGCAAAGAAATGGTGAGCGTGGAGCAAACCGTTACATTATTAGTAACAACCAAAGTGCTTTACACGTAATGCAAACTTTTGCAATGCTAAACTTATGTGGTTTCGAAAACGAATTACCAGTAGATGTTATTCCGCTTTTTGAAACTGTAGATGATTTAGAGAATTCAGAAGACGTAATGAGAACCTTATATTCTAATAAAGTATATAGACATCATGTTGCCAAAAGAAAAAACAAACAAACTATTATGTTAGGTTTTTCTGATGGAACAAAAGATGGTGGTTACTTAATGGCAAACTGGGGAATCTTTAAAGCAAAAGAAGCTTTAACAAGAATCTCTAGAGAATTTGATATTGAAGTAATTTTCTTTGACGGACGTGGTGGACCACCAGCACGTGGAGGAGGAAAAACACACCAATTTTATGCTTCTTTAGGCCCAACAATAGAGGATAAAGAGATACAATTAACTATACAAGGACAAACGATTAGTTCTAACTTTGGTACAGAAAACTCATCTCAATACAACTTAGAGCAATTATTAAGTTCTGGTATTAAAAATGATGTATTTACCAAAGATCAGTTAAACGATAAACATAGAGAACTAATAAATGATATGGCTGCAACAAGTTACCAAACTTATGTAGACTTTAAAAATCATGATAAATTCTTACCGTATTTAGAAAAAATGAGTACGTTAAAATACTACGCAAAAACCAATATTGGAAGTAGACCAAGTAAACGTGGTGGATCTGACAAATTAGACTTTTCTGCATTAAGAGCCATTCCTTTTGTAGGTAGCTGGAGTCAGTTAAAACAAAACGTACCAGGTTTCTTTGGTGTGGGTACTGCACTTAAAAAATATGAAGATGCTGGTAGATTTGAAGAAGTTAAAGAATTTTACCATGCTTCAGACTTCTTTAGAACTCTATTAGAAAATAGTATGATGAGTTTAACCAAATCTTTCTTTGGCTTAACTTCGTACATGGCAGATGATGAGGAATTTGGTGAATTTTGGAAAGTAATTTTTACAGAATACGAAACTACTAAAAGACTACTTTTAAAACTTACAGGAGAATCTGAATTAATGGAAAATTTCCCGGTAGGAAAAGCATCTATAGAAGTAAGAGAACAAATTGTATTGCCTTTATTAACAATACAGCAATTTGCTTTAAAGAAAATTCAAGAACTTCAAAAAACTGATGGTAGCGCAGCAGAAATTGAAGTGTATGAAAAAATGGTAATGCGTTCATTATTTGGTAATATTAATGCAAGTAGAAACTCTGCTTAAAATAGTATCAAAAATTAATTTATATTTAAAATGCACTCAACTTATGAGTGCATTTTTTTTGTGTTATTAATTTAGTATTTCAAAAAATAAAACAAATTTTATATATTTGTAAAGCAAATACTTTATAAATATGAACACTTTAGAGGTAATCTACAATTATGATACTGTAATAAATAAATTAATAGAAGATATTAAAAAGAGTGATTTTAAAACAGCCTACTTTTTAAAACTGTTAAATTTAAAAGACAGTTTTTTCTATAAAAAAATGCGTGAAAAACGTTTTACAAATGAAGAAGTTAAACTCATTTCTAAACACTTATATCCAGAAGAATACCAAGCTTATAAAGATGTTTTAATTGGTGAATTGTTAGAAAAATCGAAAGCTCAATTAAAAGCAGGTTTAGGTGTAGATTTTGAAACTGTTTTAACCAATTCTAAGCATAAATATGGTGTATAATATTGTTGCATCACCTTTAGCGAATAGTACTTATTTACAAAATATAGAGTTTTTAGAAACCTATTGGTCAGAAAAAGAAGTTGTTAGTTTTATTACTAAAGTTTCAGATATAGTTACCATTTTAAAAGCGAGTCCTCAAACCTTTAAAAAATGGGAAAAGAACATCAATATTCATCAAATAGAAATTGTAAAACAGATTACATTATACTATCAAATAACAGATAATAGTGTTGAGTTTTTGCTATTTTTTAATAACCTACAAGACCCAAACGAATTAACCGAGTTCTTGTAAAATTCTTTTTTTTTAAAGATTCTTTTTTTTAATGCTGAAATAAAATCGTATTTTTATAAAGTAAAATTTCGTACCATGAAAAAATACACTTTCTTACTTTTAACTTTATTTGTTGGTAGTTTTTGTTTTTCACAACAACAAACTACCAACAATAATTTTATTCCTGTTAGTATTTACACCTCTTCTTTTCAGCTTACAGCTGATGACACTCCTTCTTATTCTTCCATTAACAAGGAGTTAAATTTTAAAAAAAAGTATAAATTTTCTACAGTTTCTTTTGAAGAAATTGACGATAATCAATTTGTAATTTCCACTGAAAATCTTTCTACAAAAGCAACTAAATTTATCTATGACGATTATAAAAGTTATAGAGATGAAAACTTGTTAAAAGGATTTTTACAAAAACACGACCCAACCCGATGGGATCCTATCAACTTTAAACCACAGAAGCTTAATTAATTTTCTTTATCTTTAGAAAAAAGAAAAAGAATGCTTGTTAAAGTTTATGGCTCTGCCGTTTTTGGTATTGAGGCCACCACAATTACCGTAGAAGTTATACTTATTTGATAAATTGGATTAAGTTTTAACATTTATCCAAGATTAATAAAATTAAATGATTTTATTAAAATAATAAATAAACAAAATAGCAAAAAACACATAAAGTAGAAATAATTGCACACAAAGAAAACAGTACTGATCTATTTTCTTTAGTTTCTGAAAACGTTATAAATTCATCAAAACCAAGCTCATCAATTGAAGCTTCTTTTCTACTCTTTTGCATCAACAAATATTCTAAAAAAATAAGGAAAATTAGATTCAATAATGGAATCATAATTAATTTTAAATTCACCCAGTCGTAAACACTAGAAAGGGCAAAATACCCACCAATTAAGATGTTATTAAAAGTGAAAAGTTTATCATTTATTCTATTAAAATGATTCAGAATATTTTTAGATGCCTCTTCTTTTATTATATTAACTTTATTTTCAAATTCTTTTACATTCATTTTTGAATTGTTTATTAAATTCAGTTTGAGGTAAAATTAAAATGTTATTAAAACTACTTTTAACCTAAAAATTCCATTAATTAATTTTTAAATCTATAAGAGAAATATTACCATTTTCTTTCTCCTTTAATTTTACAACATAATTACTTCTAATTATAGCTCCAAAACTATTTTGAGAATCAACATAAGATGAGATTGTATATATATTATTTAACTTTTCAACATTTGCTTTATTAAGAGAAGGAAACTTAGCAGTACTTGGTGACTTTAGTTGCTTCTCAACAAACTGTTGTGCTGCATAGGTAGCCTGCTCATTACTAAAATAGTTGTTTTTTTCCTTTTTTTGAGATGAATTAGTTGTAGAATATTTATTTTCTATATAATTATTATAAAGTAATACTCCAGCAACGAGTATTCCAATTATTCCAAATAATATTAAAGCCTTTTTCATTTTATAGTTTTTCAATTTTTAGATTCCGCTAAGATTAAACTTAACAATCTACAAGCAATCAAATATAATGATTTTAGCACATATAGATATCAGGCTAACTCAAGAAAAAAGATTCAATTTTTGGTAAAATAAGAGAATTTATTTTTTTTCTTTATCTTTAGAAAAAAGAAAAAGAATGCTTGTTAAAGTTTATGGCTCTGCCGTTTTTGGTATTGAGGCCACCACAATTACCGTAGAAGTAAATATTGATAAAGGAATTGGCTATCATTTGGTAGGTTTGCCCGATAATGCTGTTCGTGAAAGTTCGTATCGAATTTCTGCTGCACTAAATAACAATAATTACAAACTTCCCGGAAAGAAAATTATTATTAACATGGCTCCTGCCGATATTCGGAAAGAAGGTGCTTCTTATGATTTAACTTTAGCAGTTGGAATTTTAGCAGCATCAGCGCAAATAAAATCAGATCATATTGATGAATACATTATTATGGGCGAACTTTCTTTAGACGGAAGTTTACAGCCCATAAGAGGTGCCTTACCAATTGCCATAAAAGCAAGAGAAGAAGGTTACAAATATTTAATTCTTCCGAAGGAAAATGCCAAAGAAGCTGCCATTGTAGATGATTTAGAAGTGTTGGGGGTAGAAAATATCTTAGAAGTAATCAATCATTTTAATGATGATAAAAAAATTGAACCCACTATTGTTGATACAAGAGCTGAGTTTTATAAAAATATAGATTTCCCTGAATTTGATTTTTCTGATGTAAAAGGACAAGAATCTATTAAACGTTGTATGGAAATTGCCGCTGCAGGCGGACATAATATTATTTTAATTGGACCTCCAGGATCTGGAAAAACTATGTTAGCAAAAAGATTGCCGTCCATTTTACCACCAATGACTTTACATGAAGCGCTGGAGACTACAAAAATTCATTCTGTGGTTGGCAAAATAAAAAAAGAAGGTTTGCTATACCAACGTCCTTTTAGAAGCCCACATCATACGATTTCTAATGTCGCCTTGGTCGGCGGCGGTCAATACCCAAGACCTGGAGAAATTTCTTTGTCTCACAACGGCGTTTTATTTTTAGATGAATTACCAGAATTTAAGAGAGATGTTTTAGAAGTAATGCGTCAACCTTTAGAAGACAGAGAAGTTACTATTTCTCGTGCAAAATTTACAGTTACCTACCCAAGTAGTTTTATGTTGGTGGCAAGTATGAACCCGAGTCCGAGTGGTTTTTTTAATGACCCAAATAGCCCGATGACTTCCTCTCCACAAGAAATGCAACGTTATTTAAGTAAAATTTCCGGACCATTATTAGATAGAATAGACATTCATATAGAAGTTACTCCTGTTCCGTTTGCAAAACTATCAGAAGAACGAAAAGGAGAATCATCCGTAGAAATTAGAAAACGAGTAACCGCATCTAGAGAGTTACAATCTGAGCGTTTTAAAGATTTTGAAAACGTACATTATAATGCACAAATGAGTGTAAAACAGATTCGTGAATTTTGTAAGTTATCACCAGAAAGTTTAACGTTATTAAAAACGGCTATGGAAAAACTAAACCTTTCTGCTCGTGCTTATGACAGGATTTTAAAAGTTTCTAGAACAATTGCCGATTTAGCTGCCACTAAAGATATTTCTCCAGATCATATTGCTGAAGCCATACAATATAGAAGTTTAGATAGAGATGGTTGGTTGGGGTAAAAATTGACTTTTATAAACGCAAAGACGCAAAGAAAACTCGCTAAGTTCGCAAAGAATTATGGTTGAAAATCTATGTGTTTTTTGGCTAGTCTATAAAATTAACTACGTTTTCGTTTTAAATAGATATTATAAAGCAAACCAAACATAATTAAAAAGACGCCAAGTAAAGTCCATAAATTATAGATTTCTCCAAACCAAAATGCACCAATAGCAATCATAAAAACCACTTCTAAATACTTTAAAGGAGCAATTACATTTGTTTCATGAGATTGTAATGCCTTGGTCATATATATCTGACCAACATAGCCAAAAACACCTAGACTCAATAACAATAACCACTCTATTAAATTTGGGTTCTTCCAGTGATTGATAGACATAATTCCTCCAAATACAAAAGCCATTACCATAAAGTAATTGATAATTACTAATGGATTTTCTGTATCTCCTATTTTACGAATTACCACAAAAATTACCCCTAATGAAATTGCAGACAAAAGAACTAATAGTATTCCAATAGAATTTACATCTACACCAAATCCTTTAATAATTAATACTCCTGCGAATGCTAATAAAAATAAAAACCATTGAACTGGTTTTATTTTTTCTTTTAAGAAAATAATTGCTAAAATAGCAGCAAAAATAGGAGAAGTATATCTTAACGAGACTGCCGTACCAATTGCTAAATAATTTAAAGCCTGAAAAAAACTGGTTAATGAAATTACGCCCGCCAAACCTCTAATTAACAATAACTTTTTATTGTTACCCAGAAAAGGAATCTTCGCTTTTAAAATTAATGGTACCGTAAAAAATAACGTACCAATAGATCTAAAAAACACAATTTGATACGCACTAAAATCATTTAAGTATTTTACAACTGTATTCATTAGTGAAAACGCAATGACACTAAAAATCATATAAAATATTGCCTTTGAGCTTTTCATTAAAAAATTGTTTGTACTATTTTAATTTAAGGCACAAAAATAACATTAAAATAAAGAAAACCCTTACAAATTAATGCAAGGGTTCTTAAATTTATACAATTATTACCTTTATAGAAATGGCTTATAATTTACTTTTTGCTTTATTTAATTTTATCTTTAATTTTTGAATTTTCTCAGCATATTTTGCTTCATCAAAAGGTGAAAGTTTTCCTGCTTTTTTTAATTTATCTCGTTTTTCTGTAGCTTTTTTAAGATTTCTTTCTGCTTTTACAAACTTCTTTTTTGACTTTTCTTTGTTTTTTAAAGCCTTTTCTGCTGATTTTTTTTCTTTTTCTACTTTTTTAGCTGCTTTCTCTTTTTTCTTTTGTTCCTTTTTTATGGCTTTTTCTTTGGCCTCTTTCTCTTTTGCTACTTTCTTTTCTGCTTTCTCTTTTGCTTCTTGTGCTTTTTTTGCTGCTTCAGCTTCCTTTAATTTTACAGAAATTAAAGTAGCCTCTTTTAAAATAGCAGCTTTTTCTTCTATTTTTAAAACTTCCGTAACGTCTGCTTTATCTAAAAATATTTTTTCTTTTTTAACTTCGTAAACCTTACCTTGTTTTGTTACCTGTTGAGAGAATGTGTTTAAAGACACTGCTAAAAGTACTAGTACTATATAATATTTCATTTTTATTTGTTTTGTTATCCTATTTATAAGACACCTAAATATCAAAAAAGTAACTTCTTTTTTTATCTTTTTTTAATGATTAAATTCTATTTAAAGTTTACAAACTAGCAATCAATCATTTAATACAGATTTATATTGAATAATCTTTAATCAAAAACTCCAGTTTTTATAACTACTAGAACTTTCTAACTTATTTTCGGTAGTATCATCTAATTCTTTAAAGAAATCGATACCCGTTATAGCTTCTATCTTATCTACGGAAACTACAAATTTATATAAAGGCAAATTAGATTCTTTATGAGGCATTAAAAAAGCCAACATTTTTACCCTACCATTCGTTTTGTCTAAGATTACTTTATAAAATTGATTTGGCACAGCAACTGCTTCACTTCCAATCGTTTTTAAATTGTTTTCTAAAACGCCACCTGTTATTACAAAAACTCCATCGTTTTTCTTTGCCCAATAACGGACTTTCTGTTCTAATCTGTTCCAAACACCTGCATTAAACTTGTGTTCTTGCGGGCTAATATTACTTGTTAAAAAGGTTTCATCATGTGCTTCCTTTGAAAAACGTCTGTCTGCTGCAGGACATAAATGCCCTTTATCGTAACCCGATTTTTTATAATTACGCCAATTTGCTGCTTTGGTTTTTACGGCATTATCAATTTCAAAATAAGGTCTTTTGTAATTTGTACTACTTAAATCGGATGCTTTTAACTCGTAAGCAACCCATTCTGCTTGTTCGTATTTTTCATTATAGGATAACGAATAGTTTTGATGATGCACCACTTGATTAGTAGTACTTGTTGGTAGAAAATATTGGTTTGTAGTCGCTTTAGGAATTTTACCGTTTTCTATGATACCATTTTCTTTTTTAGCATCTAATAGTTCTTCAGAACCTAAAACAGCTACTAATATGATAATGGCTATGATGGATAGTACTTGTTTTTTTTTCAAGGTGATTATTTTAAGTTGTAAAGGTATGAAAGAATGAGAAAAAAGGATTAGGACTTTATATGAGATTCCTCAATCGCCAAAAAAGGCTCATTTCGGAATAACAGGATAATTGAGAATTCAGATATAAAGACGTATAAAGTAATTTTAAAAAACAGGTATTTACCTTATAGATTGAAATAAATCTATTTTTACTATATTTGTTAAGTATGAATATCCAATCAGAAAAAAATCAATTAATTCAGCAAATCATAGAACTACAAGACGGTTCTGTAATTAAAAAAGTGCGTGAATTTCTATTGAAAGAAACTAAAAATGATGATTGGTACCATTCACTTTCTTCTTCCGAAAAAGAATCTATTGCTAAAGGATTAAATGATTTAGAAAACGGAAATATTGTTTCTCATGAAGATGTTATGATTTCTGTTAAAAACAAAATTATTGCCCTTAAACAACAATAGTGGAAATTATTTGGTCTGTTGCTTCCGAAAAATCTTACTTAACGAAAATTGAACAACTTTTTGATAAATGGGGAATTGAATTTGTCGAGAAATTTGAATTTCAAGTAAATCAATTGTTAGCTAAAATTACAAAACATAATTATTTTTGTCCAAAATCTGAGTATTTAGATTTACATAAATGTGTTATAAATAAATATATTTCTTTGATTTATAGAATTAATAATCATCAAAAAATTGAAATTGTTTTACTAATTTTTAATAAAAGTGAACACATTTTTTAAATGCTAAAATCCGCGTTAAGGATTGAGCGGTCTGTTTGAGCTCTTTTTTATTTTTCATAAAAAAAGCGAGTAGTGAAAGCCTGTTAAAACGCCCAAAAGAGTATAGTTATTATGAGATTCCTCAATCGTCTAAAAAGGCTCATTTCGGAATGACATAAAAAAGAAAAACCCTTTCAAATTAATGAAAGGGTTTGTGTATTATGAGATTCTGAAACGAGTTCAGAATGACAGATAGATTTAGTATCTATAGTGTTCTGGTTTATAAGGACCATCTACTGTTACACCAATATAAGATGCTTGCTCTTCGCGTAATTCTGTAAGCTCTACTCCTATTTTTGCAAGGTGTAATTTTGCTACTTTTTCATCTAAATGTTTTGGTAACATATACACATCATTTCCGTATGCTTCTTTGTTTTTCCAAAGTTCTATTTGTGCTAAAGTTTGGTTTGTAAATGAGTTAGACATTACAAAACTTGGGTGACCAGTTGCACATCCTAAATTTACCAAACGTCCTTCTGCTAAAAGAACAATATCATTACCGTTGATGTTATATTTATCAACCTGAGGTTTGATAGTATCTTTTGTATGACCATAGTTTTTATTTAACCAAGCCATGTCAATTTCATTATCAAAGTGCCCAATATTACATACAATAACTTTGTCTTTCATTGCTTCGAAATGACGTCCTTGTATAATATCTTTGTTACCTGTAGTTGTAATAATAATATCTGAATTTGCAACAACAGTTTCTAATTTCTTCACTTCAAAACCGTCCATTGCAGCTTGTAAAGCACAAATAGGATCGATTTCTGTAACTGTTACAATAGAACCTGCTCCTTTAAAAGAAGCTGCTGTTCCTTTACCAACATCTCCATAACCACAAACAGTAACACGTTTACCGGCTAACATAATATCTGTTGCTCTACGAATTGCATCTACTGCAGATTCTCTACAACCATATTTGTTATCGAATTTAGATTTTGTAACAGAATCGTTTACGTTAATTGCTGGCATTGGCAATGTTCCGTTTTTTACTCTTTCGTACAATCTATGAACTCCTGTTGTAGTTTCTTCTGATAAACCATTGATTCCTGCTGCTAATTCTGGATATTTATCCAAAACCATATTAGTTAAATCTCCACCATCATCTAAAATTAAGTTTAATGGTTTTCTGTCTTCTCCAAAGAATAAAGTTTGCTCAATACACCAGTCAAATTCTTCTTCTGTTAAACCTTTCCAAGCGTAAACTGCTGTTCCTGTAGCTGCAATTGCTGCTGCTGCTTGATCTTGTGTAGAAAAAATATTACAAGAACTCCAAGTTACTTCTGCACCTAAAGCTTGTAAAGTTTCTATTAAAACTGCTGTTTGAATTGTCATGTGTAGACAACCTGCAATTCTAGCTCCTTTTAAAGGTTGCTCGTTTTTATATTCTTCTCTTAAAGACATTAATCCTGGCATTTCTGCTTCTGCCAATAAAATTTCTTTTCTTCCCCAAGCTGCTAAAGAAATATCCTTAACTTTGTTTGGTACGTAAGCTAATTTAGTGCTCATATTATGTATATTTATATTCTAATTTTTCGAACTGCAAAGTTACGACATCCATTTTAAAAAAGTATGCCTCTTTACAAAAGTTTAACGATTAACGAAAACACCAAAGTATTCATTTGGAAAATTGATGAATCCTTTAATGAATTAAACAAGAACGTTTTACTTTCTGATAAAAGCCAGATTCGTTTAGATAGTATGAAATCTGACTTGCATCAAAGAGGATTTTTAAGTGTCCGTCATTTATTAAAAGAAGCGGGTTATTCTGATACTGATTTAATTTATGATGAATTTGGAAAACCGCATTTAAAAGATGGAAAGTATATTTCTATTACACATTCCTTTACTTTTTCTGGTTTAATTGTTTCTGATGATTTACATGTGGGTATTGACATTGAAATGCAACGTGATAAAATTTTGAAAATAGCTCATAAATTCACACATGTTAAAGAGTACGTTACCATTGCAAACCATGATGATTTAATTCGTAAACTAACCATTGTTTGGGGAGGAAAAGAGAGTTTGTATAAAATCTACGGAAAGAAACAACTACGTTTTTTAGAAAACATTTATATTGAAGATTTTAAGTTTTCTGATGTAAAAACAACCGGAGAAATTAGGTATAAAAATAGAACAACTTCTTACAAAATTCAATTTTTAGAATTTGATGGTTTTACGTGTGTCTATGCATATTAAAATATAAAGTAGTGGAATTACAAAAAATTAAGCAATTTTATTTTTAAAAACATCGCTACAGAACCAATTTTCTATTAATTATCATAAAACATATAAATCCAAATAGATCTAGAAAGTCTTAAATTAAAGGTACTCAATAAAATAATCGTTGTAATTGCTAAAAGCGCAACAGTTATGTAAGAGAAGTCTAATATAAACTTAAATAAAACCATACCTGCTATCATTTCTGCTGATACAAGTGCATAAGTTACAAACATAGCTCCAAAAAAGAAACCTGGTTCTTTCTCGAATTTAAAATGACACTCACTACAAGTTGTATACATTTTAGGAGACCTAAACATAAGAAGATTCCCTAATTCACTATACATTTTCCCTTTTTTACAATTAGGACATTTACATTTTAACATATCAATTACATTTGCCATAGCATCTAATTTAATTGGACAACAAAATTATGGTGATAAAATTCTAATTAACATATAGTATAATCGCCATTTTTTGTACTTTTAGGACATTATTATGAAAATACCTGTTTTAAAAATTGATCAATTTCAAGAATCCGAGTCGTTAAAGAATTTGTATATCAATTCTTTTTCAAATCATTTGGAATTGAATAAGAAGTTAATTGACAAACCTCACAGTCATAATTTTTATTTATGTGTGCTTTTTACGGAAGGGTTTGGTAAACATGAAATTGATTTTAACTCTTATCAAGTAAACCCAGGCAAGGTTTTCTTTTTAAAACCGGGACAAACTCATTCTTGGCAGTTTGATACAAAACCAGAAGGTTTTATCTTTTTTCACTCTCAAGAATTTTACGAAATTAAGTTTTTAGATCATACCCTTCACTCGTTTCCTTTTTATTATTCGAATCAGAATCCGCCTTTCTTAGAATTGTCTCCATTAAAAATGACCGTATTAAAACTAAAGTTTGAAGAAGTTTATGCAGAATATCAACAACAAAACTTGTTAAGAGAATTAAAAATAATAAATCTTATTAATAGTATTTATATAGATTTAACAAGAGCGTACACAGCAGATGTTAATTTAGAAAAACTCGTTTCTCCTAGTTATTCTATGATACTTGAAAATCTAGAAAACTTAATACATCAACATTTTTATAAAGAGAAATTACCTAAATTTTATTCCGATCAATTAAACATCACCACCAAACATCTTAATAGAGTTGTAAAAAAAGCACTGAACAAAACCACAAGTCAATTAATTTCTGAAAGAATTATCTTAGAATCGAAAAGATTAATTATTCATTCCGGAAATAATTTAGCTGCTATTGCAGATACACTTCAATTTTCTGATTACGCTTATTTTTCAAGGTTCTTTAAATCTAAAACAGGTTGTACGCCAATGGATTTTAGAAAAAAATATACTTCTTAAATAAGTAATTAGTATGTACATGAAAAACAGATCACTTTAATATTAATCTGCTTGTAATTTCTTATTTTCGCAGTTGTGAATATTTATAAGAACATTTTATTAGCAAAAAAGGAAAACAGAAAATTACTCGCAGTTTTAATCGACCCAGAGAAAATTGATTTAAATAATATTGCTTCTTTTTTTGAAAAAGTACACCAATCTATTACAACACATATTTTTGTTGGTGGAAGCACAGATAAAGACAGCGTAACAGATAAAGTGGTTGCAGCAATTAAAAAAACAACGCATTTACCTGTTGTTCTTTTTCCTGGTGATGTAAAACAAATAACACAAAAAGCAGACGGAATTCTGTTTCTAAGCTTGCTTTCTGGCAGAAACCCGGAGTATTTAATTGAACAACAAATAAAAAGTGTCCCTTTTTTAAAGGATTCCTCTTTAGAAATTCTACCAACGGGTTACATTTTAATTGACGGACAAAAAGATACAGCAACCCAAAAAGTAAGTAACACAAAACCAATTGCTCAAGAAAACACCGAACTCATTTTAAACACCGCTTTAGCTGGCGAATTTTCTGGTAAAAAATTGATTTACCTAGAAGCCGGTTCTGGAGCCACAGTGCCTGTGGACGCAAATATTATCACTCTTGTGAAAAGTAATTTATCGATTCCTTTAATTGTTGGTGGCGGAATTCGTTCTAAAAAACAATTAGAAAATGCGTTTAATGCAGGTGCAGATTTAGTGGTTATTGGTACTGCTTTTGAAAATGATGAAGCGTTTTTTAAAGACTTAAAAAAATAAAAATGTCAGAAATTATCGATTTCCTTTTCGGACAATACAAAACCTATTCTACTATAGATATTACTTTAGAGGTTGTTGCTATAATATTCGGTTTTTTATCGGTTTGGTATTCTAAACAGAATAAAATTTGGGTATTCCCAACGGGAATGGTTAGTACACTTATTTTTGTATACCTTCTTTTAAAATGGGAACTTTTAGGTGATATGATGATCAACGCCTACTACTTTATAATGAGTGTTTATGGTTGGTACATTTGGACTTATAAAAGTGATGGAGAACATGAAACACCGATTTCTAGAACTACTTTAAAAGAAAAGAAACTTAGCGTTTTTATTTTTATAGCAACCCTTATTTTTGTGTATGCCGTATATACTTATTTCGAAAAATGGACGAGTTGGACGGCATATGTAGACACTGTTACAACGGCAATTTTCTTTGTGGGTATGTGGTTAATGGCAAAACGAAAAATAGAAAACTGGATTTATTGGATTGTTGGAGACATCATTTCTACTCCTCTATATTTTTATAAAGGATTTACTTTTACGAGTTTTCAATATTTAATATTTACTTTTATAGCAATATCAGGTTATTTAGCATGGAAAAAGAACTTAAACAAGACCCAATTAACATCGTAAAAGTTGTTTTATTCGGACCAGAATCTTCAGGAAAAACAACTCTTTCTCGTCATTTGGCACGTTATTACAATACGGTTTGGGCACCAGAATTTGCGCGTGAATACTTGCAAGAAAAATGGAATAACGAGCGTAAAACGTGCGAAAAAAAAGATTTACTTCCTATTGCCATCGGACAAATGAAATTAGAAAATTCTTTAGCAAAAAAAGCTGATAAAATTTTAATTTGCGATACTGATTTACTAGAAACCAAAGTATACTCAGAAGAGTTTTATGGTGGTTTTGTTGATGAAAGACTAAACGAAGCGGCTAGCGAAAACCAGTATGATTTGTATTTGTTAACTTACATTGATACGCCTTGGGAAGAAGATGATTTACGGGACAGACCAGAACTGCGTTTAGAGATGTTTAATGCTTTTGAAAAATCTTTAATAGACAATAACAGGCCTTATATTCTACTAAAAGGCGATAAAGAAACGCGTTTAAAAAATGCCACTGCAGCTATAAATAAAATTATTGCTGATAAAAATGATTTACATTCGTTTTCTGATTCATTAGAAGATGTAGACATGCATTTTTTATATCAAAATTCTATAGATTTTGGTACTCCTTTTGAGTACTAAAAAAGTACGTCTGATCGAGTGCAGTCGAGAGCTGTTTAACTTCTCATAATTAAATAAACCTCTCGACTGCGCTTGAGGTGATAAAAAAATATGAACAAAGAAAACATACTAAAAGAACTCAATTTTAAAGGTATTAGAAGCTCTGGTGCTGGTGGACAACATGTAAATAAAACCTCCTCTAAAATTGAATTAACTTTCGATTTAGAAAACTCTCTTTCTCTTTCTGAGATAGAAAAAGAGCTCTTAAAAACTAAGCTTTCCAATAAATTAACAAAAGACAACAACCTCATCTTGTTTTGTGAAGAATCTCGTTCTCAGCATAGAAATAAAGACTTGGCAATCAAACGATTTTTAGAATTATTACGTGTCAATTTAATTCGTCCGAAAAAAAGAAGACCTACAAAACCAAGTAAATCTTCTGTTCGAAAAAATGCAGAAAAGAAAAAAAGAACTTCTGTAAAAAAAGCATTGAGAAAAAAACCCGGATTAGATTAATCAACAATTAATAATCTCGCTATTTCTAGCAATTCTTTCTTTTCTTCTAAAGTTCTATCTAAAGGAAGTTGGGCTATACCAATTAACCTTCTCATAATTTCAATTCCTGTTATTTGCAAGAAAAGGCGTTCATCAAACTTTAATGTATACGCTTTTTTAACAGTAGAAATTAATAGTTTATTTCCGGTTGCCATTACCATATGTGCCGCCATAACTCCCAAATCGAATTCTGGAAAACCTTTAAAACTAAATTCTGGGTCAATTACAAATACCTCATCTTCTTTGGTCATCCAACTACCAGGATAATAATCTCCGTGTAGTAAAGTTGTTCCTTCGGATAAATAACGTTCTCCAACTAAAGCAATTTGTTCTTTTAATTTTTCATCCTTTTTATAAGCTTGTGACACTGCTTCTAATCCATCTTGAATAGTATCTAAAGAAAAACCATTATCAACAGCAAAAGGCAAAACAAATATATGTTGATGATTTAACACACGTAATTCTTTGTTTTCTGGATACGTCTCAGAAACATCACTTTTATGAATATTAGAAAGAATATCTACCAAAAGTTGAATTGATTCCGTTTCTATAGCACGATTTTTATAAACAAAACTCATGTCTTCACAATTCCCTAAATCCTCTAAAATCAATACATAATTTTTAGCGTCATAAGCAAGAACTTCAGGAATATGAGACGTTACAACAGGACTTTCAATAGCTTTATAAAATTGATATTCTACATCAATTCTATCTTCTGGTGCAGGAATATCTTGATATTTCTGTACAAAAGGACGCGATTGTTTTACAATAAAAGAACGCTGATTGGTTTTTACACGCAACACCACATTCATATTTCCTTCTCCTGGTTTTTCTACGGATAAAATTTCTTCAGACTCCTTTAAAAAATTGATTTCTAATAGAAATTCTTTGATGACTTTTAAATCTGTATGTATATCAATATACTTCATATTACAATTTATTAAGGTGTTTCCAAAAAGCCTTTTCCATTGCTTTTTGATCTAAATCGGTGTACACACCAATAGTTCGTTTTGTGTTTTCTTTTGGGGTTTGTAAAGGCGTTATCGTTGCATATTCAGGGTTTATTAAAGCCTCAATAAGAGCAACATCCCACATTACCCATTTTTTCTTTTTAGGATCTTTTTTTGTCCACCAACGATTGTATGTATCCCAACGATTTACTAAGATGTCTTTAATGCCGCCTTTTCCTTTTAACTGTTTATCTATCGTTTTCTTTTTAAAAACTAAATGCTGAGAAGTAGTTGCCGTCATTACATTAAACTCTAAATCAACCGTATTTAAAAGAACATCCACTGCAAGTGGATCATTACCCGAATTGAACTCTTTTTTGTTATACGTATTCGTTTTTACCGTGTGCCAAAAACCAAGATAATTTACACGGATTTTAGAAATGATAGAAGGATCTTCTAAAATTGCCGAAGCAACATTGGTACAAGAACCTAAAATAACCAAATCTAATTTTTCGTTATCTTTCATTTCGTGTGCTTTTTCAATAATAAATTTAGAAGCTTCCGAAGGAGAAGGTGTTGTCATAGACGCTAACGGAACATTACTACCTAAAGGCAATTTAATTTCTGGGCGGTGCATCACTTTAATTATTTGCTCATTAATAGCCTGACTTTCACCAACCGTATTTTCTGTTGCTTGTGGCGATGTATGAAACTGTGCAGAAGTAATACCTAAAAGATGAAGTGCAGGTTCATCTATAGCACGTACCAGCGCAAAAAGATCATCTACTTCATTTGCGGTGTCTGCATCAATAATTAAATGTATCGGTTTTTGTTGTGCTTCTGCAAAGGCAGAAACCAACAAAAGGAATATAAATGTGTATATCGTTTTCATGTAATTTGTCATTATATAAGATGTTTTATATTTCAATTGTAAACAAACATTTTTAAAGTATAAATTATGGGTTTAACTCTCTTTATTTTTAATTTAAAGATTTAAAAATTAATCTTTCTCCCACCAACCTTTACTATTAATATTGTCTCCACCAATCCTTTCTGCAGCTTCTTTATAATTAGCGTTGTTAGAAGCTTGCTCAGACTCTGGATACAAATAACGAACCGGATAACGATCTTGATTAAAATTATCTGGACCAGCTACTAAATTAGGGATTCCTGTTCTACGAATATTAAACCAAGCTTCATGACCTACAGAAATTAAACTCAACCATTTTTGAGTCATAATTTTTGTGATATCATCGTTACTTCCATCTAAAGCAACAGCAGTTCTTGTAAAATAATCTGCAGGAATTTCTGTGTTATAATAAGCAAAACTAGCTGCAATTCCGTTTTGGTAATACGTATTTACATCACCAGAAATAAAACCTTTAGCAACAGCTTCTGCCAAAGCAAATTGAGTTTCGGAATATTGCATGTATTGTGCGTCTACGCCATTAGGAATATCTCTAAAAATAGTTCCGAATAAAGAAATATTATTTAAGTCTACACCACTAGCGGCAATACTATTATTCGATTGTCCGTTTAATAAACCATGAAATTCTGCGGTTGTATTAGCAGTTGCATTTGTAGGTTTATATAGAACAGCCATTCTAGGATCGTTCCAAGATTTTAAAATTTCTTCTACAGTAATCGTCATGGTATGTTCATTATTAATACCAGAAGCTGCATTAAATAAAGGAAACTGATTTGGTGATGTACTTAAATAAGGAAGAACAGCATTATCATTGTTAGATTGCATGATGCTACCGGAATCTGCCAAAGCTTGCAAATCTGAAAAATCACTTAAACGCTTACTAATACGCATTAAATAACGGACTTGTAGAGAGTTGGCAAATTTTATCCATTTACTTAAATCACCATTAAATAAAACATCACCTTCAATAATAGCATTGTTGTTTTCTAATGTTGCGGCAGCATTTTTTAAAGTAGCCAAAATACCTGTTTCAGGATCTGTATAAATACTTTCTTGCGTATCGTATTTAGGCGAAAAAACACCATCAACAGCTCCTAAAGCTGCTGTATACGGAACATCATTCCATAAATCGGTAAGTTGAGAAAATAAATAACTTTTCATAATATCACCAACCGCATTATAAGCACTATTTGTGGTTTCTGAATTTTGTATTGATTCTATGTCAGTAAGCAAACCAAAAATAGCGTTCCAATATCCACTATTAGACCCCATTTCATAACGATCAATACGTTCAAACTCAATACTAGCCGAGAATTGAGCTAAATAATTAGCTTGTCTAAAGCCTTGGTCGTATGCATTTAAGTCTGAAGAAACCGAAAGAACATTGGTTAATAAAAATTGCGGAGCAACGGATTCTGGATTATTATTATTTGTATTAATTTCTTCGAAACCGTTAGTACACGCAGTAAAAAATGTACTAAAAACGAAGATTGCTAAAAATATATTTTTATAATTTTTCATTTTCTTAAAATTCAGTTTTAATACTAATTCCGAAACTTCTTGTAGATGGGTATGAGAAATCTTCAACACCCTGTGTTACACTTTGTCCTTGTAAAGCATTTAGCTCAGGATCAAAGTGAGGATTTTCTGTAAATAAGAATAAATTACTACCTGTTAACCCAATTTTTATTTTTTGGAAACCAATTCTATTGACTAAGCTTTTATTAAACTTATAATAAATACTTAATTGTCTTAATTTTAAATAAGAAGCATCATATAATGCACTTGCTTCATTACCACGATCAAAAAAGCTATTATTGTATGTTTGTGCAGAAACATTAGTAGTGTTTGCAACATATTGTGGTGCTGCATCTGTACCTATATTAACCACACCATTACCTACAATACCTGTTTCTCTACCGTTTAAAGTTTCTTTTAATACACCAGAAGTACTTCCTAAAGCTTTCGTTCTTGAAACGATTGTTCCACCTTGTCTCCAATCGAATAAAAAGGATAAGTTTATATTTTTATAGGTAAAGTTATTATTAAAACCTATTTGAAAATCTGGATTATAATTTCCTAATAAACGTAAATTAGGATCTTGTACAGGTAGACCATTAGCATTGTGAAGAATTTCTCCATCAATTTCTACAAAACCAGTACCAAACATATCTCCAACCCTACCACCTTCTTGGGCAATATAAAAAACACTATTAGAACCGCCAGAACCAGAAAACACATCTGCAGAACCTGTTACAAATTGCTCTACTCCTTCTGGTAATTCTGTAACAATACTTCTAGAAGTAGAGAAATTTACAGAACTTTCCCATTTAAAATCTTTATTTTTAATTAGAATACTACTCAATAAAATTTCTAAACCTCTCGTACGAACTTCACCACCATTTATATTAAAATTACCAAAACCACTTGCTTGAGAAATAGGACTAGATATAATTTGATCTACACTCGTATTTTGATAGGCAGAAAGATCTACTTGTAAACGATTGTTTAAAAACCAAGCTTCAATACCCGTTTCTAAAGCATTTAATCTTTCTGGTTTTAAATTGGAATTCTTTAGTACATTCTCATTGGTTACACGAAAATTGGTTCCGTAATTTTGATTTAATAAATAGTTCTGGTTGTTTTGATAAGGATCTGTATCATTACCAACACTTGCACCACTAAAACGAAATTTTAAGAAAGAGATTGCTTCAGGTAATGTCACTAATTTACTAATTACAGCACTTACGCCGGCAGAATAATATCCAAAAGAATTGTTATTGGCAGGTAAGGTACTACTCCAATCATTTCTATAAGAAACATCAAAATAAAGAGCATCTTTATAGTTTAAATTACCAGTTGCATATACACTATTTATTCTTTTAGTAAACGTATTACTTTCTGCAACCAAAGCAGCTTTGGAGTTTGCAAGTGTAAAAATATCTGGAATAGCTAGTTGAGGCGCTAAAGTATAACTGTATTCTATTTCTTGATCAAAACGATTAGCACCTGCACTTACATTGTATTTCCAATTTTCATTAATTACATCATCATAAGAGATTAATACATCTGTGTTTAATTCTTTAAAAAACACATTATCTTCTCTATAAGAACCTTCTAGATTTGCATTGGTACTTACAGCACGTCTAAATTCTCGCTTATCATTATAAGTATCTAAACCAGCACGTACGGTTGCAGTTAATTTGTCTGTAATATTGTAAACAGCGGCAGCGTTTCCTAAAAATCTGTTTTTATTAAAACTGTTGGTGTTTTCAAAAACAGTTAAATAAGGGTTTGTTAACCAGTTGTAGTTAATATCAAAATGCTGAGAACCTTCTTGTCCTGCTTGCCAATAATTTTTAAAGGAATTAACATTTGCTTGTCTACCTGTCCAATTAAAACCATAAAGAGGGTTTTCGTATCCGTATCCTAAATTAGGACGGTTTCCACTTCTTGTATTAATATAATTAACAAAAGCATTTACATGTAACTTGTTGTGTAATTCTTGGTTTAAACTTATAGAAATACCATCTCTTTTTAAATCTGTATTTGGTACAATTCCTTCGTTTATTAAATTACTATATGAAAATCTACTACTTCCTTTATCGCCAGAAGAGCTAATAGCAATATTATTTTGCTTCGTAATTCCGGTTTTAAAAAAATTACGCACATTATTAGGGTTAGAAACCCAAGCTGTTGGTGTAATTGGTGTTAAAGTTCCGTCTGCTTGTGTTCTTGCAATAACGTCTCCAGCACGAACTGTATTTCCATTAATATCTATAGATGGACTATCAAATTGATTGATTAAAAAACCTTGATCTAAACGTGGACCATAACTACTTAAACCACCATCGTTAACACCAGCTCCAGCACCATTTTGAAAAGAATATTCACCATTAGAACCGCCACCATATACATTTTGATAATCTGGTAAGGTTAATAAAGTTTCTATGGTTAAAGAGCTATTAATGCTAATACCCAAACCTTTTTTCTTTTCACCTCTTTTGGTCGTAATTAATACCACTCCGTTAGCAGCTCTTGCACCATATAAAGCAGCAGAACCAGCTCCTTTTAAAATAGAGATAGAAGCAATATCATCCGGACTAATTTCAGATGCTCCATTACCATAATCTACTTCTTGTAACGAACCATCGTTTACTAAATCACTTGTAATTTGCTCATTACTAATAGGTACACCATCAACTACAAATAAAGGTTGATTGGAGCTGCTTAAAGAGTTCTCTCCACGAATAACAATACGAGAAGAAGATCCTACACCAGAAGAACCATTGGTAACTTTTACACCAGCAACTTGTCCTGCAAGGCTATTTACCACGTTCGTAAGCGTAACTTCTGTAAGAGCCGCAGGTTTTATAGTAGTTACGGAAGAAACTAAAGATTGTTTTTCTCTTTTAATTCCTAAAGCAGTAACAACAACTTCGTTTAACGTTTCTTGCTGAAATGAAGCAGGAAACAATAACAATTTTACTACCGATTCTTCATTTGGACGAACATTTATCATATCGGAAATAGTGGTTCCGTATGTTTTGTTTCCATCAAAAATAACTTGATAACCGTTTGCAGCGCCAATGGAATTAAAAGAAGCTTTACCTACTTCGTTTGTGGTCTTTTTTGCTTCATAACCTTGCTGATCATTCACAAGCGTAACAGTTATATTTTTAATTGGTGCTTTAGTATTATAATCTATGGCATAAACCACAAGATCTTCTTGAGCACTTAGGCTAATAGTAAATAGCGCAAGTAACCCGAAAAATAAATTCTTCATTAATTTGAGTTAAAATGTATGTGAAATAATAAGTCCTGTTTTTACAGAAAATTGTACTTATAATTAATTACAAACCAATGGAGGTCCTTTATTGTATAGATGATTTAAAGAAGCTTCTTTAAATTGTTGAAGAATGTATTTGCTTACTTTTAAAATTACTACTTGTAGATTTTGTAATAATTTAAGTGCTTTTATTTTTAGAAAAGAAAGTGACGCAATGTTTTTAGAAATATCTAATTCTTCATCTAAATCGTATAAATAAGGAAGTGTAGCAGTTGCTATTTCTTTTGCTGATAAAAGCGTTTTTAATTCTTTATATAATGTTGATGATTCCCAAGGAAGTGAAAGAAATTCTGAGGCTTTAAATTGATCTTTACGTATACCCAAAAGATAAAAACCACCATCGTAAGAAGGTCCAACAGGTATTTGATTGTTTTCTACGGATTCTATGGCAGCACGAAGATGCTTTTTTTCTAAACCTAAAGTATCGTTACCAACTGTTATAACATTATTATACCCTTTTTTAAAAATGTCTGAAACGGTATTTACATAACGTTCTCCAAAATTATTTCCTTTTTGGTCTTTCTCTGTATAATGAAAATAGTCTACGCCTAAAGAACTAACTTTTTCTTTAATTAAAGCATTCAGTTTGCTAGCCGTATCCTTTTTTTGAAGGAAAGGCTTACGTAAATTTTCGGCTTCTTGAGAAAGCGAAAAGATAAGAATAGCAGTTTTAGAATGTTTTAAATTGATCAAAAGTTTATTTTAAATTCTAGCAGTCGTAATATAATAGTGCAAATTACAAAATCAATTTCATTTAGGAAATGTCAAAAATAAGCAAAGAGGCTTAGCCCTGATTGCAGCGGCATCCTTTTTTTGTTTTTCACAAAAAAAGATATAGCGAAAAGCAGGAAATAGCTTCAAAAAAAAATGCTTTTGTTATTCTTTATGTCAAAAAACTGAGGTAATTTTGCAGCGTTCTCATAAAGGGGTGCTTTTTAGTTGGCAGTTTCAGTTATCAGTTTTCAGTCTCAACAGACTTTTTATACTTTTAACGATATAAACTTTCAACTTTTTAAGGCTGAGATCATACCCAATGAACCTAGAACAGATAATGCTGTTTAGGGAGGCGATAATCGCCATTTTGCATAACATATCATTATGTAGCGTAAAACAATTTAACTGAAAATTATTTTGTTCTTATTTTACATAAATGGTAAACACTAATTATTCAACATAAATCACAAGAATAATTACCTCTTTTTATTCGTTTTAAATTATTTTAAAATGAAAAAAATCACATTTTTTTTATTCTTGTTTGCAGGTATATTTGCAAACGCCCAGTCGCTTACTTTAAAAGGAAAAGTAGTAGACGAAAACAATGAATCTTTGCCTGGAGCTACTGTTTTGGTGAAAGAAAACAACAAAGGGACTTCTACCTATTTTGATGGAAAGTTTAGTTTAAACTTAGCAAAAGGAACTTATACAATTCAGGTTTCGTTTATTGGTTACAATACGGTTTCTAAAGAAATTTCTTTAGACAAAAACAATGAAATTGAGTTTACTTTAACACCAAATGCTACGGTATTAGAAGAAGTATTGGTTTCTGCTGTTCGTGTAAATGCTGATGTGCCAGTAACATTTTCTAATCTTTCTAAAAAGGAAATTGCAACCCGTAATTTAGGTCAGGATATTCCTATTCTGCTTAATTATATGCCTTCTGTGGTTTCATCATCAGATGCTGGTGCAGGTGTTGGTTATACATACATGAGCGTGCGTGGTTCTAACGGAGAAAGAATTAATGTTACCGTAAACGGAATCCCGTATAATGATGCTGAAAGTCATGGTTCTTTTTGGGTGAATTTAGGAGATTTTGCTTCTTCTACAGAAAATTTACAATTGCAACGTGGTGTTGGAACATCAACCAATGGTTCTGGTGCTTTTGGTGCGAGTTTAAATATTTTAACAGATGCTGTTTCTGAGGAAGCTGGTGGAGAAATATCCAACTCTTTTGGTTCTTACGGAACTAGAAAGCATACGGTAAAATTTACAACGGGTAAAATTAACGACCACATAGAAATTGCAGGTCGCTTGTCTAATATTTATTCTGATGGTTATGTAGATAGAGCAAGCTCTGATATAAAATCGTACTATTTACAAGGTAGTTATACCGATGAGAACACATTGATAAAAGCAGTTACTTTTGGTGGAAAAGAACTTACGTACCAAGCTTGGGAAGGTTTAACGGCAGATCAACTAAAGGAAGACAGAAGACAGAATCCTTATACGTATGACAATGAAGTAGATGATTATGACCAAAACCATTACCAATTACATTGGAATGAAAAATTAAACGAAAACTGGTCTACTAATTTAGCGTTGAACTACACAAAAGGTGCTGGATTTTTTGAGCAATATAAAACGGAAGAAGATGCTGCTGATTTTGGAAATTTAATTGTAGATGGTTCTGATGTGATTGTAAGACGTTGGTTAGAGAACGATTTTTATGTTGTAAATTTTAATACGAATTACAAAACTGATAAACTGAATTTAATTTCTGGAATTTCGTATTCTAATTATTCTGGAGATCATTTTGGTGAGGTTATTTGGGGAGAAGATTTAGCAGAAAATGTAAACATTAGAGATCAATATTATTTTTCTGATGCTAAGAAAACAGATTTTTCAATCTTTGCAAAAGCAACTTTTGATATTAATGAAAAATTATCTGGTTATGCAGATGTTCAAGGTCGTTTTGTGAATTATAAAACAGGCGGAATTACCTCTGACATTGTGCCAATTGATGTAGATGCAAATTTTAATTTCTTTAACCCGAAGGTTGGTTTAACCTATAAAATTAACAACGATAATAATTTATATACTTCTTTTGCTGTTGCAAACAGAGAGCCAAACAGAAATGATTTTGAAGCTGGCGTTACCACACACGAAACTTTAAATGATTTAGAATTTGGTTGGAGGTTTAAGTCGGAGAACTTTAAATTAAACTCCAACATTTATTATATGAATTATAAAAACCAGTTGGTATTAACTGGTGCTTTAGATGATGTTGGCGCGCCTGTAAGAGCAACTTCTGGAGACAGTTATCGTTTAGGTTTAGAAATTGATGCAGATATTAGGGTTTCAGATCAGTTTTCTATAAAACCGAATGTAGCTTTTAGCTCTAATAAAAACAGAGACTTTTTTATAACAAGAGATGGAAACCCAACTCCGCAAGCATTAGGAAACACCGATTTGTCTTTTTCTCCGGATATTATTGCAGGAAACATGTTTATTTTTAAACCAATAGACAATTTACAGTTCTCTTTCTTATCTAAATTTGTTGGCAAACAATATATGAGTAATTTTGGAAGTGCTATTTCTGATAACGATGTTTTAAACGATTATTTTACGTCTGATTTTAATATTGTGTATCAAATAACACCAAACAAAGTTTTTAAATCGATTGTATTTTCTGCTTTGGTAAATAATATTTTTAATACCGAATATGTAGACAGAGGTTATTATTATACGTATGATGATGATTGGTCTGACCCAAACCAAATTACTACGGTAGATGGCGCAGGTTATTATCCGCAAGCAACTAGAAATTTCTTAGTTGGCGTTACCTTAAAGTTTTAATCGCAGGGCGATAACCAAGGATTTATTCTCTTATCCATATATCGAGGTTTTTGATTAAAACCATCATTTTTTAATAATTTTTGATTAAAATTGATCAAAAAACAAACAAAACGAGCATTTTCTTTGGAAAATAGCTCGTTTTGTTGTATATTAAAATCTTATGAAAAATACTTCTCTTTTCAAAACAAAAAATACAAGAAATTATTCAATTGATACACATCGATTAAGCTACTTTATTCTTCCTGCTTTCTAGTTTTTTTTCTTTCAGATTACCACTTTCCAATACTATTAAAAGAATACTGTTCTTTTAATAGCTTAGTACTTTCATTTAAATTTTAAAAACCCCAAATAAACATATGAGACAACTTAAAATTGTAAAACAAGTAACCAATCGTGACGCCAAATCTTTAGAAAAATATTTTCAAGAAATTAGTAAAATTGGGCTTATTACTGCTGATGAAGAAGTAGAGCTAGCTTTGAAAATAAAAAAAGGAGACAACAGAGCACTAGACAAACTTGTAAAAGCAAATTTAAGATTTGTAGTTTCTGTTGCAAAACAATACCAAGGTCAGGGTTTAAAGCTATCAGACTTAATCAATGAAGGGAATTTAGGACTTGTAAAAGCAGCAAAACGTTTTGATGAAACAAGAGGTTTTAAATTTATTTCTTACGCCGTTTGGTGGATTCGTCAATCTATAATGTCTGCTTTGGCAGAACAATCTCGTATTGTACGTTTGCCTTTAAATAAAATTGGCAGCATTAATAAAATACGAAAAATATACGCTCGTTTAGAACAAGACGAACAACGCATGCCTACCAATAAAGAAATTGCAAAACAGTTAGATATGACGGAAACTGAAGTAGCACAGTCTTTAAAAAATTCTGGAAAACACGTTTCTATGGATGCTCCATTTAAAGAGGGTGAAGATTCTAATCTATACAACCTAATGCAATCGGATGATTCGCCAAGACCAGACAAAAACTTAATGACGCAATCTTTATCGATTGAAATAAATAGGGCTTTAGACACGCTTTCTACCAAAGAAGCAAAAGTGATAAAAATGTTTTATGGTATTAATTTACCTGGTCCTTGTAGCTTAACTGAAATTGGTGAAATATTTGACTTATCTAGAGAAAGAGTCCGCCAAGTAAAACAAAAAGCTATTAGACGCTTACAACATCAATCTAAAACTCATCTTTTAAAAACATATTTAGGATAAACCGTTTGTTTATTTAATAAAATTACCTTTTAAAATCTCAAGCTTTGCTTGGGATTTTTTACTTTATAAAACCCCTTAAGTTATCCTTTATGCAATAACTACTTTAATTTCCTAATTTCTATTTTATGCTCATCCCTTTAAATCATTCATAAAACAAACAAAAGTAAATCCGTAAAAAAAGAGTTGTAATTCCATTTTTTAGTAATTTTACTACAAATAAAATTTATACTTGAAATATTTGGTTCAACGATTTCTACTTTTAAAATAATAAGTGGCATCTTACTTTTTAAGTGACGTTTATAACACTTCAATCAAAAAAAATAATTAATTAATTTATGATACCGTTTAATACTTCTCATAATATACATCTACGATCTACTGATGAGAATACAAAAAATTTTAAGCTGTTATTTTATGCTTTGTTAATTGGAACTCTTGTAGGCCTTATTGCTGGTTTGTTTAGGCTTAGTCTAAGTTACATTGAAAGCTTTAGAGAAAGCTTATTTAAAAATGTAGAAACGAGCAATCTACTAAGTTGGGTATGGCCTATTTTATTTGCTGTTACAGGAATTAGCATCGCTTTATTTTTGGTTAGAAGATTTGCTCCAGAAGCCTCAGGAAGTGGTGTACAAGAAATAGAAGGTGCTTTAGATGGCTTGCGCCCAATGCGTTGGAAAAGGGTAATTCCAATAAAATTTATCGCCTCCTTGTTTTCTTTAGGAAGTGGATTATTGTTAGGGAGAGAAGGCCCAACAATTCAATTAGGCGCTAATATTGGTAAAATGGTTAAAGATACTTTTGGCGAAACCAATATTGAAAATAATCCGTTAATTTCTGCCGGAGCTGCGGCAGGACTTGCTAGTGCTTTTAACGCTCCTTTTGCGGGTATTATTTTTGTTATAGAAGAAATGCATGGCCATTTTAAATTTAACTTTTATTCTGTAGCCGCCATTATGATTGGTGCTGGTTCAGCCGATTTTATAGTACGTGTTTTAGTAGAATCTAAACCCATTATACAAATGATGGTGTTCCCTAGTCCTAATATTTATAGTTTATGGTTATTTATTATTTTAGGTTTGGTCTGTAGTATTATTGGTTTAATTTACAACAAAGTACTTATTCTATCTTTAAATTTTTTTCAATTTTCAAATAAATTACCCATCCTTTATACAGGAGTTTTTGTGGGATCTATTATCGGTATTATCGGTATTTTCTCTCCAGATATGATTGGTGGTGGATATGAAACCATCACAAAAGTATTAGACAATTCGTTTACCTTATTATTTTTAGTATTTTTATTTACAGTAAGACTACTCTTATCTTTTTTTAGTTATAGTGCAGGTGTGCCTGGAGGTATCTTCTTACCCATGTTAACACTAGGTGTAATATTAGGCGTGCTGTTTGGTATTAGTATGCAACAATTATTTCCTGATTTAATTTCTCATCCTGGGGTATTTGCCATTGCAGGAATGGCTGGTATTTTTTCGGCAACCGTTAGAGCTCCTCTAACAGGCCTAGCTCTAGCCATAGAAATGACATCTAACTATGAGTTAATATTACCTTTAATAATCACTACAGTTACCGCATCTGTATTTACAATGTTACTAGGAAACAAACCTATTTATACAACCTTGTTAAAACGTACTTTAGCAAATACAAAGCAACAATCGTAAGCAATACAAAGGTGTTTATTCTTATTTTTTTAATTGAAAATCTAACTAAATTTAAAAGACACCCATAGAGAATTAAAACGACTTCATATTAGTAACAAAATTATGAGATATAAAAATATTACAAAAAATAACCTTTTTTAAATCTTATAAATCTATTATTCGGCCTCTAATAACAATACTATTTTATTAAAGTCTGCAGCACTATTAATTACAGTTCTGTACTCTTCGTACATAGAAACTTCAATAATATTTTCTTTGTAATATTCGTTGGCAGCTACTGTTAAAGTGTTTCCTTTTAATTGATAAGAAGATTTAAAAAAGAACAATTCTTTTCCGTCTTTTACATACGAGTTGTTAATATTAATATCGTCTAAATTGGTGATTTTATATCCTTTAGGAATATGAAGTGTTAAGCTTCTTTGATAACCTCTATGAAATTGCCCTTCTAAAGGCAAAACTCTTTCTTTTTCTTGATACAACTCTATTTGTTGTCCAATTAAATCACCCAACTTAAATAAATACTTTCTTCCTGCTTTTTCTACAAAACCTTCCGTAGTAAAATCTACTTTAATTTGTAAAGGTTTTACGCCAAACAGTTCTGCATCTGCGTTTATTAACTCTCTATTTAGTACTTCAAACTCGTACGTCATGCTTTCTACAAAACTATCTACCAAATCATTTCTAGCATCTTCACCCTGAATTAAATGCATAAAAGGCTGTATGTTCATTGCGTAATATCCGCTGAAAGCTCTGTCTAAATGAACGGTGTTTTCGGTTAAGTTTTCTTTATTAAAATCGATCGTTACATTCATAATATCTAAAACCTTTTCTACTTTTACAGGTTCTATATATGCAATTCTTCCTGTAACAGTTTTCTGATCTCCAACAACCCCTTCCTTTAAAAATAGTCCGTAATTATCTGTTACATAAGGCAACGGAAAACCATATCTTGTTCCGGATGCATTTGGAGATAAATATTTTTTAGACGCAGGAAAATACAGTAAAAATTCGGTTAAAAAATTAGTTGCTTCAAACTCAGGATCAAACTTTGTTTCATTTCTATCGGTTGTAAGTACTAATTCATGTGTTATATTTAAAGTTCTTAAAACAGCAATGTATAGTTTTATAACTCCGGTTTCATTAGCAACTTGTGTCTTTAAAATAAGGTCTAAATCTTCTAAGTCTTCGTTATAAGTATCTTGAGAGTATACGGTTGATTTTATATAAAAATCTAATTTTCTTATAATACTTTCTTCATCTGCATTCTTAGGCAACGCTAATTCTTTTATAAAAATGTTTAATAAACCCTTTGTTTTCTCTGAATATTCTGGATAATAAGACGTGTATAAATTCTTAGCTATATTGCTATAAGAAATAATATCAACATCCATATTATCGATATTTTTACCTATTTTATAAACAATAAAACCTCTTGAAGCGTTATAAGGTGCTTGGTATTCATTTTCTAATTTTTGAACCTTATCAACATGTAATTTATAGTGATTTTTTTCTGCACTTAGAGTGTCTCTTTGTACATTTGGTAAATTATTATAGCTCTTAAATTTAAACAATAAATTACTTGGAGAAAACAAATCGAACTCTACTTTATCTTTATTGTAAGCATCTTGAATATAGAATTTTTTACCCGTATAACTTGGGCGTCTTTTTACCACATACATATACTCTATAAAACTTCCTTTTGTAATTCCTTCTAAAGCGAAATATTTGTAAGTATTACCTGTTTCTTCATCTTCTGCCGTTAGTATTTTAGATTGATCTAAGTCAATTAATTTCCCATCCGGAGTAATTACCCTTGCTTTGTTTACTTGCAATTCTGCCTCCGATGAAAATGGCAAATAGATTTTGTTATATTCTTCGATTGCATCATCAGAATTTAGCCATAAAACTTTGTGTTCTAAATAGAATTCTACCAAATCTTCACCTTGAAAATAAAACTCCGTTACTGTTTTTTCTTTAACAGCAATCATATCTTCTGTGTTTCCTTCGTCTATTTTATAATTAGGAGTTGCTTCCCAATCATAACTTTTAAAGTAAGGTGCTTCCTGCGCTACTGCTATCTGAACAATAAATAATAAGGCTATTAATAAGTTTATTTTAATCTTCATAATTCTTTTTTTCGGTTTTAACATCACCTCTTAATTGTCTCCCATAATTTATTTATGGGGCAGAAAATAAGAAGTACTTATCTGAGATTCTAAAATAAATTCAGAATGACAAAACGTGATTTTACTGAAACTTAGTTACCAATCAGGTTTCGTTTTATTCTTTTTTTAAAACTACAATTTCTTTATAATTGCTTTCAATTTTTTTAATCTCTTTATTTACTTCTTTTTGTTGTTCTGTTGATAACACTAAGAAGTTTAATTCAATTTCTAGCTTATAAATTACTTCATTTTCTTTTACTTGATAGCTAATTTCACAAGTTAATAAATCATTAGAAACTTTTACGGCTTCAGGCACATAATCGATACTATAACCTTTCGGAATTTCTAATTTAGTCCTATAGCTATAATATCTTTTATAATCATATTCTATAGGGTTTTTACGCTTTTTATCTGTCTTATAGAATGAGATTTCTTTATTTAAATTTAGGTTGATGTAAATTTCATTTCCCAAATTTTTGGCATAATTTTTAATTTCAAAATCATAATTCACTATAAAATCATCGTCGTAATTATATTTATTGGTTTCTTTAAAATTGCTGATTAAAAAGGTATTGTTTCCTTTTTGAAACACAGTGTTATAGAATGTTTTTAATTTAGCTTCTGAATTCCCGGTTTCTAAACTATTAAAAATATCAATTTTTGGATACCCAGAAAGTGTTGTTTTTGAAGAACCAATAACCCTGCCGTTTTCAATTTTTATATTGGTTACATCTATAATAGCATTTTCTTTAGCAGCTACAATTGGCACTTTTTTAATCTTAAAAGCTGTTCCATAACCAACCAATGCTTCTTTTCCTTGAATAAAAGACGTTGGCATTCCAAATTTTATATATCGACCTGTTGCATCTAAATAATACGTTTTTCCGTTGTTCTCATAAGAAAGAATCATGTGATTATCTACCACTGGCGTCGGAACCTCTTTGTAGGTATAGGGAATACTTCTTGTACCAATCCATGTTAAGTTTCCTTTTACACCTGCAATTGCTAACATGCTGTATAAAATACTAGAATTGTCTTTGCAATCGCCATATTTCTTTCTAAAAACTTCATTCGATTCTCTTGGTATAAAACCTCCCAAAGCATACTCAAAAGCAATATATTTTATGTTTTGTTGTGTCCAATAATAAATGGCTTTTACCTTTTCTAAATCTGTTTTTTTATTTGCAGTAATTTTAGTAACCAAGTCTACCAAATCTTGACTTGGAGCTTCCGTATTTACATTTTTTACCAAAGAATAATACCAGTTGTATAAATCGGAAACTTCGCCTAATAACTTTATAATTCCATTATTGGTTTTATAAGAAGTAATAATAGGCACAATGTGTGGTAAAATGGTTTTATAACTTGGTGTATCTGCCTCATACTCATATGCTGCTTGGTTGTTTAGCGCCCAAGTATAAACGAACTGTTTTCCTTTTTTTTCTTTAGTAAATTTTATTTCATCATCAGAAATATTAAATTTTTTAAATTCTAAATGCACGTTTGCATCCGCAATAATGGTAACTTTATTTTGTTTGACAGGAAAATAATCACCAAAGTAAAAAGGTATTAAAAAACGAGGATTTTTAATTTTCTGAGCATATTTTAAGGTAGATTTAGACCCTTTTTCTAAATTAGAATACACATAATTTAACAACTTTGAATCATCATGAAAAGACTGATTTAATTCATCCTTCTCTGTAAACTTTTCTACTTTATTTTCTACATATTCATTATTTTCATAAGAAAAAGAAGAAGCTTCTATTTTAGTTAACTCAAAAAATGTAGAGAAATTTAAAGTGTTTTTAGAATTATAGTTTGCAGCATCGGTTAAATACAAATCTTGTTCTGTAAATTCTTGATTAATTTGTAAACTATCATTTACAACTGCTATCGTAATAGTAGTTTCTTGCTGTAAACGAACTCTTGCTGCTTCTGGATACAGTTTACTATATCTTAAAAAATCAGCAGAATACTGAGCATTTAAACTTGATACTAAAAATAAAAAGAGTGTTATTAAAGCTAATTTATAAATTTTCAATCGTGTTTGTTTTTATAAAACTAAAGTACAAAAAAAGAGAGAACAAAACCCTTCTTTTAAGACTCTTGTTCTCTCTATTATATGTATTTATATTCCTAATTTTCCTTTCTCCATTGGTTATATCCACCTAAAACATTTACTACTTTAAACCCCTTTTCTTTAAGTATTTTAGATGCTTTAGCACTTCTTCTACCACTTCTACAATAAATGTAAACAGGTTTATTTTTATCTAAAGAACCAGAAGCTTTTGTAAGAAAATCAGCATCAAATAAATTCACAAATTTTGCTGTTTCTATAAAACCACGTTTTACTTCTTTAGGTGTTCTAACATCTAATAATTGAATATTTTCTTTTTCTATTAATCCCTTTAATTCTTTGGTAGAAATAGACTTAAGGTCTTCTTGTGTGCTACAATTAAAAAAAAAGAAACTTAAAAACAATAATGGAACTATTTTTTTCATTTATACTATTTTAAAGTTGATGGACAAACTGCTGCAGTTCTTTCAATATTAGAATTTCGTATGGCAGCATAACCACCTTTAACATCTATTACATTATGAATACCTCTAGCTTTTAAAATAGATGCAGCAATTACAGAACGATAACCACCACCACAATACACATAAAAATCGCCCTCTTTAGGAAACTCAGAAATATGGTTGTTTAAGAAATCTAACGGGGTACTTTTTGCAACTACAACATGTTCACTTGCATGTTCACCTGGTTTTCTAACATCAAAAACAGGTACATTTTCTTTTATTTTTTCCTCTAAAACAGCTACAGAAACAGATGTTAAAGTATCTATTTCTTTCCCCGCTTTTTTCCAAGCATCAAAACTACCTTCTAAATATCCTAAAACATTATCAAACCCAACTCTAGACAAACGTATTATTGTTCCTTCTTCTTCGCCTTCTGGCGTTACCAATAAAATAGGTTGTTTAATATCTTTTATCAATGCACCAACCCAAGGTGCAAAAGTACCGCCTAAACCAATAAAAATAGATTGCGGTATAAACCCTTTTACAAATTCTGATTCATGACGAACATCTAAAATTAATGCGCCAGTTTCATTTGCATGAATTATAAACGCTTCTACAGACAATGGTTTTGCACTATTTTCTATAACTGTATCTATATTTTGATATCCTTCTTTATTCAATTTTACATTTAACGGAAAATATGCTGGCGGAGGCAATAAACCATCTGTAACTTCTTTTACAAACTCGTCTTTGGTCATATCTGCTCTTAAGGCATAATTGGTTTCTTTTTGATTGCCAATAGTACCCACAGTATCTGAACTTAAATTTTTACCACAGGCAGAACCTGCTCCGTGTGCAGGGTACACTATAACATCATCTGCCAATGTCATTACTTTATTACGTAAACTATCAAATAAAAAACCTGCTAAATCTTTTTCTGTGATGTCTCCTTTTTGTGCTAAATCTGGGCGACCAACATCTCCCAAAAACAACGTATCTCCACTAAAAAGTGCGTGGTCTTTTCCGTTTTCATCTTTTAACAAATAACATGCACTTTCCAAGGTATGACCAGGAGTGTGTAAAACAGTAATGGTAATATCACCTACTTTAAAAATCTGATTATCTTCTGCTATAATAGCGTCAAAATTTGTTTTTGCCGTTGGCCCAAATACTATTTGAGCACCCGTTTTTTCTGCCAGCGTAACATGTCCGCTCACAAAATCTGCATGAAAATGCGTTTCGAAAATATATTTAATTTTTGCATTATTTTTAGCTGCGCTATCTATATAATCTTGTACTTCTCTTAACGGATCTATAATAGCAACTTCGCCATTACTTTCTATGTAATAAGCTCCTTGAGCTAAACAACCTGTATAAATTTGTTCTATGATCATTTTTATTTACTTTTTTAATACCTACAAGGTTTTTAAAACCTTGTAGGATGTTTAGGTTCTTTTTAAACCCTATTAAAATATATTATTTATATGCTTGATGTATGTATTTGGCATATTTTTCTTGATGTTCTCTATCTCCTGTTTTGTAAAACTTTACGGCTTCATTGGCCCGCATAAAAAAATTATTAATTCCTATAATTTGTAGAATACCACTTCTAAATAAATCGTCTCGTACAGGACCCTTAACACCTGCAAAATAGAACATTATATCTTTTTTCTGATAAAATTTAATTCGTTCTTTTAACATTTCTACACCAGTACTATCTACTCTGTTAATGCTCTCTGCATCTATTACTATCAACTTTAATGCCTTTCCTTTTTTTGCAGCCATTTCATCTAAATTATCTCTAAAATAATTTGAGTTGGCATAAAATATTTGAGCATCAAACCTAAAAATTAAAATATCTTCGTCTATAATTACTTCATCAAAACGATTTTTATTTCTGTAAAAATTAGAATTTGGCACTTTACCCAATTCTGTTACATAAGGTCTAGATGTTTTAAAGATTAGTACAATTAAAGACAACCCTACTCCAACAATAATACCAAATTCAATCCCTAATAATAACGTACCAATAAAGGTAGCTAACATCAACCAAAAATCTAAATGATTTGCTTTCCATAAAAAAGCAGCTTCTTTAATATTTACCAAATTAAAAACGGCTACTATAATAATGGCTGCCAATACTGTTTTTGGCAAATGATAAAATAAAGGTGTTAAAAATAACAACGTTAAGATAACCATTACAACTGATATTAAAGCAGCCATACCTGTTCTTGCCCCACTTTCTTGATTAATTGCAGAACGTGAAAAACTAGAAGTAGTTGGGTATGCCTTAAAAAAAGACCCTACCATATTGCCTAATCCTAAAGCTATTAATTCTTGATTGGGTCTTATTCTGTATTCGTCTTGTTTTGCTTCTAAAGATTTACCAATAGAAATGGTTTCTAAATACCCTACCATTACCAAGGTAAATGCTATAGGTAAAAGCTCTCTAATTAAATCGATATCAAACTCCGGAATTCCAAATGTTGGCAACCCAGAAGGGATATCTTTTACTATGGAAACCTCACTATAAGATTTTCCGAAATATTTTAGTATTACAATGCCAAGAATAACCACAATTAATGCACTTGGTATTTTTTTATTGATTTTTCTGAAAATCATAATTATTACCACAGAAACCAATCCAATTACAGTTGTGGGATGATTAAACTCAATTATACGACTCCAAATATCGGCTGCAACATATTGTAATTGATCACTTTGAACAAAGTCTACTCCAAACAAATTTCGAAATTGATTGAAACCAATAATTAACGCTACCGCGGATGTAAAACCAGTAATAACGGGTTTTGATAGAAAGTTTACAATAAAACCCAAACTAAAAATCCCCATAATAAATTGAATTGCTCCAACCATTAACGCTAATAAAATAGCGATTGAAATATAACTCTCCGATCCTGCCAAAGCCAAGGTAGATACTCCTGTGGCCACAATTAAAGAATCCATAGCTACAGGACCAATTGAAACCTGTCTAGACGAACCAAAAATAGCATACATAACTTGCGGAACTAAGGCACAATACAAACCATAAATAGGTGGTAAACCTGCAATTAAAGCATACGCAATTCCTTGTGGAATTAAAATAATACCAACCGTTATACCCGCTAACAAATCTCCTTTAAAAAGAGACTTGTTATAGTTTGGCAACCATTCTAAAATTGGTATGATTTTTTTTATATTCATTAGCTCATCCTAACCTTCCCAAAGGGAAGGAATTCCTACTCTTATGTTTTCGTTCCTTGTTTCACGAGTTTCGTATATCTTGTCTTCTATTTCTAAATAATCAACAACCTCAATTCAAGGACACAAGTATGCTTTCGATACAAATATTTTTCATTTCGAGGCAAGCCTCTAGGAATTAAACCCTTCGCTATCTCCCTGCGATTAAAACAATTCTCCTTGACTTTTTCCTTTTACTCTTCCTAAATGTTTGTACGCTAATTCTGTAACTTCTCTTCCTCTTGGAGTCCTCATAATAAAACCTTGCTGAATTAAAAAAGGTTCGTACACTTCTTCAATAGTTTCTGTATTCTCTGAAACAGCCGTTGCAATGGTGCTTAAACCAACAGGGCCTCCTTTAAATTTATCAATAATGGTCATCAAAATTTTATTATCCATTTCATCTAAACCATGGGCATCTACATTTAATGCTTTTAAGGCATATTTTGCAATTTCTATGGTAATGCTTCCGTCTCCTTTTATTTGTGCAAAATCTCTAACTCTTCTTAATAAAGCATTAGCTATTCTTGGTGTTCCCCTACTTCTACCTGCTATTTCTATGGCAGATTCCATAGAAATAGGAACTCCTAAAATAAAAGCACTTCTTTGTATAATTGTGGTTAATAACTCTGTTTTGTAATAATGTAATCTACTACTTATTCCAAAACGAGCTCTCATTGGGGCTGTTAACAAACCAGATCTGGTTGTAGCTCCAATTAAAGTAAAAGGTTCTAGATTTATTTGAACGGTTCTGGCATTTGGGCCAGATTCTATCATAATATCAATTTTATAATCTTCCATTGCAGAGTATAAATACTCTTCTACAATAGGGCTTAATCTATGAATTTCATCAATAAACAACACATCACGTTCATCTAGATTTGTTAGTAAACCTGCCAAGTCTCCGGGTTTGTCTAAAACAGGACCAGAAGTAACTTTTATACCCACTTCTAACTCGTTGGCTAAAATATGCGCTAATGTAGTTTTCCCTAAACCTGGAGGGCCATGAAACAAGGTGTGATCTAAAGCTTCTCCTCGTTGATTTGCTGCTTCAACAAATATTTTTAGGTTATCTATAGCTTGATCCTGTCCTGTAAAATCATCAAAAGAAAGCGGACGTAATTTTTTTTCTACGTCTAAATCTTCGTTTGACAAATTGTCGTTTTCAGGGTTTAAGTTTTCATTCATAACTACAAAGATAATTGAATTTTAATTACAGTTTTGTATGTTTTGTTACATAACAAAAAAAGCCTTTCCAAACAGGAAAGGCTTTTAATTTATCTTTTAAAACTCTTACTTTACTTCAAGTATATTGTTATCTAAATTAATGTCTGCCATTAATCCGCTTTTATCAATAATAACAGATTTTACAGCTTTAGAAACGGTAAAAGAATATGTTGGCATTGCCCAACCCCAATCTTTTAAAACGGTTGCAGTTGTTGGCTTATGACCTCTCATCATTTCTAAAGGAATATTAAAACTTTCTGTAGTTCCATCAACATAAACCACCTCAACATCCGTTGGCATTGGCATTTGCCCAATTCTTTCTAAAGTAATTGTTTTATTATCTACAGATTTTACACCATAATCTATAGTATGTGTAGTTTCTGTCCATTCATTTAAATACCAACTCAAATCTAATCCAGCAGTTTTTTCCATAGAGCGTTTAATGTCATTTGGTGTTGGATGTTTAAAACTAAAATCATTAAAATATTTCTTTAATCCGTTTGCTACATTTTCTTTACCAATAACATATTCTAATTGACTTAAGAAAATATTCCCTTTAGAATAACTCGCTGTACTGTATGCCCAATTTGTATTATATCTGTCTGCATGTGTAGATAAAGATTCTTCATATCCTTTTGCAACGATAGTTCTATAACCTCTATAAGAACCTGCATGTGGATTTTCTTTATTTTCTTTTAAAATTTCATTTTCTGCTTTGTTAGAAATATAGGTGGTAAAACCTTCATCCATCCAAGGATGCAAACTTTCGTTTGATGCTAACAAAAACTGAAACCAAGTGTGTGCCATCTCATGTGCTGTAACTCCAAATAGACTTCCAAATTTTCGTTGACCAGTAATTAAAGTAGACATTGCATATTCCATTCCGCCATCTCCACCTTGTATTACAGAGTATTGTTTATATGGATATTGCCCCACATTTTCACTATAATACGTCATCAACTCAGCAACTTTAGGTTGAAATTCTTTCCAATTTTTTAAATATGCTGCTTCTAAAGTTTTCTTGTACAAAAAGTGTAAATCGATTCCGTTTTCCATTTTTAATACATCGTGAATGTATTCTGGATCTGCAGCCCACATAAAATCGTGTACATTTGGTGATTTAAAATGCCATGTTAATTTATCGCCTTTAGGCAGGTTTAAATCTTTTGAATCATCTTGATAACCATGCCCAACTTCTTGTGGGTTTTGTATATTTCCAGAACCACCAACAGTATAATTTTTATCAATATGAATGGTTACATCAAAATCTCCCCAAACACCTTGAAACTCTCTTGCAATATAAGGTGGTGTGTGCCAACCCTGAAAATCGTATTCTGCTAATTTAGGATACCATTGCGCCATAGACAATGCTACTCCTTCTTTATTATTTCTTCCAGAACGACGAATTTGAACAGGAACCTGAGCATCAAAATTCATTTCTAAAGTAACCGATTCTCCAGATTTAATTGGTTTATTTAATTGTACTTCTAAAATAGTACCAACCGTTTCATGAGAAACTGCAACACCGTCTTGTTTTAAAGAGTTTACTTTAATGTATCCAATTTCATTGGAATTTAATTTACTAATTCTATCGCCTACTCTTCTGTCTGGGTCTTTAATATTTAAAGAGCGAACATCCATTTGAGAACCTGGCTGAAATGCATTAAAATACAAGTGATAGAATACTTTATCTAAATCGTCTGGAGAATTATTAGTGTATACTAATGTTTGTTTTCCTTTATATTGATATTTTTTTACATCTACATCAACATCCATCGTATAATCTACATGTTGTTGCCAATACGTTTCTTTAGACACCTTAGTGGTATCTTTTATAACCTTACAAGAGGTTAGCATGATTAGTGACAATCCTAAAAAGTAAATTTTCCTCATATTTATATTAATTAATGTTCAAAAAAAAAGCTATCTAAAAGGGAAGTTTTTTATCAATCTGAATTTATTTCAGATTCTTATGAAGATTGAACTTCAGTAAGTTGAGATACTAAAACAAGTTCAGTATAACAAGATTTAATCCTTTTTAGACAGCCTCTTTAAGTTTAATAATTTATTTTTTTCCGTTTACCATTCTATCTGCCATTTGTAAAGCATTGTAAGCATTTACAACTCTACCAGAAACAGATAAATCTGAAAAAGGAACTAACTCTCCTTTAGGGTTTTCTCTAGATTGAGATCCTGGTTTAATTACTTCTAAATTAATTTTAATTCCAGAATTCATTAAAATATGTTTTACCTGGCTTGCTGTTAATTTAGGATAGTAAGAACGTACTAAAGCAGCTACTCCTACTGCTGATGGTGCCGCCATAGATGTACCACTAAAATATTTATACTCGTTTTCTGGAGTTGTAGAATAAATTTGAACTCCTGGTGCAAAAACATCTACATTCTTTTTACCATAGTTAGAAAAATTAGCTGGTAACTTTTCGTTATAATTAGAACTCATTGCTCCAATTGTTAATACGTTATCAGAAACCTCTGTTACTAAATCTTTAGAATCGTTAGGGTAGGTTCTTTCTACATCAATATTTTTACCGTCGTTACCTGCTGCATTTATAATTAATACATCGTGTTTTGCTGCATATTTAATTGCATCGTATACCCATTCTTTATGAGGAGAATAGCCTTTACCAAAACTAGTGTTAATTACTTTTGCTCCGTTATCTACTGCATAACGTAAACCTAAAGCTACATCTTTATCATACTCATCTCCATCTGGCACAGAACGTACAGACATAATTTTTACATTATCTGCAACTCCATTCATTCCTTTTCCATTATTTCTTGATGCTCCAATTATTCCAGAAACATGCGTAGCATGTGCTTCACTTTTAATAGAAACGCCAGTATTTCCATTTCCATAACCCGGAGAATCATTAATATCTTCTGGGTTGTCTCCCTTTCTATAATTAGTATAATCGTTATTTAATAACGCAATAGATTTATCTAACTCTTTCTTAATTTCTTCTTGTGCTTGACTTAAAGAAGACAATCCAAAACCATACATCTGTTTTGCTATTGCAATACTTTGTAATAATGAAGGATCTTCTGTGGTTATTGCGGCTACATCTTTAGCGGTATAGTCTTCTTTTCCAATATGCTTTGCCAAACTTTCATTAGCTCCTTTTACGCCGATTAACATTTGCTCAAATCGAGTTTTTGTTTTTTCTGCGTTTCCAACTTTTACTTCGTGTGCTGCTTTAATTTCTGCAACAATTTCAGGACTTTCTAAAGAGGGATTGTGTAAAATTCTATCTGCTTCTAAATTTTCTTTATACGCATCTCCTAAAAAATTCCATCCATTAATATCATCTACATAACCATTCTTGTCATCATCAACTCCGTTTCCTGCAACTTCTTTTGTGTTTACCCAAGCAACATCTTTTAAATCTTCATGAGCTAAATCTGCACCAGAGTCTACAACCCCAACTACAACGGTTACACTCTTTTTACCTTTTAAGAAATCGTAGGCTTTGTCTACTGACATACCTGGAATAGAATCTTTTATTAAATCTAAATGCCCCCAACTGATTTTCTGTGCATCTGTTAATGGCGCTTTCTTAGCTACTGCCACTATTGCTACATCAGATCCCTGAGGAACCGGTATATTAGAAATTGTTTTACAACTTGTAAAAACAAGACCAGCAATTGCTGTATAAAAAATAGGTTTTAAAACTTTCATAATCTTAATTAAATATGTCTATAAATTTGTGTGTATTCTTTAATCTAACTCCTTTTTCTGTATGCTGTACTGTACAAACTTCATTGTATGCATCATGCTCTAAAAAAAGATAATATTCTTTATCTGCAGCTAAGTTTAAAAAGGCTGCCTTTTCTTTTAATGTTAACAAAGGTCTCGTGTCATACCCCATTACATAAGGCAAAGGTATATGACCAATTGTTGGTAACAAATCTGCCACAAAAACAATTGTTTTTCCTTGATATGTTAATTTAGGCAACATCTGTTTTTCTGTATGACCATCTACAAATAAAACATCAAAACCAATTTGATCGAAGGCATTGCTGTGAATAAAATTTAATTGTCCGCTTTCTTTAATCGGAATAATATTTTCTGTAAAAAAAGATGATTTTTCTCTAGGGTTTGGCTCTGTAGCCCATTTCCAATGTTTATCATTAGACCAAAACTTGGCGTTTTTAAAAGCGGGTTGTAAAATGGTTCTCTGCGCATTCCATTCTATAGCACCTCCACAATGATCAAAATGTAAATGCGTTAAAAAAACATCTGTAATATCATCTCTATGAAAACCATGTTTAGCCAAAGAAGTATCTACAGAGAAATCTCCAAAAAGGTAATAATAACTATAAAATTTGTTTGATTGTTTGGCTCCTAATCCGGTATCTACCAAAATTAAACGATCTCCATCTTCAATAAGCATACTACGCATGCTCATATCTATTAAGTTATTACTGTCTGCAGGGTTTGTTTTTTGCCAAATAGTTTTAGGCACAACACCAAACATTGCACCTCCATCTAATTTAAAATTACCAGTTTCTATAGGATATATCTTCATGCTGTATAAATTAAAATCATAAAATCGAGCATAAAAATACTCAATTATGATTCAATATATTCATAATACTTATTAAAAGTAAACAGAAAGCAAAGATGGAGAAAATAACATGGGTTTTTGTTAAGAAAAGTCTAAAGATTACCCATAAAAAAACATTATGAATTACAACTTGACTTTTTAGATGTCTTATTAAAATTTAGTTCACTTAAGAATTTAGCAAACCTTATTGTACCAAAAACAAAGACAACCAAGCCTAAAATAACAAATAACAATTGATTCTCAAAAATAGATTGATTGATTCCCTCGTTAGTTAGTGTTGAAGCTTGTAAAAAGATCATATAAATTAGTTTATTTTTGGTAATCAAAAATACAATTAACACCCATTTTAAAAATCTTTTTTCGATAAACTGCATTTTACTTAAGACGAATCACAAAAATACTTCTATAATTAAATTACTCTTTTACTATTATTTGTTGATGAATTTCATTTCCCAAATTATCTGTGGCAGAAATTAGATGAGTTCCTATACTTAAATTCACCCCAAATTCATGGATCTCATTTGTGCTACCTACATAAACGTTATCTACATACCAATACAAGATAGCCTCCTTATTTGCATGTGCTATTTTTAAAACCAGCTCATTTTTTTTTCCATCGAAATTTTTTGGTAAAAAAATAGTACTCTTTTCCGTTGGATAAATAAATTTCATCGCATTTTTTACTTCACCCAAACAATCATTTCTAAACTTTGGCAACGGTTTATAAAACGGATTTTTATCCTTATAATAGTATTCCATTAAAGGCGGCAAAACGAACCATGATTTTTGTTTGATATTTTCTAAACGCTCACAAGAAGTATTTACTTGATAATTTTCTGATGCATCTACATTTACCAAAACATGATACGGACAAGGTTTTGTCTTTAAACCAGCATTTTGAACAAATTCTAGTGTCTTTTCTTCACAATTTTCGGTTGCTCGGTAACCACTTTTAGCACAAATTTCTATTTCGGTCATTTCATCAAAAGGCTTCTCAAACCATTCTGAATTTGGCAACTTATCAAAAACATCAAATAAAATAGGTGCTGCAGCTTGCACACCAACCAAACCTGGTCTTCCTTCTCCATCTGCATTTCCAACCCAAACACCAACTACATAATCTTTTGTGGTTCCAATTGCCCAAGCGTCTCTAAACCCAAAACTTGTACCTGTTTTCCAAGCAATTTGTTTAGAAGAGTCAAAAAATGCCCAATTCTGATCTGCATTAGGTCTATTTACATCTTTTAAACTCTCTAAGGTGAGATAAATAGAAGCGGCATCAAAAATAATTTTTTCTGATGATTTTTCTCCGAAGTTTATTTTTTCATCCGCATAAAAAGTAGGTTCACAAAATTCGTTTTTAAAATACCTGCTAGAGTTTTCAGAATAATGATTTATCGTAGATGCCATTGATGCATAGCTTTTACACAAATCCCACAAATTACTTTCTGCACCACCTAAAGCCAATGTTAGCCCGTAATAATTAGGATCTTTCTTTAAATCTCTCAGTTTTAATTTTTGCAAATAATGATGAAATTTCTCCAAACCAAAATTTTGTAACATTCTTACCGTTGGCACATTTAAAGATCTAGACAACGCTAACTTTGCAGAAATTGCTCCTGAATACTTTTTGTTAAAATTTTCTGGATGATAACTCCCGAAGTTTGAAGGCACATCTGCAACCAACATATTTGGCAACAAATCTCCGCTATCTAACATGGCAGCGTACAAAAAGGGTTTTAGAATACTTCCGGTACTTCTTGGCTTATCTATAACATCTACGTCTTTTTGATTTTCTTTAGTAGTTTTAGAATTGCCAACATAGGTTAGAACCTTTCTATTTTTTACATCTAAAACCAAAACAGAAATATTAAATATCTCATTGTTTTTCAGTTTATTATAATAATTATTTACAATTAAATTTGTTTGAATTTGCAACCTTTTATTTATGGTCGTTTTTACAAATTCTCCATTATTTTTTTTATTGATTTTTTGTAATAAATGCGGTGTAATCTGTGGAAGTGCATACGGTTTTTGTGGTAATTCCTCTAAAACTGATAATTCATACGTTAAAGAATCTATGATATTTTTATTCAGTAACTTTTTTAACAATCGGTTTCTTTTTACCAATAATTTTTGTTGATTTTTCCCGGGATAAATCAAGTTTGGCGCATTGGGTAAAACGGCTAAAGTTGCAGATTCTGCCCAAGATAAATCTGATGCTTTTCTATTATAGTAGCGCCAAGAAGCAGCATCTAAACCTACAACATTTCCGCCGAAAGGCGCATTAGAACTCCAAAAGGTTATAATTTTTTCTTTAGATGCTCTAATTTCTAAACGTGTTGCTAAAATTAATTCTTTTACTTTCTCAAAATAGGTTCTAGATTTATTGTCTCTACTTAATCGAATAACTTGTTGTGTAATGGTACTTCCTCCTCTTTTTACACTTCCTGCTTGTAAATTTTGTTTTAAGGCTTTTAAAATAGAAACTGGATTAAACCCTGGATGCCCATAAAAATGCTCATCTTCAAACTGAATTAAACAGGTTTTAAATTTCTGAGGAACGGAGTCTTTATGCGGAAAACGCCATTGACCATCTTTTGCAATTAACGCGCCCAACAATTCATTATTATTACTCGTAATTACAGTTGATGTTGGCTTTGTAAATAATTGACTTGGTAAACAAAATGCATAAAAAATCAACAGAATAACAACCAATATTGTTTTCTTTTTATGACGTTTTATGTAGTTTGTTATTTTCAATTTTGATGTATTAAAAGTTTATTTTAGGTGTTCGAGTGTCATTTCGAAATGAGCCTTTTTAGGCAATTGAGAAATCTCATATTTATATTCTTCTCTTTATGAGATTTCTCCTATCGTCGAAATGACACTCTTTCTTTTGGAATTACGTTACTTCACCACTTCAATCCAACGTCCTTTTGTTCTAACTAAATAATCATGATCATACATCGCTTCTACTTGAATTCCTGGTAAATAATAAGCTCCTAAATACGCTGCATTCAATAATACAGTAAACGTTTTTGTTTCCGATTTGTTAGATTGACGTTCCAAATCAAAATAAAAATTAACACGATCATCTCTAATATCCGTATAACGAGCTTCACTTTTTGTAGTCGTTCCAAAATCTGTAAAACGGGTGTTCACAATTTCCCATCCTGATGGAAAAACTTGCGTTAACGCAATATCTTTAACCGTTTCATTTTTAGGATTGCTCACAATAATTTTTGCCACAAAATCTTGACCTTGTTTCAAATTATTAATATTTATAGCTTTTCCCTGTAAATCTAAATACTGAACAGACGTACTTAAACCTCTACTTTCCGAAATCTCATCACCCAGAGGCAACTGCCCTGAGTTGATAATTCTTGCAAAAACAACATTGTTATCCTCATTTTTTATAGTGATGGAGTTTGCTCCGTTTTTAACTTTAACAGTTCTTTGCACCATAGAACTTTGCGTATCTACAGCAACCGTTTTCCCTCCGTTCGTGTACTTTAAGTTGATGGCTTTCCCTCCGTTTTTAACCACCATCTTACCAATAGCTAACAAACTATATGCAGTAGATTGTGTGCTCATCCATCTACTGCTAGACAATTCTTTTGCAATAGATTTCGCTACCTCTTTAATGTCTTTATGATCGGTAATTAACATGGTTTCTAAAGCCATTGCTCGGTTTCTATCTACAGAACCGTAAGAATAATAATTATATTTAGAGGTTGTAAAGTTGATGTTTGCCGTACTCATAATTTCTAAACTTGCTTCTTTTTGTCCTGCCAAAGCATACGCTGCAGCCAAACGCCATTTTGCGTCGTTAGAAATTTGTTTAAACTCGCGCATTCTGTTCATCGCAGACAAATCTGGACTGCCAGCCAAAGCCAACGTATATAAACGATAAGCTTGTGCTAAATCTGTATAATTATTTCTGTAATTTGGTCTCCAATTTCTTGCAGCATTTTTCTGATATCTGATAAAATCGCTCTTAAAAGTTAACGGTAAAACAAATCCTTTTTTAGCAGCTTCTAACATAAAATGACCTGCATAGGTGGTTCCCCAATCGCTCGTGTAATTTTCTCCAAGCCAATAACTCAAACCTCCATTTGCTTGCTGAAAATTCCCTAATCTTTTAATTCCGTTTTCTATATTTTCTTGAATCTGACGTTTTTTATCCGACGTTAAGTCGAAAATATCATTCAAAAATAATTGCGGAAAAACACTCGAAGTCGTTTGTTCTACACAACCATGCGGATACCGAATTAGATACTCTAATCTTCCAGAAAAATTAATTGGAGGAATGGTAGATAATTCTAACATGGCTGTATTAGAACCTTCTACTCCAAACGTATTAAAGTTGATATCTTGCGATTCTTTTCCTTTAATTGTTGCATCAACAATCTTAGACGTAATTGGGTTTGGGTTTACAACATCTAACTCTACTTTATAAGATGCTTTTTCTCCGTTTCCGGATGCAATAATTTCAACAGTATTGATGCCGTTTGCTTTTAAAACATCCATTTCAAAATACACCATTTTTTCATCTGGTTTCTCAAAATTAAGTTTTTGAATCTTGTTGCCGATAACAGCAATTCCGTTAGACGTTTTTACCTGTACGGTTACATTTTTTACTTTTTTATCCATTGCAAAAATGGTAATTGGCAACGTAACTTTTTCTTTTGGCGATAATTTTCTTGGCAACGTAGCCAACACCATCAAAGGCTTTTTAACAGGAACTGCTTTTTCTGCATTTCCAAAAGCTTCATTAGTAACATCACCCGCAACCACCATGGTTCTTACAGAGCCAATATAATTTGGTAACGTAATTTTATGTGATGCTGTTTTTCCTTTTTTAAGATAAAACGGACCAATAAATTTTACAACTGGTTTAAATCTGTTGGCTTTTCTATTTTTTGCAGCAGCAGCACTTCCATCTCCACCAATGGCAAAAACTTGATCTACACTACCCGAATACGCACCAATTACATCATCAAAAATATCCCACGTTTTTACACCTAAAGCTTCTCTTGCATAGAAAACATCAAAGGCATTTGGCGTTTTAAAGCGTGTTAAATCTAATAGACCTTCTTCTACGACCGCCAAAGTATAGGTCATGGCTTTGTTGTCTTTTTCTGAAATATTTACAACAAATTCCTTTTCTGGTTGCAACTCATCTGGCATTGAAATTTGAGGCTCTAACTTGGTATTTTTATCTTCTACTAAAAGTGGAATTACACCAAACAACCTTAAAGGCAAATCGTTTTCTGAGACATGGTGCGGTTGTAATAATGAAATATTTACAAACACATTCGGCGCCATATTTTTGTTAATAGGAATTTCTACAGAAGTTGTTCCTTTCGTTGTTTTTACCCATTTGGTTTCTAAAACTTTTGTACCATTTTCTATACTTATTAAAGCATGTCCCTCACTACCAGAAGGGAATGTAATTTTAGCAGTTTCACCAACATTGTATTTTTCTTTATCTGCGGAAAAAACCAACATTTTAGCAGCTTCTTTATCTCCAGAAGTAGCATTTTGCCACCAATTTTTATAGAAATAAGCCGTTCTACCTGTTGCGTGTCCACTTTTTTCATCAATTACTCTAATAAAAAAACGACCTCTATCTCCTTCTGGAATATTCAAATTAAAACTTCCTTTCCCTTTAGAGTTCGTGCTAATTTTTAAAGTTTTGTATGGTTTCTTATAACTACTAGAAGTATATCTCGACAAGTTATCATCTGAAGAACTCCACCACCAACGCCATTCAATTTTATAAACTTCTACCTCTATTTCATCTCTTTTAACTGGACTTCCTTTTTCATCAACCGAAACCACAGAAAAAGACTGATTTTCATCTGTAAAAAAAGAACCATATCTATTTCCTTCTGGAGATTTTAACCCTACAAAAGAGGTAAATGGTGCATATTTTTTAGTAAAAGCATCTATAGAAAAATCACCTCCGTTTTCAAAAGCTCTTACCAAAAATTGAACGTTTAACATACCCGGAGCATTTTTACCAATAGTTAATTTACTATCAATTTTTGCCATTCCGTTTTCATCTAACTTCCCATCAAAAATATTTATTTCTTCGGATGAAAACTCTCTTGATGGATCTGTAAAAACGTAATTCTTATAATCTTTAAAACCATAATTTGCCGTAGAAACTTTTGCTTTAATTTCTGCTTTAAGATTTTTCGCTGGTGTTCCGTGCAACCATTTTACATCTAAAGTTCCGTTAATGGGTTTGTTGCTAGCCAAAACCTCATCATTAAAATCTACTTTAATTTTTAACCGATTTGGTTTTACTGTTTCTATTTTTAAAGACTTGTAAAATTTTGCGCCACCTACAGAAATTTTAGCATTGTAGTTTCCTGTTTTTGCTTCTTGAGTAGTTGAAAAAGTAAACTTGTAAAAATTATTTAAGTTTTCTGATGTTACTTTTTTGTATACTAATTTACCACTCGGGTCTGTAACTTCTAATTTTACAGGATGATTTTTTGGTAATTTGTTATCTGCATCATTCAACAAGAACGTTAAATACACATTATCGCCTGGGCGCCAAACTCCGCGTTCCCCATAAATATATCCTTTTAAGCCTTTTTCGGTTTTACTTCCGGAAACATCAAACTTACTTAAAGACAAAGAATTCCCGTCGAACAATCTAATGTACCCTTTATTATTTCCTTTAGAAACCACCGCAAAAGCGGCACTTTTAGAGGTCTCAATATTTGCAAACCCTTCTGCATCTGTTTTAGTGGATACAATTTCTTGTTGCTGAAAATCAAATAATTTAATAGTAGCTCCTGCTTGCGGTTTGGTATCTAAAATATTAGTTACGGCAAAGAAATAAGAATTATTTTCACCTTTTTTGGCGATAATACCCAAATTAGAAGCTAATAAATTCTGAGTTACTTCTTTATAGTAATAATAAGAATCTGAACAAGGATTGTCTCTTTCTCGCCAGTTATAATTACGGTCTTTATAATCGTATAATTTGTTATCCCAATACAACTCTTCCCTTGCTTCTTCGTCCTCAACTTTACTTAAATCGTCATATGTTTCCTCTTCAAACTCTGAGTTTACAGCTTGATTTTCTGAACATTCATAAAATGCTTGATTTTTATTATAACTCAATTCTATTCTATAAATAGCCCCCGGTTCTGCGTCCATCAATTTAGCCAAATCTACACTATACGCTTTCCATTTTTGTGTATTATTTACTTTGTTATCAATTAATGTAATCGTTTTCTTTACAATACGTCTACCAACGCGTTTAATTTGATATTCATTATTACTGTTCATGCTATTTTCTTGCAAAAACTGCAACACATTATCTTCGTAAATTTTTATGACTCTAACCGTTACTTCTTTTACATTGATCGCTTCAAAATTGAACTTTAAGTCTTTAGAATTTGGTAAAATAGTTCCGCTACTTATTGCTCTAATTTGTGGTTTTTTCTGCTCGAAAGTAATGGTTTCTTTAAAAGCATCTTTTAATTTATAGTTATCAGAATTTTTAATTCCCTGAAAAACAGAAACCAAAACATCTCCTTGAAACTTATTTTCTGAGAACACTTTTAACTCGTTTCCGTTGACAATAAAACGTGGTTTTTTTTCATTTTTGATGGTTACCAGACCGTCAAAATTTTGTTGTTTTTTAAGTTGATCAGAAAAGTTGATAGAAATATACTGTTCAGAAGTATTATTTACTTTTAGACTGAGAACTTTAAAATTGTTTTTACCCGGAATTAAAACTTCATTTTCACCTTTAGACTCCGCATTTATTGCTTTTCCATCCCAAGAAATAGCTAATTGAGTGTCTTCTACAAAACGCTGAACACTATCTATTTTGAACTCAAAAACTTTACCTTTCTCATAAGATTCATTCCAAACGATATTTTTTGATGTTCCGTTTTGAGAAGCATTCAGTAACTTTTTAGCATTTTCTAATGAAATTACATCCGCAGATTTTACAACTCCTTCTAAATATTGATATTCTTTAGAATACGATTGTAAATTATTTGTCTGAATATTAAAATTAGGTGCAATTGTTTTAAACTGAAAAGTGTAATCTTCAAAATTTTGAGGAGTATCTTTATAAATTTCTTTCAAATCTATATTAACAGTATATTCTGTATCTGAATCTAAGATTTCATCTGGTATAAATACAAAAGCATGTTTATTTACCGTTTTAACGGTACCACTTACATGCGGTTTCACAGAAATAATTTCAGTTGAAATTTCTTGGTTTGCTTCCCAACCTGTAACTTCTTTGGCTAAATTTATTTCTATATTACTAGCTACCGAAACTACTCCGGAGGTAGTATAACTTATATATTCTTTAAACTTAAAAATGTTATCTGTTTTAATTTCTTCCTTTTTACAAGAGAAAATTAACAGCAAAATTGAGATTGTTAAAAGTAAATTTTTCTTTTTCATAATAATAGTATTTATAAATACAGCTCAAAAATAATAATTTATGTTAGTCTTAGGGTTACCATTTAGTATTCGCTATGGTTTATTTAGTATTCGTAGAAAATAAAAAAAACCCCAATCTAAAAGAATGAGGTTTTTGGAGGTGTCTAGCGGATTCGAACCGCTGTACATGGTTTTGCAAACCATTGCCTAGCCACTCGGCCAAGACACCTTTTATCTTAAAGCAAGATCTAAAATCTATTTTTAAGGATTGCAAATTTACGCAAATTTACAAAGATTACAAGTATTTTTTTTAATTAATACTCAAAACAAATAAATTTTAAGATTTTAAAACAAGTTAGCCTCTTTTTATCTGCGTAGAATTTATCTTTTTTCTGTAAGAATAATTACTACTTCTTCTACATTTCCACCGATTGGCGGATTAATCTTAGCTACAGAAACCTTCGCTTTTTTTACTCTAGAAATTTCTTTAAATATTCTATTTAAGATTCTCTGTGCCACTTCTTCTAAAAGTTTAGAACGAATGGCCATTTCTTCTTTTACAATACGGTTTAAGTGCACATAATCTACGGTGTCTTCCAATTCATCTGTTCTAGATGATTTTTTTAAATTTGCCTTAATTTCTACATCAACGCTATATTCGCTTCCTATTTTGGCTTCTTCGTCTAAACATCCATGAAAAGCATAGAGTTTTATGTTGTTTACTTGTATTATTCCCATTTTTGTAATTTAAAAGAACAAATATAGCGTTATTAACCGATTTTTATAGACTTTCTACTACTTGTGTTAGTGATTGAAACGGCAGCTTTTTTATCGTTTTTTTTCTAAAACGATAAAAAACTACAGTGGAAAGCACGACCCGTAGGGAAACACCCAAAAAAAGCATTTAAAAATGAGTTATTTTACGTAATTTTGGTGCTTAATTTTGTACCGAAACAGATGTCTGAAGAGAAAAAATCGCTCAATTTTTTAGAGCATATTATTGAAGAGGATTTAACAAACGGAATGCCAAAAGAAAATTTACGTTTTCGTTTTCCGCCAGAACCAAATGGGTATTTGCACATTGGTCACACAAAAGCAATCGGAATTAGTTTCGGTTTGGGTGAGACTTATAATGCGCCTGTAAATTTGCGTTTTGATGATACAAATCCAGCAAAAGAAGAACAAGAATATGTAGATGCAATTAAGAAAGATATTTCTTGGTTGGGCTATTCTTGGGCAAATGAGTGTTATTCATCAGACTATTTTCAGCAATTGTTCGATTGGGCAGTTTTGTTGATAAAAGATGGTAAAGCGTATGTAGATTCTCAATCTTCGGAAGATATGAGAACGCAAAAAGGGACGCCAACTCAGGTGGGTACCAATAGTCCTTTTAGAAACAGATCTGTTGAAGAAAACTTGGAATTATTCCAGGGAATGAAAGATGGAAAATTTAAGGAAGGGGAACATACCTTGCGTGCAAAAATTGACATGGAAAGCCCAAATATGTTAATGCGTGATCCTTTAATGTACAGAATTATGTATAAAGATCACCATAGAACTGGTTCTGATTGGTGTATTTACCCAATGTACGATTGGACGCATGGTGAGAGTGATTATATTGAGCAAATATCTCATTCTTTGTGTTCTTTAGAGTTTAAACCTCACAGAGAATTGTACAATTGGTTTAGAGATAATGTATACGATTTTAGCAAATCGGAATATCCAAATCCACCAAAACAACGTGAATTTTCTCGTTTGAATTTGAGTTACACCATAATGAGTAAACGTAAGTTGCTAACTTTGGTTGAAAAAGGAATTGTTGCTGGTTGGGACGACCCAAGAATGCCTACAATTTCTGGCTTAAGAAGACGTGGTTATACTCCGGAATCTATTAAGAGTTTTATTGAAACTGTTGGTGTTTCTAAACGTGAAAACGTAATTGATGTAGCACTTTTAGAATTTAAAATTCGTGAGGATTTAAATAAAACTGCCAAAAGAGTTATGGGAGTTTTAGATCCTGTAAAAGTGGTAATTACCAATTATCCGGAAGGAAAAGAGGAAATGTTAGATGCTAGTTATAACGACTACGAAGATGGTTTTGGTAGTAGAGAGGTTCCTTTTTCTAGAGAGATTTATATAGAACGTGAGGATTTTAGAGAGGAAGCGAATAAGAAATTCTTTCGTTTAAAATTAGGTAAAGAAGTACGTTTAAAAAATGCATACTTTATTACTGCAACTAGTTGTACTAAAGATGCAGACGGAAATATTACAGAAATACAATGTACGTATGATCCGTTAACAAAATCTGGAATGGACACCGAAGAAAGCAAGCGTAAAGTGAAAGGTACTTTGCATTGGGTTTCTGTAAAACATGCTGTAAAAGCAGAAGTAAGAGCTTATGACAGATTGTTTTTAGATGAAGCGCCAGATAGCCATAAAGACAAGGATTTTATGGAATTTATAAACCCTAATTCTTTAGAAGTTATTACTGCTTTTGTAGAACCGAGTTTACAAACAGCTACCATTGGCGAACGTTTTCAGTTTCAGCGAATGGGCTATTTTAATGTTGATAATGACGCTACTGAAAACAATTTAGTTTTTAACAAGATTGTTGGCTTAAGAGATTCTTGGGGAGGGAAATAAAATTTTAGTAGGCAGTCTCAGTGGGCAGACTCAGTTATCACTGTTTTGTTTAAATAGTTTTCAGTGGCAGTCGCGGTATTCAGTTATCACTGTTACTTGTAGTTAGTTGGCAGTTTCAGTCTCAGTATTCAGTGATCACTGTTGTGTTAAAAGGTGGATCTGAGCAGTTCTCACTGTAATGTTTTAAATTTTATAATGATGAAAAAAATAATTGTTTTAAGTTTATTAATATTCGCTTCTTGTGCTAATAAGAAAGAAGTAAAACATGTTGCAGAAATTTCTTGTGGCCAATGTCAGCTTAATTTAGAATCTGAAGCTGGATGTAGTTTAGCTGTTCGGTTTGATGACAAAGCATATTTTGTAGATGGTTTTGGCATTGATGATTTTGGCGATGCGCATGATAAACATATTGGCTTTTGTAATGTAATTAGAAAGGCAGAGATTGTAGGTTTTGTAGAAGATGTACGTTTTGTAGCGAGTTCTATTGAATTGGTTAAGTAAAAGAACCAAGATTTTTAGAATCAAGACGTAAAAAATAGATTTCTACTTTCGTAGGAATAAAAACAAAAAAATCCGATGAAAAATTTTTCATCGGATTTTTTTGTCAATCTGAATTTATTTAAGATGCTGTATGATTATTTAAGTTCTGTAAATTGAGATGCTGAAACAAGTTCAGCATGACAGGTTTTTTTATACTTCAAACTGAAGACTGCCTACTGAAGACTAATAAACTGCATACTAATTTTAAGGTGCCGGATTCGGAATTAACTTATGAATTGCTTCTATTTCTTGTAAAATTTCATCAGATAAATCAATATTGATACTTCCTATATTCTCTTTTAACTGACTCATTTTTGTTGCGCCAATAATATTACTCGTAACAAATGGTAACTGATTTATGTACGCTAAAGACAACTCTGTTAAAGTCATACCATTTTTAATAGCAAGAGCTTCATAAGCTAAAACTGCTTCATCAACTAAATCTGTCTGATATCTTGTAATGTAATTGGGAAACAATATACCTCTTGCATCGGCAGGCTTTTGTCCTCTTAAATATTTACCCGTTAAAACCCCTTGCGCTAATGGAGAATAGGCCAATAAACCAATATTCTCTCTCATAGAAACTTCAGACATACCGTATTCATAACCACGGTGCACTAAAGAATAAGAATTTTGAATGGTTGCCATTCTTGGTAAATTCATTTCTTTGGCTGCTTGTAAATACTGCATGGTTCCCCAAGGAGTTTCATTAGACAAACCAATTTGTCTTATTTTCCCTTGTTTTATTAATGCATCTAAAGTTTCTAAAATCTCTACATGGTTTTCTGCTTCTTTTTTTGAAGTCTTATAAGGGTAATCTCTTGTTCCAAAAGTATTAACACCTCTTTCTGGCCAATGCAACTGATATAAATCTATATAATCTGTTTGTAACCTTTTAAGACTACCTTCTACCGCTTCAATAATTGCTTCTTTTTCAAATCCGTTTGTTCTTATATGAGCTGTATAATCACCAGAACCAGCAATTTTACTTGCTAAAACAACTTTATCTCTATTTCCTGTTTTTTTTAACCAGTTTCCAATAATAGTTTCTGTGGTTCCGTATGTTTCAGGCCTTGCAGGAACAGCATATAATTCTGCCGTATCAAAAAAGTTTACACCTTGTTCTAAAGCATTATCCATTTGCTCGAAACCTTCTTCTTGTGTGTTTTGTTTTCCCCAAGTCATGGTTCCTAAACAAATCTTAGAAACTTTAATATCTGTATTTGGTAATTTTGTGTATTTCATATATAAATGAAGTGTAATTGTGTAAATGTTTAATCGTGTAATTGTAAAAAAACTGACCGCTAAATTATAAACTAATACTTTAACCAAAAAATAAAGCGTGTAATTTTTAAATTACACGCTTATTTATAAATATTATTTTTATTAAGTAATGAGAGCTTATTTCAAAATAGCTTCAATACCTGGTAAAGTTTTACCTTCTAACATTTCTAACATTGCTCCACCACCGGTAGAAACATAACTTACTTTATCTGCAAAACCAAATTGTTTTACAGCAGCAACAGAATCTCCACCACCAACTAAAGAGAATGCTCCGTTTTTGGTTGCTTTGTCTATAGAATGACCTAATGCAATTGTTCCTCCTGCAAAAGATGCCATTTCAAAAACACCTAAAGGACCATTCCATAAAATAGTTTTACACTTGTTAACTACCGTATCAAAAATTGCTTGAGATTTTGGTCCCGCATCAACTCCTTCCCAACCATCAGGAATTGCATTAATATCGCAAATTTGTGTGTTTGCATCGTTAGAAAAATCATCTGCAGCAATCACATCTACAGGAATATGAACTTCTACTCCTTTTTCTTTTGCTTGCTTTAAGATATCTAAAGCCAATTCCATTTTATCATCTTCACAGATAGAGTTTCCAATTTTACCTCCTTGTGCTTTAATAAAAGTAAAACTCATTCCACCACCAATAATTAAGTGATCTACTTTGTCTAAAATATTTTCAATTACTGTAATTTTAGAAGATACTTTTGCACCACCTAAGATTGCTAAAACTGGTTTTTCAGAATTATTTAATACTTTATCTATACTTTCTATTTCTCTTGCTAATAAGTTTCCAAAACATTTATTTTCAGGGAAAAATTGAGCAATAATTGTTGTTGATGCATGTGCTCTGTGCGCAGTACCAAAAGCATCATTTACATAAATATCACCAAATTTCGATAATTTTTCTGCAAAAGCAACATCTCCTTTTTTCTCTTCTTCATAAAAACGTAAGTTTTCTAATAATAAGATTTCTCCAGATTGTAAATTTGCAACAGCTTCTTCTACTTTATCACCAATACAATCTGCAACAAACTTTACTTTAACTCCTAAAATCTCAGTTGCTGTGTCTACAATATGTCCTAAAGAAAATTCATCTTGAAATCCTTTTGGACGCCCTAAATGTGACATTAAAATACAGCTTCCTTCTTGCTCTAAAATATCTATAATTGTAGATTTTGCCGCTTGAATTCTTGTAGCATCTGTTACTTCTAATTTATCATTTAAAGGCACATTAAAATCTACACGAATTAACGCTTTCTTATTCTTGAAATTAAAATCTTTTAGTGTTTTCATCTTTTATTAATCTATTTTCAACAAAAATACCGCTTTCTTTAGTTTTTAGGAAATTGAAACCTAAAAAGTTAAGTTAACGTTTGCGTAAGGGTAATAATAGTAAAAATTACAGTTTAAATTAAGCGAAATGTCTGCTTGAGTAAAGTTGGAATCTATTTATTTACAAATAAATAATTCTCGACAATACTGAACCAGACACTAAAAAAATGACAAATTAAAAAAAGTCTGTTTTATTATAATTTAATAAAACGATCTATGGATGTTTTACCATTTTTACCTTTAATCTTTATAACATAAGTTCCAGCAGCCAAACCACTTACGTCAATATTTTTTTCTGATTGATAATTATTTATTTCTTTTACCAATTTTCCTGCTGCATCAAAAATTAATAACAATAAATTTTCATCAGAATTTATCTTGAGTTTTAGTTTTGATTTTACTGGATTAGGATATAAAATAATTTCTTCTTTTCCAATTAAATTATCTGCCTTACCTAACGTTCCAAAATTAAGCACTTGAGATTTACTTTCTGCTGCATTATAATTTGCGTTACCCGATTGGCTTGCCGTTATAGTAGTAGCACCAGAACCCAACAGAGAAATTAAATTTCCAGAAATGGTTGCAACAGCTGTATTTGAACTCGTATACACAATTTCTAACCCAGATGTAGAACTTGCCTCTAAAGTAAATTCTGTTTTACCTAAAGGTATTGATATTGGGTTAAAATGAATTACTTGATCTGCTTTAGAAATTATTAGGTTTGCCTTTAAAACTAAATCTTGATAATTAGCTCTTGTTAGTGTTGCCGTTACTTCATGCACTCCTGCTTCCGTTTTAGCATTATTTGCATAAGAAACTGATGTTCCCGTTGGTAAATTACCTGTAATTGCTATCGATTTTTCGGTTCCGTCAAAAACAAAACTTTTATCAACAAAAGTAAAACCTGTTAACGTTGCATTAGTAACCGTTAGGTTTGCTGTTAAAACTAAATCTTGATAATTGGCTCCAGAAATAGTTGCGGTAACATTATAAGTGCCTACTGCTGTTTTAGCATTATTTACATAAGAAACTGATGTTCCGGTTGGTAAACTACCTATAATAGATAACGACTTTGAAGTTCCATCATACTCAAAACTTTTACTTGTAAAAGCAAGGTTACTTAATACCGTTTTAGTAATTGTTAGGTTAGCTTTTAAAACCAACTCTTCATAATTAGAGCCCGAAATGGATGCAGTAACTTCATACACTCCAACATCTATTAAATAATTATTTGTATAAGAAACCGATGTACCTGCTGGTAAACATTCTATTATTGTTAGGGATTTTCCTAATCCATCATACACAAAACTTTTACTATCAAAAGTATAACCACTAAACGTTGCTTTGGTGATTGTTAAGTTTGCTGTTAAAACTAAATCCAGATAATTAGCTACTGAAATAGTTGCGGTAACTTCATATATACCTGTTTCTATTTTTTTGTTATTTGTATATGAAACAGAAGTTCCGGTTGGTAAATTACCTTCAACTTCAATAGAATTTTGTGTACCATCATACTCGAAACTTTTACTATTAAAAGTTATTTCGCTAAACGCTGCATTGGTAATTGTTAAATTGGCTGTTAAAACTAAATCATTATAATTAGGTTTTGAGATGGTTGCAGTCACTTCAGAAACACCAATATTCGTTAAATTGTTATTTGCATAAGAAACCGAAGTTCCAATTGGTAAATTACCTAAAACAGATAAAGATTTTTCGGTTCCGTCATACTCAAAACTTTTATCTACAAAAGCAAATCCTGTTAACGTTGCATTAGTAATTGTTAGGTTTGCTGTTAAAACTAAATCTTGATAATTGATGCCAGAAATGGTTGCAGTAACTTCATAAGCTCCTACCGTTGTTTTAGTATTATTTACATAAGAAACCGAAGTTCCGGTTGGTAAATTACCTGAAATAGTTAAAGATTTTTCTGTTCCGTCATACTCAAAACTCTTGCTTGTTAAAGCAAAATTACTTAAAACTGTTTTGGTGATTGTTAAACTTGCTTTTAAAACCAACTCATTAAAATTAGCACCCGAAATAGTTGCTACAACTTCATACACACCAACATCAATTAAATTATTATTTGTATAAGAAACGGATGTTCCCGTTGGTAGGCTTCCATTAATTGTTAGAGATTTTGGTGTTCCATCATACACAAAACTTTTATCAACAAAAGTAAAACCTGTTAATGTTGCTTTGGTAATTATTAAGTTTGCTGTTAAAACTAAATCATTATAATTGGCTTTAGAAATTGTTGCAACAACTTCATGTATACCAACTTCTGTTTTGGTATTATTTGCATAGGAAACAGCAGTATAAACAGGTAAACTACCTGTAATTTCAATAGCTTTTTGAGTTCCATCATACTCGAAACTTTTACTATTAAAAGTTATTCCGCTAAACGTTGCTTTGGTAATTGTTAAGTTGGCCTTTAAAACTAAATCATTATAATTAGATTTAGAAATTGTTGCAGTAACTTCTGATACTCCTGCTTCTGTTTTACCATTATTTACGTAAGAAACTGTTGTTCCGGGTGGTAAACTCTCTGTAATTGCTATCGATTTTTCGGTTCCGTCAAAAACAAAACTTTTATCAGCAAAAGTAAAATCTGTTAACGTTGCTTTGGTAATTGTTAGGTTTGCTATTAAAACTAAATCTTGATAATTAACACCAGAAATGGTTGCAGTAACTTGATACGCTCCTACCGTTGTTTTAGCATTATTTACATAAGAAACCGATGTTCCCGTTGGTAAACTTCCTGTAATTGCTAAAACTTTTTCAGTTCCGTCATACTCAAAATCCTTACTTGTTAAAGCAAAATTACTTAAAACTGTTTTAGTGATTGTTAAGTTTGCTTTTAAAACCAACTCATTAAAATTAGCACCCGAAATGGTTGCTACAACTTCATACACACCAACATCAATTAAATTATTATTTGTATAAGAAACGGATGTTCCCGTTGGTAGACTTCCATTAATTGTTAGAGATTTTGGTGTTCCATCATACACAAAACTTTTATCAACAAAAGTAAAACCTGTTAATGTTGCTTTGGTGATTGTTAGGTTTGCTGTTAAAACTAAATCTTGATAATTGGCACCTGAAATAGTTGCTATTACTTCATATACCCCTGTATCTGTGTTGGTATTATTTGCATATGAAACAGAAGTATTAGCGGGTAAACTACCTGTAATTTCAAAAGATTTTTGAGTTCCATCATACTCGAAACTTTTACTATTAAAAGTTATTCCGCTAAACGTTGCTTTGGTGATTGTTAAGTTGGCCTTTAAAACTAAATCTTGATAATTAGCTTTAGAAATAGTTGCAGTAACTTCTGATACTCCTGCTTCCGTTTTTGCATTATTTGCATAAGAAACCGACGTTCCGGTTGGTAAACTGCCTGTAATTGCTATTGATTTTTCTGTTCCGTCAAAAACAAAACTTTTATCAACAAAAGTAATACCTGTTAACGTTGCTTTTGTAATTGTTAGGTTTGCTGTTAATACTAAATCTTGATAATTGGCTTTAGAAATGGTTGCAACTACTTCATGAACACCAACTGCTGTTTTAGCATTATTTGCATAAGAAACCGTAGTTCCGGTTGGTAAACTCTCTGTAATTAAGATAGACTTTGCATTTCCATCAAAAACAAAACTTTTATCTATTAATGTAAAGTTATCTGTAAATGATGTTTTGACAATTATTAAATTTGCTTTAAGGGTTAAATTCACATAATTATCTCCTGTAATAAGTGCAAATACCTCTTGTGCGCCCGCCTCTGTTCTAGAATTTAAAACATAATTAAGTGAAGTTCCATTTGGAATAGCACCATCAATTAAAATTGTTTTTTCAGATCCATCATAGTTAAAATTTTCATCAGAAAAAGTAACTCCTGTAATTGTAGCTGGACTAACAGTTAAATTTGCCGTTAAGACAACGTCTTGAAAACTTGCTCCAGAAATAGTTGCTGTTACTTGTTTAGTTCCTACATTTGTTAAACCATTATTGGAATATGTAACTGTTGTACCACTTGGTAAAGTACCTGAAATTACTAAAGATTTTTCTGTTCCATTATAAACATAAGTTGCATCTGAAAAAGTAAAATCATGCGTATTTACTAACTTTTTAACCTTTACAGTATAGCTAACATTCTGGGATTCATCTTCCGATAAAACTTCATATACTACCTCATTTGTAAAATCTAACGTATTGTTCCCTGAAACTTGTAAAACTTTGTTTAAATAAACTTTAGAATTATTTTCTGCAGTAAAAATAGGTGTTAGGTTAGAAATATCTACGGTTGATAAAACTTCTATATTAACCGTATTGTTTGTTATAGAATTACTTTCTGTAGAAATTCCTTGAAACGAAAAACCAAGAATACTTGCTTGAGAACTAAGTGCTGGACTTGCAACACTATAAGACTGAAATGCGCCACCGATATTTTTGTTTATTTCAAAAACCTCTGTTTTTACAACATTTAAAGTTGCATTATTAGTGCTGTCATAAATTTTAAAGTTAATAGTTTCACCAACCGTATTTGCTAAAACAGATAAATAAGCCACATATTTTTTAGCATTTGGATTATACACTACCGTGGCTTCCCCTCTATTTTCTCCGTTTACAAACGCACCTATTTTATCATTTGCATTTGTTAACGTAACGCCATCAACGTTTAAAAAAACGGTAAATGTCATGTTATATTGATAAGAACTAGCATTTACAGACCAATCTGGAGATTGACTGTAAATACTAGCTGTAAACAATATGAATAAAATGAATATACATTTTTTCATAAGTAATTTATTTTTTGATTAATTTTCTTACTACTTGCCCACCTTCTTCATCTATAACTTTGATGAAAAACACACCTGCTGGCAAATCTTTTGTAGATACTTTAACTTCAGAGTCCGTAATTTTTACCTCTTTTACTTTTGCTCCTAAAGTATTATAGAATATTAGATTTGTAACATTATTGTTCCCTAGAACTTGTATTGTTACTTCATTATTAAAAGGATTTGGAAAAATATTTACTGAACCTTTAAAATTTGTTTCTGTAGACAAAGCTTTTAATCCTAATTCTATTGGAGATCTTAAAGTTCCTGAAATTCCATTTGGAATAAAAAGTAAGTCGTTTATTAATGTAACTTCTGTTTTAGCATTTACTAAAACATACTTTAATTTTTCTGAGGTATCAGAAAATGCTGTTATAAAACTTAACATTCTACCGTTTATATTTTCAATTTTAGAAACACCTCTTAATATTGAATTTTCGTCATATACTCTTACTTCATCATAATTTTCATCAGTTATAATTTCTGCAATTATTCCCATAGAAAATTGATATTTAGCAAAGTTTAAAATCATTTCAGAAGTATGCTCTTGCCCTTTAGAAGTTGTTCTTTCTGCAAAGTTTATACTTGGATATCTAAATACCTGTGTTATAGCAGATTTTAACATATACCCTCTGTTAGATTGTAAGTAACGTAAAGTACCAGACCATTCTTTAGAGTTTTCATCATACACTGCAAAACTATACTGGTCTTTAACTACATCTCCATCTGTTGGCTCATAAAAGGCTAATGCATCACCTAAACTAATATTTCTATGGATAGGAAAAGATAACCAGTTCCAACCTTGAGCTATAGAAATTTCTAATTCTCTTGGATCTACCTCATCTCCTTTTAAACTAATATTATTTTGCTTAGCTAATTGAATTTTATAGGATTTACTGTTTTCTAATTCCATTAAACTTCCAGACCAATACCCGTTTTCGAATCTGGTAAATTGCGTTCCGTATTTAACAATATCTCCAACTGCAAGTTCTAGTCCATTAAACATATCTGTTATGTTATTAAACCTTTCATCTTCTACAAAGAAAGAAGTCCAAGTCCACCCTTTATTCAAAGAAATTACTTGTTCAGAAAGTTTTCCACTACTAAATATTGCTGGATTAGATTTTGTACCAACCACATCATTTTCTAGAAAAACTAGAGAGGTGTTTCCATTAATAGTTGCTGCTCTTGTTTTACCATTTAGGGCATCCCAAACTTTAAACGTAACTACCTCACTTGCGCTTACATTACTATACATTGTTAAAAATGCATAATACGAATCGTAACCACTATCGTACACTAAATAAGCCTCTCCTCGTTTAACATCATCTACAAAAGCCCCCACTTTAGTATAGGTGTCTCTAGAGAAATTGTCGTAGATTTTTATCTGACTAATAACGTTCATACTGTATGCAAAATCAGCTGGATTTACAGACCAATCTGGTGCATCTTGTATTACCCTTAATTGAAAATCTAAACGATCTGTATAACCATTATCTAAATTTAAATAAACAGTAGCTGTGTAACTTCCCATAGCTAACTCTTTATCTACCGTGAATTTTAATTCTTTGGTAGCATTAGCTCCAACAGTACCAGAAGTAGCAGAAATAGTCATCCACGTTGGCAATCCAGAAATACTGAAATCTTTGTTATTACCACCTTTATTAATTACATCCATACTAAAGTTATACGCTTCATTTACAACTTTTTCTGAAACGATTGCTTTAGAACCATCTTCTGTAATCCAGTTTACTTCTTGCCTATTTACAAGTGCAGAAAAACTAACTGGAGACAATTGCTTGTTAAAGTGATTGTCGTACATATTTGCCACCGAAACATCTAATATTTGCCCTTCAAACAAACTCCACTCTTCTGTTGTTAATGTTGGTGAAATAATCATTTCATCGCCATTAATTACCGTAGTAAAAGGAATATTAGTGTATTTTAAAACAGGTTTTATAGCAGGTGAATCTTCTATAAAATTTCTTACACCACCATTTAAAAGTGCTAAATAGCCTAACGTAGTTCCGTCTCCTTTTCTAATATTATATCTTGGTCCTTTTGATAAAATATTTGCTTCTTCTTCATTAAAATTAACATATAATAATAAACCTGTAGTTTCTTTATCCAATTCAAAATAACGATCTCTTTTTATTTGATCGAAGCTTCTAGCAGTGTTCCAAACTCTAAATTCATCTAAATTACCTGTAAAATTGTTTTCTATGACTCCAACCTCTTCTGGACTGTCTCTTTTAATTCTAGCTCCGAAGTACAATTTAGCTCCAGCAATACCTCCAATATTCTGAGAAGAAACGGTAGTATTTTGTTTACTATCTATAAAAGAATTTAAACTTCCACCTCTTTTAACAACTAATGCAACATGATGCCAATTAGAATCTGTAATAGCATTATTAGTTAAGTTATAATCTACACCTTCTGTTCTTAACTTTAATTTTCCGTTAGATTCTAAACTAATATCCCATTTGTTTCTAAAACCATTTGTTTGTAATGGCTCACCAGGATTTGAATTCCCTGTACCGTTACCAAAAATAGTTCCTACATCTCCTGCAGCAGCTTTTATCCAAAAAGACACGGTAATATCCTCATAGTTTGTTGGTTGTACAAAACCTACATTATCTAACGTTAAGTAGCTATTATTAACAAATGCATATCCTTGTCCTTTTGGTTTTATAGTCCAACTTAAACCTACATTTGCATTTCTTGCACGTACTTTTTCTGCACCAACACTACCATAACCTTCATCTAATGGCCAATATGCTAATAATTCTAACTCATTACCTGTTAATGTTACATCTTTTTCTGCTGCAACTTGTGCAGCGGTTGTTGCTTTAGACCAAATTCTGATATCGTGAATATTTCCTTTAATGCCACTTCCTCCAATAACAATTGTATTGTTATTATTAAAAGACAATTCTTTATCTAAATATTCAGTTTTTAAAACTGTACCATTTTGTAAAATTTCTAAATAAGGATTCGCTCCGTCTTCATAAATTAATGAATAGAAATTATATTGTGAATCATCTATAATAGCTTCCGTAGATTTGCCATCTAATTCAAACAACAAGGTATTACCCGTTAATGTTACTTTTGGTCCATCTTCTTGATTTGCTAAAACACCGTTACCTGATGCATCTAAATCTAACCAAAATTGAATACTAAACGCTTTTGAGAGTAAATTTTGTTTTGAAAGTTCTATTTTATTGGAAGAACCATCTAAAGCAATACTTACACTATGATCTATAGCTTGTTGATTTTTTAATCCTCTTAAAGTAATATTAGTAGAAATATGTGAATTAATTTCTTCATTATAACGGACAATAATATCTTCTCCAATATCTAATATGCCATCACTTGGCGATGGTGTACCAAATATAACTGGCGGTGTTAAATTAATAGTACCTGTTACAATATCCGATTCAAAAGAAACATCATCTGTACAAAAAGAAATTGCTCTTATTTCATAATTTCCGTCAGTAATTTTACTACCTACAATATCCCAATTAAATGTAAACTCTGTTTCAGAATCTATAATAATTCCTGCATCATCAGATGCCTCATCTTTTAATTGTTGACTACCATAATAGGTTTTAAACTGGGTCCAACTAGAAGCATTTACGTTTCTGTATTGTAAACTTATTTTTCTAAAACCTGCAAAATCTGTATTAAAATCTGTGAATGTTATTGGTAAAGAATTTGTACCTAATAAATTCCCTTCATTATCATAATTAAAAGCCTCTGCTCTGTTATAAATCCAATTGGTTTGAGGTGCAGAAATAGTAACATTACTACACGACTTTTTAAAGTTTACAGTAACATCTACAAATGCATCAGAATCATTTAAATCGATACATGGGTTTGCCAAATACACTCTAATATTTTCATAATCATACACATCTGATGATGAGTTTTTTGTGATTATTAAAGGGACTTCTAACGTTTCATTATAAGGTAATAAAACCGAGAAACCATTTTGATCTATATTAGAAACCGCTCCGTTTAAAGTAGTTTGATCTACATAAACTGTATGTTCTAAATCTGTACCTGTATCACTTAAATTTTTAAGTTGTAAGGTAAATACGGCACCCACATTTTCTGCTAAATTGCTTATTAATGTTTTATTTACTTTTAATTCTGGTTTGTAAACACTGGTTGTTGCTTCAGACAAGTTTTCTCCTCCTTCTCCAATAACATTTACATTATAGCCATCATTCTTGTAAAATTCAGAAACTGTTGGCCCTTCATACGGACAAGAAGTTGCACCACCTTTGGTTACAAAAATTGGTCCGTATCCGTCAAATAAATTTACTACATCTACACTTAAAAAATTTGCTTGATCGTTATCTTTTAAAGTATAAGAAATAGTAGTTGTTTTTTCATTTTCAGTTTGGTCAGAATTTGTACTCACACCAGAATGTGATGTTGCAAAATTACCAATTAAACCAACATTATTTATTAATCCTCCTAATTGTGTTTTAAAATCGTTCGAAATATCAACCACTTTTTCGTACGTTTTAGCGGTAATTGTTGCAGTAGATATAGAAGATGTAAACTCTCCAACACCAGCATCAAAAGATTTATTTCCTTCAAAATTATCAGAAACTAAATCTGCCAAACTAGCAATATAAATATCATAATTTGATAGTCTATAAGGAAATATTGAGGTTTGTGAAGCTTCTATCCTTGCTAACCTTGCTTCTTTTTCCTTATCTATTTTCCCTAAAACTACTTGTTTTAAATCTGCTCTAGAATTTAATGACAAATATTTATCACGCTCGTTATCTTGAACTATTTTTTTCCATAATTCTATTTGCTTGATATAAAAATTTCTAGTTTGCGTTCCCTCAGGTGTTGTTGCTGTAATTACCTCTGGAGAGATATTTGCTAAATCTTGTAAATCTGGAATTAACTTCTCTAAAATGTGCTTTTGAGAATACATAAAAAACGTAGCCGAAGGTTGTTCTGCAATGAAAAAATCTTTTTTAGAACTAACATATAAATTAGTAGGATTATCGTCTTTATCTTTACTATTAATGATGATATGTGGAACTACAGAATTATCTGGTAACGTTGGTATTTCTTTTGTAACAAACATATTGTTAAACAAACCATAATACACATTTTTAGCATTCCCTATATATAAATCTCCATCTGCCCCAACATATTCTGGGTCATCACTTGTTGAAATAGTTTCTGTAAATTCATAGGTTTCTGTAGTGCTGCCATCTCTATTTATTTCTTGTGTTTTAGAAAAATTAGCCTCAACATCTGCTACTACAGATATTTCTGTTTCAAGACTAAAAAATGGAGAGCCAGCTACACTAGTAAATGTTGGACCTACACTTGCGTAAAAACCACCTCCATTTGTATCTGAACTAGAATTTCCATTAGATCTTTCAAAAGAAATCGACGTTCCTTTTTCTATACTTGCAAAACTATTAGATCCTGGAGGATCTCTTAAAATAATATCTGGCACTTCTGGTGCTACCGTAGAAAATGTAGTACCCTCTGCAGCTCTACCTCCAATAACAATACCTTCAGATTTTAAATCATCACTATTTAAAACACCTATTGGGTTTAAACCAGATACATTATAATCTATGGTCATTGCATTTTTAAAACCATCTGTTTGCGTAATGTTTGGCAAACCTGCTCTAAAAGAATACACATACTGTTCTTTGTTAGTCTTTTTGATTAATTTTACCGAACTATCATTTGGGTTTGTACTTGCAAAATTATTGGTAATATTAAAAGTACCTTCATTAAAATACTCTTTTACAACAACTTCATCAGTTTTATCTTTATTTACATAATCTTGTGTAACTTCAAAAGCCAATCTGTACTCTTCTTTTTGAGTGTACATAGGTATAGTCAATTCAGAAACATCATAGGTAATATCGCCAATTTTATATTCTTTTAAAAATTCTTGCTCAATTAAACGAACATTTATGGTAGAATTATATCGAAAACTTTTTTCGTATTGGTATGGTTCTGAGGTGTATTCTGTACCATCTTCTGCTGTATAGCTAGATATTTGTTCTTCTTTAATTTCTGTAACATCAAACTCATCATCTGCATCTATAAAAGCAGTATTTATATCAGTATTACTCAAAACATTAATACCTCCGTTTTGTTTTACATAAAATTTATACGGTATTAATTGTATCTTATACTCTCCAGATGTTTCATTAGTAGTAACACTATGATCTAGCTCAGTGGTATTTAAATCTCCTTTAAAAGTTATGGTTGCTTGCCCTATATTATTTAAAGCAGAATACGTTTCTTTACTTTCTGGTTCTCCTTCTGCAACTTCATTTTCATGTGCTGCTAAACCATTAAAACCAAAACCAATTTCTTTAGTTGACTGTATTCTACCTCCTACTACTTTACCAACAACTGTAACCCTTGTTTTATCTAAAAACCAACGTTCTTGTACTTGGTCTTCATAAAAATCGAATAAATTAGATGTTGTATTTGTTGTTTTTTCCGGAAACCTTCCTTCATACTCAAATGTATGTCCGTCTTTTGTTACCTCTATTTTATGTTTACCAATAGGTACATTAATAGCAAATTTACCTTCTATATCTGTAACTACAGGTTGGTTGTCTTCATCAAAAACAATTTCCCCATCAATATGCAAGTATGCACCTTCTATACCTAAAACTGGATATTGTTTTAACTCTCCATCAATTAAATTCCCTGTATTTGAATCTAATGTTCCTCCTTCATAAAAATATTGCCCTTTGTTAATAGTTACTGTACCATTAACTAAATAAGAGTTATAACCGGTTTCTCTAATTTCTGTAATCGTTGCTAAAGCAGGGTCTGAAATAGGAATAGTTTTAAAAACATCTCTTGTATCATATACAACTCTACCATTAAATTTAAAGGAAGAAATATCTTCGAAATTTACTTGGTTTACAACTGGTTCATCTTTTCCTAAAAATAAAGTTTGACTAGCAGGTTTAAATTTATGAACCCCAAAACTTGGTGTTATTCTAAATTGTTCTCCAGTACCGCTATATGGTATTGCAGCAATACTGTAGGCTCCATCTTGGTCTGTAATACCAAAAACACCTAACTGCTCTTTAGTTGGTTTTATAGAAGAAAAATTAATTGAACTACCATCAAACGTATTTTTTATTAAGTGATTACCATTAAACTGAAACCCGTTTCTAGAAATATCATAGGCATATTCACCATAGCCTTCATCAAAACGGTAGTACATTTCTAAACCGTTTTCATTACCACTTAAATAACGTCTATAATCTCTTCTAATTTCTTCGCCACTTAAAGCCCTACTCCATACCCTAACTTCATCTGCATGTACTTTTCCGTAGATCCCTACATCAAATCTATTTACAACATCATCTAAATTGTTATTATATACAGTAGTCCCTGTATTTTCAGTTATATCTACCCTAGATTTTGAAACCCCTTCTGTTGGTATTGCATTACTTATATAATCTTGAGAAATGTATCTACCATTCATGTAAATTCCAATTTCTTTATTGTTTTCAAAAACAAATGCATAGTGCACAAAATCGGATCTACTTTCCTCATTTATGGCTTTAAAAACATCATTTCCTGCTGCATCAACTTCTCCAGTAGGATAGGCATCATGTATAGAAAACTGTTTAGCCGTTTGTCCGTTTAATCTTAAACTAACGTAAATACTACTACCGTTGTTATAAGAATAAAGGTTATAAATATTTTCACCAACGACCAATTCAAAAGGCAAATTAAGATTTGCATCATTTGCAAACCAACCTTCTACCGTAATGGCATCTCCACTAAATGCATTCCCATTATCTGATAACCTTGAGCCTTTTAAAACATATCCTTGTATAATAGCAGAGGTTCCTGTGCCAGCACTACCTTCTGCTCCAACAGGTTCTGCCAATACTTTAACATCTTTTACTGGGCTACCTCCTTCAAAATTAATTGAACCAGATACAATAGCCGTAGGACTTCTAAAACCAACACCTTCTATATAATTTACAAATTCTTGTTCTGTACCACTTAATCCTTCTGCAAACAACCTATATTGATACAGCACTCCTCCTTCTATTTGTGTGTCTTCAAACTCATAAACATCTTTACCAACCGTGGCTATTAAATTATAAACGCCAGCTCCTTTTAATGGTTTTCTATAAATTTTAAGTTTGGTAATATTATCTTGATTAGCACCATAAGTCCAATTTATATTAATTTTATCTGAATAATACCCTTTAGATACCTCAAACGTTTTATCACTAAACGTATTAGGCACATATAAAATACCAAAAGGAAAACCTACCTTGGTTTTTACTCCTGCCGACATTGGATACTGAAAAGCAGCACCAATTTGAAACTGAATGTTTATATTGTTTGATGTATTTGTAACCTTGCCTGCGGCAGAAAGGAAAGCCCCTTTATGATCGCTTTGTTCTTGCGCTTGAATAATACCTACCCAAAACAACAAGAAAATTAGTAATTTTCTCATAATGTTTTATTTATTTTGGGTTTGTATTAGTATTTAATTATATAACGTACACCGTAACTAAATGGGCGATTTTCTTTCTCACGATTACCATCTACTTGAGCATCCCCTAAAGTACCTCCATGGCCTGTACGCTGGCCTGTAATTGCTATATTATGGTTGTGGTTACCTGCGTTATCTGTTTTTTTAAATTGTTCAGAACTAGAATTATTCGGATCACTAGACTGTTGCCAACCCCATTCTTTATCTGCTCCTCCATGATCTATACCATCTGGCGTCCCATAATTACTATGACGAATATTGTGGTCATGAATACCTGCATCATTTGTATTACCATTAACATTAAAAGTGTGCGTGTGAGTTTGTGTAGATGGATCTTGAAGAGCTCTTAAACCTATTGGATGTGAAAAACTTGAATTATTAGGTGTACCAGCCCCCTTTAAATAAACACCTCCAAGGTTAGGAGCGTTCGTCGCTCCACCGAGTACAGTACGTAAAGCTGCATATTTAGCATCTGTAATACCTTGTCCATTGCATTCTACATAACCATCTGGTACGGCATCTCCTGCATGAGATAATATAGTACCAATTGGCACACCATTTGCAGCGTGTTTTGCATAGGGTACATATTCAAAAGGTTGGTCGTAAATTTGTGTATCTACACCACCGTTATTTACATTAATAATCGCTTTTAGGTTTCCGTCAGAAAAAGCAATATCACCAAAAGCAGCAACACCAACACGGGTACCTGTACCTATTACATGAGAAAATACACCAAAATTATCTGTTGTTATTTGTTGCGTTTCTTCATACAAAACAGAACCATCACTTTTTGTAATTTTAAAGGCAAAGGTTAAGGTTTTACTTGTAAGAGCAGCACTATTATTGTCTCTAGCAATTCCTTGAAAAACCATACCAGATTGTGCAAAACTTGCTAAAGAGATAAATAATAAAATAAGAGTAATTTTTAGTGATTTCATAATGTGAGGGTTTTAAATTAAATAGGGTTTTTATATAAGTTGTTGAATACAATGATAGGTGTTACCAATTTTTTTACAAAAAAAATGTCGTGAACTGCCCTGTTTTTGTCGTGAATGAACATTTCACATAAAAACAAGTTCTTATTTACCTCTAAAACTAGGTATAAACACCTGGTACTAGCGGTAATTAATATTTAATTTGAATTTGTATTTTTTTTTGAAAAAAGATCTATTTTAAGTAAAAAAAGGAAGCTATTTACTCTAATTTATCTTTAAGATGTTTTGTTGAAAATAGGTGTTTTAATTTTTTAGTTACAAGCCTTAATCAGCAATTCTTTTTTTAAAGCAACAACATTAAGTGCTAACTGTAAAGCAATAAATAATTCCTTTATATTAAAAGGTTTTCCTAGAAAACTAACAGGTTTTATTTCTATCGTTTCTATAAAGGTTTTAACATTACTAAAAGCAGATAAATATATAATTGGCATCTCTAATTGATTCCCTAACCAAATACCTGTTTTACTACCTTCTACTTTAATATCTAAAAAAACAATATCTGGTTGTAAAACTTCTATCTCATGCAATGCTATTTCTGCATTTGTTTGAGTACCACAAACGTTATACGCCAAAGTTTCTAAAGTTTCTTTTAGCAATTGTTGTATAATTATTTCGTCTTCTAAAATGTATATCTTTATGGGTTTCATTAAAAATAACAATGCTAATTTGGCATTGTTATCTCGAAGTTAAAAACTAAATTTTATATTATAAAAAATAAGTCGTGAAATGGGCTATTTTTGTCGTGAATGTTTTTTTTGAAGCAAAATAAGGCTCTTTTCAATTAAAAAATAGTGGTTAATAAATTTCATCTAAAACTTCTTTAAGATATGTTTTAGATATGGGAATGTTATTCTTGCCAATCGTTATTTCTTTTGTATTAAATGCAGTAATATAATTTTTATTAATAATATAAGAACGATGTATTTGTATAAATGAGTTAGAGTTTACTTGTTCTAAAAAGTCATTAATATTAGCTCTTAATAATTTTTCTGAATGTTTTAAATAAAGTTTTAAGTACTGGTCTTCTTTTTTAGCAAATAAAATATCCTCAACCAAAATACTAATATTTCTATCTCTATCTTTTACAGTAATTTTATTTGTATTTTTTATTTTGCTAATGGCCAATTCTACTGCTATAAATAAATCGTTATTTTTAAATGGTTTTACAATATAAGTTGCTGGTTTTGTTTTAATCGCTTTTTTTATAGTTGTCATATCATTAAAAGCGGTTAAATAAATAAACGGAATTTCTAATTGGTTACCCAACCAAATACCCGTTTGGTTCCCTTCTACTCTAATATCTAAAATGGCAATATCTGGCTTTAGTTGTGCTATTTCCTTTAACGCAGTCTCTGCATTTGTTGCCATTCCACAAATTCTATATTCTAACATTTCTAAAGATTCTTTTAACAGCTCTTGCGTTATTATTTCGTCTTCCAAAATGTAAATTTTTATTTTACGCATTTATTAAAAGTGTAAAGTTAATTTAAATCCATTTGCATTTTCTATATTCATATCTCCCTTTAACTGAGTTTTCATCATGCCTATAATTTTCATTCCCATAGATTTAGTACTTCTCTCTTTTTCTATAAAATTGCCATTATCAAAATATTCAAATAAATATTTTTCATCCTTTTTCATAAATTTTATAGTTATTTCCGGACAATCTACATTCGCAAAAGCATGCTTGTTAGAATTGTTTATCAACTCGTTAAGCAAAAGGGATAAAGGCGTAGCTTTATCCATATTTAAAGTAGAATTATCTATATTTAAACGGTATTTAACATTAAGAGGAAATAACGTTTTATAATGTATAATAATGTTTTCAATATTTTCTTTTAAAAAAACAACATCCTGGTTATTAAAACTATACAACACATTGTGAATACCTGCAATAGATTCTATTCTATTTTGGCTGTCTTGTAGTTTTGCCTTTAATTCTTCATTATTACTTCTTATTATTTGTAAACCTAACAAGCCCGAAATAATTTGAAGATTATTTTTAATTCGATGATGAATTTCTAACATCATCGCAGTTTTTATTTTTGCCTCATTTAAGGCTATTTCATTTTTTGCATATAAATTTTGTCTTTCTTTATATTGATAAAACAAATACAGCACAATGCTTGCTAGCAGTATTGATAAAAGCCCCAAAAACCACCAAGCTTTATAAAAAACCTTTTTAGAAATAACTCTTAACTCTAATGTTTTACCTATTTTTTTCCTCGCCCCATTTAATGCTTCTATTTGTAAAATATATTCCCCTGCTTTTAAATTTGCAAATAGAATTTCATTTCCCGAAAATTTTGTAAACCATTCAGATTTGTTTTTGTTATCTAACAAACGATACCTATACCGAACATCTTTAGGATTTATTTTACCAAACACAGACATTGTTGCAGAGAATCGTTGATATTCTGAGGGCAAAACAATTTCTTTTGTGTTTTTTAAAAACTTAGGAGATGTGTTAATTTTCCATCTATTTTCTTCAGCATCAAAAAATGAAATTGATGTAAACTCTGGTTGCGCTTCTAAGTTACTCTCTACCAACACCTCTGGATTAAAAAAACTAAGACCTTTGTAACTCCCCATTAAAACATTGCCTTTAGAATCTTTATAAGAGCTATATCTATTGCCTTCTAGCTCATAAACACCATCTTTTTGAGTAAACCTAACTACCTTTTTTGATGCATAATTTATAGAAACAACACCTGTATAGGTATTTAACCATAAATTTTTATTGTTATCGGCAATCATACCAACAATAGAGCCCTTCAATTCATCTTCATAGAAAAGATTTAGTTTTTTATTTACAGTGTCGTATTTAAAGATTGTACCAAAATTAGTAGAAACTAAAACGCCGTATCCTTCTTCAAAAGTTATAGAAAGTAAATCATTTTCATTTTCGAACTTATAGGTCTTAAAAGTTCCGTTTTCATATTCAAAAATCCCTTCTGTTGTAGTTGCAAATATTTTTTCACCATTAGTTGCAAATTCTTTTACTTTAACTACTTCAGAATTTTCTATTTTAGTGTACGTTCTTCCTGTAATACTGTATTTAAAAATACCCCCATTTTGATTGGCGGTAAAAATGGTATCATTTAATTTAATTATTTCTTCTCCATTTATCCTTGTGCTACGGTCTTTTATTACGTTATAATTAGCATCTAAAGTGTATAAATTATTAGAATCATTTATAATAATTGTATTGTCTTTTTCTAGATAAATATCTCTAGAAAAATTAATTGTTATTTCTTTATTGTCTAATAAAAACTGAATCTTTTTCTCTGTATTGTTCTTAATATCTACAATATAGACGCCTTCATTATCTGTAGCTACAATATATTTAGAATCTGTTAATTGTTTAATTGTTCTTACACTTTTTTCTTTTAAAAAGGTTTTAATTTTGCTTTCTTTAAAGAAATAAGATTCTAATGTATTCCCACTTAAAACAACTAAATCTTTACCAAAATCTTTGAAACTTTTTTTAGAAAAATTCTTAATTTTAACTTCATTTATTAATTCTGGTTCAAAATTATTAAAACTATAAAATTTAAAAACCTCATAATTTCCCGCTATATATTCTAAATAAGCTTCGTTATAATCTTTATTAAAATCTAATAATTTAATTAATTCAGAATTACTGTTTGTATTGGGTATTTCAATAAACTTTTTATCTTCTTCTTCAAATTTAAAGGCATTTTTATAATCATCCAAATAATAATAAAATACATCCTTATTTTTAAAAACATTGTGAATTTTCTTTGGAAAAAAAGAAATACCTTCTTTGTTTATAAAATCTTTTTGGGATATTTTCTTAGTAATTCTTCCATTTTCATCTAAAAAAAAACCTTCATTTTCAAATAACAACTTTACTATAGAAAATTTATCTGTTGTTCTTGGTTCTTCCAAAAAAGGTTTAACAATTGGAGTCTCAAAAGAAATAGAATCAATAAACTTTAAATTTAATTCCTCTAGTTCTGCACTGTAAAATTTATCTTGAGACGTTAATAGTAATCGTGTTTTATCATTTACATAATATTCTTTTGAAATTATATATTTTTCATTAAGAGAAGCATATTCTTCAACAAGATTAATTGCTAATGTTTCTGTATTGATGTAAAAAAGCTCTGCTCTTTCAGATGTATAATACAGTTTTAAGTACAAACCGAATTCCTTATGTCTAAAAAAATGTCCTTCTTTTATTTTTTTATTGAAAGTATTCGGAATTTTCAATGTAAAAAAGTTAGCACCATCAAAGCGCTGAATAATCACTTCTTTTTCTCCGAATACGTATTCACTAGAAAGTTTATTCTCTCCTAAAATCCAAAGCCAATCATTGGTGTCATAAATAGAATAATACGGATTAAAAATTACATAGCCATCTCTAGATGAAAAAGTGTTTTTACCAGATAGTATAGTGTTTTCTCGCTGAGACCACAGCATCATATTAGAAAATAAAAGTATAAAAAGAAACCTTTTCAATATGTAATTTAGATTTAGGGGACATTACCAAATATATAAAAGTATTTTTGTTTTTTTCTTTCTGATGAAGATTAATCTATAAAAAAAGTTCTATTATAAATTAAAAAAAGTTTGACTTCAAAAATTGATGCTTTTCTAAAGAACAAATTTTATATTTGCCCATGCTTTTCAACCAAATTATCGGACAAGAACACATTAAAAAACACTTAAAAGTATCTGCAGAAAACGGCAGAATTCCGCATGCACAATTATTTGTGGGTAAAGAAGGAAGCGGAACCTTGCCTATGGCAATTGCGTACGCGCAGTTTTTATTATGTAATTTTTCTGATAATGCTGATGTCTGTAACTTAAAATGCGACAAATTACAGCACCCAGATTTGCATTTTACCTATCCTGTAACTTCTAACGATAACGTAAAAAAACATCCTGTTAGCAGTTTGTTTTTAGAAGATTGGCGCAGTTTTATAGACACCCAACCTTACGGAAGTTTATTTAATTGGCTGCAACATATTGGTGTAGAGAACAAACAAGGAATTATTGGAGTCGATGAAGCAGAAGAAGTGGTAAAAAAACTTCGTCTTAAAAGTTACGAAGGTGGTTTTAAAGTGATGATTATTTGGATGGCAGAAAAAATGAACATTGCTGCCGCTAATAAATTGCTAAAATTAATTGAAGAACCGCCAGAAAAAACGGTTTTTATTTTAATTACAGAAAACGAAGGTCAGATTATAAATACTATAAAATCTCGTTGTCAGGCGCTACATTTTCCTGTTTTAAGTGAGCAAGATATTTCTAATGCACTAATTGAAAATTATCAAGTTTCCGATAATGATGCTGCTAAAATTGCACATCAGGCAGAAGGAAATTTCAACAAAGCACTGCAATTATTACAAAACGATTCTAGCGATCTTGTTTTTGAAGAATGGTTTATTGCTTGGATTAGAACTGCTTTTAAAGCCAAAGGAAATGCTGCCGTAGTGCAACAATTAATTGAATGGTCGGACACCATTGCCAAAACCGGACGAGAAACTCAGAAACGTTTTTTAGACTATTGTTTGCAATTTTTCAGACAAGCTTTATTGCTAAATTATAAATCTGAAAACTTGGTTTTTATGGAATCTAAAACCGGATTCAATCTTTCTAAATTTGCTCCTTTTGTTCATTCTGGTAATATTCTAGACATCGAAAAAGAGCTAAATGATGCCATGTATCATATAGAGAGAAACGGAAATCCGAAGATAATTTTATTAGATTTATCTATGAAACTAACTCGCTTTTTACATAAAAAAGAAGAAACGGTTTAAAAGCTATTTCCAGCTTTCGCTACTCGCTTTTTTTACCCAAAAAGGTAAAAAAGAGCTCAAACAGACCACTCAATCTGGGCTAAGCTTATTTGTTAACTACTTCTTATTCCTTTAACTAATTCCGTTTAAAATTCTTTTAGCCACATACAAATCTGCAATGGTTGGGTTTTCTGGACAGCTTTTTATTTGAATAAATTCATCTCCAGATTTCACAAAACCAGTTTGTAAAACCTTAAAATAAACACCACAAAAAGTCGTCTTCCAAAATTTCTTTACAATCGACATTTTATTAAAACGAACACCTAATTTATAACACGGTTCTCTTTGTACGGTTGCTTCTAAAATAGTTTCCCCTACTTTAAAAGTATCACCAGCATGAATTTTTGTTTCATCTAAGTCGTCAATAGTTAAGTTTTCTCCAAACATCCCCATTTCGAAATCTACATTAGGATAAACAGATTTCCAATATTCATAATGCTTTAAAGAATACCCATAGATAGCTTGTAGCACTCCTCCGTGGTTTTCTCTATCACAAATAGCATCACCCTTTACATCTTCAACATCTAAAAAAATAGGATTATCTACCGTATATTTATAAATACCTGTGGTAACTATAGTTCCTTTGTAATTTATTTCTTTTCGTTCTCCAATATTAGTTGAAACAATTTTCACAATCTTATTTTTTAAATTTCGCCAACGCTTTTTTTGTGTAATCAGATAAAACTAATTGACCAGAAACAGCAGCTCTTTCTGCTAACAAATCATCCCATTCTTCAGTTCCTTTCCATAAAACTTTTTTCATTTCTGCCAAAGCCTCAGGATCATAGGATGCTAATTTTTCTGCTAAAATTTCTACTTCATCATCCAACTCCTTTTGTGTTTCAAAAACCTTTGCATATAAACCCTTTTCTTTTGCCCAATAGGCGCTTTTCCAACTTGTGGCATCTAGCGTTAATTCTGCAGTTCCTGCAACTCCTATTTTTCTAGTAACAGCAGGTTCTATTACAAAAGGACCTATTCCTATCGTAAATTCAGATAATTTTATAGCTGCATTTTCTGTTACCAAAACATAATCGCAGGCTGCAGCTAAACCAACTCCACCTCCAACAGCTTTTCCTTGAATACTACCAACAATTAATTTCCCACAAGATCTCATTGCGTTAAGAACATTTGCAAAACCGGCAAAAAATTGTTTTCCTTCTTCCAAATTAGAAATAGCCACCAATTCATCAAAAGAAGCACCTGCACAAAATGCTTTTTCTCCTTCAGACTTTAAAATAATAACCGAAACTCCATTATTATGGCCTACTGAAATTAATTCGTTGGTTAACCTTGCTAATAATTCACTCGGAAAAGAATTGCTAGCAGGATGCCCAAATTCAATCGTTGCTATATTATTTTGAATGTTGGTATATAAACTTCCGTTTTGTCTTGTGGTGCTCATAAAATGAATTTTTAGTAAAGTTAACTTTTTATCTTGAATGACATTTAGAAATGTGGTTTTTTAGTCGATTGAGAAACCCAAAAAACTCCGTTATGAGATTCCTCCTCGTTCCCCTTTCGGAATAACAGTTTAATATATTTTAGTTCGTGGCCAATGGTAAAAACTTAGCTCTAAATCTCAAAATTAATGGCAATCCTCTTGCAATCATCCATAAGGTAAAGGCAATCCAGATAGCCGTTAATTTTAGATCGTAATAATCAAAAACCAATAATGTTGGTATAAAAACCAATCCGGTAGAAAGAATCAGTAAGTTTCTTAAATACTTCATTTCTCCCATTCCTTTAAACATTCCGTCAAAAATAAAAGTAATTGCACTTATGGGTTGCGTTATTAAAACAATCCAAAAAACATGATAAAACTGTTCTAAAACAGCAGCGTCTTTTGTAAATATTAATCCAATGAAATTGTAAAAAACAAAACCCAACAACCCAATAACTATTCCTGTAAACAAACCATATTTTAAGAGTTTATTACTTAAAACCACCAATGATTTATAATCTTTGGCTCCTAAAAATTTACCTGATAAAATATTTCCTGCACTAGAATATCCATCTACCATAAAAGCGCCTAACAACCAAATATTAATACAAATAGTATATGCCGCAATGTATTCTTTACCATAATCGGTAGCATAAGAAGTTGCAAAATATAAAGCTGTATTTAAAGCAATTGTTCTCACAAAAAGATTGGCAATCATACCTAATAAACGAGGAACTTCTTTATGAAAAGGCAATGCTATTTTTAATGGAATAGTCGTTTTTTTTATCAACAGAACCAAAGCAATAATAGCCATCGTAATTTGTGCAATAATACTTGCATATGCTGCTCCTTCTATATTCATGGCAGGGATATAGCCTTCTACTCCATACACAAAAATAATATCCAAAAAAACATTTAATAAGGCTCCTATAATTGCAATTATCATTGGGTAATAGGTGTTTTGTAAACCTCTAAAAATACCAAAAACTGCAAATACAAAAAGTGAAAAAGGAAATCCGAAAATTCTTATTTTAAAATAGGTAATACAATATTCTAAAACGGTACCCGAGGCATTATAAAACTGAAAAATTTGTTTTGCAAACGGATAAGCAATAGCAACTATTAACAAACTTCCAAAAACCACGATAGCAATAGCTTGCGCTGGTAAATCTTTTACTTCCTCTAATTTATTAGCACCAACATACTGTGAAACAATAGAAGAAATGGCACTTCTTATTTGGCCGAAAACCCAAATTAACATCGATATAAATGCCCCCACTATACCTACTGCAGCTAAGCTTTCTGTTGCATTTTCTGTAATATTACCAATAATTGCAGTGTCTGTAATAGATAATAAAGGCTCTGCAATACCCGCAATTAAAGCCGGAATTGCCAATTTATTAATATTTTTTAAACTAATATTTGTACCCAAAAGATCAATTTTTTACAAAGGTACATATCTATAAAATGTAAAAAGAAAGGTTTCATTGAAAAATAACTAACTTTGCAGCTTTAAATTTAGAACTATGAAACATATTTTAGTACCTATTGGATCTACAGAAAATGCACAATCTACATTACAATACGCCATTGATTTTGCAGAAGAAATAAATGCAAACTTATTCGTTTTTAGGGCATACAAAGCAAAATCTAAGGCTGGTAGTATGGTAAATATGACTGCAATTATAGAGCGTGAAACAAAATTATACCTTAAAACATTGGTAAGCGCTGTTAATAGAAAAAATGTAGAAATAAAATTAATTTCTTCTAAGGCAGGAATTCTTGAAAGTGTTGAGGCTATAGATAATGAACTTGGTATAGATTTAATTATTGTGGGAGCTAAAAGTAACTCAATTAAACATGGTGTTTTTCTAGGAAGTACAGCTGGTAGTTTGGTTAAAAAATCTGATTTACCAGTTTTAACCATTCCTGAAGGCTATGTTTATAAACCTATAAAATCGATTTTAATGGCATTTAAATCTGGTATTATTAAAAGTAAAACAGCTTTAAATCCTTTGGTTACTTTGGTTGAAAAATTTAATCCAGAAATAAATTTGCTATTAGTAAAAACTGTAGGATACAAAGATGAAGATTTAGTTTTAGATAAAGGATTAATTGAATTGCAAACTAAACTTACTATAACAGAAAATGCAACTACGTACCAAGGTGTTTTAGAGCATTTTAAAACACATAATCCAGATGTTTTATGTGTTTTTAGACGTAAAAGAGGTTTCTTTAAAAAATTATGGGAAAAAAATACCGTACTTAAAAAAGAGTTTTATACTCCGATTCCTTTATTAACTTTAAAAGGAAAATAAATTACACCAAATAAACATCAAAATTAATTTGGTATTAGTATTTTAAATCTGCTGGTTCTATAAAATCTACATCAAGGGTATATATCTCTCTGATGTAGGTCTTTATTTCATGCATAAATTCTTCTAATTTTTCTTCTGTAATTTCTACATCTGGTTTTCTATAATTGGATGAAAAATTGACTGATAAAAAACCACTGTTGAGATTTTTAAAAGAATAAATACCTCCTTCTAAAGGTTTCTTAAAATCATACTTTTTACTTTTTGTGTATAAATACGCATACAACATTACTTGAATGGCTTTGTGTTGTTCTTTTTCTCTTAGTTTACCAAATTCTACAACACGTAATTCTGCGCTACTAACCATACCGGTTTTATAATCTATAATTCGTAAAACACCATTTAATTCATCTACTCTATCTACCTGACCATGAATTTTTATCGGAAAATCAATGCCTTCAATTTCTATTTCTGCGGATAAAGTTTCTTCCGTTGCCAAAATTTTTAATTGATTTTTTTTATCTTTTAACAAGTCCTTTTCTTGTGCCAAAAAATTATTAACGAATCTATTTGCAACTTCAAAAATTAAACGATTTCTTCCTGTAGAAATATCTCCGTTCTTAAAAGCCTCTTTAAAATGTTTCACTACTAGATCTTTCGATTTTTTTCGCATTAAATCGATGTCGTCTGCTTGTAAAAATTTGGTAACAAAAGGCGTATACAGCTCATCTAAAGTTTCGTGAACAACAGTACCTAATGTATTGTAAGCAACGGTTTCTTCTACATCTTCAAATTCTTTTAATTTAATTATTTTTTGTTTGTAAAAAGAAATCGGGTTGTATAAATAATTAGTTAATGCAGAAGGAGAAATCCCTTTTACAGCCAATTCTTGCAGCTTTTCTAAAACAGTTTCATCCTTTTTAATTTCTTTCAATTCCACTTTTTGATTCACCACTTTGGGTGCAACCGTTTTCTGAATAACGTCTGAGCGCATCATTTCTAATTGCGTAACAAACCTACTTTTTTCTCCGCTTCCTAAAACGTCGTGTTCTGTATTATAAATGATAAATACATTTTTTGCTCTTTGCATTAATCTAAAAAAGTGATACGCAAATATGGCATCTTTTTCTCTATACGTTGGCAAGCCAAATTCTACCTTAACATCAAAAGGAATAAAAGAATTTTGCTGACTATTGGCAGGTAAAACCCCTTCGTTTGTAGAAATTAAAATAATATTTTCGAAATCTAAAACACGGGTTTCTAACATACCCATTAATTGCAATCCTCTTAAAGGTTCTCCTTGAAATGATAAACTTTCCGAAGAAATTAATTGTCTAAAAAAAAGGGCTAATGTTTTTAAATCTGGAAAATATTTAAACTCATTTTGTAATGTTTTTAACTGCGTAAAAGTGGTATAAAAGCGAAACAGATATTCCTTTTCTAATTCACCTACATCTTCTTTTAAATAATTTATTAATTTTAAAATTCTGTCTAAGAACTCATCAATAGAAGCATAAGAACTAAAAATAGAAACCAGTACTTGTTTTAAATCTACGTCTGAATTTTCTAATAACTTATGAATGTCATTTTGGTTGATAAATGTTTGGTTATGCTTTGCTATATTGTCTGAAAATGCGTCTATTTCTGGTATTAATTTATAAATAGATTGATGTTTTAAAAATCGAATTACATCTTTGTAATAAAATTCATTTACTATTGATTTTTGCAATTTATCCTGAGAAATAAACAATTGAAAAATAGAAAACAACAAATTGGTGGTAGGTACATCTTTTAACGGATATCCCATGGTAATGTTAATAGCATTGATATTTTTAGGTAAAGAATTTAACGTTATCGGCAACAACGTTTCATCGGCTAAAACCAAAGCTGTATTTTTAAAATCTGTAATTTTCTCTAAAATTTCTCCAGCATATTTAATTTGAGTCGTGTTTTTAGATGCTCCAATTACTTCTATTTTTTTAGGTGCAGAAAAGGTATCTCCAAGCGTTTGAATCTCATTTTTCTCATAGTATTTCCATTCTTTTTTATACCTTCTAATAAACCTACCTGCTTGATGATTTAATTTAAAAAAAGCTTCATCAATATCCCAATAAATTTCTGAATTCCCACTTTCTAAAACCTTTTGAAACAACAATTCTTCTGCAGTATTTAATGCATTAAAACCAATAAAAAAGAATTTTTTAGTTGCATTTTTCGCTAAAAACGAGTCTATTTTCTCACAAGATTCTCTATAAATTAAACCTTGATATCCAATATTTTTTTCTTTTAAAAATTGATAAAAAGCATTGTAATACGTGTTTAGTTTTTCTAAAAAAGAATAATGATCTTTCATTAATTCCGTCTCCGTAAACTCTCCTTCTACAGACCACTTTTTTAAGCGTTGAATATCTCTTAAATAATGAAAGATATCTTTTGTATTTGTTAAATGCTGATCTATTTCATTAAAATCTTGAATAACAGTAAATGCCCAAGAAGCGAAAACATCAAAAGTAACAGGTGTTTTCTCTAAACCTTTATAAATGGTGTAAAAATGAAATAATAACTGAATGCTATCTGCTTTTTCTATTCCTGAAATTTTGCTAATAAACTGCTCTACGTTTATAATTTCTGGTAAAAAACCAACGGTAATTTTATCTTTAAATGTTTGTTTTACAAACACTTTTGCTCTTTGAGATGGAAGTATAAACACCACATCTTCAAAAGATTTTGTGTTTTTTAAAATGTTCTCTATTGTATCAGAAATAAAAGATTGCATAGCTAAAATTGGTCTCGACTGCGCTTGACCGGACATTTAAGAGAACTTGTCTCCTCGAGCACAGTCAAGAGATTAATAATAAATACCAAATTACAATTTTTATCCTATTTTTGAGTAATCAATTTTTTAATTTTAAGAATAAAAAAATGCAAAATGAATTAAACATTGTTGGTATTCAGGCCGATTTAGTTTGGGAAAATCCTTCTAAAAATCTAGCTTTTTTTGAAGAGAAAATAAATGCGCTTTCTAAAAATACAGATCTTGTGGTATTGCCAGAAATGTTTACTTCTGGTTTTACCATGAATACTGAAAAGGTTGCCGAAAAGATGGATGGAAATTCGGTTTCTTGGATGCTAAAAATGGCTATGAAAAAAAACGTTGCTATTTGTGGGAGTTTGGTAATTTCTGAAAGGCCTTTCGACTGCGCTCAAGGTGACAAAATATTTTACAACCGTTTGGTTTTTGTACATCCTTCTGGTAAAATAGAAACCTACAATAAAAGACATTCTTTTACCTTGGCAGGAGAAGATAAAACATACACTTCTGGCACGGAAAAACTGATTGTACATTACAAAGGATGGAAAATTTGTCCGTTGATTTGTTACGATTTACGTTTCCCCGTTTGGGCTAGAAATACAGAAAATTACGATCTTTTAATTTTTATGGCAAATTGGCCGGTAACTAGAATTAAAGCTTGGGACACGCTTTTAAAAGCGCGTGCAATAGAAAATATGACTTACGTTATTGGCGTAAATAGAACAGGAAAAGACGCTAATAATTATGCCTATTCTGGAAATTCTTTGGTGATTGACTTTTTTGGTGAGGAACTTTCCAACTTAAAAAAGAATGAAGTTGGAATTGTAAAGGCTACTTTACTTAAGTCTGAACAAAATAGAATTCGAGAAAAAATGGGTTTTTTAAATGATAGAGATTCTTTTTTGTTTACTGAATAAATAAAAGGTTATAAATAACAAAAAAAAGTTGACTAGATTCCTCTTCTGTCGGAATGACACAGGATTTGTAATTAATATAAAAGCCACTTCAGTTTTAGTAACTGAAATGGCTTTTATGTATTTATTATGTTATTAGTTAGCAAACTAGTTTAGCCCTTATTGAAGTCGTTCGAATAACTGTTGATATTCTTAACCTTTTTGTTTTTCACAAAAAGATATAACCTTTCGACTTCGCTCAAGATAAACTCCTAGCAAGAAATAGCTTCTAATACTAACTAGGATTCATCATCCATTTAAATTTAAAGTCTGTGTCTGGAACTACAATTCTTTCTGTAATTCGCTGCATTCTGTCTGGTAATTTCATTAAATAATCTCTCGCTTTTTCTGCTTCTGGCGTAAGATTTGTAATTTTATCAATTTCCCAAGCTTCGTTTAGTTTTCGTAAAATGTCTACATAATCGAAACCTGTATACACACCTACTCTTTGTGCAACGATAGAAAAATCATCAAACAAACTACCTTTTGTTTCAAAAGATTCTCTTAAATGCATTGCAGGCATTACAATCTTATATTTCATCATGTGCTGAAAAGCCAACATCATTTCACTTGGGTCTATTTTAAAGATTTCTTTTACGAATTCTGTATAGGCTTTATGATGACGCATTTCGTCTCCTGCAATAATTTTAGACATTTTAGCCAAGGCTTTGTGTCCTTTTTTACGTGCAATTTTAGCTACATTGTTGTGTGAAACATAGGTTGCCAATTCTTGAAAACTTGTGTAAACAAAGTTTTTGTATGGGTCTGTAGATGTACCAATATCAAAACCATCTGCAATTAAATGTTGTGTAGAAATTTCTACTTCGCGCATATTTACACGGCCAGATAAGTACAAGTATTTGTTTAACACGTCTCCGTGTCTGTTTTCTTCGGCTGTCCAAGTTCTTACCCATTTTGCCCAACTATTATCTGGATCTTGGCTTACTCCATCTAAATCTAATAACCAAGATTCATAGGTTGGTAATGCTTCTTCTGTAATAGTATCTCCTACTAAAACAATCCAGAAATCGTCATGTAATTCTTTAGATAATTCTCTAATTTCTTCTACTTCTGTTATAAAAGAGTTTTTTTGAGAATTAGGTAAAAAATCTGTTGGCTGCCAAATTTTTTCTGCAGGAATTAAGTATTTTTCCATGAAACGATCCATACTTTTTTCTAAAGTTAGCATCACTTCTTTTCTTACGTTGTGTATAGACATGGTTTTATTTTATGTGGTCTTTAATAACCGTTTCTGTTTGTTCTAATAATTCATTAAAAGGTAATGAATTTATTTTTATTGGTTGATGTATTGTAAATGTAATTGGACTACCTAAACCTAATGGAAATTTTCCGTATCTAAAAATTTTCCACGAATTATTTATGGTAATCGGCACAATATAGCCTTCTTTATTGACTTTTGTGAGGACTTTTAGTCCGTTTATTGCAAATTTCTTAGGAATACCATCTCTACTTCTGGTTCCTTCTGGAAAAATAACAGCTCCCCAATTGTTCTCTTTAATCTTTTTTGCAAAGGTAATTAAAGCTGAAATTGCTTGTTTTGGATCTTTTCTATCTATTAATGCTGCACCTCCATGTCTTAAATTAAAGGAAATACTTGGTATGCCTTTCCCTAACTCTTTTTTGGAGACAAATTTTGGTTGCTGTTTTCTAAATGCCCAACTAATTGGAGAAATATCAAACATACTTTGATGGTTTGACACTAAAATAAGCGAACAATTTTCTGGTAATTTATGCGGATTATTAATCTTTACTACGACTCCTAAAATTAAAAGTGTTTTTGATAAAAACCAGTTCATATAATCTACCACCGTTTGATGTCCTTTATAGCCAAATAATTTTAATCCCAACCATTGTAAGGGATGAAATATGAGTAGTGATACAAAAAACACTACTACAAATATTGGGGATAATATGTAACTTAAAATTTTCATTTAAATCTAATATTAGGTTTCCGCTTAGGCAGAAAAGTTAGCTAATCTACAACCTCTACCCAAGGGTAGAAGGAATGCTTCTTAAGCAAATATTTTTCATTTTAAGGCAAGCTTCGGCCAATTAAAACCTTGGTTATCGCCCTGAGATTAAAACCAGTTACTCCAAGGGATTCTAGAAAGAATTAATAGTAAAGCAACACCATAAAAGATGGCAAAGGTTTTAAATTTTGCAGCGTCTTCTGTTTGTTTTTTGTGTTTAGACCAACCTATGGTTATAAATACAATGGCAATAATCATCATTAATGGGTGCTCTACCGCTAATAATCTTGCTGCTTTGTCTCCCATAGCTCCAGAAAAATTCGTATATCTTCCTTGATAAATATATAAAGCTACACCTATTAATAACTGTATATGTGATACTATAAGGGTAAATAAACCGATTCTTAAATCTTTATCTGTAAATGTTCTTTTTTTAATAATTCCTGTTATTGCATTAAATACTGCAAATATTAAAATTGCTAAAACAAGGTATGCCCAATAAGAATGTATGTCTTTCATTATATTTTATGATTTTTAAAGCTGTAAAGTTACTAATTTTAATAATAAAAAAACCACCTCGTTTGAGGTGGTTTTTAAAATTTGTATAATTGATAAGTGAATATTAATCATTTAATACCCAAACTCCATCTGTTTTTATGAAACTTGTTTGATAATCATTTTCTCCATTATCATAAATAACATACGTTAAAGTATATTTTTGTCCTTCCTCAGCATTCGGTGCTATATGAGGCAAGAGAAAAGATAAAGCATATGGTATTTGTACTTTTTTATCCCAATTATAATCGAAGTCTCCATAAGAAGCCAAATTACCAATTAAACTAGCATATTCTGGTTCTGTTAATTGAGAAGCTATATATGCATAATCATCATTTCTAATTAAGGTGTACTTAATAGTGTTGTCTGGAACCCAAACTGAACCATCATGACCAAACTGAAATTTAGTTTCATGAGCTACCCATTCTCCATTTGTAAAAGTAAATTCATTTCCTCTAACACTAGTAGTACTTTCAGAGAAATACTTAAAGAAAACCAATAAATCATCTCCTTCTTGAGCATAAGTATATTTGTTTTTCAAGAAAGTAGAGATATATGTATTAGGGTTTATAGAGCTAGAAAAATTATTATATTTTCCTGGTTGACCAGAATTTTCTCCCATAATATCATAATCTTCTTTGCTTAAATAGTAAACACCTTCTGATATACCCCAATCTGAACCATCGAAAGTATAATAGATGTCTTTATCTACAGAGACTCCTTCAACACCTGGTGCCTTAATAGTAGCTTTTACAATTTCATAAGTACCAGCAGATGAATCAGTAGATGTATACTTAAATGCGATGTGCACTTTTTTTCCATCATAAGCAGACAAACTGTATTCTTCAGATTCAACTGCAGTCCAACTTGTTCCATCAGGAACATTTGTTAGGTTAATCTCTTCCCAAGTAGCTGTAGCAACATCGTCTGTATAATCTGATGAAATTAAAATACTTACAGAATTATAATCTCCTTTATTAAAAATTTGATTTACTTGAAATTTTGCATTTGTAAAACTAGTTAAATCAATTTCACTAGAAACTAACCAATCTTCGTTTGCAATAGCATCAGGATAAACAAATCCTGTCATTTTTGCTCCGTAATTAGTTCCAGCCCAAACTTGGTCTCCAGAAACACTTATAGCCTCAAAATCTAATAAAGTTCCTGCGTTTACAAAATCTTTAGAGAAGATTTCTGTAATTCCGTTTACTGTTTCACCAACATATTGAGAATATCCAACTAATGCTACATCTCCTTTTTCTGGACTAGCAATGTTAGTAGTTAAAATTGCTGGTATATAATCTGAAGCTTCTTCAGTTTCGTAAAAACCAGTTGCATTGTCTCCAGCACTAGGATAATCAGCGTTAGCAAGATTATAACTTGTTGCAGAGGTATAATCTGTTACAATTTCTAAATCTGTACCGTTTTTTAACTCATAACTTAGCAATACAGAAGACTTTTTTCCCCAAGCTGGGTATTTGTTCATTAAAAACCCAGGAATCATAGACTTTGCAATATCGTTATCTTCGAAATAAGAATCGTCTAATTCTAAAGACTCATAGTCTTCATCTGTCATCGTATAAGTTGCGTCTCCTACAACTGCAGCTGGTCCTTCTGCATCAATTTGTTCATTTATATCTTCTAATGGATCACAAGAAGTAAACACCATTGAAAAAACTGCTAATAATAAAAATATTTTTTTCATGTTCTTATTTTTTTAAAATTTAACTTTTAAACCTAAACTAAATGTTCTACCAGCTCCATAATATACTTTAGCTGTTTCTGCTGAATGATAAGTCTTGTCATCAAAAGCATCAGAAATATATTCTACATCAAAAATATTATTCATTTTACCAGATAAAGTAGTATCTAAACCTGCTATTTCAAAACCATGTCTAAAGCCTAAATCAAATAAATGATAAGAAGGTAATTTCCAAGTATTCATTCTATCTTCTGTACCTTTACTAAAGTCAAAATTAGCATAGATATCACCAGCATAATTATAATCTAAAAATACAGTAGAATTTTCTAAAGCATTATAAGTTAAACCTAACGCATAGGTAGTTTGTGCAGCATCATTTACTTTTAAATCTTTAGCATTTACTATAATTTGCTTAAATAATGAGCCATCATCTTTAAGTACATCTCCTTGTACATCGCTTTGCCAAGTCCAGTCTCCTAAAGACAACATTCCGTTTAACTTTAATTTATCTGAAAACTTATAAATAAAATCAATTTCTACACCTTGGTGTAATGCATCTAACCCTGTAATGTTTGTATTTAAATACTGTCCAACATTATCTGGATCTTGAATTGATGGTGCAATAGATTTATCTAACCAAGAAGTTCTATAAAGGTTAACATTTGCAGAGAACTTATCACTTCTATAACCATATCCTATTTCTGCACTAAATACTTTTTCATTTGTAGCATCTTCATTAAAATCTACAGATTCTTTGTCTACAAATACTCCACCCGTTAAAAATGGTGCATTAGAAAAATAACCAATATTTGCAAACACATTATTTGTATCATCTAAGTTATAGTTAGCTCCACCTTTTGTTCCAAATCCTAAGAAATTTACATTATCAGATACATTTCCATTAGGGTTAGATGAATCATCTAAAAAACTAGATCTACCATATCTTGTATTAGAAATAGAAGGTGATAAGAATAATGATAAATCATTTTTACTATATTCTAATTGTGCGAAAGTTCCATATTTTAAAACTCTACCTTCATAATCTCTATTAAAACGATCTCCTACTTGTAAAGGTGCATTATAGTTGTTATCATTTGATTTAGGGTTTTGGTAAAACTGACCTCCTAATAAATCTGTAATTTCATAATAATGAGTACCTACATAATATCTTCCATCTAAACCTGCAGATAAAACTAAGTTTTCTGTTAAATTTGTTTTTAATGTTGATAAAACACCATACCACTCATGATTATTAACAGAAGCAGTAAAAACATCTGAAGAACCTAATGCTCCTCTATCTTTATTTTCTTGTACAATTCTATCATAATCGATTGGTTGATCTATATCTCCTAGCCTGTAATCGTCACTTGTAAGTTTACCAGAACCTTCAGTTCTTCTACCTCCACCTGTTCCAAAAGAAGCATAAACAACAGTTGTAACATACGTTTTATCAGAAATTGTCCAATCGTGATTTAAAGAGATTTGTGGTTTATTATAAAAGTTATAAGAATTATTTTCTACTTGTCCGTTTCTATATCCCCAATCTGGGTTAAATCTTTTCCCTCCTTGTTCTGTTGCTCTATTTTGAGCAATCGTTTTTGTAGTATATCTTTGTCCGTGAGTTTGTTGAGCCCCAATAACATTAAAAGATAATTTATGATTCGGATTAATAATTTTAGAAACATTTAAAAAGTAGTTAACCCCACTAAATTGTGTTCCATTAACGTAACCATCTCCAGAAACTTTTGCTGCAGATGCAGTAATAGCAAGACCATTGTCCATTAAACCAGTTGATACAGTCATACCATATTTTTGGTATCCATCATTCCCTGTAGACATTGTAACATTTCCTCCTTTTAAAGCGTCTGTAGATTTAGAGATAATATTAATAGTACCACCAATTGAAGGCACAGCCACTTTAGAAGCTCCTAAACCTCTTTGTACTTGCATTGCAGAAGTAACATCTGCTAAACCAGACCAATTAGACCAGTATACCGCTCCGTTTTCCATATCGTTTACAGGAACTCCGTTAATCATAACAGCAACATTTTCAGAACTAAAACCACGTAAGTTAATTCTAGAATCTCCATAACCACCACCTGCTTTTGTAGCATATACACCAGGAGTAGATTTTAAAATTTCAGGAAATTCTTGTGTTCCTAGTTTAACTTCAATATCTGCTGCTTTAATCGTAGAAACTGCCACTGGCGTTTTTCTGTCAATTGCAAAAGATGTAGCAGTAACAACTATTTCATCTAAAGCACCAAGATCTTCAACTAATTTAATTTTTCTCAAATTAGATTTTGAAGCAGAAAAAGTAACTTCTTTGGTTGTAAAACCAATAAAAGAAATAACGATAGAACCAGATTTAGCATCTGCTTTTAGCGTAAATTTTCCATCAAAATCTGTTGATGTTCCGTTTGTTGTGCCTTTTACAACAACACTTGCGCCTGGTAAAGGTTGGTTTGTATCATCTACAACTGTACCAGTAATTTTAGTTTGTCCTAAAACAGTAGCCGATACAAAAAGTAACGCTACAAATAATAAGTTTTTAAAATTTCTCATTTTTTAAATTTATGTTATTAAATGTTTTGCAAAATTCCCCTTTTTACAGACGTTTAATGTTAACTTAATGTTAAGGTTTAACAAAAAATTAAGACATCTAAAACAAAAAACTACACTCTATTAACTGAAAACGATACTATTACAACAAAAAAGAATTGTTACTTTTAAGTTATTAAAAATTTAACGTTTTTAATGATAAAATGAAAATATGTAACCAACATCTAAAAAGGAAAGAATATTAAAGTTTTGGTATTACATGAGGATGTTTTTTGCTAGTTTTATTTTAACTGAAAAAAACACCTATTTTCTAAACATGTAAAAACCTGCTATAAAGCAGGTTCTTGTGTATTATAAGTAAACCTAAGAAGCAATTTCTAAAGGAATTCTTTTCTATTAAAAATTCTTGATTAAGATTTATTCAACAATTTTTTAGCCATTTCTTTTCCTAGCTCTACACCAAATTGGTCATAACTATAAATGTTCCATAAAATACCTTGTGTAAAAATTTTATGTTCATACATTGCTATTAGTTTTCCTAAAGAACGTGGTGTTAACTTATCAAACAAAATAGCATTACTTGGTCTGTTTCCTTCAAATACTTTAAAAGGTAAAAGTTTCGCAATTTTTTCTTCATCACCAGAAAACTTTAATTCTAAATGAACTTCTTCTTTTGTTTTACCAAAAGCTAAAGCATCCATTTGACCGTAATAATTAGACATTAATTTTTTATGATGATCTGTTAAACCGTATAAAGATTCTTTATAACCAATAAAATCTGCAGGAATTAATTTGGTTCCTTGATGCACTAATTGCATAAAAGCATGCTGCATATTGGTACCTGTGCTTCCCCAAACAATTGTACCTGTTTGGTAAGTTACTTTCTCGCCATTTCTATCTACACCTTTACCGTTACTTTCCATAATTGCTTGTTGTAAATAAGCCGGAAGTTTTGCTAAATACTGAGAATATGGTAAAACTGCTTCTGTTTCTGCTCCGTAAAAATTATTGTACCAAACACTTAACAATGCTAAAATTACTGGAATATTGTTCTCGAAATCTTCATTTTTATAATGAAGATCCATTTCTTCTGCCCCATCTAAAAGTTCTTTATAATTATCGTAACCAACAGATAAACTAATAGACAAACCAACTCCAGACCAAAGAGAAAAACGACCACCAACCCAGTTCCACATAGGGAAAACGTTTGCTTTATCTATTCCAAAATTATCTACTGCTTCTAAGTTTGTAGAAACCGCCACAAAGTGTTTTGGGATATCAAAAATAGTTGCCGATTTTAAAAACCAATTTTTAAGCGTTTCTGCATTGGTAATGGTTTCTTGTGTTGTAAATGTTTTAGACACAATTACAAATAAAGTAGTTTCTGGGTTTAAAGTTTTCATCACTTCAGAAACATGATCTCCATCTACATTAGATACAAAATGAGTAGTTAATTGATTCTTATAAAATTTTAAAGACTCTACAACCATATCTGGTCCTAAATCAGATCCTCCAATACCAATATTTACAATATCTGTAATAGATTTACCTGTATATCCTTTCCATTTACCAGAAATAACTTTATTAGAAAAACTTTTAATTTTACGTAAAGCTGCTTGTATTTGTGGTTTAATATTTTTGCCTTCCACCAAAATTGGTTCATCAGAAGTACTTCTTAAAGCAGTGTGTAAAACTTCTCTCCCTTCGGTTACATTAATTACATCACCAGCAAATTGTTTTTCTATAGCATCTTTTAAATCTACTTCTTTTGCAAGATCTAATAGTAAATCAATAGTTTCTTTGGTCACTCTATTTTTAGAAAAATCTACTGATAAATCATCAAATATTAATGAAAAATCTTCTTTTCTATCTTCGTCTTTATATAAATCTTTTATCTTGATATCTTTAATATCATTAAAATGATTTGTTAATGCTTTCCATGCATTGGTTGTAGTTGGGTTGATGTTTTTTAATGCCATTTTCTTTTAATTTTGTGCTATTTTTTCTACAACTTCTGGCTCCTTAACCGGAAGTATTTTGTTTTCTAATTGATATTTAAGCGGTTTAATAAACTCTAAGTATTCAGGTATTAAACTTTTCTTTAAAGGTTCTGCTGAAGGTAATTTTTCTTTAAAAGGATCTACTTGTTTGCCATTTTTCCAGAAGCGATAACATACATGTCTTCCTTCTGTACTTCCTGTATGTCCAACCCATCCTATAACATCTCCTTGTTTTACATATTGACCTTTCTTTACATTTTGCTTTCTCATATGTAAATATTGAGTAGAATATGTACTATTATGTTTTATTTTAACAAATCTACCATTCCCTCCTCTTGTTGTAGACTCTATAACTGTTCCACTAGCTGTTGCTATAATTGGAGTTCCTTCGTTTGCAGCAAAATCGGTTCCTTTATGTGGCTTTATTCTATAGCCGTAATGTTTTATTCTTCTTTTTAAATTATAAGGAGAAGAAATTCTATACTGAAATTTTATAGGTGCTTTTAAAAATTGGCTACGCAACATATTTCCATTTTCATCATAATACTCCGGAATACCTAATTTAGAATCCGACACGTATCTAAAGGCAAATAAATCGGTTCCTTTATGTTTAAATACAGCCGATTTAATTTCTCCATACCCTGCAAATAAGGAATCTTTAATGTATTTTTCTTCAAAAACTAGTTTAAAAGAATCTCCTTTCTGTAGTTTGTAAAAATCTAAAGTCCAAGCATAAATATCTGCTACAGCATAGGTTAAGTTTGGTGATAAATGCAAACTATCCATAGCATTAGAAAGATTAGAGTTAATTTCACCTTCAACAATTTTCTCTACTGTCTTTATGGGCTGCGCATAGGCATGTGCGTCAATGATAGAATCTTTAAAATCTACCACTGTGGCATTAATTAAATTATCCTTATAAATAAAAACTTTAGCTTCTTCTAATGAATCTTTACTAGATAAAATTACATACGGTTTTCCTGCTCTTAATCTTCTAACATCAAAAACTTCTTTTATTGTTGTAGAAATTTCATTAATTTTTGGATACCCAACATGGTGTCTATCTAAAATTTCACCAAAACTTTCGCCACTTTTAATAGTATCTTGAATAAATTTATAATCATCAATTTTATACCCAAATTTATAAACTGGTTTAGGTTTTACTTTAACTGGCGCTATAACTGGTTTTTCTACCTCTTTTTTACAAGATAAAAAGGAGCTAATAAATACTAAAAGGAAGATTATTTTTTTCAAAAAATTGTGCTATTGAATGTAGTCTTCAAAAGTACAAATAAAAAAAATTCTTTAGGGTGCTATCTTTATGAACTTCCGATATCGGTTTCGTTAAAAATTTCTTAATTTTTAGAAAAAGGATTTGCTAAACCTTTGTAATGCTCTAACTCGGCTCTAAGAGAACCCACAGCCAAATCTGCTTTCATTTTAATTGGAATTTTATTAGCATCATCGGTAATCCATAGCGTAACACTTTCTTGCGCTTTAAAGACTCTACCAGATTGAACCAAAGGTCTAAAAATTAAAGTATTTATTTTACCAAATTTTGTTCTTAAAGTTTCTCTTCCTAAAAAACGTAATTTGAAAGGATATACCTGAGAATCTAAAAACATATCTATGGCAATTTCTTCTCCTTCTTTCATCTTTTTAACATTTCTATTTCTTAAATAATAAAAAGAAGAAAGTATGTCTTGTACATTAGAAAAATTTACAGAAGTGTCTTTTTGTAGGGTAAAATCTTGAACATACGCTTTGTTAGAATCATAATTAAAAGAAGTAATTCTATGTTTTTTATAGCCTCCTTCATCAATTTTTCTTTTAAAAAGATACGGTTTTACGGTATCTCTATCAAAGTAGCTTTCATAGGTATCATCTACACTAAAAAACCATTTAATCATACCAGAAGTCCAACCGGTTCCTTTTGTATGAAATACTTTTTTACCATTAAAGTCTTTTTCTACAACTTCTAAAAGGGCAGTTCCGGCTCTTAAAAATCCACTATAACTCATTTTATAACGAAGGGATTCTCCACTCTTAAAAGCAACAGAACTCTCTTGACTATAAGCCATTGTAAAGAATAATAGGGTAAAAAGTAATAGAGTATATTTTTTCATAGAAAACCAAACTTATAAAAAAGTAATGACAATTACCGTTCCAAAATAATAAAAAGCCATTTATTAACTAATTATAAATGTTTACTTAAGGAATAATTAAACTTAAAACGTCCCCCAATTTTTCAATTCTTCTTGGCTCCATAAGAACGGATAAAAAATTCTTCGCTGATATTTTGGATGCATATATTTACGCCAATTACTGCCACCTGTAGCTTCTAAATCTTTCTCTTTGCCACCAATATATTTTGCAGCTGCGTTATAATGTGCCATCACCCATTTTACATTTACCGTATAATCGTAATGACGCATAGCTTTTATTAAATCTTCGTTTTCTTGCACTTCTTTAGGCAGTTGTTTAAATTTTAAAGACAAATTAATATCATTATAATCTTCCATAAAATCGATAAAATCTCCCATATACTTTTTTTCAAAAAGATTTAATAAGGTAGATTTTTGTCCGGTTGTGTAATTTTTACCGGCTGCTTGCCAATACAAATGATTGTATGCGTTTTTAAAAGATGAATTTCTGTCAATTTCATCTCTAAAACGAACGTCTATTAAATTGATTAATTCTGTGGAAGCAAATTCTATTTTACGATACTGTGCCGATTGAAAACCGCTAGCAGGCGTTAAAGTATTTCTAAATTTTAGATATTGCTCCTTCTCCATTCCATCTGCCATCACATTAAAAGAACTGCATAACATATCAAAATAGCGACTAATTCTGCCTAAATGCATAGAGAATTTATCTGCCGTAACTTCTATCGTTTTGGCAATTTGATCAATTTCCCACAAAATCATTTTAAATAACAACTCATTTACTTGATGATACATGATAAAAACCATTTCATCTGGCTGTGTAGTTCTTGGGGTTTGTAAACCTAAAAGTGCATCTGTCTGAATATAGTCCCAATACGTTATTGGCGTACTCCAAAGCAAACCTTCTAGCATAGAATCTACAGGAACACCTAATTTATCGTATTTTTCTTCTATTGCTTTTAGTATTTCGTCTCTATTCATGTTTTTAAAAATCAAAATTTTTAGAACCAAGAGACAAGATAAACTTTAATTCTTGGACTTTCATGGCAATTTACTATAAAAATGGAGATTTTTATAGTAAATATTCTCAGTTTGTCTAAAATTCAGGTTACACTTACAAAGATTTTAAAACCTTGCAGCGTAATGAGCTTGTAACTGTTTACTTCTACTAAAAACTGAGTGTTTTTTAAAGCTTTTCTCTCATTCTCTTTTTATAAATTCGAAAAATAAGCGAGCAGGTTTAGATAAAAAAAAGGAGTGTTACTTTTAACCTTTTAACATCTGACCTTTTTGTTTGGCCGCTTCATTTCTATCAATTTTATGGCCTGGTCTTGTCCATTTTGGTTTTTCTCCTAAAGTCTCTAGCATAGAATCTATAGCCTCTACCGTTTCTGGTTGCATCTTTTTTGTAAAGGGTTTTTGAGGTTTTAAACCTAACATTTTAAACATCTTCATATCTTCATTTACATCAGGATTTGGAGTTGTTAATAATTTATCTCCAGCAAAAATAGAATTTGCACCTGCAAAGAAACACATTGCTTGCCCTTCTCTACTCATTTGAGTTCTTCCTGCAGATAAACGAACTTGTGTTTCTGGCATTACAATTCTGGTTGTTGCTACCATTCTTACCATATCCCAAATTTCAACTGGTTTTTGATCCTCTAAAGGAGTACCTTCAACAGGAACCAAGGCATTAATTGGTGTAGATTCTGGTTGTGGGTTTAAAGTTGATAAAGCGACTAACATTCCCGCTCTATCTTCTGCACTTTCTCCCATTCCAATAATTCCACCAGAACAAACGGTTACACTTGTTTTACGAACATTATCAATCGTATCTAATCTATCCTGATAACCACGTGTAGAAATTACTTTTTTATAATATTCTTCTGATGAATCTAAATTATGATTATACGCATACAAACCTGCTTCTGCTAAACGTTTTGCTTGATTTTCTGTAATCATTCCTAAAGTACAACAAACCTCCATTTCTAGTTTATTAATACCTCTAACCATTTCTAAAACTTGATCAAACTGTGGCCCATCTTTTACATTTCTCCAAGCTGCTCCCATACAAACTCTAGAACTCCCACTTTCTTTAGCTCTTAAGGCTTCTGCTTTTACTTGATCAACAGACATTAAATCATTCCCTTCAATATCTGTATGATATCTTGCTGCTTGTGCGCAATAACCACAATCTTCAGAACAACCTCCTGTTTTTATTGAAAGTAAAGTAGATACCTGCACCACATTAGGATCATGTTGTTTTCTATGAATAGTGGCGGCTTCGTACAACAGCTCCATTAATGGTTTATTGTAAATTTCTAATATTTCTTCTTTTGTCCAATCATTTCTCATCTTACTCATAACATTTTTTTTATATTTCTAAAACAATAAAAGCCTTTACATAGAGATATACGTAAAGGCTTTATAATCATAATTTTATTCTATTTATTTAAAACCCATAACGCAACCCAAATAAAACATTACTTGGTGGCATTGGTACATAACCAGATTCTATATAATCGGCATCAAAAATATTATTAGCGGTAACTGTAAAACTAAATTTATTAACATCTATAATTATAGAAGCATCCCAAACATTATAACTTGTACCAATAGTTCTTTCTGCATATTTATAAATAATATTTTGCCTTACATTTTTAAACAATTTACTTGCAAAACGAGTTATAAATTGATGTTTTAACGTGTTTAATGAATAACGAGATAAATCTTTATTTTGATCTAAAATATCATCATCTAAAAAATTATATCCAAAAGATAAAGACTGATTAAACTCATTTAATTTAAAACGATAATCTGTATTAAACTCAAAACCTTTGGTATTTACTTTTGCAATATTTGTTGCTTCGTATTTTGAAGTAGGATCTGTGTCTGGTCTAATAAAATCAATTAAATTATCTGCATCTCTATTAAAAATTGCCACAGAAGTTGTAAATCTTTCGGTGTTGTATTTTAAACCAATTTCTTGTGCAAATGCTTCTTCTGGTTTTAAATTAGAGTTTCCAATTGTACTTCTATCATTATAGTACAAATCTGTGTATGTAGGTATTCTGTAAGTAACACCTAGGTTTCCGTAAGCTTTTAAGTTATCTGCTAATTTTAAACCAATATCTAACCCAGGGAAAGCTTGGAATTTAAAATCAGAAAAATAAGTAACAGCAACTCCTGGAGTAATATCTATTTGGCCATCAGCTAATTTAAAACGGTGTTCTAAAAAAAAATTAGCCATTGTTCTTTTTCTATTTCCTAAATTATTACTATTAATAAATACTCTAGAAACATCAACACCGAAACCTGTAATACCAAGAGCAGATGTGTAAGAAGCATTTGTTTCTACACCTACTTTATGACTAATGTGTAGATTTCTATAAACGCTTGGGTTATCTCTTATATACACATATTCATCTTGACCTCTTTTCCAATAAACTCTTGGCGTTATTTTAAATTTCTCTGTTCTAAAAGTAGTAGAAGCGCCTAATAAGCTACTCTCCGTTTCTTCATACTGTTCTGTAGCGGTTGCACTAGCATAAAATCCATTTGCTCCGAATTTTTTATCAAAAAAGGTAGCAATTACTTCTATGGGTTGTTTTTTCTTATTGAAAATTCCTTTTAATAAATAGTTTTTATTTTCATAGTCAGAATTATGTCTATAACCTTCTGAAATTAATGTACCAACATGCGCAATAATTGATGAATTTTTAAATTCTTTACCAACTGTGACAGAACTATTTGATTGCCCAAAAGAACCAACTTCTACATTTATAGAAGCAATATTTTCTAATTTCTTTTTAGTAACAATATTTATTGCTCCGGTAAATGCATTCTGCCCAAAAACTCTTGCTGCAGGACCTTTAATAATTTCTATTCTTTCAATAACTTCTATTGGTAAAGCTGCATTTAATGTGTGATGCCCGGTTTGAGAATCATCCATTTTAATACCATCAATTAAAAGTAAAGTTTGATCAAAACCACCACCTCTAATGTATAAATCTGCCTGACTCCCAGCAGTTCCTCTTCTTCTAATATCTACACCTGCCACTTGTTGTAACAAATCGGCAACATTTGTAGCTGCACTATTTTTTATTACTTCGGATGAAATAACATCTATAGTTCTAGAATTTTCTTTAAAAGGCAAATCTATTCTTGTAGAAGTAATAACAACTTCTTTTAGTGTGTCTCTTTTTATAGGTTCTACCTGCGCATGTGCTTGAAAAGCAACAAATAATAAAATAATTATTATCGTCTTTTTAATTTTCATAAATAGTAATTTTAATATACTGCAAAAGTCGTAACTTCCCGGACGACTAAACTAGTCCAGTTTTAAAATGAAAGATAGTCCGGTTAATACATTATTTAAACAACTCATTGATTTTGATAAATCGATATCACAACCTGTATATATTCAAGTATCTCAGCAAATTATAAATGCAATACAACGTGGATATGTAACCAAAGGCACCCTTTTACCAGGAACACGAATGTTAGGTGAAATCTTAAAAGTCCATAGAAATACGGCAGTTGCCATCTATGACGAATTAGCGTCTCAGGGTTGGGTAGAAATTATACCCAATAAAGGTACTTATGTTTTAGAACCAGAGCTAAAAACAGCCAAAATAAAAGCACCTACACAAAAAATAAATCAAGCATATAGCTATGCTACAACAACAGGTTTTCCTTTTCAAAAATCATTTCATTTAGCATCTACTAATCAGTTAACAGATGCAAAGTATACAATTAATGACGGAAAACCAGATATCCGTTTGCATCCTGTACACGATTTTACAAGATGGTATAGCGCTGCTATGAAACGAAAAACGTTAATTAAAAAATGGAACAGATCTAATGAATCTCTCTATTCTTTATTTGAAACACAACTTTGTAATTTTTTAAATGCAACAAGAGGTTTTCATATAAATCCACACAACTTAATAAGTACGCGAAGTACAGAAATGAGTTTGTACATTGTTTCTCAACTTTTGATAAAACAAAACGATCTAGTCTTGGTTGGAAATTTAAGCAATTATGTTGCTAATATGATTTTTCAGCAAGCAGGAGCCACTATAAAAACAATTCCGGTAGATGCTAATGGTTTAGATATCGATTATATTAAAAAACATTTTATAAAAGGAAGTATACGATGTGTATACATCTGTGCACATAGAGATTACCCAACAATGGTAAAATTAAGTGCAGAACGTCGATTGGCTTTGTTGCAATTGGCAAAAGAATATGGCTTTGCAATTATTGAAGATGATTACGATTACGATTTTCAGTTTACAGGTTCTGCCATGTTACCCATGGCAAGTGCAGATGCCAACGGAATGGTAATTTACTTGGGGAAATTAGGACAATCTTTATTTCCGAGTTTTCAAACGGGATTTGTAGTTGCGCCAGAAAATTTAATTTCTGAAGCTAAAAATTATTTACAATTATTAGATGAGCAAGGAGATTTAATTCAGCAACAGATGTTATCTGAATTAATTTATGAAGGTGAAATTTATCGTTTAATGAAAAAAAACATCATCATTTATAAACAAAGACGAGATTGTTTATGCCAACTCCTAACCCAATATTTTTCTGAACTAGCACAATGGGAAATCCCTTCTGGCGGATTGGCAATTTGGATCCAATTTCAGCATCAAATATCTTTAGTAAAACTAGCTGAAGAAGCCGAGAAAAACGATTTATTCCTTCCAAAGACAATTCTTTATCAAAATAAAAACACGTGTGCTATTCGTTTTGGTTTTGGTCATCTAGACATAGCAGAAATGGAACCTGTAATTAAAAAGTTAAAAAGTGCTTATCATAAAGTGTCTAAGAGGTATCTTGATGAATAAGTTTTCATCAAAAAACATCACCTTTAAAAATAGATTACAAATTATTAGATTTAAGAAACCGAATAAATAAGAGAAATTCTTACCTTAACTCCCAATAAATTTTTATTTTTTTCATGAATAATGAGTATCTAATTTTAGCGGTTTTCGAATACTCAACGGAAGCACATGTTACTAAATCTAAAATGGATTCAGAAGGTTTTAGAACTTTGTTAATGGATGAAAAAACCATAGATTCAGATCCTTTAATTAGCAATGCCATTGGAGGCGTAAAATTATTGATTCATAAAAATGATTTTGAGAAAGCTGTTAAAGTTTACAATGATATTAGAGTGTATCAAAAAGATAAAAATGGAAACGAAATTTCTTGCCCAAATTGCCATTCTAATAGAGTGCTAGTTGCTCCTACACAAAGAAAAAATGTATTTTATATGCTGTTTCCTTTTTTTGAAAAAACAAGGAACATCTGTAATGATTGTAAGACCGTATTTTAATTGTAAAATAAATCCTTAAAAGTTTAAAGAAAAGTTATAATTTGCATAAAAATGGAAACATCTCAAACACTTACTTTTTTTACTCCAAAAATGCCTTCTGGAAACGGAGCTATTTTTGTTGATGTGGGCATTTCCGCTGGTTTACCTGCTCCTGCAGATGATTTTAGTGAAACTAGAATTTCTTTAGATGATGAATTAATCAGTAATAAAGACACTACTTTTTTTGCAAAAGTAAAAGGCCAATCTATGATTGGTGCTGGTTTAGACGATAATGATTTACTCGTTATAGACAGAAGTCTAGAACCTGCCAACAATAAAATAGCCGTTTGTTTTTTAGATGGCGAATTTACTGTAAAACGACTTCGAGTTTCTAAAAATGAAATCTGGTTACAACCAGAAAATCCTAATTACCCCATTATAAACATTACCCAAGAGAATGATTTTATGATTTGGGGAATTGTAACAAACGTCATCAAAAAAGTATAAATTTTCATCCTACCTTTTATTATTTTCGACAAAAAGAATACCTTTATTTAAAAATTTAAAATATGGAAAACACTTTTCAAAACAAAGTATTATTAATCGAATCTACAGATCAAGTTCGTGTAGATTTTTACAAAAAAACATACGCACACGTTGCTGGTGGGGTCTTAGTATTTGTGCTTTTTGAATATTTATTACTTCAAAGTAGTATGATTGTAAACTTTATGATGTCTATGACACAAGGTTGGCGTTGGTTAATAATGTTAGGCGGTTTTATGCTAGTTACAAATTATGCTGAAAGTACTGTTTTAAAAACAACCGATAAAAACACACAATATTTGGCTTATGCGCTATATATTTTTGCACAAGCACTTATTTTTGTCCCACTTTTATACATCGCAATTTATTATACAGATGGTTCAGAATTGGTACAACAAGCAGCAATAGTTACTTTGGCATTATTTGCTGGTATATCTGCAGTTGTTTTTGTTACTAAAAAAGATTTTTCATTTTTAAAAGCTGGTTTAACTGTTGGCTTTTTTATTGCAATGGGTTTAATTATTGCAGGTTCTTTATTTGGTTTCGATTTAGGTTTATGGTTTTCTGTAGGAATGTGTGTATTAGCAGGAGGTTCTATTTTATATCAAACTTCTAACTTGGTAAATAAATATGGAACAGAAGATTACATACCTGCTTCTTTAGGTTTATTCGCTTCTTTAATGTTACTTTTTTGGTATGTTTTACGAATATTTATGTCTAGAGATTAAGATTTAATTTTATATAAGTTTAAAAAAATCAGTGCTTTTTAGTACTGATTTTTTTGTTTGAAATTAAAATAATTATCTTTTTTAAATATTTTATTATTGTTTTTCGATAATTACCGTATGTTTGCATTATCAAAACATATAAAATTATGCAAAAAATTAATATTTTAAAAGCTATTGTAGATTTACTTTGGATATTTTCTATGCCAGTAACATTATTAATTCTGGGATTTTCTATTGCAACTTTCTTTATCGATTTAAATGACTTTAATATAAAAATAAACTCAGTAAATTCTAATCAAAATGATATTTTTCCAAAAGTGGTATTTGTTATTTCTGCGCTAAATTATTTATTAATTATTGCAGCCCTATATTTCTTTAAAGAAATACTAAACCACTTTATAAGAGTGAAAATATTTGAAGTAACTGTTATTAAATCGTTTCAAAAAATAGGAAACCTACTAACAATTTCCGGTTTAATTTCGTTAACAATTTCAATAATTAATAAAATCTATTTTGAACAAAAGATAACTTTAGAATTTGGATTAAATGAGCACTTAATAATAATTTGTTTAGGCTTGTTCTTTTTAATTTTAAGTGAAATTTTTAAAATAGCAAAATCAGCAAAACAAGAAAACGATTTAACAATATAATATGGCAATCATAGTAAACTTAGACGTAATGCTTGCCAAACGCAAAATGCGGAGTAAAGAATTGGCAGAAATAATTGGTATTACAACCGCAAACTTATCCATTTTAAAATCTGGTAAAGCAAAAGCAGTTCGTTTTTCTACTTTAGAAGCCATTTGCAAAGCTTTAGATTGCCAACCTGCCGATATTTTAGAATATACTGAAGATTAATTCAAGTTTCTTTTTTCAACAAAAAAACGCTTTAAAAGCTGCGAACATTCGTTTTCCAAAATTCCTGCTACTACTTTTGTCTTTGGATGTAATGTAGTATTTAAGTTTTTAAAACCTCTTTCTGGTTCTGAGGCTCCATAAACAATCTTACCAATTTGTGCCCAATAACTTGCGCCTGCACACATTTGGCAAGGCTCTAATGTTACATATAATACGCAGTCTTTTAAATATTTGCCTCCTAAAAAATCTGCTGCCGCTGTAAACGCTTGCATTTCGGCATGTGCCGTTACATCCGTTAATGTTTCCGTTAAATTATGTGCTCTTGCAATAATTTGGTCTTTAAAAACAATAACAGCTCCTACCGGAACTTCGCCTTTATCAAAAGCAAATTCGGCCTCTTGCAAGGCTTTTTTCATAAAATAAGTATCATCAAAAGGTTGTATCATGTAGGTTGATTATAAATATCAAAATTAAGTAAAATATTTACGATAAATTTGTATTTATTAACCGCCTATTTTACGCACACAATATTTGATGTTGTATTTTTACATTTGAATGAAGAATTTGTTAGACCATATAATAAACCCTAAAGATTTACGAAAATTAAATCCAGCACAATTACCTCAACTCGCAAAAGAATTGAGAGACTTTATTATTGATATTGTAGCAACCAAAGAAGGGCATTTAGGCGCAAGTTTAGGCGTTGTAGAACTTACAATTGCCTTACACTATTTGTTTGATACTCCAAATGACTTATTGGTTTGGGATGTTGGCCACCAAGCCTACGGACACAAAATTTTAACTGGTAGAAAGGATGTTTTTCATACCAACAGACAGTTTGGAGGCATCTCGGGTTTTCCATCAAGAAAAGAAAGTGAATATGATGCTTTTGGTGTAGGACACTCCTCTACTTCTATTTCTGCAGCCTTAGGTATGGCAATTGCTTCTAATATTAAAGGAGAAACAGAAAAACATCATATTGCTGTTATTGGGGATGCTTCTATTGCAAGCGGAATGGCTTTTGAAGCCTTAAATCACGCAGGAGTTTCTAAAGCAAATTTATTAATTATTTTAAATGACAATGCTATTGGAATTGACCCTTCTGTGGGTGCTTTAAAAGAATATTTAACCAAAGTTAAAACCGATAAGAGACTTGCAGCTCAAAACAATATTATAAAAGCTTTAAATTTTGAATATTCTGGTCCTATTGACGGACATGATTTACCAAAAATAGTATCAGAATTAAAACGATTAAAGGACGTAAAAGGCCCAAAGTTTTTACATATAATTACCACAAAAGGAAAAGGTTTACAGAAGGCAGAAGAAGACCAAGTAACCTATCATGCACCCGGTAAATTTGATAAAATTTCTGGCGAACGTATTAAAACTGCAGCAAGTTTATATACTAAATACCAAGATGTTTTTGGAAAAACAGTGGTAGAGTTAGCCGATAAGAATGAGAATATTGTTGGTATAACTCCCGCCATGTTAACAGGAGGCTCTTTAAAGTTTATGCTAGAAAAGCACCCCAAAAGAACTTTTGATGTTGGTATTGCAGAACAACATGCCGTAACTTTAGCTGCAGGTATGGCAACGCAAGGTTTAGTGCCTTTTTGTAATATTTATTCTACATTTTTACAACGTGCTTATGACCAAGTAATTCATGATGTTGCTTTACAAAATTTACCTGTTATTTTCTGTTTAGATAGAGCTGGCTTGGTGGGTGAAGATGGCGCAACGCATCACGGAATTTTCGATATAGCGTATTTACGTCTAATTCCTAATTTGATTGTTTTTGCACCAAGAAATGAAATTGAATTACGTAATATTTTATACACCGCTCAATTAGGTTTAAACAACCCAATTGCAATTCGATACCCTAGAGGAACCGGAACTATTATCAATTGGAAACAACCTTTTAAAGCAATAGAAATTGGTAAAGGAATTTGCTTAAAAGAAGGAAATAAAGTAGCAATTTTATCCGTAGGAACCATTTCTAAAAATGTAACCGAAGCATTAGAATTAGTTGATAATTCATCAGAATATTCTCATTACGACATGCGTTTTGTAAAACCTTTAGATGAAAACTTATTACATACCATTTTTAATAAATACCAAACAATTATCACCATTGAAGATGGTACTATAAAAGGTGGTTTTGGTACTGCTATTTTAGAGTTTTCGTCAGACAATCATTATAAGAACGAAATTAAAAATTTAGGAATTCCAGATCATTTTATTGAACATGGTAGTGTTCTTAAACTACAATCAAAATTAGGATTAGACCCTATTAGTTTAGCAGAAAATTTTAAAAAATTATCCTAAAAAGATACTTTAAAAGCGTCTTTTTAGAGTAATAATAGCATGATCAATACTAATTTTTTAAATAATATTACCCGTTATTTTTTTATGCATTCTAATTGCATAACTGTCAGACATTCTAGAAACATAACTACATATTTGCATGATTCTATGATACAAACTACTGGTTTCTGTTTGATATTCTTCTGGTAATAAATTTAATACCAAATTATCAAAATTAGATTGATTTCCTTCAAACTTATTATTTAATGCGGATACAAAAACATCTAATAAATCGGCAATAATTCTATAGCCAGCAACCTCTTTTTCTACAACTTCTGTACTTTTATAAATTTTATCGACACTTATTTTTAAGATGTCGTTAATTTGCGCCTCGTACTTGCATTTATCTAACAAAGATTTTTCGAAAGTTCCCTTTAATATAGCTTCCTCATTTGCTAAGAAAATAGAAACTGCTTCGTTAATTAACACACCAATTGCCAAAGCTCGTAAATAACTAACTCGGTCTGTTTTGTGTTCTAAAGAATGGTATTTTTTACTATCAATAGTATCTTTTACCAGCTTAATCATATATTCTAGAGCAAACTCCTCTTCAATTAAACCCAAATTAATTCCGTCTTCAAAATCGATAATTGTATAACAAATATCATCTGCCGCTTCCACTAAATACGCCAATGGATGTCTGTAAAAAGAAACTGCCGTACACGATTTTTGTTTCATTCCCAAATCTTGAACAACATCTAAAAATGATGCTTTGTCAGATTGAAAAAAACCATATTTTTTATCTACAATATGATTTGTTGGTTTTTTTGGAAGACTTTCTTTTGGGTATTTTAAAAACGCTCCTAAAGTGGCATAACTTAAACGTAAACCTCCAGGAATTGCCATTCTAGATTCCGTTAAAATTTTAAATCCATTAGCATTCCCTTCAAAATCTATTAAATCTTGATATTCATTTGCTGTTAATTGCTCTTTGTATTTTGCCCCTTTTCCTGTTTTAAAGTACTCGCCAATTGCTTTTTCTCCAGAATGACCAAAAGGAGGATTACCAATATCGTGCATTAAAGAAGCCGTACCTACAATAGACCCAAAGTCATTAAATGTATACCCTAATGCTACTAAATTAGGATGGCGTTCTAACAACACTTTACCTACTCTTCTACCTAATGTTCTACCTACAACGGAAACTTCTAAACTGTGGGTTAAACGTGTATGTACAAAGTCTGTATTAGATAACGGAATTACTTGTGTTTTATCTTGTAAACTTCTAAATGCAGACGAAAATATAATTCTATCAAAATCTACATCAAAACCCAAACGAGTTTCATCTTGTGCTGCTCTTGGGCGTTTTTGTGTGTCGCCAAAACGTTTTAAAGAAAGAAGTTGTTCCCAATTCATTTATCTAATAATTATAATGTTTGATTTGTAAAAATACAAACTATTATTTTGGGTTGAAAGCAGTAACTAAAAAACTAATCTATTTTAAATTTTATGAGGTTTTTTAAAAAAATTTATTCCCCATGTTATAAACTACGTCTATTTTTATTCTTTTAATAGAAAACCAAACATGGTAAGCTGGCAGTAACTCAAACGTTTTGTACTAATACCAATGAAACACCATTTTTAAAGGTTTTAAATTTAGCCGATAATTACAACGTTAAAGAAAATATATTAACCTTAAATGTGGGTAAAATAGCTCCTTTAACTCTTTTTTGAAGCTATTTACTTTGATTAACAATCTAGAATTAAATTTTTAGAAATTGATATTCTAAATAAAGACATCTAATTACTTATCATTTTCTAAGATTGAATCTTTTTCTGAATACAACAATTCTGCAACCTCAATTAATTTCATAATTAAATCGTTTACATTTACATTATCATTTACTATGGATGATGCCATATCTGTTGTTATAAGATTTTTTCTTATCAATTTATTAATAGATTTATTATCTGCTTGCAAAGCGGATTTAGCTGCTTTTTTTAATTTTATTAATTGATCGTAATATTCGTCTTTTTCTTCCTTTTTTCTAAACAAATAAATTACTCTTAAAACTTTTACTACTTTCTTCCTAAACTTGTTGTATTCTTTCTTAATATACTCATTATCCGATTCTAAATATGCTACTACATTTTTCTCTAAATATCTTGCGTCTCTAATAATTTCAACCATTTTTCGGTTGGCTAATTTTAATTCTGACAACCTATTATTTTGCTCTTTTGTAAGCTTAAGATCTTGCTGACCTCTTGCTGCAAAACTGATAATTTGACCATAAATATTTTTTACCTTATTGTAGTATAACAGATTTACATCAACATTCATTTTTTCTTTAGAATCCTCAACTATTTTTTTTATTCTTTCATCCGATTTTATAGCATCTCTATGCACATTTAATGCGTGTGCAACAATTTCAAAAATGGCATTTTTGTATAAATATTTAGATTCATTTAAAAGTGATGACACAAGCGTTCCTGGAAACTTTAATATCGCTTCATTTAAATATTTTGGTTCATCTACCTCTTTATTTTTATTTTCTTTAAATATTTTCAATAAATAATTCTCAAGCTTTTTAATAAATGGCACCATTATTATTACGCCAATAAGATTAAATATGGTGTGAAATAGTGCTAATTTTAAAGTATAATCTGTTGCTGCAATATGCACCCAATCTGCAATATTATTAACCAATTTTGACAAAGGATAAATAAAAGCCACCGCTACAGCACCTGTAACAACATTAAAAATTAAATGAGCACCTGCCAATCTTTTACCTGCAATATTAGAATTTAGAGAGCCTAAAACGGCAGTTATAGTTGTACCAACATTGGCTCCAATTGCCAATGCCAACGCATTTTCATATTCAATTTGTCCGGCAGCTAAAGCTGTTAAGACCAACACTAAAGAAGCTGCACTAGATTGCAGTACCACCGTAATTACCACACCAATTGCGGTATACAACAACACGCCTTTAAACCCAGAAACTGCGTATTCTGTTAAATTTATTTGCGTACTAAAAACATCAAATCCTTCTTTCATAAAATAGATTCCTAGAAAGAAAAAACCAAGACCTGCAAATACATTTCCAATTCCTTTAAAAGTCTCTTTTTTTTGAAAAGTAAAAATTAAACCAAAAATAATCATGGGCATTGCCAAAGTGGATATGTTAATTTTTAGTCCAAAACCAGCCACTAACCAAGCCGTTGTTGTGCTACCAATATTGGCTCCGAAAATTAAACCCAATCCACCAGATAGACTTATTAAACCAGCACTAATAAATGAAATAGTAATTACAGAAACCAAAGAACTAGATTGCAGTAAAGCGGTAACTACTGCACCTGCAGTGATACTTTTATATAATTTATCGGTGGTTTTTTTTAAAATATTTTGAAGTGGTCCTTTGGTAAAAACTTTAAACCCTTCTTCTAACATCCCCATTCCAAATAATAGAATAGCAACACCTGCTGCAATGGTTTTAAAATTTGGGTTGAAATACAATACAATTGCAACGATTACTAAAAAAGCCGCAAATAAGAGTTTTTTTATCATCTTAAAAAAAGTACAGGTTTTTAAAAAGTTTATGTAAACATAACATTTAATAGTTGAAAAACAAAAAAGAGAAGCTTTTCAACTTCTCTTTTTTTTATTTAATTAAGCAACTCTCCAAAGTGATTTAATTTCTTCACAAATAAGCTCTACTTCTTTTATCGATTTATTATAATCTTTAGGAGCAGAAATTGTACTACTTCCAAAAACATCTATGGATAAACACAATTCCGGTAAAACCTCTGCATTATATTTTTCTGACAACTCTAAAAGGTATTTATTCAATATTGTAGCAATAAATCTTGATTGTTTATTATCAAATATGTTCCTACTTGAAAGATGTAGCTTAACAGCTCCAATATATCTAGTATCATTATGATGAATAATAAAAATAATATCAGGGGAAACCTTTACTTCAACATTATTAATAAATGTTGATTTCACATTTTTCTCTTTAATTATTTCTAAATTATGATTTTTGAAAAAAGCAGGTATTTTAAAACCTAGAAAGCGTTTCATTGCGTCAATTGAAACTTGTCTATTAACAACTTGTTGAGGCTTACTGACTATTTTGGTTTTTAGTCGCTCTATACCCTCTATTAAGAAATCTCTTTCACCTTTATTTATTAGAGTTTTTTTTATACAAGCTCTAGAGGTTTGATACCATCCAACCCTAAAAATTGATGGATCTTTTTGATCTCTAATTATTCTTCTTTTTTTTGATTCTGTACCTTTAAAAAAATCTACTAAAGGATTTATTGAAATTTGATATTCCATTGTTTTCTGTATTATAGAGTTAATTACTATTTGTTTTTTTGTTAATAACTCCGTTATCAAGTCTAAAACATGGCCATAACCCACATATAACTTGTTGAAAATTTAGAAAAATAACTTGGTAAAGAGAATCGTATTTTGTAGTTTTGAAGAACAAAATGGAAGGAGATTGAGTAATCTCAAAATTCTTTTTAATTAACTAACTTTTAGCCGGCAAGCAAAATTTAGAAAAATTACACCAAGAGCGATATTTCTAGTATCGCTTTTTTTATGCTTATTATTTTTATCTCAAATAAAGTATTTTAATAATTCATATTAAAGAGAAGCCTTTCGGCTCCTCTTTTTGTTTAATTTTAATTTACCCTTCACAAGAAGCACATTCTTTCTTTTGCTTAAATTTCTGTGCAGCATTCATACTGTGTTGGTAATACATAGATTTTACTCCTAATTTCCAAGCATTAATATAAACGGCATTTACTTCTTTAATTGGCATATCTGGATGCACCATAATGTTGATAGATTGCCCTTGATCTATATGATTTTGTCTGTTGGCAGCCTGATACACAATTACATTTTGGTCTATTTCTGAATAGGTTTTAAAGACATCTTTTTCTGCGTCTGTTAAAATGCTTAAATGTTGAACAGAACCATCATTATCTCTAATACTTTTCCAAACATCTGATGTATTATGTCCTTTCTGTTCTAGAAGATTTTCTAAAATTGGATTCTTTATCGTTGTTTTTATCTTAGCAATATCTTTTACATAAATATTAGACCAAATTGGCTCAATTCCTTGAGATACTTGTCCTAGTATAAATGCTGATGATGTTGTTGGTGCAATGGCATTTAAGGTTGTGTTACGTCTTCCGTATCCTTTTAATACATCTGGCTCACCATATAACTTCGCCATTTCTTCTGATGCTTTGTAAGACTTTTCTTTAATCACCTTAAAGATTTCACTGTTTAAAGCATACGCTTCTGCACTATCAAAAGCATGCATTTTAGATTGTAATAAAGAATGCCAACCTAAAGCTCCTAAACCTAAAGCTCTATTTTCTTTTGCAAATTTATAGGCTTTTTCCATAAAACGAAACGTAAACTGATCGTCTCTATCTTCTGAATCTCTATACACTTCTAATTTGGTAATAAATTCTTGCATTACTGCATCTAAGAAATAGGTAAGTGTTTCTACTGCGTCTGTATCTTTCCACTTATCGTAGTGTAATAAGTTTACAGATGATAAACAACATACAAAAGACCAATCTTCATTAGATGGTAACATGATTTCTGTACACAAGTTACTTGCATAAATTTCGTGGTTTTTGTCTTTGTAAACATCTACCGTTCCGTTATTTGCGTTGTCTCTAAAAAGTATATAAGGATATCCTATTTCTCCTCTTCTTTGTAATATTTTCGCCCAAATACTTCTCTTTTCTACATCGCCATCAATCATTGCTTGCATCCAATCGTTACCAACGGTAACTCCGTGCGTTAATTCTTGTATTGGGTTTCCTTCTGTTCCTATTTCTAAAAACTCTTTAATATCTGCATGATCTACAGGTAAATATGGAGAAAAACGTCCTCTTCTTACAGAACCCTGACTTACAACATCCACCATTTTCTCGAACAATTGCATGATGTGTACAGAACCAGACGATGAACCGTTATTTTTTACATCGGCACCTCTTTTACGTAATTTACCAAAGTAACCAGAAGTTCCTCCTCCTAATTTAGACATCATCCCCACTTCTGATTGTGAGAACAAAATATCTCCCATATCATCTGCCACGTGTGATCCAAAACAGCTAATTGGTAAACCTCTTTTTTTACCAAAATTAGACCAAATTGGAGAAGCTAAAGAGTAATAACCCTCCGCCATATATTTATAAAACTTATCAGAAAAACCATCCAATTTTAAAATACGTTCTGCATTGTCTGCTATTTCACGTATTCTTTCTTCTGGTGTGGTATCTCCTGTTAAATAACCAGACTCTAAAAATTTACGGCTATTTTCTGTTAGCCAGGTAATTTCTGGTTGGTTTTTACCTTTAAGCATTTCTTTCCTAGCAGCGTTTCTAACTTGAATTAACTGTTCGTGTTCTGTAAGTTCTGTTGTTTTTGTTTCGTTCAAGTTCATAGTTTAAAATAAGTCGTCGCTAGTTATACTTTTTGTTCTTTTACTGTAGTTGATAGATCTCTTTACAAAGAAATCGCCATGTTTGGTTCCAATAATTTCATCATCAAACCAATCTGTTTGTGCTAATAATGTTTCATCAACATCAAATATTTTAGAGATACCAATACTCTCTAAAGAGTTATTAAATCTGTTTTTTATAAATTCATTAATTACATTTTTAGGTAGAAAATCTAATTCTCCTTTTTCAAAAATCCAATCAATTAGTTTACTTTCAGAATTAAAAGCTTCTTTACAAGTTTCTTGAACTAATAAATTATGCTCTTCACTAAACCAATCTGGATTTTCTTCTTTTATAATTTTAATCAAATCGATACCAAAATCTCCATGAATCTGCTCTTCTTTAGAAGTAGCTTCTACTACATTAGAAATTCCTTTTAGTACATTTTTATGCTTGTTAAAAGCCATAATAATCAAAAACTGAGAAAATAAAGATACGTGCTCAATAAATAGAGAAAATAAAATTATAGATTCAGAAAACTCTTGATTGTCTTCACTATTCACATTTTTTAAGGCAGCTTCAAGGTAACTCACCCTTTTCATTATTACAGGTTTTTTCTTTAAGTTTTTAAACTCATTATTTAACCCTAAAATTTCTAGTAAATGAGAATATGCATCATGATGACGTACTTCACTTTCTGAAAACGTAGCACCAACAGAACCAATTTCTGGTTTTGGCATTTTTTTATAAATATCTCCCCAAAAAGTTTTAACAGCAACCTCAATTTGAGAAATTGCCAACATGGTATTTTTTATCGCATTTTTTTCTACCTCAGTAAGAGATGTCTTAAAATCCTGTATATCACTTGTATAATTAAACTCGGTATGAATCCAGTAAGAATGTCTAATAGCATCTACATATTCTCCTAAAGCAGGATAATCGTAAGGCTTTAAATTTATTCTTTTTTCAAAAATGTTTGGCTTTCTACTTCTTGTTTGCTCGTCTCTGTATAAAATATAAGCCTTTGCAACATCATGAAAAGGACTGTCCATTAACTTATATTCTACGATATCTTGTACCTGTTCTACTGTAGGAATATAATCTGGTTCATTTAACCTTCTTTCTAATAAAGTACCATGTACAATATTAGAGATTGCAATGGCATCATTTCTAGAACCATGATTTACAGTAATCATTGCTTTTTCTATAGCTTTGATAATTTTTTCTAACTCAAAAATGGTTGTTTCTGAGTCTCTTTTTATAATGTGCGTAATTTCCAAGGTAAAAGAAGGGTGTTTAATTGTTTATTTTGCTGTTAGCAAAGATTGGATTTTTTGCTTCAAAATAAAAGTTATACTTATTCACAAAACCCTTGAAGTTTTTAACAAATCGCGTATTTTCTCTAATTTACCGGAAAAAAAACGATTTATTAAAAACCTCATATTCATTATATTATCAACTAAAAACCGCCGTAACTACTACCTGTATTGACATTCTTAAAACATCTCTATTAAACAATTAGCCCAATAAAAAATTGCAATAATTTTTCACTTAGAAACTTTCATTTTTTATAAAAAAAAAGAAATATTTATTTAGAACATCATTTTTGTTATATCAATTAATATAATCTTATATTTGCAGTATTATTAACATTTATATTATATTATTTTGAAAAAAGGAACAGTAAAATTCTTCAACGAATCTAAAGGATTTGGATTTGTAACAGAAGATGATTCAAACACAGAGTACTTTGTACACGTATCAGGATTAATTGACGAAATTAGAGAAGGTGACGCAGTAGAGTTCGACCTTAAAGAAGGTAGAAAAGGTTTAAATGCAGTAGACGTTAGAGTTCTATAATTTTAAATTTTTTGAAAAGAACAAGTCGCTTAATTTTTTAAGCGGCTTTTTTTTGTCTTATTTTTGTAGAATAAACACAAATAACATTAGTTAAGACTTCGCTTATTAAAAATTTATTAGTGAAACACTAGTGCTTATATAATTAATCTGACATCGTGAAAAGTAGCTTTCCGAAAACCGTACAAATTGCCATTATATCTGTTTATCTAATTTTTTTAGCGGGTTCTGTTGTTAGAATGACAGGCTCTGGAATGGGGTGTCCCGATTGGCCTAAATGCTTTGGTTATTATATTCCGCCTACAGCGGAAGAACAAATTACTTGGAAACCAAATACCGAATTTAAAAAAGGGTTTATCATTATTAAAGATGAAGCCTTGTTTGTTGCAGAACATACCGTTAAAACTGCTGATGAATTTAAAATTGACAATTGGAAAAAATACACCAAACACAATTACGCTAAATTTAATAAATATCATTCTTGGACAGAGTATATTAACAGATTGTCTTCTGTTTTAGCTGGTTTTGTTTTCTTATTTCTAATCTACAAAGCAACAAAATACAGAAAAAAAGATAAGAGAATTCCCATATTAGCATACACAGCTTTCTTTTTAATGTTGGTGGAAGCTTGGTTAGGAAAAACAGTAGTAGACACTAATTTAAAACCAACAATAATTACGATTCACATGGTTATTGGTTTAATAATCATTGCGCTTTTATTACAATTACAATTTATTACTTCGGATAAAAAAAAGAGCTACAATTACAATCCAATCTTCAACAAATTACTTCTTATCTCTGTTGTATTTTCGTTGATTCAGATTGCAATGGGAACGCAAGTAAGACAATTTATAGACGAACAAGTAAAACTTTTCGGTTTCGAAAACAAAGATTATAGTTTAATGAATCCGAGTTTTAAATTCTACTTTCACAGGTCTTTTACCATTGCTATTGTATTGGTAAATCTAGGATTGTTTTATATAAATCAAGTAAAAAACCTCGGCTACAAGTTAGTAAATTGGGTAGTGGCGCTCATTTTTATAGAAACCATTACAGGAATTTTAATGTATTACGCAGAATTTCCTTTAGGCACACAAGCAACACACTTACTAGTTGGAGCTATTTTATTTGGATTACAATTTTATTTGTGGTTACAGAGTCGCTCTGTTAAGTAAATAGTATGCAGTTTACGGTGGCAGTTTTCAGTAACTCACTGTTGTGCAAGCTGAATACTAAAAAATAAACCACATAGAAACATAGAAAATACAGTGTTTTTTCTGTGTTTTTTTTTATTTTATAACTTAAAAATATTGGAACTATGTTTTTTTTTATTCTCAACAGTAAGAAACTGAAAACTAAAATCACGGATGCGCATTTACCCAAACTTCACCGTCTGAGAAATATTCCTTTTTCCAGATAGGCACTGTTTCTTTTAAAGTATCAATAGCAAACTCACAAGCCGCAAACGCTGCTTTTCTATGTTTAGAAGACGTAGTTATAATTACTGGAATTTCTCCTACCCGCAACATTCCTTCTGCATGATGAATGGCAATTTTTTTAATATCGAAATTTTCTAACGCCAAATCTGCAATTTTTTGCATTTCTTTAATTGCCATAGGTTTGTAGGTAGAAAAATCTAATTGAGTAACTTCCTTTCCTTGTGTATCATTTCTAACAGTACCCACAAAGGCTGAAATTCCGCCACAAGCATCATCTTCTACAAAACGATAACACTCTTGTAAGTCTAATTTTTTAGATGTAATTTTAATTGAAGTTCTTCTCATAATTAAAAGATATTGAAACAAGTTCAATAGGAAAGCAAAAATAGTAAAACAAAGTTGTAATTTTGCATTTGTGAAAATCTGATCAAGATTTTCACTAATTGAAACTAAATTAATCGCAAAGTTTATAAAGGAAATAAAATTTTCTGTGAACCTCTGTAGAACACGCTGTTTACTTCAGTGAAACAACCTCTTAAAATGAAAAATATCTTTAGAATTGTAAGTATCCTAGAAGGAATCTCTTACCTATTATTATTACTGATAGCAACACCAATTAAATATTTACAAGGTGATGATACTTATGTAAAAATGTTGGGAATGCCTCATGGAATTCTTTTTATGCTATATGTAGTTTTGGCCTTTATGCTTAAAAAAGAAATGAATTGGAATAATAAATCTTTTGGATTTGTTTTACTTGCTTCTATCTTACCTTTTGGTACTTTTTATATTGATAAGAAGTATTTTCAAAAATAGATTGTTGGTTGTTACGCTGAGATTAGCTGAGAAAACACAGAGATTCACAGAGTTTTTTTTATAAACGGATAACACAAGAGTATTTCTTCCCTTTGGGAAGATTAAGATGGGCTTTTGATGGACTTTTTACCCTCCGCTTACCGGAGGAATCACAGCAACAACATCATCCTCTTTTAAAACCAATTCATCTGCTGCATAACTTTCGTTGACTGCAATTGCATAAGAATCGATGTTTTTTAACTGAGGATATTTTTCTTTCAGAAAATTCTTAAAACCTTGAACTGTTTCTATTTTAGGTAGCTCTAAATTTAAAGCCGAAGTTTCTACTAAATCTGTGGTAATCCCGAAAAAAAGTACTTGAATTTTCATATTCCAAAAATATTAAAACAAACTTAATCTAAACAACAAACCGTTGTTTTTAACTCCTGCATGAAAAGATTTTACATAATCTACTCTTAAAAAACGCCATTTACCAAAACCTATATTATCGATACCTACAGAATATTCTGTATATGGTTTTTTATTTGCCATAACTAAGGTTTTTGCCCCTCCAACTAAATGGAAGTTCAATTTATTTAATAATGGAATTTTCCCTAAAACGGCTCCTTTAAAATTATGTTCAATATGAGCTTCTGCATATTTATCATTGGTATAAAACTTATAATACTCTAATAAACCAAAACTATTTAGCTCGCCATCTAAAGGAAAAATTAATTGGTTTCCATTAGCTTGTAAATAATCCATAAAAGCAATGTTTTTCTTTTTTAGAAACATGCCTCCTCTTAAGTAATAAGTTAGGTTCCCATAATTTCCGGCATTAATATCTTGTTTTAAATTTGCTGTAAATACATCTGAATTTAATTCAGCATTAGAAGCACCAAACCGTTTTGTATACTTAATATTTAAGGATGGATATTTCTCATTCCCAATATTTTCTTTTCTATCGGGATAAGACAAGTATTTTTGTCCAAAAACAAAAGTAGCACCTACTTTTAATGTGGCAATTTCATTTTCTTCAAACACATCAATTACCTCTGATGGATTGTTAGAAGTATAACCTCCATTATGACCTTGCTTTGCAAAAGAATAATCGGTAGTATTAAAAAGTGGTTTTCTATTTGCGTATTCTAATGATGATGATAGGTAAATTCCATTTTTAATTTCTTCTGAATAACTGATTTTCCCAAAAGTTTTATCATAAATTTTTAAATAATTTAACCTTCTTATCAAAGAGCTAATGGTGTTATTTATTTTCATTATTGGCTCTCTGTCATTAAATTGAGTTGCTGCAACCCCTCCTGAAATCGTCATTCTTGGCCTCGAAATATTATTCCAATTTTTAGTAAAAAAGAAAGTTGGTCTTAAGCGTTTATCAGAAAAACCATAATTTGCTTTTACACCTGCATTCCACCATTTCCCAATTTCATTTTGCTCTTTAAAATAGCTAAAACCTAAAGAAGCATTAAAACCTTGTACTGTATTATAATTAAAATCCTTTATTAGTCCGTTGTAAGAAACAGCCCATTTTTCGTAAGAATTTCTATGTGTATGGCCCATTATGGGCGAAAGTAAATTAAACCTATTTTGCTTCTTATTTACAGAATCTAAATATTTTTTAGATTTTCTAACAAGTTTTAAACTGTCTTTAAATTTATAATCTGTAGTTTCTTCTAATGTTAATGGAACGGGTCTTAAACTGTTCCAATACACGGTGTCTTTTTCTGTAGCTTCTTTTTCAAACCTTAATACTTCATTGGTAAAAGTATCTTCATTATAAGTAGGGTTAAAATTATAATCGGAATATCCAGATGAAAAACGTCCATCAAACTTAAAACCAAAAGCATCTACTTTAAAATCTATACTCTGACTTATTAATACCCAAGCATTATTTACTGCGGAATAATTATAGTTTTGTTTTAAATGTAAAACATCTACCATTGGTATGTTTACTTGCGCACCCGTTACGGAAACATCTGTACCATAAATAGCCCAATCATCTTCTACAATATATAAATATCCATTAAAAACACGATCATTTTTTCGTTTAGGAATTAGTTTTATTTTATTAATGAGTTTGCCGTTTTTATTATAAAAAGACCCTACTAATTTATATTTATAATAACTAAAAGCATTGGTAGAAATTGGCGAAATTAAATCATTACCAAAGGTTACACTATTATTATAAAAATTGATATTTGCATCTTCTGCCCTGTTAAAACTGATACCATTATCTGTTCCGCTTACTTTAGAGGCAATAATTTTTTCTTTAAACTTTTTTGGTTTTTTCTGAAAATGAATTTCAGAAACAGTTTCAGAAAGATATATAATTCCGCTTCTTGTAGAATCTAAACCTCCGCCAAAATCTCCCAAATTTTGGCCTAAAAACTTTTCTGGAGCATCCTTAATTTTATACAAACCTCTAGAGTAAAATTTAGCAGTATATTTTGCATACTTGTCTGTATTCTTCTCTTTATTGGCAATAACATTTCTAATAATTCTGTTTGCAGGATTGTCTTTTGTAGAAATAGAAATTTCCGCTAACTGAACATCTTCCTGCTCTAATTGAACATTTAACTCAAAAGGAAAAGAAGTAATATTGACTTTCTTTTTTACGGTTTTATAACCCAAAAATTGAAAAACGATTATATGCTTTCCTTTTTTGTTGATATTTAAAACATAATCTCCATTATCATTAGAAGTTGTACCGGTAACTGTTTTATTTAAATATACACTTACAAATGACAAAGGATTCTTTTTTGTATCTGTAATTCTCCCTTTTACTTGTGATAAAACAGAAAATGAAACTAATAAAAACAGATATAAAGTAGTTTTTTTCATACTTAAGCTCAATTAATAGTCACAAACATAAACTTTATGAAACAAGTAATTCAATAAAATTTGTTAAACAAGCAATATCAGCTGCCTAATTTAAAGGTTCTTAAAAAACAAAAGATGCTATAATACCAAAAACATATCTTATCAAAAGAAAGAAAAATAAGTTTTCTCTTCCGCTGAAAATCATATATTTGTAAGCTTAAACAAGTAAAGAATTATTATCATGAGCGATTCTAGAAAAAGACACGAAGCTTTATTATATCACGCAAAGCCAAAACCAGGTAAGATAGAAGTAGTACCTACTAAAAAATATGCTACTCAGCGAGATTTAGGATTGGCATATTCTCCTGGAGTTGCCGAACCTTGTTTAGAAATTGAAAAAGATAAAAACAACGCATATAAGTATACTTCTAAAGGAAATTTAGTAGCCGTAATATCTAACGGAACAGCCGTTTTAGGGTTAGGAAATATTGGTCCGGATGCTTCTAAACCAGTAATGGAAGGAAAAGCTTTATTATTTAAAATATTTGCTGATATTGATGTTTTTGATATTGAAGTAGATGCAACAGATGTAGAACTTTTTATACAAACCGTAAAAGCAATTGCACCCACTTTTGGTGGAATAAACTTAGAAGACATTAAAGCTCCTGAAGCTTTTGAAATTGAAAGACGTTTAAAGGAAGAATTAGACATCCCAGTAATGCACGATGACCAGCATGGAACCGCTATTATTTCTGCTGCGGCCTTAAAAAATGCAATTGACATTACAAATAAAAAGATTAGTGAAGTAAAAATTGTTGTAAATGGAGCTGGAGCTGCTGCTATTTCTTGTACACTTTTGTATTTAAAACTTGGTGTAAAGAAAGAAAACGTTGTTATGTGCGACAGTAAAGGGGTTATTAGAAGAGATAGAGACAACCTAACTTCACAAAAAGCAGAATTTGCAACAGATAGAGATTTAAACACTTTAGATGAAGCTATGCATAATGCTGATGTATTTATAGGTTTATCTAAAGGAAATGTAGTTTCTCCAGAGATGCTTTTATCCATGGCAAAAGACCCTATTGTTTTTGCGATGGCAAACCCAGTTGCTGAAATAGATTACGATGTAGCCGTTGCTACAAGAAAGGATATTATTATGGCTACAGGAAGATCTGATCATCCTAACCAAGTAAATAATGTGCTTGGATTTCCATTTATTTTTAGAGGTGCTTTAGATGTGAGAGCTACTAAAATTAATGAAGAAATGAAAATGGCTGCTGTGCATGCTTTAGCCGATTTAGCTAAAAAATCTGTACCAGAACAAGTAAATATTGTGTACGATGAAGTAAGTTTAGCTTACGGAAGAGAATACATTATTCCTAAACCATTTGATCCAAGATTAATTTATGAAATTCCACCAGCGATTGCAAAAGCTGCTATGGATTCTGGTGTTGCTTTACAACCTATTGAAGATTGGGATAAATATAGAGAAGAGTTAATGGAACGTTCTGGTTCTGGTAATAAAGAAATTAGACTTTTACATAACAGAGCAAAAAGCAATAGAAAACGTATTGTGTTTGCAGAAGCAGACCATTTAGATGTTTTAAAAGCGGCACAAAGAGTGCATGACGAAAAAATTGGTAAGCCTATATTATTAGGAAGAAAAGAAGTTATCTTAGCTTTAAAAGCAGAAATAGGCTTTACTGCAAATGTGCCAATTATAGACCCAAAAACAGATGAAGAAACAGAACGTAGAGAACGTTTTGGAGATATTTACTGGAAAAATAGACGTCGTAAAGGACGTACATTATCTGAAGCAAAAAAATTAATGCGAGAGCGTAATTATTTTGCCGCTATGATGGTAAATGAAGGTGAAGCAGATGCGTTAATTACAGGATATTCTAGACCTTACCCAACCGTTTTAAAACCAATCTTAGAACTTATAGAGAAAGACAAAGGAATTACCAAAATTGCTGCAACGAACATTATGCTAACTAAACAAGGCCCGTTATTTTTAGCAGACACTACGATAAACGTAAACCCGAATGCAAAGGAGTTGGTAAAAATTTCTCAAATGACAGGGAATTTTGTAAAAATGTTTGGCATGAAGCCAAATATGGCAATGGTTTCTTTTTCTAACTTTGGATCTTCAAATTCTGAAACTTCAAAGAAAATTAGTGAAGCTGTTTCTTACTTACATCGTCATTTTCCAGACACTATTATCGATGGAGAATTACAAGCAGATTTTGCTCTAAACCCAGAAATGCTGGCAAAAGAGTTTCCATTTTCAAAACTAAATGGTAAAAAAGTAAATGTTTTAATTTTTCCGAATTTAGAGGCTGCCAACATCACCTATAAATTAATGAAACAATTAAACCATGCAGAATCTATTGGTCCAATCATTTTAGGATTAAGTAAACCTGTACATATTTTACAGCTAGGTTGTAGTGTAGATGAAATGGTTAATATGGCTGCTTTGGCTGCTGTAGATGCTCAAGAAAAAGAAAAAAGAAGTAAAATACAAGAGTAGAGACTTAGAATAGGTGTAGAATTAAGAAACAAGACTAAAAAGAGAATAAAGGATAGCGAAAAACAATAACATCATTATTTGTCTATCATTTATTCTCTAATATTTGTTTTTTTTATTTATCATTTATAAAATTTAAATTGCTCACACAACAAACCTAAAATAAATTCTTACTTTAGGCGCTTAGAAAAAGAACGATATGATTACACAAATTAGAGGAAGATTGGTAGAAAAAAATCCAACAGAAGTAGTTGTAGATTGCAATGGAGTTGGGTATTTATTACATATTTCTTTAAATACTTTCTCTAGTTTACCAGATGATGAGGCCGTTGTTTTATATACACATTTATCTATAAGAGAAGACGCGCACACTCTTTTTGGCTTTATTACTAAAACAGAAAGAGAAGTTTTTAAATTATTAATTTCCGTTTCTGGTGTTGGACCAAGTATTGCACGAACAATGTTATCATCCATGACCTCAGAGGAAATACAACATGCAATTGCATCCGAAAATATACCATTAATACAATCTGTAAAAGGAATTGGTCTAAAAACTGCACAAAGAGTAATTGTAGATTTAAAGGATAAAATTTTAAAAACCTTTAATATTGATGAAGTTTCTTCCTTTACAAGCAATACCAATAAAGATGAAGCGTTATCTGCTTTAGAAGTTTTAGGTTTTAATAAAAAACAATCCGAGAAAGTTATCGCTACGATTTTAAAAGAAAACGCAGAAGCTTCTGTAGAAAATTTAATAAAACTAGCCTTAAAAAATTTATAATAATTTTGAGAGATTTTTTAAAAAAAGTATTTTTATTTATTGTTTTTGCTATCACAGCAAACATATCTTTATATGCCCAGACAAATAAAAACACAGATTCAATTACCGTAAAAAACGATACTCTTAAATTAAGGTATAACTTTAAAAAAGAGCAAACTGGTGGTTTGTTTCTAGACTATCTAGCAGAAAAAGAAATTATCTTTGATAAAGAATTAAACAAGTTTGTAATTTTTGAGAAAATAGGCGATTATTATACCAAAACGCCCATTTATCTTACGCAAAGAGAATACGCAGATTATCGATTAAAAAGAGATATGACGCAGTATTACAAGGACAAAGTAAGCGCCACAAACTCTAAAAAAAAGGGCTCTGAAGAAGCTCAAAAAGACCTACTACCAACATACTACGTAAAATCTGGTTTATTTAAATCTATTTTTGGCGGAAACGAAATTAAAGTAACACCTACAGGAAGTCTAAATTTAAAGTTAGGTTTTATTTATCAAAATACAGAAAACCCACAATTATCCGAAGAAAACAGAAGTAGTTTTACATTCGATTTTGATCAACAAATTAATGCAAGTATTCGTGCACAAGTAGGTACACGTTTAGATTTCACTGCAAATTATGATACCCAAGCTTCTTTCGATTTTCAGAATTTAGTAAAAATTGCGTACGAACCTACAGAAGATGATATTTTACAAGGAATAGAAGCTGGTAATATTTCTATGCCAATTAAAAACTCTTTAATAAATGGTGCTCAAAGTTTATTTGGTGTAAAAACACAATTAAAATTTGGGAATACCAATATTACTGCTGTTTTTTCTCAACAAAACTCAGAAAGTAAAACAGTTGTTGCCGAAGGAGGAGCATCTATACAGGAATTTCAATTAAAAGCAACGGATTACGATAATGATCGTCACTTTTTCTTATCACAATATTTTATAGACAATTATGCTAACTCGCTTAAAAATTATCCATTAATTAATAGTCAAATTAATATTACCAGAGTAGAAGTTTGGATAACCAATAGAAACGCAAGTACGGAAGATTATAGAAGTATTGTGGCCTTAGCAGATATTGGAGAGTCTGACACAAATGTTTTGGTAAATCAAACAGGAGAAGTACAACCAACAAATCCGCCAATAACAACTGGTGGAAATATACCTACAAACGAATCTAATAATTTATCTAATTTACTTACTACAAACAGTGGTATTAGAAATATTTCTACCGTAAATAGCACCTTACAAACTTATAATATGAGTGAAGGTACAGACTATTCTATGTTAGAAAATGCAAGAAGGCTAAACACAAGTGAATTTACTTTAAATTCTCAATTAGGTTTTATTTCTTTAAATAGTAGATTAAATGACGGAGAAGTTTTAGCCGTTGCTTATGAATATACAATTGCAGGTGGAGTTACAGGTAGTACAAAAACTTCTTTTAAAGTTGGTGAATTTTCTAATGATGGAATTCAATCTCCACAAAATTTAGCTGTAAAATTATTACGAAGTGAGATTTTAAAAACAAATCGTAAGAATGTAAATACAGGAGAAGTTGAATCTTTTCCAACATGGCGTTTAATGATGAAAAACGTGTATGCTTTAGGTGCATTTCCATTATCTCAAGATGGTTTCTATTTTGAAATTCAATATAGAGATGATCAAACAGGAATTTCTTCTAATGTATTACAAAACTCAAATACAGTTGGTATTCCTAATTTACCATTAATACAAGTTTTTAAATTAGACCAATTAGACCAGAGTCAGTACAGATCTCCAGATGGATATTTTGATTATGTAGAAGGAATTACCGTTAATTCTCAATACGGATTTGTCTTTTTTCCAGAACCAGAACCTTTTGGTAATGATTTAGTACAAAAAAACGCTAATGATATCGGTTTAAATGAAACTGTAGATAACAATTATTTATTTAAAGAATTATATTTAAACACTAAAACAAATATTAAAAACAACTTCCAAAATAAAGATAAGTACTACTTAAAAGGATATTTTAAATCAGAAAATTCTGGCGGAATTCCTATTGGCGCTTTTAATGTACCTAGAGGTTCTGTTAGAGTAACCGCAGGTGGTAGGCAATTAGTAGAAGGTGTAGATTATGTAGTAGATTATCAATTGGGGCGTGTACAAATTTTAGATACTGGTTTGCAAGCTTCTGGCACACCTATTAGTGTTTCTACAGAAAATAACGCTGTATTTAATCAACAACGTAAAACTTTTATGGGAATTGATGTTGAACATAAATTTTCGGATAAATTTATTGTTGGGGCAACTATTTTAAATGTTAATGAAAAACCTATTACACCAAAAGTAAATTTTGGTTCGGACCCAATAAACAACACTATGTTTGGGGTAAATGTAGATTACACCACAGAAGTACCCTATTTTACAAAATTAGCCAATAAATTACCTTTTGTAGATACAGATGTTCCTTCTAACTTATCCGTTAGAGCAGACATGGCATACTTACTTCCTGGAACGCCAAGCGGTATAGATGTTGCGGGTGCAGCAACTTCTTATATAGATGATTTTGAAGCATCTCAAATACCTATTAGCATTTTATCTCCATTAGATTGGCACGAAGCGAGTACACCTAGATACTTTCCAGGTTTTTATGGAGATCAAGAAGATTTATCTTACAATTATCAAAGAGGAAAATTAGCTTGGTATTATGTAGATCAAATTTTTTATGGAGCTGGAGACACACCTGCAAACATAAATGCAGAAGAACTCTCTAGAGCAGAAACAAGACAAATTAATTATAGAGAATTATTCCCAAATATTCAATTAGATATTACTCAGAACTCTTTAATAAGAACCTTAGATTTAGCCTATTATCCTTCAGAAAGAGGTTCTTATAATTTTGATACAGGAACCAATGTAAAAACGGATGGAACTTTCTCTGACCCACAAAATAGATGGGCAGGAGTTATGAGAGCCTTAACTACCAACAATTTTGACCAAGCAAATGTTGAGTATATGCAGTTTTGGGTAATGGACCCTTATGAAAATTATTCTATTACTAATGAAGAAGGTTTACCAAACGGATTAACACCTGATAATGTTATGACAAACAACAATCTTCAAGTTGGAGATTTATACATAAATTTAGGTAATGTTTCTGAAGACATCTTAAAAGATAGTCGAAAAATGTATGAAAATGGTTTACCAGAAACTGGTGGAGATATTAATACGGCCACTACAACATGGGGTAAAATACCTACAAACCCATCTATTATTTACGCTTTTGACGAAAATGATGACTCAAGAACTAACCAAGATCTAGGTTTTGACGGATTAAATGATACCGAGGAATTTTCTAAATACAGTACAGCACTTCCAAATTTCAGTAAATTAAACCCTAATGATCCTGCTTCAGACAATTTTCAATATTTTAGAGGTAGCACATTAGATGCTAGCAATGCTTCTGTACTTACTAGATATAAAAACTACAACAATACACAAGGAAATTCACCAACTTTAAATCAATCTACAGAAAGCTACCCAACATCTTCAACATCATATCCAGATGTAGAAGACATTAATAAAGATCAAACCATGAATACCGTAGAAAGTTACTACGAGTATAAAGTTTCTATGAATAGAAATGATTTGGCAATTGGTAAAAATTATATTGTTGATAAAAAAATAACAGAGGTCACTTTAGAGAACGGCGCTAAACAACAAACAACATGGTACCAATTTAGAGTTCCCTTAAGAGGAGGAACGCCAATAAATGGTATTTCAGATTTTAATAGTATCCGTTTTGTAAGAATGTTTTTAACCAATTTCAAAATACCTGTAGTACTTCGTTTTGGAGAATTAGATTTGGTCCGTGGAGATTGGAGACGTTACACAAAGACTTTAGATGAAAATATAACCACACCAATAGATCTAGACGAAAACGAACTAAAAGATTTTGAAGTTGGTGTAGTAAGTATAGAACAGAATGAAGGAAGCTACATACAGCCTCCAGGAATAGAAAGAGAGCGTTTACAAGGTAGCACCAGTGTACAATTGCAAAATGAACAGTCTGTTACCTTAAAAGTAAACAACTTAGCCGCAAATAAAACCAGAGCAATTTATAAAAACATTAGTATAGATTTAAGGCGATTTAAAAATTTAAAAATGTTTATGCACCTTCAAAAAAATGAAGGAGCACTTGCTATTAATGATGATGATTTTTCTGCTATTATAAGATTAGGTACAGATTTAAATGATAACTTTTATCAAATAGAAGTACCTTTAAAAGTTTCGAAAAACGGTACATCTGCATTAGATCTTTGGCCAGAAGCAAATAATTTAGATGCATTTCTAGAAACTTTTGGCTTGGTAAAATTAGAACGAGACAGAATTGGTGTTCCAATTACAGATATATATACGTCTACAGAACAGGATGCAGCTATACCTTATACCATTTCTGTAAAAGGGAATCCAACATTAGCAGAATTAAAAACCATTGTATTAGGTGTAAAAAACAAAACAACATCTCCTATAAGTGGTGAAGTTTGGTTTAATGAATTACGTTCTTCTGGCTTTGATAATGATGGTGGTTGGGCCGCTGTTCTTAATGCGGATGCAAATTTTGCAGATGTAGCAAATGTATCTTTATCTGGTAGTATGTCTACCGTTGGTTTTGGTAATGTAGAAGACAGAGTAGGCCAACGTAGTTTAGATGAAACTAAACAATATGATGTAGCTACTACTGTAAATTTAGGAAAAGTTTTAACACCTAAAAAATGGGGAATTCAATTGCCAATGAGCTATAGTATTGGTGAGCTTTATATAGACCCTAAATACGATCCTCAGTTTCAAGATATAGAATTAGCAGATGCTTTGGGTGAAAATGAAAACAGTGAGTTTTCTAGAGATTACACAAAAAGAACAAGTATCAGTTTTACAAATGTTAAAAAGAACAGAAATCCAAATTCTACAAAAAAACCTAAATTTTACGATGTAGAAAATTTAGCTGTTTCTTATGCCCACAACAAAGAGTTTCAAAGAAACTACAACATTAAAAAACGTATTAATGAAAGCGTAAGAGCTTCTGCTTCCTACAATTTTAGTTTCGATTCTAAACCAATTGAGCCTTTTAAAAAGAATGATTCTCTTTTTAGAAGCAAATATTGGCAACTTATAAAAGATTTTAATTTTAATCCTATTCCTAAAACCTTAGCAATTAACTCTAGTATCAATAGAAATTATAATGAACAGCAGTCTAGAAACCTTGTAGCAGGACTATCTCCTCAACCAGAATTAAAACAACGTAGATTTTTGTTTGATTGGGATTATACCGTTGGTTTTGATTTAACAAAATCATTGCAATTAAACTTTAATGCAACCAATAGTTATATTTATGACACCTTTAATAATAATGATGAAATTCAGGTATTTGACGATTTCTTTAATACAGGAAGAGCCAACCACTATCATCAAAAATTAAATGCTACCTATAATTTACCAATCGATAAAATTCCGTTTTTAAAATTTATAAAAGCAGATTACGCCTACACAGCAGATTTTGATTGGCAAGCGGCACCACAAAACACCATTGATATTAATGAGGTTGATGTCCCTTCTGTAAACTTAATAGGAAATACTATACAGAATGCAAATACTCACAATTTAAATTCTACTATTAATTTTGATGCTTTTTACAAAGGACTTGGTTTCGAAAAATTACTTTTAACCAAAAGTCAACGTAAATCTGCTAAAGGAGCAAAAGGCTTAAAGGGATCTAGTTTACCTAGAACCCCTGGAAGAGTAAATCAAAAGAAAAAATTATCTATTGGTAAAAAGATTCTAAAAGGAACTTATGATGTCTTAACATCTGTAAAACAAGGAAAAATTAGTTATTCGGAAAACAACGGACAATTATTACCAGGTTATACTGAAGATGTTGGCTTTTTAGGAGGAGCACCAACCTCATTTGCTTTTGGTAGTCAAGTAGATATTAGAAATAAAGCATTAGAAAATGGTTGGTTAGTAACACCTAGAGATTCCGATGCAGAATATTACAATAAAACCTATAGTAAAACACACTACAATAAATTAGATTATACGTTTACATTAAAACCTTTTAAGGACTTAAATATTGATGTTAGAGGAAATAAAATTCAAACTAGAGATTTATCGCAACAACTAGATGTTATAAATAACGGAAGTGAATTTGGAGAAATAAACACAAATATCGCTGCATTTGAAACAGGAAACTTTAGTACAAGTTACTCTATGTTATCTACTGCATTTACGGATGGAGATGTTTTATTTCAAAACTTAAGAAACTATAGAAGTATCATTTCTGATAGATTAGCTAGAGAAAACGGAGTTCCCGGAAGTGGTTTTGGTACCAATAGTCAGCAAGTATTATTACCTGCTTTTATAGCTGCATATTCCGGTAAAAGTCCAGATAAAGTAAACACAGGATTATTTAGAAACATCCCTATTCCTAATTGGACATTACGTTACAATGGTTTAATGAAGTTTAAATTTTTTAAGAAAAACTTTAGCAATTTTGTAGTTTCACACGGTTATAAATCTTCTTACACTGTATCTAGTTTTACAAACAACCTACAGTATGACAGCAATAATCCTTACGCCAATATAAATGTAGCTAATAATTATGAACCAGAATTATTAGTAGCAGCTGTTACTTTGGTAGATGAATTTTCTCCTCTAATTAAATTAGACATGAAAATGAGAAACTCTTTCTCTTTAAGAGGAGAAGTAAAAAGTGACAGAACACTTACCATGAATTTTAACAATAGTACATTAACCGATATTTCTGGTACAGAATATATATTTGGATTGGGGTACGTTTTTGAAGACGTTAAATTTAGTACTCGTTTTACAGGAAAAAAACAAACTCTAAAAGGAGACATCAACTTAAGAGCAGATGTATCTTTAAGAGATAATTTAACACAAATTAGATCTGTAGATCAAGATAATGATCAAATTAGTGGTGGTCAAAAACTTTTTTCTATTAAATTTACGGCAGATTATAGATTAAGCAATAGTTTAACAGCATCGTTCTATTACAATCATCAAACATCTAAATATGCAATCTCTACCACTTTTCCAAGACAATCGATTAATGGAGGGTTTAATATTATTTATAACTTAGGAGGAAATTAAAAAAATAAACATAAAATTATAAAAAAATGAATTTACCATCAGAATTAAAATATACTAAAGACCACGAGTGGATTAAAATTGAAGGCGATGTAGCAACAGTAGGTATTACCGAATTTGCACAAGGAGAGCTAGGAGACATCGTTTATGTAGACGTAGACACTTTAGATGATACTGTAGAAGAAGGAGAAGTTTTTGGCTCTGTAGAAGCTGTTAAAACGGTTTCAGATTTATTTATGCCTTTAACAGGTGAAGTAATAGAATTTAATGAAGAGTTAGAAGATGAACCAGAACTTGTAAATTCTGATCCTTACGGCAAAGGTTGGATGATTAAAATTAAAATATCAGATAGTTCTCAAATAAACAATCTATTAGATGCAGCAGCGTATAAAGAGCTTATTGAAGGATAATTTTTTTATCATTGCAATACTAATAACAATTACAATTGCTTATTTAAGTTTGATGAAAATGCCTAAAGTAGAGCCAAATATCAATAATATTGATAAAATGTATCACTTAACAGCGTATTTTACACTTTCTATATGTTGGTTATTTTCTTTTTATAGAAAACCAGCTCTAAAATACGTTATTGTAATTTGTTGCATTCTTTTTGGCATACTTATTGAAGTACTGCAACAAACATTAACTGTATATAGAACAGGAGACTACAAAGATGCAATAGCAAATACACTTGGAGTTCTCTTAGGATTAATTGTTTTTAATCAAATATTAAAAAAAAATACAGTTAATTCACACTAAGACTTGTATATAAACCAATAATTTAATTAAATTAGCGAACTATTAAAAACTCTTTACAATGGAAATTAAGAAAAACCCAAAATCAAACTTAGAAAATTACAGTAAAATTTTTATGCAAATAGGTTTGGTTCTAGCACTATTTATAACACTAATAGCTATAGAACATAAAACATTCGATAAAGTTATTGGAGACCTCGGTACAGTGAACATGAGTGCTGAAATGGAAGAAGAAACTGTAATTACTGAAAGAGTAGAACAAGTTAAACCAAAAACGCCACCACCACCAGCTCCAGAAAAAATAGAAATTGTAGAAGATGAAAAAGAAGTAGAAGAGACTGTAATTGAATCTACAGAAACAGATGAAACAGAAGCTGTAGAAGTAGAAGAAATTGTAGAAGTGGAGGAAATAGAAGAAGTTGTAGAAGATGTAAGTTTCATGATTATTGAAGATGTACCTGTATTTCCTGGATGTAAAGGAAGTAAAGCAGAATTAAAAGCATGTTTTAGTAAAATGGTTCAAAAACACTTTTCAAGAAAATTTGATGCAAATTTACCAAACGAATTAGGATTATCTGCAGGTAGAAAAAGAGTATTTATCGGTTTTAAAATTGATAAAAACGGAAACATTGTTGATGTTAATGCAAGAGCTCCACACCCAAAAATTAAAAGTGAAGTAATTAAAGTAATGAAACAATTACCTAAAATGAAACCAGGTAGACAAAGAGGTAAGCCAGTAGGTGTAAAATATAGTATTCCTTTTACTTTAATTGTAGAGTAATTCTTAAATACAATGCATAAAAAAACGTTTAGAGACTAGTCTCTAAACGTTTTTTTATGCATTTAAGTTTTATAGTGAATAACCATTCTTCTATACATATCCTAAACAAGCTTTCCTTCCTGAAAAAATTAAAGTTAATCAAGTCTTATAACTATATTATAAATAGCACCATCAAACTACCTTAAAATAGCTTTATCTCAAATAAAAAAAAGGTTGTTAGCATAATATGATTATAAATACTCAAACATTGTCATAACAGAATACCAAATGTACTTTAATATGATTGTCAATATATTGGAGTTACTTTTTCTTAATACGAAATAGAAAACAGAACCATATCTTTAACTCTTGTTCCGTTTTACATTAAAATATGAAGGTAAAAGAAACAAAACTAATCAATCCTTTTAATGTTTATTTGGTATAAGATAAATAACAAATTATCAAACCAGTAAGGATTACCTCAAGTTATAAATTTAGCTTTATAAAATCTCGGAAGTTCTGTAATGTAGAAAAATAATAAGACATAAAAAAACTCCAAAAAATATTTTTTTGGAGTTTAAATAATTTCAATAAAATTTATTTATTAGATGCCAATTTAGCTTCATGTTTCCATAAATTTACGCTAACAATTGCATTGTTATCATAACTAATTTCTTTTAAAGACTCGTTATTCCAAACAAACCACTTTCCTACTTTTTTACCATCCTCATACTTCGCTATTTGAGTTTTATTTCCTTCCTTATCAAAACGAGTCCACTCACCTGTTAATTTTTTATCCTTAAAATACCCTTCAGTACTTATTGAACCATCTTCATAATAATAGGTTGCTTTTACCAAATTTCCTTCAGCAGTATAAGTTGGTTGTTTATCTTGAGAATATCCTATTGCTGCAACACAAAGGATTATAAGTGTTAGTATTTTTTTCATGATATTAAATTTAAAGGTTTACATTACAGATACAAATATAGTAAATATATTACAATTTATAAACATTTTGGTAACATTAATTTAACATTGGACTTTCTAATGAATATTTGATACCTTTACTCTTATTAATTAAAAATCAACATTATGGCAGTTATGAAAGTTATTGAAGTATTAGCAAATTCTGAAAAAAGTTGGGAAGAAGCTACTAGAAAAGCAGTAAAGCAAGCTTCTAAATCTGTAAAAAACATTAGATCTGTATTTGTACAATCGCAAAGTGCAGTTGTAAATGGTGACGATGTTACTGAATTTAGAGTAAATTTAAAAATTACCTTTGAAGTAAACTAAAATATAAAAACTAACTACTTAAAAGCGATTTAAATTAAAGTTAAATCGCTTTTTTTCAATTATAAAAAATACTCTATGAATATTTTACAAATCATATTTATTAGTTTAGTAGCAATAATCCACATTTATATTGTCTATTTAGAAATGGTAATTTGGACTTCAAAAAAGGCAATGAAGGCTTTTGGAATAAAAAACAAAGAGTTAGCAGAAGAAACAAAAGTAATGGCTGCAAACCAAGGTTTATATAACGGTTTTTTAGCTGCAGGATTACTCTGGTCTATGTTTATGGTAAAAACTGACATGGCAATTTTCTTTTTGTCTTGTGTTGCTATTGCCGGACTTTATGGAGCCTATTCTACAAAAATAATTAGAATACTGTACATACAAACCATACCAGCAGCTCTAGGTATTATTTCTATTTTATTATCATAGATAATTCTTTCATAAATACCTAAGAAACCTTTATTTTTGCAGTTAATTATTATTAAAAATAAAAATGGAAAAATATCTTACAAATTTAAAAGGATTAGTAATTGAATATACCCCTAAAATTTTAGTTGCATTAGCAATTCTAATTATTGGTTTAATAGTTATAAAACTAATTGTTAAAGCTTCTAGAAAAGCAATGGAAAAGGGTGGCATAGATGTTACACTTCAAAAGTTTTTAGGAAACTTAATTGGTTGGGGACTAAAAATATTATTAATTATAGCTGTTATATCTAAACTAGGTGTAGAAACAACTTCTTTTGCAGCAATTTTAGCAGCGGCAGGTTTGGCTGTTGGTTTAGCATTACAAGGATCTCTTGCCAACTTTGCAGGTGGCGTTTTAATAATGGTTTTTAAACCTTTTAAACTTGGCGACTTAGTAGAAGCACAAGGTGAAGTTGGTGTTGTAAAAGAAATTGAAATCTTTACTACAAAACTTACAGGTTTATCTAACAAAGAAATAATAATTCCGAATGGTATTTTATCTAATGGAAATATTGTTAATTATTCTACAGAAGGTACAAGACGTGTAGACTTAACCATTGGTGTTTCTTATGATGCTGATATTAAGAAAACAAAAGAAGTATTAATGAATGTATTAACTTCTCATCCTAAAATTTTAAAAGATCCAGCTCCTGGAGTTACAGTATCTGAGTTAGCAGATAGTTCTGTTAATTTTGCAGTAAGACCTTGGTGTAAAACCGCAGATTACTGGACCGTGTATTTCGATGTAACGGAAAATGTAAAATTAGCACTTGATAAAGCAGGAATCGAGATTCCTTACCCTCACCAAGTAAACCTTAAAAAGTAGGTTTCTTTTTCTTTTCAGGAATAACAACAAAATCTTTTAAATAAAAAGGTTCAAAATAAGCGACATCTTCGATGTCGTTTTTTTTGTACTTAATAAATGATAATTCTGCCATTTCTTTTGCAGATGGAAAAATAGCATCTACAAACACAGCATTTTTATGGGTAATTACTTCTTTACACTTATGAGCTCCATCACCTAAAAAAGTAACGATACCCGCTCCTAAATAATCAGAAAAAGAGTTTTCATCTATTATCTCAGCCTTAATATCTCTAATCTGCTCATAATTTTCATTAAAAACAGCAGCATATACTTCCATTCTTCTTGCATCTAGCATAGGCACAATAATACCTTTATCAATAGAAATTGCATGAGCCAGAGATTCTAAGGTTTTTATAGAAATTAATGGCTTGTCAAAGGCAAAACAAAGTCCTTTTGCGGCAGAAACACCAATTCTTAACCCAGTATAAGAACCCGGACCTTTACTAACCGCTACAGCGTCTATTTCTTTAGAAGTTAAATTTACTTCTTTTAAAACCTCTAAAATAAAAGGGTGTAAAACTTCTGCATGAGAATAATTACCATTATTCAATTCTTTTAATGCGATAACTTTGCCGTCTTTTGCTATGCTTACAGAGCAGTTCTTAGTTGCGGTCTCTAGGTTTAGGATAATTGCCAACTTCTATATTTTTATGCAAATATAAGTTATAGAAAAAAGAAAACCTCGCAAATTTGCAAGGCTTCATTAGTAATCTTTATTTTATTTATTCTAAAATTAGTTCTCCAGAATAGAATTGCAATACTTTCGTTTTAAAAACATAATCGTATTTAGAACGAATCATTGCTCCTTCTGCATTTACTAAACGTGTTCTAACTAAATCAAAATCGAATAACGTCATTACACCATAATTATACCTTTCTTGTGCATTTTTAAAAGCTTCTTGCTGCGCTGTTAAAGAAATTCTTGCTGCTTGGTAGGCTTTTAAAGATGATTTTACATCTAAAAAGGCTTGCTCTATAGTTTGTTTTAAATTTAGTTTTTCACTTTCTAATCTAGTTTCAAAAATTTCTTTATTAATTTTTGATCTTTTTACATTAGCATCGGTTTTAAAACCATTAAAAATTGGAATATTAATATTAAAACCTAGTCCGTAACCAAGATTACCGTCTAATTGATCTAAAAAATCTCCTGTAGGGAAACCGGTTGGCTTTATAATATAACTATAGTTTGTATTAGCAAAAATAGAACTTGTAACGGTAGGTAAATAATTGCTTTTACTAATTTCTATGTCTAAAGTTGCATTATCAATAGCTAATTCTGCTCTTTGAATTTCTGGCATTTTGGTTAGTGACTTTTCATACACAGAGTTTGAGTTCTTATATAATAAGTCTGCAGATGGTAAGTCTACATTTACTGGAGCAACATCAAAATTATTAGAAGGCACTTGCAATAATTGTGCTAAATTTAAGATTGCTAAATCTAGCGCATTCTCTTGTGTAATAACACTTTGCAAATCATTTGCAGCTGTAGATTTAAAATTTAACAATTCACCTTTAGCTATTGTCCCAGCCTCAAACCTATCTTTTGCAGCTTGTATTTGTTTCTTACTTATAGCAGCTTGAACTTTAGATACCTCTAAATTTTCTTTTGCGAAAAGAACATTCAAATAACCATTTACAACAAACAAAGAAACATCGTTCTCTATCTTTTGTAAATCTAATTTACTTGTTTCTATCCCTAATTTAGCTTGCTTATATAAGTTTAGGTTTCTAAATCCATTAAAAACAGTTATTCCTGCATTTAAACCTACATTACCCCCAAAAAATGTGGTACTTGCAGATCTGTTATTTGTTACAGGATCAAAGTTAGAACCTGCGGAAAGATTACCTCCTGTACTTGCACTAACAGATGGTAAAAAATTACCTCTAGAGCTCTTTAAATCTGTCTTAGCAATATCTAAACTTAATTTATTCTGTTGAATAGAAATGTTTTTATTTAAAGCTTGATCTACACATTCTTTAAGTGTCCACTTTTTTTGTGAAAAAGAAACAATAGTGGTTAAAAGTGCAACAAATAGGATAAGTTTAGTTTTCAAAATACAATATTTTTTGGTTGATATCATTTATATTCTTTACACCAAAAAAGAATATATTTCTTTTGATGTTTAAATAAGACGACTAAAAGTAAAATTTGTTACAAAATATACCTCATATATAAATGTTAAATTTTTGCTTGCTTTTTATATCTATAAATAACAAAAAACAAAACACCTACTAAAAGGTATGGAAACACCATTAAATAGGTTATTCCATTATTAACACCTTCTGCCATAGAAACATCGCCAGTTTCTACAACAGCCTTACACATGGCACATTGAGAAAATGAAAGTTTTGATGCAAAAACCATCAACAAAAAAAATACTAAAGCTCTTTTTTTATACATAATAAGGAGATATCATTAAATAAACTACAACACCGGTAATAGCAACATATAGCCACAAAGGAAATGTAAATTTAGCTATTTTTTTATGTTGAGGAAAATTACCTAGTTTTGCTCTCATAAACGTTGTTAACACAAATGGTATTACCACTATTGATAAAACAATATGAGTTATAAGGATAAAGTAATACACATATTTTATGACACCTTCTCCACCAAATTTAGTAGAATCTGATGTCATGTGATACGCAATATAAAGTAATAAGAAAATAAGAGAACATGCTATTGCAAACGTATTAAGTTGTGCGTGTAGCTTTCTATTTCCTTTTTTAATTGCAACTACTGCGGCTATTAAAGTAATTGCTGTTAATCCATTTATAGTTGCATAAATTGGAGGTAAAAAAGTTAAAGGCGCTACATTAATACCTAAATCTTGTAATTTAATACCGAATAAAGCTGCAACAGCAATTGGAATTACAATAGATAACCCTGTAATTATTTTCTTGTATTTTTTTTCTTGTGCTAAATTACTCATTCAACAATATTTTAATATCTTCTTTTAATTCTTTTATTTGATCTGAAAAACCTGATTCTGTTAGAGCTCTATAATACATAATAGGATTTCCATATTCATCTTTTCTAGATCTAATGTTTCCTTCTTTATCCACCAAAGCAAACAAACCAGAGTGTTCAAAACCACCATGTTCTTTACCGCCTTTACCTGCAAATAATTTAAATCCTTTATTAGCCAAGGCATACACTATAGTATCATTTTCACCTGTTAATAAGTGCCAGTTTTTATGTGTAATACTATTATCTAATGCATATTTTTTTAAAATCTCTGGTGTATCAATATCTGGAGTAATAGAAAAAGAGGCTATTCCAAAATCTGAATTTGAAGAAAATTCATCTTGAATAGTTACCATTTTTTTATTCATTAAAGGACAAATAGTAGGACATGTAGAAAAGAAAAATTCTACAACATAAACTTTACCAGCATAATCTTTATTGGTAATTGTAAGTCCATTTTGATCTGTAAACCCAAAATCTGGGACTTTATTAAATGTATACAACCCTTTTGTAGTGGCCGTATTTTTATCAACCTTATTCAAGCTACTATCTTGAACAAGATCATTGTCATTAATTCTTCTATCAATGTTTCTAACCACATAAATTCCGAATAAAAGAATGATAAATGAAATACCTATATAAGAATATTTTTTTTTCATAACCCTGCTTATTTTCTGTCTGCTTTATTCTTGTTTTTATCTTTAAATGCTGTATAATACTCATAAAAAAGCACCAAAACATCATCTTTTAATTTAGCGTTTAACTCAGAAACAGAATTCATATTGTACCCAAAAAGTTTTCCGTCTTTACTATCTTGATCACTAATTCTACCTCTTAAATCACCCTTTTTATCAATCAAAAACACCTTAGAAGTATAAAGATTCGTCAAAGTATTGGTAGAGTTAAAACTTGAATGTAGTGCTACTATTTCTTCTTTAGAACCTGCTATAAATTTCCATTTTACCATATCGGTAAAAGCACTAATTTCTTTTTTTATTTGTTTAGCATCGCTTTCTTTTCCCTTAGGATAAATAGCAATCATTTGAAATTTATTATACTCTATAAACTTTTTATAAATTTTTTCATTTAAATTAAAGAAACCTCCTTTTTCTGCCTGTACATCATTCCCTAAAAAACAGACGATACTTGTATGTCCCTTAAATGTATTTATAGAGTCTAAGGTAGAAATATCAACCACATTTTTTGTAACAACAGGTAATTTAGTAAAGTTATTTTTTCCGGTTGATAAAATTAAAAAACAGATTAAAGGAAAAATAAATAGTAAAAATAATACCACTCTTTTTTTAGTAAGTTTCATCATTGTTATAAGTTAACCGCGAAGAACGCAAAGTTTTTCGCAAAGTTTGCAAAGAGTAATTTTTTATACAAGGTATCTAAAACCTTGTGATAAAGTATAATGACGTTAAAAATTTAGTATAAAAAAAGGTGGTTAAAACCACCTTTTTAATTTTTTAAATTACCATTTTACAAGTGGTGCCAATGTGTTATGTATATAACCGCCTTCTGTTAAAAGAAGTGTTAGCAAGTAACTAACTAAGAAAACAACTGTCCAAACTACAGAACGTCTCAGCCATTTTTTTTCTCCTTCCATGTGCATAAATGCCCAAGTAATGTAATATGCTTTTACTAATGTTAAAATAATGAACATCCAGTTTAAAGGACTTGTTCCTAAAAAACTTGAAAGATGCAAGAAATCTGGCTTAATAATACCAAATGCAACCTCAACAGTAGTTATTACTGTTAATATTACTAAAACTACCCAAATTCTATTCGTGTTTGATTTGTGTGCGTGTGCCATTTTAATTTCTTTTATAAATTATACTAAATAGAAGAATGTGAATACAAATACCCAAACTAAATCTACAAAGTGCCAATATAGTCCTACTTTTTCTACCATTTCATAATGTCCTCTACGTTCATAAGTACCTAGAATAACATTAAAGAAAATAATGATGTTAATAATAATTCCTGAAAGTACGTGGAATCCGTGAAATCCTGTAATAAAGAAAAAGAAATCAGCAAAAATGGTGTTTCCATACTCGTTTACATGCAAGTTAGCACCCTCTACAACCATTTTAGATTTTGCTAATTGTGCCATTCCATCTTCTCTAGAAAGAATTATTTTTTGTTTTGTTGCAGGATCTATCAATTGAGAACGAACTTGTATTTCTGAATTATTTTTGTAAGAATCTTGAATTTGAGCTACAGAGTAAGAAGATACAGAACCTTCTTTCTCAAACCATAATCCATTTTGTCTTTCGTGTTGCACTCTTTGATCAGTTCTTTCACCTACCACAAAATCTGATAATGCAATTTGATGACCATCTTTTACAAATTGTAAAATTCTACCCTCTGTTGTTTTTACCGCTCCGTAAGAACCAGAAATAAAGTTTTTCCACTCCCAAGCCTGAGATCCAACAAAGATGATTCCAAAAATAATAGTAGCAAACATGTACCAAGCTACTTTTTTTTGTTTCATTTGATGACCTGCATCTACTGCTAAAACCATTGTTACCGAAGAAACGATAAGAATAAAAGTCATTAATGCCACATAATACATTGGCGCATGCACACCATGTAAACCAGGAAAGTGAGTAAACACCTCATCTGCAATTGGCCATGAATCTATAAATTTAAATCGTGTTAAACCGTAAGCTGCTAAAAACCCTGAAAAGGTTAAAGCATCAGAAACGATAAAAAACCACATCATCATTTTACCATAACTTGCTCCTAGTGGTTTTATACCACCACCGCCGTTCCAAGTTTCTTTACCATCTGTAGGTATAGCAATATTTGCTTCCATATAATAATCTCTGTTAATTAATTCTTAGTTAGTTTGCCAAAAATAACTATTTTTCATCACCTAATAAAATAGAAAAAGAAAAATAGGTAAATCCATAGTATATCTACAAAGTGCCAAAAGATTGCACCGAGTTCAAACCCAAGCATATTGTCTGATTTGTATTTGTATTTAAAATGATTATAAATAACAACTAGAAGCACAATAATACCTGCTAATACGTGTAAAACGTGCATAAAAGTGATTCCTATGATAAAAGATGTTGATACAGTACTCTCTGGTCCTGTAAAAAATAGCCCCACACTTTTTAACTGATTAAAACCAACATATTGTTGCCAGATAAATCCAACACCTAATAATAAGGTAGCAATAATCAACAATAATGAAAGTTGTCTTTTATCATTTTTTAAAGCTCTTTGCGAAAAAAACAGTGTAATACTACTTGCTATAATTAGTGCTGTACTTATAAAAAATGCCTGAGGTAAATCAAAAGAAACCCAATCATCTCTCTTCATACTTATAACATAAGCACTTGTTAAGCCTGCAAAAAACATCACCATACTAATCATGGAAATCCATAACATAGGTTTGGCAGATTTTCTCTTAGCTATATTTAGTTCTTCTTGTAATGTTTGTTCTACTATCATGATTAATGTAAAAATTTATCTACTACGTATACAATTTGCACTACTGTAATATACAAAACGCTTGATAACATTAGTTTCCTTGCATCAATATCTTCTTGACTTTTGTGTAATTTAATACCAAAATATAACATATATAACCCTAACAACCCAACAATAATAGCCGTTATAGGATGAATATAGAATGCTCCAGATAATTTTAAAACAGGAGATATTGAAACTAATATTAATATTATTGTATAAAAAATAATCTGTTTTACTGCTCCTTTATTTTTTTGCCCCATTGGAAGCATATTAAACCCTGCTTTCATATACTCTTCATGCTGTAACCAACCAATAGCCCAAAAATGAGGAAATTGCCAGAAAAACTGAATCATAAACAAAAAACCGGCCTCCATACCAAATTGATTGGTAGCTGCTACCCAACCTAACATAAAAGGAATAGCACCTGGAATGGCACCTACAAAAACAGATAATGGTGTTACAGACTTTAAAGGCGTGTAAACACTTGTGTATAAAAATATAGAAACAGCACCAAACAAAGCTGTTTTAGCATTGATGCTATATAAAATAGAAAGGCCTAAAATTGTAAACAAAATTGCAACGGTAAGTGCAACATTAACAGACATTCTACCAGTTGGTAAAGGTCTATTTTGAGTACGTTTCATTATAAGATCTGTATCTTTTTCTATAATTTGATTAAATGCATTGGACGCGCCAACCATTAAAAAACCTCCTATAGCTAACAAAACCAACGTAAAATAATTAACAACATCTATAGCTAATAAATAACCAGCAACAGAAGAAAAGACTACACTTAAAGACAATCCAACTTTTGTTAGTTGTTTAAAGTCTGAAATTATAGCTTGCATATATATTTTATTATCTGTAATTACTGTTGATTCCATTTTATAAAAATAGTTTGCAAAGATATTTGATAATTATGACTTTACCACCATTTAAATAAGCTTTTAACTATAAATAAAAAAACCCACTCAATAAATTGAGTGGGAAAATTGCTATGAAAAAGAAAAAGTGTGATTTAATTAAAAACCACACTACAAATGTATATATAAATTTCCTATATTTTTCCCAAAAAAATACTAAAATTTAAAAATCGAAGTACCAATTAAACAAATCTGCCCTTACACCTACTGATAACCAAACATTTGAACCAGAAGGATAACTTGTTAAAACTGAATCTGAAGAGAAATCTCTATAGGATAAACCCGCAAATAGACTTGTATTAGTAGAAGGATTTATTAAATAATTGGCTTCAAAGTCTGCTATAAAAATATTGGCGGTATTACCTTGTGCTATTTCTACACCTGTATCTGATACTCTGTCATTATAAGATTGATAAATATCACCACCATAACTTATTGCCTGATCTTCTAAATCAAACCCTTTTTTACCTACAATAATTTTTGCACTACCACTCCACCTGTCTTTCTTGTATCTAGCAATTGCAATTGCTTCCCAAAAGTTTGCTCCCCATAAATGCCCAAGAGGCTGACTATAATTACCGTAATTTAATATTGGCGATTTATGTGCAAAAGTATAAGGCCTAGCACGATTATATTCTAACTGTAAAAATAAATTTTCTACTTTAAAGGCATCAAAATATTTTGCTCCTAATTGATATGCAAATTTATGTTTCCAATCACTCATGTCACTAAAATTTCCAACAGAAAATTCATCAATTACTAATTGAGAGTATAAGGAAATATTGTTATTTAATTTATACTTACCTGTTAAACCAACAATTGCATTTCCGGCATCTTCACCTCTATTAAACTCTAAAGATCTATAAAAAATTATAGGATTCATAAAGCCTGCATCCATTCCGTTTTCTCCTGCAGAAATTGCTGTCTCAAAAAAGCCTAAGTTTAATTTATCTGTTAAATTAATACTTAAATAATGAGCTGCTACGTATTTTCTAGCATGTTCATTTGGGTCTGATACTGAACTTAAAGAAGGTTCTGTATTCCACATCCAAATATTAGTGTATTGTATTTTCCAAAAATCTACCTTCATTTTTAGATACGTAGTTGGAGAAGAAACATCAGATAAAATAAAAGATCTATATCCGTCTCCAATAAAATTTTTACCATTACCAAATTGAAATTGCATGTACTTATTTGGTGTATAAGCTATGTAACCTTCTGCAACAGGATAATCATGAGCATCTTCTTTAAATCCTTTTGTTTTTCCTCTTCCAGGAACCAAACCTTCAGAATTTTTAGGTTTAAAATTTGCTGCAGGATTTGTTATAAAACTATTTACATACTCTGCAAATCTACCCTGACTTTCTGCATAGGTTGTAGAAAATGAGAAATTCTTTCCAATTTCTCCATTCACATTTACAATTCTAGAATTATTAAATGTATAATCTACATCAGAATTATCTTTCCCTATTTGAAGATCAAACAAGACATCTACCGTAAGCCAATAATCCTCCTTTTTTACTTGAATTAAATGCTCGTTCCAAACTTTTTTACCTAACCAAGTTTCTTTATTCGGTTTTAAAAACTTCTTTTTTTCCTTAGTTATGTCGTAATACGGCTTTATTTCATTGTAAGTATAAGGTTTAGAGGCCGTATGCGTTCCTTTTGCTTTATGCAAAGCGAATTCATAATCTACATAACTTCTATGGGTAAAAGGTATATTTAGTTTGCTATTATGCTCTAAAAAAGTAGAATCTGCAATTTTCTTTTTTGCCACAACATCTATTAAACTTTCTTTTTTAATTTCTTTAGAAGCATTTTCTACAATAGAATCATTGGTTAAAGGAAATTGAATAGGAAGCTCAAATTTCATTTCTATTGCATGATCATTATACCATGCAGGCGTAATTTTAGAAAAAACTTTAAAAGCTCTCTTAACTTCTTCTCTAATTTCATCAAAAGGCGTGTTTACATATATTAATTTAAACTCACCTTCTTTTGTAACCGCAAAAATAGTATTTGCAGTTCCAGTAAATCCTTCTTCTGTTGCAATTGCGGGAGTTTTAAACTCAGAGAAAAACAGCTCTTTTGTTTGAGCGTAAAAACAATCTTTTAAAGATTGAACTTCAGCATCTTTACAAGCATCAAAAACAGGATACTTTTCTTCTTGAGCAAAATATATTGAGGGAAATAATAAAACTAGAAATACGTATTTTTTTATCATTCTATAACTTTATAATGGTATTGTTTTTTAATTGATATTTTTCATTGCTTTCTTTACAGATTGCAATTCCGCTTTTATTAAACACTAATCTATGTCCGTATTCACTTACCCAACCAATCTGCTTAGAGGGGTTACCAACTACAAGTGCAAACGGTAAAACTTCTTTTGTTACTACAGTTCCGGCTCCAATAAGGGCATATTCACCTATAGTATTTCCACAAATAATGGTGGCATTTGCACCAATACTTGCGCCTTTTTTTACTAAAGTTTGTTGGTATTCATTTTTTCTTTTAATGGCACTTCGTGGATTTATTACGTTTGTAAAAACCATAGAAGGCCCTAAAAACACATCGTCTTCGCAAATTACACCTGTATAAATAGAAACGTTATTTTGTACTTTTACATTTTTACCCAAAACTACTTCTGGAGAAACCACTACATTCTGACCAATATTGCATTGCTCACCAATAACACAATTAGACATGATATGACTAAAATGCCAAATTTTGGTATCTTTTCCGATACTGCAATCAGTATCTATTACAGCCGTTTCATGTGCAAAATATTCTATCAAAATTAGTATCCTGAATTACTGTTTTGTTCTTTATTAACAATTTCTTTAGAAGATGATGTACCAATTCTATCTACTCCTAAATTAACCATTTTTACAGCCGTTTCATAATCTCTTACACCACCTGCTGCTTTTATTTTTAATGGTTTTGCGTTATCCGCAATTAACTTCATTGTTTCAAACGTAGCTCCATTAGGCAAATTGTTTTCTGTTTTAAAAAAACCTGTTGATGATTTTACAAAAACGTTTTCCGCATTTTCCTCTCCAAAAACAGTGAAAACTATATTTTTAATTAAGCGCGAAATTACAATTATTTCTTTATTTGATAAGGCAGCTACTTCAATGATCCACTTTACCACTTTATTATTTTCTAAAGCTAGTGCTATACCTTTTGTAATTTCATTGGTAACCAATTCTATTTCTCCTTTTTTAAAGGCTTCATAATTAACTACAAAATCTAACTCGTCTGCACCCAAATTAATGGCTTGTTGTGCTTCTTCTAATTTCTCTTGAGTAGTATAAGTACCTTCATGAAAACCAATTACGGTACCAATAAGAATGCTTTTTTCTGCCTCTTGAAGCATTTTCTTAGCTAAAGGAATATATTTAGCACGAATCATAATTAACTTGTAATCATACAAAATAGCTTCTGTGATTAAATCAATAACTTTTTGTTGATTTTCTTCTTCCGTAAGATTTGCTTGACTTGCTGTTTTTAAGTAAGTAGCATCTAAATATTGATTGATTTTCATTTTACAAAAATAACAAAATAATAAATATATTCATCAAAAAGAGGTTGTTTAAAAAGTGTGTTGTTTGTAAATTTGAATTTATTTCAGATTCTTATAAAAATTGAATTTCAATACATTAAGATACTGAAAAAAGTTAAGCATGCCAAGGTGTAATCCTTTTTAGAGAACTTCTTTATTTTACTCTAAACCAAAAGCAATAGATAAATTACACCTTACTTTAACAGTGCTACTATTTTGTATATCAGGTTTAAATTTTGGTAACTTTTTAAGAACTCTCATAGCTTCTTTTACTAACGCTTTATATGTAGTTCTTATTTTAAAATCAACATTTTCTACTTTATCATCTATTTCAAATAGCGTATGTATTTTATTATCTTCAAAAATAGTTTCAATAATATAATTTTCCCTTTTACAATTTCATCAACAATAAACGGTTGGACTTTTATAGTTTTTCATAATTAACGTGCACAAAAAAAGCATCACATTTATGTGATGCTTTCTAAAACTGTAATGAACTATTTAAAGTTCTGCATTTCCCCCAAAATGCACACTAAAGTTACAAAACATCTTAAATCTAAAATTACAGTTTTGTATAATTGGTTATAAATAATGTATAAACTGCAACATAAAGATATTATACCTCTACAATTTTCAAAAAAACAAAACTATTATACTATTTTTGATAAAAACATCTTATGTTAAGAGCTTTAATTATTGACGACGAACCTAATGCAATACAAAGTTTAAGTTGGGAATTATCTAATTTTGATACAGAAATAGAAGTTACCGCAACCTTTGTAGATACTGTAAAAGCTTTAGAGTATTTAGCAAAATATAATATTGATTGCCTTTTTTTAGACATTGATATGCCTACTATGGATGGTTTTCAGTTTTTAAGCAAACTAAAATCTCGAAACTTTGCTGTAATTGTTACCACTGCTTATAGTGAATATGCCTTAAATGCAATTAAAAATGAAGCTATAGACTATTTACTAAAACCAATAGACACTGATGATTTAGAAAAGACAATTTCCAAAATTAAGAAATACCACTTTAGGTCTTTAAATTCTAGTACCATAGAAAAAGTGTTGCTAAATTTTAATAAAAATATGACCACCAAAAAAATTACTATAAATACAGATGGTAAGCTTATTTTTTTAAAATCTGAAGAAATACTTTTTATAGTTTCAGATGGTAATTATTCTACCATTCATACTACGGATAACAAAAAAATTGTGGTTACTAAAAAATTAAAAGAAATTTACGCGCTACTTCCCAAAGAATTATTTTTTAGAGTACACAACTCGTACATTATTAACTTAGAAAAAACTAACGAATTTCATAAAACAGAAGGCTATGTTGTTTTAGAGAACAATCAAAAAATACCCGTTTCTCGTCAAAAAAAGGCAGAATTTTTAAATAAATTTTAATGTATGAAAATAAAGATATTAGTACCCCTATTTTTCTTTTTAGCCTTTTACTCTTACTCTCAAGACACCAAAATACCCGAAGAATTAGCATACCTTATTAATAATAGAATAAGCTCATTAGATATTCTAGACTCTATTTATTATAAGAAGAAACAAAGCAAAGATCAGATAGAATTATTAATAAAAAAGAGTAAAGAAGCCTCTTACCTAGAAGGCTTATTATTTGGCTACAACTCTTTAGGACGATATTATAGAGGTCGCTCTCTATTTGATAAATCTGCTACAGCTTACAAAAAAGCTATTAAACTAAGTATAGAACTAAAAGATACAATATCTGAAGTACGAAATCTAAATGCAATTGGTACTGTTTATAGAAGACAAGATTACGTTAAAAAAGCCTTAAATTATCATCAAGAAGCCCTAAACAAGGCTCTAATGATAAAAAAACCAAACAATAGAGTAAAAAAGAGCATCTCTGTTTCTCAAAATAGCATGGGAAATATTTACGTAACGCTAAAACAATATAGATTAGCTTTAAATGAATTTAAAAAATCTATTAAAACTCAAAAAGAACTTAACAATCTATTAGGGCTTGCTATTAATTATCAAAACATAGGTAAAGCCAACCAGAAATTAGGAAATTTAGACGAGGCCATGAAAAACTTTTCTGAATCTCTAAAATACAATAACATCCTTAAATCTAAAGTAGGTAAAATAATTTGTGGGTATAGCATTTCTAATGTTCTAATAGAGCAAAAAAAATACAAACAAGCCTTAAAAACTGTTGATACTGTTGTACAAATGGCGATAGAAAAAAATGACAAATATTACCTTTCTAAAACTTACAATACCCTCGGTTTAGCTCAGTTTTATTTAAATAAAAATTCTAAAGCAAAAAAAAATTTAAATACAGCCTTAAGTATTGCTTTAGAGTATAACATACAAGCCATAATTGTTGAAGCCAATTTAAACTTAGCTCTTATATACGAAAAAGAAAAAAATTATAAAAAAGCATTCGTTTATTATAAAAAGGCAAAAGAAGGAGATGCCAAAACATTTAATGAAAGAAACCTAGTCTATGTGAGCCAATTAATTGCCACTTACAATAAAGAAAGAAGCGATAATAAAATAAAGCAATTAGCTAGAAAAAATGAAATGACACAACTACTAGTTACTAGAAATAGAAATTTATGGATTATATCTATTTGTATTTTTGTACTAATTACTATTGTTATATTTTCTATAAACAAACAAAGAAGATTAAGAAACGAAAAAAGGATTCTTTCTTTAAAACAAGACGCTTTAAGAAGCCAAATGAATCCTCATTTTATGTTTAATGCGTTAAACTCTATTAAGTTATTTATTATAGAGAACAATAAAAGGAAAGCTATTTCTTTTTTAAATAAGTTTTCTAAATTAATGAGAAAAATATTAGATGCCTCTTCCATACAAGAAACAACGTTATTTGAAGAAATAGAAACAATGAAACTTTATATGGGTATAGAGAATATTCGCTTTTCTAATGAAATAGATTTTGCAATTAAAACAGATGCTTCTCTTAACTTAACTACTATAAAAATACCTCCATTAGCTTTACAACCGTTCTTAGAAAACTCTATATGGCATGGTTTATCTCCGAAAAAAGGTGTTAAAAAAATAAACGTATCTATAGAAAGAATTTCTTCAAAATATATTCAAATTATTATTAAAGACAATGGTATAGGTAGGGAATCTTCTGCTAAAATAAAGGCTGAAAAATCTATTAACAGAAAATCTGTAGGCATTAATTTAACAAGAATGAGATTAACTAATTTTGCTAAAAGTCTAAAAAATGATTACACTATTGTTTATAACGATTTAAAAGATAAAGACAATATTGCTTTAGGCACAGAGGTTATTATTCAGATTCCTTTATTCTAAATGTTTTGCAGCCACTTTTTCTAACTCATTATACCAATCTTGTCCAAACTTTCTAACCAAAGCTTGTTTTACAAACTTATAAATAGGTACTTGTAATTCTTTTCCAAGAGAACAAGCATCATCACAAATTTCCCATTTATCGTAATTTACAGCAGAAAACTCACTATACTCTTTAACCCTAATTGGGTATAAATGACAAGAAACAGGTTTTTTCCAGTCTATTTCTCCTTGGTTATATGCTTCTTCAATAGCACATAAAGCAGTCTTTTTTTCATCAAAAATAACATAGGCACAATCTGCACCATTAATTAAAGGAGTTTCTAATTCTCCCCACTCACTGGTAACCCAAGTACCTTGTTCTTCAATAACAGCGATACCTTCTTTTCTTAAAAAAGGTTTTACTTTAGGATATATGTCTTCTAAAATTTTTGTTTCTTCTTTATCTAAAGGAGCACCGGCATCGCCATCTATACAACAAGCACCTTTACAAGCAGACAAATTACAAACAAAATCTTTTTCGATAATATCTTCTGAAACTATAGTTTTTCCAAGTTGAAACATCTCGCAAAAATAGTGTTATTTTTTTCTATAACTTTGCGTTTTCCTAAACAAAGTTGTCTAATTTTGCAAAATATATAAAAAGTATGAATTTTAATTTTAAAGAGGCTCTTACTGCTTTTATGGTTTTGTTTGCAGTAATAGATGTTATTGGTAATATCCCTATTATTATAGACTTACGAAAGAAAGCAGGACATATACAATCTGAAAAAGCGGCTATTATTGCAGGTTTTATTATGATTGTTTTTTTATTTTTAGGACAAAGTTTACTAAAATTAATTGGAATTGATGTGCATTCATTTGCTGTTGCAGGTGCTTTAATATTATTCTTTATTGCCTTAGAGATGATTTTAGGAATTACACTCTATAAAGACAACGAAGAGAATGTAAGCGCAATTACAGCTTCTGTTTTTCCTTTAGCCTTTCCTTTAATTGCGGGTCCAGGAAGTTTAACAACCTTATTATCTTTAAGAGCAGAGTTTCATATAGAAAATATTATAATTGCTGTTTTAGCAAATGTTTTTTTAATTTATATTGTACTTAAAACGTCTTCTAAAATAGAGCGCATTATAGGTCCAAATGGAATTCAAATTATTAGAAAAATATTTGGAGTAATTTTATTAGCTATTTCTGTGAAATTATTTGCAGCAAATATTAAAGTCCTTTTTATTTAAATGAATTTTGATGTTCTAATTATTGGTGGTGGAGCTTCTGGGTTGCAATGTGCTTTAGTATTGGGTTCTGCAAAAAACAAAGCTTTTGCCGCGGGTAAAACTATTGGAATTATTACGCACCAAAGAGCATCTCATTTACAAGATGCTTTATTTAATAATGTATTGGGTTTACCTGCTAAAACTTTAGGAAAAGATATTTTAGTTGAAGGTAAAAAACAGCTTTTAACGCTATATCCTCATGTACAACAATTAGAGAATGAAAAAGTTTTATCTGTCTTATCTACTAAAAACGGATATCAAATAGAAACTAACAATACTACTTACCTTAGCAAAATTGTAATTCTTGCTTTAAACTACGCTAAACCACTTACAATAAAAGGCTTAGAATCTTTTATAGAACCTCATAAAAGAGCAAATGCTAAAAAAGATAGAATTCAACTTAAAAATATAAACCATTTAGTTAAAGATGGTTTATATTGTTGTGGTACTATAGCGGGCTGCAGAAGTCAATTTGCAATTGCAGCAGGTAGCGGAGCTAGTGTAGCTACCGATATACTAACTATATGGAATAACTACACCCCAACCAAAGTACATGACAAAGTATGATGTAAATCATATTTTAAAGCCCTTTTAATTTTTAATTTTACAATAGAATACCAGATTCCTGAGAATTTGATAATTCTACAACTATTTTTAAATAATAAAGTTAAAATTATAAACTTTTAAAAGATTTCAAAATGGACATTAAAAAAACCCCAGAACAACAGTTAGAAAACTACAGTAAAATTTTTTTACAAATAGGACTAGTATTAGCCTTATTTATTACGTACACCTTAATTGAGTATAAAACATACGAAAAGAACGATCTAAAAAGCTTAGGACAAGCTAACATGATTGACGAAATGAAAGAAGACATTCCTATTATAGAAATGCAAGAAGTAAAACCACCAGCAAAAAACACACCTCCACCAGTTGTAGAACAAATTACAGTTGTAGAAGATGAAAAAGAAATAGTGGAAACCGTAATTGAATCTACAGAAACAGATGAAAATGTAGCTGTAATTGTGAATACCGATGATATTGAAGAAGTAGAAGAAGTAGAAGAAGTGGTAGAGGATATTCCTTTTATATTAATTGAAAACGTACCTGTTTACCCAGGCTGTAAAGGAAACAACAAAGAGTTAAAAGACTGTTTTACTAAAAAGGTAACAGAATTTTTTGGAAGAAAATTTGATGTTAATTTGGCAAATGAATTAGGTTTACAACCAGGTAAAAAGAAATTATTTGTGATTTTTACTATTAATAAAAATGGTAAAATAGATAATGTTAGAGCTAGAGGGCCACACCCTAGATTAGAAAAAGAAGTAGTAGAAATTATTAGTGCGCTACCTACAATGACTCCAGGAAAACAAAGAGGTACCCCGGTAGGAGTTAGCTATAGTATACCTATTACATTCGAAGTTAGAATATAAAAAAAAATCGTCCATTATTTATTAAAAATTAACTTTTGGAAAACTAATTAGAAAAATTAAGAAAATTACCTATTGAATAGCCTTAATGTATTCTATAGATTTGTAGTATAAAATTAACTACATTATTGATAATCAATATATTTTAATATTTCATTAATATTTTCCCCCAATTATATTAATACAAAAAGCTAAACTACCCCCTTAAAGTTTAGCTTTTTCTTATTATAAAAACTTTGTAAAATCAGTAAAAATATTAAAATTGTATTCTTTTAAAGAAAAGTAACGTAATCGTTAAACTTTTTTAATTGCCTTAATTAACTCATCAAAATCTTTAGCTTTATCAAAAAAAGGCAAATGCCCCGTATTTAAAACATGTTTTTCTTAGTTCTGTACTAATAGAAAAAACAAAAACTTTTGTATCCTTTTTATTTTCTTGAAGTGCTCTTAATAACTCTATACCATCACCATTAAGTAATTTTAAATCGAGTATAATTAGTTTAAAATTAGTTCCTTTAAAAATAGAAATTGCTTCTTGTAGAGTTTTTGCTACACTAATATCTCTATGCTACTAATATCTTTAGCTGCATTAATAATTTTCTTTCTTATAAAGGAATTGTCCTCTACTAGTATTAAATTTTGCAACGTTGCTTTCTATATAGGGTTAGGTGTCTATTAAAAGCAATATAGGTGGTTTTTATAGATATTTACATTAGTAGAATACGTATCAGCTTGTTTTATTAGAAGCTAATAATTTTTAAGTTTAGACCTGTTAAATAACATATTGTATTATTTATTTTGATATCTGGTATAAGAAATTTCCTTTTTAAGTTTTACTTAGAAAAATAAGAAAATCACCTATTGAACAGTCTTACAATGTTACCTACATTTGAAGAGTAGTATTTATCAAAAAAATAAAACTACTTTTTACAAAATATATTAATGTATTTAGCCCCTAATATCTATGTTAATAAAAAGCTAAACCACCCCCCTGTCGTTTAGCTTTTTTTGTGCGCTACTTGTAAAAACAAATAAAAATATTAAAATGGTATTCTTTTAAAGAAAAGTAGCGTAATCGTTAAGCATTTTTAATTGCCTCAATTAACTCATCAAAATCTTTCGCTTTATCAAAAAAGGCAAATGCTCCGTATTTAAAACAAAAAGATTTAAGCTCTGTACTTGCAGAAAAAATAAAAACTTTCGTTTCTGTTTTTTTTCCTTTAAGTATTTTCAATAATTCTATTCCATGTCCATCGGGTAATTTCAAATCGAGTATTACTAATTCAAAATTAGTATCATCACAAAGAGAAATTGCTTCTTGTAAAGATTTGGTTAAACGGATATCTCCAATACCACTAATTTCTTCAGTTGCACTAACGACCAAGTCTCCTATAAAAGAGTTGTCTTCTACTATTAATAAGTTATTTAATGTTGATTTCAAAATAGGGTAAATATTTAAAAAAATTACCGGGAGAAATTCAAATATAGGTAGTTTATATAGATATTTATATAAGCAGAATGCTTATCATTACATAAAAAGTATAAATAATTATTAAAGATTTAATGAAGTTAACCCTTCTTGAATAGCATATTTTGTTAATTCTGGAATGGTGTATAAATCTATTTTTTTCATTATGTTATTTCGGTGAACATCAACCGTTTTTGGACTTAAAAATAATATATCTCCTATTTGTTTGGAAGAATTACCTTCAGAAATTAATTGTAATACTTCTTTTTCTCTAGAGCTTAATTGTGCTTTTTCTATAGCTTTCTTCTCTTTAAGTACAGACAGAAACTCTTGATTAATCTCTTTAGATAAATATTTTTTACTTTGCATTACCGTATTAATCGCTATAATTAATTCATCTGCATCTCCATCTTTTAACAAATACCCAAAAGCACCAGCTTTAAACATACTTTGTATAAATTGCTTACTAGAATGCATAGAAAGGCCAATTATTTTTATATCCGGATTATTTTTATGAATTTGTTTTGTAGCTTCTATGCCATTTAAACCTGGCATTGCTACATCCATAACAATTACATTTGGCAACAGTTTAGAACATATTTTTATAGCTTCTCTACCATCAGAAGCCTCCCCAATTATATGCATATTAGATCTTTGCTCTATAATATTTCTTAAACCGTCTCGTAATAGTTTATGATCATCAACTAATATTATTTTAATTTCTTTTAAATAGCTCATTTAGATAAAGGTATAAAAATTTTAACAGTTGTACCAACATTTATTTTTGAATTTATCGCAAATTTTCCTTGTATGTTTCTAATTCGTTCTTTAACCGTAAACAAACCAAAGCCAGAACTAGAACTATTATAGAGACTATTTAAGATTGAAGTATCAAAACCAACACCATTATCTGTGATAAAAATATCTATTCCTCGTTTATTTTTATCAATCTCTAATGTTATTAAAGAAGCCTTGGCATATTTTATTGCATTGGTTAACACTTCTTGTATACTTCTAAACAATAAAATAGATTTTACTTCATTAAGTTCTAAACTATCTACATTACTATTAACAACACAAGTAATCTTATGGGTAGTTTCCGCATTATCAAATAACCAATTTAATGCATCAACAATACCTAATTGATATAAAACTGGAGGCGAAAGTTCATATGTAATTTTACGGCTATTTTCTAAAGCTTCAGAAATATGTGATTCTATAAAATTTAAATCTTCATCAATCAATTGTAGCTGTGGTCTTTTTTTTAGATCATTAATTTTCATTTTTGAAATAACTAAAGATTGACTTAAATGATCGTGTATGTTTGATGCTATTTCCTTTTTTTGTTTTTCTTCTATCAAGGTCATTTCCGTGGTCATTCTCTGAAGAGATGATTGGTATTCTTCTATTTCTTGCTTTGCCAACACCCACTGTGTAATATCTCTTGCAGATGACACAAAATGGCTAATCTCTTGCTCTTTATAAACAGGCGATGTTAAAAATTCTAACCAAATAAAATGACCTTTTTTATGAAGTACTCTGCAAGTAAAAGGAGTAGTAAATACGCCACTAATCACCCTTTCTTCCATAACATTAATTAGAGATTCAACATCATCCTTATGTACTATCCCAAAAACTTTTTCTCCTAAAAGTTCTTGTTGCTCATAACCTAATAGGTTTTTTATAGAAGGGCTTATATAGGTAAAGGTACTATCTGGTTCATGTAAAGTAATCAAGTCATTAGAATTGTCTGTCAATACTCTATACATCTCTTCTGCCTTTTCTATTTCTATTCTAATGCGTTTCTGTTCTGTAATATCCTGATTAGTGCCTGTAAAACTGATTAATTCTCCTGTTTCTCCATATTTAGGTTTACTAATACATCTAATCCATTTTTGCTCACCATTGCGAAGGGTAATTTTATGCTCGATATCAAATGCCTCTCCTAAAGGAATAGATTTAAACATCATTTCTAGATCATCTTTGTGTATTATCTTCGGTTCATTGAATAAATCGGGAACACCTTCCTTAGGATCGATACCATAAATATTAAACGTTTCGTCTGACCAATCCATCTCTAACGTTAAAGGGTTAAATGACCAACTTCCAATTTTCGCTAATTTCTGTGCTTCTTTTAATTTATTTAAGGATTCTCTTTTTGCCGATTCAGCATCTTTTATACTTTGAATACTTTGTATACTAAGCGGCACATTTTTATATTCTATTTTTGTTTGTGGAATAGGAATTGAAATTATTGCCGCAAATTCATTTCCTTTAAGTGTTTTGTAGTTTACTTCTGATGTAAATGTTTTCTCATTATGCCAAATGGATACTATAAAATCTACAAATACTTTATGTGCACCTTTACCAAAAGTGTTTTGAATTTTTCTCTCTAAAAACTCCTTTTCACTTTCTGCTTTAAACAATTCTAAAGTAGCTTTATTTACCTTGTTTATTATTATTTTATCTAAAATAGAAAATAACACCTCTGGGTGCTGCTCTAAATATATTTTTAAATTAGGTATTTTAAGTTTTCTAAGTTTTGCTAGCAGCTTAAAAATTTCACTTAAATCTCCGTTCCAAATAGAAACTGTAGCATTATCAAAGAGGTTTCTATATTTCTCTGAAATTATGAAGTTATTTTGTTCTATTCTTTTTTTAATAGTAATATCTTGATTTGTTCCTTTTAAACTAATCACTTCACCATTATCTCCAAAAATAGGTTTACAAATAGCTCTTATAATCTTTTCTTCGTTACCAGGAAGACAAATTCTAAATTCAATATCATACGGAATTCCTTTAGTGAGAACTAAGTCGGCTGCATTATTAAAATACGGCTGATCTTCTCTATGAATTCTATTTAGAAAAACATCTCTATCTGGCACCGGATTTCTATAATCAAACCCCAAAATACGAAACGTTTCATTAGACCACTTAGATTTTTCTGTTGCAAGATCAAACGTCCAATCTCCAACCTGTGCCAACGCTTGTGCTTCTTTTAACCTATTAATAGATTCCTTTTTTTCTAATTCAGCTTCTTTAAGACTTTGTATACTTTGTATACTCGCAGGTACTGTTTTTTGTTCTGCCAAAGTTTGCGGAATTGGAATTGAAAGTATTGCAGCAAATTCGTCTCCTTCTAGGGTTTTATAATTTACTTCTGATGTAAAAGTTTTCTCATGATTCCAAATAGCTTCTATAAGATTTTTAAAAACTTCCTCTGCTCCTAAACCAAAGGTATCTTGAAAACGAACTAAAAATTCTTTATAATTATTTGCTTTATATAATTTTAAAGTAGCTTCATTTACGCTATTTATTATCAATTTATCTAACAAAGAATAGGTTACCTCTGGGTGCTGTTCTAAATATATTTTAAAATTGGGTATCTCACGTTTTCTAAGTTCCTCTATTTGTTTAAATACCTGCGTAAAATCTTCATTCCAAATAGAAATAGTGGCATTATCAAAAAGTTTCCTATAATTAGCTTTTATCCTAAAGTTTTCTTCTTCTCTTTTTTTGCTCTCCGTAATATCCATGGTAACTCCAAAAACACCACTTTCATTTTTGTTTTCTAGGGCTACAATGTATAAGGTTCTTATTTCTCCAGATATCCATTTTATTCTAAACTCAAAAGGAACAAATACTTCATCTATTAACAGCGAGTTGATACCTTGCTCCATTTTATACAAATCTTCTGGCAATATTTTTCGATTTACATTTTCGTTAGAAGGATAAAAATTCTCTTTAGTTTCCCCAAAAATATTATACATTTCATCAGACCATTCTGCTTTGTCTGTTTTCATGTTCCAAGACCAATTACCAACATGACTTAATTTTTGTGCTTGATTTAATGCGTTATTTAATTCATATAACTCTTTACTTTGTTGGTCTAAGGTCTTTTGTTTTATTTTTTGCTCTGTAATATCTTGCATAACACCTCTTCTACCAACAATCTTATTTTGGCTATTGTAAACTGGCTGAACGACACTTCGCTCCCAAACTTCTTCATTTTTTTCATTGATAAATTTTAATTCAATATCACAAAAAAGTCCTTTTAATGAAACGTCTTTAATTGTTTCTTCTATCTTTTTTTGAGATTCTTTATCGTAAAATGATACAATTTTTTCTTGCGATGGAATTCCTTTTTTAGGATCTAATCCATACATAAGATATATATCGTCAGACCATATAAAAGCTTTCGTTTCAATATCATATTCCCAATATCCAATTTTAGCCATCTTACTAGCTTCATTCTTAGAAAATTCACTTTTTTCTAACAATTCTAATGAAGTCTGAATTTCTTGTTTAGAAAGCTCTAAAGCAAACTGAGCCTTTTTAGAAGCCGTAATATCCTGAAAAACACCTCTTCTTCCAATAACTTTTTTTTGTTTATTAAATATAGGCTGAACTATCATTCTACCCCAAATCTCTTCATTTCTTAGGTTATTTAATTTTATTTCAATATCATAAGGAATTCCATTTTTCTCTAGATTTATAGTTGCTCGTTTCATTTTTTTCTTAGATTCTTCATCTAAAAACTGCATAACATCCTTTAATCCTGGAACTGAGTTTTTGGAATCTAATCCAAAAATATAATATAGATAATCAGACCACAAAAAAGTATCCGTAGCATTATTATATTCTAAATAGCCAATTTTAGCTACTTTACTAATTTCATTTTTAGATTTTTCACTTAGTTCTAATAATTCTAAAGAAGTTTCAATTTTTTGTTTAGAAAGTTCTAAATCAAATTGTGCTTTTTTAGACTCTGTAATATCCTGAGTAATACCTCTTCTTCCTATAATTTCATTTTGCTGATTAAATATAGGTTGTGTTGCATTTCTAACCCAAACCTCCTCATTTCTTCTGTTAATTATTTTCAACTCAAGATCATAAGGAGTTCCCTTTAAATCGAGGTCTAGAGAGGCTTGTTTCATCAATTTTTTTGATGCATCATCAAAAAATGTCAAAATTTCCTCACGCGGTGGTACTGGCTGTTCTATATCTAACCCAAACATATGATATAAGTATTCAGACCAATGAAAAGTATCTGTAGCAATATCATATTCATGATACCCTATTTTAGCTATTTTACTAGCCTCATCCATAGCGTATTTTCTTTTCTCTAAAAGATCTAGAGAATTTTGAATATTTTTTTTAGATTCTTCTAATTCAAATTGTGCATTTTTAGATGCTGTAATATCTTGTAAAACCCCTCTTCTTCCTATAATTTCATTTTCATTATTATAATCGGGTTGAACTGCATTTCTAACCCATACTTCTTCATTATTTTTAGTGATAAATTTCAACTCAAGATCAAATGGGGTCCCATTTTCTATCAACTCTAACGTAGCTTGTGTATATATTTTTTTAGATTCATCATCAAAAATTGCTAGAACTTCATCACGAGATGGAATTCCTTGTTTTATATCAAATCTTAAAATATCATAAACATAATCAGACCATGTAAAAACACCTGTTTCGTTAACATATTCTTGATATCCTATTTTAGCTATTTCACTTGCTTTACGCAAAGAGTATTCCTTTTTCTCTAAAAGTTTTAAAGTGGTTTCTATCTTTTCTTTAGAAAGCTCTAATTCTAATTGTGCTTTTTTAGAAGCTGTAATATTATGTAAAACACCTCTTTTACCAACAATTTCATTTTGTTCGTTATAGATGGCTTGTGCCACATTACGCACCCAAATTTGTTCACCCTTTAGGTTGATACATTTCAACTCAATATCATAAGAAACACCTTTTAATGTTAGGTTTAGCGTAGCTTTTGCCAACTTTTCTTGAGATTCTTTTGTAAACGTTTCTATAATTGCTTCTTGCGCCGGAATTCCTTTTTCTGGATTTGAACCAAACAAACGATGCACATACTCAGACCATACAACAGTACCCTTTATAGTATCATGCTCCCAATACCCAATTTTGGCTACCTTACTAGCCTCATCCATAGAGTATTTCCTTCTTTCTAACAGCTCTAAAGAGGTTTGAATATTATTTTTAGAAAGTTCTAACTCTAGTTGTGCATTTTTAGAGGCTGTAATATTGTGCACCACACCTCTTCTTCCAACAATTTCATTTTGTTCATTATAAATAAGCTGAACTGCATTTCGTACCCAAACATCTTCGTTTTTATTATTAATTAACCTTAACTCAATATCATAAGGAATACCCTTTAAATCTATATCTAACGTAGCTTGTGCTAACTTCTTTTGAGATTCTTTATCATAAAAAGCTACCATTTCTTTTCGTGAAGGAATATTATCTTTAAGATTAAAACCATAAACTTCATAAACATAATCAGACCAAGTAAAAGTATCCGTGGCAATATCATATTCCCAATATCCAATTTTAGCTATTCTACTAGATTCTTTTAAAGCGAAATCTCTTTTTTCTAAAAGGTTTAGAGAATTTTGAATCTTTGTTTTGGACGATTCTAATTCTAATTGTGCATTTTTCCAATCTGTAATATTCTGTAGAACACCTCTTCTTCCTATAATTTCATTTTGTTCGTTATATACGGCTTCGCCAACATAACGTACCCAAACTACTCCTCTTTCTAGGTTACATTTTAACTCAATATCACAGGGAGTGCCTTTCGTAGTAATATCTAAAACCGCTTGTTGTACCTTTTGTAGAGATTCTTTATCTAAAATTTTTGCAGTTGCCTCTTGTGTTGGAATTTCATCTTTTGGATCTAATCCATAAATACGATAAACATAATCCGACCATACATAAGTATCCGTAGCAATATCATATTCCCAATACCCAATTTTAGCCATTTTACTAGACTGGCTTAAAGAATAATCTTTTTTTTCTAAAAGGTTTAGAGAGGTTTGAATATTTTGCTTAGACTGTTCTAATGCTAGTTGTGCATTTTTCCATTCTGTAATATTCTGTAAAACACCTTTTCTACCAATAATATTTTTATGTTCATTGTAGACTGTTTCAGCAACATACCTAACCCAAACCTCTTCTTTTTTTAAATTAATACACCTCAACTCAATATCACAAGCAATGCCTTGTGTATTTAGCAGAGTAATAGCTTTGTTTAGCTTTGTTACAGATTCTTTATCAAAAATAGATATAATATCTTTTATAGATGGCACTCCATCTTTAGGATCTAAACCGTAAATATCATAAACATAATCAGACCAAACATACGTATCAGTATCAATATTATATTCTTGATACCCTATTTTAGCTATTTTACTAGATTCACTTAAAGAATGTTCCTTTATTTCTAGTAGTTCTAAAGAGGTTTCAAGTTTTTTCTTTGCTAAAACTCTTTGAGTAATATCTCTAGCAGTGCTTACAAAATAGCTAATTTCTTTTCCTGTATACACGGCAGATGATAAAAATTCTAACCAAATATAATGTCCATCTTTATGACGAACTCTAAAAGGAATTGGTTCTGTAGCAATGCCTTTACTAAATAACTTTTTATGCAATGTATCTTTTAGAGTCTGTACATCATCCTTATGAACAATACTAAAAATAAATTTACCAATAAACTCCGATTGCTCATAACCCAATAGCTTTTTTATAGCAGGACTTATATATCTAAAGGAGCTATCTGGCTCTTGTAAAAATATTAAATCTCTAGAGTAATCTGTTAAAATTCGATAGATCTCTGCAGTATCTTTAACCTCTTTTTCTGCAGATTCAAACTTCTGTTTATAAGTTAGAGGCTTAAACACATCTTTTATTTTAAAAAGATGTGATAACGGCTCGCTTGAATCAAAATATTTTAAATATAAATAGAAAATTATGCTGTAAAAAAGAGTGAAAAAACCTTTAGAAATTAACCCCGATAATATCATGCTATTTAAGTTATCAGATCCCCAAAATGCAATAATTAAAAAAAATATAGTATCAAAACTTATTACGAGCAGCATGGTTATAAAAATTTGCAAGAATAAGAATCTTATGTATCTGGCTATAAATTCAAAAATTATTATAATTAACAAGGTATCTATAAGCAATGTTACTGCGCCAGTAAGAAAAACCCAACTTCGGCTATCAAAAAGATTAGTTAATACGCTAAATGGTTTGTCTGCTGATATTTCAGTTAAATTCCAACCAAATAATTTTAAAAATATAGTTACTAATACGTTTATAATTAGCAAAGTGTAGATTACTTTTTTTGTTTCGCTTGCATCTTCTTTTATATATACAATTAGTAAAGCAAAAACAGTTACCGTAAATAAAATGGACGAACCTGGTGATACAAAAAAATCATTGGTAATCGAAACATAGATAGAGCTCGATATAAATACCTGCAAAAATTGGATCAATCCCAAACATGCTAATAATAAACCAATTCCTAACTTTTTTCGAAATTGAAATAATACTAATACTATAAAAGCAATTAAAGTACCTTGCGTAAACAAGATGGCTATCTGACTATAATTCATAGTTTTATGATTAATTAGATATCGTTTTTAAATTAGCCTCTCAGCAGATTTATATATCATATTAAATATTTTAAAGACCAAGATAAGTATAATTTTTTTTTTATTTTCTCAATATAGAACACTGATATTTAGTTAATCACAAAAAACAAGTATTATAAACTTGATGCTTATGTTAAAAAAGCTATTTTATAAAACAAAAAACCCGGCTATAAGCCAGGTTTTTTATTTTATAAAATATAATTATTATTCTACGGTAACAGATTTTGCCAAATTTCTTGGTTGATCTACATTTTTACCTAACATTACTGCAATATGGTAAGACAATAATTGAAAAGGAATGGTAGTTAATAGCGGTGTTAATGCTTCTTCCGTTTCAGGAATTTCAATAACATGATCTGCTATATCTCTAACTTGTGTATCTCCTTCTGTAACTATTGCAATAATTTTACCAGCTCTAGATTTTATTTCTTGAATATTACTCACTACTTTTTCGTAATGACCTTTATTAGTTGCAATCACAAAAATTGGCATATTCTCATCAATTAAAGCAATTGGACCATGCTTCATTTCTGCCGCAGGATATCCTTCTGCATGAATGTAAGAAATTTCTTTTAATTTTAAAGCACCTTCTAAAGCTACTGGAAAGTTAAAACCTCTACCTAAGTACAAACAATTTTTTGCATCTTTATATACAGCAGCAATTTCCTTCACTTTTTCATCAATCTTTAAAAGCGCTTCTATTTTTGCCGGAATTAATTGCATTTTTTGTAAAAACTCTCTAAGTTCAGATTTAGAAATCTCTCCTTTTTTAGAGGCTAATTTTAACGCAATTAGAGTTAAAACTGTAATTTGTGTTGTAAAAGCTTTTGTAGAAGCTACACCTATTTCTGGACCTGCATGTGTATATGCTCCTGCATCTGTTTCTCTAGCAATAGAAGAACCCACAACATTACAAATACCAAATACAAAAGCTCCTTTAGATTTTGCCAACTTAATTGCAGCAAGAGTATCTGCTGTTTCTCCAGATTGAGAAATAGCAATTACTACATCTTTAGACGAAATAATAGGGTTTCTATATCTAAATTCTGAAGCATATTCTACTTCAACAGGGATACGGGCTTTGTCTTCAATAAGATATTCACCCACCAAACCTGCATGCCAAGAAGTACCACAAGCAACTATAATGATTCTCTCTGCATTTAAAAACCTATTCATGTGGTTATCTATACCAGACATTTTAATAAGTCCTTCATTAGGTAACATTCTACCTCTATATGTATCTATAATAGCTTTAGGTTGTTCATGAATTTCTTTTAACATGAAATGATCATAACCTCCTTTTTCTATTTGATCTAAACTCAGTTTTAATTTCTGAATATTAGTATCAACCATAGTGTCGTCTATAATCTTACGAACTTTTATATCTTTACCAATTTTAATAACAGCTAATTCTTCATCCTCTAAATAAATAGCATCCTTTGTATATTCTATAAAAGGAGATGCATCAGAAGCAACAAAAAATTCACTATTGTCTTTTCCTACTCCAATTGCAATAGGACTTCCTAAACGAGCAATAACTAACTCGTTTGGTTTTGTTTTATCAAAAACAGCAATAGCATAAGCACCTACAACATTTGTTAATGCTAATTGAACTGCTTGCCCTAACTTACAGCCTTCGTTCTTTTTTACTTCTTCTATAAGATTTATTAAAACCTCTGTATCTGTATCACTTTTAAAAGTATAACCTCTAGATATTAGCTCTTTCTTTAAAGTATCGTAGTTTTCAATAATACCGTTATGTACTATAACAAGTTCACCAGATTGAGAAACATGTGGATGAGAGTTTACATCATTAGGTACACCATGTGTTGCCCAGCGTGTATGACCAATTCCTATATTTCCTTTTTTTCTTTTTTCGTCATTATCGGTTATCGCTTCTAAATCAGAAACCTTTCCTTTCGTTTTAGAAAGATGTATTTCTTTTCCGTCATACATCATAATCCCAGAACTATCATACCCTCTGTATTCTAATCTTTTAAGACCATTTATAACAATAGGGTAAGCATCTCTAAAACCTATATAGCCAGTTATTCCACACATAACAATTCTTTTTTTAGTAGTTCGTTCTTGTTAATTCGTTTTTTTCTCTGAATAAGAAATCTTTAACTCTGCCTTTTTACCATTTAAAGCATCTTGATTAAAAAGGGTAACTGCTTTTGGATTCCAATTATAATTCTTAAAAACAGTATCTGTAACTGTTAATAAATCTGTAGCGTTAATTACTTTAAGTCTTAAAGTAGGAGAATAGTCTGTTTCTCCGCTTAAAATATCTGAAAGATAGTCTGTAATTCTAAAGGTATATTTCTCTTTCTTTCCTTTACTATCTCTTTCTAATAACCCTCCAAAAACAAACGCTCCTTCTGAATAAACATCTTTTATTTGACTATAAACAGGGTTTACATCTTCATTACTCTTATACAAAAATAATTGGTATGGTACAGCTGTAGTATCTGCAGATTGATTAATATATAAAGTTAAGGAAGCATCGTTTATCAATAGATTTCTTGCTCTTAATTCTTCAATTTCGTCTGCTATTCCGTTGCCATCTGTATCTGCACCAAAAAGGTTTATTTTAGCTTCAGTTCCTGCAGTACCTTGCAGTGTAATTTTATCTGCAGGATACACTTTATCTTCCATCTTATAAGATGCACTTCTTATACCAGATAAAGAAAAAGAATCATTTTTTCTAAAAGTTTTAATTGTATCGTTTGTTGCAGTTTCAAATACAGTATTTGTATAATAAATTTCTATTGATGGTTTAATAGCTCCCTCAAAGTTAAAAGAAATTAAGGAACCTTTATTTCCTGTAGCTTCTAAAATAACTCCTCTAAAATAATTATTAAAAGCATCTTGAGTGTCAAAATGTGAAGATTCATATTGATCTAAAAATAAGTTTTTAATTTCAGTCTCTTTTAAAGGCACAACTGCAAAAGGAAGTGATAAAGTAGAAGTTGTAGAACTTGAATAGGTAATTGTATCTTTATCAGCTAGTATTCCATTACTTGTCCATCTATTAACTACAAGAGTATCTCTTAAAGATGGTATAAATTGATAGTTATCAGTTATATTTAACTCACTACCTTTTGGATCAAAAACATCATTAGAATTATAACTATTGTTTTTAGAAGCATCTTTAGGGTTTAACCTACTTAAATATGTGCTAGTTTGATAAACATTTAAGTTAAATGCTTTTGATTGGTCTCCAATTATAGAGTCTAATTCGTAAGCATCTCCATCGTCATTTAGAGTTACTTGGTAAGGTAGTTTTAAAAAAACCGTATCTATAGATGTAACAATATGAGTAGTACTTGTAGCGTACTTTGCAATTGTATCAGAATTCATTACTTCTAAATTAGAAGTAATTGCTAATTGCGAAACAATAGAAGCCTCTATATTTTTATAATCATCACTTGCGTAAACACCTAATAAATATTGCCCTGGTTTATTAGAAATATTATCTGAAATAACATTTTTAATATAACTATTCTCTATTGTAATTCCTTTAACCGTTAAAGTATTTACATCAAATTTTGTGTTCTCTACTAAACTTGAATCAATATCATTAAAATCTTTTTCACAAGAAATAACAGCTGTAAACACGAATACTAAAGCCACAATAAATGTACTTTTCTCAAAAAATCTCCTCACTTTATAAAATAATTAATTAGCTGAAATTAAATCAGCATAAAAATTTAAATAACTTTCCTTTAAATCCTCAGATTGATATTCTAAAACTGGAATATCTTTACTTTCTATAAAAGAAGCCAATTCTTCTGAAATTTCCTCACTACCATGTATAATTGCATCAGAATTCTCTATGGCACTTTTTAAAATATTTGTAAAGTTTGGTGTTTTAATTGTTGCTATTTTTTCATCACAGATGTTATCAAACTTCACTTTATCTGCTAAAGATTCATCTAATTCTCCTTCAAAAGGATTATTATACAAAGAAGTAATAACCTTACTCTCTGTAAACAAGGGTTCTTCTTTGTAAAACTCCTTCAAATAAAGAGGTAATAGAGAAGCCATCCATCCATGAACATGAATAATATCTGGTGCCCAGTTTAATTTTTTTACAGTTTCTATAACTCCTTTTGCAAAGAAAATAGCGCGCTCATCATTGTCTTCAAACAACTCATCATCTTCATCTGTAAAAACGGCTTTTCGTTTAAAATATTCTTCATTATCTATAAAATAAACTTGCATTCTTTCTTTAGGAATAGAAGCAACTTTTATAATTAATGGCATATCCATATCATTAACTACTAGATTCATACCAGATAAACGAATTACTTCGTGTAGCTGATGTCTTCGCTCGTTAATTACGCCATATCTTGGCATGAAAATTCTTGTTTGTACTCCTTTAGAATGTGCATTTTTTGCAACATTAAAGGCTGTTGATGATAATTCTGTTTCAGGTAAGTATGGCACTACTTCAGATGAAACAAATAATATTCTCTTGTCCTTCATTAAATCAAACTCTTTTATAAGAAGCGCAAAAATACAAATTATTATGCTAATATCGTGTTAAATTGGTAAGTTTGCAGACTTTACTTAATATTTAAGGATGAAAATATTTAATACGAAACAAGAAATAAAAGATTATTTAACGTCTAAAAAAGAGGAAAATAAAACCATCGGTTTTGTACCAACTATGGGTGCATTACATGAAGGTCATTTATCTTTGATTAAAAAAGCGATCAAAAAAAACGACCTCGTTGTGGTCAGTATTTTTATAAATCCTACGCAGTTTGACAACCCCGAAGATTTAGTTAAATACCCAAAAACAATAGAAAACGACACCAAATTACTAGAAAGTGTTTCTTGTGATGTGTTATTTCTTCCGTCTGTAAAAGAAATTTATGCAGAAAACATCGCCTCAGAAAAATTTGACTTTGATGGTTTAGAGCATCAAATGGAAGGAAAATTTAGAAACGGTCATTTTGATGGTGTTGGTACCATTGTAAAAACCCTTTTCGAAATTGTAACACCCAACAGATCCTATTTTGGTCAAAAAGATTTTCAACAATTACAGATCATCAAAAAAATGGTAAAAAAGAATAGACTTCCTGTAAAAATTAAAGGATGTCCTATTTTTAGAGAAAAAGATGGTTTAGCAATGAGTTCTAGAAACACAAGGCTAACTACAGAGCATAGAAACGCAGCTCCTTTTATTTACAAAACGCTTAAAACAGCTCGTAAGAAATTTGGCACAGAAAATGCAGTTAAAGTAACTGAATGGGTAGAAAATCAATTTAAAAAACATCCTTTTTTAGAATTAGAATACTTTACTATTGCTGATGAAAAAACATTAGAAACCATAAAAAACAAGGAATCTAATAAAAAATACCGCGCTTTTATTGCAGTATTTGCAGGAGAAATAAGATTGATAGACAACATTCGTTTAAAGCATTAGTAATCAAAAAAAACAGTATTTTTGCCCCATGTTAGTACAAGTTGTAAAATCAAAAATCCACCGAGTAAAAGTTACAGGTGCAGATTTAAATTATATAGGAAGCATAACCATTGATGAAGATTTAATGGATGCAGCCAATATTATTGAAGGCGAACGCGTTCAAATCGTAAACAATAATAATGGAGAACGTTTAGAAACGTATGCAATTCCCGGACCTCGTGGAAGTGGAGAAATCACCTTAAACGGAGCTGCAGCAAGAAAAGTTGCTGTAAATGATGTATTAATCCTTATTGTTTATGGATTCATGGATTTTGAAGAAGCAAAAAACTTTAAACCCTCTTTAGTTTTCCCTAACGAAAAAGACAATACACTTACATAGATTTGAATATTAAAAAAATATTAAAAACTATACTACCTCTCATTTTGGGAGGTTTTTTAGTATGGTACTCGCTTTCTAAAATTTCTTTAGACGTCTTAATTGGTTATTTTAAAGAAGCTCATTATAGTTGGATTTTCTTAGGATTGTTCTTTGGTGTTTTAAGTCACCTTTCTAGAGCTTACAGGTGGAAATTTATGCTAGAACCAATCGGATTTAAACCAAAATACACAAACAGTGTTTTAGCCGTTCTAGTAGGATATCTAGTAAACCTTGCACTGCCCAGAGCCGGAGAAGTTTCTAGAGCTTTAGTGCTAACAAATTACGAAGACGTTCCTTTTGAAAAAGGATTCGGAACCATTGTAGCAGAAAGAATAGCCGATTTAATTATGATGTTATCCATTATATTAATCACACTTTTTGTGCAGTTCGATTTTATTTATGATCTCTTAGTTAAAAACTTCAATCCAACAAAAATCATTATTGGTTTAGCTGTTTTATTAATTGGTTTTTACATTCTAACATCCTTTGTAAAAAAGGCAAAATCAGGTTTTTTATTAAAAATAAAAACATTTATTACAGGTTTAGGAGAAGGTGTTACCAGCATCTTTAAGATGAAAAATAAATGGGCATTTATCTTTCATACAGTTTTTATCTGGGCAATGTATGTTTGTATGTTTTGGGCAACAATACCTGCAATTGATGGATTAGACATTCCTTTTGGCGGAATTTTAATCGGTTTTATTGCTGGCGGATTTTCTATTGCCGCAACAAATGGCGGAATTGGCTTGTACCCAATTGCTGTTGCTGGTGCTTTGGCTTTGTTTGATATTCCTACAGAACCTGCAACCGCTTTTGGTTGGATTATGTGGACCGCACAAACAGCAATGATTATCGTTTTTGGTGGTTTAGCTTTTTTACTTTTACCAATTTACAATAAAAATAAATAGTTTTAAAACGCTTCAACAAGAAGCGTTTTAAAGACATTAAAAACCCTAACTATCCCTATTCTTCTTTAAAATAGTTAGTTACGTTTTCTATTACTTTATCACTTAATCTAACAAATGCTTGTTGAGTTCTACCACTAGAAACTTCAAAACAATTTACGTTTGGCTGGGTTAGTAATTCTTGGTCACCTAAAGCACCCAAAGAATCACAATACACAACATTGTTGTCTGTTTTTATCCAATTATTAAAAGACTTCTCATTCCAGGCAGGAGATAACCCAATGTTAAACAATATTTTGTGATTTCCGAATTTTAAAAACTCCTTTTCATGCAATAAAACCGTGTTTTTATTTAAAGCAGCAATTACAACCTCATTTCTTTCCATTAGTTTATCTAATGATAAAAAATCATATCCTTTTTCTTTTGCATCTTGCTTTTCACTTCTAGCAAAATAAGTAATATCCGCACCAAAAAAATTAAGTCCATCTGCAACCATACCACCTAATTTACCTAAACCAATAATCCCTACTTTTAAACCAGTAATTTCTCTAGGAACACCACTCCAAGCCTCCCTTGGTTTACCATTTAAAGTAGTACCAAAACCATGTAAACATCTTACCAATTCGCTAATTACATATTCCACAACCCCCTCGTCACCATAATCACGCACACCAGTTACTATAATTCCGCGAGAATTTGCATAATTAATATCTACATTCGCACTCTCTGGAGTGTACAAAGAGCAGCACATACCTATATATTTTATGTTTGGGCAACGTTCTAAAATTTCTTTTGTTAATGTTGTTGTATAACTTAAAAAAACACCATCTGCATCACCAATACGTTTTACAATTTCATCATCACTAGTTGGTTTATCTATGTGCAACACCATATTTTCTGTAAAAGATTTTAATTTTAAATTAGCTGCATCTACTAATCCCAAAGGCTCTATTCCCACAATTTTTTTAAACATAACGTACTTTATTTACGGTTCTAAATGATAAGACACCAACTTAAGAAATATCATTTATATGAACTAATTTTTCAACTTAACTTTATACCGTTATTAAGAATAATTAATATTTGGGCGCTCCCTAAAAAGGTCGCGCTTTACACTGTATCTTTTTGCTGAAAAAGCAAAAAGGATGCCGTTTCAATCGCTAACGCAACTGTTTGCTCGCATTTAGAGAATCTTCAGAATAAGTTTTTTCTTTAAGAAATACTATCTTTAGGAAAAAGCAATTTTATGAACAATCAGGATAAAAGAAAAGCTTTAGCAAAATAGATTTTAGAAACAGATGAAAATGTTCTAAACGAAGTAGAAGCTGTTTATAATGTGTATTCTAAAAATAAAGAAATTTTAGATAAAAGAATAAAATTTCACAAAGAAAACCCTACAGCAGGTAGAAATTGGAATGAAGTAAAAACTGAATTATCATTAAAATATAGCGTATAAAATCGTCATTAAACCTGAAGCAGAACAAGAACTTTTAGAAGTTTTAGCTTGGTATGAAACCAAAACAGAAAACTTAAGTGTTGAATTATATTTACAAAAAAGTTTCGGTATGAAATTCACTATACTTTAGAAAAAAATACGATTTACATTCACGCTATTCTTCATACAAGTCGAGAATTACCCAAATAGAAGCCATTATATTACACTAAAAACATCTTAAAAGTCACAAGATAACGTTGTAACTTTGTTTCTCTAAAACTTTGTAACTTCTTAAAAAAAATGGCCAAAACCAAAACAACTTTTTTCTGTCAGAATTGCGGAACCCAACATGCAAAATGGGTAGGACAATGTGGTGCTTGTAAAGAATGGAATACCATTGTAGAAGAAGTAATACAAAAAGAAGAAAAACGAGTTTGGAAACAATCTACAACTGCAAAACAAACCATAAACAAACCCTTAAAAGTTGCTGACATTCAGTTAAACCCAGAAGAAAGAATCGTTACCAATAATAACGAGTTAGACACTGTATTAGGTGGCGGATTGGTAAAAGGTTCGGTAACACTTTTAGGTGGTGAACCAGGAATTGGAAAATCGACTTTATTATTGCAAGTTGCTTTAAATATCAAACAAAAAGTATTGTATGTTTCTGGTGAGGAAAGTCAGTCTCAGATAAAAATGAGAGCAGAAAGACTAGAAGCTAACAACTCTAATTGCTTAATTCTTACAGAAACGAACACACAAAACATCTTCAAAAACATTGAAGAAACAGAACCCGATGTTTTGGTTATAGATTCTATACAAACATTACACACAACTTCTATAGAAGCTTCTCCTGGTACAATTTCTCAAATTAGAGAAACTGCTGCCGAATTGATAAAATACGCTAAGGAAACTGCAACTCCGGTTTTATTAATTGGACACATTAACAAAGACGGAAACATTGCTGGACCAAAAATTTTAGAACACATGGTAGATGTTGTTTTACAATTTGAAGGAGACAGAAATCATACCTATAGAATTTTAAGATCTCAAAAAAACAGATTTGGCTCTACCTCAGAATTAGGTATTTACGAAATGCTTTCCACTGGATTAAGAGAAATATCTAATCCGTCTGAAATTTTAATTTCTAAAAAGGATGCAGATTTAAGCGGAACTGCAATTGCGTCTACCTTAGAAGGAATTAGACCTTTAATGATAGAAGTACAAGCGTTGGTTTCTACAGCTGTTTACGGAACACCTCAGCGTTCTACAACCGGTTATAATTTAAAACGTTTAAACATGATTCTAGCAGTTCTAGAAAAAAGAGCTGGTTTTAAATTAGGTGCAAAAGATGTCTTTTTAAATATTACCGGAGGCATAAATGTAGACGATCCTGCAATAGATTTAGCAGTTGTGGCTGCCATTTTATCTTCTAACCAAGATGTTGCCATAAACCCAAATGTTTGTTTTGCTGCAGAAGTTGGTTTGGCAGGAGAAATAAGACCGGTTTCTAAAATAGACCAAAGAATTACCGAAGCAGAAAAATTAGGATATAAAACGTTAGTAGCTTCTAAATACAATAAGATTTCTTCTAAAAACCACGGAATTCGTTTGGTTTTAGTTGGTAAGATTGAAGAAGCTTTTGCTACTTTGTTTGCGTAGTTTTTATTTTATCATCCATAAAAAGACCATTCAGGTTTTAGAAACCTGAAGAGTCTGAATATTTTACTTCTAAAAAAACAAATTATCTAGATTTCAAGTTTCCGAATTACTTTACAAGGATTTCCTGCGGCAAAAACATCTGCAGGTATATTTTTAGTAACTACACTTCCTGCTCCAATTACGGTTCTGTCTCCAATATGTACACCAGGACAAACTACCGTACTTCCTCCAAGCCAAACATCTTCTCCTATAAGTATTGGTTTTGCTAATTCGAGTCCGGAGGCTCTTTCTTTATGGTTTACAGGGTGTGTTGCTGTGTATAATTGCACATTTGGACCAATTAATGTTCTGGAGCCAATTTTAACAGGCATAACATCTAAAACCACGCAATTAAAATTAAAATACACATTGTCTCCTGTAATTATATTGTAGCCATAATCGCAATAAAATGGGGTTTGTATAAAAAGGTTTTTACCTTTATTTGGAACTAATTTATTTAAAATAATCTTTTTTGTTTCCGCTTTATCTTCGGGTAAATCATTTAGCTCTTTTAACAATAATCTTGCCTCTAAACGTTCTTTAATCAGTTCAAGATCTGAAGCGTCATACAATTGGCCAGAGAGCATTTTTTGTTTTTCAGTATTCATTTATTAATTCTATTTGTTTAAAGTTACCAAGATCATTTATTTTCTATAAACTAATTGTAAAAAAAGACCCTTCAAACTTTAAAAGCCCAAAAGACCTAACAATATTTTACATCTAATGAAGAACAAAATTCAATTAATGCTATTTGTTTGCAAACAAGCTTAGCCCTGATTGCAGTGACATCCTTTTTGTTTTTTACAAAAAGATATAACGGAAAGCAGGAAATAGCTTCTAAAAATAAAAAACTATCTCTTTATTTTACCAGATGTATTTCCGCCCATTAAACTAGTAACATTTTCTACAGAAACCATATTTACGTCCCCCAAAACGGTATGTTTTAAAGCACAAGCAGCTGTTGCGAAATTTAAGGCATCCATATCATTATCGTAGTGTAACAAACCATAAATAATACCAGAAGCAAAGGCATCTCCAGTACCAACACGATCTATAACGTGTGTAATATCTAACTTATCTGCCTTTATAAACTCTTTACCGTTCCACATTTTACCTTGTATTTCTTGATGAGAAGCGCTAATAGATTTTCTAGTTTTTCCAATAACTTTTTCTATTCTTGGATATTTTTCCATTAACAATTTAGCAGATGCACTAAAACCACCACCTAATTCTCCAAGACCAAAAATTTCATAAATACCACGATTACTACTAAGAACAATGTCTGTATTTTTCACCAATTCTGGCATTACTTCTTGCATGGTTTTACCATATTTCCACATATTTTGACGTGAATTGATGTCACCAGAAACCTTAACCCCCATTCTATTGGCTGTTTTAATAGCTTCTAAACAACATAGTGCAGCACCTTCTGAAATGGCTGGCGTAATCCCTGTCCAATGAAACCAGTCTGCTCCTTCTAGCACTTCTTCCCAATTAACCATATGCGGCTGAATTAAAGAAAAAGCAGATCCTTCTCTTTCATAAATTACTTCACTTGATCTATGTACTGCCCCTTTTTCTAAAAAATAGATACCTAACATATTATCACCATAAATAACATTTTTGGTACCTAACCAATGTTTTCTTAAAAATTGAGTAGCCGCTTTACCAAGTGCATTATCTGGAAAACGTGTTACATGAGCTGCATCCATACCCAAATAACCACATGATATTGCTACATTAGCTTCTCCACCTCCATAGACTAAATCGAATGAAGTTGCTTGAGAAAACATGGTATATCCTGGTGGTGATAAACGCATCATTACTTCACCAAATGTTATCAATTTTTTAGCCATATTATTAAATTTTCTATTTATTATATAATCTGATTGAAGGTATCTAAAAAATACCAAACCCACAATAAAATTGGGTTTCAAAACCGAATAAATATAATCTATATAAATCAAAAAAACCGAACAGAAATGTTCGGTTTTTTATTGATTTTGTAATAATTATTCTAAAGCTAGATTAAAATTACTTATTTCTTATTTGCTACTTTAATGTAATTATCTAATGCCATTGTCATAGAAGGTGTTTCTGGTGAAGGTGCTGTTATATCGCACTTTAAACCTGCTTCTGTAGCTGCTTTAACTGTAGAATTTCCAAATACAGCAATTCTAGTATCTTTTTGTTGAAATTCTGGAAAATTCTTAAATAAAGAGTCTATTCCAGATGGGCTAAAAAACACCAAAACGTCATAGACAACATTTTCTAAATCAGATAAATCACTAACTACAGTTCTATATAAATCTAATCGTTTCCAATTGATTCCTAACTTATCTAATTCTTCAGGAATTAAAGGTTTTAGTTTATCTGAACTTGGCAATAAGAACTTTTCCGTTTTATGCTTCTTAATTAATTTTGTTAAATCAAGAAAAGACCTAGTACCAACATAAATTTTACGTTTTCTGTACACTACATATTTTTGCAAGTAATAAGCTACAGCCTCAGACTGACAAAAGTATTTCATTGCATCTGGCACTTTAAAACGCATTTCTTCTGCAATTCTAAAGAAATGATCTACAGCATTTCTACTTGTTAAAATAATAGCTGTAAAATTATGTAAATCTACTTTTTCTCCTCTTACTTCTTTAACAGATATACCTTCTACATGAATAAAAGGTCTAAAATCTATCTTTACTTTTTGTTTATCAGACAGGTCAAAATAAGGGGAAGTTTCTGTCTTTGGTTCTGGTTGCGATACTAAAATCGTTTTCACTTTCATATGCTTTCTTTTTTGTAGTTAAAACAGCAATCTAAACAGTATAAATAGCGGCGCTATTTCGAAGGCGCAAAGGTACAAAATAAAATAAAACAACTCACTAAAAATCAGCTTTTTATTACTTACGGCATGGAATATAAAACGAATTAAAAATAATACCATTGAAAAATAAAGTAAAAAACGAATATCTAATTGAGAATATTCTTCTAAAACAATAGCTATCAGTAGGAAAAATGAAATAGAATACAAATATATAGACTTAGAAACTAAAAAGAATTCTACCTTTTTAGTTATCATAAATACATTAGAAAGTATAAGTTCTAACAACCTTTTAATAAGAAAATAAGAAAAAACTACACCTAAAATATTTAAAAAAGTATAAAATCCTTGAACCGCCGAAGAATTATAATGCAAATAAATTTTATAAGTAAACAAAGAAAGTACTGATATCGAAAAAACAAAAATTACATTTTTAAAAGAGTTAAAAAAAGAAGTATTCTCTTCCATTTCAGTTTCAATAAAATTATTATTTAGTAAAGAATAAATACTACCTTTTAATCTTACAACACTCAATCCTCTTAATAGAAAAATACAGGCATACAAACATACCAATAAAATGGTAATCCAACTGTCATCAATTATAACTCTATCTATTGCCTGCACGTATTTTTGTTTTGATAAGATTAACACAAAATTAGTAATTAAATAATGTATATTTGTCTACTTACCATATGAAATTTTATTTATGTCAGATGTGTTAGTCATTATACCTACTTATAATGAAAAAGAGAACATAGAAGTTATCATTAGAGCTACCTTTAACCAAGAAAAAGAATTTCATATTTTGGTGGTTGATGATGATTCTCCTGATGGAACCTCCGAAATTGTAGAGAAATTGATTTCAGAATTTCCAAATCGACTTTTTTTAGAAAAAAGATTGGGTAAAAACGGTTTAGGAACAGCATACATTCATGGTTTTAAATGGGCCATTTCTAAAAAGTATGATTACATCATAGAAATGGATGCAGATTTTTCTCACAATCCAAAAGATTTAATTCGCCTATATAACGCCTGTAAAAAAGATGGTGGTGATGTTTCTGTAGGTTCTAGATATGTAAATAATCAAGTAAACGTTGTTAATTGGGACATGAAAAGATTGTTACTTTCTTATTTTGCTTCAAAATATGTACGTTTTATAACTAGAATTCCGCTGTTTGATACCACTGCCGGTTTTGTTTGTTGGAAAAGAGAAGTATTAGAAAAAATACACTTAGACAAAATAAAGTTTATAGGATATGCTTTTCAGATAGAAATGAAATTTAAAGCATGGAAACATGGTTTTAAAATTAAAGAAGTATCAGTCGTTTTTACAGATAGAACTTTAGGAACCTCTAAGATGAGTGGAAATATAATTTCTGAAGCTTTATTTGGAGTGATAAAAATGAAGTTAAAAGGCTTGCCTAAATAGTTTTTCCATGAATGAAATTTCTATTAGAACTGCTAATCTTGAAGACTTAAAAATATTATTAGAGTTTGAACAAGGAGTTATAACAGCAGAAAGACCTTTGGACCCTTTTTTGGGTGACGGAGAGTTATTTTATTACAATATTCCTGAATTAATTTCTAATAAAAACATTCATTTCATTGTTGCCGTTGCTAATAATGAAATCATTGCTTCTGGTTACCTTAGAATAGAAAACTCTAAACATTATCATAAAAACCCAAAACATGGTTATATTGGTTTTATATTTGTAAAACCATCTTTTAGAGGAAACCGAGTTAGTACTTTAATTTTAGAATCCTTAAAAAGGTGGGCAACGAAAAAAGAGTTAAAAGAATTAAGGTTAGATGTTTATGTTGGAAATTCTGGAGCTACAAAATCTTATGAACGCTTTGGTTTTATAAAGAGTTTGGTAAACATGAGAATGGACATATAAAAAACTTTTAGTAGTTAGAAATAGTAAAAAAATAAAAAAAATACACTTTATAACTTTGCAAAAACCATTAGGTCTTTGCGGTTAAACAATTATAAAAATGGCAAAATCTACTTTAATAAAAAATGCAACTATCGTTAATGAAAACAAAACCTTTAAAGGAGATGTTTTAATTGAAAACGAAATTATAAAGGAAGTCGCTAAAGATATAAAAGCAACTAAAAATGTTGTGGTTATTGATGCTGAAGGTAAATATTTAATTCCTGGCTTTATAGATGACCAAGTTCATTTTAGAGAGCCTGGTTTAACTCACAAAGCAAATATTGCAACAGAAAGTAGAGCTGCCGTTGCTGGTGGAATAACTACTTTTATAGAAATGCCAAACACCGTACCACAAGCTACCACACAAGATTTATTAGAAGATAAATTTAAAATTGCAGCCAACGATTCTTACGCAAACTATTCTTTTATGTTTGGTGGTACCAACGATAATTTAGAAGAATTATTAAAAACAGATCCTAAAAAAGTAGCCGGAATTAAATTATTCTTGGGTTCTTCTACAGGAAATATGTTGGTTGATAACGAAGAAATTCTAGAAAAAATATTTTCATCAACAAAAATGATTATTTCTGTGCATTGTGAAGATGAAGCTACGATTAGAAAAAATACACAAGAATTTATAGACAAATATGGTGATGATATTCCTGTAAAATACCATCCAATTATTAGAAGTGAGGAGGCTTGTTATTTATCATCTTCTAAAGCAATTGAATTGGCAAAGAAAACGGGTGCAAGATTGCATATTTTTCATGTATCAACAGCTAAAGAAACCAAACTTTTTAGAAATGATATTCCGTTAGAAGAAAAACAAATTACCGCAGAAGTTTGTGTGCATCATTTATGGTTTTCAGATAAAGATTACGCAGATAAAGGAACACATATTAAATGGAATCCGGCAGTAAAAACAGAAAAAGACAGACTTGGCTTATGGGAAGCATTACTAGACGACAGAATTGATGTTTTAGCAACAGACCATGCGCCTCATACTTTAGAAGAAAAAACAAATGTGTATACAAAAGCTCCAAGTGGAGGACCTTTAGTGCAACATGCAGTTATTGCACTTTTAGAAAAAGTAAAAGAAGGTGTTATTCCTATTGAAAAATTAGTTGAAAAAATGAGCCATAATCCCGCTAAATTATTCCAAATTAAAAAACGTGGCTTTATAAAAGAAGGATATTTTGCAGATATCGTTTTAATTGACACCAACAAACCACAAACAGTTTCTAAAGATAATATCCTTTATAAATGTGGATGGTCTCCTTTTGAAGGCACTACTTTTTCATCAACAATTTCTCATACTTTTGTAAATGGAAATTTAATTTATAATGAAGGTGTGTTTAATGATGATATTAAAGGTAAACGCTTAACTTTTAATCGTTAATATGAAAAAATTAAGTTATTTATTGATTCTTACTTTCTTGGTTTCTTGCACAAGTAACACCATTTTTAAAAAACCAGAAGACCTCATTCCTAGAGATACCATGACGCTATTGCTTGGAGATATGATGATTGCTTCTTCTGCGAAATATGTAAAAAACATAAACGAGCAAAAGAAGATTAATTACATGCCTTTTATTTATGAGAAATATAAAATTGATAGCCTTCGTTTTCAAAAAAGTAATTTCTACTATATTTCAAAAATAGACTTATATGAAGAAATATTTACTGATGTTAAAAAGAACCTAGTAAAACAAAAAGATTTTTATAGTAACTTAAGCAAGCAAAAAGATTCTATTAGAAGAGATTCTATAAAATCTTCTTTAAAACTGAAAGAAATAGACACTTTAGAAATAACTAAACAAGATTTAGAGCCTAGTAAAAAGATGCTTAAAAAGAAGAATTAACATATTTTTCGCATACCTTTTTAATTACAACATCAATTTTTTCAAACTGAAAAGACAAACTTCTTTCAATTTTTTCTGCTGAATATTTAGAAATTGAATGTGCACTTCTGGCTGAATATTTACTTAATAAAGGCTCTCTTCCTGTAACTAAAGATAATAACCGAGAAATCCTCCAAGAAACAGCCGTTTGCCAAGGCTTTATTTTTATAAAAGGTCTTTTTTTACCAAAAGCATCTGCCATAGAATAAAAAACATCTTTAAAAGATTTATTTTCTGATACTAAAATAAAACGTTCATTTTTAATACTAGAATCCGTCAATTTTATCATTACTTCCACAACATCTTTCACTCCAACAAAACCAGTAATTCCTTCTGTATAATATTTGAATCCGTTATACATCTTAGAAAATAATTTACCTGAACCAGCTGTAAAAAAACCACTCCCTAAAATAACACCAGGGTTTACAATAACCACATCTACTCCTTCTTGGCTCGCCCGCCAAACCTCCATTTCTGCACCAAACTTGGTAATTGAGTACCCACTATTATCCGTTTCGGGGTTCCACTCATTTTCTTCGTTAATAAGGCTTCCGTTAAGAGAATCTCCCACAGAAGCAATAGAGCCTACAAAACAAATTTTACTAACTTTTGCATCAATAGAAAGATTTACAACATTAGCTGTACCATAAATATTAGTTTTTCTCATTTGCCTATAATCTTTCGGATTAAAAGAAACTAGCGCAGCACAGTGATACACTTTATTAATGCCCATAAAAGCAGGTATCATTGCTGGAACCTCTGTAATATCTGCCTTAAACCATTCTATTTTAGAAATTAGAGTAACATCGTCCGAATAAAAAGAAAAAACTTTCTCAACCAATTTTATTTTTTCTTCAGAACGGTAAATAGCACGTATTTTTTCATCATTCTTAACTAAATGATACAACAAATGTGCGCCTACTAAACCTGTTCCTCCGGTAACTAAAATCATACGGCGAATTTATGATTTTTTCATTGATAAGTTTATCTTTGCACAATGAAAATAGCAAATGATTAATTGCTAAAAGATGTCAGATTTAGCTTATCGAAATTGATATTTTATTATATCAATACACAAAAACTTCGACAAGCTCAATTTGACATTCGTATTATGAATTGAATTAATTTAGACTTATAATGACAAATTTTGTTGAAGAATTACGCTGGCGTGGATTATTGCATGATATTATGCCAGATACAGAAGACTATTTATTAAAAAATAAAACAGCCGGTTATATTGGTTTTGACCCAACTGCAGACTCACTACATATTGGTAGTTTGGTGCAAATTTTCATTTTAAAACACTTTCAAAATGCAGGTCATAATCCTATTGCATTAATTGGTGGAGCAACTGGTATGGTTGGTGATCCTTCTGGAAAATCTGCTGAACGTAATTTGTTAGATGAAGCTACTTTGGCAAAAAATGTTGCTGGTGTTAGAGAAAATCTAGAACGTTTTTTAGACTTTGATGCTGCTGCAGAAAACAAAGCAGAATTGGTAAACAATTACGATTGGATGAAAGATATTTCATTAATCGATTTTGTAAGAGATACAGGGAAACACATTACTGTAAACTACATGATGGCTAAAGATTCTGTGAAGAAACGTTTGAGTTCTGAATCTTCTGTTGGTATGAGTTTTACCGAATTTACATATCAATTATTTCAAGGGTACGATTTTTATCACTTATACCAAGAAAAAAATTGTAGACTGCAAATGGGTGGTTCAGATCAGTGGGGAAATATTACCACAGGTACAGAATTAATTCGTAGAAAAGCACAAGGAAAAGCATACGCAATTACCGTTCCTTTAGTAACAAAAGCAGACGGAACCAAATTTGGTAAAACAGAAGGCGGAAATGTTTGGTTAAATACAGATAGAACTTCTCCATACAAATACTACCAATATTGGTTAAACTCTTCGGATGAAGATGCAGAGAACTTTATTAAAAAGTTTACATTTTTAGACAAAGAAACTGTAGAAAACTTAATTGCTGAGCATAAAGAAAATCCGCATTTACGTTTGTTACAGAAAAAATTAGGGGAAGAAGTTACTATTTTAACACATGGTAAAGAAGCTTATGAAAATGCTTTAAAAGCTTCTAATATTTTATTTGGTAAATCTACGGCTTCTGATTTAAAGTCTTTAGATGAACAAACATTTTTAGATGTTTTTGATGGCGTACCACAAGCAACAGTATCTACTACAGATATTGAGGAGGGTTTAGATATGATTGGTGCATTAGCAGCTAAAACAGACTTCTTAAAATCTAACGGAGACGCTAGAAGAGCATTAAAGGAAAATGCAATTTCTGTAAATAAAGAAAAAGTAAAAGAAGATTATTCTATTACGAAAGAAGATTTAATTGCAAATAAATATGTGTTATTACAACGTGGTAAAAAAACATATTATCTACTAGTTGTTGAATAAAACACGAATCTATTTAGATTCTATTTCCAAACATTACTAAATTTTAAAGTAATTTTGACGGAAAGTAAAAGCGCTAGCCAAAGAAATTTCTAAATCGCTAAAAATGCTCATTTCAAAATGACATAAGAGATAAATATAAAAAAGAGCTGAATAAATTCAGCTCTTTTTTTTGCTACAACATTCACAACATCCCCCGATATTGCTTTCAATCTTCATTATTCATTAATTGTTAACCAGTTTTTATCTGCTTTATCTCTTAGCATCTCTGCCCCTTCTTTTTGCCATAATTCTAAGGTATTTATCCCCCAAGAATTGTAAAATAAATATAATTTTCCATCTCTAACCTCAAAAGTTTCCGGATCTATAGAAACCTTTTCTCCTTTTACCCCAATGGCGTATGCACAATAACCTCCATAAGCAGGAATATATTTTTTAGGTGATTTATTGAAAATTTCTAAATTTTCTTTAGATACAAACTTAAATTGCACACCATCGTAATTTGTTACAAACTTTTTATTTCCTTTCTCTGCAATATTATCGAAATAAGAAACCACATCATAACCTTCTACTACGTAACCTTTTTTAGTATTATAATTATTTTTTTGTGCAAAGGCGGTGAATGAAATCAATAAAAAAAGAATTGAAATTTTTTTCATTTTAGTTTTTTTTGTTCTTTAATTTTGCCCAATTATTAGCTGCATCTTTTTGAAGTTTTGCTGTATCTTCTTCTAACCAACTTTCTAGTTTATTTGAAAACCATTTATTGTAAAATAAATATAATTTACCATCTCTAATTTCAAAAGTTTCTGGGTCTATCTCTTTTCTTTCATTTCTAGTAGCAATTGCATAAGCACAAAAACCACCACATTGTGGGATGTATTTTTTAGGATTTCCCGTAAACATCTTTAAATTGTTTTCTGAAGAAAATTGAAATTTAGCACCATCATAAGTCGTTATAAATTTCTTTTTACCTTCTACCGGTTTATGATCTACAAAGTAAGAGACCACATCATAGCCATCCGCCACAAAACCTTTTTTAGTGTTATAATCTATTTGTTGAGCAGATAAAAGAGTGGAAGCCCCTAAAAAAAGGAATAGTAGAAAATGTTTCATTCGATTGATTTTTAAAGATAGTCGAACAAATTCTTATAAAATTACAGTAAATGATAAAATAAAGGTTAAAATTAGCAGCTTTTTATAAATTTTTTTAAGGTAGAAATCAGTGCAATCTTATTTTCAATATGACTCATATGTCCGTCAGGAAAAACAATTAACTCAGAATTTGTTTTGTTAGCCTCTTTTTTAGAAGAATCTAAATCTAAAACAAGATCTTTCTCTCCAACAATAATCAACTTTCTAAAATTACTTTCTTTTAAAAATTGATTTAAGTTCTCACGATTTTTCATTCCTTCATTCGCAGCAACATAACCTTGCAAAGAGGTTTGTAAAGCTTCTTTTTTTACAGCTTCAATTTCTTTATTAAATTTTAATAAATTCTCTTGATTAAATAAATTTGAAATCGACATTTTCACCATAGATTCAAAATTATTTTGAACCATTTTATTTGCTCTAATTCTTATTTTTTTTCGTTCTTCAGAATCTTCATTAGAAGTTGAATTTAACAAGCACAATCCTTTTATTTTAGAAGGATTAATTTTGGCAAAAGCTAAAGAAATATAACCTCCTAGAGAATGGCCAACCAAAATATATTTTCTGATTTTTAAATGCTTTAAAACAGCTTCTACAGTTTCTGCAAATAACCCCATAGAATGGACATAGCCTAAACAATCAGACTTTCCATGACCTAATAGATCAATAGTAATTACTCGGTTTCTTTTAGTGAGTTCAGGAACAATTTTATCCCACATAGTGGAATTCTCTAAAAAACCATGAATAAGAACTACAGCAGTTCCTTTTCCTTGATCTGTATAAAAAATATTTGCGTTTTTATAGTCTAAAATCATCTTAACAAAGATAGTATTTGATTCGTTTTTACAATCGATAAACATCATAAAGTATTTACTATATTTGAACTGAATTTAACACCACAAATCCTATGTTTTTAAAAAAAGTAACTCTTCTTGTACTTTTCGTTATTTCATTAACATTAAACGCACAAATACCAGAAAAAAAACTAGATAATCTAATAGAAAAAACCTTAAAAACTTTTGATGTTCCGGGTATTTCTGTCGGAATTTTAAAAGATGGGAAAATAGTATATGCTAAAGGACACGGAGTTCGTTCTTTAACCACTAAAAAAGACATGAATGAAAATACTTTGGTTGGCATTGCTTCTAACAGTAAAGGGTTTACTTGTTTTGCTTTGGCAATGATGGTAGATGAAGGAAAACTAGATTGGGATGATAAAGTGCGTACATACATTCCGGAATTTGAAATGTACGATGCTTGGATTACCCAAAATTTTACAGTTAGAGATTTAGTAACGCACAGAAGTGGTTTAGATTTAGGGGCTGGAGATTTAATGTTTTTACCAGAAAATAATGATTTTACTACGGCAGATATCATCAAGAATATAAAATATTTAAAACCATCGAGTAAATTTAGAACCGATTTTAAATACAACAACAATATGTTTATTATTGCTGGTGAAGTTTTAAAACGAATAAGCGGACTTACCTGGGAAGAGTTTATTGAAACTAAAATTATGAAACCTGTTGGTATGACAAATAGTAAAGCGTCTTACAATAGAGTTACAAACAGAACAAATATTATTGATGCACATACGCGAGCAGATGGTAAAGTAATTCAGATTCCGCACGATTGGAGCGAAACAGCAAATCCTGCTGGAGGAATTGTAAGTAACGTAAACGACATGCTTACGTGGGCAAAATTTTTAATGAATGACGGTGTAACCGAAAACGGAAAACGTTTGTTAAGTGAAACTCAATTTCACGAACTTTGGCAATTACAAACTCCTTTAAAAGTTAGAAAAAATGATTCTTATAATTCTAATTTTAGAGGTTACGGTTTAGGTTGGTTTTTAACCGATGTAAAAGGCGGATACAAACAAGTATATCATACAGGTGGTTTAATTGGTACCGTTACTCAGTTTACCATGATTCCAGATTTAGATTTGGCAATTGTTGTGTTAACCAACCAAATGAACGGAAGTGCTTTTAATACCGTTACAAATACCATTAAAGATTCTTATTTAGGTTATAAAGACAGAAACTGGTTAGAAAAATTAGGAACCAATAATATCAAATATTTAAAATACAACGATAGTATAAAAGCAAGTGTTTATAGTAAAGTAGAATTAGCTAAAGCTGATAAAAGCCTACCGAAACCAAATCAAATTGTAGGTACTTATAACGATGCTTGGTTTGGAAATATCATCATCTCTAATGATGGAAACTCTTACAGTATAAAATGTGAGCGTTCGGCTACTTTATTTGGTGAATTATTACCTTACAACCAAACAACCTACGTTGCTAAATGGAACAATAGAAGTTATGATGCCGATGTTTTTGTACTATTTTCTTTTGATGAAAAAGGAAACACCACCGGAGCAACCATGAAATTTATTGCACCAATTACAGATTTTAGTTTCGACTTTAATCATTTAAACTTGAAAAAAGTAAACTAAATTGAATAAAACAAAAGAAATTTGGGTTGCCGGTTTTGCATTATTTTCACTCTTTTTTGGAGCAGGAAATTTAATTTTACCAACATCTTTAGGAGTAAAAGCAGGTCCAGATTGGTGGATTGTAGTTTTAGGATTTGTATTAACAGCAATTGTTATTCCCGTTTTAGCCATTTTTGCACACGCTAGATTACAAGGAACTTTGTATGATTTCGGCAAAAAAGTTTCACCACTTTTTAGTACTATTTATTGTATTTTAATTTACATAATTGCCATTGCTATACCGTCTCCAAGAACTGCTGCCGTAACGCATGAAATAGCAATTCAACCATTTTTTAATTCGTCTGCACTAGTAACAAGTATTATTTATTTTGTTTTGGTATTTCTATTTGCAGTAAATCGTTCTAAAATAATTAGCTTAATAGGTGAGTTTTTAACACCAATAATTGTCACTATTCTATTAGCAACTATAGGAATTGCTTTTTTTACTTCTCCTGGAAGCATAACTCCTTCAGGATTTAAACATCCTTTTGTAGACGGGTTATTAGAAGGGTATCAAACATTCGATGCCATTGCAGGTGTAATTCTTGGAGCCGTAATTATTATCTCTTTAAATTTACGTGGCCACACAACTTTTGATGCAAAAAAAGAATTAATTACCAAGGCAGGAATAATTGCAGGAGCTGGTTTATTATTAATCTATGGAGGTTTAATTTTAAGCGGATCTTTATTCTCTTCAACATTTGCAGAAAATGCGACAAGAATTGAAATTCTATCTGGTTTAAGTTCACAAACTTTAGGTCATTTAGGAGCCACCTTTTTAAGTGTTTTAGTTGCTTTAGCGTGTTTTACAACGGCCATTGGTATAATAACTGGAACAGCAGATTATGTAAGAGGAATCTGTAATAATTCTAATATAGCTTATACAATTACCGCCTTAGTTTGTGCGCTTATAGGAATCGTTGTTGGTAGTAATGATGTTGGTTTTATTATTGATGTTGCTGTGCCTGCATTAATGTTTGTCTACCCAATAACAATTGTATTGATTTTACTAAATGTGGTACCAGAAAAATACGCTTCTAAATTGGTTTTTAGAGGTGTTGTAATTGTGACTTTTATCTTTAGTATTCCAGATTTTTTAGGCTTTATCATTCCAAGAGAAAACTTAACCGGCATTAAAAGTTTTATTCCGCTTGCAGAACATAGTTTGGGTTGGGTGTTGCCTGCTTTGTTGGTTTTTGTTTTGTTAAATTTAATTCCAAATAAAACAAATTAATACTTGTTGGAAACTGCTTTGATTTATTAGAAAACTAAATAGATTCCTTAATTTTAAGAAATTATAACCTTATTTAAGAAAAATAAATTTTAAATGATTTCTATTTTTACCATCAAAAATTATAAACCCTAAATTGGTGATAAAATGGCTAAAAAGCATCGAAATTGCGGCTCCCATTATTTTGTAAGTAGGAATTAAAAGAAGGCCTAAAATTAAGTTTACAAAACAACCTATCATAAATCGATATACATTTTTTTTAAGTTGATTACTATTGATGAGGTGTTTTTCAAAAACCATTCCCAGAAAAATGAATATTGGCGACCAACTAAATATTTTTAGCGGCGTAGCGATAGAAGCATAACTTTCATTAAAAAAAGTGGTTAAAATAGAGGTTCCAAAAAAGGAGTAAAATAATCCTATTAGAACTCCTAATAATAGCATGTATTTATACAAAGCACTTATTTTTTTCTGATATATATTGATATCCGTTTTATAAGATTCTGCCAAAGATGGATATAATGCGTTAATTATTGAAAAACCAATACTCCAGGTAAGAGCAATAACTAAAAAATCAATGGTAGCGAAAAGACCTATTGCAGCATCTCCAAAATAGTATTTTAAAATAAAATCATCAATAGAAATGTAGAGAGATACTAATAAATTTGAAAGTATTAAAGGATAAGAGTTTTTTAGTAAATATTTTGCCATCAATACAGAAAAATATTTATTTTTAAGTTTGATAGCCGTTTTAGTAATAAAAATAAAGCCGTAAATAATTCCTTGCAATAAAAAATCAATAATTAAAAGTGATGCAAAATATTGAATTCCAAGTTGATGTTCAACGCCATAATATTGCAACAAAACAATACAAAATAAGCTTGAAATTTTACTTATAAAAATATAATTCGTTTTTTTAATAGCATAAAAATAATATTCGAAAACGTCTGTAATCCTTATAAAATAACTAAAACCAATTAAAAAGTAAAGCCAAAATAGTTCGTTACTATTATAAAAGTAATTGTAAATTAAAAGTCCTAAAAAAAATAAAATCCAGCTAAAAAGACGCAAGTAGAAAGCAGTTACTAAAATTTCTTTTGTTTTTTTCGGATTAAAAATGATCTCTCGAATACAAATTGCAGATAATCCTAAAAATAATACAGGTGCAAAAAAGGCAATAAATGTTTCAGCAAACTTAAGTTTCCCAATATTTAAAACACCAAGTGCATTAAAAATTTTAGGAATAATAAAGATACCAACAAGTAACTGAATCAATTTTTCGGTAATAAACCACTTTGTATTAAGAAAATCTTGTTTACTAAAAAGCACAGGTATCTATTATAGAATTGAATGTATAAAGATTAAACTTTTTTTGTAATCTTGTAGCCTAAATTATTAAAATGTCTCCAGAGTTTCTAAGGCGCTACTATATCTTAAAAATTATTACAAATCCAAAAGCTTTTGGTGTGGATAATGATTTTTATGTAACGCATAAAGAACTTCAACAAAAACTACAGGACAAACAATCAGAATTTATTGAAAATGAATTTTTAAGTAAATTAAATTCCAACAGTCCAAAAACGGTTCATAGAGATTTGGATTTTATTAAAAAGGAGTTTGGCGTTTATATTTCATTAAAAAGAGGCTATGGATATTTTGTTAAAAGTGGTAATGTATCCGAAGAAATTACAGATATTTTTAATAGATGCGAACACTTATTAATAAGTAAAAAAGCATCAGAAAATCATTCTTGTGTAGCTACAGAAAAATCTTCATTAAATAGTAAGTTAGATTTGTTAGGGCTAATTAATGCCATAGAAAACAAGTATGTAATTCATATAAGTTACAAAGGCTGGTATGATGATAATCATTTTGAAGAAATTAGTAAAAAAGCCTTCCAACCTTTACATTTAAAAGAAAAAGATAAAGCCTGGTATTTGCTTGCATATTGCCCTGTAAATGCTAAAATTACGTCATTTTGTTTAGATGAACGTTTACAGGAAATTAGAATCTTTAAAAGAAAAATATTAGAAGCAATTCCTTTTGATCATAATGCTTATTTTAAAGATGCAATTGGTATTTTAAATAATGAAACAAAAGCAGAGAAAATTATACTACAAGTTACCAATCACCATTTAAAATACCTGATAAGCAAACCAATACACGCTAGTCAGCGTCTTATTGTTGAGCCTGTAAAATGGAATTCAGAGGCGTTAGATTACGCTGATCCTGATATTTGGGGAACGATTGAACTTGAACTCAAACCAAATTACGAGTTTATAATGGAGATGCTAAAGTTTAACCAATGGATTAAAATTATTTCACCAAAATCTGTGGTAGATAATTTTAAAGAACACCTTCAATCTATTGTAAATTACTACAATTAATTTTTCATAAACTCTTTTCAATTTTCCTTGAAATAGACTTTGTTTGTCTTTTTGACAATTCTATTTTTGAAAATTATAATCTACATATGCTAGCGTTGAAATTTAAACATTCTACGAATGTGAAAAGCGAATATATTGCTGATGATTTGTCTGTTATAATTAGTACCATATTTTCTAATCCAATGGATGAAAAGGAAAAGTACATGTTGCTTTTATGAGAGATTAAGGTGTAGATCCAAAAACCGAAAGGTATTTAAATACTGGGTTTTTGGAGTGTAGAATTGTTTAAAAAAAATTATTGGTAATATGGCTATAAAAAATTCTAAATAACAGTAATTATAAAATTTATATTAGGGAGATAAATTTTATAAAAATAAAGAATACGCAAAAGTATCGCGTATTCTTTATTTAAAATTAATCTTTTTACATAGTATATTATTGTTATAATAGTTAAATCTTTTGAAAAGGGAAATTAAAAATTGCTATGAATTGTAAAAGGGGTAAATGATGTATTCATTTACCCCTTTTTATTTTAAGAGAGTTTTTTATATAAATTTACTCACATTAATTGTTATCTACTTTTTAATTTTATGTAAATATTGTTTAATTATAAAAAGCATGTACAATTAACCTTATTCTTTGTAACAAAGTATCTTTTTTATTCAATTACTTCAATAAATATATCTTTTTTTACTGCACTAAAATCAAGATCTCCAACCAATCCTTTAGAAATTGAGATCAACTGTCCTAAATGATTTTGAAAAATAAAATGTGGATACCCTTTTGATTCATACTCTTGTTTAACAAACGAAGGATAACTCAATGTTCTAACTTTCTTTTCATGAAAATAGTTTCCAAAAGAATTTGGATTATTATTTGTACCTAAAATTAACGAACCATCATTGCTGATATTCGTAGGAAAGAAATCTTGGTTTAAAGTTGATATTAGATTATAATTGTTTGTATCATATACAGTGTTATTTCCTGTATTTATAAGATAACTCTTAGCCTTAGAAAATGGGTAGTTATTTTTCCATAGAGGTGTTATATTTAAGTCAACTAAAGTAGAATTACTTGATAATTCTCCATCAGAATTAATTTCGACAATAAGATTTTGAGATTTTGTTCTATTTGCTGCTAATATTCTGTTCTCACCTAAATCAATTATATTAATTTCACTAGAACTAAAATCGTTGTTGTATAGATTATTAGTACTAATTAATTTTAAGTTATTACCTGTCCTTGCAAAGGAATATAATTTTTCTCTATCAGTAGCTAACCAATAACCATCTTCATTAACAATAAGATGATCTGGACTAAAAAAAACGTCTACTTCTAGATTTAAATTGTATTTAAAATTTAAATTGACGTCATAAACAGCAATGGTGCCACCTATATTAACAATTACTTCAGTCCCAAAAGATGATTTAAATACTTTAATAAAAATAATTGAAGAACTATTAAGTTCAATAGAATTTTCAACTGTATTTGTAGCATAATTATATCTGTATAAATCAGAATTATCAGAATAGTACAATATTGTTTCGTCGGGAGAAAAGGCCAAAAATTTTATTGAATTTACAGGTAATATCTCTTCTCTTGTAAAATTTGTAGTTTGTTGATTATTACCTTCAATTACATAGTCATTTCTAGAGCCAAAAATATTATAAACAGAAATAACAAAAACAGGATTATTAAAATAAGGAAGTTCTGTAGAATAATTTGTGGTTTTAATATCGTCAATAGAAGCTAATTCTTCTTCTTGGTATCCACCTCCAGAACCTGAGGAGTAGTTACGAACAGTTATTTTGTAGTGAGAAAAGTAGTAACCTTCATATTGATCCCAATTAAGATTAACGGTAGCGCTATTTAACTTTTGAACAGAAAGATTAACAGAAGGTACTTTAATATAATCTGTTTGTGCTACAGCAGAAATACTTTCTAGAAGACCTTTATCTGTATGTATTTTAAATAGATAACAAACTTCATTTATAGCCGGGGGATTTTCGTCTACAAAAGTGGCAACATTAACATCTGTAATGGTTGTAATTAGCTCAAGGTTATTAGTATTACAACCTTCAGATAATCTATAAATCTCATACTTTTCAAATTCATTATAACCTTTATACTCATCCCATTGTAGTAATATTTTATCTTGGTTGCTTACTGTGCTATCCCAAAAAAAATTACCAGAATAAAACTCTGTTGGGGGTTCGTAACGATTGCATATTGTTTGATAAACTTCTAATTCTCCGTCAGAATCAACATCTAATTGAAGTTTAAAAACCAAACGATTAGATGTTAATTCAGTTATAACCCATTGATCTGTTTCTAAACCAGTATTAAATGTTATAATTCCATTAGATAAAGACCAGTTTAATTCACTTATTTGTGGTGTACATTCACTATTTACAAAAACATATTCTTTAAATCTCTCTGCTGACTGAAAATTAAAAAAGTCCCTTCCACAATTTTTAACTGATGCTGGAACATCAATTATTTTTTTTTCATATTTAATTTGATAAATAGACCATTTTCCTTCTAACTGTGCATCTGTTGCAGATGTTTGTGCACCATCAAAAAAAGTATCATTTAAAGAAAGTTCATCATCAACATTACTACAACTAAAAAAGAGAATTGTAAAAAAAAGGAGTCCATATAAAATAGATAGTTTCTTCATAGCTTTAAGAGTGTGTATTATTGTTTTAATGACTTAAATTAACAATTTTGAAAGGTAATTTAAAAAAATTTAGAAGCAAATGAGATTATACGTAAAGTTTCTAATACTTTTAACGACCAACCAACCACAAAACAAAATATGGCAGTTCAAGACATCGTAAATTCATGTTTTGATCACATTTTATAATTAAATTTTAGATTTTATCCTACTCAACGTTTCTTGAGAAATATTAATATAAGAAGCTACAATTTTGTTTGGTAAACGTTTTACAATGTTAGGATTTATCTTGAATAATTGCTTGTATCTTTCTGATGCATCTAGTGTCGTAAATGAGATTAATCTCTTAGAATTATTTACATATGCCTTTTCTAAATAGATACTATAAAAATCTTTCCATTTAGGAACAATGGTCATAAGATGTCTAAAATCATCATGAGTTATGTATAGAAGTTCACTATTTTCAATAACTTGAATCGTTTCTTGCGCAGGTTCATTAGTAATGAAACTAACCAATTCTGTAGCAAACTGATTTTCAAAAGCAATATAACGCGTAACGTCTTTTCCTTCCTCATTTATGTAAAATAGCCTTAAGCAACCTTTTTTTACAAAGTAACTAACCTGACTATTTTTCCCATTAGAAAGTAAAATTTCGTTTTTCTTTTTTTTAATTGCTTTAAAATAAGACAACACAATTTTCAAATCTTCATCATCAATATGTATGTTCTTTTTTATAAAATTCGTGAGCTCTATATTGTCTGTCATCTATTTGTAGTCTCTTACAAATTTACGATAATGAATAATATCTTGTATAGATAGTACTATCAAATTATGTTCATTTGCAAACTCTAAAATGGTGTCAATTTTCGCCATTGTTCCATCATCGTTCATTAATTCACACAGTACAGCTTCTGGTTTTAAACCCGCTAATTTCATTAAATCTACGCTTCCTTCCGTATGACCTTTTCTTTCTAAAACACCATTGTCTTTGGCTCTTAAAGGAAAAATATGTCCGGGTTTTGCTAAATCATTGCTTGTAGCATTTTCTTTACTCGCAGCTTTTATTGTTGTTAACCTATCTTTAGCAGAAACTCCTGTAGTAACGCCTTCCTTGGCTTCAATTGAAACTGTAAAAGGAGTTTGGTAGCTACTTGTATTTTCTTTTACCATATAAGGCAGCTCTAATGCATCTGCTTTTTCATTAGGTAAACAAAGACAAACAATACCACTACATTTACGAATCATAAGTGCCATTTGATTATTGGTCATATGATGTGCAGAGAATACCAAATCTCCTTCATTTTCCCTATCCTCATCATCCATTAAGATAATTCCATTTCCATTTTGAAGATGTATAAGCGCTTTTTCTAATCGCTCTTTACTATCATTTCCAAACATTCTTAATGTATCTAATTCTGTAAGTACCATTTTAAATTATATTTAATTTAGGAAAGCAAAATTAATATTGTCTCAAGTAAAATTATTTGATGTAGGTCAATAAATTTATTTATTTTTAAATTGAAGAAATTTTACATTTAGAAATAAAACGTAAAGTTTATAGCTATTTTTACGACCAACAGACAAAACAAAATATGGCAGTCCAAGACATTGTAAAGTATTCCTTTAAAGAAACCTTTTCTGTAAGTACCGTTCAGTTTGAAAAAGCGTGCACCATAGATCATTCTGTGCAACAGAACGCCTACTCTATTTATTGGATTCAAGAAGGAAAAGGAACCTATAATATCGATTTTGAACAATATACTTTTGAAGACAATGTGCTATTTTTCTTGTCTCCAGGGCAAGTTTTTACGGTAGATTCCGAGCAAATAAAAACCGCCTACAAACTTACTTTTGTGCGTGATTTTTACTGCATACAAACCCACGATCAAGAAGTGGCGTGTAACGGAATTCTGTTCAACAATATTTATGAAACTCCGTTTGTAAAACCTTGTGAAAAGGACACGGCAAAACTCAACTTTATTTTAGAAAGTTTAATTGAGGAATTTCAACAAAACGAAACCGCACAATATGATATGTTACAATCGTATTTAAAGCAATTTATTATTTCTTCGGTTCGTGTAAAAAAGGAGAATCATGTAATTAAAGAAGACACCGAAACACGTCTTTTTAAAGATTTTAGTTTGTTGGTAGAACAAAATTTTAGAACCATGCACTCCGTAACCGATTACGCTAACAGATTAGGACTTTCGCCAAAATCGATTAGCAAACACTTTCAAAAGTTAGGCGCAAAAACGCCATCCGACTTTATTAAGAACCGTATTTTATTAGAAGCGAAGCGTCAACTCATCTATACAGACAAAACTGTAAAAGAAATCGCTTTCGAACTCGGTTTTAACGATCCTGCGTATTTTACACGTTTCTTTACCAAAGCAATTTCTAAATCTCCTCTTCAGTTTAAAAAGGAGTATTAGCTGTTTATATTTTACCTCAGCTTCAATAAAAAACTTCTTCTAAAACACGTAGTAAAAAGATTTATTTTTTTCCATTCAGTTTTGTCATTTCGAACTTTTGAGAGAAATCTCATAACGTTTGCTTGGTGTTGTATTATCACTGTTATGAGATTTCTCCTATTGTCATAATGACAAGTCTGTGGTTTATTGTTATGGCTTAACTCAATATTTTTTTAATTTTCTTGGGCGTGCCCTTATCAGGTCAGGCTTTCGCAACTCGCTTTTTAAAGTTTTATCAAACTTTAAAAGAGCTCAAACAACTTGCTCTATCCTTCACGCGTGAATTTTTGCCAACTATTTTCCGTAGTCCAAACAGTAGGAACTTTTGTCCATTTTTAAACCTTCATCTCGGTTGCATCTTTGCAGTGTGTAACAATAACCACACAACAACAAGTAATTTATCCTGCGTTAGCAGCAACTAAAAAATAAGAAAAAATGGAAATTCAATTAGAACAAATAGACGTAAAAAATATTATAGAAAACAATAGCAATGTATTGTTCGATTTTTATGCAGAATGGTGTGGACCTTGTCAAACGTTATTACCAACCATCAACAAATTAGCAGACGAATTAAAAGACGATGTAATTATCAAAAAAATAAATGTAGATGACTACCCTGAATTAGCAGCAAAGTATAGCGTAAGAAATATACCAACTCTAATTTTCTTTAAAAACGGAGAACCTGCAGACAGACATACGGGTTTAATTACAGAAAGAAATTTAAGAAGTAAAATAGACAGACTAAAATAAGCACTGCAATCATCAAAAAAAAAGCAACTTTTTAACGAGTCCAAATCAAAGGAACTTTTGTCCAATTTTTGAAGTCACTATCGGTTGCATCTTTGCAGAGTCAAACAGTAACAATTAAAAAATCAAAAATTATGAAAACAATAGAAAACACACAATGCCCAAACTGTTGGGGTTACCAAACCTACGACGAGCAAAACCCAGAACAACAACTTTGCGAATGCAAAGCATAATATAAAAGAAGAATTAAAAATTAATAATAAAACAATTTAAAATAGAATTATGAGCACATTTAACGTACCAACAAAAAACGAAGTATCAGAAAATAACCAAGCAATTTTTAACCAATTAGAAAAAGGATTAGGTTTTGTACCCAACTTATACGCAGCCTTTGCACACAGTGAAACTGCATTGGGTAACTTTTTAGCAATAGGACAAGGAAAAACAAGTTTTTCTGCTAAAGAAAAAGAAGTAATCAACTTAGCGGTAAGTCAAGTAAACGAATGTGTTTATTGTTTATCTGCACACACTGCAATTGGTAAAATGAATGGTTTTACAGAAGATCAAATTTTAGAATTAAGAACAGGAAATGCTTCTTTTGACGCAAAATTAGACGCCTTAGCAAAGTTTGCAAGAAGTGTAGCACTTAACAGAGGAGCTGCAACACCAGAAACTGTAGAAAACTTATATGCAGCCGGATATACAAAAGGAAACTTGGCAGATGCAATTATCTTAATAGGAGAAATTACAATTACCAACTACTTTCATAAAACAACAGATGTGGCTGTAGATTTTCCTGTAGCGCAGACCTTAGAAGTAGCAACAATTTAATACATAATCAATTTTAATAATAATTAGTAATACACAACAATCATGAAAAAAGTAATCGCAATTTTAGTAATCGTTTTAGGTTTCGCATTCAATACAAATGCACAAGAAGTAAAAACAGTTTCATTAGAACAAACCAAGGGTGAGTTTACTCAGAAACAACTTACATTATCTGAAGGAACTTATGTTTTTGAGGTAGCAAACAACAATGTAGGTCATAATGTAGGTTTTGTTTTAGCTCCAAAAGCAGATGTAAAAGCGCACATTAAAAACGCGTATGTTACTGCACAAGTAAAAAACAACACCAAAGAAAGCTCTAAAGAAGTAACTCTTAAGAAAGGTGAATATGTGTATTTCTGTCCTTTAAACCCAACACCACAATATACTTTAATAGTAGAATAGTTCCCTTAATTCAAGTAGTGATTGGCGAGCAGAAATGCTCGCCTTTTTTATTAAATAAACAACCTCGTACCAATGGGTACGAGGTTATTTACGTAACAAATATTTCTTATTTCAAGGAAATCATCAGTGATTTAAAACCTTGGTTATCGCCTTGCTACTAAAACTTTTCTGGTACAAATGTCTGGTAATTCATTGGTGGTCTTACATACGCTTTACCGTCTGGTAATGGCGGAAGCTCAATTGGTTTAATATCCATTTGTTCATAAGGAATCTTACTTAACATATGGCTAATACAATTTAACCTAGCTTTCTTTTTATTTTCTGAATTCACTACAAACCAAGGCACTTGTTTGGTGTCTGTATGTGCAAACATTTGATCTTTTGCTTTTGAATACTCTAACCAACGTGAACGAGATTGTAAATCCATCGGACTAAATTTCCATCTTTTTAAAGGATTAGAAATACGGTTTTTAAAACGTCTTTCTTGTTCTTCATCACTAACAGAAAACCAATATTTTAAAACAATAATGCCAGATCTTACCAACATGCGTTCAAATTCTGGGCAAGAACGTAAAAACTCATCATATTCATCATCTGTACAAAAACCCATTACTTTTTCTACACCTGCTCTGTTGTACCAGCTTCTATCAAACAACACGATTTCTCCTGCGGCAGGTAAATATTGCACATAACGTTGAAAATACCATTGCGACTTTTCTTTTTCGGTAGGAACACCCAATGCAACTACTTTACAAATTCTAGGGTTTAAAGGCTCTGTAAAACGTTTTATAGTTCCTCCTTTTCCAGAAGCATCTCTTCCTTCAAAAAGGATCACTACTTTTAAACCTTGGTTTTTAACCCATTCTTGCATGTGCACCAATTCTGTGTGCAATATTTTTAATTCATCGTCGTAATTAAATTTCTTCTTATTACTATTTGTTGGTGTTGGTGTAGCTTTTTCCATTTATGCAATCTACGAAAATTCAAAAAAAAATAAAACAGTTTTTTATAAATAATAAAAACCCTAATAAATAATTTAAAGTTTCATCAAAATTAAATGTCTTATTTTAGCATTTCGATTGTTCATATAATTTAAAAATAAACCTTTGTTAAACTACTACTTATATTCGCATACCACCGCTACAGAGTGGGTTACTTTTGTTCATGGAGCAGGAGGTAGTAGTTCTATTTGGTTTAAACAAGTACGAGATTTTAAAAAGCATTTTAATGTTTTAATTTTAGATTTACGTGGTCATGGAGATAGCAAACCAACACTAAAAGACACTTTTAAAGCAAAATATACTTTTGATTCTATTACGGCAGATATTGTTGAAGTAATAGATCATTTAAAAATTAAAAAATCTCATTTTATTGGTATTTCTTTAGGGACTATTTTAATTAGAAATCTTGCCGAAAAAAGACCAGAGTTGGTAAAAAGCATGATTATGGGAGGTGCCATTATAAAAATGAATTTCCGCTCTCAGGTTTTAATGAAAGTTGGTAATATCTTTAAATCTGTGGTGCCTTATATGATGTTGTACAAACTCTTTGCGTTTATTATTATGCCAAAGAAAAATCATAAAAAATCTAGATTACTGTTTGTAAACGAAGCGAAGAAATTATATCAAAAAGAATTTTTACGTTGGTTTAAATTAACTTCAGAAATCAATCCTTTACTCCGTTTTTTTAGAACAAAAGATATTCAGATTCCTACTTTATACGTAATGGGAGCCGAAGATCATCTGTTTTTACCTTCTATAAAAAACATTGTTTCAATACATGTTACGGCATCACTTTTTGTAATTGAAAATTGTGGGCATGTTGTTAATGTAGAACAGCCAGAAATGTTTAACAATCATACTATTCGTTTTATCACATCTTTAAGAGCATAATTACATATTTATTATCTTTTGATTTACAGTTTTGGTTTTAACTTAACCTGTGTAAAACTGGTTAACCAATTGACGTGATTTTGCGTGTTTTATTCATTTTTTCTTTTTAACAAAAGAGATATTCAAAAATTAGAATAACCCAAATCTCTTTACCACAAAGGTTTTACCGTTACTATATATTCAACAATACTTTAAAATAATTAAAAATAAAACAGCTTTTTAATTATTTTTTATAAAGTATCTTTGCTTTATAAAAGTTTTTAACATGAATCAGATAATCACATTTGGAGAGGTTTTAATGCGAATTTCGCCTTCAGGAAACAAAAAATTTATTCAATCTAACCAAGTAGAATTTTATTTTGGTGGTACCGAATTAAATGTAGGTATTTCTGTAGCAAATTTTGGACAAGATGTAAAACATATTTCATGTGTTTCTGATGATTTTATAGGTGATACTGCTATTTCTTTTCTAAGAAAATTTGATGTTAGCACTTCTGCAATTATTCGCTCTAGCAGACCTTTAGGTGTTTATTTTTTAGAAGTTGGTGCTGTTATGAGAGCAAGTTCTATTTCTTACAACAGGTCTCACTCTTCTTTTTCTGAAATTCAACCAGAAATGGTAGACTGGGAAAAATCTTTAGAAAAAGGAAAATGGTTTCATTGGACAGGGATCACACCTGCGCTTTGTGAAGGTGGTTATGAAACGTTAAAAGAAGGGTTAATTCTTGCCCAGAAAAAGGGTATGGGGATTTCTGCGGATCCAACTTACAGAAGTGGTTTATGGAAATGGGGTGGTGATTCAAGAGAAGTTCTATCTGAATTAGTGAACTATTCTACTATTTTTATTGGTGGTGTTAACGAAATTAATGAACTTTTAGATACCAGTTTTTCTTATTCTAATGAAGATTTTATTGAAGCTAGTAAACAGTTAATGGAAAAATATCCTACAATAGAAAAAGTGTTTGATAAAATTAGAACTTCCATTAATTCTTCTTGGCACAAAATTAGAGCAAGAATGTGGAATGGTAAAGAATTTAAAGAAACTTTAGACTTAGACATTACACATATTATAGATAGAATTGGTACTGGTGATGCTTTTGCTGCCGGTATTATTCATGGTTTACAAAAATTTGATGATTACAAAGCTATGGAGTTTGGTAGTGCTGCTTGCGCCATTAAACACACTTATTTAGGGGATATCAATTATGCAAACGAAAAAGAAGTAATGAATATTCTAGAAGGAAATACTACCGGAAGATTACTAAGATAAATAGCTCAAATACATACTAATAATTAACAAATATAAAAGGATAAGTTTGTCTTTATTGATTATTAGGAAAAATTAAAAAAAAGAAAGATATTCGCGGCGTGAAAATTGCAGCAATCTTTCTATCGCTATTCTTGCTTACTAAGCCCTTGCTTCCATTATTGGAATATGCAGCTTTTTACGATTATATTAAAAATGAGCTTTGTGAAAATAGAGATACTCCAGAATTACACTGTAACGGAAAATGTCATTTAGCAAAACAAATTGTGAAGGCAGGAGATTCAGACAGCGGTAATGAAAAAAATAAATCAATTAAAATAGAAATTTCTATTGTTTATTTTCAAGAAATAACTCATAAGGATGCTGTTCTATTGTCTAATGACGAAAATTTAAAAATAAATATTTCCTATAATAACACGTATAAATTCCATCATACGGATGTTATTTTTCACCCACCACTCGCTTAATTTCTTCATACTAAGAAACGCAATACACCAAATAATTGGTGCTTAATTATATTTAATTAGGTATCTAGTTATGTGCTATCAATTAGAAATAATTAATAGTAAAAAACAACACAGTTAAGTTTTTTTTTAAACAAAAGCTCTTTATATGGTGTTTGGTAAGCCTGTTTCTTAACCATTTCTTTTTAGTAGTAAGAATGCAATTATAACAATTGCACTTGCCTTATAATGCACAATACGCTTTCTTAAAATAAGTAATTGTCCATCTATTTGGTGCTACTAGTTTTTCAACAGTTTTTTAATAAAACAGTCATAAAATAATGAAACATTTACATCTAATTGTAATTGCAATTCTTATTGTAATAACTTCTTGTACGTTGGATAAAACGGATTACGAAGCGGAATTAAAAGTAGAAACTACAGAATATATTGAATTCGAAGAGGTAACTGTCATAAATAATGGAGATTACAGCGTTAGCATAGAAGCTTTAAATGGTACTTTGTATAAAGGTTATAATGAAATTCATTTAAACATCACCAAATTAGAAACAGGTGAGAACATCGATAATTCTGAAATTACTTTTTTACCAATTATGACCGATGCGAATGGAAATAAATCTTCTTGTCCGCATGCATATAATCTAGCATACAATGCAACCGAAGGATATTTCGAGGGATATGTTGTATTTACAAATGAGAGTAGTTCTACAGTAGCTTGGCAGTTGTATATCAATTTTACAGATAATAATGAAACTCACAAGGTGAATCAAGATATTTCTGTGGAAGAGCAAATCAACAAGAACCTCAACATGACGGCTTTTACAGGCAATGATAACGAGCAGTATTTTATTGCTTTGGTTGCACCTCAAAGTCCGCGTGTGGCACAAAACGATTTGGTTGCTGGTATTTACAAATACAATAAGCCAACTAATGCTGCAGGAGAATTCCCTGATATTTCGCAGTTTTCCTATTCCGTTGTAGAAAATTACACCTTGTTCATAGATCCAAGAATGCCAGAACCTTCTATGGGAAATCATTCATCACCTAATAATGAAGATTTAACACAACAAGATAATGGTTTGTATCACGGAATTGTAAACTATACAATGACAGGTAATTGGACGTTGAATTTCATTTTAAAAGATGAAAACCAACAAATAATAAAAGGAAACGAAGTTTCTACCGAATTTACTCCGGGAGTAGAAGGAGAAAGAGGCGAACTTCATATTGATATCTTATTTTAAAAATATGAAAGGAATAACGATAGCAATCCTATTATTAGCAACTCTAGCAAATGCACAGACTGTTGAGAAAAAAAGAGATAGTTTAGGTGGCGTCTTAGAGGAAGTGATAATTGTAGCGGCTAAAAAAAAGAAAATAGAAACAGACATGAAAATGGCGGTTTCTGTGGATGAATTTTTAGCCTCATCAGACAACATCAGTTTTATAAAGCGTGGCGCTTACGCTTGGGAACCTTTATTGAACAATATGAGTACAGAACGTTCTTTAGTTACCATTGATGGCATGCATGTTTTTGGTGCTTGTACCGATAAAATGGATCCGATAACATCTTATGTAGAAAGTAATAATTTATCTGATATTGATATAAAATCAGGACAAGAGGGCAGTTTGCACGGAGCAACAGTAGCTGGTAGCATCGATTTGAAAAGGAAAAGTACCGCATTTAAATTAGGGGAAAATTACAAAGGTGCTTTCCAAACTGGCTTTGAGTTAAATAACAAACAGTTTTTTAACCTTGCAAATGCCTCTTATTCTAGTGAAAAATTAGTAGTAGATGGTAGTATTTCTAACAGAAAAGCAGAAAACTATACTGACGGTAATAATGACGAAGTACAACATTCTCAGTTCGAAAAACTGAATGCTTCTTTAGGAATAGCCTACAAAACTGGTGATTTATCATCTTTAAGAGCAGACGCTATTTTTGATAGAGCAAAGAATGTTGGCTTCCCTGCATTGCCAATGGATTTATCTTTGTCTAGAGCATTAATTACATCGGTTGCCTACAAACAATTTTTTGAAAAAGGAATTGTAAAAGTGTGGGATACCAAAGTGTATTTTAATGCTATAGAACATTATATGGATGATACAACACGTCCGGAAAACTTGGTTCACATGGACATGCCTGGTTGGAGTACAACGTATGGTTTGGTTTCTAAAGTAAACCTGCAAAAAGGTAATCTATCATCCGAAGTACAATTGAACGCCTACAATAATTTATCTATTGCAGAAATGCGTATGTACCCGCAAGACAGAAGTGAGCGAACTATGTTTGCCTACAGTTGGCCTTGGGTTACAACAACCTATGCCGGACTTTCAATAGGTAATTTATGGGATATTTCTGATACAAGTCAACTAAGTTTTGGAGGCTCTCTAGGTGTCAATTACAATTATTCTAAATATGTAGAATTCAATTGGATTTTTCACCCGGGAACACCACAAGAAAAAACAAGATTTTTACCAAGTTTAAATACAAGTTATCATTTAAATGTAGGTGATTTTAATTTTTCTATTGGTGGTGGTTACGGTCATAGAGCGCCTTCTGTTTCCGAAGGATATGGATATTATATTTATAACAGTTTCGATAGATATGATTACATCGGAAACCCGGATTTGAAAAATGAAATTTCCTATGAAGTAAATGCGAGTGCTGGCTTCGAAAACGAAAAAGGAAGTATCAATGCCAAAGTAAACTACTTCTATATTCAGAATTATATAATTGGTAGAATTTTAAGTTTGGGGAGCCCTATGAACTATCAATCTGTAGGAGTTAAAGGATATACCTCTCTAGATTATGCCACATTATTTAATTTCTCACTGAATGCGAAGTACACAATTTTACAGAAATTACATTGGAAAGGAACGTTAACCTATGCAAGAGGTTTAGATGATAATCAGAAGAATTTACCATTTATTCGTCCGTTAAGTTATCAAACTTCGGTGCATTTTTCTCATAAAAATTTTGGTTTTGGAACAGCATTAAATGGTGATTTCAAACAAAATAATTACAGTCCAGAATACGGAGAAGACGAAACGCCATCTTACAAAAACTTTAATGTTTCTGCAGATTATACTTTTTACATTAATAATTACAAAACGGTTTTTCAAGTAGGTGCGGAAAACTTATTAAACGAATATTACAGCACTTACGCAGATTGGGGAAATATCCCAAGAATGGGACGTAACATTTTTACGTCTTTAAAAATCAATTTTTAAACAAGAAATAACGACATCAATTAAAATTAATACACATGAAAAATTTAAAAAAGTACCTTTTAGCATCATTAGTCTCATTATCAATAATTTCTTGTAGTGAAGACGGTATTCCGGTTGCCAACGACGTAACCTTAGAGTTTAATAATACATTTGGAACAACAACAATTGTTTTGGGAGATGCAACATCTGCAGAAGCAACAACAAACACTTCTACAGAAGGACAAGTACACCATTTTGAAGAGTTAAAATATGTAATAAGTAACATTCGTCTTGTAAACGCAGAAGGTGTAGAATTTCCTTACAATACTCAAAATTTAGATGAAGGAGCTACTATTATTGACCAATCTAAAGAAGCAACATTAAAATATGTTTTGAATGATATTCCAACAGCTAATTACACACAAATTAAATTTGGTTTAGGAATAAAAGAAGCATTAAACACTTTAGATGAAGAACTTTTTCCTTCTTTTTATAATGCAGATTTATCAATACACTGGTTCTGGGCAACAGGATACCGTTTTGCACAAATTGAAGGTTTTTATGGCGTAGACAACGCTCCTTTAGCAATTCATACTGGTAGTGTTTTAGGTGGTGATCCAGACGATGAAAGTACTTGGAATAATGCAGATGTGCATGCTCGTAATGCTTATAGAGATATTACTTTAGATTTATCTACAGATGCAATGGTTGGCGAAAATTCTCCTACAATTACTATTAAAGCAGATTTTAATAAGGTTCTAAGTGGAATAAATACAATTACTTTAGAAACTCCGACGGAAGGTTATACTGCAGGAACTTTTGCCACTAAACATGTAAGTCCTAATGTAATGGTAGAGTATGTTGATAATATGGCGGGTAATGGCGATACAGACATTAAAGGAATGTTTTCTATTGAAAGTGTAGAAAACTAAACCTATAAAAAGAGTCAGTTTTCAATATAATATAGAAAACTGACTCTTCTTTAAAAGAATTAAAATGAAAAAGTTATTACTGAATATTTTTATAATACTATTAATATCTTCTTGTACTAAAGAAGATGTTTATGAACCCTTTGTTTTTGATAATCCAGAAATAGCAATAAATATTCCTGTAGATTTTCCGGTATTAAACAATTCATTTTATACCAATAAACCCACAAAATATGGCGTTGAATTAGGCAAAAAATTATTTTTCGACAAAAAACTGAGTGCAGATAACACTATTTCATGTGCTAGTTGTCATATACAAGCAAATGCATTTGCAGATCACAATGCAAAAGGTATTGGTATTGAAGGACGAATTGGACTTAGAAATGCACCACCTGTGCAAAATATGGCATTTATGCAAGTGTATAATTGGGAAGGCAGTAAATCAAAGTTAGAAGATCAACCAATTGTGCCAATAATTACACCCGAAGAAATGGACTCCTCTATTTTAGAAGTAATTGGTAAAATTGAACAAGACGAAGATTATATCAATTTATTCAATAAAACTTTTGGGGATGACAATATAACTGGAAATAGAATTTTTAATAGTATTGCTCAGTTTGAATACACTTTAATTTCTGCCAATAGTAAATACGATAAAGTAAAAAGAAATGAAGGCGTAACATTCACTGTAAATGAAGAGAAAGGTTATCAAACCTTTAAAAATAAATGTGCAAGTTGCCACAGTACAGAATTGTTTACCGATCAAAGTTATAGAAATATAGGCTTTCCAATAAATGCTGATCAAGAAGAAACAGGACGTACAAGGGTTACTCTAGAATTAAACGATTTAATGCGTTTTCGTGTTCCATCTTTAAGAAATATAGCATACACTGCACCTTACGGAAGTTTTGGTCAATTCGCTACTTTAAAAGAAGTCTTAGATTATTTAGACAATGGCGTTTTAGATGCAGATAATCTAGATCCGATTCTTAAAGAAAACAATAATCAAATTCCACTTACAGTGGATGAAAAAGAGAACCTTATTTCATTTTTAAACACCTTAAGCGATACTGATTTTGTTACGCAGTAACAATTAACTTTAAAGCACAAAAAAAGCGAGTTTTACAACTCGCTTTTTATATTTAGTATAAGATTTAACCTTGCATTAAATCTTCAATTTCTTCAGCCTCAATAGGAATATTACCCATTAAATTAAAAGGTGCACCTTTTTCCTGCACAACCACATCATCTTCTAAACGGATTCCAAAACCTTCCTTCGGAATGTAAATTCCTGGCTCTACGGTAAACACCATATTTGCTTGCATTGGTTCATGTAACAAACCATAATCATGTGTATCTAACCCCATGTGATGACTCGTTCCGTGCATAAAATATTGTTTATATGCAGGCCAATTTTTATCTTCATTTTGTACATCTGCCTTGTCTAACAAACCTAGTTTTAACAATTCAGCCGTCATAATTCCACCAACCTCTACATGATAATCTTTCCACAAAGTTCCAGTAACTAATAATTTTGTAGCTTCTTTCTTAACATGATTTACGGCATTGTAAACTGCTTTTTGTCGGTCTGTAAACTTACCAGAAACAGGCACTGTTCTAGACAAATCACTTTTATAATTAGAAAATTCTGCAGCAATATCAAACAAAATTAAATCGCCCGCTTTACACTCTTTATTATTTTCTATATAATGTAAAACATTAGCGTTATTTCCGCTTGCAATAATTGGCGTGTATGCAAAACCTTTAGATCTATTTCTTACAAACTCGTGCAACAATTCTGCTTCAATTTCATATTCCCAAACACCAGGTTTTATAAAAGGTAAAATTCTACGGAATCCTTTTTCTGTAATATTACAAGCATGCTGAATTAAATCTAACTCAATCTGATCTTTTACAGAACGTAAGCGCTGTAAAATAGGGTTACTTTTAGCAACTGCATGTGCAGGATATTTTGCCAACAACCATTTTGTAAAACGATCTTCGCGTGTTTCTGTTTCTACATTAGCTCTATAATGTTCATTGGTATTTATATAAAAAGTATCTGCGTAGGTAGACATCTCAAACAACACCTTTTCTAAATCTTGCAACCACAAAACCGTTTTAATTCCGCTTGTTTCAAAAGCAGCCTCTTTGGTTAGTTTTTCTCCTTCCCAAACCGCAATATGGTCATTCGTTTCTCTAACAAATAAAACCTCTCTATAATTTTCATTTGGGCAATCTGGAAACAAAAGCAACACAGTTTCTTCTTGATCTGCACCAGTTAGATAAAAAATATCTCTATGCTGCTCAAAAGGCATTGTGCTGTCTGCACTAATCGGATAAATATCATTAGAATTAAAAACCGCGATACTATTTGCTTTCATTGCTGAAGCAAAATTTTTACGATTTTTTATAAATAATTTTGAGTCTATTTTATCGTATTTCATACTGAAAAATTTATGTTGAAATACAAAGGTAACAATATTTCGTCGGCAAAATATTTACAACGAATAATTTTATAAACTCTCTTTTCAAAAGAAATCTTTAATACTATAAAAGCCAATCAGTATTATCTTTTTTGGGCGTTCGAGCGGGCTTGTAATTTATCTTGAGCGAAGACGAAAGGTTGTATCTTTTTGCCAAAAAAGCAAAAAGGATGTCATTCCAATCCCTAACGCAAAAAAAAACACAACAGTTATCATTTCGACTATAGTAGAAATCACATAACAGTGATCACACAACACCAACCATACTTTATGTGATTTCTCAATCTCTAAAAAGCTCATTTCGAAATGACAAAACTGTGTGTAACAAAAACTGAACGCAAAAAAACAACAACAGTTGTCATTTCGACAATAGGAGAAATAACATAACGGTGATCAGACAAAACTGAGCCACAATACTTGTCATTTCGAAGTATTGAGAAATCCCATAACAGTGATCACACAACACCAACTAAACTTTATGTGATTTCTCAATCGCTAAAAAGCTCATTTCGAAATAACAAAACTGTGTGTACCAAAAACTGAACGCAAAAAAACAACAACAGTTGTCATTTCGAAGCATTAACAAATAACAGACTTAGTGGTTATTGAGTTGTATGAATAGTTCTTTAAAAGTAAAAATCCTACAAGGTTAACAACCTTGTAGGATAATAAAATTTGTGTAAATCCGTGAAATTAGTATCTAAAAACGTTTCTTTTTAGGCGCTCCCGTTCTTCCTCTACCAGAAGTAGAACCTGCGGGTTTATTTCCTTTAAAATGAGGTTTTCTTTTTGGTTTATCTCCTTGAGAAGATCCAGAATTTCCACCTTTATTTTTCTTATTAAAAGAACCTTTACTTTGCGAAGCTGCTCTTTTAGGAGCTGCCGTATCTGTAGGCTCAAAACCTTCTACAATAGAAGTGTTTAATTTCTCTTTTAGTAATTTTTCAATTTCGTTTTGGTACTCAGTCTCTTCACTACAAACTAAAGAAATTGCTTCTCCCGCTGCTCCTGCTCTACCTGTTCTACCAATTCTATGTACATAATCTTCTGGTACATTTGGTAATTCAAAGTTAATAACGTGTGGTAATAAAGGAATATCTAAACCACGTGCTGCAATATCTGTTGCAACCAATGCTTTAATGGTATTGTCTTTAAAAGTTCTTAATGCTTTTGTTCTTGCACCCTGACTTTTATTTCCGTGAATTGCTGCTGCAGATATTCCTGCTTTTATCAATTTCTCTGTTAATTTATTAGCACCATGTTTTGTTCTTGTAAAGATTAAAACCTGATTCCAGTTTCCGTCTTTTATCAACTTAATCGTAAACTCTGTTTTTTGGCCTTTATCAACTTTATAAACATTATGAGTTACTTTTTTAGCTGTAGAATTCTGTGGTTCTGCTTCTACAGAAACAGGATTATTTAAAATACCAGAAGCTAATTTTTTAATATCAGCAGAAAAAGTTGCAGAAAACATCAAATTCTGACGCTTTGCTGGCATAAAACTAATCAGTTTATTTAAATCTCTAGCAAAACCCATGTCTAACATTCTGTCTGCTTCATCAAGAATTAAAACATCAATTCTGTTAAAAGAAACTGCTTTCTGACTGTGTAAATCTAATAATCTACCAGGTGTTGCTACTAAAATATCTACACCACTTCTTAACGTTGCAATCTGTGGTTTTGCATTAACTCCACCAAAAACTACGGCAGATTTTATGTTTACATATTTACTATACTCTCTTACATTGTCATAAACTTGCGCAGCCAATTCTCTTGTTGGCGTTAACACTAGTGCTCTTAAAGGCCTATATTTTGGGTGCTTTGTTTCAGCTAAATGTTGTAATACTGGCAATGTAAAACCAGCTGTTTTCCCAGTTCCTGTTTGTGCAGAAGCTAAAATGTCTTTACCTTCTAAAATATGTGGAATTGCTTTTTCTTGTATTGGTGATGGTTTGGTATATCCTTTTTCTTCAACTGCTTTTACTAATGCAGCGGATAAACCTAAATCTTTAAATGTCATAAAAATACTTTTTTGAAATCAACTTTATGTAGTTGTTTCAGCCTGCAAAGATACGATGTTTAAATTTGAAGTCGAATTTTTCTTAAAATTCCTTTTTATGTTAAATTTTTTGCTATTGAAAATACAAACAGTAATTTCAACACTTTAAACCAAACTAACTTATTATGAAATCTATTTTCTCCTCTTTAGTATTCTTTTTTTCAGTAACTCTAGTTGCTCAAACCTCAACAGGTGGAGAGATTATTCAACAATCATTACAAAAGAAGTCTCAAATGATGAATTCTTCTTTGGTTAAAAATATTGAATTTACTAATATTGGTCCAACGGTGATGAGCGGTCGTGTAGTAGATATGGCCGTAAACCCAAAGAATACAACAGAATTTTATGTGGGTTATGCTTCTGGAGGGCTTTGGTATACAAACAACAACGGAACTACTTTTACACCTCTTTTAGACAATTCGCTTACTCAAAATATTGGTGATATTGCAGTTGATTGGAAAACCGGAACTATTTGGGTAGGCACAGGAGAAAAAAACTCTTCACGATCTAGTTATGCAGGAATTGGTATGCTAAAATCTACAGATAAAGGGGAATCTTGGCAAAATGTTGGTTTGCCAGATTCTCATCACATTAGTAGAATTGTTATCAACCCTAAGAACCCGAATGAAGTTATTGTAGGTGCAATTGGTCATTTATATTCTTCAAACGATGAAAGAGGGATTTTTAAAACTACAGATGGAGGAAAAACGTGGTCTAAAACATTATTTATTGATAAAAATACAGGAATTATAGACGTTGCAGTTGCTCCAGAAAACTTTAATATTATGTATGCTGCTTCTTGGGAAAGAGAACGTAAAGCATGGAATTTTAATGGAAATGGAAATAATTCTGCCATTTATAAAAGTACGGATGCAGGAAGTTCTTGGTTTCGAATTTCAGACAAAAGTGGTTTCCCAACAGGAAATGGTGTTGGTAGAATTGGTTTAGCTGTTTTTAATAAAAATACGGTGTATGCTTTTCATGATAATCAATTTAGAAGAAAAGAGGAAAAGAAAACAGCATCTTCGAATGCATTAACAAAAGGTGATTTTAAAACAATGTCTGTAGATAATTTCTTACACTTATCAGATAAAAAACTAAATACCTATTTAAAAACTAACGGATTTCAAGAAAAATACAGGGCAGAAAATGTAAAGCAAATGGTACGTTCTGGAAATGTAAAACCTATTGATTTAGCTAAATATTTAGAAGATGCAAACTCGATGTTGTTTGACACACCAGTTATTGGAGCCGAAGTTTTTAAAACAACAAACGGAGGGAAATCATGGAAAAAGACGCATAACGGAACTTTAGATGACTTGTATTATTCTTACGGGTATTATTTTGGAGAAATTAGAGTTGACTACCAAGATGAGAATGGAATTTATGTTTTAGGAGTTCCTATTTTAAAATCGAAAGACGGCGGAAAAACGTTTACTTCTATCAGTAAAGAAAACGTACATGCAGACCACCAAGCCTTGTGGGTAAACCCCAAAAAGAAAGGGCATTTAATTGATGGAAATGATGGTGGTTTAAATATTTCTTATGATGATGGAGAAAATTGGATTAAGTTAAATGACCCTGCGGTTGGGCAATTTTATTCCGTGTATGCCGACAATCAAAAAAATTACAATGTTTATGGAGGCATGCAAGACAACGGAGTTTGGGTTGCACCTCACAACTCAAAAATTGACAAGTATTGGTACCAATCAGGTCAAAATCCGTACGAATCGATCATGGGAGGAGACGGAATGCAGGTTCAAGTAGATGACAGAAACCCAAATATTGTGTACACTGGCTACCAATTTGGAAATTATTATAGAATTGATAGAGAAACAGGAAATCAAAAGTACATTCAGCCAAAACATACTTTAGGCGAAAATCCGTATCGATTTAATTGGCAAACGCCAATTCATTTATCAAAATATAACCAAGATATTTTATACTTGGGTGGTAATAAATTGCACCGTTCTTTAAATAAAGGCGATGATTGGGAAACCATTTCTGGCGATTTAACGAATGGAGGGAAAAAGGGAAATGTTGCATACGGAACCTTAACATCCATTTCTGAAAGTCCGTTTCAATTTGGATTAATTTATACCGGTTCTGATGATGGTTTTGTAAATGTTACTAAAAATGGAGGAGGAAGTTGGACACGTATTTCTAACAATTTGCCACAGAATTTATGGGTTTCAAGAGTTGTCGCATCAAAATTTAAAAAGGAGCGTGTTTATGTAACTTTAAACGGATACCGTTTTGATGATTTTACGCCTTACGTTTATATGTCTGATGATTATGGTCAAACCTGGAAAAACATTGGAAACTCAATTCCTACTTCTTCTGTAAACGTGATTAAAGAAGATTCTGAAAACCAAAATGTATTGTATTTAGGTACAGATAATGGTTTGTATGTTTCTTTTGATTTTGGAACTTCTTGGGAAGCTTTTAGCAAGAATTTACCAAATGTTGCCATTCATGATTTGGTGATTCAGCCAACTGCAAAACATTTAATTATTGGTACTCATGGTAGAAGTTTATACAAAGCAAATATTGCTCCTATTCAAGAGTTTACAAAAGGAATTAGAAAACATGACAACTTAGAGATTTTTACAATTAATTCTATTAGAAAAAGTGATTATTGGGGGAATTCTTGGAGCAAATGGTTAGATGCCAATACGCCGGAAATAAACATTCCATTTTATGTAAATTCTAGTAAAAAAATTCAAGTAGATATTTTTTCCGGAGATACTGAATCAAGTTCAGCACAAGTAAAAGTTAACTCATTTTATGTAGATGCAGATAGAGGTTTTAACGAAGCTATTTATGATGCTTCTTTCTCTGAAAAAGGAAAAAAAGCGTATCAAAAAGTAAATAAAGAAACTGATTTAAAGAAAGCTAAAAACGAGGTTTATTATTTACCCAAAGGAAAATATATTGTTAAAATTGAGGATAAGAAAGGTGAGTTTAAAGTGGAATAAAATCCACAATTGTGTTCCCTAGAAGCATTGAGAAATCTTACAACAGAGATCACGCAACAATTAACAAATTTTATCTGATTGATTTTAAAAAAGTTAGCTCTCGTTTTTAATGAGTGCCTACATTATGAAAGCATTAAAACTAATATTAATAGCCTATAATTTTTTAGATTTACAAAACAGGAAACTCTACAAGAAATCTAAGTCAATTTCGACACCGCTATCCAAAATAGAAACATGATTAAAAAATACATTTTGTCCGTTAAATTCAGCTTCAATTAACCAATAAGAACCTTTAAAATAAGAATTTAAAACAATTGCCTTTAAATCAGAGTTTTCTACTACTCTTATTTGATGAGGATATAATAGAACATTTTTATTGTTGATAGAAATTTCATTTACATCGTCAAACAAAGCTGCAATATATTTTTCTTTTGGATTGCTGTAAATCTCTTTCGGAGAATTGTTTGCTAAAATTTTATTGTCTTTGATAATAATGAGTTTATCTGCAAAAGAAAGTGCATCATTTTTATCGTGTGTAGCAATAATACAAGCAATGTTTTTTGCTTTTAAATAACTGAATAAATTTCTACGTAAAGAGTTTTTCTTAAAGTTATCTATTTGTCCGAATGGTTCATCTAACAACAGTAACTCAGGTTCTTTTGCCAAGGCTCTCGCAATGGCAACACGCTGTTTTTGTCCGCCACTTAGGTTTTTAACCATGGTGTTGGCAAAAGTTTTCATTTGAATTACTTCTAATAATTCTTGTGTTCTTAATTCACTTTCTTCAGGATAAAACCGCGATAAGAATTTTTTAATATTTTCTGATACAGAAATGTAAGGCATTAAATCGAAATCTTGTGCTACATATTTAAAGTTTTCGAAACCCGGAACAAGATGTTTCTTTGGACCAAATACTTGTTCTCTGTTCCAAAATATTTTTCCTTTATTTAAGTCTACTAATCCGTAAATAGCTTTTAAAAGCGTCGATTTACCACAACCACTTTCTCCCATTACACACAAGTGCTCCCCTTGTTTTAAAGTGAATTTAAAATCGTTTAAAATTGATTTCTTTTTGTGATAAGAAAATGAAATGTTATCTACTTTTAGCATATTACAAAAATATGCTTATTAATAAAGAATTCCAAGGTTTTTGAATTCTTGCAGGTAAGTTAGGTTTTGAGTTATTATTGTTATGAGACTTCTCTATACCAAGTGACAAGTTTAAACTAAATGAGTTTAACAAACCCCGCGTTAGCGATTGAAACGACATCCTTTTTGCTTTTTTGCAAAAAGATATAGTGTAAAGCGCGACCCTTGTGGTAACGCCCAACTTATTGATATAAGTTTCTAATTCTACAAAAACTATCACGCAATAAGTCATAAAAAAAACCGACACTTTCGCATCGGTTTAAATTTTCTTTACGCAAATATTTGCATACAGATTGTAATACTTAAAGACACTATGTGTCTACCAAATTTTAACTCTGTCTTCTGGTTTTAAATACATTTCATCACCTTCTTTAACATCAAACGCTTTATAGAAAGCATCTACATTTTTAAGAGGTATATATGCTCTATACATTCCAGGAGAATGAGGGTTTGTCATGATTAAGTTTTTTAATGCTTCATCACGCATTTTTGTTCTCCAGATGGTTCCCCAAGAAAGGAAGAAACGTTGTTCTGGCGTGTAACCATCTATATCTGCTGGTCTTCCGTTTTTCTTTAAGAATATTTGTAAACCTTCGTAAGCAGCTTGTACTCCACCTAAATCTCCAATATTTTCTCCTAAAGTATATTCTCCGTTTAAGTGCATGCTATCAATAGCAATAATGTCTGAATATTGTTTGATTAATTGTCCACCAATTTCTTTAAATTTTACAGAATCTTCTTCTGTCCACCAGTTTTTAAGGTTTCCATCACCATCAAAACGCGCTCCAGAATCATCGAAACTATGCGAAATTTCATGTCCAATAACGGCTCCAATTCCACCATAATTTACGGCTTCGTCTGCTTTATAATCGTAAAAAGGAGGTTGTAAAATTGCAGCTGGAAAAACGATTTCATTATTTACAGGATTAAAGTAAGCGTTTACAGTTTGCGGAGACATTCCCCACTCTGTTCTATCTACTTCGCTACCTAATTTTGCCATTTCTTTATTATAGTTCCATTTGGTAACATTAATAGCATTTTCGAAATAAGAACCTCCTTCTTTTAGTCCTTTAACTTCTAATTCTGTATAATCTTTCCAAACATCTGGATAGGCAATTTTAACCGTTAGTTTGTGTAGTTTTTCTAATGCTTTTTCTTTAGTAACTTTACTCATCCAAGGTAATTGTGCAATTCTTGCTTCGAAACCAAGCATTACATTGTCAATCATTTCTTTGGCTTTTACTTTTGCTTCTGGTGGAAACATTTTTGCTACATACAACTTACCTAAAGCCTCACCAATTGCACCATTTAAGCTACCTAAAGCACGTTCATCTCTTGGGCGCTGTTTTTTACTACCACGCATTTCTTTAGAATAGAACTCCCAATTTGCAGTTTCTAAATCTGTAGATAAAGAACCTAAAGAATTGTTTATCGTATTCCAACGTAATAATAGTTTAATATCTGCTACCGGTGTTTTTGTAAAAATATTGTTTAAAGCTTTAAAATAACCTGGATCTGTTACAATAATTGTATCTAAATCTTTAACTCCTATTCCTTCTAAATGTGCTTTCCAATCTATTGCTGGTGCTAATTTTTGCAATGCTGCAACAGACATTGGGTTGTATATTTTACGAATGTCTCTACTTTCTTCTTTAGACATCATTGGTTTAGCTAAACTAGTTTCTAAAGCAACAATGGTAGCAGCATTCTTTTTAGCTGTAGTTGCATCATCCCCAAACTCTTGTAGCATTTTAGCTACAAATATTTGATACTTTTCTAACTTGTCTTTTACTTTAGCATCTACGTAATAATCTCTAGATAAACCTAAAGAACCTCCACCCATATAACCCGCGTACTGGCTACTGTTTTTTAAATCGTTATAAACGCCAAAACCGTATAAACCACCGCCACCGTAAGGTGCCATATTTGTTAAATACGTTTCTACGTCTTTTTTAGTTTTAATTTCATCTACTTTTGCTAAATAAGGCATAACTGGTGCTTTACCTTGTGCATTTCTAGCAACAGTATCCATTATTGTTTGGTAATAGTTTACCGCTTTTTCTTGATCTGAATCTATTTCGTTTCCTTTAGCATCTTTTACTTTAGGAAAATTACTTTCTTCAATTGCTTTATTTAAAATAGTTAAAACATCTGCATCTGTTTTTTTACGAAGCTGATTAAATCCTCCCCAAGAAGTTTGATCGTCTGGAATTTCTGTTTTGTCTAACCAAGTACCATTTACATGTCTAAAAAAGTCATCTGTAGGTTTTACAGTTTTATCCATATTTTCTAAGGCAATACCAGGAGCTTTTTCTACTGGTTTGTCTTGCTTGCAAGCTACCAAACCTAAAGAGGCAATAGCTGACACAAAAAACACTTTTTTAATTGTCTTCATTATTATTTGATTTTTGAATTGATTGAGTTTGATTAATTAGTATACCTACTTTAATAAATGTTACAGTTTTATTGAAAATAAAATATTTTTAACCACATAAGCACATAGATTGCATAGGCTCTATTTTCTATTTAACCATGTAGCGGCTTCCATCAATGTTTACTTCTGTGCTTTTTTTTAATTTTAAAACTGTTCTCGATACAATTCCTAAAAAAAAGGAATCACTCGAACTAACATTTCGTTTTAAATTTTAAATTACAATTTTATTTTCGCCTTTGGCGGATTTGGTAATTGCTGAAACCCCATATTAAATAATGTAAAACCAAAAATATCTGCATATTGCTCGATGGTTTTTGCTACAGGCGTTCCTGCACCATGGCCTGCATTCGTTTCTATCCTTATTAACGTAGGATTATTTCCTGTTTGTTTTGCTTGTAATTCTGCTGCGAATTTAAAACTGTGTGCAGGTACCACTCTATCATCATGATCTCCTGTAGTTATTAAGGTTGCAGGATATTGCACACCTTCTTTTACATTGTGTACTGGTGAGTATCCTTTTAAATAATTAAACATTTCTTTGCTGTCTTCTGCAGTTCCATAATCATACGCCCATCCTGCGCCAGCAGTAAAAGTATGATAACGCAACATATCTAAAACACCAACTGCAGGCAAAGCAACTTTCATTAATTGGGGTCTTTGTGTCATGGTTGCACCTACTAATAACCCTCCGTTAGATCCTCCTCTAATTGCTAAATAATCTGATGAAGTATACTTTTCTGCAATTAAATATTCTGCAGCTGCAATAAAATCATCAAACACATTTTGTTTCTTCATTTGTGTTCCTGCATCGTGCCATTTTTTACCATATTCTCCCCCACCTCTTAAATTAGGCACTGCATAAACACCACCTTGTTCCATCCAAACTGCGTTTGCAATACTAAAAGAAGGTGTTAAACTGATATTGAAACCGCCATAACCGTATAAAATAGTTGGATTTTTACCATTTAATTCCACACCTTTTTTATGTGTAATAATCATTGGTACTTTTGTTCCATCTTTAGATGTATAAAAAACTTGTTTACTAGTATAAGCATCCGCATTAAAAGCAATAGAAGGCTTCCAATAAACATCGTATGTTCCGTCTTTAGGATTGAATTTATAAGATGAACCTGGAGTGCTATAGTTGGTAAAAGAAAAATATAAATCTTTCGCTTTTGTTTTCCCTCCAAAACCACCGGCAGTTCCAACTCCTGGTAATTTTACTTCTCTAATTAATTTTCCATCATAATCGTATTGTAACACTTTAGAAACCGCATCTACCATATACGTTGCAAAGAAATAACCTGCTCCAGAATTTAAACTCAATACATTTTCTGTTTCAGGAATAAAATCTTTCCAGTTTTCTGGAGTTGGGTTTGCAACATCTACGGTTACTACCTTTTTATTAGGAGCATTTAAGTTTGTTACTAAATACATTTTACTGCCAACATTGTCTATCGGATAGGTATCACTATCTGTGTGATCTAAAACAGTTACCAAAGGACTATTTGATTTAGAAAGGTCTTTTAAAAACAACTTGTTACCCGATGTTGAGACACTTGCAGAGATAAAAAGATATTGATCGTCCTCAGACACATTACCACCAACATAACGATGCTTTTCTGATGCTTTTTCTCCAAAAATAACGGCATCTTCTTTTTGAGAAGTTCCTAGTTTATGGTAATATAATTTGTGTTGATCTGTTTTTGCAGATAACTCACTTCCCTCAGGTTTATCGTAACTAGAATAGTAAAAACCTTCGTTTTTGTACCAAGAGATTCCAGAGAATTTTACATCTACCAACGTATCTTCTTTAATCGTTTTAGACTCAGCATCCATTATAATAACCTTTCTCCAATCAGAACCTCCTTCAGAAATTGCATAAGCAACTGTTTTTCCGTCTTTAGAAAAACTTAAAGAACCTAAAGAAGTGGTTCCATCTTCAGAAAAAGTATTTGGGTCTAAAAAAACATCAGGCTCAGAATCTCCTTTAGTTCTATAAATAACACTCTGATTTTGTAATCCATTATTTTTAGAAAAATAGGTATAATCTCCTTCTATAAAAGGCGTGCCTACTTTTTCGTAATTCCATAATTCAGACAAACGCTCTTTTAATTGGTCTCTGTATGGAATGTTGTTTAAATAATTAAAAGTAACTTCATTTTCTGCTTTTACCCAAGCTTCGGTTTCTTTACTTCTGTCATCTTCTAACCATCTGTAATTATCTACTACAGCGGTTCCAAATAACGAATCTATAACTGGTTTTTTTGTTGTTTCGGGGTACTTCACGTCTATATTTCTTTGTTTAACTTCTTCTTTACAAGAAACAAATATTGCACTTGCAAATAAAATAGGGATGATTAATTTATTTTTCATGAGCTTTAAAGTTTGATTGATTTCAAAATTAAGGATATTTAATATATATATAGTTATTTAAGCATTTTTAACTTTTGAAGCTTCAATTTACCTCCATTTTGTAATTTATCAAGTATAAAAACGACTACTTTTGTGTATAAACATATAACACATTACCGACTTTATCGGAAGTAAATTAAAATATTATGACAGAAAACTTAACTAAAGAAACCTTTTTAGAAAAGGTTTTTAATTTTGAAGAAAGCCAAGAATGGAAATTTAAAGGAAACAAACCTGCATTAATAGATTTTTATGCAGATTGGTGTGGACCCTGTAAAGCGATAGCACCTGTTTTAGAGCTTTTATCTCAAGAATACGAAGGCAAAATAGATATTTACAAAATTGACACCGAAGCAGAACAAGAGTTGTCTGCAGCATTCGGAATTAGAAGTATTCCTTCTATGTTATTTTGCCCTGCAGAAGGAGAACCTCAAATGGCAAATGGCGCTTTACCAAAAGCAGAGCTAGAACGCATTATTGCTGATGTTTTAAAAGTGACGAAATAAAAAAAGCCCATCCTAACCTCCCCATTTCGACTGCGCTCAATACAGGCTCGGGAAGGGACTCTTACTCTTGTGTTCTATTCTTATGAAAACACACTTGAATAACGCTCAATTCTAATGATATAAATCCTGAAATTAACTTTTCAGGATTTTTTTGGGACAAAAAAATAATGCATAAGAATCTAATGTATAAGAAAATTATGTATATTTGATGAGCAATAAAATGTCATTGCGAGTTTACGAAGCAATCTGTTACTTTAAACTATAAGATTGCTTCGTACCTCGCAATGACAGTTACACAAATAAACAGTTACACGATTACACATTTTATAAACATGGGAAATCAGAAATTATATAAAGGCTCTTTACAAACCATCATTTTAAAGTTGTTAGAAACCAATGATAAAATGTATGGGTATGAAATTACGCAGAAAGTAAAAGAACTCACCAAAGGCGAATTAAAAATTACCGAAGGTGCTTTATACCCTGCATTGCACAAATTAGAAGCCGATGGTTTGTTAGATGTAGAAGTTGCAAAAGTAGGAAACCGACTACGAAAATATTACAAACTTACCGAAAGTGGCACTAAAGAAACTGCCAACAAGTTGGATGAAATGCAAGAGTTTTTAAGAACGATGCAACAATTGGTAAATCCTAAATTAAGTTTGGAATAAAAATTTTAGCTATGGAATTAACACACGAACAACTACAATTAGTAGAAAATTATCTAGATAAAAAAGACATTACTTATATTGATATAAGAACAGAAGTTTTTGACCATATTGTTTCTGATATTGAAACAAAAATGACCTCTTCTGAAATTAGTTTTGAAAAGGCTTTTAACAAGGTAACAAATAAATGGAACACACATTTAGAGCAATCGTCTAGTTTTTATTTTGGAAGTATGTTTACTATACCTAAAATTGTATTAGAAAAAGCTAAGAAATCTTTTAAAAAATATTACATTATTGGTATTTTAGTTTTTTTAATTCCTTTTTTATCAATAAGAATATTAAACCCAGTTTTTACAGAAGAAATAAAAAATACAATTAATTTATTTCTTCAAACACTAACGGTTCTATCATTTATTGTTTTTACTATTTTAATGATTATAAAATCGAAAAATAAAACACAAACTACGTATCGTTTTATTTTAAATACACAAAGTTTAGGCTTTATCTGTTCTACTATTGTATTAATCGATTTAGATTTTTTTACACCAAAAGGAATTCTTGATTCTATACTAGTAGGTCTATTATCGACTTTTGTTTTTACCACATATACTTATTATCATTTTCTAAAAAAACACAAAGAAGCAATTAAAAAATATAAAATTTCATAATTATGGAATTAACAAAAGAACAACTCTTACAAATAGACAATTACATCTTTTCTTGTGGAATTAAATACTACGATGTAAAAGCGGAAATAGTAGATCATTTTGCTAATATTTTAGAAGATAGACTAGATAAGAATCCAAGTTTAGACTTTAAAAAAGAGATTAAAAATATTCATAGAAATTTCTCAGATAACGGTTTTAATAAACTCCTAAAAGAGAAAATAAAATCGGTTCATAAGATGTTTTATAAACAGTCTTTTGACTATTTAATTTCATTTTTCAAATTTCCTAAGATTCTTATTTCTGGCACTTTATTTTATGCGTTATTTTTAATGATGAATTTATTTAACGATAAACAAGATTTTTTCTTTTGGTTATACTCTTTTCTTCTCATTCTTATTGTAAGAATTTTCTATCAAAGTTGGAAAACTAAAAAACAACAAAAAGCCCGTTTTTTAATTTTAAATAAAACGAACAACTTTTTGCAAATGTTTAACTTCGTTTTCATTTCCTTTAATTTTATTACCAATATTAGAGGTGCAGAAAGTTTTTTAAACCCGATACATAACAATATTCAATTAGGAATATTTGTTTTGTTATTATTGTTTTATTGGTCTGGAGAATCTATTTTTCATCTGAATAAAAAAATAGTGAAAGAACAATATCCAAATGTAATTGTATAAACTATGGAATTAACAAAAGAACAAATAAAATACATAGACCATCACTTAGAAAACGAAGGCATAAAATATTGGGACATTAGAATAGAAATGATAGACCATATTGTTTCTGATATAGAAAAAAACGATATAAGCATTGACTTTAAAAAGGAATTAGCTACATCTTTAAAAAGAATAGGTTCGAAAGGAACCTTAAAAAATATAAATACAATAGGTTGGAAAAACACGAATGCTAAATATAGGAGGGAATATGGTAAAGGAATTGTATCGTTTTTTAAATCTACCAAGAATATAGTAATTTCAACTTTTAGTGTTCTTATCTATTATCTAATTGCTGAGTATTTTAGTTTTAAAATATTTAAAAATATAAGTTTTGCTCTTATTTTTTTACCTCTTCTTACCTTCTTATTTCAATCAATAAAACAAATAGGAAAAAAATATGGTAGGTCTGTTAACTTAGATTATGGAACTACTTATTTTTTATTTGCTTTTTTAATGATAGGAACACCAATTCAATTTTTAAAATACACTTCAGAAACTAATCAAAAATGGATATTATTAATACTAATTCCGCTTTATTTTATTGCAACTTATTCAGGTTTTAAATTGTATAAAAAGGCAATACATAAAATAGAAAAAATGAAAAGTGAAATGAAGCTATGAAACTAACAAATACCAACATAGACGAACTCTACAAATTCACTAAAAAACATTATGTTTATTATTATGATGTACAAACCGAATTGGTAGATCATTTAGCAAATGATATTGAAGAAATTTGGGTAGCTCAACCACTGTTAACATTTGTAGAAGCTAGAGATGCCTCTTTCAAAAAATTTGGCGTTTTTGGTTTTATGGGTATTATAGAAAGCAGACAGAAAGTAATGAACAAACGTTATGTAAAAATACTTTGGCGTTTCTTTAAAGAATGGTTTACACTTCCTAAATTGGTAATAACACTTAGTATCTTTTTATCATTATTCTTCCTTTTAAAAATTCCTTTTTCGGAATATATTTTATTGGCAGTACTTTTAATTTTAGTCACAATCGATTTAATAAAACAGCAAAAAGCTAAGAGAAAACATAAAAATAAAGAACAGCAAAAAGAAAAAATATTTCTTTTAGAATCTATGATTGGAGATACCAGACAAGGCTTTTCTGGTTTGGCATTTATCAACTTATTTAATTTTCTTAATATTATTAAGATGCCATTTCACACTTTAGAAAACCATTGGTTATTATTAATCTCATTTTCATTAACCTGTGTAATTCTCTTATTTTATGTCACTGGATTTATGATGCCTCAAAAGGCAGAAGAATTGCTACAAGAAACCTATCCAGAATATAAAATGGTAAATAATCTGTAACAAAATCCATTTCCAAACTACTTATCATCAATCAACTTAACAACCCAAACTTATGATTTCACATTTTTTAAAATTAGAATGGAGACAATATTTCCGATCTTCGCATTGGCAAAAAGGAATTGCATTAAAAATAATAATGGGCTTTTTTGTCTTGTACTTTTTAGTTGCTTTTTTAGCCATAGGAATTGGGGGCTATTTTATTCTAAAGAAAGAATTTCCAGCATCAGATCCTTTACAATTGGTGAATTCTTATTTACTTTTTGCAATTCTAGCAGATTTAATTATTCGATATTTAATGCAGAAATTACCTATCATGAATATTAAACCGCTACTTATTTTACCCATTCCAAAAAGTAAGTTGGTACATTACGTTTTAGGAAAATCTGTATTTTCTGTTTTTAATATTTTAAGTCTGTTCTTTTACATTCCGTTTTCTATCGTCTTAATAAAAGAAGGCTACAATATTGAAGGTGTTTTGGGTTGGTTAGCAACCATGATTTTAATTATTCAATCTTCTAATTTTTTAAATTTTTTAATAAACAAAAACAACAAAGCACTAGTAATTATAGGAGCTGTTTTAGTGAGTTTAATTGGTTTGCAAAAATTTGGGATTTATGATGTAGTTGAAGCCGGAGGCGCAATTTTCGACTCTATTTATCAAAACCCTATTTACGCTTTGGTAGGTCTAATAATTTTGGCATTTTTATATCAATTGAATTACAAACAATTGCGCAAACAAGTATATTTAGATGAAGCAGTTGCTACCAAAGTGGAAGAAGCAAAATCTGCAGATTTATCTTTTGCTGATAGATTAGGAGATGTTGCTCCGTTTATAAAAAATGATATTCGTTTAATTTGGAGAAACAAAAGAACCAAAACGGTTTTTTTAATGTCCTTCTTATTCTTGTTTTACGGTTTAATATTTTTCACCAATGACGCGTATGCAAAAATGCCGGCAATGTTAATTTTTGCATCACTTTTTATTACGGGAGGTTTTACATTAAATTATGGCCAATTTATTCCCGCCTGGGACAGCGCACATTATAAAATGTTAATGAGTCAAAGTTTTAGATACCGTAAATTTTTAGACTCTAAATGGGTTTTAATGGTTGCTATGACCACAATTTTATATGTTTTAAGTTTTCCGTACTTGTATTATGGAATAGATATTTTTTTAATGATTTCCGCAGGTGCTATTTTTAATATTGGTTTTAATTCTTTGTTTTTACTTTATGCAGGCTCTTTTAATAGAAAAAAAATCGATTTAACAAAAGGAGGTTTTGGAAACACACAAGGCACAAGCGCCACTCAATTTTTAGTAGTTATACCAATAATGGGCATACCAATGTTATTGTTTTGGGCATTTAGTTCACTCATTAACTTTAACGCAGGTATTATTGCCATTGCATTAGTAGGAGTTTTAGGATTGGTTTTAAAAAATTATGCCATGAATTTTATTGAAAAAAAATACATTAAAGACAAATATATTATGATTAATGCTTTTGGCAAAGAAGCTTAATTTAACTTTAAAAAAGACAACATGATTACAATAGATACAATTACTAAAAAATACGGGAAAACAGAAGTTTTAAATGTAGCTTCAGTAGAAATTCCTACCGGACAAAGTTTTGGTTTGGTTGGCAATAATGGTGCAGGAAAAACTACCTTATTTAATATTTTGTTAGATTTAATTCGCCCAACAACAGGGAATATTACAAACCATAAAATTGTTGTAAACCAAAGTGAAGATTGGAAAAACTTTACAGGCTCTTTTATAGACGAATCTTTTTTAATCGGTTATTTAACAGCTGAAGAATATTTCTATTTTATAGGAGATTTACGCGGAATGAACAAAGCAGACGTAACCTCTTTTTTAACACAGTTTAATGAATTTTTTAACGGAGAAATTACTGGAAATAAAAAATATTTAAGAGATTTAAGTAAAGGAAATCAGAAAAAAGCCGGAATTGTAGCTGCACTAATGGGAAATCCGAAAGTTGTAATTCTAGACGAACCTTTTGCTAATTTAGATCCAACAACCCAAATTAGATTAAAAGCTATCATTAAAACCTTAACAGAAAATAGAGATATTACAGTGTTAATTTCTAGTCACGATTTAACGCATGTAACAGAAGTTTGCGAACGAATTGTGGTTTTAGACAAAGGAAATGTGGTAAAAGATATAGAAACTTCTACAGAAACTTTGCAAGAATTAGAAAGCTATTTTTCTGTATAAGCCTTCTTTTCTTAATTTATTACTATTTTTACGCACTTATTTATACTATTTTCGATGGAATTTAGTTTTAAATGAAAGTTTCTTAGTATTTAAATTAGTTGTTTAATCAAGATATATCCGTGTGAATTACACCAAAAAAATAGTTTTAGTAATTGCCGTATTTTCGGTTTTATACTCTTGTAGCACAAGAAAAAACACCTTTGTTAGTAGAAATTGGCATACTTTAAACACTAAATACAATGTATTGTTTAATGGTAACGAAGCATTGAAACAAGGTGTTAAAGCCATAGATGACAACTATAAAGACGATTGGTTTACGCAATTGCCTATAGAACCCATAAAATTTGAAGAAGACAAAATCATTATACCTACCATAAAATCTAGTATGGGAGCTGGTTTTGATGATGATGAGAAAAAAGAAGAGGAAAAAGCGAGTACTCCATTTGGTATTGCAGAAGAAAAAGCTGTAAAAGCAATCCAAAAACACGGAATGAACATAAAAGATTTAGAACGCAACAGACAAATTGATGATGCGTATCTTTTATTAGGAAAGGCTCGTTATTATGAGCAACGTTTTGTACCAGCAATAGAAGCATTTAATTATGTAATTGCCACGTATCCTAATGCAAATTTAATTGCAGAAACAAAAATATGGAGAGCTAAAGCTAATATTAGAAATGATAATGAGGAGTTTGCCATAGAATCTATGAAATTACTTTTGCAAGTTAGAGATACCTTAGAGTTAGATTTACCAGTAGAAACGGCAGAACAAGGTTACACAGCTTTAGCAATGGCCTACATAAAATCTGATAGTATTGAAAACGCAAAAAAGTATTTAATTAAATCTACAGAAACATTAAAAAACAGAAACCAGGGAGCAAGAAACTTATTTGTTTTAGGACAAATTTATAGTTCAGAAAACAAGAAAGATTCTGCACAATTGGCGTTTAATAAAATCATCAACTTTAAAAAAGCTCCTTATAAATATAAAATGCATGCTCATATTGAGTTGGCTAAAAATTCTACAACAGATTCTACTTCTGTAGCTATTTTAGAAAAAATGTACAAATTAATTAAGGATAGAGACAACAGACCCAATTTAAATGAACTGTACTACCAAGTTGGTAATTTACATGAGCAAAACGATAGTATCAATTTAGCTGTAGATTACTATAATAAATCCCTTAGAACAGCATCTAATAATGTAAAACAAAAAACTTTTACTTACGAAAAACTAGGAAACATCAACTTTAAAAATTCTAAATACGTAATTGCAAGTTCTTACTATGATAGTATTATTAACATTGCTACAGACACTTTAAACCTAAGGTTTAGAAGGATTAAAAGAAAACATAGAAACCTAGCTGCTTTAATTAATTTTGAGGAAACTGTAACCAAAAACGATAGTATTTTAAAAATTGTTGCACTTACCAAACCAGAACAAGAAGCCTTTTTTCAAAAATATATAGACAATTTAAAAAAGCAAGATGAAGAAGCTGCACAGTTAAAGTTAAATCAGCAAGCTTTTGGAGACACTTTTGGTGGTGATCTTTTAAAATCTAAGAATGAAGGAAAATGGTATTTTTACAATTCACAATCTTTAAATTTTGGTAAAACAGAATTTCAAAAAATTTGGGGAAATAGAGCATTAGAAGACAATTGGAGATGGTCTGCTAAAACAGCAACCAACATAACAAAACAAGATTCTTTGGTAGTAAATACAAAAAATTTACGTTACAACTTAGCAAGCTATTTAGAAACAATTCCTTCCGAAAAAGGAAAAATAGACACTTTAAATATTGAAAGAAATAACGCTTTATATGAACTAGGCGTTATTTACAAAGAACAATTTAAAGACCCTAAGCTAGCTATTGAACGTTTAGAAAGAGCAACTACTTTAAACCCCGAAAAAGAATTAATTCTTCCAATTAATTGGCATCTATACCTTTCTTACAAAGCTTTAGGAGATGATGCAAAAGCAAACGAACATAAAAATATAATTCTAACAGACTACCCAACAACTAAGTTTGCACAAGTTATTAGAAACCCTAACAAACCTTTTGAAGAGAACGTTTCTGTGAACGAAATAGAAAAAAAATACAAAGAATTCTATTATCTTTATAAAAAAGCCAAATATTTTGAAGTAACCGAAAAAATAGACAAATACCTTTTATTGATTCCAAACTCAAAATTAGTTCCTAAATTCTCACTTTTAAAAGCGTATGCCATCGGTAAATATAGAATTAAAGATGAATACCTAATGGCGTTAGAGTTTGTAGCTGTAAGCTATGGAAATACAGAAGAAGGAAAGAAAGCCAAAGAGATAATTAAACAATTAAATAAATAAAATGTTTAGTAATAAAAATAAAACTCCACAAAAAAATAAAGTTATGGAAAGAAATGTTGTGGCAAAAAACACTAGAATTGTAGGTGATATTAAATCTGATGGTGATTTTAGAATTGATGGAACCTTAGAAGGAACTTTAACAACCAACGGAAGAGTTATTATTGGTGCCGAAGGTTTTGTAAAAGGAAAAGTACAATGTACAAACTCAGATATAGAAGGTAAATTTACAGGACAACTTTTAGTATCAAGTATCTTAACTATAAAAGCGACTGCAACCATTTCTGGAGAAGTAGTAATTGGCAAACTTTCTGTAGAGCCAGGTGCCTCATTTAATGCCACATGTACCATGAAAGGAGCTATAAAAGAATTAAACGCTACTAATGACAAAAAAAACCAATCAGAAAAAACCGCTTAATAAAGCAATGCAACTCTCTGGCGCAGGTTTGCAAATGGGATTAACTATTTATTTGGGCTTTTTATTAGGAGAATGGTTAGACAAAAAATTTGCAGCCAATTTCTTAACAGAGACAGTAACTTTATTAGCCATTTTTTTAGCGATGTATTCCTTAATTAAACAAGCCAACAAAATTAATGATTAAAACACTACTCGTTTTTTCTATTGTATTCATTACTCTTTTCTTATTAAGCTTTTCTCTACACAGTTATTTTATAGAAAATCATCATATTATCTTACCCTATTCTTTAAAGAAGATATACATTTTTCACTTGGTATTTTCGCTGTTAATTTGTAGTAACTTTTTAATCTTTTCAACAGTTGACAAAGTTTTTGAGCAGCTAGGTTTTATTTATCTTGGTACCATACTATTAAAACTCACTTTATTTAGTGCAATCTTTTATAAATCAATATTTACGGAAGCAGGATTGTCTTTTTATGCCAGATTATCCCTATTTATACCCATGATTATATTTTTACTAACAGAAGCCCTTTTTGTTGCCAAAATATTGAAGAAAAACCAATAATATAGAAATAGCCAAAAAAAAGGTTTGTAGTTTTGAATAATTCTATATCTTTGCCGCGAATTTAGAAAGCGTATTTTTACAATGAAGATTGCACAAAAATCAATAAAGTTTCTTTTAATAGCCACAATTTCACTCTTTACTGTAGTGGGATTTGCCTCAGAATCTAACAATGAACACGACAACCAAAGTGATGGTGGACGTATAGATACAAAAGAAAAAATAGATGCTTATGTGTTACACCACATAAAGGATGCTCATGACTTTACTTTGTTTTCATACACCAATGATCACGGAGAAAGGAAACACATTGGGTTTCCTTTGCCAATAATTTTATGGTCAAGTGAAGGTTTGGTAACATTTATGTCTTCAGAATTTCATCATAATGATGATGGTCATGTTGTCGTAGAAAAAAACGGATTGAAATTTGCAAAGATTCATTCTAAAATTTACGAAATCGAAAAAGGAGCTTCTCATGTTGCTTTTGATGAGCATCACCACGCAACAAATGCACATAAATCTTTAGATTTTTCTATCACAAAAACAGTTTTAGGTGTTTTCTTAGTTGGTTTATTGTTGTTGTTCTGGTTTTCTAGATTGGCAAGACAATACAAAACGAAAAAAATTCCTACAGGTTTTTCAAGAATATTAGAACCTTTAGTTTTATATGTTAGAGATGAAATTGCAAGACCAAATATTGGTGAAAAACATTATAGAAGATTTACAGGTTATTTATTAACAGTATTTTTCTTTATTTGGGTTTTAAATTTAGTAGGGTTAACTCCATTAGGATTTAACGTAACAGGGCAAATAACAATTACACTTTGTTTAGCTATCTTTACATTTGTCATTTATACTGTAAGTGGTAACAAAGGATATTGGATGCACATGATATGGATGCCAGGTGTACCATATTTAATTAGACCAATTTTAGCAATTATAGAATTAGCAGGTGCGTTTTTAATTAAACCATTTGCATTATCAGTACGTTTGTTCGCAAACATTTCAGCAGGTCATATTGTGGTAATGAGCTTAATAGCAATTATGTTTACTCTAAAAGAATCACTAGGTGTGGTTGGAGCAACAGGATTGTCTTTAGCATTATCATTTTTTATAACATTAATTGAAGTTTTAGTAGCTTTTTTACAAGCGTATATCTTTACAATGCTTTCAGCATTATTTATTGGTATGGCAGTAGCAGAGCCTGAGCATCATTAATACACATTTGTTTAATTTAATAAAAATACATTTATTATGTACAATTTAATTGGAGCAGGATTAATCGTAATCGGAGCAGGAATTGGTTTAGGTCAAATTGGTGGAAAAGCAATGGAAGGTATTGCTAGACAACCAGAAGCAACTGGAAAAATTCAAACAGCAATGATTATTATCGCTGCATTATTAGAAGGTTTAGCATTTGGTGCATTATTCTTAGGAAAATAATCCAAACTAACACAAAAAGATAGCGTTCTGTAACGGTTGGTTACAGAACCTATTTTTAAATTCCCATTTTAATGGGAATAACAATTTTAAAAGAAACCGAAAAGAGCTCTTTTAAATTAAACAAAAAGTAATAAAAATATTAATTAGTTTATAGATAGAATGGAAACTTTATTAAACGATTTTTCACCAGGGTTATTTGTAGTTTCGTTAATCTTACTATTAGCGTTAATCGCTTTAATGGTAAAATTTGCATGGAAACCAATATTAACTTCTTTAGAAGAAAGAGAATCTGGAATTGAAAATGCTTTAGCAGCTGCAGAAAATGCTCGTAAAGAAATGCAAAATTTACAAGCGGATAATGAGAAGTTGATCAAAGAAGCTAGAGAAGAAAGAGAAACAATGATGAAAGATGCTAGAGATATTAGAGATAATATGATAGCTGAAGCTAAAGAAGATGCAAAAGAAGTAACCTCTAAATTAATAGAAAATGCGCAAGCAGCTATCAATCATGAAAAGCAAGCAGCATTAGCAGAATTAAAAAAGAGTGTTGCAGAATTATCTATTGGTATTGCAGAATCAGTAATTAAAAAAGAATTATCTAATAAGAAAGATCAACTAGAATTAGTTGAAGGAATCTTAAAAGATGTTACTTTAAACTAAGCAAAGCATGAAGGACACAAGAGCAGCATTACGTTATGCAAAAGCAATCTTAAACCTTGCTAAAGATTCAAAAGAAGAAACTGTAGTAAATAAAGACATGTTATTTATAGCTACTACAATTTCTGAAAACGAAACTTTTGAAGTGATGTTAAATAGCCCTATTGTTAAATCTTCTGATAAAACAAAAGTTTTAAACGCTTTATTTACAGGTAAAGTAAACAATATTACTCTTGGCCTATTTCATTTATTAAAAGATAATAAAAGAATAGCAATGCTATTGTCTATTGCACAACAATATGCAATCATATATGATTATGACAAGCATTTGCAAGAAGCTAAAGTTACAACTGCTATTCCTTTAACGAAAGAAGTAGAAGATGCTTTTTTAGCTAAAATAGTGGCATTAACAGGAGAAAAAGCAAATTTAGTAAACGAAGTAAATCCTGATATTTTAGGAGGATTTATTTTACGTGTTGGAGATGTGCAATATGACGCAAGTATCTCTAATTATTTAAACGAATTGAAAAAGGAATTTGACAATAGTCATTACATTCCAAAAATTTAATTATACATCAAATCATAAAAGATGGCAAGTATTAAACCAGCTGAAGTATCAGCAATTTTAAAGCAACAGTTAACAAATTTTGAAGCCAAAGCGACTTTAAATGAAGTAGGAACTGTTTTACAAGTAGGAGATGGAATTGCTCGTGTTTACGGTCTTTCTAATGTTCAATATGGTGAATTAGTAGAATTCGAAAACGGATTGGAAGCTATCGTATTAAACTTAGAAGAAGATAATGTAGGTGTTGTATTATTAGGTGCTTCCACTTCTATTAGAGAAGGTTCTATAGTTAAACGTACAGAACGTATTGCTTCTTTAAGAGCAGGTGAAGGCGTTATAGGACGTGTTGTAGATACTTTAGGTAACCCTATTGACGGTAAAGGACCAATTACAGGTAAAACTTACGAAATGCCTTTAGAGCGTAGAGCTCCTGGAGTTATTTATAGAGAGCCAGTAACAGAACCATTACAAACTGGTATTAAATCTATTGATGCAATGATTCCTGTTGGACGTGGACAACGTGAGTTAATCATTGGAGATAGACAAACTGGTAAATCTACAGTTGCTATTGATACTATTTTAAATCAAAAAGAATTTTTCGATGCTGGTGAACCAGTATTTTGTATATATGTTGCTATTGGTCAAAAAGCTTCTACTGTTGCAGCAATTGCAAACATGTTAGAAGAAAAAGGCGCAATGGCTTATACTACAATTGTTGCTGCAAATGCATCAGATCCTGCAGCAATGCAAGTATATGCACCATTTGCTGGAGCTGCAATTGGAGAATTTTTTAGAGATACTGGTAGACCAGCTTTAATTGTTTTTGATGATTTATCTAAACAAGCAGTTGCATACCGTGAGATTTCTTTATTATTAAGAAGACCACCGGGACGTGAGGCGTATCCTGGAGATGTATTTTACTTACACTCAAGATTATTAGAACGTGCTGCAAAATTAATCAATGATGATAAAATTGCTAGTGAAATGAACGATTTACCAGATTCTTTAAAAGGAATTGTAAAAGGTGGAGGTTCTTTAACTGCATTACCAATTATTGAAACTCAAGCAGGAGACGTTTCAGCATATATTCCAACAAATGTAATTTCGATTACAGATGGACAGATTTTCTTAGACGGAGATTTATTTAACTCTGGTGTTCGTCCAGCAATTAACGTAGGTATTTCTGTATCTCGTGTTGGTGGTAACGCACAGATTAAATCTATGAAAAAAGTATCTGGTACTTTAAAATTAGATCAAGCTCAATACCGTGAATTAGAAGCATTCGCAAAGTTTGGTTCTGATTTAGATGCTGCTACAATGAGTGTAATTTCTAAAGGACAACGTAATGTTGAAATTTTAAAACAAGCTCAAAATGATCCTTACTCAGTAGAAGATCAAGTTGCAATTATCTATGCAGGTTCTAAGAACTTATTAAAAGATGTTCCTGTAAACCAAGTTAAGAAATTTGAAAGAGATTATATCGATTACTTAAATTCAAAACATAGAGATACTTTAGATACATTAAAATCTGGTAAATTAACTCCAGAAACAATTACTGTTTTAGAAGCAGCAGCTAAAGAAATATCTACTCATTTTGCATAAAAAATAGTTGTCATTCCCGCGCAAGCGGGAATTTCAAAATTCCAATAGAATGGCAAACTTAAAAGAAATACGTAATAGAATTACTTCTATTAACTCAACAATGCAGATTACATCTGCCATGAAAATGGTATCTGCTGCAAAGTTGAAAAAAGCACAAGATGCAATTACGGCAATGAGACCGTATTCATCTAAACTAACTGAATTGTTGCAGAATTTAAGTGCAACTTTAGATAGTGATGCTGGAGGAGAATATTCTACTCAAAGAGAGGTTTCTAAGGTTTTATTAGTTGTAGTAACTTCAAATAGAGGTTTGTGTGGTGGTTTTAACTCATCAATAACCAAAGAAGTTATTAAAACGGTAAAAGAAAGATACAGCAATGTTGAAGTAGATTTATTTGCTATCGGTAAAAAAGGTGGTGATGTTTTATCTAAACATTATAATATTGTTGATTCTAGAAATGACATTTACGATGATTTAACTTTTGATAATGTTGCAGCTATTGCAGAAAAGTTAATGGGTTTATATGCAAATGGAACCTACGATAAAATTGAAGTTCTTTACAATCAATTTAAAAATGCTGCTACTCAAATTCCTCAAGTAGAACAATTTTTACCAATTAAACCTATTGAAGGAGGAGATGCAGAATCTGTAAATTCTGATTATATTTTTGAACCATCTAAGGAAGAAATTGTGGAAGCTTTAATTCCGAAGTCTTTAAAAACGCAATTATACAAATCTATTAGAGATAGTTTTGCTTCTGAACATGGTGCACGTATGACTGCAATGCATAAAGCAACAGACAACGCAACAGAATTAAGAGACGATTTATTGTTAACTTATAACAAAGCACGTCAGGCAGCAATTACTAATGAAATTTTAGAGATTGTTGGTGGAGCAGAAGCTTTAAAGAATTAAACATTTTTATTACTCCTGCGAAAGCGGAAACATATATAAAAAAGAGCTTATCAATATTGATAAGCTCTTTTTTTTTACCTTGGCATAGCATTTGAAACTCTTATTAAAATGAGAACAATGAAAATTTTATCAATATTGGCCATTATCTTTAGCTTTTCACAATGTGGAAGTACTCAATTTGTAAAAAACGTACCTTTTACAATTAAAACTGCCGATTATATGCACTGGTCTGGAGGACAACCAGGTGTTAGTGGTATCAATGTTCTAATTGAATTAAAAGAAAAGTCTAATATTGAGTTTGATTCTCTATACTTTAGAAAAAAAGTAAAAAAAGTTGAATTTAAAGACGGTTTATTAATTGTTGCAAATTATAATACTTCAAAAAATAACACACGGAATTTAATTTTACATTCAGATACTAGAAAAGAATTAAAAAATAAAATCCCTAAAACAGATACGTTTCCTTTTAAACTCTTAGAAAGTGAAGCTATTCTTACTTATCAAATGGATGGAAAAACAAAATACTATAAAATAGCAGGAATTAAAAAACGAGATTCTAGTGCTTATCCTAAAATACAATAAGATAAAAAATATCTTAAAAAACCACTCAATTCTGAGTGGTTTTTATTTTTTGGCACGTATTTTGAAATTACATCAACATAACCATAAAAATCAATCTTATGAAATCAATAAAACTACTTTTAACAATTATAATTACAAGCGCACTATTTAGCTCTTGTTCTACAGTTTATCATGATTCATATGAAGATAATTATCAAAATCAAGTTTCTTTAGAACAAGTAGTCACAGATTATGACTTATGGTATGTAGACTATAACAGAAAAACAGGAACGGGAGACATCCCTTATGTTGCAAGTGCATTTACTTTATCATTTGTAAATGGGATTTTATACGCAAACAATAACATTGTAGATATTGGAAGAACCGGAAATGGTTTTGGAATTGATGTTGGAACTTACAACACGTATAATGGCGAATTAGAAACCAATCATGATATAGATGGTGCAAATGATTTTGAAGTTACCGTACTTTCTAACAATGAAATTAAATTATACAACTACAGACAGAATGTAAGCTATTACTTAATTGGATATCAAGTAAATGAATTTGATTACGATAAATTGTTCTACGAAAACATAGAATACTTTTTACAAGAATATATTGGTTGGGAAAAAGTAAGTACAAAAGGTGGAGTACCAAATGCCTTTGACTCAGAAAATTATTTAGCATTTAAACCAGAAGATATAACAACATTTTATAGTTCTCAAGAAGAAGTTGGCACTAAAGTTGATTATAATATTTGGGATTTTGTGGGCGGATATGAAATCTCTGATATAAACGGTTTTGAAGACATAAAGGATTTAACATTATTTTATGATGGCGGCGATACAGAGGAGTTTAAGTTGAGCGTTATTAACGATGGAAGGATAGCACTTTATAATTATAAGTCAGGAACAACTTACGAATTCTCTGGAAGAGGTTATTTAGTACTTAAGAAAAGTGAAAATTCTAAAACAAGCGCAAAAGATATTGTAAGGAATGATGGCAGAAAACGTACTAAAGTAATAAGAAAGATAAAAGAAAGAAGAAATTTAAAATAAAGTTTGGTTAGTTGATTTTTGATTGGTTAGTTACCAATTGAAAGATAAACCGTCCTGTGGAGGACGGTTTTTTCTTTGTTCATAATTTAATAAAATTTTACGCTTAAATTTCTAACTACCAAAATATGTTTTCTTAATTTTATAGAACAATTTAACAGTTTAAAATTAAACTGCTGCTAACGCAGGAATAACAGAAATAAGACTAATGAAACAAACAGCATTTATAACCGGAGCTACTTCTGGAATTGGAAAAGCAACTGCAGAAATTTTCGCAAAAAATAACATTCGTTTAGTTCTTTGTGGAAGAAGAGCAGAACGATTAGCAAAACTAAAAGAAGCACTAAGTAAGCTAACAGAAGTAACTACTTTACAGTTTGATGTTTCTAAAAGAACTGAAGTAGCAACTGCTATCAATTCATTACCCGAAAACTTTAAACAAATAGATATTTTAATCAATAATGCAGGGAATGCACATGGTTTATCTAGCATACAAGATGGCGATATTGATGATTGGGATGCTATGTTAGATATTAACGTAAAAGGTTTGTTGTACGTTTCTAAAGCGATCATTCCTCAAATGACAGAAAGAAACAATGGTTTTATCGTTAATATTGGCTCTATAGCCGCAAAAGACGTATATGCTAACGGAAATGTGTATTGTGCGTCTAAACATGCTGTAAATGCCTTAAATAAGGCAATGAGAATCGATTTAAACAAACATAACATTCGTGTATCCGCTATTCATCCTGGAGCGGTAGAAACTGAGTTTTCTGATGTCCGTTTTAAAGGGGATACAGAAAAGGCTAAATCCGTTTATGCAGGTTATAAAGCGTTACAAGCGGAAGATATTGCAGATATTATTTATTTTGTAATTTCGAGACCTTATCATGTGAATATAGAAGATTTAGTAGTGTATCCAACAGCACAAGCTACACCAACAATTTTGAACAGAAAATAACCATGCCAAAATCAGAAATAATAATTGGATGCATGTCCTGGGGAAAATGGGGAAAACAATTCTCTACTAAAGAACAAGTTGATATGCTTCAATTCTGTATAGAAAACGGAAATTCAACATTCGATCATGCAGATATTTATGGTGATTATTCTACTGAAGCTGAATTTGGAAAGGCTTTTTTAGAAAGTGGAATTGCTCGTGAAGAAATTAATTTAGTTTCTAAATGTGGTATCCAACTTGTTGGAGAAGCTAGAGAAAATAAATTAAAGCATTATAATTATTCGAAAGAATATATAATTTGGAGTGTAGAACAATCTCTTAAAAACTTAAAAACAGATTATTTAGATACTTTTCTATTACACAGACCAAGTCCGTTAATGCAACCTAGCGAAATTGCAGAAGCTATTTCTAAATTACAAGAAAGTGGAAAAATAATTAACTTTGGGGTATCAAACTTTACGCCTTCTCAAATTGATTTAATTGCTGATAAAATTCCTGTTTCTGTAAATCAAATAGAATTTTCATTGACACAGCATGTAGCCATGCAAAATGGAAGTTTAGATCAAATGCTTCAAAAGAGTATGCAACCAATGTGTTGGAGTCCTTTAGGAAGTGTTTTTAAAGATGAAACACCTCCATCTTTACGAATAAAAAAAGTTTTAAAAACGTTATCAGAAAAATATGTAGTTTCTGAAGATGTATTGTTATTAGCTTGGATTTTAAAACATCCTGCAAAAATTTCTCCAGTTATTGGAACCACCAACAAAGAACGAATTTTAAATGCAAATAAAGCTTTAGAAATTAATTTAGAATTAGAAGATTGGTTTTTGCTTTTAGAAGCTAGTCAAGGAGAAGAAATGCCATAAAAATGATAAATAAACGCTTACTTATTAAAAACCTACTTTCTCACAATGATGAGAATAGTTTTTATGATAAAAAGCAACGGTTATCTTTAAGTGCAAAAGACGGAAAAGCAAAGTTTTTAAAACATATTTGTGCGCTTTCTAATTCCAATCCAGAGAACAATTCTTACATTGTAATTGGTGTTGAAGATGAAGAAAACAAAATTATTGGAGTCGATTTTTATGATGATAGCAAGATTCAGAATTTGGTAAATGCCTATTTAAAAAATCCTCCAAAAATTGAATATGAAAATGTTCCTTTTCCTAGCTTACAGCGTCACAAAGTAATCGGATTGGTAACCATTCATCCGAATAATAAAATTACATCACTTTTAAAAAACACTTGGAAATACAGAAAAGGAACTACATTTTACAGACGCGGAAGTAATTCTTTACCAACATCTGGAAAATTTGAATTAAGAAATACCAACAAAGAAATTGTTGAAGCTATAGAGAAAAACGCTCGTAATAATATAGAATTAACTTTAGACGGTGTTTTCGATTTTATTAACAATCACAAGCCAGAATACACCCCACAATACAAAGTTTTTAATGAACAGTTTGTGTTGTGTTGGGCAGGAGAAAAGAAAATATTAAATAATGAAGAATTCTTTTCTAGAGTAGATATCGAATTAATTAACGAGCAAGTAAAACTGTTTTTTTCTGCTCTAGATGATGTACAAATTAGTTATAATAATCAATCATTTATTATAACCGAATACATTTATTTAGGTTTAGAAAAGCAAGAGAAATTATATCCTTTAGAAAAAACAATCATCCATTTTAAAGAAAACGGACAACATGATATTGTAAAAGAATTTTTGTTTGTCCCTCCAAAATTTAATGTAAATATTATGCTACATATTTACAATAGCTGTAACTCCATCACCAAAAAAATTGAGAATAAAACTCCGCTTTCAGAAATAGAACAAGAAGAAGTTTATCGCTTGCCCACCAATTATTTAATCTGTTATTTACATGGTTTTATCGAAGTTTCTAAACAACTTAGAAAAGTAAAAAACTATCTAAAAAATTTAGAAGACAAAACCACCTACATTAAGTATAAAGAGGCCATGAGAGTTATTAGAAAAATACAATATGGTTAGAAAACTATTTTCCTTTTACCAAAAAGAATCTAATTAATGCAAAGGTCTTTTTTTAATCATCCCTCCTTTTATATCCTTTATACTATTCATAATTATAAAAGCATTCGATTCTATTTTTTCTATTTCTGTATTTAATTTATTTACTTCTAAACGAGTAATTACGGTGTAAATAATATTCATTTCTTTAGAAACACCATGTTTAGCATAACCACCTTCTCCTTTATAAATAGTTACAGCACGTCCTAATTTTTCTACAATCATTTCTCTAATTCGGTTACTTTGAGAAGAAATAATAGTTACCCCAATATATTCTTCAATTCCTTCAATTATAAAATCTAAGGTTTTAGAAGCTGCCATATAAGTTATCATTGAATAAAGTGCTACTTCTATAGAAAGTAAATAGGCAGCAACAGAAAAAATAACAACATTAATTAATATAATAATATCTCCAATGGTTGCTCCTACTTTTCTACTTAAGTAAATGGCAAGAACTTCGGTTCCGTCAATTACAGCACCACCTCTAATAGCAAGTCCTATTCCTGCACCAAGAAAAAACCCACCAAAAATTGCTACTAACAAATCGTCATCGGTAACATTAGGAAAAGGGACAATTGCAACACAAAGTGCCAAACCCGTAATTGCCAAAGCCGTCTTTATGGCAAACTGCTTTCCCATAATTTTATATCCTAAAAATACAAAAGGAATATTTATACAAATAATAAGAACATAAAGCGGAATGCCAGTAACTGCAGCTATTAGTAATGAAATACCTGTAGCTCCACCGTCTATAAAATCGTTTGTTAGTAGAAAACCTTTAAAGCCAAAAGAGGCCGAAAAGATACCGATTACTATAAGTGTTACGTTTTTTAAATTACGTTTAAAGTTAACCGTAATTTCTCTATATCTTTTTGCTAGTTTATATTCAGAAGGGCTTCCTTTCGGATATTTTTTTTTATCCTTAAACTTTAGGGTTGTTTTAACGATGATGTCTGCTAAAAATGAATTCATTTATTTCTAAGTATTTTTCTGTTATGGATAACTGAAAATGATAAAGTAAATTTATCATGATTAAAACGAAATTAAAGGTTTTTTAATCAATAACAAACATTAAACAAAATTCAATTTAGAAAAAGATTTATTTAAAATAGCAACATCATCTACTTGCAACCATTTGTCTAAAATTGTAGCGTAAACCTCTCTAAAATCAATCTCGTATTTAAGATTTCCGTTTTTATCTAAATCGCCTAAATTTGGTAAATCATTATACAAACCTTGTTTCTTTAGGTTTTTTCCCATCACAAAAACGTTGTTAGCTGTACCGTGATCTGTTCCTTTAGATTCGTTTTGTTTTACGCGTCTGCCAAATTCAGAAAAAGTAAGAATTAACACATCATCAAAACTGTTGTTTTTTTGTAAATCATTTATAAACACTTCCATACTTTCTGCATACACTTTTAACAACCTTTCTTGTGTACCTGCTTGGTTTGCATGTGTATCAAAACCACTTAAACCTGCATAATATACTTGTGTTTCTAAACCAGAATTTATAAATTGAGAAATAGTATTAAGTTGTTTTCCAAAAATATTTTTAGGATACGCTGCTGTAGTACTTTTTGTGTTGCTTTTTTCAAAAATGTGTTTTGCAGATGATTTTGCATCAATCATGGTATTGTACAAATACCCTAAATTATGTTCGCTTAAATGTGCATCATTATAATTGGTTACCACATTGTTAAAAAATGGCGCACGCATAGGGTTGTAAAACATTTTTGGATCTGTAATTGCCAATCCATTTTGCGTTTTCCCCTTCATCATTAAAGACAGACTTTCATCTACTTCAATGGCAGCATACGGATTCCCTTTGGTATAATCTAAATATCTGCCCACCCAACCATTTTGTAAATATTCATTACTATCACTGGCTGTTTGCCAAATATCCGTAGATCTAAAATGAGATAAATTAGGGTTCGGATATCCTACGTTATTTATAATACTTACAAAACCTTTGTTATATAAATCTTGTAAAGGTTGCAGACTTTTGTGCAGCCCAACCTCATCAGAAATTTTAAATACATCGTTTTTATTGATGGCAATGTTATTTCTTTCTTGATAATAAATATCATTATTAAAAGGCACCACCGTATTTAAACCATCATTACCTCCTTTTAACTGAATAATTACTACTTTTTTATTGCTAAATGTTTTCACAGGAAGCTGTTCAAAAGCCTTTAAAAATTGAGGTACAAAAAACATCCCTGAAGCAAAAGTTGTCCGTTTTAAAAAATCTCTACGTTTCATGTGTCTATTTTTAATGTTTTTAAATATACTTTTTTTTAAGGCGATAAAATAAATTTTGTCATCTCGATCGCAGTCGAGAGGTTAACAAAGTTGATATTCAGGTAAACTCATTAATTGCACAACAAAATCGTGCTTAGAAAGTTGCTGATTTCTTTCTAACATTACTTCGGTTCCACTATTTATTTTTGTTGTTATAATTTGATGTACCAGTTCTTTATTAGATTTCTTTTTATAATTTTCTTCAAAAGAATTCCAATCTGCAGAAACCTTTATAAAAGCTTTTCTGCGTAGTTTTCTTTTCTTAAAATTGGTAATCATGGTTTCTTCATCTCCAATTTCTGAATATGCAATTTCTGCATTGTTTAATAATACAGAGGGCAAGCGTAAACGTGTAACAATGGTATTGCTATCAATCCAATTACGGCCAGTTTTCCAACCTGCAACATTTGGCGGACTTAATAATATCTGCCCCAACAATCTTTGCAGTAATAAAACTTGATTTTGCTTTTCTATTGTATAAGGCACAATAGTATTTATACCAACTAAAAATTCAATAGGCGATTTTATTTTGGTTCCAATATTTTCATCAGCATAAAACCATTTAGAAAGCAATACAAAACGCATTAACTTTTCTATATTATAATCTTTATAAAACACCTCTACCATTTCATTTACATGCTTTTCATTAATGTTTTCATTGACAAAATAGCGGTAAATTTTTTCTGATATAAAACGTGCACATTGCTTTTTTTCTAGAATGATGTCTATAATATCATCTCCCTGAAAATTACCAGTTTTTCCGAAAAAAGTTTTATTATTTTCATCATGATATTTTTCTCTAAAGAAAAATTTTCCCTTTACATTATTAGTATATCCGGTAAAAGACCTTGCAGATTCTTTAATATCTTGTTCTGTATATTGATCTTGTCCTAAGGTAAAAAGCTCCATTAATTCTCTCGCAAAATTCTCATTAGGACTTTCTTTCTTATTCTGTTTATTGTTTAAATATGCAAGCATTGCTGCTTCTTTAGAAACAGTTTTAGTGAAATTATTAAAATTTCCCAAAGCGTTTCTTCGCAACATATTATTGTAGCTTTCTGCATATAAAATGTTTTTACTCTCACAAACAAAATGATTTGCCCAAAATAAGGTCATTTTTTCTCGTAAAATTTCGGAAGGGTTATTTAACCGTTGAAACCAAGCTGTAGAAAATTCTTGTACTTTTTTCCTACTAATTTTTTGGAGCTCTCTTCTTTGTTTTGGTTCTTTTAAATCTTTAAAAGAAATCCCTTTTAAATAAGAAGTATCTACAGATAAAGAAGTTACTTTCTTTGAAGAAGCAAATAACTCGTTTACTACGTATTTTTTACTTTTCTTAGATAAACGAGCCAATTCTTTTGGTGTAATACCAAAACCAACTCTGTTATATAAATGTTGTATATGTTCTGATTTCATAAACATTAGACTGTATAATTTAAAGATAGTTTAATTTTTGCTTAAAATTCTAAGAATAATTAAAATAAAGAAACTAGCTATCCATAAATAAAACAGTTCTTGATGAACAGGGATAAAATATGTTCTATTTAGGGACTTTAGGAGCAGGACACACTACTAAGTTAATTAACAACTTTATGGGTATGACTACTGTTGTAGCAATGTCTCAAGCTTTTGCTGCTGCAAAACTTGGTAGCGTAGACGGACAACAATTGTTTGATATTATGTCTTCTAGACCATCAAACTCTCCTTTTATGAAATTCTGTAAAAACTACGCAGTAGATAACGTAAGTGATTTAGGCTCCCTATTGCAAAAGAACTTCTGGGAACCTTCAGACTGCTTTAGACGCAGGAATAAGTAGTGGAAATATTCCTGAAATATTTGATTATTTTGTTAATTTAAAGAAACTTGAGACTACTTGGAGGGAGAACTGCTATATTGAATAAAAGATATCTTATAAACTAATATAGCAAAAAAGTATTTATTTAAAATAAATTACATAGAATATGCCAACCATTCTTCTGGTATTGGTTCTAAATCTAATTCTACTTTTCTAGTTTTTATAATCTTTTTATAACCTAATCTAGATATTAGAGGTACAGATAACTTAATATTATTCTTTTGATTAATGAGTTCTAAAACCTCATGAATACTTCTTTTTGTACACAAAACCAAACTATTCATCATAGCATTAGATTCTATTTCTAAATCGTAGAAATCTACAAAATAAGCAGGCTTACCATCCTTATAAATAACCCATTGTGTGGCTTTTTTTTCTGGTGTTTCTATAACTTCTTTAGTACCACTTAAGGTTCTATATGTATTTGATAAAAACATCATTTTTTGTATTAATATTAATTTTATTTTAATAAAAACGACCATTTTCTAACAAAAGTATATAAATAATCGTTTTGCAAAATTAAATTTTTAAACAGCTCAGATCATTATATTTCGATAAACGAACCATAAAACTCGTTAAAGATTATATAACAAGGGATAAAACTATTCTAAAATTTATATTTAACACCAGAGTAAGCACCCAAATTAAAAGGGGAAAAACCATTAGAATCTTTACTAAAAGTATTTAACTGAGCTTTAAACATGGGGCTTAAATTTAAAGACCATTTTTTATTTAAAGAATAATTAAAATCGAATCCTAAATTTCCACTAAAATTAATGTGGTTTAAATTATTGGCCTTTCCAGATTTAGACATAAACTGAGTATTAAAATTTACTTCATTTTTGTTTAAAAATAAAGAACTAAACCCAGCAACTACTTGTGCATTAAATTTTTTAGTGCCTAATAAATTATATTTTATTTCTATTGGAATTTCTATATATCCATATTTCTGACTTAAATCTCCATCTAAATAAGCTCTAGTTAAATATGAATTATTATCAGAACTCAAGCTTTGAACATCCGCTTTATTAAAAGAAAAAGAACCTCCACTATTAAATGCAATAGGTGAAGAATTTGAAGCAATTGAAGAAACAGCAGTTACTTGATTATTTACAAAAACCATTTCTTGTAAATGAACACCAGATCGAACACTCCATTTTTTATTAATTTGATATCCTACTTGAAAACCATAAGAAAATGAACTTTTACCTTTTGTTGTATTGGCCAAACTCTTATTTACAGGAGAAGAGTTAGAAAATGAACTTGAGTTTAATACAGCAAAAACAGGTGCAACAGACCATCTATTTCCTGATGGTTTTACAGAAAAAATACTATCCTTTTTTTCTATAAATTTATTTAAATCAATTTTATGTTTACTAGATTTTTTTTCTTTATCAGCAACTCTATTCTTAACAACCTTACCTTTTCTATCTAAAGAAATAGACTTATTACTAATATTATTTTCTGAAAAAATTACTGCTTTTTTAATTAAATTATCAGCTATAGAAGTTTTCTTTATAGCTTTTTTTATGCTAACTAATCTTTGTTCATTAACCTTTTTTTGATCCGTATTCTTTCTATTATTAATTGTTTTTTTAATTGCAAAAAGGTTTTTCCTTTCATTTATATCCTTTTTAATTAGGGCATCCATTTTAGGTTTTTCAATAATTTTTATTTCATTTTCAGGAATTTCTGTAATTATAATATTAGAATCTGTATTTATAAAATCGGTTTCTTTAGTAGAAAAAGGGAATAAAAACATTCCTAAAAGTAACATTGCAGCTATTCCGCTTGCAAACCACCAAAAAGGTAATACTCTCCTCTTTTTCTTTTTAAGATTAGATTCTATATTGTTCCAAACCCTTTTATTTGGAGTTGCCTCCAAATTTTCTAGTTGTTCTTGAAACAGCTTATCTAAATTCTTATAATCCATTAATTAGTCTTTTTGAACTATTCTTTTGATAGTTTTCTAATTCTTTTTTCAAAATTTTTCTTGCTCTAGACAAATTAGATTTTGAAGTTCCCACAGAAATCAATAACATTTCTGCAATTTCTTTATGCGAATAATTATCTAAAACATATAAATTAAAAACCAATCTATATCTGTCTGGTAACTGCTGAATAAAACCTAACAAAACATCTACATTAAAAACAGCGTTTTCTAAATTGAGTTCTTCAATCTCAACTTCATTAGAAATTTCTTCTACAATTTGTAAAGGCGATTTCTCTCTGTATTTTTGTAAAGCTGTATTTATAGTGATTCGTTTTAACCATCCTTCAAAAGAACCTTTATTTTTATATTGCTCAATTTTCTGAAAAATCGTGATAAAACTATCTTGTAAATTATCTTCTGCGTCTTGATAATTACGCGAATATTTTAAACAAACAGCAAATAGCTTATCAGAAAAAAGCTGATAAACCTGAGATTGCGCTGCTATTTTTTGTTTGCAGCATTCCTTTATGAGTTCTTCTAGTTTGATGGCTCTAATTTACAGGAACTATCACTTCCTCAAAAATATTTTCTCCAATACTATCTTTTCCTTTATAGAATTTAAAAATATAATCTTCTTTTTGAGTTGCTTTAACAACAAAACTCTTTTCTTCTTGTACAATTGCTTCTGTACAAGCTAGATCAAGTTTAACTAATGCTCTAACAGCTACAGTTCTTGTACTATCCTTAGATTCGTAAAAAACTTGATCAAAAGAATAGCAACCATTAGGTAAAGAGTACTTTACAGTAATAGTATCTTGTTCTCCAAAAGTAAAACTTGCAGGCGTTATGGCTTCATCTATCTTTAAATACTCAAACGTATAATTTGGTATATCATTATCATTGTTTAAACAAGAATAGAAAACAAGTAAGGAAATTAAGAGTAGTGTAATTTTTTTCATTTTATATGTATTAATTTATTAATATGTAAATACCGGAAACCCATTCTGACATTCAACAGAAATTGGAGCACTTGGTATTGAACAATCAGAAACAACTCCATATTTAAAGTTAAAATCTTTTTCTGCTTGTGTATACGTTTCTATTTTTTGTAAAAAAGAAACCGTATCAATTGATGATGAATACGCTATAAAACCTTGAGGTCCTCCACAAGCTTTTGCCCCATATTCTGTGATTAGCCAATCAGCTGCGTTTGAGCAAGAAACACTATAAGATAAATTCTGAATTTCATTAAACAAATCCATTAGATTTCTATGATCTATTTCTTGTGCTACTGCTATATGTTCTAAAACTAGTTCAGTTTCTGATATCTCAAGTATTTGATAATTATACCATAAAACAGGTTCAGCACCAAACTGATTTGTTATATTAATATCATAAATTTTTAAGTTATTGCTATTTAATTCCCAAGTTCCTTGCCTGTCAAAAAAAGTTAAAGGAGGTGTACCACAAAAACCTGAAGTTCTTTCTGTAACGAAATTAGCCTTCTGGTCTTTGATAAATGAAAAACCGTAAGAATCAGTAGGCAAAGAGTTTGTTCTTGTAAAGGTTATGGTTTCTCCATCATAAATTGGTGCTACCCAAAACCCTATTAATAAATTATCTGATTCTATAATTGTTTCATTATTTTCACAAGAAAATAATACAGTTGCACAAAATAAAATAAATATATTTTTAAAATTCATTATTTTTAAATTTTTAGTTTGGTAAATTTTCTGATGTTTTTTCAATTTTTGAAATCACCTTAATTAAGGTAGTTTTTATAGATGATGCATCTTGTAGTGAATTTTCTATTTCTTCTTCTGATATTAAAATTTCAAATTCAAAACCTTCTTCATAATTAAAACCAATTATTGAGTCATAAAAATATTCCCAGTTTTGTTTATCTACTTCTCTTATTAACAAACATTTTTGAGGATCAACACCAACACAATCCACTTTTGTAGATGCAATAATTAATGTTTTATAATTTAAATCATCATCATTATTATGTTCACAAGAAATAATTGTAAAAAATAAGAGTAAAAAAAATGCTTTTAACTTCATAAAAAGGGTTCTTTTCTTACAAGATGCAGAAATTTTAAAAAGGTTGCGTTAAATAATTCTATTTTTGCAGAACAAAGATTTTGTTTAGCAAAACTCTTTGTTTAGATTCCCTTTTTCAAGGGAATGATAATTAAAGGAAAACACAACAAAATTGTTGTGAGAATTTTTTCGAGTATATGCAAAACAATATTTTTAACATCCAAAACCAAGAAGAATTTAAGCAAGTTGCTTTAGAAGTTTTTAAACATCAATTTAAAAACAATAAAGTGTACCGATCTTTTTGCGATTTATTATACATTCATCCCTCTAGTGTTTCTAAGGTTGAAGAAATTCCGTTTTTACCTATTCAGTTTTTTAAGAGTAGAAAAGTGCTTTCTTCTTTAGAAGAAATAGAAGAAACTTTTACCAGTTCTGGTACTACAGGGAGCCTAACAAGCAAGCATTTTGTAACGGACATTAACGTGTACAAAGAAAGTTACCTAAAAGGATTTGCCCATTTTTATGGCAATATAGAAGACTACGTTGTTTTGGCTTTATTGCCTAATTATTTAGAAAGAAATGGGTCTTCTTTGGTTTTTATGGTAGATGATTTAATAAAAAAATCTAACAACTCAGAAAGTGGGTTTTATCTGAATAATATTGAAGAATTAGCTAAAAAATTAGTCGAATTAGACAAAAAAGGACAAAAAAAACTCTTAATTGGGGTTTCTTTTGCGTTGTTAGATTTGATAGAAATGAAACAATTCAACCTAAAAAATACCATTATTATGGAAACTGGTGGTATGAAAGGACGAAGAAAAGAATTGATTAGAGATGAACTGCATCAGCTTTTACAAAACGGATTTGGAGTTACAGAAATTCACTCGGAATACGGAATGACAGAATTATTAAGTCAGGCTTATTCTAACGGAAACGGTATTTTTGACACACCGCCTTGGATGAAAATTCTTACTAGAGATACCGAAGATGCTTTAACCATACAACAACCAGGAAAAACAGGCGGAATTAACGTGATTGATTTAGCCAATTATAATTCTTGCTCATTTATTGCCACCCAAGATTTAGGAAAAGTAGACAAAAATGGCACTTTCGAAATTATTGGTCGTTTTGATAATTCTGATATTAGAGGTTGTAATTTAATGGTGCTGTAAAACTATAAGTTATGAAATTTAAATTATTAGAAGAATTTAAAGAGTTTGCCGTAAAAGGTAACATGATAGACATTGCTATTGGTGTTATTATTGGCGCGGCTTTTAATAAAGTAGTTAGCACATTGGTTAAAGAAGTTTTAATGCCTCCATTGGCTTTTATGACCGATGGCACAAAGTGGGAAAACAAGAAAATTATTCTAAGAGAAGCGGTACTTATTAAAGATAAAATTTCGGTTGATGAAATTGCTATTGGTTATGGTAAATTGTTTGAAGCTGGAATAGATTTTTTAATTATAGCTTTTACTGTTTTTGTAATTGTAAAAGCAATGAATTCTATGAAAAAGAAAGCAGACGATCCTAAAAATAAAGCTGTTGTAACTCCTAAAAACATTGAGTTGATGAACAAAACCAATGAGCTTTTAGAAAAACAAAATGAGTATTTAATGAAGGTTTTATCAGAAAAAAATAATGAAATATAGGTTTTGTAAATTTCGTTTTTAAATTACGACTGACTTATTATCAGCTAATTAACACACAAAACGTAATGAATACTAAAACAGCCCTTTTATACCTAGTTCTTTTTTCTTTTATTGGTTGCCAATCCGGACAAACCAATACAACGCCTCAAGCAAGTGTAAAAGAAGTAAACAACCCTATTTCTGAAAACGATCAATTTAATAAGTACTGGTATTCTGGTAAGGCTGAATTGAGTAGTTATACCTTAAAACAGGCTAGATATGGCGAAATACGAGACGGAGAAGTTGTTTTGGTTTTTGTAACGGAACCTTTTTCTTTAAGCAAGCAGGTTAAATTAGACAATCCGCAAAAAGCGGGAAATGATAACATTTCTGTGATGAAATTAAACCATGTTCGTAAATTTAATACGGGTATTTACGATTATTCTATTGTTACCTCTACCTTTACTCCTATCAATACTAAAAACCATCCTTTTACCTTAAAAGCTTCTACAAGTATACAAGAATGGTGCGGACATACTTTTACGCAATTAAACCTTGCTGATGACACCTATAATTTTAAACAATTTTCTTATTTTGAAGCTGATGGAGACGCAGAGAAAACAATACATGCCACTTATTTAGAAGAAGCATTATTTACTAAAATTCGTATTGCAAAAGGAGAATTACCAGAAGGAGAAATCAATTTGATTCCTTCTACGATTTACAACCGTTTTAACTATAAAAAATTGGATGTTGAGAAAGCTAATATTAGTAAAACCACATCAGAAAAAACGCTTACTTATAAAATAAAGTATCTAAGTATAAATAGAACACTTAGCATTGAGGTAGAAAAAGATTTTCCATACAAAATTTTAAGTTGGACAGAAAATGACGGAACTGGTTTAACCACAACTGCCAAACTAAAAGCGAGTAGTAATGAACCTTATTGGAAACAAAAAAAACGATCTGACCAAAGTAAAAGAAAAGCACTGAAATTAAAATACGAATAGTTTCTTTCTAAAAAAACTCAACATTTGGTTGCTTTAAAGTTCCTTGTAATCTAAAAAGTAAATCGTTTTTACGGAAGCTATACTAAAGATAAACATCAAACTAATTAAATAGTTTACTCTGTAAAATATTCTAGATTTTCTTTAGCACTTTTTATCGCTAAATGAATATCTTCAACAACAAGATTGCTTTCTATACATGAGAATACTCCATTTTTTTCAAAATCTTCTCTTAATGATTTTCCAATACCAGAAATAATCACTTTTATTTTTCGTTCCTCATACGTTTTTAATATCCCTTTAATACTCTGATAACCTGTGGCATCTATTAGTGGCACATAACGCATTCTAATAATAATAACCTTAGGCTGTAAATTTGTATTTATAATAGTTTCCTGAAAATGTTTGGCAGCCCCAAAAAATAAAGCCCCATTAATTTCATATAAAATAACTCCTTTAGGGATGTCTAATAATTCATCATCAAAGAGGTGTTCTCCTTTTTCAGTATTAGAAGTAAAATCTTGAATATTTACAGACTTACTCATTCGTTTCATAAACATAAAACTAGAAAGTACTATTCCTATTTCTATGGCTACGACCAAATCAAAGATAACAGTAAGAAAAAAGGTTGTTAGCAAAATTATAATATCCATTCTATTCCCTTTTAAAATAGATTTAAATTGTCGCCATTCACTCATATTAAAAGCCACAACAATTAAAATACCTGCCAAACAAGACATTGGAATTAATTTAGCATAAGGGGCAAATAATAGCATTATTGCTAATAAAACCAATGAGTGTACAATACCTGCAATTGGAGTTCTACCACCATTTTTTACATTTGTGGCAGTTCTTGCAATAGCCCCAGTAGCCGGAATCCCTCCAAACAACGATGATACAATATTGGCGCCTCCCATAGCTATTAATTCCATATTTGAACGATGTTTTCCTCCAATCATAGAATCTGATACTACTGCAGAAAGCAGTGACTCAATACAACCTAAGATTGCAATGGCAAATGCTGGTTGTAAAAGTGCTTGTATGGTACTAAAACTTACGTTAGGTATATGAGGCAAACCAAACTTGTTAGGTATGGCTCCAAAATTACTTTCAATAGTATCTACAGGAATATCAAAATTTGCAACCACAAGGGTTGATATTAAAATTGCAATGATAGAGCCGGGTATTTTTTTTACTATTTTTTGAAAATAAATGGTAAGTAATATAGAACCTACTGCAATTGCAATTGCATACCAGTTAAAGTTTTGAAAGTTTTCAAAATAGACAATCCATTTATCTATAAAATCTGCAGGAACTTTTGAAATATGCAATCCAAAGAAATCATTTACTTGAGATGAAAAAATGATTAAGGCTATTCCGCTAGTAAAACCAACAATAAGAGAGTATGGAATATATTTTAGTAAGTTTCCAAACCTTAATAATCCCATTCCAATCATTAGAAAACCTGCCATAAAGGTAGCAATGATTAAACCATCAATTCCATGCAACTGAATAATACCATAAACAATAACAATAAATGCTCCCGTTGGCCCACCAATCTGAACTCTACTCCCTCCAAAAGTCGAGAAAAATATACCAGCTATGATGGCTGTAATAATACCTTTCTCCGGAGAAACTCCTGATGCTATTGCAAAAGCAATTGCCAAAGGCAACGCAACAATTCCTACAATTAATCCAGACAGGATATCTTTTGTTAACGTTTCTTTTGATATCCCTTGCTTTAAAAGAGAAAATAATTTTGGTACAAATTCTTTATTCATCTGTTTATTGATTAATTTTTTGATAAATCTGTTTTATATTTTATCACTTTGCCCTATAATCGATAGTAATATTTAGTAAAATAGCCCTTGCAGCCCGCATTAATGGTATTTGTAGCATAAAGCTAGAAAGTACGAGTAATGGATACAAATATTTAAAAAAGCTATGAATACTATTTAATGAAAACCCCAATACTACCAATGGTATAAATGTTATCAGCACAATAGGATAACTGATCCATAATGCAGCGGAATAGAAACCTGGTTCAATCTTAAAATCTTGTTTACAATGAGCGCATTTATCTGGCATTTCTAAGATTTCTGTAAACACAAAAAACCCTGGGTTTTTAAATAAATTTCCTATTTGGCAGCGTGGACATTTTAAATTTAAAATGCTATACAGCTTTGTTCCTTTTCTCATAAAACAGTTAGTAACTTAGATTGTACATGTAATCTACAATTGCTTATTTCTAATTTTATATTTCTTGCAATACCTAATTCAAATACTTTTTCTAGTACTAAAACAATTTCTAATGAAATAATACTGCTTTCATTCTTAAATTAATTGAAATCGAACGCAAATGTACAATAAATGTTATTTATATTTATAACAAATGTTATGTTTTAATACTATATATTTGACTTATGAAAAACTTTTATTCACAATTTGATTTTCAAAGTGATCTACTTTTTGAAGCATTAACTTCTAATGAAAAAAAATTAGTAAACAATGCAATGGAGCTATTATTTATAAAAAAAGGAAGTCATCTCTTTTATGAAGACGGAGTGCCCACGGGCATTTTTCAAATTAAGAAAGGAAAAGCGAAAAAAATTAAACGCAGTTTTTCTGGTTCAGATCAAATTTTTTATATCTACACAACGGGTGCTGTATTAGGCTATCATGCCTTATTTGGTGAAGAACGTTATCAAGATTCTTGCGAAGCATTAGAAGATTTGGAAGTAAATTTTATAGCTAAAGATGTTTTTTTTCAATTATTACAAGATATACCTGCGTTGCAACAAACTTTTATAAAAAACATTGGTCATGAGTTTGGGGTACTTGCCAATATTATTGCTGTACTAGCCCAAAAAAATCAAAATGCTCGTTTGGGTATTAATTTACTTATTTTAGAAAATCGTTTTCAAAAACATTATAAATCGGGTGGTATTGATTTAACACGAGAAGATTTAGCGAATATTATTGGCACTTCTCCCGAAAGTTTAGGAAGAAGTCTTAAACAGTTTAAGGAAGAAGGAATTATTAAAATTGATAAAAGAGTTATTTATATAAAAAGTAAAGAACAAATATTTAAATTATTAAATATTGATATGAACTTTTAAATTAATAAATAAGTGATAAATGCCATTTGTGAAATTATTGTCGTTTGGATCCTTTTACAAACATGACTTTCTCAAAAAAAACAACTAAATTCGTTTAACTTCTGATATAAAACATTGAAACGTTGGATATCATTAGAGTTGGCAACAAGCTAAAAAAAAGACGTACGAAAACATTGACTAAAATGAAAATTTTAAAAAAATATAAAAATTTATTTATTGTATTATTTATTTTAAGTGTCACTTTCGCTATATATGCTATGCCAAAAATATATGAGAGGTATACAACATATAAAAACAATAAAGAGTTCAGAACTAACTTTCCTAAAAAGGTTGAATATTTTACAAACACACCCAATCCTGACAGCGTATTTGTATTTATAATGGCAGGTCAATCTAATATGGCTGGACGTGGAAAAATAGAACCAATAGATACGGTTCCTAACACCAAATTACTAACATTAAACAAGCAAGGAAATTTAATTTTAGCTAAAGAACCTTTACATTATTATGAACCTTCAAGAACTGGACTTGATTGTGGCGTTTCATTCGGGAATGCTATTTTAAATAATTTACCCAATAACAATTATGTTTTGATATTACCTACAGCAGTAGGAGGAAGTTCTATTCAACAATGGATTAATGACAGTAAGTTTCGAGGAGTAAATTTATTATCTAATTTCAAAGAAAAAGTAGAAGTTGGAAAAAAAATCGGAACAATAAAAGGCATATTATGGCATCAAGGAGAAAACGATGCAACTAATCAAGAAAATATAAATAAATATCAAAAAAGATTGTCAATTTTATTTAATAAATTTAGACAAATAGTTGAGAACGATTCTTTGCCTATTTTAATAGGTGAACTTGGAAGCTATTATAATGACAATGCAAAATGGCAAAGGATTAATTCAGCTATTCATAGTTACACAGAAAAAGATACATTTTCAAAATATATTAACACACAAGACTTTGAACATCGAGGCGACGGAATTCATTTTGACTCTAAAGGACAAAGAGAAATGGGAAAAAGATTTGCAGATAAATATAATGAATAAAAAAAGCCTGCTTACAACACCGTGTATATTTAATTGCTTGGTTTCTGCTTATCTGGAATATTCCTTCGGAATATTCTCAGGTTCGTAAAAGTTTACTAAATTAGTTGCCAAACCACGCAACTAAGCATACACAAACACGTTAAACGAACCTCATCAATAAAATAAAAAAGGCGAAAATTTAAAAATTTTCGCCTTTTTTTTATAATATTAAACTGTATTTATTCATTCTTCAAAGCATTCCAACCTTGTGCTTTCAATTCAATTTCTTGGCTCGCTCTTGTTACTAAGTTTAAACCTTGGTTTTCTGCGGTAATATGTCCAATAATAGAAAAATTAGGATTTCCTTTTATTTTATCAAAATCTGCAATAGGTACTGTAAATAACAATTCGTAATCTTCACCACCACTTAACGCCACCATGGTAGAATCTAATTCAAACTCTTCACAAGCAGAAATTACTTGCGGGTCTAAAGGCAATTTATCTTCGTATACCTTACACCCTACTTTACTCTGCGTACAAATATGAAAAAGTTCAGATGAAAGTCCATCAGAAATATCAATCATAGAAGTAGGTTTTACTTCCATTTCTTTTAACAAACCAGCAATATCTTTACGAGCTTCTGGCTTTAACTGACGTTCAATTAAGTAGGTATAATTATCCAAATCTGGCTGATTATTTGGATCCACCTTAAAAACTTGTTTCTCTCTTTCTAAGACTTGTAACCCTAAATAAGCAGCACCTAAATCTCCAGAAACCACAATTAAATCGGTTTCTTTAGCACCATCTCTGTACACAACATCTTCTTTTGCTGCTTTACCAATTGCAGTAACAGAAATTAAAATTCCTTTGGTAGAAGAAGTCGTGTCTCCACCAACCAAATCTACATTGTAAGACTCACAAGCTAACTGAATTCCGGCATACAACTCTTCAATTGCTTCTAGCGGAAATCTGTTAGAAACCGCGATAGAAACCGTAATTTGCTCTGCAACTCCATTCATTGCATACACATCAGATAAATTTACCATTACCGCTTTGTATCCTAAATGTTTTAGTGGCATATAACTTAAATCGAAATGCACGCCTTCTATCAACAAATCTGTGGTAACCAACGTTTGTTTTTCCGAAGCATCTAAAACAGCAGCATCGTCTCCAACAGCTTTAATTGTAGATGGATTTTGCACTTTAAAATATTGTGTAATATGGTTGATTAAACCAAACTCACCTAGTTCGGCCAACGACGTCTTTTGTGTATTTTTATCTTCTAACATCCTGCAAAGATAGGTACATTCTAAAAAATTACAGAACTACTTTAACACCTATATTTTTTATTTTAGATTTTAAACAGTACTTTTAAATTCTAATCCTATTCGTTATGATTCGTTTTCTTGTTGTCTGCCTTCTTATTTTTACCCATATTTCAAATGCAACTGCGCAAGAAATCATAAAAATTGCAGAAGCAGAAGCAAAATCTGCTGCAACAAAAATTCATTTTAAAGCAAATCCTAACACGTCTAATTACGATATTACCTATCATAAATTAGAGTTTTCAGTAGATCCTGCGGTAGCAGCTATTACGGGTAAAGTAACTACCACTTTTACCGCTTTAGACGATTTAACAACAGTTACTTTCGATTTAGATAATAATATGACCGTTACTTCAGTAACTCAAAATGGAAACACTTTATCTTTTTTTCAAAATACAAATGACGAATTAGTTATTACACTTCAGAATACTTTAAACCAAGGGAATTCAACATCAGTTATTATCGATTACAACGGAAACCCAACAAGTAATGGTTTTGGTTCTTTTGAAGTAAACACACACGGAACCGCAAATACTCCAGTACTTTGGACACTTTCTGAGCCTTATGGCGCTTTAGGTTGGTGGCCTTGCAAACAAGATTTGAATGATAAAATTGATACAATTGATGTGTATATCACGGCTCCAGAGCAATATGTTTCCGTTTCCAACGGATTAGAGCAAGGCACAACAACTACTTTAGGTTTTAAAACCACCCATTTTAAACATCAATACCCAATTCCGGCTTATTTAATTGCCATTGCAGTTACTAATTATGAAACCTATTCGCACCAAGTTTCCCACAATGAGAATAACTTTCCGATTGTAAATTATGTCTATCCAGAAAGTTTATCTTCTTCCCAAAACAGCACTTTAGTTACGGTAGATATTATGAAACATTTTATCGATTTGTTTGGCGATTATCCCTATAAAAATGAAAAATATGGACACGCTCAATTTGGTTGGGGCGGCGGAATGGAACACACCACCGTTTCTTTTATGGGGAGTTTTGGTAGAAATTTAATTGCCCATGAGTTGGCGCATCAATGGTTTGGAGATAAAGTTACTTGTGGTAGTTGGAAAGACATTTGGTTAAATGAAGGTTTTGCAACCTATCTTTCTGGATTAACAATAGAACACCTAGATGGAGATGCTTCTTTTAAAAGCTGGAGAAATTCTACTATCAATTCTGTAACATCATCCACAAATGGCGCTGTGTACCTTTCAGATAGCGACACCACAAGCGTAAGTAGAATTTTTAATAGTAGATTATCTTACAATAAAGGCGCGATGGTTTTACACATGTTGCGTAAAAAATTGGGCGACACGCATTTTTTTGCTGCTTTAAAAAACTATATTTCAGATCCTAATTTGGCATATAATTATGCAAAAACTCCAGATTTGATTACTCATTTAGAAACCGAAAGTGGTTTAGATTTAAATGAATTTTTTAACGATTGGATTTACAACCAAGGCTACCCTACCTATAACGTAGAATGGCATCAACCAACAACCAATACCTTTAGTATACAGTTAAACCAAACCCAGAGTCATTATTCTGTTACTTTCTTTGAAGCCAATGTTCCCGTACGGTTAAACGGAACCAATGGTGAGGTTTTAGATCTGGTTTTAGACAATACTACAAACGGACAAACCTTTGTAGAAACTGTGAATTTCACAGTAAGTTCCGTAGAATTTGATCCAGATGCTCATTTAATTTCTAAAAACAACAATGTTACCTTAGGTATTGAAAACAATCTTTTTGTATCAGAAAATATTTCTTTGTTTCCGAATCCTGTAAATGATGTTTTAACTATTGAAACCTCAAAAAATATCAGATTCAAAAACGTAATTCTCTACAACACACTTGGTAAAGAAATTTTTACATCTAGTAATAAACAGGTTAATCTTAGTAAACTAAGTGAGGGAATTTATTTTATTAAAGTTTTTACGGATGCTGGTAACTTGTATAAAAAGATTATTAAAGAGTAGTTTTTAGAAATTAGTGGTTTTTTAGTTAAATTAGTGTCTAACCTTTTTAATGGCTTTCACCCGTTTATAAATTAGTTTTTCTATTTTTACCGATATAAATAATTCATCTTTTGATTTCTATAACTACATCAGAAAATAAAAAAGTCTATTTTGCATCCGATCAACATTTTGGTGCACCCACTCCAGAAGCTAGTTTTCCTCGCGAAAAAAAGTTTATAACTTGGTTAGATGAAGTAAAAAAAGACGCCGAAGTCATTTTTTTATTAGGCGATTTATTCGATTTTTGGTTCGAGTATAAAACCGTAGTTCCTAAAGGATTTGTAAGAGTTTTAGGAAAATTAGCAGAGATAAAAGATTCTGGAATTCCTATTTACTTTTTTATTGGTAATCATGATTTATGGATGAATGATTACTTCCAAAAAGAACTCAACATTCCTGTATATCATGAGCCACAAGAGTTTTTAATCAACAATAAAAAGTTTTTAATTGGTCATGGAGATGGTTTAGGTCCTGGTGATTATGGGTACAAACGCATGAAAAAAGTGTTTACGTTTCCATTATTCAAATGGATCTTTAGATGGTTGCATCCAGATATTGGCGTACGTTTAGGACATTATATGTCAGTAAAAAACAAATTAATTTCTGGTGATGATGATGCCAAATATTTAGGTGATGAAAACGAATGGTTGGTGTTGTATTGTAAAGAAAAACTAACCCAACAACATTACGATTACTTTGTTTTTGGACACCGACACCTTCCTTTAGAAATAGAACTACAAGAAAATAGTAAATATGTAAATCTTGGAGATTGGATTCAGTATTTTACCTATGGAGAATTTGACACTACATTTAAGTTGTTAAAAGCATAAAAATAAACCTTCTCTGATTCAGTTTAAATACTATAGAAAATAATAAACATAGAAAAAGCGGCAAATTGCCGCTTTTTCTATGTAAAATAATCAGTTTATTTTAAGTTAAAACTTACTCTTGCAAATAAGAATCTACCTCCAATACCAAATTGTTGTGCTCTTCTAGACCAATCGAAACGACCATCACTTCTATTACCATAAGAAGCTTCTGCCATATCTGGATAAATATCAAACAAGTTATTTGCACCAATTGTTAACGTTAAAGCATCTGTTGCTTTATAACCCAAAGATAAATCTGTAACCACTTTAGAACTGAATACTTGTTGGTTTGCAACCACTGTTGTTGCCTCTGTTACTTCACCAAAATACACATTTCTTAAGAAGATATTATACTTACCCGTTGTAAAGCTATTTGTTAAATTTAACTTCGTTCTTGGCACCGCTTCTTCTAAATACACTCTACTATCTTCAGGAAAATATGTGCTTACTAAACCTGCATTTTCTAAAACTGTAGATGCTTTAATATCTCCTACTTGTTCTGTTTTAGATAAAGTAGCAGATAAATCTGTTTTTAATCTAGAGTTAGCTCCAATATCTGCTTTATGTGTAATTACAAAATCGACTCCTTTAGATTCTGTGTCTATTGCATTTGCAAAAAACGATGCTGCAGAAGCATTTGCCTGTGCCAATAAATTATCTAATTCTGTTCCTGTACCTGGCCCTTTAAATTGCCCAGTGTAAACCACTCTATCATCAATATTAACAATATAACCATCTAAAGTTAAAGTAATATTAGCATCGGGTAATTTTGCTGTAAACCCTGCACTAAAACTAGTAGAAGTTTCTTCTTTTAATTGAGGAATACCTAATAATTGTGCGGCTCTACTTTCATTTGAAAAAGTACCTACTTCTTGCGGATCTCCGTTTTGGTCAAAAATAGTTGAGGTAGAATTAAAGTTTATTTGATGCAAAGAAGGTGCTCTAAAACCAGTATTAAAAGAAGCTCTAATTCTAAAATTCTCTGAAGCTTTAATTAAAGTTGCTAATTTAAAGTTTACAGTAGAACCAAAATCTGAATAATCTTCAAAACGTGTTGCAAAATTTAATGAAATAGCGTCAGTAAAATCTGCATCTAAATCTAAATAACCAGCAATACTACTTCTACCTCTAGACAACTCATTACTTGGACTAAAACCTGGAAATACTTGAGAACCACCTGGTCTTGCCGCATCAAAAAAGTCTACTAAAGGCATTTGCGTAGAGGTCTTAATAGCTTCACCTGCTGCTGTATACTGAGTATAAGAAGCTTCTTCTCCTGCAGTGATCTCATAGTTTTCTAAACGATATTCTGCTCCAAAAGCAACACCTAAACCTTGAAAAGTGTTTTTATAAAATTTATTTAAATCTAAGTTTACGGTATTTTGAGCAAAAGCAAAACCACCAGCATCAAAAACTGTTGGAGAAGCATTTCCTTGAGAAGCATTAAATGTATTCCCAATCATATAATTGAATGCATTTTTACCATACGTATTTGAAAAATCTACATTCCATTCTCCAATTTTACCTTTAATTCCCACTGCTAAAGATTTGTCTGAAATAGTAGAATTAATTTCTGGTAAAAAACCATTAATATATGCAGGTGTGTATGTTCTACTTTGGTTTGGTAATCTATAAAAACCAGCAGAGTTTCCATCTCTAGAACCTAAACCAGCAAAGGAATATAATTCTGTACCATTATCATCTAAAGGTAATTTAAAGTTGGCAAAAAATCTACCTCCACGTACTTTAGACTGCCCAACTCTCATGTTAAAGTCTTTACTTTCTAAACCTCTTGCAGCTAATTCTGCAGTTGTATTATCTCCTGATAAAATACCTTGTAATTGAGTCTTTGTTGTAGCTCCATTTAAATTAATACCAGCCTGATTTGCATATTGTATAACATCGCTAACATCATTATCTAATAATTTGGTTAAATCATAACCATCATTATTTGCAAATCTTTCAACAGTATTATATAAATTGAATATAGTTCCTTCCCAATCTTTCATTCTGTTGTAAGCTTCTCTTACATCAAAATCTCCAGTAAAGTTAATAAACCCACCTTTATCACCAATAGGCAATCCGTAGTTAGCACTAATATTAGTGGTTTGTCCGTCTACACCTCCAGTTTGTCCATTGGCATTTTTACTAAAATTAGCACCAGTAGTTACTACTAAAGCCAATTCATTTACGCTTTCATTTAAAACAATATTAATAACACCCGCAATAGCATCAGAACCATATTGTGCTGCTGCTCCATCTCGTAAAACTTCAATTCTTTTAATTGATGCTGCTGGTATTGCATTTAAATCTGTACCAACAGAACCTCTACCAAAAGTTCCATTAATATTTATTAAAGAAGAAGTATGTCTTCTTTTACCATTAATTAATACCAAAACCTGATCTGGTCCTAAACCTCTTAATGAAGCTGGATCTATGTGATCCGTACCATCAGAAATTGTTTGTGTATTCGACGTAAATGAAGGCGCCACAAAATTTAAAATTTGATTTAAATTAACTTGCGGTGAAGATGCAGCTAGTTCTTTCATATCTACAATATCTATTGGAACAGGAGAATCTATGGCTGTTCTGTTAGGATTTCTAGAACCAACAACAACTACTTCTTCTAAAGAATTGTCTTCTTCTACAGAAATTGTTATATACTTAATACTAGTTACTTTTACTATTTTAGCAGCAAATCCCATAGAAGAAACCACCAATTTAGAAGGTAATGTTTTTAAAGCTATAGAAAACTCTCCGTTATTGTCTGTAACGGTTCCGTTGCTTGTTCCTTTTTCAACAACATTCATATATGGCAATCCTTCACCAGATGAATCTGTAACTTTACCCTTTATAGTTTGTGCTGCCATAGCTAAAGGAAGCATTAAAATTAGGGTAATTAATACGCTTTTAATTAAGTAATTTTCTTTCATATTAACTGATTTTAAAATTATATAAGCTAAATATCGGGTTTTAGAATTATAAACACAACAATTTAACACTTTCTTTGTTTTTTTCGTTTTATTAGAAATTAAAAAAAAATACATCTTTAACCTACTTTTAACAAATACCAATATGTTAAAATTGTAGCTTTGTTTTCGTAAAAAATAACACTTAATACAATATTACAATGGATGTAGATGTAAGAGCTATTAATGAAAAAATAGAAAGAGAAAGTGCCTTTATAGATATTCTTACTTTAGAAATGAATAAAGTAATTGTTGGCCAAAAACAAATGATAGAAAGTTTGTTAATTGGTTTGATTGGAAACGGTCATATTTTGCTAGAAGGGGTTCCTGGATTAGCAAAAACATTAGCAATTAATACCTTATCTAAAGCGGTACAAGCTTCTTTTAGTAGAGTTCAGTTTACACCAGATTTACTACCTGCAGATGTTGTTGGAACCATGATTTACAACATGAAGGAAAACAATTTCGAAATTAAAAAAGGGCCTATTTTTGCAAACTTTGTATTAGCAGATGAGATTAACAGAGCACCTGCAAAAGTGCAATCTGCTTTATTAGAAGCAATGCAAGAGCGCCAGATTACTATTGGAGACACTACTTTTAAGTTAGACGAACCTTTCTTAGTAATGGCAACTCAAAACCCGGTAGAACAAGAAGGGACCTATCCTTTACCAGAAGCACAGGTTGATAGGTTTATGTTGAAGGTTGTTATTGACTACCCAAAATTACAAGACGAACAAATTATTATGCGTCAGAATTTATCTGGCGGATTTGCAAAAGTAAACCCTGTAGTTTCTGTAGCACAAATTCTAAGAGCAAGAGAAGTAGCTAACGAAGTGTATATGGATGAAAAAATTGAGAAATATATTCTTGATATCATCTTTGCAACTCGTTATCCAGAAAAATATAATTTACCACAATTAAAAGATTTAATCAGTTTCGGGGCATCTCCAAGGGGAAGTATCAACCTTGCAAAAGCAGCAAAATGTTATGCTTTTATCAAAAGAAGAGGGTATGTAATTCCAGAAGATGTTAGAGCGGTTGTTTTTGATATTTTACGTCACAGAATAGGTATTACGTATGAAGCGGAAGCAGAAAATGTAACCTCTGTAGATATTATCAACTCAATTATTAATGAGATTGAAGTGCCATAGCAAAAAGTTGGCAGTAAAAACAGTTGCAGTTGGCAGTTGCTTACTCATGTTTTAAAAAAACCGATTCAATTACACGCTTCAACAATTAAACAATTACACGTTGCAAACTAAGGAGATACTTAAAAAAGTTCGTAAAATAGAAATTAAGACAAAACGTTTGTCTAATGATATTTTTGGAGGTGAATACCATTCATCCTTCAAAGGACGTGGTATGACTTTTTCTGAAGTAAGACAATACCAATTTGGCGATGATGTTAGAGCAATTGACTGGAATGTTACCGCCCGTTATAACGAACCTTATATAAAGGTTTTTGAGGAAGAACGCGAGTTAACCATGATGCTTTTAGTCGATGTTTCTGGTTCTGAATTATTTGGTACATCCACACAGTTTAAAAAAGATACCGTAACAGAAATTGCTGCAACATTAGCTTTTTCTGCTACACAGAATAACGATAAAGTAGGTTTAATTTTATTTTCTGATGATGTAGAGCTTTTTATTCCTCCTAAAAAAGGAAAAGGGCATGTTTTAAGAATTATTAGAGAACTGATAGAATTTAAACCGAAAAGTAAAAAAACCAACATTGCTGCCGCTTTAAAATTTTTATCTAGTGTGATGAAAAAAAGAGCAATTGTTTTTATGTTATCCGATTTTATGGATGATGATTATGAAAAAACATTAAAAATTGCAGCTAATAAGCATGATTTAACAGGAATAAGAGTCTTTGACAAACATGATGAAGAAATTCCTAATTTAGGAATGGTACCTATGTTAGACTCAGAAACTGGCAATGTACAGTTGATAAATACGGCATCGAAATCTGTAAGAACAAGTTACAAAGCAAATGCTTTACGTTTGACTGATTATTATATAAACATGTTTAAAAGAAGCGGCGCAGGTACTGTTAACACCAGAGTTGATGAAAACTACGTAAAAAAATTATTAGGTTACTTTAAACATAAAGGAAGATAGTAACGCAGTTACCCTTAAAAATGAAAAAACAACTATTCTACATACTACTATTCGTTTCAACCATAAGTTTTGCACAAAAACCATTGGTAAGAGCAGAAATCGACACCACAAATATTAGAATTGGTGAGCAGTTTAAGTTAAAGATTACCGTGGATGACACACAGAATGTAATCATGCCTAAGTTGCATCTAAAAGGTCTAGAAATTATAGATTCTACCAAAGTAGACACTGTAAAAAACTCCTTAATAAGAAAGTATATTTTAACCGGTTTTGATAGTGGTGCATTTTACATTCCGCAACAACAGGTATTTATAAAAAACCAGGCTTTTTTAACAGATTCTTTATTAGTAAATGTAGCAACAATTGCCATTGACACCACCAAGGTGAAGAAATTCCCTATTAAATCTATTAAAAGTGAACCATATACTTTTGACGATTTCAGAATATATGTTTATATCCTTTTAGCCGCCTTAGCCATCATTGGTTTCTGGATTTATTGGTTTGTAATCAGAAAAAGAAAAGAAGAAATAGAAGAAGATACTTATAAAGCAATGCCGCCTTATGAAGAAGCTATTTTTAGACTAAATGAATTAGACGAAAAATTATTGTGGCAAAACAATAAAGTAAAAGAATATTATAGTGAATTAACAGAAATTGTTCGTGGTTACATAGAGCGAGAGCTACATGTGCCTGCCCTAGAAAAAACTACAGATCAGGTTATAGATATGTTAAAGGATTTTAAAGATGCAGAAACGATTCAAACATCAGAAGATACTATTAAAAAGTTAAAAGGTTTATTACAAGAAGCTGATTTAGTAAAATTTGCAAAATCGAAACCTTTAGCCTTAGAAATCGAAGAAGATAGAAAAGACGCACAAGATATTGTGAGTAATTTAAAACCTAAACCAATTATTGAAGAAAATGATGAATTGGAGTAATTTTGAATTTCATAGTCCCGAATTTTTATGGCTGCTCATATTAATTCCATTAGTAGCCGTTTGGCACTTTTTTATCCGTAAAAAAGATACCGCAGTCTTAACAATGCCAAGTATAAAAGGTTTTAATACAGATTCACTTTTATCTAAATTAAAACCCGTCTTATATCTTTTAAGATTACTAGCATTAGCTGCAATTATTGTTGCTTTAGCAAGACCTAGAAATGTTTCTGTTAGTAAAAAAACAAAGACCAATAAAGGGATAGATATTGTTATGGCAATTGATGTTTCTGCAAGTATGCTTGCCAGAGATTTAAAACCAAACAGACTAGAAGCTCTTAAAAAAGTAGCTATCGATTTTGTAGACAGAAGACCCAATGACAGAATAGGAATTGTAGTTTATGCAGGAGAAAGTTTTACCCAAACGCCAATTACAAGCGATAAAGGAATAGTAAAACGTACTATTTCTGAATTAAAATGGGGACAATTAGAAGGAGGAACTGCCATAGGAATGGGCTTAGGTTCTGCAGTAAACAGATTAAAAGAAAGCACTGCAAAAAGTAAGGTAATTATCTTATTAACGGATGGTGTAAATAACTCTGGAAATATAGATCCTAGAACAGCTACAGAATTAGCAAAAGAATTAGGAATTAAAACCTACACCATAGGAATCGGAACCAACGGAATGGCAGATTTTCCGTGGAGTAGAGATCCAAGAACCGGTCAATTAAACTTTAAAAAACAACAAGTAGAAATTGATGAAGATTTATTAAAAGAAATTGCCACAGAAACACAAGGAAAATATTTTAGAGCAACAGATAATGAATCTTTAAAAGAGATTTATGATGAAATTGACAAGCTCGAAAAAACGAAAATAGAGGAATTTAAGTATTACAATTATCAAGAAAAATATAGAATTTTTGTCTTTTTTGGATTAGGATTCTTATTACTAGAGTATTTGTTGAGAAACACCATTTTTAAGTCGTTTATTTAAAATGTTGTGTAACTGATGAATTGTTTAATCGTGTAATTGTAAAAGACGTTATTAATTCATAAAACTAGGAAGTTTAAATTTAAAAAAAAATGGAAACATTTATGTATTTAAAAGTACAAATTAACAGTTACACGATTACACTTTTAAACAATTAAACAAAAAAAAGATGTATGTATTTTCATTTGAAAAACTAAAGGTTTGGCAAGAAGCTATAGACTTCTCTGTTGAGGTTTATATTATCACTAAAAACTTTCCTACCGATGAAAAATACGGAATTACAAGTCAATTAAAAAGAGCGTCAAATTCAATTTCAGCAAATATAGCAGAAGGTACATCTAGAATTACAAATAAAGACAAAGCACATTTTTCAACAATAGCATTTAGCTCAACAATGGAAGTTTTAAATCATATTATTTTATGTCATAAACTTCAATTTATAAACGAAGAAATTTATAATGACTTGCGTAAGAGAATTTATAAAATATCTAACATGTTAAACGCTTTACGCAAAGCACAATTAAAACCTGTGTAAAAAGGTGTAATCGTGTAATAGTTTATTTGTGTAACCGTGCTCACTCAGGTTTTACAAACAACAATTACACAATTCAACAGTTAAACAATTAAACAATGTATCGTATAGAAGAACCAATTTATTTTTCCCTTTTAATAATCATTCCAGCAATGATTGTTGTTTTCTTGTTGGTTTTATGGTGGAAAAAAAGAACGCAAAAGAAATTCGCTGATTTAGATTTAATACAAAAATTAGCGCCAAATTCATCCACATTTAAATCCGTTTTAAAACTGGTATTTTTACTGTTAGGAATCACTTTTTTAGTAATAGCTTTAGTAAACCCAAAAATGGGAACCAAACTAAAAACGGTAAAAAGAGAAGGTGTAGATATCGTTTTTGCATTAGATGTATCTAAAAGTATGTTGGCAGAAGATATTGCGCCTAACAGATTAGAAAAAGCAAAACAAATCATTTCTAAAACGATAGACAAATTAGGCTCAGATAGAGTTGGTATTATTATTTATGCAGGAAATGCGTATCCTCTTTTACCAATAACCACAGATCATGCGGCAGCAAATATGTTTTTGCAAAACGCCAATCCAGATATGGTTTCTAGCCAAGGAACCGATATCAACGGAGCATTAGAACTAGCAAAAACATATTATAATAATGACGACCAAACCAACCGTTTTTTAGTCATTATTTCCGATGGGGAAGATCATCAAGAAGAAACTAAACAAGTAGCACAAACATTAACAAACGAAGGTATTAAAATCTACACCATTGGTGTGGGTACAGAAAATGGAGGACCAATACCAATGCGCGTAAATGGCTCTATGATTGGCTATAAAAAAGACAATAAAGGAGAAACAGTAATTACCAAGCGCATGCCAGACATTTTAGAAGGTATTGCAGATGCTGCAGACGGACAGTATATTGATGGTAATATAACAGAAAAGCCAGTTTCAGTAATTGCAGATATTATTGCAAATGCAGAAAAAAGCGAATTCGAAACCAAACAATTTTCCGATTACAAGGACCAATTTCAATGGTTTTTAGCAATTGGCTTACTATTCTTGCTTATTGATATTTTCTTATTTGATAAGAAAACAAAATGGTTACGAAAAGTAGATTTGTTTGATGAAGAAAAAACGAAGAAATAATAAACTCTGTTATTCCGAGGTACGAAGTAACCACTTAATTTAAAAAGATTAATTTCTTAAATACTTACATCGTTTTACATAGAACTACTTTTATAAAGAGCCGATTAATATTTTAATCGGCTCTTTATTTTTATTTATTTCCTAAAAACAGTGTATTTTATATTCTAAAAAGGATACTTCTTACCCACTTAATGGGTAAAAAATACACACTTAAAACACCTTTAAAAAGGTAACTATCTGTAAACAAGTATTTACATCAACTGGTACATTAATTGATTTCATTTAGATACAAAAGATCTAAATAATATTCAACATGAAATCTGAAACCTTTAGTTTAAAATTACATAATAATAAATTTTCTATAGAAGATAAAAAAAAATCTCCTATTAATTTTAAAGCTATTGTTACACTAGCAGGCTCATTTGTTATTATGATAGGAGCTGCCTATGCTGTTTATCTGTTACAAGATGATTTTTCTAAATTTAATATCAACAGACTAAACAACAACTTTGGTTTCCTTTTTTTTATGCTGGCCGCCGCTCTTTTTGCATTTGGAGCAATGACTTTTCTATATGATATATACCTATACTTTAAATACAAACCAATACCATCTGTAAGTAATGAAGAATTACCTACAGTTACCGTAATTGTACCAGCTTACAACGAAGGAAAACAAGTTTGGGATACTTTAAAAAGCTTAGCTAAAAGTGATTATCCAAAAGAAAAATTACAATTATTATCTATAGATGATGGTAGTAAAGATGATACTTGGTATTGGATGCAAGAAGCTAAAAGAATTTTAGGAGACCAAGTAACCATTATGCAACAACCTAAAAACATGGGCAAAAGACATGCTTTATACCGTGGTTTTAATATGGGTAAAGGAGAAATTTTTGTTACTGTTGATAGTGATTCTATCGTTAAAGAAGACACTCTTAGAAATTTAGTGAGTCCGTTAGTTACCAATAAAAAATGTGGAGCTGTTGCGGGTAATATTCAAGTACTGAATAATAAAAAAGCTTTATTACCAAAAATGCTAAATGTAAGTTTTGTAATGAGTTTCGAGTTTAAACGTTCTGCAGAAAGTAGTTTAAACTCCGTATTATGTACTCCTGGTGCTTTAGCCGCTTATAGATCAACTGCTGTTTTTGCTTGTTTACCAGAATGGATAGACCAAAAATTTATGGGAAAAGCTTCTGATATTGGAGAAGACAGAGCATTAACTAATATGATTTTAAAACAAGGTTACAGCGTGTTATTTCAAAAAAATGCATATGCCTATACCAATGTTCCTGAAGATTACACAGGCTTGTATAAAATGTTTATTAGATGGGGAAGAAGTAATGTTAGAGAAAACATAGCCATGTATAAATATGTATTTACAAACTTTAAAGAAGGTAGTAAATTCGGATCAAGATTGTTGTTTGTAACTCAGTCCATAAAAATGATTATGTCTTATCCCTTTTTATTTTTTATGATGTATTTTATTTTTATGCACCCTGTATTATTTATAAGCTCAACCTTATTAAGTATTTTAATTACATCAACATTTCCTGTATTATTTTATACTAAAAAATATGATTTAAAAGAAGCACTGTGGGCATATTCATACAGTATTTTATATACTTTTGGCTTATTCTGGATTACACCCTACGCAATTGCAACAGCTGGTAAAAGCGGATGGTTAACTCGTGAATTAGCTGCTTAACTAAATTAAAAGCACAACATTTTCTTACTTTTTAGTTTGTAAAAAAAATTACGCAATCCATTAATTAACAGCACTATGTTAATTAATGGATTGCGTATTTGTTTATGTTGAAAATAAAAAGTTGCCTGTTTTTGAGTACTAAAAATACATTTCTATTAAAATGATAATATCTTTTTAAAAAACTCATTTTTAGAAAATCTACAAAAGATAAAAATTCTATTTTTTCAACAATTTAACCACTTCCAAATTCATCTAAACTACTCCTAATATTTTAGAATTTTTAAAGCCTAAAAAAGCCTTTATTTCTAAGTATTAATAGTATTTTAGCAAAAAAGGAGTCTCTATTTTTTAGCTTATTATTTAATAAAAATAACAACTTCTTAACAAAATTCTTTTTTTGAATGACTTACTTTTGTATTGTTCTTTTGAAATTAAAAATTACAGTAAGAATGGGGGTCATAATTCCTAAAAACTAGTCTGCAAAAAGTCTAGAACAGGAACCCATAAAGAAATAATCATGAAAAAATTAAAATACATACTAATTATCTTTGTGCTTTTATTTTCATCAAAAGAAATTTTAGCACAACAAGATTCTATTGCCTTGCAACGAAAAGCTAGAAAGTTATTAAGACAAGGAAACGAATTGTACAATAAAAATCAATTTACAGACGCTTCTGTTGCCTACCAAAAATCTTTAGGAGACAATGCTAACTATGATAAAGCATCTTACAACTTAGGAAATGCTTTTTATCAAAATAAAAATTTTAAAGAAGCAGTACCACAATACGAATTAACAGCAAAAACGGCTAAAGACAAATTTACAAAGGCAGAAGCGTACCATAATATTGGTAACGCCATGATGGAACAAAAACAATATCAACCTGCTGTAGATGCTTATAAAAATGCTCTTAGAAATAACCCTAATGATGATGAAACTCGTTATAATTTAGCCGTTGCTCAAAAATTATTAGAAAAAGAAAAGCAAGATAATAAAGATAAGAAAAACGATAAAAATAAGGACAAAAATAAAGATAACAAGGATAAAGACAAAGATAACAAGGACAAAAAGGATCAAAATAAAGACAAGAAGGACGGAGATAACAAAGATAAGAAAGACGATCAAGACAAAGGAGATAAGAACAAAGACAAAAAGCAAGATCCTAAAAAGGACGAGAAAAAAGACCAACAAAAACCGAAGCCACAACAAGGTAAAATGTCTCCGCAACAAATAAAACAATTGCTAGAAAGCTTAAATAACGAGGAAAAGAAAACTCAAAAGAAGATGAATGCTAAAAAAGCAAAAGGCAAAAAAGTAAAACAAGAAAAAGATTGGTAGTTTTAAAACTGTGTTATTGTTTATTCGTTTAATTGTTTAAGAGAATTCTATTTAAAATAAATGAAAAGTAAATTAATATTCATATTTCTATTTTTAGTAACCGTTTCTGTAGTAGCTCAAGAGGCAACTTTAACAGCAAAAGTGAGTAAAAATAAATTGGGTGTAAACCAACGTTTACGCATTGAGTTTACAATAAACAAACAAGGTGGAGACCATTTTTCTCCGCCAAATTTTACTAATTTTAAAGTAGTTGGTGGGCCTAGCCAGTCTGTAAGTCAGTCTTGGATAAACGGAAAATCTAGTTTTGCGCAATCTTACACTTACATTATTAAACCCAATAGAAAAGGAGAATTAACTATTGGAACAGCAAGTATTAAAATTGATGGAAAAACAATAAAAACAGATCCTATAAAAATTATTGTTTTAGATGCAGTAGAAATACCAAAAGACCCAAATGATCCGAATTATATTGCACAACAAAACATTCATTTAGTAGCAGAAATTTCTAAATCTAGACCGTATGTTGGAGAAGGAATTTATGTTGAATACAGATTATATGTAAGTGAAAATGTTAGTGTTTATGATACAGGCGTTACAGAAGCACCACAATACAATGGTTTTTGGAACCAAGCCATTAAAATAAAAAATTTCCCCGTAAAAATGGGAAAATACAATGGTGATGACTATAGATATATTGTACTCCAAAAAGCCTTATTAATACCTACAAAAACAGGAAATTTAACTATAGACCCTATGAAAATGGACATTGTTATTGGGGTACCTACAGGAAGAGCCGATTTTTTTGGAAACGTAATTACAAAAAATGTCAAAAAAGAATTTGCATCAGCAAAAAAAATAATTAGCCCAAGAAGTCTTCCTTTAGAAGGAAAACCAACAAACTTTGCAGGTGCTGTTGGTGATTTTAATTTTGACGTTACTTTAAGTAAAGGAGTCTTAAAAGCAAATGAAAGTTCGCAAATAAAAGTAGCTGTTTCTGGTGATGGAAATTTAAAATTATTTGAACTACCAGAGGTTACTACTCCGGTTGAGCTAGAAAAATATCAACCAGAAAGAAAAGAAAAAGTACAAGTAAGTCCTAACGGAATTTCGGGTACTGTTTCAGATTTATACACGGTTGTTCCTCAGTATAAAGGAAAATATAAGATACCAAACGTTTCCTTTTCTTATTTTAATCCGGATGAAAAAAAATACCATACAATTACAACAGATGATTTCTATGTAGATGTATTAGAAGGTAAAGAATTAAAACCTGCTGTAGACACCAATGCTACGCAAAAACACGATGTAGTTTCTACAGGTAAAAACTTTAGATACATTGAAACAAAAAGTAGCTTAGAGCGCATAGATACAGATGACTTCTTTAAATCTAACTTGTTTTATATTTTATTATTATTACCATTAATTACAATTCCTATTGGTATTTTTATTGCTAAAAAGAATGAAGAAAGAAGTAATGATCTTATTGGAAATAAACTTAGAAAAGCAGAAAGATTAGCTAAAAAATATTTATCTGAAGCGCAAAAACAATTAGGTAAAAAAGAAGCTTTTTACGAAGCCCTAGAGCGTGCATTACACAATTACTTAAAAGCAAAGTTAGGTATTGAAACAGCGGATATTAGTACAGAAAAAATTACAGAAATATTAGAAAACAAAAAGATTGAACCAACAACAATTGATCAATTTATTGAAGTTTTAAAACATTCTGATATGGCGCGTTACTCTCAAATAACGAATACAGAAATGGAAGCAGAATTTGAAAGAGCAAAACAAGTTATTGTTCAATTAGATAAACAATTATAATAAAATGCCCCTCACAGAGAGAACAGGTAAAATTTATTTACTCAAAAAATGAAAAGAATATTATTTTTATTATTGATAATTGCCAATTCGGTTACTGCACAAAGTGTAGATAGCTTATTTGTTTCTGCAAATAACTTTTATAAAGACGGCAAGTTTAATGAAGCTATTGCATTATACAAAAAGGTAGAAGCAAAAGAATTAGTATCATCAGAATTGTATTATAATTTAGGAAATTCTTACTATAAATTAAATAAAGTAGGTCCATCGATCTATTATTATGAAAAGGCTTTAAAATTAAATCCTTTAAATACGGATGTAAAAAATAATTTGGTGTTTGCAAAACGCTTAGCTTTAGATAATATTGAAGAATTACCAAAAACGGTATTGCAAAAATTTAATGCTAACTTTTTACAGCAACTCTCTTACAACCAATGGGCAATTGTTGTGGTTGTACTTTCTATTTTAGGTAGTTTCTTATTTTTATTATTCTATTTTGCTAAAGGTTCTTCTAAAAAACGGTTTTATTTTACCATAAGTATGATTAGTTTTATACTTTTAATTGCCGCTTTATTTATTACTTACAATCAATATAATTTTTCTAAAAAGAACATTGAAGCTATTGTTTTTGCAGAGAAAACAGCTGTTAGAAATGCACCCACTTTAAACTCTGAAGAAGTATTTACGTTGCATGAAGGAACAAAAGTATTTGTTTTAGATGGTGTAGATAATTGGAAAAAGATTAAAATTAAGGATGGTAAATTAGGTTGGATTATTGCTGACAAAATAAAAATAATAAATAATTTTTAATTAACACGTTTTTATATTTTGCTTTGTTATTTTAGCAATTCGAAAAAAATACATTTGAAAATAAAAATTGCCTTCTTTTTCTCTATCCTATTTATTGGTGTTCTTACGGCACCAACTATTATTAGTTTAGTAGATGAAAATCAAGATATTTCAATTTTCTTAAGTTTAAATGAAGAAGAAGAGGACAGTGAAGAAATAAAAACCTTTAAAGAATTAAAAGTTGTTCCAAATATTTATTTATCAGTATTCTTCAAAAAGATTCAAAAAAGAGAAATTGTAAGGTTTACTTCTAAGAACTACACCTCTTTATTTCCTAGAAAAACCACTCCACCACCCCAATTTGTGTTTTAACTTCCGCACAAAAAAAACAAAAATTTATAAAACTTAACAAAAACTCTATTTTAATCAAGAATAGAGGAAAAATATATTACATATGTTTAAAAACATTAAAAATGATTTACCTGCAAGTATTGTAGTGTTTTTCGTAGCATTACCTTTATGTCTAGGTATTGCATTAGCAAGTGGAGCACCATTATTTTCTGGAGTTATTGCAGGAATTATTGGTGGAGTTATAGTAGGTAGCCTTAGTGGCTCTAAACTTGGTGTTAGTGGTCCCGCAGCCGGATTAGCTGCAATTGTATTAACAGCCATTGGAACTTTAGGTAGTTATGAGAATTTTTTAGTAGCCGTTGTCTTAGCAGGAATTATCCAATTAATTTTCGGTTTTTTAAAAGCAGGAGTTATTGGTTACTATTTTCCATCCTCTGTAATTAAAGGAATGTTAACCGGTATTGGTATCATTATTATTTTAAAGCAAATCCCTCACTTTTTTGGGTATGATGCAGAACCAGAAGGAGCAGATAGTTTCTTAGAGGTTTCTGGAGAAAATACATTTTCTTCTCTTTTTAATATCTTTGATCACCTTATTTTAGGATCTGTTGTTATTGGTGTATTAGGATTGGCTGTAATCTTATTTTGGGATACCGTTTTAGCTAAAAAGGCTAAATTTTTCACAGTTATTCAAGGGCCATTAATTGCTGTGGTATTAGGTATTATTTTTTATCTATTAACAGGTTCTAATGAAACGTTGGCTATATCAACATCACATTTAGTAAGTGTACCTATTCCAGAAGATCTTAACTCGTTTTTAGGTCAGTTTAGCTTCCCTAATTTCGCAGCCATTACAAACCCAGAAGTATGGATTGTAGCCTTTACAATTGCCTTAGTAGCAAGTTTAGAAACCTTATTAAGTGTTGAGGCTTGTGATAAATTAGATCCCAACAAAAACGTAACTCCAACAAACAGAGAATTGTTAGCGCAAGGAGCAGGAAACATTATTTCTGGTTTAGTTGGTGGGTTACCAATTACTCAAGTAATTGTAAGAAGTTCTGCAAATGTACAGTCTGGAGGAAAAACAAAGTTATCGACAATTTTACACGGTTTCTTTTTGTTAATTTCTGTAATTTTAATCCCAAGCTTACTTAACAAAATTCCATTATCTGTTCTTGCTGCTATTCTATTAGTTGTAGGTTATAAGTTAGCAAAACCAGCACTTTTTAAACAAATGTATAAATTAGGATGGAAACAATTTGTGCCTTTTGTTGTTACCGTGGTTGGTATTGTTTTTACCGATTTATTAGTAGGTATTGGGTTAGGTCTTGCTGTAGGAATCGTTGTTATCTTGTTAAAGAGTTATCAAAACTCTCACTTTCTTCATATTGAAGATAAAAGTAATGGTAAACATAAAATAAAAATGACTTTGGCAGAAGAAGTAACATTTTTTAACAAAGGTGCCATCTTAAAAGAGTTAGATAGTTTACCTAGAGATACATCTTTAGAAATAAACTTAATTAAAACAAGGTATTTAGACAATGATATTATCGAAATTCTAGAAGATTTCTTGCATAAAGCAAAAGAAAGAAATATTGATATAAACTTAATCTCTAAACGTGGTATAGTAGAAAACCCAACTAGTTTTATTCATTTTTTTAACGATAGACCAAAATCAGATTTAAGTTTAAGTTAAGATCGATGAAAGAAGAAAAAAAATATAAAATTTTAGTATTATCAGATTTAAATAAATCTACAGGTAAAACTATAAAAAGCAGTATAAGTATTGCCAAAATAGTAAATGCAGATATTAACTTTTTCTATGTAAAAAAACCAACAGAAGTTGTAGAAAAAGAAAGTCAATTATCTGCAATGAGAACATTTAACAAAGAATATTTTTCTATAGATAAAACCATTAAAGGTTTAATAACACCAATTGCTAAAGAGTATCAGATAAATATAAATTATTCTTTTACCATTGGAAATTTAAAAAATGAAATAGAAAACCATATTAATGAAAACAAACCAGACATTATTGTTTTAGGAAAAAGAAAAACTAAAATAGTAAATTTTATGCGTGATAATATTACTCAGTTTATCCTTAAAAAACACAAAGGAACAATTGTTATTACTGATGATACTAATCCTTTAGAACCAAATAAAGAACTATCTTTAGGTTCATTGAATCAGACAAAATCTAAAAACGTAATTATTGAGAATATTTTAAGTTCATCTAAAAAACCTTTAACATCTTTTAAAATTTTAGACAGTTCTAGCAATTTAAAAGATGAATCGTTCTCAAAAGATAAAAATACAACTGAGTACGTTTTTGAAAAAGGAGATAATGTGGTAAAGAACATATCTACTTACTTATCAAAAAGTAGTATTAATTTACTTTTAGTAAATAGAAATCATAGCAATATGACAAAATCAAATATTAAAGAGGTAATTAACAATCTTAATTGCTCACTTATTTTAACAACATAAAACAAAACATTATGAAAGCACATACAAGAGAAACGCAAGCTACAATGACGCCTAAAAAAGCGTTAGATTTTTTAAAAGAAGGAAACCAAAGGTTTCAAAATAACCTAAAAGTAAACAGAAATCTTTTAGAGCAGGTAAACGATACTAGTGATGGTCAATTTCCTTTTGCTACTATTTTAAGCTGTATAGACTCTAGAGTATCTGCCGAATTAATTTTTGATCAAGGTTTCGGAGATGTTTTTAGTGTAAGAATTGCAGGTAATTTTGTAAATGAAGATATTTTAGGCAGTATGGAATTTGCCTGTAAACTAGCAGGAACCAAAGTAATTGTTGTTTTAGGACATACTGCTTGTGGTGCCATAAAGGGTGCTTGCGATAACGCAAAACTAGGAAACTTAACAGCACTGATTAACAAAATAAAACCCGCCGTTAATGCGGTAATAGAACCAAAAGACCCAAGCTTAAGAAACTCTAGTAATCTAGAGTTTGTAAATGAGGTTTCAGATAAAAATGTTCATATGACAATTGATAATATCCGTAGTCAAAGTCCTGTTTTAAAGGAAATGGAAGATGATGGAGAAATTACAATTGTAGGTGCTATGTATGATATTAAGGATGGTTTAGTAACATTCTACTAATTTAAAAATTAGTTCTTTAAAAAAGCCAATCCTTTAAAAGGATTGGCTTTTTTTGAAAAAATAAGTATTAAATTGTGCAACAATTATCAAACTGAATCTAAAAATTTATGAAAAAATTATTCTCAAACATAAAAGGTGATGCATTTGGTGGAATAACTGCAGGTATTGTTGCCCTACCATTGGCACTAGCTTTTGGGGTTTCTTCTGGTTTAGGCCCAAGCGCAGGTTTATATGGTGCTATTTTTATCAGTTTTTTTGCCGCCCTTTTTGGTGGAACAAGTACACAAATTTCTGGCCCCACTGCCCCAATGACAGCAGTAAGTATGGTAGTTGTAGCGGGTATAATTGCTGCAAATGATGGAGATATTACCAAAGCTTTACCCGCAATTTTAACGGTTTTTTTATTAGCCGGATTATTCCAAGTAGGATTAGGTTTAATTGGATTAGGTAAATATATTAGATACATTCCGTACCCTGTTGTATCTGGATTTATGACCGCCATTGGATTGATCATTTTACTTACACAAATATTACCAACAGTTGGCTATTACCCAAAAGAAGACATAGAATTTGTATCTCAATTTAAAGCGCAAGCAAACGAAGTAATTCTCGAAAATATCTTAAAGGAAGAGGCGGGAAAAGGTGTTTTAGTTTTAGAAAACTTTAAAGAAACTATTTCTAAAGCAGAAGTAATTACACCTATAGAAATAGAAAACGAATCTAAAATACTAGCCGCAAAAGAAACTTCTGGTGCATTAGGCGCTATTAAGGCTATTCCTAGAGCGCTACAAAATATTAATTGGCTAGAACTTATATTGGCATTAGGAACCATTTTTATAATCTATGGTTTTAAACGGATTACCACTAAAATTCCGAGTACGTTGGTTGCTTTAATTGTAATGTCTGGAATTGCAGTAGCCTTTAATTTAGATTATAAAAAAATTCAAGAAATTCCTAGTGGAATACCTTCCATTAAATGGGAAGTTTTTTCAGGCTTTTCTATCGATAATATTACTCCGTATATTTTTACAGCTTTAACATTAGCACTGTTGGGTGCCATAGATTCGCTTTTAACAAGTGTTGTTGCAGATAACATGACCAAAACAAAACATAAGCCAAATAGAGAGTTAATTGGTCAAGGAATAGGAAATAGTATTGCCGCATTATTTGGTGGAATTCCTGGTGCCGGAGCAACAATTAGAACTGTTGTAAACATTAATGCAGGAGGAAAAACTAAACTTTCAGGAATGATAGCTGGAGTTATGTTGTTAATAATTATGCTTGGTTTAGGCCCTATAGCCTCTAAAATTCCTGCTGCTGTTTTAGCAGGGATCTTAATAACAGTTGGTATTGGAGTTATGGATTATAAAGGCCTAAAAGCCATCCCTTTTTTACCAAGAGATATTAAATTTGGACCTATTCAATTAAGTTCTGAAGTATTAATAATGATTATAGTTTTACTGCTGTCAACATTCTGGAATTTAGTGTACGCTGTAGGTATTGGTTTAGTAATAGCTTCTTTAATGTTTATGAAAAAAATTGGAGATTTAACAGCAGAAAGATCTGATGTTAAGACTCTTAAAGAAGAAGCTTGGGATGATGAAATTAGTTTTCCTGAAAATTTAAAAGAAGAAGTTTTTATAAAACATATAAAAGGACCTTTATTTTTTGGATCAACTAGCGATTTTCAAGCACTTTATCTTCAAATTCCCGAAACTGCAAAAACTGTAATTTTACGTTTAGGTAGAATGCAATATATGGATCAATCTGGGTTATATGCTATGGAAGATATGCTACAAGATTTAAAGAAAAAAAACATTGAAGTTTTATTCGTAGAATTGTTACCACAACCAAAATACATGATGGAAAGGATTGATATTATTCCAGATTTTATTCCTAAAGAACACATTTTCGAAACTTTTGAAGCATCGGTAAATTGGATTAAAAAAAATATATAAAATAATATTTAAAGCTTAAAAAATATGGATTTAGATAAGGTATTCCAAAACAATGAGGATTGGGTAAAAAAGAAATTATCTGTTAATGAAAATTACTTTGAAGAATTAGGAAAAGGACAAAATCCTGAATTATTATATATTGGCTGTTCAGACAGTAGAGTTCCTGTAGGAGAGCTAATGGGAGCAAAACCCGGAGAAGTTTTTGTGCACCGTAATATAGCCAATATGGTTATTAGTATAGATTTAAATGTAATGTCTGTTTTAAATTATGCAATAGATCATTTAAAAGTGAAACATGTTATTGTATGTGGGCATTATGGTTGTGGTGGTGTTAAAGCTGCTATGCAATCTTCTGATCTAGGTATATTAAACCCCTGGTTAAGAAACATTAGAGATGTATATAGAATTCATTCTAAAGAACTTAATTCTATAAAGGATGAAAAAACAAAATACGAACGATTAGTAGAGTTAAATGTAAAAGAACAGTGCGTAAACTTAATTAAGACTGCTGCAGTACAAAAAGCATTTAGAGATCGTGGTTTAAAGGTACATGGCTGGGTTTTAGATATTCATACAGGGAAATTAATAGATCTTAAAATCAATTTTGAAAAATATTTAGAAGACATAATGCAAATTTATCATTTAGATTAAAAATAACCCCCAAGGGAAATTCCTTGGGGGTTATTTTTAACTTTACTTTACTATATGTAATAACCGAAAAACTTTTATACAGGTTTTTCTTCCTTAATTATTGATGGAAAAATAGTTGGTGCCACTTTTTTTACTGGGCCATATAAAATAGATTCTTTTAATGTTTCCTTTTCTATAAAAGGGATTGTATCATTCATTTTTCCGAAGAAAATAAAAACAACGCTCAATATTAATCCTATTTTTAGTGCTCCAAAGACACCTCCTAATATTTTATTTATAATTCCTAGAGAAGCAAAATCTGCTATTTTAGTCAATGCTTTTCCAAGAAGTGCAATTACCACAATTATAATTACAAAAGTAATAGCAAAAGAGGCTAAAGAAATATATTCTGGTTTCCAAGAAACATACTCTTTTAAAAAATCGGAAGCAAAATAAGAAAAATGGATTGCTTCATACACACCCCCTATTAGCGCTACCAAAGAGGCTACTTCTACAAACAAGCCTTTTAATAATCCTCTTACAAAACCAAAAAGCAATAAAGATGCTATTATAATATCAAAAATATTCATTAAATTAATTTCCCCAAACCTACATAATTTTTTGTCAATTTAAAAATGTCGGTTGTATCTTTACCACTTATAAAATAATAAGATGCCAAAAATAATGACCTTAAAAGAAAAGTGGGATTTGTTAGTTAGCAAATTAACCAATCAATTTGCAGATGGAGATGAATTAAATATGGATGGAATTATCTATCTAATTGGCGTACAAGAATTAGGGCAAGGAAAAATAGAATTTAAAAAAGACGAAAAAGTAAACTTAATGCATATTGCTATTTGTAAGCTTCTTGAACCTTATGGCTATTACGAATTTGAATTTTTTGATGATGATGGTTGGCCACATTACAAAACACTTACAGAGCTGCCAAACTTAAAACCTGGAGAACAAACGGTTTTAATGAAAGAGGCTGTAATTAACTATTTTGATGCCTTAAAATATTAATAGTCCTTTATTCTTACACACTATTAAAAAGAAGGGATTTCTCCTAAAGTCGGATGATAAAACTGGGTAGTAAAAAAATTAGAAATAGTAATAGAAAACACGTAAAACAGTACAATTGTCATCTCTTCGAAAGGAGAAATCTCATAACAGTGAAATCTCATCAACGAGCATTTTTCAATGCCTTCCCTATTCCGGATGAAGCGCCAATTAACTAAGCAACTTTATTATTAAAAGGCATAATTTAGATTTTTTAAGATACAATATACCTAATTTAATAGAGAAATAGTACTTTTGGTACGCTTCTTGAAAATAGCTTATAAAGAACAAATCAACCGTAAAAAAAAAATGAAAAAAATACTCGCTCTTATATTCTTAATTTCTTCATTCGCACACGCACAATATACAGTTAATGCCACCATGTCTCCAACAATAGATACAGATTGGGTTATATTGTACAAAATAGAAGGTGCATCACAAAGATTTATTCAAAACTCTAAAATTAAGATAGATACTATTAGTGTTCAAGGCAAAAAACAAGCCTTAGGCAGCTTTAGTTTTACATTACCAGAAAACACAAAAATAGGTTCTTATAGAATAACCTATAATTTAGAAAATGCAGGTTTTGTAGATTTTATTTTTAATAAAGAAGATGTAAGTTTTGGATTTAATCCAAAATATGCAAACCAAACGGTAACTTTTACAACCTCTAAAGAAAATATGGTATATAAAAGTTATTTAGACAAAAATTCTAAAGCGCAAGAAACATTAGATTCTATACAAGTTGCAGCCTTACAAAGCCCCGATTTAAATCTAAAAAAGAAATACAAAAAGGCTTTAAATAAAGTAAATGAAATTCAAAAAAATTATTTAGAAGCATCAAATGGCATGTATGTTCAGCCATTTATAAAAGCTTCCTTAAGAAATAACCCACCAGAAATTCTAGAGACTCCAGAAAAGTATATGTCTAATATGATCGATACTTTTTTTGACAATATTGACTTTAATAACGAAACATTACTAAACTCTTCTTTTTTAACTAGTAGAATAACAGATTATGTCTTTTATATTAACTATTCTGAAGATAAGGAAACACAACAAAATTTATTTAAAAAATCTGTAGATACAGTGCTTTCTAAAATTAATAATGTCACTTATAAAAAAGATGTAATTGAATTTTTAGTTACGCAGTTTGAAACATCAATGAACTTAGAATTAATAGACTATTTATTTGAAACTCATTACAACAAATTACCAGCTAACCTACAAGATAAAAAATTTAAAGAGGGAAAAAAAGCTTTATTTGCAGCAGAAATAGGTAGAATAGCTCCAGATTTCTCTTGGAAAGAAGACGGTAAAGTACTCACGCTTTCTAAATTAAAAGATGCAGAAAATTATTTATTGATATTTTGGAGTACTACTTGCTCTCATTGTTTACACGAAATTCCACTAGTATATAAATATTTAAAAGAAAATAAAAAAGTAAAAGTAATTGCGTTTTCTTTAGAAAAAGATGCTTTTGGTTGGAATAGCTACAAAAAAACTTTACCTAATTGGCATCATGTGTTAGGTTTAAATAAATGGCAAAATAAAACTGCCAGAACCTATAATATTGTTTCTACACCAAGTTATTTTATTTTAGATGCAAACAAAAAAATTATAGCAAAACCAGAGCTATTAAAAGATGTAAAACAATTTTTTACTGAAAAGTAATGCTAAAAAACATACTATTTTCATGTACTTTGTTTATCAGTCTATCCGTTTTGAGTCAGCAAAATTTTAAATTAAAAGATACTGCTCCAAATTTTAAATTATGGCTTATAGATGGTTCTAAATTAACCAATGAAGACACTAAAGGAAAAGTAGTTGTTTTAAAATTTTGGTTTACCTCTTGCATGCCATGTTTAACCGATATTCCTACATTAAATAGCCTTGTAAAAGAGTTTGAAAAAAGAGATGATATTTTATTTATTGCACCTGCATTAGACAGAAAACCTGTTATAGAAAAATTATTAGAAGTACATCCTTTTCACTTTAAAATTGCTTATTCTGCTATGGATGTTAGCCGAAAATTTAACAAACAACAGGTTTATCCATCGTATTTTATCATCAATAAAAAAGGAGAAATTACTTATATAGATAGTGGCAGCAAAAAATCTGATGTTAAAAATCTAAGAGAAGCAATTATAAAATCTTTAAAGTAAATAGATCACTTCTTATTCTTTGCCTGTTTTAAAGAGGTGATAACAATACCAATTATCACCAAAAATGCACCAAAAAATTGAAGTAACGTTAATCTTTCTCCTAAGAAAAAAGACGCTAATACAATTGTAGATATAGGCCCAACACCCGCTACAATTGCAAAATTAGAAGAGCTAATCATTTTTATGGAAGTACTTACTAAAAAAGAAGGAATTACCGTTGCAAAGATTGCAATTACAAATCCATAACCATAGACTTGCCAAGGTAAATTAAACAAGTCTGTTTCTCCCATAAAACTAAAGTGTACAAACACACACAAACAAGAAACTAACATGGCATAAGCCGTAAATTTAACCACTCCAAATTTAGGAATTAACCAACCACTTCCAACCAAATAAGAGGCATAGGTTATGGCACTTAAAAGCACAAAAAAGCCTCCTAAATACACGTTGTTTCCAGAAATGTCTACTTCATCAGAAAAAGCAATTACAATTCCTAAATAAGATAAAAAGATAGCAAGTGCTTGAAATTTGGTAATAGGTTGTTTAAATAAGAGCCTATTTAATAAAATTACAATTGTTGGGTATACAAATAAAATAATACGTTCTAAACTCGCTTTAATATAGGTTAAACCCTCAAAATCGAAATAGCTTGCTAGATAATAACCTACTACCCCAAAAAACACCACCCAATAATAATCTTTTTTAGTAATATTAATATGATGATTTTCTTTTCGGTACAAGTACGCGATTACCACATAAAAAGGAAATGAAAATAACATTCTTAGTAACAACATGGTAATTGCATCTACATTATAATTGTATGCAAGCTTCACCATTACTGCTTTAGAAGAAAAAAGCACAATGCCCAAAACACCTAAGAAAACACCCAACCAAAAGTTTTTTTTCATCATAAGACGAAACTAAAACTTAGGGTTTTAAAAAAATGTTTTCAAATTAAACGAATACGATGTTCAGAAAGGTATCTATGCTATTAATTCTGAGATTTAGGTTTACCTAAATACGTTTAGCTCTAAAAAATATCGGTTGTCAAAAACTGAATCAACAACCTCGATCTACTGGCAAGGAGTATGCTTCCGAGACTAATACTTTTCATTTGTAGTAAAGCCAATGGGGAATTAAATACTTAGCTATCGCCCTGCGATTAAAAATGAAGAAAAGCATCTTCTAAATGCTCAATTTTTGTTTTATTTTTTTGATGAATAATGGCAATAATATCAAACCGAACCTCAACATCTAAATCTTTTTCTACCACATAATAATCTATTGCAGAAACTAATAATTTAATTTTTTTTTCTTTTACAGCATCTTGTGGTTCTTCAAAATAATCTGAACTTCTTGTTTTTACTTCAACAGCCGCTAATATTTCTCCTTTTTGAGCAATAATATCTACCTCTGCTTTTAAATAACGATAGTTTGTTTCTAGGATTTTATAATCGCTTTTTAATAAAAAATCGATGGCTAACTTTTCTCCTATTTTACCAAGTTCATTGTGTTCTGCCATAGTAATAGTTTAAAGTATTCAGTGGCAGTTTTCAGTCATCAAATTGCCAATGTGTTAATTTACAAAATAATTGACAAACCAAACCTCAAAGATTTTAAAACCCCTTGAGGTTTACTTTATAAAAACACATTAATTTATTCTTCATAAACAACAGAACTCTGTCCAGATCCAACGGTTAATTCAATATTTCTTCCTAAAATCAAAGCTCGGTTATCTGGTTTATGTCCGGCAGGAAAATCAAATAAAACAGGAAAATCGTATTCTTTTACAACATCTAAAACTAGTTCTTCAATAGTATGTCCCCATTTGGTAGAATTGTATTTAATTTTAGAAATATCACCAATTATTAAACCTTTACAATTATTAAAATAACCCGCTCTTTTTAAGCTTTGTAACATTCTGTCGATGCTATATTTGTATTCTCCAATTTCTTCAACAAAAAGTATTTTTCCTTTAGTATCCGTCTGACTATTTGAGCCCAACATAGAAGATAATAATGCCAAGTTTCCACCAACTATTTGTCCGTTAGCAATACCTTTTCTATTGTATTTAGAAGAAGGAATAGTGTACTTTAATTGTTTTCCGAAAAGTGCTTTTTTAAACGATGCTAGAGTTTCTAAAATTAATTCTGGTTTATCATCTACACTTGTGCCCATCATTGCGTGCATGGTTTCTACACCTAAATTATGAATATGACTGTGAAAAGCAGTAATATCTGAGTAACCAATTATCCATTTTGGATGTTTTAAAAATGCCGTATAATCTAATCTATCTAAAACCCTTACAGAACCATAACCACCACGTCCTGCCCAAATTGCTTTTATATTTGGGTTGTCTAAAGCTTTTTGAAAATCTGCCGTTCTTTCTTCATCAGAACCTGCAAAATGACCGTTCTGATTAAAAATATGTTTTCCTAAAACTACTTTTAAGCCCCAACTTTCTGCTAATTTTTTTGCTTTAAAAATAGTTTCTTGCCTATTTTTTAAAATTCCTGCAGGCGCTACAATAGCAATCGTGTCTCCCTTTTGTAAATAAGGTGGCGTAATTAATTTATCTTGGGCATTTACGGATGAGAAAATCATCAAAACTAAGGCGGTAAAAATCGTTTTTTTATTCAAAATGTGTCTTGTTTCTTGGTTGGAATACTCTAAAAATGTATTTACTGTAAATGTATTAATTTTCAATGGTTTTTAAAACTCCCTTTTTCGTACTTTTGCACTTCAAAATTCAGTCCAAAATTAATACATAGAACACATGAGTGCTCCAAGAAGATATACAATTACTGCCGCTTTACCATATACAAACGGTCCCATACATATTGGTCATTTAGCAGGCGTTTACGTTCCTGCAGATATTTATGCGCGTTATTTACGTTTAACGGGTAATGATGTTGCCTACATTTCTGGTTCGGATGAGCACGGTGCTGCCATACCAATGAAAGCAAAAAAAGAAGGTGTTTCTCCGCAAGTGATTATTGATAAATACCACGGAATTATTAAAAAATCTTTTGAAGATTTCGGAATTTCTTTTGATAACTACTCTAGAACCTCCTCTAAAATTCATCATGAAACTGCTTCTGATTTTTTTACAAAATTGTATAATGATGGCGAATTTATAGAAGAAGTTTCTGCTCAATTGTATGATGAAGAAGCAAATCAGTTTTTAGCAGATAGATTTGTGGTTGGAACTTGCCCAAAATGTGGTTTCGAAGAAAGTTATGGAGACCAATGTGAAAACTGCGGAACAAGCCATAATGCAACTGATTTAATAAACCCAAAATCTTCTATTACAGGAAACACACCAAGTTTAAAAGAAACAAAACACTGGTTTTTACCTTTAGATAAACACGAAGCTTTTTTACGTGAGTGGATTTTAGAAGGGCATAAAAAAGATTGGAAACCTAATGTTTACGGACAAGTAAAAAGTTGGGTAGAAGATGGTTTAAGACCAAGAGCCGTAACGAGAGATTTAGATTGGGGAATTCCGGTTCCTTTAAAAGATGCCGAAGGAAAAGTGCTATATGTTTGGTTTGATGCGCCAATTGGATACATTTCATCTACCAAAGAATGGGCAGCAAGAGAAGGCAAAAATTGGGAAGATTACTGGAAAAAAGACGATACTAAATTGGTGCATTTTATAGGGAAAGACAATATTGTTTTTCACTGTATTATTTTCCCTGCCATGTTAAAAGCACACGGAGATTATATTTTACCAGATAATGTACCTGCAAATGAGTTCTTAAATTTAGAAGGAAATAAATTATCAACGTCTAAAAATTGGGCTGTTTGGTTACACGAATATTTAGAAGAATTTCCAAATCAGCAAGATGTTTTACGTTACACCTTAACAGCAAACGCACCAGAAAGTAAAGACAACGATTTTACTTGGAAAGATTTTCAGGCTAAAAACAACAACGAATTGGTTGCTATTTTTGGTAATTTTATTAACAGAGTAGTGGTTTTAACCAATAAATATTATGAAGGGATTGTTCCTGCTCCAAATGATTTTACAGAAGTAGATGAAGATGTTTTAGCCGCTGTAAAAGAGTTTCCAAATATTATTGGAAAGTCTATTGAAAGATATCGTTTTAGAGAAGCAAGCCAAGAATTAATGAACTTAGCTAGACTTGGTAACAAGTATTTAGCAGATGAAGAGCCTTGGAAAGTTATAAAAGTAGATGCAGAACGCGTACAAACAATTATGTATGTTGCTTTGCAAATTTCTGCTGCTTTAGCCGTAGTTTCTAAACCATTTTTACCGTTTACTTCAGATAAATTAAAAGGGATTTTAAATATTGATGATGCTCTTTCTTGGGAAGATGTTACAGAAAAGGATGTTTTATTACCAGCAGCTCACCAAATAAACAAAGCCGAATTGTTGTTTTCTAAAATTGAAGATCAAACGATAGAAGCTCAAGTAGAAAAATTAGAAGCGACTAAAATTGCCAACGAACAAGAAAATAAAGTGGTAGAACCACAAAAAGAAACCATAGAATTTGATGACTTTACCAAATTAGATATTAGAATTGGTACCATTTTAGAAGCTGAAAAAGTAGCTAAAACAAAGAAGCTTTTAAAGTTAAAAGTTGATGTTGGTATAGACACAAGAACTATTGTTTCTGGTATTGCAGAAAGCTTTTCTCCAGAAGATATTATTGGCCAACAAGTGTCTGTATTAGTAAATTTAGCACCAAGAAAAATTAGAGGTGTAGAAAGCCAAGGAATGATTTTAATGACAGATACTCCTGATGGAAAACTAGCTTTTGTAGAACCTACAAAGGCAGTTAAAAATGGGCAACAGGTTAGTTAATACAAACTTATTTATATAAAAGAAAGTCGCTTTTAGCGACTTTCTTTTATATTTTTACAGAAGTATTTCTGCATATAGTTTTATCTTTTTTGATATAAAGAGAAATCACAAAAAGTTACGCCGTATTGTACAATCTGGTTTGTGAGACTTCTCCTTTATTCAAAGCAGTAAGTTTTTAGGGTATAGCGTTTTTAAATAAAAACAACTATTATTCAATATTTAAAAGAAAATTACAATTTTTTACAAGAAATAAATTATTATTCATAAATTACAACACATAATATAACTTTATATCGAGAATTATAAACGATTCACAGATCATTTTATTCACTTTAACGAAATAAAACACTAGACATCAAATAATTAAATAATTTAGCACCAAGGTAATATAATCCCTATAAAGTATTTAGAGAAGTAATTTGTTAGAAATCCCTAAATTTATAACAAACTAAAGTTACTCTCCCTATGCTAAATCGCTAAAACATTCATTTGTTTTTAGCGATTTTCATTTTACTCAAAATTCATTTTAAATTTAATACTTCTAGTAGATCAACCTAAAACACTACTCTTTTTGAATTCGTTAATAAACGGTTGTTTATAAATTCTTTTTCCTAATGCAGCGTTAATTGCGTTTGCAACGGCACCTCCTGCAGGCGGTAAACCTGGTTCTCCTAATCCTGTTGGCGATAAATTATTTTTTACAAAATGCACTTCTACTTTTGGTGTTTCTTGCATTCTAATTAAACGATACGTATCAAAGTTTTTAGAATTTGGTTTTCCGTCCTTAAAAGAGAAATCTGCATACATGGCATGCCCAATTCCGTCTAAAACGCCACCTTCTAACTGGTTTCTTGCTCCTGTTGGATTTACAACAATACCACAATCTACGGCAACAGTTACTTTTTTTATTACCGGAAGACCGTCTTTTAATACAATATCTGCAATTTCTGCAACGTGTGTATTATGACTATAATATGCAGAAAAACCTTGAAAAACTCCTTTTTCTGTTTTTCCCCAATTTCCTTTATCTTTCACTAGTTTAATAGTGTCTTCCATTCTTTGTCCAGAATATTGTATCTTTTTATCTGTAGTACCTTTTACATTCTGCAATAAATCTAAACGTAATTGAATGGTATCTACATTTAATTCTGATGCTAATTCATCAAAAAAACTTTGCTCTGCAAATGCCAAAAAGTTGGTATAAGGAGCTCTCCATGCACCAGTTGTAATATTACTATTATAACTGCCCGTTTCTATTTTATAATTAGGAATACATCCTGCAGGAAAAAAATTAGCGATTAAACCATACATATTACCACCTACAGCTGCTTCTTTTAAATGATAACCGGTTACTTGTCCGTTTTTTAGAGCTGCCTTTATTCTATATTTTACAGCAGGTTTATAAACACCTGTTGTCATATCATCTTCTCTAGTAGAAACCAATTTTACAGGTTTTTTAATTGTATTAGATATTTCTGCAGCTTCATACACAAAATCTCCGTACAATCTTCTACCAAAGCCACCGCCCATTCTGGTCATTTCTAAAGAGATTTTATCAATATCAAAATCCAACAAATCTGCAACCACATTTGCTGCAAATTCTGGTGTTTGCACAGGCCCTGCTAAATGAATTTTTTCTGATGTAACATCAGCATAAAAATTCATGGGTTCCATACAATTGTGTGGTAAAAAAGACGAATGATATGTTTTTTCTATCACTTTATCTGCTGTTGCAAAAGCCTTTTTTATATCTCCATCCTCTCTTCTTGTTTTTAATTTTTTGCCTTCTAAAATTTCAGTTAAAACTGTATCATGGTTTTCTGTAGATTCTAATTTACTGTCTTTTTTCCAAACTGCTGTAAGTGCTTTTTTACCTTTAATTGCTGCCCAAGTATTTTCTGCAATCACTACTACTTTATCTGTTTCAGACATTTGAAATGTCCAATTTTTCTTACCAGATGCTACATACTTTCTTACTTTATTGCCTATGGTAATAACATCAATTACACCTTTTACTTTCTTTGCTTCTGTTGCATCAAAACTTTCTAATATTTGACCAAAAGCTGGTGGCCTTAAAACAGAAGCAATCACCATTCCGTCTGTTTTATAGTCTAATCCAAAAAGAGGTTTTCCTGTGATAATTTTATCGATATCTACATTTATAATTTCCTGACCAATAATTGTAAAATCTTTTGCCTCTTTTAACTTTACATTTTCTGGAACTTCTAATACTGCAGCTTCTTTTACAACATCTCCATAGCCTAATGTATTACCACTTGAGTTTGTAATAATTCCTTTAGAAGCCTTACATGTATTAGCATCTACATTCCATTTTGCAGCTGCAGCATTTATCAACATTTGTTTGGTGGTTGCTCCTGTTTGTCTTAAAGCATCCCAACTAAAACGAATAGACTGACTTCCACCGGCTATTTGTCTGGTAAAATTATTAGTATCTAAATTTCCTTGTACCACGTTTACCTTACTCCACTCAACATCTAATTCTTCTGCAATAAGCATTGGCATTGCTGTTTTTACACCTTGCCCAATTTCTGGATTTGGCGAAAAAATAGTAACATAACCATCATCAGAAATTTTAATAAATGCATTAAAATCATTGAAATTTAATTTTGTAATGTCTACAGGCATCACTGCCTCTGGTTTACAAGCCGTTAATAAATTAAACCCAATTAAAATACCACCACCTGCTAAAACTGATGCCTTTAAAAAGTTTCTTCTGCTAAAATTATTCTTTGTAATAGATTCCATTTTGTGAAGTAGTTTTATGATTAAGACATTTTATTTGCAGCAACTTTTACCGCTTTTTCAATTCTATTATAAGAAGCACATCTACAAATATTACCGTGCATGGCTTCTCTAATTTCTTCTTCTGAAGGGTTTTTATTTTCCGCTAAAAATGCAGAAGCAGTCATAATTTGTCCTGCTTGGCAATACCCACATTGAGGCACATCAATCTCTTTCCAGGCTTCTTGCACTGGGTGTTTTCCATCATCAGACAATCCTTCTATGGTAGTGATTTTTACATCATCTAAAATAGAAACTTGCATTTGACAACTTCTTGTTGCAACGCCGTCTATATGTACTGTACATGCGCCACATTGCGCAATACCGCAACCAAATTTTGTACCCACTAAATTGAGTTCATCTCTTAAAATCCATAACAATGGCGTATCTGCATCGACAGTTACTTTACGCGCTGTTCCGTTAATATGAAGTGTGTAATTTGGCATAGAAAATAAGTTTTAAATTAAAGTTGGAAGTTACAAAAAATTGCTTTCGTTATTTTAACTAGACGTTTAATGAGTATGTTTTTGGTTTTTTTTAACAAAAAAAAAGATTTAATCAACTGAACGAAAAACAAATACAAAACAGGACCGTTGTATATAAATAAAAAAGAATCCACCCAAAAAATGGGCGGATTCCTCTTTTTCAATACAATTTTACGCAGCCTTATCTTCCTGTTTTTATTCTGTTTCTTATTTCCTTAAAAGTTCTTCTTCTAAAGCAAAAACTAATAAATTTACATAAACATCTACCGTTTCTTTTATAGAAGATGAATCAATAATATCAATTGCACCTTTCTATATTAGTTCTCTTTCTTTTAAAAAACAGATGCAGTGTAACGAAGTTCCTGTATTGAAAATATTTAAATTTTTATAATATTCTAGATTGTAATAAATTTCTTGATGCACATAATAGTCATCCTTAAAACTTATATCTAAAGGTTTTCGTGTACACGGTTTTGTTTTCTATACCTATAATTCTTGTAAATAAAACAGCGTTAAATAACTAGTTGTCTAAATTTGTTCCACAATTCTTAACTCTTCTTTAAGTTGTTTTTTTAGCTTATGGCCATTTTATTCTACATCTATTATTCTTTTTTGTTTTTCTGTTTTATTGATTTTTTTTAAAATATTGTATAAATTTCGTTTCAATTCTCTGTGCTCTTTTAAATGATTTTTAAACAAAACAATTAAAGTTTTATGCTTGTTTTTATAACCTTGTTCTTTTTTAGGTTCATCTATTCCGTCTACTAAAACTTGCAGATTATTTTCATGTTCTTTCACCAATTTAATTAAGTCGTCATTGGTCTTTTTAGAGCTACTTAAAATTTCTATAATTTCTTTACTTTTAGCATAAGATTGAAAATCGATTAATTGAAGAGTATTCCATTTTACTAAATCTTCAAAAAAAAGATATTCATCATTTAAAAATTCTAATTCTAAAAGCCATTCTTTAGAGTCATTATGCATTTCTTCTGCACTTAACCACTCTATGAAACTAGTATTTACTTGTTTTATTTTCATGATAAAAAGTATTAAATTCAGATTTAAAATAGATTAGTGCTACTAAGTTACATTGAAAACAAAAAATATAAAATGATATACATCAGAGCGCTGCAAAATTACTAGTACTTATTGCTTTAAGGTACTTTCTAAATATTCGAATATTTTAATTTTAAAATTTGTACATTGAATAAAGAATTGATAGGTTTTCTTTTCTAAATCATCATGCGTTTTTATAAAAAAATTATCACAAAATAAATCTTCACATTCAAGTTTATTTGTAATTGAATTTGAATGTATTTCAATTTCTTTTAACAATGCTAAAGCTTCATTTTCTGTACTAGTTATATCTTTCTTAAACATCTCTAAATTTTCGAATAAATTTCTAGTATTTACTTTAAAGATAGAGGCTTCTAAAAGGTTTTTATAAAATTTATATTCTATAATTTCTTCTTTTAATCTCGTTTTATATTGCAGCATATTGTACTTCAATTCTTCTATAGATTTGTTTTCATTAAAACTTTTATAAATATTCTCTACGTCCATTTTATTTGAATTTAATTATATTACAATCTCTTCTACATTTTCTAATTTTGGAATAACTGCATTCCAATTATAAGTGTCTTTTATTTTCACTCTAAAAGCATCTAAAACCGTAGGTTCACCATGAATTAAAAATACCTTTTCTGGAACATTTTTAATGTTTTTCATCCAGTTTAATAAGTCTTGCTGATCTGCATGCGCAGACAAACTTTCTATGGTTTTAACAGCTGCTTTTACAGGATAATATTTGCCATAAAAACGAATTTCGTGCGCACCTTCTAACAGTTGTCTACCACGGGTTCCTTCTGCCTGATAGCCTACTAATAAAACAGTTGTAGAAGATTCATCTATCATTTGTTGCAAATAGGTTAGCACTCTACCGCCAGTTACCATACCGCTTCCTGCAATTATAATTTTAGACCTTTTATCATCTATAGTTTTCCATGTTTCTTTATAAGATTGTATAATATTTATATGATTACACATGGCATTATATTCTTCCATTGGTAATTTATGCCATTTAGGAAAACGTTTAAAAACATCTAGAACTCTGTTGCCCATTGGGCTATCTACAAATATTGGAATATTAGGAATCTTGTTTTCTTTGTATAACTTCCATAAGATATACATAAGGGTTTGTAGGCGTTCTACAGCAAAACTAGGAATGATCAAGTTTCCTTTCTTTTGAATAGTATCTTTAATAATGCCCGTTAATTTTTTTTCTACATCTTCTACCGGATGTAATTTATTACCATACGTGCTTTCTATAAATAAAAAATCTGCCCATTCTGGAGTTTTGGGTTCATCTAATAGATAATCATTACTTCTACCAATATCTCCAGAAAAGACAAAACGTTTTCCATTAATATCTAACTCTATAAAAGTGGCGCCAATAATATGACCATTATATTGAAAACGATAGGTAATATTTTCTGATAAAACAATCCACTTATTTTCAACTCCTACTTCAAATTGATGTATCGTTTTTTCGGCATCTCTAATCGTGTAAAATGGTAAAGCTGGTTTGTGAGAAGAATACTTCTCTTTGTTTGCTTTTTCTGCTTCTTCCTCATTAATTTTAGCACTGTCTTTTAATATAATTTCTGCAATAGACAAAGTAGGTGCTGTTCCAATAATTTTACCTGTAAAGCCCTGTTTTACCAATCTTGGTAAATAACCTACATGATCTAAATGACCATGTGTTAAAAGCACTACATCAATTTTACTTACATCTACAGGTAAATCTTTCCAGTTCAGTTCTCTTAGTTCTTTTAAACCTTGAAACATACCACAATCTATGAGTATATTTTTCTCTGAAGTTTCAATTAAAAATTTTGAGCCGGTGACTACACCTGCAGCTCCCAAAAATTTTATTTTAGCAAAATGTTTCATCTTTTAGTGATTTTTACTGTTACACAATTGCTTAATTTCATTTAGTATTCTATCTTTTCTAATCGTAGAAATACCTAAATGATCTAAGTAAAAAACGTCTTCTATTATTTCTCTACATAACACTATATTTCTATTTAATAAAAACTCTTTTTCTTTCTTGGTAAGCAATGTAGAAACGGTTATTGGATATAAACCTAAACGGTCTATTCTGTCTTTTAAACCATTTCCTTTAGGATAATCCCAACTTAATAAATACAAACCGCAACAGCTACCAAATTTTAATGCATCTTCTGTAAACCTTGTGTTTGTAACCACCCAACCTTCTGTTAATTTATGCCCTGTTTTGTTGTTTGCATTCCAATAGGCTTTTACATCTAAATACCTAGAATTAATATATAACGGAATCTTTACATTGCAATTAAAACCTTGTTGCCCATGAAACTTGCATTCTACAATAGTAGTTTCATTATTTTTATTGGCAATTACATCTATTTCATGGGTAACACATTTACCGTTTAATATGGTACCTACTTCTACACTATAGCCAGCATATTTTAAAACTGCTGCTACAAATCTTTCAAAGGGAAAACCTGTTGGGCCTAATTCGTAAATTGCTTTTTTTAATTTGTATTTAGATGCTAAACAACTTTTCTTCTTTTTAAGCAATGCAAATGCTCTATTGTAAATTTCTTTAGTTGAAATTCCTTGATACAATTCATCTCTTACTTTGTTTATAATCTGATTTACTACAGCATCTTCTGCACCTGTTCTTTTTAAAGAGGCACGTAGCTTATGGATAGAAAATTTTACTTTTTTGCCAGAATACTTTATGATATTTATGTCTGTATCATCCATCTTGTGAGCCTTCTTTAAAACGTATTCCAAATTCTCCAGAAATATTAAAATGTTCTATGTATTTGTTTTAAATACTTATGTTTCTTTTGTAATTTTATAAACAAGTGCTTTCCGTTTGTCTAAATAGACTCCCGTAGTTTTTATATTACATCTATTTAAGATTACTTTTTAAAGCTAGCTTAAAACCCTGAATTATACTATGATATATATCAGAATTAAAAAGTTGTCTTTTCTAAAGTTTAGAAAACTCTTTTTAATTCTGATATATCTTTTTTAATGGTGTTTCCTATTTAGTTTAGTGCTTCTTTTTTCCGGATGGTATTACTAAGAAAGGTACATTTAAATGAAAACCTATTTGACTAATTGTTGATTTAAAAAATAAATTTTCGAAAAAAGAATGCTTATTATTGATCATCACTAACAGATTAATTCGCATTTTTAATTGAAATTCAGAAATTGCTCCCGTTACACTTTGGTTGCTTACACTATGAAATATATGGGTAACATTTTTAAATAATTCGTCTAATTTTTGTTTATTTTCTTCTTGATTTTTAGATAAATCATCGCCATAAGTTGTGTTTAAAATATTAACTTTAGCAGTATTAGAAACCGCAATATCTACAATTTGTTTTACCTGTTTTTTATTAAAAGAAACTTCATAATCAGAAGGAAATAAAATTTCATCTGGAGCTTCAAAAGCAAAATTACTTGGTATTGCCAACACTGGGCATTTTGCATTTTTAATGATATGTACAGTATTAGATCCAAATAAAATTTCTGATAAACCCGTTGCTCCTTTGGTTCCCATTACAATAAGATCCATTACATGTTTGTCATGCAACTCTTCTATTTCACTTGTTAAAGTATTAAAAGAGGAAATTTTATGATATGTGTGATTGGGGTTTTTAAATTGACTTTCAATTTTTTTCTGAAGTTTATCAACCCCTTTCTCTGATGTATTTCTTACTACATCAATTAAATTAAACCTATCTACACCTGGGTTCATATACTCTACATCATAAATTATTGGTGTATAAGTATTCATTATAAAAAAATTACATTTTTCATCCTTAAATAATTGAATTGCATATTTAATTGCATTCCATGCATTATCGGAAAAATCTGTTGGTAAAAGTATATTTTTCATGATGTTTATTTTTAATAAAATTCTAAATTATGCATACTATTTTGTAACCCCAAAAAAGGGCTTTTTGTAGATAAACTTATTTATCTACATGGTTTTAAAATAGAATATGTTGCTTTTTAAGTATAAAATGAACCTCTAATTTTCTTAAGTTTTCCTTAGTAAAGGATTAATTATCTAAAGAAATATAGAGCACATCTATTGCAGAATTATTATCAGACTAAAAACAAGTCTTTATTAGTCTGATAATAATTTAACGGTACATTTATCTAACCTTACAGATAAGGTTTTGTAATTGCCTTTCTCTTTAGTAATTGCTTTTCTAAATCTGAAATGGTGTTTTTAACAGCAAGTTCATAATTTTTTTCATTAGAAGAAGCAAACAATCTTGGTCCTGGAACACTTAACTCCATTTCGCAAATAACGCCTTTATCTTTAGAGTCGTTTTCTTTTTTAAAAGACACATTTGCTTTTATAATTTTATCAAATTTTCTAACCAAACCATCTAGCTTTTTTTCGGTATAAGCTTCCATAGTTTCACTTGTAGACATGTTAACAAATTGAATATTTATTTTCATCTTTATGGTGTTTAAGTTAATAATAAAAATCTTGAAACAATCTATCCATAAGGCAAGAGGCCCTTTAGATAAATTAAATTATTATAATAGCGTACGCTATATTTAATAGATATAAACCTATTAGAAAAAGTAGTGTATATATTACTTGTACAAATTTAATGTTTACAAATTTTAACCAATTTATGGTTCGCTTCGGAAAAATAAAAAGAAACAACCCAATAAGTAATGAAGCCCATCCAATAAAAGTAATTATGAATTTCCAATTAGGCTCCCAAATATTATGAAGTAAAATATTTATCAATCCTATTATAATTGATAAAAAAGATAGAATAATCAAAAATTTTTGATCTTCTAAATCGTTAAAAATTTGTCTTATCCTTTTTGGATTAAAACTTAGTATAACGAAAAAAATAAGTAAGTAATACCCCCAAAACTTTGCTAAAAAAATTGAATTATCCATAACATATTGTTTTTATTCATGAAGTACTAAAAAAGGAACATCTGTATGATAACTTATTTCGGCTACCTTAGTATGAAATAATATTTGTTGAAAATAATTAAGATTTTTTGCTACCATAGCAATCATATCTATATTTCTACTATTTACAAAACATTGTACAGCATCTTCCACTTTTTTATTTGTTAAAAAATGAAAACTGTGTTTATAATTATAAAAATAATCTTCTAATAATTCTTTGCTTTTTTGTTGATCATCATTTAAAGCGGTAACTTTTTTACTAATATTTAAAACTCGTAAAGATGCTTTTTTCTCTTCTAAAATATCTATTATGGGTTGTAATAATTGTAAATCGTTAGATAATGAAAAATCTGTGGGAAACGCAATTTCTTCTATTTTATTAAATTTAGCATTTTCGGGTACCACTAAAGTTGTACATTTTACTTTTGTAATAACATCTCCTGTATTGCTACCTGTAATAAACCCAGCAAAACCACTGGCTCCTTTTGTTCCCATAACAATTACATCTACCTTTTTCTCTTGTACATGATGTCTAATAGATTCAATAAAAAAGTTAGAATCTGTTAAAGTGTAAAATTTATGGTTTTTATTCTTAAAGTTTAACGTTATTTTTTTTTGAAGGGCTTTTAATTGTTTTTTTGAACTTTCTACATTTACATCTACAAGAAGATCTTGGGCATTTTCATAAAGATAATCTTCCATTACAACGTCATTTAATCGATTAACATGTAATAGGTAAAAATTGCACATTGAGTGCTTATAAAAATTTAAAGCGTACTCAATTGCATTCCAAGAATTGTCTGAAAAATCTGTAGGGAGTAAAATAGTTTTCATTTAAATTCATCTTTTATCTAAAAGACAAATTTATTGCTAGAATGCATTTTAAAAAATGATATTGGTCATATAGACGCTAATTCATTTAATATCAACAAATATCTCTTAATTTTTCTAAGTCTAAAATTCTAATAGTTCTACCTTCAATTTCTATTAAACCTTGTTTTTTAAAGCTAGACATTGTTCTTATTAATGTCTCTGTAGCAATACCTGCAACACTTGCCAAATCGTTTCTAGAAATTTTAATTTGATCTTCTGGTTTTCTATTTAATTTTTCTGCAAACATTAAAATTGTCTTTGCCGTTTTTTTACTTACAGAGCTATACGCCATTTGTAAAAGTTGGTCTTTTACAACGGCTAAATCTTCTGTTAACAATTCTATTAACTCTAAAGTTACTTTATGGTTTTTATTTAAAACACTGGTTAATGTTTTTTTAGAAATCCCAACCAGTTCTGTTTTCTGAATTGCGGTGGCAGATTCTTGATACGCTAAATTTTGAGAAAAAGAGGTATACCCAAACAAATCATCTTCTTTATACAGCGCTGTTGTAAGTTGTTTACCTTGCTCATCTAGCTTATGACATTTTATAAGTCCGCTATTTATTAAGTAAATGTAATTAGAGTTATTACCTTCTTTATAAATTGTTGCATCTTTAGCAAAAAGAAAGGTTTCTCCATTATCTTCAAAATAATTTTTTAAATCATTAAGGCTTCTAATGTCATCTTTTTCTTCTTTTACTGCTAGTTTTGTTTCTCTACGATCTTTTAAAATAGCCGCTTTTGCAAGTCTACTTTCTATTGCATTTATAAGTTCATCTTCACTAAAAGGCTTGGTTATATAATCATCTGCACCTAAATCCATTCCTTTTCTTACATCTATTCTTTCTGTTTTTGCAGATAAAAATATAAAAGGGATGTGTTGTGTTTTTTCGTTATTGGTTAAAGCTTCTAATACACCATAACCATCTAGTTCTGGCATCATAATATCACAAACAACAATGTCTGGCACTATTTTTTTTGCTAGTTGTACCCCTATTTTACCATTAGAAGCATTTATAACTTCATAGTTAGATAATTCTAAAAGTTCTGACGTGTTTTCTCTTAAAACTACATCATCTTCAATTAATAGTATTTTTCTCATATTGCCTTATTAATAATCTTCATTGTAAAAGTAGATCCAATATTTTCTTCACTTTCAAAAGTAATAGTTCCTCCTAAATTGTTTAAATGACTTTTAATAATATTTAATCCAATTCCTGTTCCTTCTGTAAGTAAAGCGTTTTCTGCCCTAAAATAACGATTAAATATATTTTTCTGATCTGCTTTTGGAATGCCAATACCATTGTCTATAATTTTAATAGTGGTAGTGGTTTTATCTTGCCTTATTTCTATATTTATTTCTGTATTTTCTGGAGAATATTTAATAGCATTGTTTATTAAATTAGTCAACGCTAATGCCACTGTTTTTTCATCTTGAGTTAAAGATATTTCATCTATATCTTCTGGATATTTAATTCTTTGCCCTTCTTTTAAAAGCATATTTGCATTATAAATTACCTCATCTACTACCTTACTTAGTTTAAAAGTATGAAATTTGTAATTTATTTTACCTGAATCTAATATTTCTATTGATAAAAAATCATTTAAAATATTATTTAAATAATGAACTTTATTGGTTATGGTTTCTAAATGCTTGTCTCTTTTTTCTTGCTGTTCTGCTAATTTGTATTTACCCAACAACATGGTAGAGGTTAAAATACCACTTAAAGGTGTTTTAAATTCATGAGAAACTAACGATAAAAATTTGGTTTTTAATTCGTTCAGTTCTTTTTCCTTTTTTAAAGCTGCCTTAATTTGGTTTTCGGCTTCTATTCTCTTATGGTTTTCGGCATCTAATTCAATATTTACCTCCTTTAATTCATGAACCGTTTTACTTAATTCTTTGGTTCTTTCACAAACCTTTTTTTCTAGCTCTTCATTTAATTTATAGATTTCTTCTTCTTGCTGTTTTCTCACAGAAATATCTATAACTAAAGCCATAACAAATGTTTCTCCATAAATTTCAAACGGATTTAAACCTGCTTCTAACGGAAATACATCTCCATTTTTTCTAACGCCATACAAATCTCTCCCATTACCCATCTGTCTTTTTTCTTTATTATTCATAAAACCCTTAAAATGAGCCCCATGACCAGCATGATAATTACGTGGTATTAAAATATTTAAGGCCTTTCCTACAAGTTCTCTAGGGTTGTAGCCAAACATTTTTTCTACAGATGTATTTACAGAAACTATATTTTGTTTATCATTTACAACTACAACCCCCTCAGAGACGGCTTCAAAAAGTACATTAAAAATATCTTGCTCTTTATTTAGCATTTTAGTAATAAATTATCAAATTAAACAAAAAATAAAAATACTAAATTTTAGATTGAAATTATAGCATTTACTGACTATTATCATAATTTTATGACACATAATTTTATAATTTTACTTTTATTCATAAATTACTGATTATGAAACCTTCACAAAACACTATTATTTCTTTTTATGAAAATCTTGGAAAATTATTCTTTGCAATTGCTGCTGCAGATAATGTTGTAGAAGAAGTAGAGTTTAATGTTTTAAAAGAAATTGTAAAAAAGAAATGGACAAAAGTAGACCCAGTTGATGATGATTTTCATTCTGATGCTGCCTATCAAATTGAAACTGTTTTCGATTGGTTAAACAATGAAAGTTTTTTGAATTCTGAAACTTGTTATAATGAGTTTATCGACTTTAAAAAAGAACATCCTTCTTTGTTTACAAAAGATATTAACAGTCTTATAATGAAAACAGCAAGTAAAATAGCTGCTTCTGTTGCAGATATAAATAAATCGGAATTAATGTTGGTTGCAAGACTAAGTATTGAATTAAAAAAAACATAAAAATAGATGTGAAAAAATTAACTCTTATATTTTGGCTTATAGTAGCTATTACTTCATGCACTAGTAAAGAAGAAAAAATAGTGCCAGTATATAAAAGTATTACAGAATCTGTTTATACTTCTGTTACTATTCAGCCAGATAGTTTATATCAAGTTTACGCATCTGTAGCTGGTATTTTAGAAAAAAACTTAGTAGAAGAAAATCAGGTAATATCTAAAGGAACGGCTATAGTACAAGTAGTTAATAACGCACCTAAACTAAATACCGAAAATGCTAAATTATCTTTAACATTAGCAAAAGAAAATTACAACGGAAATGCAGCAATTCTAAAAGGTCTTAAAGATGAAATTGTTGCGGCTAAAATTAAATTTAGAAATGATTCTATCAATTTTGTAAGACAACAAAATCTATGGAATCAAAAAATAGGTTCTAAAGTAGCATACGATACAAAAAAACTAAATTATGAGTTATCTTTAAATGATTTACAACTCATAAAAAACAACTACAACAGAACAGAAAGTCAATTATTAAATACTGTAAAACAAGCAGAAAACAATTATAAATCTTCCTTAATTAACACCAAAGATTTTAGAGTAAAAAGTAGCATAACCGGAAAAGTATACGCACTTTTTAAAGAACCAGGAGAAACTGTAACTATTACAGCACCTGTGGCTACCATTGGTAGTGCAACTAATTTTATAATAGAAATGTTGGTAGATGAAGTAGATATAGTAAAAATAAGCAAAAACCAAAAAGTAATTATTAATTTAGATGCTTATAATGGGCGTATTTTTACAGGGAAAGTCTCTAAAATTTATCCTCTAAAAGACTCCAGAAACCAAACTTTTAAGGTAGAAGCATTGTTTGATAAAGCTCCTGAAAAATTGTATCCAGGTCTTTCTGGTGAAGCAAATATTATCATCAATAAAAAAGATTCTGTACTTACCATACCTAAGGAATATCTTGCAGATTTTAACAAAGTAAAAACAGACGATGGCTTGGTAGATATTAGTATAGGTCTGCAAAATATGGAGTTTATAGAGGTGCTTTCTGGAATCTCAAAAAACACCAAAATTTACAAACCAGAATAATGGTAAAATGGCCCATCATACTAAATATTGCAAAAACACATTTGCTCTCTAAATTTAAGCAATCTACTATTGCTGCTTTGGGAGTTACTTTTGGCATAGCATCCTACATTACTTTGGTTAGTTTTATGACGGGTTTAAATAATGTTTTAGATGATTTAATTCTAAATCAAACACCTCATATTCATATTTATAATGAAATAGAACCCTCTAAACAACAACCTATTTCTTTATTTGATAGTTATAAGAATAGTTTTAATGTTGTACACTCTATTAAACCAAAATTAAATCAGAAAAAAATACATAATGCATTGCCTATTATTAAGTATTTAAATAACCTTAAAGATGTTAAAGGAGCCATTTCTCAAATAAAAACAAATATATTCTACATCTCAGGATCTATAGAGCTTGGTGGAAACATAACAGGAATAAATCCATTAGAAGAAGCAAGGCTTTTTAATTTTAAAGATTATGTAATTAAAGGTTCTCCAAAGGATTTAAAAAATACAGAAAATAGTATTATAATTGGCTCTGGAGTTGCCAAAAAGATGTCATTATCCATTGGAGAAAGAGTTCAAATTAGTACCATAAAAGGCGATGTTTTTCCTTTAAAAATTGTTGGTATTTATCAAAGTGGAAGTACAGAGATAGATGCTATACAAAGCTTTACAAATATTAAAACAGTACAAACCATTTTAGGAGAAGCTAAAAACTATGTTACAGATATTAATGTAAAATTATACAATATAGAAAAGGCACTCCCTCTTGCTAAAAATATTGAACAACAATTTAACCTAAAAGCAGTAGATATTAATACTGCAAACGCACAATTTGAAACAGGTACTTCTATAAGAAATTTAATAACCTATGCGGTTTCTTTTACGTTGTTAATTGTAGCCGGTTTTGGAATTTATAACATTTTAAATATGCTTATTTATGAAAAAATGAATGACATTGCTATTCTAAAAGCAGTTGGTTTCTCGGGTAAAGATGTACAAATGATTTTTATGAGTCAGGCAATGATTATAGGAATCGTAGGTGGTGTTCTTGGGTTACTTTTAGGACTTCTATTCACTAATATTATTCATACAATTCCCTATAAAACAGTAGCTTTACCAAGGCTAAAAACATATCCAATAGATTTTAATATTTGGTATTACTTTATAGGAATTGTATTTGCCATCGTATCCACTTTTTTTGCAGGTTACTTACCTTCTCAAAAAGCAAAAAAAATAGATCCCGTTAAAATTATAAGAGGCCAGTAAAATGAATACAATTTTAGAAGCAAAAAATATTAATAAATTTTTTAAAAAGCCTGTATCTTTTCATGTATTAAAAGATATTAATTTTAAAATTAAAAAAGGTGAGTTTGCTTCTATAGTAGGGAAATCTGGTTGTGGTAAATCTACATTATTGTATATTTTATCTACTATGGATACAGATTATGAAGGAGAATTATATATAAACAACCAATTAATTTCTGGAGACAAAAAAGACAAATTAGCACATATTAGAAACAAACATATTGGTTTTGTTTTTCAATTTCATTATTTATTATCAGAATTTTCTGTGCTAGAAAATGTAATGCTTCCTGCTAAAAAATTAGGAGAAAAATCTTTTCCAGAAATAGCGCAGGATGCAATGTTAAAATTAAAGATGTTAAACATAGAGCATCTAGCTCAAAAAAAAGCATCACAAATATCTGGAGGTGAAAAACAACGAGTTGCCATTGCAAGGGCTCTAATTAATAACCCTTCTATAATTATGGGAGATGAGCCTACCGGAAATTTAGATAGTCATAACTCTGATAATGTTTTTAACATTTTTAGACGATTAAGTAACGAACAAGGTTTGTCTTTACTTATTGTAACACATGATGAGGATTTTGCAAAAAAAACAGATAGAATTATTACCATGGAAGATGGCAGAATAATAAGTTAATTTTTTTAAGAACTGACAATTCTCATTTTATTTTAAATTTAATTTTAATATCTTTATTGATGCTCTTATAACATAAAAAAACTAACAAATGGCCTTTGTAGATTATTACAAAATATTAGGAATTACTAAAAGTGCTTCTGAAGCTGATATTAAAAAAGCCTACAGAAAATTAGCACGAAAACACCATCCAGATTTAAATCCGAATGATAAAACTGCCGAGAAAAACTTTAAAGACATTAATGAAGCCAATGAAGTTTTAAGCAACAAAGAAAATCGTAAGAAATACGACACCTATGGAGAACATTGGCAAAACGGAGAGGCTTACGAACAAGAAAAACAAAGACAACAAGAGCATCAAAGAAGATCTCAAAGTAGTCAAGGTGGGTATTCTCAAGAAGATTTTTCTGATATTTTTGGAGACATGTTTAGCGGTGGTGGGGCTTCTGGAAGAAGAACAAGTGCAAAATATAGAGGACAAGATTATAATTCTGAAATTCAATTAAACTTAAAAGATGTTTACAAAACCCAAAAACAAGTAATTACTGTTAACGGTAAAAACATTAGAATTACAATTCCGGCTGGTGTAGAAAACGGTCAGAACATCAAAATAAAAGGACACGGAGGAAAAGGTGTAAATGGTGGCCCAAATGGAGATTTATACATTCAGTTTTCTATTCTAAATAACACCAAATTTAAACGAGACAAAGACAATCTTTATATTGATGTTGATTTAGATTTATACACCGCATTACTAGGTGGTGATTTAATGGTTGATACTTTTGATGGTAAAGTAAAATTAACCATTAAACCAGAAACAGCAAACGGAACCAAAGTAAAACTGAAAGGAAAAGGATTTCCTAAATATAGAAAAGAAGGTCAGTTTGGAGATTTATACATTACCTATCAACTTAAAATACCTACTAAATTAAACGAAAAAGAAATAGAATTAATTAAAGAATTACAAAAACAACGCTAAATATGGAAACTCAAAATTTAATATCTATTCAGCAATTTTGTGAGCATTACAGCATACCTACAGCTTTTATAAACGAATTAAAAGAGTATGAATTAATAGAGGTTATTGCAGAAAATGATGATAACTATATTAAAATTACGCAAATAACAGAAGTAGAAAAAATGATTCGGTTGCATTATGATTTAAACATAAATCTAGAAGGGGTTGATGCAATTTATAACTTATTAAACCAAGTAGATTCTTTAAAAAAAGAAATAAATAATTTGCAAAACAAACTTAACTTTTATGAAAATGAATAAAATGCTAAAATAATTTCTGATAAAAAACTTCTGATTATTTATACTTTTATGCTTAGTTATCTTAGGCTATCAAAAGATTATAGTACTTCTAATTTAAAATAAGAAATAACACAAATCATGGAGAACTGATTTATATCATGTTTTATATATCTGATTTTAACTAGCTTAGTTATCTGTTTTAACCAAAACTTAGCATCATGATAACAAATTTAAACGATTCTGAATGTAAAAACCTATTAGCAAATAATTATATAGGTCAATTAGGATATATTTATATCGATAGACCTTTTGTTGTACCAATGACCTATTTTTTTGAAAAGGAAGACATTATTATTGGTTATTCTGAAGATGGACATAAAACAAAATCAATGAGAGATAATAGAAAAGTTTCTCTATTAGTTTCAGAAAAAACAGATAGCAACGTTTGTAATTCTGTATTAGTTCACGGATTTTATGAAGAGTTATCTGGTTCTGAGGCAAAGAAAGATTTACATGAGTTTTCTGCAGGAATTAAAGAACTTATTTTAAAAAAAGAACATAAAGAAGTAAATTGTATTGGAGATTTTTCACACAAAAAAGAAACCAAAAATACAACCATCGTATTTAGAATAAGAATAGATGATCTGACAGGAAAAAAGATTACGTACTAGACTATTTATGCTGAAAACCTAATTCGGTTTTATAAGATGGTACCTCCCATTTTATCATCTCTTTTAAGAATTCATCAACTTTTTCAATAATAAGTTTTGCTGTAATTTCTGTTGGGTTAAAAATTCCTAGTTCTATATTATTATTTTCTATTGGTAGTTGCTCTACATAAGGCAAAAGAACCATTATATATACATCTCCACTATAAGATTGTGAAAAAACCAATGCTCCTCCTTGTATAAATTGATAAGCAGGAATCTTGTTTGTACAATCAATAAGATCAGACGGAAAAGAATCAAATATAATATTTACAGCTTCATTGTTATGAATCCAATTAAGTTCTTGAACCTTCCAACCAATATTATAGCTTTTAGCAGTATTCCTTAAGGTGTTTAAGATTAACTTTTTAGTAGTACTTTCCCATAGCGTTTTTTTATCAACAACCGTTTTAATAGATGCTTTATAATCATTAACGCGCTCTTCTAAATGTTCTATTTTCATAATAATCCATTTTAAATTCTTAAGTAAAAGAAGTTAAAAATATATCAAATTACAATGATATTCATCAGCAAGTTTTATGTATGATAAATATCATTTCATTTCCTTATAATAAATATTAACTTAGTATCATAGTGATTCTAAATCATTGAAAATGAAACATAAAATAAATTTTCAGATCCTTTTATTGCTACTAATATACTTTCATATTGGCAATATAAATGCAGTTCCTTTTTTACAAATAAGAGCTAGTTTCTCAAATAATATTGCTCCTAAAAAAATAACTATCAAAAAAAATATCACTGTAGAAAACTACTTTCAATTTATAGATTCTCTTGTCATAAAATACGATACTTTAACCACATATAAACTAACAGAACACTTGTTGGTAAGAGCAAATCCTTGGATAATTAATACTCTAAAAAACACGGATTACTATCTAATGAAAGTAAAAGATTCTTTTGTTTACAATCAAAAGAAAATGGTTGTTTTAAAAAAGGGAAATCAACTAATAATACCAGATTCTATAAAGGCCAAAGAGATATACAATTCATTTACCAACACAAGGATAGATATAAACATCCCCGAGTATAAGCTTAGAATTTTTGAAAACGATAAAGAGCTTTATAGTTTTCCCGTTCGGGTTGGTAGAAATGAAAAAAAATATCTAAAAATGGCTGGTAGAATTTTAGATTTAAGAACAAAAACAGGTAAAGGAAAAATTGTGGGGTATGAACGGTTTCCAGATTTCTACAACCCTGCTAATGGACATAGATATTATGTAACCAACAGAGATGATAAAAAGGTTACAAAATTGCCTCAAGTGCCATTTATAGAAACTGAAATTAATGGTTTACGCTACGGACAATTAATACACACAACAACCAACCCAAAAACGTTGGGTAAAGCCTATTCTAACGGTTGTATTGGCGCTAAAGAAGCAGATATTTGGGTTATTTATTATTATGCTCCCATAAACACTAAAATTAACATTAGATATAATTTAAACATAAAAGATTCTATCAGCGGAAAAAATATAATATTAAAAGACATTTACGGCTATTCTAAAAAATAAAAAAAGCATTGATAACTAAATCAATGCTTTTTTTATATAAAATTTACTGAATTTATTTAGCTCCTAAAAGCAATAATTCATTCACCATAATTTCTGTAATATATCTTTTTTCTCCTTCTTTGGTATCATAAGATCTGTTTGTTAGTTTTCCTTCAACCGCTATTTCTTTTCCTTTGCTTACATAGTTTTCTACCACATTAACCAAACCACCAGTAATAACAATATTGTGCCAATAAGCACGCTCTATTTTATTACCTGCTTTGTCTTTGTAACTATCATCTGTAGCCATAGAAAATTTGGCCATTTTGTTACCATCTTTAAAAGTTACTATTTCTGGGTCTTGACCCAATCTACCAATTAATTGTACTTTGTTTCTTAACGTATTCATAAGATAAGTTTTTAAACACCTCGACCATGCTCAGTGCAAGTTTATAATTTGTTTTTGTCAATTCGTTTTGACTCTGCAAAGTTGCGACACCATTGCAATTTTATTCGGTTACAAAACAATTACTTTCGGTTGTAATTACTTGTAGTCGTTTGTAAACGGATAAATATCACTACATTTACCTTATGAAATTTCATTTAGAAACAGAAAGATTACTTCTTAGAGAGCTTAGAGCAACCGATTTAGAAGGAATGTTTGCGTTAGATTCTAATCCAAGTGTTCATAAATATTTAGGAAACAAGCCTATTAACACTAGAGAAGAAGCACAAAGAAGAATTCAATTTGTTAAAGAACAATATATAGAAAACGGTATTGGCAGGTTTGCTGCAATAGAAAAATCTTCAGGTAATTTTATAGGCTGGTCTGGTTTAAAATTAAATAAAGGAGAAAAAGAAAGTTTAAATGGTTTTCAAGATTTTATTGATATTGGCTATCGATTCATTCCTAAATATTGGCGAAAAGGATATGGTTTAGAATCTGCAATTGCTTGTTTAGAATATGGTTTTAATACCCTGAATTTAGACATTATTTATGGTGCTGCAGAAACAGGGAATATTGGTTCTAACAAAATTTTACAAAGTATTGGTTTGCAATTTGTAAATAAATTTGAAGAACATAATGAGCAAGTAAATTGGTACGAACTAAAGAAAGTTAATTATGGAAAGTAGAAAGTGTTTAGAATGTAATGAAATTGTAAAAGGTAGAATTGATAAAAAATTCTGTTCAGATTATTGTAGAAATGCGTATAACAATCGCGTAAATAAAGACAGTAAAAACCTCATCAGAAATATAAACAATCGACTAAGAAAAAATTACAAAATTTTATCTGAATTAAATACAACCGGTAAAACAAAAGTTACTAGAACCAAATTATATGATAAAGGTTTCGATTTTCAGTTCTTTACCTCTATTTACAAAACCAAAACTGGTAATACTTATTTTTATATTTATAATGAAGGTTATTTAGCTTTAGATAATGAACTGTTTTTATTGATTAGAAAAGAATAAAACTACACATTAATTGCAACTTATACTTATCTAAAATTCTATAAAAATGGCATTAGTTACAGATTTCGACTCCTTTATAATTCCGCTTATATTTGTTGTATTAGTTGGTCTTATTATATTTATAACGTATTTTTTTAGTACAAAACAAAAAATTATAAGAACACTTTCTAAACTACCTATTAAACAAATTGGAAGTTTAAAAAATAACCAATTCACAAGATTTACGGGAAAAGCTTTACATATAAAAGAACCTTTAATTGCTCCTTTTAGCAAAAGAAAATGTGTGTTTTATGTAATAAAAATTGAACAGAAAAAAAGTAGTGGAAAAAATAACCATTGGAGAACGATTGTAAATGAAGAAAAAGTGCAAGATTTTTTCATAGAAAAAAACAGTGATTTTGCCATGGTAAGACTACATCAAAACCCCAAAAACTATACGTGTCATTTAGTGGTTGATAAAAAAGTAAATTCAGGTACTTTTAATGCACCAACTTCAGAATTTAACGCATTATTAAAACAGTATGATATTAAAAGTGAAAACTTTTTTGGTTTCAATAAATCTTTAAGATATTCTGAAGCAATTATAGAAATTGGAGAACAAATTACCGTTGCAGGTATTGCAAAATGGAAAAGTTTAAAAGAACCTATAGCAGGCTATTCGTATTCTAAAATAGCCGAACTAGAAAGTTCTGATAAACAAAAATTAATTATTACAGATTTACCAAATATTAAATCTAAAAAAAGAGTTTAACTATTCCAAGTATTTCCTTTTACACTTATTGCAGCTTTTAACACATCAGTCTGACTAATTTGCCCAATTAATTTACCATTTTCTACCACAGGAAACCTTCTTCTGTGAGAACTAATAAACTTAAAAGCAGCATCAAAAATATTCATATCTTTATCAATGGTATCAACATCTGTAACCATATATTTCCCTACTGTATTATTAACATCAGATGGCATGTTGTAATATTTACTTTCAGAGATATGCTTAATACAATCTGTTTCAGAAATAATACCAATTAAGTCGTTTTTGTCATTAACAACAGGACCTCCAGAGATTTTATAGGTAATTAATTGAGTAATTACATGATCTAAAGTATCCTCAGCTTTAAAAGTTATCAATTTTTTAGTCATATAATCAGATACCAAAATTTGAGATTCTTCTTTTCCTTGACTTGTATCTCTTTTTCCTTGAAAGCTTTTAATTGCCATAATAATTTAGTTTTTAGTTCATTTAAATGTACTGTTTTTTATCTTTTATGCAACCTTTACACCAAGTTTTTTTTTATTTCTTACATTTATAGAAACATATTTATCAAATAATCAAATGAAAGCCTTTTCTTCTCTTGTTTCTGTTCTTATAATTCTTGGAGTTATTGTTTGGAGTTTTTCTGATTTAAAACCCACTTTTTCTCCAGAAAAAATCGAGTCTAAAACTGAATTCTCTATAAATAATGCACTTTATCATTTAAAGAATATTAGTAAAGAAACTCATTATACGGGTTCTAAAAATCATAAAGAAGTTCAGCATTATATTGTAAATGAACTACAGAAAATGGGATTGGAAACTGAAATTCAAACCCAAACAGCCATAAATAAAAAATGGTTTGCAGCAACTACTGCAGAAAATATATTGGCAAGAATTAAAGGATCTGAAAACGGTAAAGCCTTAATGCTTTTAACGCATTACGATTCTAATCCGCATTCCTCTTTGGGTGCAAGTGATGCGGGTTCTGGAGTAGTTACTATTTTAGAGGGAATTAGAGTATTCTTAGAAAAAAACAAACAACACAAAAACGATATTATCATTCTTATTTCTGATGCTGAAGAACTGGGTTTATTAGGTGCACAGGCTTTTGTTGATACACATCCTTGGACCAACGATATTGGTTTGGTGTTAAATTTTGAAGCACGCGGAAGTGGTGGCCCAAGCTATATGTTGATGGAAACGAATGGAAAAAACAGCAAGTTATTGTCAGAATTTATGGCTGCAAAACCAAATTATCCTGCAGCAAATTCTTTAATGTACAGCATCTATAAAAAATTACCAAACGATACCGATTTAACCGTTTTTAGAGAAAATGCAGATATAAATGGATTCAATTTTGCCTTTATAGGCGATCATTTCGATTACCATACAGCACAAGATTCTTACGACCGTTTAGATAGAGAAACACTTTTGCATCAAGCAGATTACTTTACATCTACTGTAAATTATTTTTCAAATTCAGATTTAACCAATTTAAATTCTGATGAAGATTTTGTCTATGTAAATTTTCCGTTTGTAAAATTAGCATCCTACCCTTTCTCCTGGGGTTCTAACATGTTAATCGGTGCAATTCTCATTTTTTTACTTTTACTTTTCTTCGGATTTAAAAAAAGAAAACTCTCTTTAAAAGGAATTTTAAAAGGTTTTGGAATCTTTATTTTGGCTGTTATCCTGTGCGGAGGGATTTCTTTTGGTCTATGGAAGTTATTATTAATCATTCACCCTCAATATAAAGACATTTTACACGGTTTTACCTATAATGGATATCAATACATCACTGCGTTTGTGTTTTTGAATTTATGGGTCTTATTTAAAGTCAATAAATTTATTTATAAACACGAAAAGTCAACAGATTTAATAATTGGTCCAATTGTAATTTGGCTCGTTATTAATTGCTTTATCAATGCCTATTTAAAAGGTGCAGGTTTTTTTATCATTCCGGTGTTTGCTGCATTGGTTATTTTGGCAATTGCTATTTTTATGAATTTGGAAGAAAAAGCAAAACGTATATTATTCACTATTATATCAATTCCTACTATTTATATTTTTGCGCCATTAATTAAAATGTTTCCGGTTGGCTTAGGGTTAAAAATATTGTTTGTTTCCGGAGTTTTAATCGCCTTAGTTTTTGGGTTGATGATTTTTACTTTTCATCAAAAGAAAACTTTTTGGATGCAGAAAGTAGTTGGTTTATGCGCTATTATCTTCTTTGTACTCGCAACCTATAATAGTGGTTTTTCTGTTGATAAAAAGAAACCGAATAGCCTTGTTTACATTCAGAATTCTGATGATAAAACTGCCTTTTTTGCCACGTATGATACAAACTTAGATTCATACACAAAACAAATTTTCGACAAAAATGCCACAGAAGGAAGTATTGCCAATGCAGAAACCAAAAGTAAATACAATACACGCTTTACATATCATAAAAAAACCGAATTCAAAAATATTCCTTCGGCTTATGTAGAAACAGAGTTAGATACTGTTATTGGCAATAAACGTTTTGTAGAAATCACAATATCATCTAATAGAAAAGTGAATAAATTTGAGTTTATCACTAAAAATAAATTGAAGTTACACCAGTTTAAAGTAAACGATGTTTTGGTGAATGACGGGAAAATTTATGAAATAAAAAACGGTACTTTTTTAATTTACCATTTAGCAAATCAAGATAAAGAAGTTACGTTGTCTTTTAGTGTTTTAAACGAGGATAAATTAGATATTATTCTAAATGAAATTTCTTACGATTTATTAGAAAACGATCATTTTACTATTACACCAAGAACAGAAGAAATGATGCCAATCCCTTTTGTAACCAATGATGCTATTATTATTTCTAAAAAATTGAAGTTGTAAGAGATTATTGCAAAGGCGTAAAGTATTGTGTATGCCATTATTTTAATGATTTACAAATAGCTGACAAACAAGTTTAGCCCTGATTGAAACGGCATCCTTTTTAATGCCTATTAAACAAGTAAAGTCTATTCTAATAAAGAGATTGCCTCAGTTTACAAAAAAGTAAACTTCGCAATGACTCATTAAAAAGATATAGTGAAAAGCAGGAATAGCTTCTAAAAAACATTCTAACCCTTTCATTTTATGCAAAAAAAAAGCATCTTGAAAATATCAAGATGCTTTTTTTATATATAAAATAATACTATTTAGTCTATTTCAGAAACTCTTAATGTATTTACCATTCCTTTAGCCTCCACTGGCATAGAAGTTAAGTTAATCATTAAATCTCCTACTGAAACGATACCACTTTCTTTCGTTATTTTGTTAATATCTACAACAGTATCATCTGTACTTAAATGTTTATCGTAAAAGAACGCTCTAACACCCCAAAGTAAATTAACTTTTGATAAAATTCTTCTTTCTGAAGAAAATACCAATATTTCTGCTTTCGGTCTCCAAGCTGAAATTTGAAAAGCAGTATATCCACTTCTTGTTAAAGTAGAAATAGCTTTTGCATCTATATTATCTGCCATTAATGCTGCATGATGACAAACAGATTTTGTTATAAATCTATTTGTTCTAATATGTGGTGCTTCATGTGGTACTTTAATCATGCTAGAGTTTTCTACTGCTCTAATGATTTCAGACATTTTCTGAATTACTTTTAAAGGATGTTTCCCTACAGAAGTTTCACCAGATAACATTACAGCATCTGCTCCGTCCATAATTGAATTGGCAACATCATTTACTTCTGCTCTTGTTGGAACAGGATTATCAATCATTGTTTCCATCATTTGAGTTGCAATAATTACAGGAATTCTTGCTCTCTTAGCACGTCTTACTAATTTTTTCTGAATTAATGGAACGTCTTGCATAGGAATTTCTACTCCTAAATCTCCACGAGCAACCATTAAACCATCACAATAAGGAATTAATGCGTCTATATTTGCAACTGCTTCTGGTTTTTCTATTTTAGCAATAACTGGTACTCTATAATCTGAATGTTCATCAATTAAATCGCGTAACATTCTTAAATCTTCTGGAGTTCTTACAAAAGAAAGTGCCATCCAATCTACCTTTAAGCCTAAAGCAAAAACGGCATCTTCTTTATCTTTTTCTGTTAAAGCAGGTAAAGAAATAGCTGTGTTTGGTAAGTTTACTCCTTTTTTAGAATTTAAAGGTCCCCCAACTATAACTTTTACAACAACTTCTTTGTCTTTATCTGTAGAAACTACTTCAAAACGTAATTTACCATCATCTACCATAATGTTTTCTCCAACTTTTACGTCTTTAGGAAAACGTTGGTAGGTCATAAATGCTTTTTTGTTGTTACCAATACACTTTTCTGTAGTAAAGGTAAAAAGGTCTCCATCATTTAAAATTACACCATCTTCCATAACTCCTACACGAAGTTTTGGCCCTTGTAAATCTGCTAAAATAGCAACATTGAATCCTTCTTCTTTATTAATTTCTCTAATTCTTTTTACATTCAGTTTTACAACATCATAATCTGCGTGCGAAAAATTAATTCTAAAGACATTGACACCTGCAATTGCCAACTCTTTCATCTTTTCTTTGGTGTCTATTGCTGGACCTAAGGTTGCAACTATTTTTGTTTTTTTGTATTCTATCATGTTTAAAATATTAAAAAGTCTTTAGACTTTAGGGTGTTTTTATCAATTGAAAATGCTGTAATTACATTGTCAATATTTTTTATACTATTTATTGTTTTCAAAACAAATTCATATTCTAAATCTCCACAAATTTTTAAAAAGAAATCTACTTTTTTCTTTTCCGGAATTAAATATGTTTTTGTTTCTAATGTTAGTAATAACTGATTAGCTGCTGTTTGGTTTTCTCGTCTATAACTATTTGCTATTAAAAACCAATCGTAATCATATTCTTTATTTTCATAATTATATATAGAAAAAGAGGCTTTCTTTTCTTCTATCACAAACTCTAAATTCTCTTTTGCTTTATAAAACCTAGTATTTAGGTTTTTATTTAATAAGTAGGCAAGTTTATAATCTTCTAAAGTAGAATGGATTCCTATTAAAGAATATTCTTCTTCGCAAAAATCGTCCATTTCTAAAGCGTGTACTTGCATAGATTATAAGTAATACTTGTATTATGAAAGGGCTAAATTACTAATTGTTTAGGACATTACCTTTAATTTTAACGAAAACGTTATCGTGGGCTAACTTAAATCAATTTGGTTTTGAAACGCAAAATACACTCTTTTAGCGGCTTGCTCTTCTGCTTTTTTCTTAGAAGTGGCTCTTCCTTTAGCTATTTGCTCTCCGTCTATACTTATCTTTACACTAAAGTGCTTAATAGCTTCGTTACCAGAATCTTCATAAGTATCAAAAGTGTACTTTTTCTTTTGTTTTTGGCACCACTCTATAATAAGACCTTTGTAGCTCGTTATTTTTCCTTCTAGTTTTTCAATATCAACATAAGGAACAATTACATTTTCGAAAATAAATTTTTGACAAGTATTGTAGTTTTTATCTAAATAAATAGCGCCTACTAATGCTTCAAAAATATTACCATGAATATTATCACCAACGTTAGATTGGTCTATATTACTTTTTACAAAACGTATTAAGTTTAGGTCTTTACCTAATTCATTTAAATGCTCTCTACTTACAATTTTAGAGCGCATTTGTGTAAGATAACCTTCACTTCCTGAAGGTACTTTTTTATATAAATAAGATGCAATTACAGAGCCCAATATAGAATCTCCTAAAAATTCTAAACGTTCGTAATTAATAGGCAATCCTTTACCGTCTAGCATTTGCACAGATCTATGTGTAAATGCTTTTTTGTATGTATTTATTCTTCTAGGTGAAAAATTGAGTAATTTTTTTAATTCGTAGTACAATTGTGTATCCTCTTCGTTGAGAGGCTTTACTATTTTACGAATAAAATTCATAGGGTATTATTATTCATCTAATTTTCTAAATGCAACGCATGCATTATGTCCACCAAAACCAAAGGTATTACTCATAGAAACTTTAATGTCTCTCTTTTGAGCTTTATTTAAGGTTAAGTTTAATTCTGGATTGATATTTTCATCTACATTAACATGATTAATTGTTGGTGGCACAATACTATGTTTCATTGCTAAAATTGCAGCAATAGACTCTATAGCTCCCGCAGCACCTAACAAGTGACCTGTCATAGATTTTGTAGAATTAATATTAATGTTTTTGGCATGATCACCAAAAACCTCCGAAATTGCTTTTAATTCTGCAACATCTCCTAAAGGTGTAGAAGTACCATGGGTATTAATATGGTCTACATCTTCTGGTTTAATTCCTGAATTTTCTAAACAATTATTCATAACAGCAATTACCCCAATTCCTTCTGGGTGAGGTGCAGTCATGTGATACGCATCAGAAGACATTCCGCCTCCAATAACCTCAGCATAAATTTTTGCTCCTCTTGCTTTTGCGTGTTCGTAACTTTCTAAAACCAAAGCACCTGCTCCTTCACCTAATACAAAACCATCACGTTCTGCATCAAAAGGTCTAGACGCTGTTTCTGGGCTTTCATTTCTTGTAGATAAGGCGTGCATGGCATTAAAACCACCAACACCAGAAATTACAACTGCAGCTTCAGAGCCACCAGTTACAATTACATCACAAGTTCCTAAACGAATATAATTTAAAGCATCTATCATTGCGTTAGCAGATGATGCACATGCAGAAACTGTAGTATAATTTGGCCCCATAAATCCATTCTTAATAGAAATGTTTCCTGGTGCAATATCTGCAATCATTTTTGGAATAAAGAAAGGATTAAACCTTGGTGTACCGTCTCCAGCTCCAAAATTTATAGCTTCGTTTTGAAAAGTTTCTAAGCCTCCAATTCCTGCTCCCCAAATTACACCAACGCGTAATTTGTTTAATTTTTCTAAATCAAAATTTGCATCTGCAATTGCTTCGTCTGAAGCTACCATTGCATACTGCGTAAATCGATCCATTTTACGTGCGTCCTTTCTATTAATAAAGTCCGTTACCTCGAAATTCTTTAATTCACATGCAAAACGAGTTTTGAACTTGGCAGCATCAAAACCTTTAATAGGTGCCGCCCCGCTAACTCCGTTAACTAAAGCATTCCAATATTCTTCAATATTATTACCAATTGGCGTTAGTGCGCCAAGTCCAGTGACTACAACTCGTTTTAACTGCATATAAATTTACTTTTTTGCTTCTTCAATATAGCTAACTGCTTGACCTACTGTTCCGATGTTCTCTGCTTGATCATCTGGTATTTGAATATCAAATTCTTTTTCGAATTCCATGATTAATTCAACAGTATCTAAAGAATCTGCTCCTAAATCGTTTGTGAAGCTAGCTTCTGTTGTTACTTCGTTATCGTCTACTCCTAATTTGTCTACGATAATAGCTTTTACTCTTGATGCAATGTCTGACATAATTTTGTGTTTTTTAAAATTTTAATCGTGGCAAAAATACGAATCTTAACAATTAAAACTAATTTTTGCCGCAAAAATGATTCTTAAAAGTAAAGAAAAATATTTAATCTTCACTTAAAATAATCTATTTGTTAATAATTATTCTTTTTTTTGTAGCTTAGAAATGAAGTTATGAAGCGTATTGTTATTTTTGCATCTGGTTCTGGAACGAACGCAGAAAACATTATTAAATTTTTTAATCATACTAAAACCGCTAAGGTTACTACTGTGCTATGTAACAATGAGCATGCCAAAGTGTTTGATAGATGTAAAAATTTAAACATCAAATGTTTACATTTTAAAAAAGAAGTTTTTTTTACTTCGGATGAAATACTAAATCTCTTAAAAGAGCAGGCAGATTACATTATTTTAGCAGGCTTTTTATGGAAAATTCCAACTAAAATTATTGATGCTTTTCCGAATAAAATCATCAATATTCATCCTGCATTATTGCCAAAATATGGAGGAAAAGGAATGTATGGTATGAACGTTCACAAGGCCGTAAAAGAAAATAAAGAAACAGAAACTGGCATAACAATTCACTATGTAAATGCCAATTATGACGAAGGTGCTATCCTTTTTCAGGCAAAAACAGCTCTTTTAGAAGATGATTCTCCTGAAATTATTGCAGAAAAGATTCATATTTTAGAACAAGAGTACTTTCCTAGAGTTATTGAAGATGTAATTTTAGACATAAATGAGTAAAAAAAAGTTTTATGTGGTTTGGAACGGACGCAGAAAAGGGGTTTTTACTTCTTGGAAAGTCTGTAAAAAGCAAATTGACGGTTTTGAAGGTGCGCAATACAAATCTTTTGCAGATTTAAATGAGGCAGAAATAGCTGCAACCAAAAATTATGCAGACTATGTAGGTAAAGACACTAAAAAAGTTACTTTGTCTTCAACAGAAAAAGAAAAAATTGGTAGACCTAATTTAGAAAGTATTTCTGTGGATGCAGCTTGTTCTGGAAATCCGGGTAAAATGGAATACAGAGGTGTTTTAACGCATAACAAACAACAACTTTTCTTAAAAGGTCCATTTGCTAAGGGAACCAATAATATTGGCGAATTTCTGGCGCTAGTGCACGGAATTGCTTTATTAAAGAGTAAGAACAAAGAAAATATTCCTATTTATTCCGATTCTAGAATCGCCATGAGTTGGGTAAAACAAAAAAGATGTAAAACCAATATGCATTTTGATGCTTCTAACAAAGATTTATTAGAGTTGATAAAAAGAGCCGAAACTTGGCTTAAAAATAATACGTACAAAAACCCAATTCTTAAATGGGAAACCAAAGCTTGGGGAGAAATTCCTGCAGATTTTGGAAGGAAGTAGTTATCAGTTATCAGTTATCAGTTATCAGTTATCAGTTATCAGTTATCAGTTATCAGTTATCAGTTATCAGAATTTAAAAAATCTATGAGTTATATTCAATAGAAAATATCGCAATTGTTGTTAATGCATACAATTTGTCACTTAAAAGTATTGAGAAATGGCATAACAGTGATAACGCAGCAATACCTAAAACATTAAGACAAGAATTATGGCTCTCCAAAACAGATGTAGCTATTCAATTAAGCATGACCACATGTGTATATTTTAAAACAGAACAGGAGATTCTATTATTTTTATCATAAAGAAAAACCCCAAAACTAATTATTAGTTTTGGGGTTTTTACTTTATAAAACTTGTTAATATTTAATAGATACTAATAATTATTTTGCACCAAAACTCCTTGTGATAAGGATATTTGAGACAATGGAATGGGCATTATTTCATGTTTATTTTTTTGAAACCCTAAAGGAGCTAAGATCGTTTCTGCTCTATTTGTTCTAATCAAATCATGAAATCTAAAACCTTCTCCTGCAAGTTCTACACGTCTTTCGTGATAAATAGCATCTAATAAAGGTTGTCCGCTAAGTGCTGCTGGTAAATCTGGCACAACTGTAATTGCATTTGCACCCCTAGCACGTTTTCTAACTTTATTTACATATTCTACAGCAGTTCCAGGATCTGTATTATAAATAGCTTCTGCATACATTAAATAAGCATCGGACAATCTTATAATTCTAATATTATTAGCATTATTCCCTTTTCCACCTACAGATGGTATTGCATAATCTGTGTAAGGAGCCCATGCATACTTTCTCACAAACCATTCGGTTCCATAACCGCCTGTTACATTGTAAAAAGAAGCATCTAGTCTAGGATCGTTTGCCTCAAACTCATTTCTTAAATCATCTTTTACTTGCCCAAAACCAATTCCACCTTTACTTCTTGGAGCCATCATATGAGGCATTCTTCCTCCTAAATTGTCTGAATTTGTAGAATAGTTTACTTCAAAAATAGAACCTGATCCCCATTCTCCTACAGAATTAAAAATAGAACCATAATCATCTTCTAATTTATAAGATAACGTAAACAACTGATCTCCGTACGTTTTTACTTGTTCCATTTTATTTTGATATAAAGACACACGCATCATTAAACCTAAAGCAGCTCCTTTATCAGCATGCCCTAAATAATCAGTTCCTTTATCAAATCTTGATGGCAAAGCAGGAATTGCAATTTTTAGATCATCTTCTATCAATGTGTAAATAGCTTCTTGTGTTGTTCTAGGTACATTAAATTCTCCTACCTCTAAAGGTTCTGTAATTAATGGCACTCCCCCAAACGTATTTACCAAATCAAAATAATAATAAGCTCTTAAAAAATAAGCTTCTGCTATAATTTCTTTTTTTCTAGCTTCATCTTCAAAAGCAATCTCTGGAACTTTTTCTAACACTAGGTTTGCAAAATAGACTCCTTTAAAATTAACTTTCCAAATATTTTCTACTGACTTGTTTGATGATGTTAAGTTGTATAGTTCTTTTTCGTATAATTGAGGACCATCACTAGCTCTTGCCCCACCTTTTAAAAGATCGTCAGTACCAATGTCTCCAAACAATAAGTCATTAGACGTAGAAGCTATAAAATTTTCTCTCCCATACATTTCTCGCATTGGGGTATAAGCAGCAATAACCGCTCTTTCTGCATCTTCAGGAGTTTTGTAAAAACTTTCTAAAAGTGGTTCTCCATATATATTTGTATCTAAATAATCACTACATGACACCAAGATTAAGGCAAGTAATAAACAGCTATTTTTAATATATTTTATTATTTTATTATCTACTATCATTATCTTATTTTTTAAAAGTTAATATTAGCTCCTACAGAAATTGTTCTAGTAGAAGGGTAACGTCCTCTATCAATTCCAATATCTAAAGGATCGTTAGATGCTCCATCTACTCCTACTTCTGGGTCTAAACCATTGTACTTAGTAAATGTAAATACATTTTGAGCGGCAACGTATAACCTTAATTTACTAACTGATATTTTTTCTGTTATGTTTTTTGGAATGGTGTATCCTAGTTCTATATTTTTTAATCTTAAATAAGAACCATCTTCTATATATCTACTTGATGATAAAGGCATATTTACACCTACATTTTTAAAGGTTGCTCTAGGTATAGAACTAGAAGTTCCTTCTCCTGTCCATCTGTTTAACATATTTGTAGTCATGTTAGATCCTAAATCTCCTTCTAACCAATAAATACTTCTGTTAAAAATTTTGTTTCCTTCACTTCCTTGAAAAAATGCAGAAAAATCAAACTGCTTATAAGACATGTCTAAATTTAATCCGTAGGTAAAATCTGCAAAAGGAGAACCAATGTATTTTCTATCATCATCATTAATAACTCCATCTTCATTAATATCTCTATATTGTACATCTCCAGGTTGAGTATTAGGAAGTGTAGCATTGTTATCTACCTCATCTTGATTTTGGAAAATTCCAATCATTTCAAAACCATAAAAAGAAGCGATAGGTTGCCCTACCTCTGTACGGTTAAAATCTTTAGCTTGTTGTCCTGATGTTAAAATGCCATCGTTGGCTAGTTTAAGAACCTTATTTTTAATAAAAGCAATGTTTCCACCAACACTAAAAGAAAAATCGTTGATTGTTTTTTTATAATTAGCTGTTAATTCTAATCCTTTGTTTTGAATATTACCAGCATTTTCAAATCCATTTTCTTGATTTCCTGATGTTTGTAATACAGGAACTGCCAATAACAAATCTGTTGTATTTTTAATAAAATAATCAGCTGTAAAAGTGATTGAGTTTGCCAAGAATCCCATATCAAAACCAATGTTTTTAGTTACCGTTGTTTCCCATTTTAAATCTGCATTTCCAGATCTAAAAGGTGCAACCCCAACTTGTGTAGACTCCTCACCACCAAACACATAATTAGAACCTAAATTTAATGTATTTGCAATAGCTGTAACGGGAATGTTTTGATTTCCTGTTTCTCCCCACCCCAATCTAAACTTTAACTGACTGACAGCATCAAGTTTGTAAAAATTTTCTTTATGAACATTCCATCCCAAAGCTAAAGAAGGAAATTTCCCCCATCTGTTATTGGCTCCAAAACGAGAAGACCCGTCTAATCTATAGGTTCCTGTTACTAAATATCTATCATCATAATTATAGTTTAACCTACCAAAGTAAGATAACAGTTTAGATTTAGAAATATCTCCTGAATTAGTAGATGTAGAAACACTACCAGACCCTAAAGTAGGGTTTGCTACACTTACTGGAATACCACTACGTTGTGTGTTTACATTGTTGTATTCTGACTCTTGTATTTCTTGTCCTAACAGTGCAGTTATACTATGTTTTTTTGCTATTGTTGTGTTATAATTTAGTGTGTTAGACAGTACCATAGATCTGTTTTCTGATCTATTTAAATTATACGTACTTACATCAGAATTATACGTTGGTGAAACATCGTATACTGGAATATAATAATCTACCTTAACATTGGTAATATCTAATCCATAATTAGATCTAAACTTTAAACCTTTTAACACATCTACCTCTAAGAAAAGATTTCCTAAAAAGTTCTCTCTAGTATTAGGTCTTTGACCATATTTTGCCAAACCTAAAGGATTAATAGCAGAAGAATAAGTTGTAGAATTTAAAGAACCATCTGCTTTATAAATTGGAGTTACAGGATCTACTGCAAACCCAACAAAAGATGCTCTTGTCCATACATTTGGCCCATATTCTGGAATACTTACTCTATCTGATAAAGCATATTGTATGTTATGCCCTACTTTGATTGCTTCATTTAATTTATAAGTATTGTTAATTCTTAAATTAGTTCTTTTATAAGAAGACTCTTTTACAATTCCTTTTTGTGAAATATGACCTATTGATACGTAATAAGTAGATTTATCACTACCTCCAGAAAAAGACAATTGATGATTGGTCATAACTCCAGTTTGATACACTGCATCTTTCCAATTATATGATGGTAATGAAGCAGGATCTGATAATTCCGGATCTAAAGGAGTACCATCATTAGTATTTGCTTCGTTTCTTATTTCTGCCCACTGTTGAGCATTCATTACCTTTAAATTGTCTATTTTATTTTGAAAACCTGTATACGTATTATATGTGATAGTTGGTTTGTTTTTAGTCCCTTTTTTAGTTTCAATTAATATAACTCCATTTGCACCTCTAGATCCATAAATAGCCGTTGCTGATGCATCTTTTAATACTTCTACAGATTTTGCATCTTCCATGTTAATATTGGTAACATCACTTACCGGCACTCCATCTACTACATATAATGGATTTGAGTTGTTTACGGTTCCTGTTCCTCTAATTCTAACTGTAGGAGCTGCACCTGGGCTTCCAGAGCTTTTAGAAACACTTACTCCGGCAGCTCTACCCTGAATAGCTTGTGCGATAGAAACATTTTGTGTTTTACTAATTTGTTCTGTATTTATAGAAGAAACAGAACCTGTCATATCAGATTTTTTTACAGTACCATACCCTACCAAAACAATCTCATCTAACTGCCCAACTTCTTCTTCTAAAGCAACATTAATATTCGTTTGGTTATTTACGGCAACTTCCTTTGTTTTATATCCCATATAAGAATACACTAAAACCGCACTTTTATCTTTTATAGAAATGGTATAAATTCCATCAAAATCTGTAGTTGTTCCGTTTGTCGATCCTTTTTCTAAAACACTTACACCTGGCAAAGGATTACCAAATTGGTCTTTTACAATACCTTTAATAGCTATCTTTAAAGGAATTGCTTTTGCACTTTTTTTAATAGTGTTTGGTATCTTTTTATGAATTAAAACAATTTGTTTTCCAACAGTTCGATATTCAATACTTGTGTTCTTAAACAAGTTTTTTAATACGTCAAACACGTGTGTGTTTTTCACATTTACAGACACCTCTTCTGCATTATTCAATTCATTATTATTGTATAATACATTAAATTCTGTTTGAGATTCTATTGCCCTAAACACTTCAAGATAGGTTACATTATTCAGGTGTAAAGTTACCTTGCCATTACCTGAATTTGTATTCGCTTGAATTTGAAAAAGTGAAATAAAAATAAGATAAGCTGTTAATTTCATTTTACGACTTATTTTATGGGGAAAAAATGTGTCGCCCCATATATTAATTAGTTTTTTCATACTTTTGTTATAGTTAATTTGGTTTAATAAATGTGTTAAATCATACGAGTGTTAGATTGGGAAATGTTCCAGCATTTTCCGATCTTTTTTATACTCTAGTTTGGCGTTTTTTGTTTAATTCATTTGTTTCTGCTATTTTTAGTTGATTAATTAATTGTTATTGTATCTCCTTCAATGGTGTATTGGAAAGAGTAGTTTGTTTTAAAAGATTCTAGAACCTGCTGTATATTTTCTACTTGAAAAGTAGCTGTAAACACTTGATTCGCTAGCTTTTTGTTACTGTTAATGATTTTAATATTGTAGTGTCTTTCTAGTCTTTTAATTATTTCTTGGAATCTTAATTTCTCTATTACTAGCGTTCCGTTAATCCAACTTGTGTAATGAGAAGTATTTACTTTTTGAATGGATATTTTTTGATTTTCTTTATTCCAATCTGCTTTTTTTCCAGGTTCTAATAATTTAGATTTTTCATTAGAATACACCTCATCTTTACCATACAACCTAACAGCTCCTTCTACCAAAACTGTAGATATATTTGTATTCTCTGCATAAGAAGACACATTAAAACTAGTTCCCAAAACTCTAATATTTAAATCATTAGACTCTACAATAAAAGGATGTTCTTTGTCTTTACTAACTTTAAAAAATGCTTCTCCTGTTAAATATACTTGTCTATTTTTTCCTTTTAAGAATTTAACTGGGTACTTTAATGTTGTGCCTGCGTTTAAATGAACCTCGGTTCCGTCAGACAATACTATTGCAAAAGTTTTACCATAAGGCACCTTCAATTCATTAAAAACAAGTTCTTTAGAAGTAGCTTTAGAATTGTTTCGGTAATTTATTTCTTTCCCTGTTTGGGCACCAATAACGACTCCCTTATCGTCTAAAATTTTAGACTGACCATTGCTCGTAATTATTTGGGTATCTCCGTTAGAGAGTTTTAAAACAATCTCTTCATTAGCTATAGAGTTCTCTTGAACAATTGTTACTGGTTTATCGTTATGCATAAAGTAAGCAATTCCTATGAAAACAATAAAAACAGCAGCTACTCTAGAGAATATTTTAAAATAATTTAATTTAGGCTGAGGATCTATTTCTCTTTTGATATTTTTCCAAGTGTTTTGTTTTTCTTTATCAATTTCAAGAGCAATGCCTACCCTTTTTTTACGCTCTTCCGGATCTTTTAATCTCCCTATTAGTTCTTTTGCGCTCTCTTTATCAAAGTCAGATTCCATTCTATCGAAATCGATACTTTGATTTATTAAAAAAGACGACGTTACGTCCTTAACTAACTTTAATAATTGACTAATTTTTTTCATTTACAATAGTTGTGAAGCGCTTATTCTATTAATAAACGAGTAAGTTATAGAAGTGGGTGAAGAAATATTAACTTTTTTTTAATATATCCATAATATTAGATATCTAAAAATGTTATTTACTTAATTATTTAGTAATAAAATAGCTATAATCTCAATATATGGAGTCTTTAGAATGCTACGCAATTTTTGGTAGGCTATTTTTTTTTGTGTTTTTACGGTATTGATAGAGATACCTAGTTCTTCGGATATTTGTTTGTTTTTATAGCCGTTGATACTTAAATCTACTATTTCTCTACATTTTGGAGGCAACATTTTAAGCCCCTTTTCTATTGCTACGGAAACTTCTTCAAAAAAAAACTCTTTGTCGAAATACAATTCAGATTCTAACTGCACAAAATCAAAAGAAGCTACTCTTTCTGTGAGTTTATACTGATTACTTTTAAGATAATCTATGCTTTTGTTTTTTACGGAAACATATAAATAAGATTTAACAGCTACCTCATTTTCAAATGTTATGGTAGTGTTCCAAAATTTAATAAAAACATCTTGTACAATGTCCTTAGATTTTTCGAGGTCATCAATATATTTATTAGAAAATAAACACAAAGAAGTATATAATGAATTGTACAATTCATTATATTTTTTTAATCGTTTTGTCTTTTCGGTTTTAAGATTCAAACTTCATATTTACAAACTAGGTGCCTTTATTCATTATAATTATGAACCTCCGAATTTAACTAATTAAATAACTAAAACAAAAAAAAAGGATTAAAAACTTAAACACTGTTATTCACAGTTTATAAAACCAGAAAAACCTGCAATAATGCAGGTTTTTCTATAAAAATATTATATTTATGTGTTAGAGATTCGCTTTCATCAACTCTCTATTCATACGTGCAATGTTTTCTAAAGAAATTCCTTTTGGGCATTCTATTTCACAAGCTCCTGTATTTGTACAGTTACCAAAACCTTCTAAATCCATTTGCGCTACCATGTTTTTAACACGATCTGCAGCTTCTACTTGTCCTTGTGGTAACAAAGCAAATTGAGAAACTTTTGCAGCAACAAATAACATAGCAGAAGAGTTTTTACAAGTTGCTACACAAGCACCACAACCAATACAAGCTGCTGCATCCATAGCTTCATCTGCTGCATGTTTAGAAATAGGAATGTTATTTGCATCTTGCGTATTACCAGAAGTGTTTACAGAAATGTAACCACCTGCTTGTTGAATACGCTCAAAAGACATTCTATCTACAATTAAATCTTTTATTACAGGGAATGCTGCTGCTCTAAATGGCTCTATTGTAATAGTATCTCCATCATTAAACATACGCATGTGTAACTGACACGTAGTAATACCTCTATCAGGACCATGAGCTTCCCCATTAATATACATAGAACACATACCACAAATACCTTCTCTACAATCATGATCGAAAGCAATTGGTTCATCACCAGAATTAACTAATTGTTCGTTTAAAACATCTAGCATTTCTAAAAAAGACATATGTTCTGAAATATCAGTGACTTTATAATCCACCATCTGACCCTTTGAGTCAGCGTCTTTTTGTTTCCAAATTTTTAACGTTAAATTCATTCCTTTACCTGACATATCTTTCTTATTTATATGAACGTTGTTTCAATTCAATATCGTTAAACTCTAATTCTTCTTTGTGTAAAACTGCATCTGCAGGTTCTCCTTTAAACTCCCAAGCAGATACAAAAGCGAAATCTTTATCATTACGTTTTGCTTCTCCTTTTTGAGGTCCATCTAACTCCGCAGATTCTTCTCTAAAGTGTCCTCCACAAGATTCTACTCTTACTAAAGCATCTTTAGCGAATAATTCTCCTAATTCTAAGAAATCAGCTACTCTTCCAGCTTTTTCTAATTCAGTATTCATTTCTGCTGCAGTTCCAGGAACCATTACATCTTTCCAGAATTCTTCACGAATTGCTTTAATTTCTGCCATAGCTTCTTTTAAATGCTTTTCGTTTCTAGACATTCCTACTTTATCCCACATTACTTTACCTAAACGTTTGTGGAAATAATCTACAGTTTTTGTTCCTTTATTGTTGATAAAGAAATCAATTCTATCTTTTACTTCTTTTTCTACTTCATCAAACTCTTTAGTATCGGTAGCAATTTTACCTGTTCTAATATCATCAGATAAATAATCACCAATTGTATATGGTAACACAAAATAACCATCAGCTAAACCTTGTAATAAGGCAGAAGCACCAAGTCTGTTTGCACCATGATCAGAGAAATTAGCTTCACCAATACAATATAAACCTTCTACAGTAGTCATTAAGTTATAATCAACCCAAACACCACCCATTGTATAGTGAGTTGCAGGATAAATCATCATTGGAGTTTCATATGGGTTTTCAGCGATGATTTTTTCATACATCTGAAATAAATTTCCGTATTTCTCTTCAATAATTGCTTGACCTAATTTTTTAATTTCTTCTTTAGAAGCGTTTTTAATACCATGAATTTTCGCTTGCTCTGTTCCATAACGTACAAAAGCAGTTGCAAAATCTAAATACACAGCTTCACCTGTTGCATTTACACCATAACCAGCATCACAACGTTCTTTTGCTGCTCTAGATGCAACATCACGAGGTACTAAGTTACCAAATGCAGGATATCTTCTTTCTAAATAATAATCTCTATTTTCTTCAGCAATTTCAGTAGGTTTTAATTTACCTTGCTGAATTAATTTTGCATCTTCAATTCTTGCAGGAACCCAAATTCTACCATCGTTACGTAATGATTCTGACATTAACGTTAACTTAGATTGATAATCACCAGAACGTGGAATACACGTTGGATGAATTTGAGTATAACAAGGATTTGCAAAATAGGCTCCTTTTTTATGGATTTTCCAGGCTGCAGTAGCATTAGATCCCATTGCATTGGTAGATAAATAATAAACATTACCATAACCACCTGTTGCAATAACAACAGCATGTGCAGAATGACGTTCTAATTCTCCTGTAATTAAATTACGAGCAATAATACCTCTTGCTTTACCATCTACTTTTACAACATCTAACATTTCGTGACGATTGAACATTTCAATCTTTCCACGAGCAATTTGACGGTTCATTGCAGAATAACAACCTAATAATAATTGTTGTCCTGTTTGTCCTTTTGCATAGAATGTTCTAGAAACTAAAACTCCACCAAAAGAACGGTTATCTAAAAGACCACCATAATCACGCGCAAAAGGAACTCCTTGTGCCACACATTGATCTATAATATTAGAAGAAACCTCCGCTAAACGATAAACGTTTGCTTCACGAGAACGATAATCTCCCCCTTTTACGGTATCGTAAAAAAGACGATAATCCGAATCTCCATCTCCTTGGTAATTTTTTGATGCATTAATTCCTCCTTGCGCTGCAATTGAATGCGCTCTTCTTGGAGAATCTTGATAAGCAAATGCTTTTACATTATAGCCTAATTCTGCTAATGTAGCCGCTGCAGAACCACCTGCTAATCCAGTACCAACAACTATAATATCTATATTACGTTTATTTGCTGGGTTTACAAGGTTAATTTGGTCTTTATAAGTTGTCCATTTGTCTTTAATTGCACCTTGAGGTACTTTTGAATCTAAAGCCATATTTTTAAGATTAATGGTTATAATTAAAATGATGAAACAATGCAATAATTATAAATCCTAATGGAATAACTATTGAGAATACTTTACCAAAAGTTTGTAATGCTTTTTTTCTTCCAGCTGTAACTCCCATAGATTGAAAAGCAGAAGTAAAACCGTGTGCTAAATGCAATCCTAAGAAAACAAATGCTACCACATAAGCTGCAACTCTCCAAATAGGAACAAATTTTTCTTGTAACTCATGGAAGTATCTTGTTGGATCTTCTGGTAAAACAGCAATGTATTTATGGTTTAATTCTGGAATCCAAAAATCAATGAAATGTAGTGCGATAAAAGCTAAAATAGCCAATCCACTATAAATCATGTTTCTACTCATCCATGTAGAATTAGCTGCTCCATTGTTTTTAGCATAGGCAACTCCATTTGCTTTTTTGTTTTTTAATTCTAACACAAAACCCATCACAAAGTGAAAAACAACTCCAAAAATTAATACAGGCTGCAAAGCAAATTGTATTAAAGGGTTTGTTCCCATAAAATGAGATAATTGATTAAATAGCTCTTCACTAAAAAGCGAAGTAAGGTTTACTGCTATATGTATAATTAAGAAAAACATGAGGAAGAATGCGGAAAGCGCCATGGCTACCTTTCTCCCAACTGAAGATTTGAAAAATCCGCTCATTGTATAAAAGTATGATTAAGTTATAATTGTTGTTTTACAAATGTACCATTTAGATATTCTTTATTGAAATATTAATGGTGGTATTTTGGTTATTTAGAATCGTTTTAATGTGATGATTTTGTTTTGCTTTTACCTTTTAAAATTAGGGGCTATAGCGTTGATATTTAAAGCATTGCCATAATTTCTGCTACAATAATTATTAGCACCAATGAAAAAGGATACACTGCTGCATAGGCAATTTGTGGTGCATCAGAATCGGTCATAGAATCTGTTGCACTTAACCCAGGCGTAGATGTCATACCTCCTGTTAACGCTCCTAAAATTGATAAAAAGTTAACTTTTAGTAAAAACCGACCTACAAGAACCGTTGTAATCATAGGTATTAAGGTAATAAGCCCACCGTATAAAAACAAAATTAAACCATGTTTTTCAATAGCCGAAATTAAACTTTGTCCTGCTTTTAGTCCTACAGGAGTTAGAAATAATAACAGTCCAAACTGACGTAATATTTGGTTTGCAGGGCCCGATAAATTCCAAATTACTCCAGCAAATTTCCCTTTCCAACTTAAAAATATAGAAGCCATTAGTACACCACCAGTAAGTCCTAATTTTAGACTTATACCTCCCAAAGGTATTGCAATAGCACCAACAAGAACACCAATAACAATACCAAATGCAACTGGTAAAAAACTGGTGTGTCCTACTCTTTTTAAACTGTCTCCAAAGAGTTGTGTAACTGCAGAAACATTTCCTTTAGAACAAGAAACTAAAATTTTATCACCATATTTTATTAAAGTTGAAGGGTGAGGAGCTAAATCTATACTTGCTCTTCTAATACGTGTAATGGTAGCTGCATAGTTTTCTAGAAGGTTTAACTCTTGAATTGTTTTGTTTACAACAGTATCATTACTTACTACATACCATTTTACTTCATAAGTTCCACTACGTGGAATTTCTATATCGGTAACTTTACCTAATAAAACTTCTATTCTTTCTAAAGCATTAACCGTACCTACCGCTTTAATAATATCTCCTGTTTCTAAAATTGTATCTTTAGTTGGAGAAAATGGTAGTTGATTAGGTTTCATAACTCTAGAAATATTAGCCTTTGTCATAAAACGTATTCTTAACTGATTAATCGTCTTTCCGTTTATGTTTTCATTAGAGATAATTAAGTTTTTATTAATCACCTTTGGTGTGTTAGACATCGATTTCTCTGCGAAGTCTTTTTCTTCTTTTTTAACATCTACCCTAAATAATGCTGGGCCTAATTTTACAAATAAGATAACACCTAAAACTCCAAACGGATATGCAATACCATAACCTATAGAAGCTAATGAAGAATGAGAAGCCTCAATGGAAGCGGCCAAACCTGGAGTAGATGTTAATGCTCCTGTTAATAAACCACTCATCATATTCATATCTACATCATACAAATAAGAAATAGATATTGCAGTAATACCACCTGTTAAAACGGTTATTCCTGCCAAAATTATTAAATTCTTTCCTTGTTCTTTAAAAGAACTAAAGAAGGAAGGACCTGCTTGCATTCCTATCGTATAAATAAATAATACCAACCCTACACTTTGTATAACTGGTGGAATATTAAAAGTAATACCATTTAAATTATATAAATACCCGAAAAAAATTGCAACAAAAATAACAGCCGAAGTGTCAAAATTGATACCTTTTACCTTAATATTTCCAAGTGCTATTCCTAAACCAATAACAAGAAATAACACAAAGTAATCTTTAGAGAGTAATTCTGAAAAAAATTCCATAAATTTTAATATTTATTTTAATGTAATTTTATAAAAAACTGAATTTCATTTAAGTAGGCAAAAGTAGAGTTTTACTTCAGTAAATTTTTATGATATTTATCAATAGAAACCTTACCGTAGTTGCTTTTTTTAAGAGATACCCCCTATAAGCACCATGTCTATTGAACGAATACGTTGTAGTACTTTTTATAAATAAAAAATGAGGTTTTATTGTTTGTTAGAAGCTATTAAACACTTATTATTTTTCCATTTACCTTTAAGCTCCTCTCTCTTAATAACTTCACCCTTACAAGTTAAAAAATTCCCTTTTTTATCTTTTTTAATGATTTTCATTTTTCCTTTGTTAATCGCATTTATAATTCTATAAATTAATCCTTTTTTAGAAACAAGACTTCCTTTTGTAATTAACTTTAACCCCTCTTCATTATTATGTAAATCCATTTCAGATGAAATTTCATCTGGTACAACACCATCTTCTAATTTTTGTTTTTTGTAAGTTAAATAGTTTTCTTTTTCATGTGCCTCACCTAAAGAACGCGCAGAATTTTCACCCATTTCTTGTGACAATCTTGCCATCCAAAAAGCATGTCTAAAAGCATCTACTTGCCCACCTGCACCATCTTTATCTAATACATCTGTTTTGGCTATAGAATCTGACACTCTGTTTGTCTCTTTAGAAATTTTTAAAGACCTTGTTGCTTTAAAAGGATGAAAAAACACCCATTTTTTAATAGGTGGAGAAAGTTTAAAAAAACTTTTAAAATTAGATTGCCCAAATGTTTGTATCGTAAAAAGTATGATTAAAATAAATAGTGACTTTTTCATTTTAGAAAAATAATGGTTTATAATAAAAAGTAAAAATAATCCTTTTACTTGTAAAGTATTTCTAACAATTCTACAGAAAAGATAGATAGGTTCAGAAACTAACTTTAATGACGTAATTTTCGTTATAAAAACGTTTAATATACAGACTATTACCTTATCCTTTTAATACTGGAAGTATTACCGTTAAAAATAATTTTTTCATCTATCTTTTTACCTAATAATATTTTACCGATTGGAGATGAAACAGATACTGCAAAAAACACCTTATTAGCAACTATAAGTTTCCCCGCAGAAATAGACAAAAAATAATTAACCGAATCCGTTTCGATTACAGTACCTAAATGAGCAACTTTAGAAATTTTAGAAACATCAATTTTAGCCAAAATCTCTTTCATTATAGTAATTCCAGCAAGTTGCTGACCCGCTTTTTCCATTTCTAATTGCAACATTGCCCTACCAGTTTCATGTTTATCGCCTGCAGAACTTTTGGTTTCTGATTGCAACGCTTTTTGATTAGATGAAATGATCTCATTTACCGTTTGTAATCGTTTATTTACAAAAGTTTCACACTGCTTAAAAAGTGCCTCTTTAATTTTTAGTTCCGACATAGATTATTTTAATATTTACTTTTTTAGAAAGTACAAAACTGCTTCCTCCAACTACAAAATGTTTTCTATTGATCACAAAATTAGTTAAAAAACGAATACAGGTTTCTGTCTCTGTAATTTCTAAAGGTACTTCTAATATTTTTTGAATTTGTAAAAATTGAATTGACATTAATTTCTGAATTAACGAAACTTTCATTTAAATTATCAATATTAAAACTACTCGTAAAGGTAACATCACTAAAATTATCGTCTAATTAAAACCAAAATTTTTGATTTAAAAAGTAATTGCTATTTCTGTATTATTTTGGACCAACAACAGCATAAAACAAATGAACATACCAAAAACAGATACAAACACAATATAATTCACTCTTTTAAACATGTGTTTTTTTTATTAAGATGTTCTATTTTATAGCGCAAAAACAAATGCACCATAATTTCCATGATGAGAAATTGAGCAAGATTTGGTTAGTAGTTTTTCCTTATGATAAAACAAAGGAGCGCCAACCGTTGTTTTTACTTTTACGATTTCATCGGATAAAACGCCTGTTTCTAGGGCCAATTGTATTTTTAAATCGATATGTGTGTTTTTTAATGAACCTATCTTTGAAAAAATAGCAACTTCATTATTCGTTTCCTTGGCTATTGTATGAATATAAGATGGCTTAAAACTTGTACTTGTACAGTATTTACTATCTTCAAAAAGAACAAATCCTTCTGTTTTGGAAAGTAAACCACATTCAAATTTTTGTGGTGCAAAAAAACGTTTTTCAACCTTTTGAGTATAACATTTATATGCAGCTTCTTTCATAGACCAAAACAACCAAACTTTTAAAAACGGATTGTCTGCATCTTGAATTTCTTTTTGTTCTTTTTTAGTGAACTGTTTCTCCAAAAACCCTTTTCGTTGCCAATTACTTTGGATTTTAGCAAGGTTTAAATCAACAATATCATTGCCAATATTATGCATCCATTTTAGATTGAATTACGGCAATAGTTGCTTTTACAGAAAGCATTTTTTCCATAGAATCGTTATCTATTTCTATTTTAAATTCATCTTCTACATCTAAAATAATATCTACTAAGTTTGCAGAATTTATTTCTAAATCATTTATAAAATCTGTTTCTTCTGATAAATTTTTAAAACCTTCTTCATTCTGAATATAAGGTTTTACAATAACAGTTAATTTCGATATAATTTCTTCTTTTGTCATATTCTATTCTGAAAATTTTCAGACCACACAGGTTTTTAAAACCTGTGTGGTCTTTTAAAATATTAATTATATTTTTTAAAGATAACACAAGCATTTACATCACCAAAACCAAAACTTGCTTTTGCTAAAATAGTAATGTTTTTCTCAATCATTTTTGTCGGAATTTTATCCGAAGAAATTAATGCTGTAATTTCTGGATGCACATCTTTACAATTAATATTAGGAAACACAAATTGTTCTTTAATTTGCAAAACGGAAGCTACAGATTCAATAGCACCAGAAGCGGCCAAACAATGGCCAACCATAGATTTTAAAGAGTTAATAGTTGGAAAATCAGTTCCTTTTCTTTGCAATGCTTTGGTCCAATTTTCTATTTCTAAACTGTCTTTTGAGGTGGCTGTTAAATGGCCGTTTATTACATCAATTTCTTCCGCAGAAATATTAGCATCTAAAATTGCTTCTGTAATACATTTCTGAACTGCTTCTGCATTTGGCGCAGTTAACGTTCCTCCATTTCTTTGTCCCCCAGAATTTATATTACCACCTAAAACCTCTGCATAAATTGTTGCTTTTCTTTCTAAAGCGCTTTCTAACGATTCTAAAACTAAGGCACCTGCTCCACTTCCAGGAACAAACCCAGATGCAGTTTCACTCATAGGTCTCGATCCTTTTTCTGGCGTTTCATTGTGCTTATAAGTCATCACTCTCATTGCATCAAATCCACCCCAAGTATACAAACTACTGTCGCTCGAACTCCCAACCAACATTCTTTTTACTTTTCCGTTTTTAATACGTTCAAAACCCAATAACAGTGCTTCTGTACCTGTTGTACAAGCAGATGAATTTGTGGTTACTTGGTTTCCTAAACCTAAAATTCCGCCTAAATAAGCAGAAATTCCGCTTGCCATTGTTTGCACCACAGAAGTACTTCCTAAACGTCTTACATTTTGATCATCAATTTTATAAATTGCTTCTCTAAATTTCTCAATTCCCGAGGTTCCTGTTCCAAAAATTAAACCAGAATCATAGTCTAAATTAGAGTTTTCATCCACAGAAAAACCAGCGTCTTTCCAAGCGTCAATTCCTGCCATACAACCGTATAAAATTGAGGTACTATTAAAGCCTCGTAATTGTAAAGGTGTTAAATACGCTGCTTTTTTTTCTTCAGATACATCAGGGATTCCACCAATACAACAAGAAAACCCTTTGTCTTTTAAATTTTGATGAAAGGTAATTCCTGAAATCCCAGATTTTATTGCATTTGTAAACGCTGGTATACCAACGCCATTTGGCGACACAACCCCTAAACCAGTAATTACGACTCTATTTTTCATTTGTTTATAGATTTTAGACCTCACAGGTTTTAAAAACCTGTGAGGTCTGCTTACTAAATTAATATCATTCCAGAAATAGTTCCTCTGCAAACCAATTCATTTTTCTCATTCATCATTTTTACTTTGCACTTCAATTTATTGAATCTAAAATATTCTTTTTCTGAAATTACCGTTACTTTTTCATTTGGTAAAACAGGTAAATAAAAATCTATATTATTAGAGGTTAACGCAATTTGTGGTTTTTTTTCTTCGGAAGAAATTTCGTCTTTTAATAAATAAATACCCAAACAAACAACACCAATTTGTGCCATTGTTTCTGTTAAAATAACACCTGGCGTAATCGGATTTCCTTTAAAATGACCTTCATAAAAAAAGGCATTCTCTTTAAATGTATAATTTCCAGTAACTCCGTTTTCTGAAATTTCCGTGATTTCATCAACAAACAAAAATGGATTTGTATAAGGAAGATTTTTTATAATTTCTATTGGGTTCATTTATTCAGTTTAACAGACCTCACAGGTTTTTAAAACCTGTGAGGTCTTCTTTATTACTCTAAACTTAAGGATTCTAAAATAGTTACTTCCTTAATTTTATGAGCGTCGATAAAATTTTGTTTGTCTTCAAAAATATTAATAACAGAGTCTCTTAATAAACTTGTTATTTTATCTGATAAAATAGAATTGTAGGAAGAATGTTTATAGGTTCTAAAATCATCTACAAATTGATGGTGTGTTGGGTTTAAATGAATATATAAAATTAATTTTTTAAGATATTCCTCACTATCTAATTTTATTCTTGAAAACCGGTCTTTAAATAAGCTTCCACTTCTTCCATATTTTTTATTTATACTTTTTGAATACGCATTAAATAAGTTTGAAAATGATTGAGATATTTCTTTTGATGTTCTATTTTCTTTCGTTTTAATTAAAAAATGAAAATGATTTTTCAATAAACAATATACTAAAATATCAGCGGTTTTAGAAAGGTGCTTTTTTGCTAATTGTAAGAAATAAACATAGTTCTGTTCTTCAATAAAAATATTTTCTTTATTGTTTCCACAATTATAAATGTGATAAAAAGAATCTTCTATTAAAACTTCATATTTCATACTATTTTTTCTTTTAACAGACCTCACAGGTTTTAAAAACCTGTGAAGTTTTGTCATTACTTATTATCATTCAATTACCACTCCAACAATATTCGTTGTGCCGAAAACCCAGGACCAAAACTCAACATTAAACCTCTTTCTCCTTTTGCCGGATTCCGATCCATAAATCGTTCTAAAACATACAAAACAGTTGCGCTGGACATATTACCGTACAAACGTAAAACTTCTTTTGTATCGTCTATATTTTTGCCTAAAACACCGAATAAATCTTCTACCGTTTGTACAATTTTCTTTCCTCCAGGATGAAAAATTAAGTGGTCTACATCATCAATCGTTAAATTATTTCGTTCTAAAAAAGGATGTACAATTGCCGGAAAATGGTCTGATATTTTCTGAGGAACTTCCTTGTCCAATATCATTTGTAAACCTGTATTTACCAATTTAAAACCCATCATAGCAGTGGCATCATAAAAATGATACATCGATTCATCAATAATTGCTGGCCCTTTATCGTCATCATAAGAAGATAAAATAACTGCAGAAGCTCCATCACCAAAAATAGCAGCACTTACAATATTTGTCATCGAATAATCTTCTAACTGAAACGTTGCTGTTGGTGCTTCTACTGCAATTACGACTGCTCTTTTATTGGGATTTGCCTTTAAAAAATTCTTAGCATAAATAATTCCAGAAACTCCTGCTGCACAACCCATTTCTGTAACAGGTAAACGTACAATATCTTGTTTCATTTGCAGGGAATTAATCAAATATGCATCCATAGACGGAATCATAATTCCGGTACAACTTACTGTAATTATATAATCGATATCCGTAGGTTTTAAACTCGCTTTTTCTAATGATTTTTTTAAAGATTGTTCTGCTAATTTTACGACTTCTCTTGCATAAATATCGTTTTTTTCCTCGAAAGAAGTTGCGATAAAAACTTTCTCAGGATCCATAATAGAATAGCGCTTGTCTACACCTGCTCCTTCAAAAAGTTTAATCACTTTTCTTTGAAAACGGGTATCTTGATCTTGCATCCATAATTTTACAAACGGAATAATATCTTTTGTTTCTCTGTGATATTTTGGTAGTTGTTTTGCTACCGATGTTATTTTTACTTTCATATTTTTAGACACTGATTTCACGAATTATCACTAATTTATTTCGACTTGAATTTCACTAGATTTTTATGGTTTAAAGTAAAACCTAAAACTTTTTAACGTTTCAATATCCATTGAAAACGAAATGCCCATTTCCAAGAAATTTGTGCTTTTACATTTAATTTTTGAGAGATTCTTTCTAAATCTTTTCTTTTGAATCCTCTTAAAACAGATGTTAATCCGTCTTCAATAATCATTTTATTTTTAATAAAAAGTGACAACAACATAAATAAATAATACGCCAATTTATGTCGATGTAAATCGTTTATAACAATTCCTATTTTTGTCTGTTTTAAAGTGTCTCCTAAAAAAGAAACCAATTGTTCTTCTTTAAAATGATGCAAGAATAATGTTGCTAATACCACATCAAATTGTCTGTTTTTAAAGGTATCAGAAAAAATATCTTCCGTTTTAAAACTGAGTTCTGGGAATTCTGTTGATAATTCATTTGCGTATGCTATTGCTGTTGGGTTTGCATCAATACCTAACAACGTCATTTTATAGCCTTTCTTTCTTCCAAATTTTGCTACATCTCTTAAAATATCTCCATGACCACAACCAATATCGACAATGGTTAACTCTTTTTCTTTTGGGTGGTTTTTTAATACTTTTTTCAGGGAATTTAAAGTTACTAAATTTCCACCTAAATACCGATTTATATTTTCTAACTTATCTAAAGTATCTCGCAGCAAATCTCCGCCAATAGAAAAATCGTCCATTAATTCTTCTTTGTCTGTTCTATTTTTTGTGCTGATAAAAAAATCCATTAAATTTTCATTGGTTTACCATGTGTTTGCTTAATTATAATTGGTAATAAAAAAGGTAGTTTCTTTAAAATTTGCAACAAAATAGCTGCAATTCTTTCTTTTCGAAACAACATTGCAATAAAATGACCTGCTTTTAAACGCAAACTAAATTTTTTATTCCACTGTCTAATATATTGCTTTTCGAGCTCGTTTCTTGACTCAATTTCACCTTTTAAGTAATTTAAAATCAATTTAGAGGCAATTTGTGCAGACTGAATTGCCATACTCATTCCGTTTCCGCAAAGCGGATGAATCATTCCTGCAGAATCTCCGCACATTAAAATATGGTTTTCTACTGGTTTTTTGGTTTCAAAAGAAATTTGACTAATGGTTAATGGCTTCTCAAAAATAGCTTGAGAATTATTAAAAATTTCTTTTAAAAATTGATTTTTAAAAACGACTTGTTCCTGAAAATCATCAATATTTTTATACTTTTTAAAGGATGCATAATTGGTGATGTAACACAAATTAATCGCATTATTTTCCACTTTTGAAACACCACAATAACCACCTTTAAAGTTATGAAGCGCTACTAAATCTTCTTTAAAGCTCCCTTTTACATGAATTTTAACTCCTAAATAAGGTGATTTTTTTTTGATAAACTCACGTTCCATTTTTACATCTAATAAAGAACGTTTTCCAAAAGCTCCAATGGTAATTTTTGAAGTGAAAGTATTATTTTCTTTCGTTTCAACAGAAAAAACATCGTTTACAAAATCAACATTTACTACAGAATCTTTTAAAATTGTTACACCGTTTTTTATTGCTTTTTCTGATAAAATAAGATCTAATTGATAACGAGAAATCCCAAATCCACCCAAAGGTAATTTTGCCGAAATAAGATTATTCTTTGTAGTTGATAATTGAAAGTTTTCAATTTTAACAGCTCCAAAATCAAACGGATTAATCTCTAAAAAATCTAAATAAGGTAACACTTCATTCGAAATATATTCACCGCAAACCTTGTGTTTCGGGTATTCATTTTTCTCAATTAACAAAACCTTTTTATTAAATTTTGATAAATGAATTGCATTGCATAAACCCGCTAAACCGCCACCAATAATAATTACATCTGCAACTAAATTGCTTTTATTATAGCTATCTGCTTTTATAGGTTTTTTCATTTTAATCTATTGACTTTTACAATGCTTTTTCTAAACAAATACTATTTTCTATATCTTTATATTGTCCGTAATTTGGAATCTTTTTATAATTACATTTGGTATAAAACCTAACGGCTTCAACTTGTCTTTTACCAGTTTCTAGCACACATTTTTCATATTCTAATTCTTTAGCCCATATTTCTAATTCTAGTAATACTTTTTGAGCAATTCCTTTTCCTCTTTCATCCTGGGAAACAAACATTCTTTTTACCTCAACAGAAGTAGCATTAAACCTTTTTATTGCTCCGCAGCCAACTGCTTTTTTATCAACATAAACCACCACCACATTCTTTAAAACATCAATATTATTAAACTGATTCTAAAAAGCATGCTCTGCTCCATCCATCATTTTTAAATAAGCATCTAATTTCATTACCAAATTGATGAAATCTGGATTTTCAGAATCTGTTCTGATATTTTCATTTTTAGGTGTTCTAGACCTCACAGGTTTTTAAAACCTGTGAGGTCTATTTTTAGTATTCATATAAATGTTGATACAAGTTAAAAATTCCAAAACTTTATTTTGTCAAAATTCAAACTTTAATTGCACCCAAACTGGTTCTTTATTCTCAGTGTTTAAATTACCAAAAGACAAGCCCAATAAACGTACTGAATTGGTAATTTTATCTTGAAATAACAATTCTTTTACTACAGGAAAAAAGTCCTTCTTTGTCTGCATAAAATAATCTTTTGTCTTACTTCTTGTCTGTTGTGTAAAATCTGAATACTTAATTTTTAAAGTTATTGTTTTCCCTTTAGTATCAGATTTTAGCATCCGTCTTTCTAACTCTTCAGCAATTTTCTCTAACTTTTCTATCATAAAAATTTCAGAAGAAATGTTTTCGCTAAAAGTCCTTTCTGCAGCAACAGACTTTCTAATTCTGTTTGGTTTTACAGCACTATTATGGATTCCACGGACGATATTATAATAATGAGCACCAGATTTTCCGAAGGATTTAACCAATTCTTCTAACGTTTTTTTCTTTAAATCATTCCCAACAAAGATTCCTAAATTGTACATTTTAGCTGCAGTAACTTTACCTACTCCATAAAATTTATTGACTGGTAACTCCTCTAAAAACTGAATTACCTCATCTGGATGGACTGTTTTTTGTCCGTTTGGCTTGTTAATATCCGAAGCAACTTTTGCTATAAACTTGTTTATAGAAATGCCTGCGGAGGCTCTTAATCCAGTTTTTTCAAAAATTCGATCTCTAATTTCTCTCGCAATGGCATTTGCAGACGGATTTCCTTTCTTATTTTCTGTAACATCCAAATAAGCTTCATCTAAAGAAAGCGGCTCTACCAAATCTGTATATTCATAAAAAATTTCTCTAACCTGTTGTGATATTTCTTTGTAACGAGCAAAATCGCTATCCACAAAAATTAAATGCGGACATTTTTGTTTAGCTAACATACCGCTCATAGCAGATTTAACACCAAACTTACGAGCTTCATAACTTGCTGCAGAAATTACACCTCTTCTTCCTTCACCACCAACTGCAATTGCTTTCCCCCTTAATTCTGGATTATCTAATTCTGCTACAGATGCATAAAAAGCATCCATATCTACATGAATTATTTTTCTAAAAGGAGGTTGCAATTTCATGATTCGAAAGTACAAAATGAGGCATGATTTTTACTAATTACTTTAAACTTTGTCATTAACGAGGGCTTATATGCAAAGATTAGCGTCTATAATAAAAATGCTTAAACGTTATGTATTAACAATAAAGATCACCAAACCTGCATTATTTAATAAAATCTTACCCTTTAAAATCTTAACTCAAAAGCACCATCAATAAAACCAATTGTTTAATTGGGTTTCATAATGAAAGTTTCCTGTATTTATTCGACTTAAATCGTATATTTGCCCACAATTTAGATTTAATCTATTTAAAATTATGATAAAAGTTTCAGACACAGCAAAAAAGAAAGTCATAGAATTAATGACTGACGATGGCTTTAATGCAGTAACCGATTTTGTTCGAGTTGGTGTAAAAAGTGGTGGTTGTTCAGGTTTATCTTACGATTTAACTTTTGATAACAAACAAGAAGAAAACGATAAAGTTTTTGTAGAAAATGGTGTTAAAATCATAGTCGACAAAAAAAGCTTTTTATATTTAGTAGGAACAACCTTAGAATATTCTGGAGGTTTAAACGGAAAAGGGTTTGTCTTTAACAACCCAAACGCAAACAGAACATGTGGTTGTGGAGAAAGTTTCTCTCTTTAAAAATTTAAGAAAAAGATGGCAAAATATACCGAAGACGATTTAGAAAAAGAATTAGAAACCCAAGAATATAAATACGGTTTTTATACAGATATAGAAAGCGACACATTTCCTGTAGGATTAAGTGAAGATGTTGTACGTGCAATTTCTAAGAAGAAAAACGAGCCAGAATGGATGACTGAATGGCGTTTAGAAGCTTATAGAATTTGGGAAAAAATGGAAGAACCAGATTGGGCAAATGTTAATTACGAGAAACCAAAGTTTCAAGACATTGCGTATTATTCTGCTCCAAAAAAGAAACCTAAATTAAATAGTTTAGATGAAGTAGATCCAGAATTATTAGACACTTTTAAGCGTTTAGGAATTTCTTTAGATGAACAAAAAAAATTAGCCAATGTAGCAGTAGATATTGTTATGGATTCTGTTTCCGTTGCTACTACTTTTAAGAAAACATTAGGTGAAAAAGGTATTATTTTTATGCCAATTTCAGAAGCAATTCAAGAACACCCAGAATTGGTTAGAAAATATTTAGGAACCGTTGTACCAACAACAGACAACTTTTATGCAGCATTAAATTCGGCAGTTTTTTCTGATGGATCTTTCTGTTACATACCAAAAGGCGTTCGTTGTCCGATGGAACTTTCTACCTATTTTAGAATTAATGAAGGTGGAACAGGACAGTTTGAAAGAACTTTAGTTGTTGCAGACAAAGGTAGTTATGTTTCTTATTTAGAAGGATGTACTGCACCAAGTAGAGATGAAAATCAATTACACGCCGCTGTTGTAGAGTTAATTGCAATGGACGATGCAGAAATTAAATATTCTACAGTACAAAACTGGTATCCTGGTAATAAAGAAGGAAAAGGTGGTGTTTACAATTTTGTAACCAAAAGAGGATTGTGTGAAAACAATGCTAAAATTTCTTGGACTCAAGTAGAAACAGGTTCTGCTGTAACTTGGAAATATCCTTCTTGTATTTTAAAAGGAAATAACTCTGTAGGTGAATTTTATTCAATTGCAGTAACTAATAATTTTCAACAAGCAGATACCGGAACTAAAATGATTCACTTGGGTAAAAACACCAAGTCTACCATTATTTCTAAAGGAATTTCTGCTGGTAATTCTCAAAACTCTTATAGAGGTTTGGTACATGTTGGCGCAAGAGCAGAAAATGCACGTAACTTTTCGCAATGTGATTCTTTATTGATGGGTAATGCATGTGGAGCGCACACGTTTCCGTACATAGAAGCTAAAAATAAATCGGCACAAATAGAACACGAAGCAACTACAAGTAAAATTGGTGAAGACCAATTATTTTACTGTAACCAACGTGGTATAGATACAGAAAAAGCAATTGCTTTAATTGTAAACGGATTTAGTAAAGAGGTTTTAAATAAATTACCAATGGAATTTGCTGTGGAAGCTCAAAAATTATTGGAAATCAGTTTAGAAGGAAGTGTTGGATAATTAATTACCAACCCTAAAAAATATATAATTATAAAAATAATGCTTCTAGCCAAAAGCTAAAAGCCAATAGCATAAAAAGAATGTTAAAAATAGAAAATTTACAAGCAAGTATAGACGATAAATCAATTTTAAAAGGATTGAATTTAGAAGTAAAAGCAGGTGAAGTACACGCAATTATGGGACCTAATGGAGCTGGAAAAAGTACCTTAGCAAACATTATTGCCGGAAAAGAAGATTATGAAGTTACTGCCGGAACTATTGAATTAAATGGTGAAGATATTAGCGAATTAGCACCAGAAGAAAGAGCACATAACGGTGTATTTTTATCTTTTCAATATCCCGTAGAAATTCCTGGAGTTTCTGTAACCAACTTTATTAAAACGGCTATTAACGAAACTCGTAAATCTAAAGGTTTAGAAGACATGCCTGCAAAAGACATGTTAAAAATGATCAGAGAAAAATCTGAATTATTAGAAATAGACCGTAAATTCTTATCTCGTTCTTTAAACGAAGGTTTTTCTGGAGGAGAAAAGAAACGTAACGAAATTTTTCAAATGGCAATGCTAGAACCAAAATTAGCTATTCTAGATGAAACAGATTCTGGTTTAGATATTGATGCTTTGCGTATTGTTGCAAACGGAGTTAACAAATTAAAATCTAAAGACAACGCTGTTATTGTAATTACACACTACCAACGTTTATTAGATTATATCGTACCAGATTTTGTACACGTTTTATACGATGGTAAAATTGTAAAAAGTGGCGACGCTTCTTTAGCTTTAGAGTTAGAAGCTAAAGGATACGATTGGATAAAGCAAGAACTTGTATAAGTTCACAGTAAAATCAGTAGCAGTTTGTAGTAAGCAACTGCGTGTAAAATTAAGTTAAGAATAAAAAATAGTCAGTCAACAATAGTTTTATGAAAATTCATAAACTACCAACTGAAGACTGAGTACTGAAGACTGAAACAAATGGAATTAAAAGAAAAATTAATATCATCATATGTAGCTTTTGAAAACGGAATTGACATTAATTCTGATGTTCATGAAATTCGTTCTAAAGCATTTCAAAATTTTGAAGCGTTAGGTTTTCCTACAAAAAAATTAGAAGAATGGAAATACACGTCTTTAAACTCAGTTTTAAAACAAGACTATAGTATTTTTCCTAATAAGGCGAATAATATTGAATTGGCTGATGTAAAACAGTATTTTATACATGATATAGACACCTATAAAATTGTTTTTGTTGATGGAAAATACAGCTCGTTTTTATCTGAAACAACGCATGATACTGTAGATGTTTGTTTAATGTCTGCCGCTTTAACAAAGCCACAATACAAAGCTACCATAGAAAATTACTTTAATAAAATAGCAAAACAAGACAATTTAACATCGTTAAATACAGCATTTGCAAACGAAGGAGCTTATATAAATATTCCTAAAAATACAGAGGTAAAAAAACCAATTCAAATTATCAATTTTACTACGGGATCAGAAGCAGCAACCATGCTACAACCTAGAAATTTAATTGTTGTTGGAGAGAATTCTCATGTTCAAATTATAGAACGTCATCAAAGTTTAACAAGCAACCCTGTTTTAACAAATGCGGTTACAGAAATTTTTGCTGATAAAAGAACTTTTGTAGATTATTATAAGATTCAGAATGATGATATTAACGCATCATTAGTAGATAATACTTTTGTAGAACAAAAGTCTAACAGTGTTGTTTCTGTGCATACTTTTTCTTTTGGAGGAAATATCACTAGAAATAATTTAAACTTTTATCAAAAGGGAGAATACATAGATTCTATTTTAAAAGGAATTACAATTATTGAAGGAAAACAACATGTAGATCATTGTACTTTGGTACATCATATAGAACCAAATTGCGAATCTCATCAAGATTACAAAGGAATTTATGATGATCGTTCTACAGCTGTTTTTAATGGTAAAGTAATTGTAAATAAAGAAGCACAGAAAACAAATGCTTATCAACAAAATAATAATGTATTATTAAGTGATAAAGCAACAATTAATGCAAAACCTCAACTAGAAATTTTTGCTGATGATGTAAAATGTTCTCATGGTTGTACTATTGGTCAATTAGATGAAGATGCTTTATTTTACATGCAACAACGTGGTATTCCTAAAAAAGAAGGGAAAGCATTATTAATGTTTGCTTTTGCAAATACGGTTTTAGAAAGCGTTAAAATACCAGAGGTAAAACAACGTATTACCAAATTAATTGCAGAGAAATTAAACGTAAATATCGGATTCGATCTTTAAGCAACACAGTTGCTTTTTGTATAAAGATTAAACCACGCAATTGCGTGGTTTTTTTATGCTCAACAATTTTTGTAACTTTATAAAAACCAAAAATTATGAACAAAACAATTAAAACAGTATTATTAGTAGCCGGAGTAGTACTCCTCGTTTATGGAACTTACACAATGATTCAGCCTGAAACTCAAGTTTCTATTGGAGATTTAGATTTAATTAAATCTCAAGACAACACAAACTCATACATTACTATCGCTCTAGGCATTGCAGCTGTAGCGCTTAGTTTGATAAAAGGTAAAAGTTAATTTTATCCTTAACCATTTTATAAATCCATTATTTCTTAGTGGTCTTTATTCGTTAATCTCATCAATTATTTGCCAACGATACTTTTCTCTTATATATTTCTTTTGCTCCCTGTTTAAATTAATATAATCTGTAGCATACCCTTTCTGAGAAAACGCATCACGAAGTTCGTTAATCACCTTTTTTGAGCTTTCTAAAACCTGAAAGTATTCATAAAACTTAGTCTTTTCATTCTTATATATCCTTATTGATGTTACCCCTTTTTGGAAATACTTTTTTAGTTCTTTTGATAAGTCAACCTTATTTATAATTTTTCCATTAAAAGAATACTCTCCGTTTTTTAAAATTTTTATGGCAACTTCTTTAGACTCGTTTATGTTAGAATATGGTATGTAATTTTGTAGATAAACTCCTACACCTTTATTAGTTTTATAATAGAAAGGTTCTTTAGAATTTACTTTACTAGTAGCATAATAAAGCCTTCTACCTTCTATTTTAATTAATCGTTTTTTTAGATCGTCTACAAACTTTACTTCCAAATTTTCATCAACAAAAAGCACATATTGTACAAATGGTATTTCGGCTTCTGAAATCCATTTCCAATACTTAGATATACTTTTTTCAAAATCTATTAAATCAATTTCTTTTCCATCAACAATAAGTTTCTGATTATGAATTTCATTCGGAATTACAATATTTAAAATCAAAGATCGATGTACAATTTTCGTAGCAACTTCAGATTTTACAACATGAATATTATTCTTATATAAAACATTTTTACTTAAAATGCTTTTATTTATAAATTCATCATTTAAAATATGTATTTGTGATAATGCAAAAGAAAAAGACAGTGTAATGAATAGCGTGATAAAAAACCACTTTAATTTATGGCTCTTGAAAAACCCACGAATAGACATCCAAATTTGACCATAAAAAGCAACGAAGAATAAAATAAAAATGTATTTATTTTCTGAATAAAAATTAAATCCCTCATATCCAAAAGCTAGTAAGCTAATTAGAATCCCTAATCTTGAAAACCAACTTAGAAAAATCCAATTTGTTAGTCTTTGTTGATTAATTATTGATTTTACTTTATAATTATACTTTGATAAAAATGTTCTTGGAGTATCTAAAAAATAAGTAAGAATAAGGCTAAAAGCAAAATAAACAGCGATAAATGCAAATAAAAAATTATAAAACTGATTTGCTTTTTCTGTAATTAAAAATAACTCATAATCATGTAACAAGGCATCAAAAACGATGATTAGTTTTCTAAACAATTGAAGAAAAGAATAAAACACAACTGAAAAAACAACTCCATAAAAACAACCCACAAAAGCTTTTCTTTTAGAAATATCTAAAAAAAGGTAATGCTTCTTTTTATATGGATTTTTTAATGACATAATGTTTATTAATAATAGGGTTTCTATCTATTAGATAAATAACCCCTCACTTTGTTACGTTTTCTATGAACTCTTTTATTCAATAGAAGAAATAACACCTTTCAAAAAAGTATTTTCATCAAAATTTTTCAAACCAAAACGAACAATTACCATGTCTTGATCTGGTAAAACATATACACGTTGTCCTTGAAAACCATCTGCATAATACATGTTTTTAGGTACATCTTTAAAATGGTTTTCTGCATTTAGCCAAAACTGCGCTCCATAGGTTCCATTAGATGTTGGTGTTGGCGTCGTTATATAAGCTACCCATTCTTTGGTAAACAATTGTTCTCCGTTCCAATTTCCGTTTTTAAGGTATAAAAGCCCAAATTTACCCCAATCTCTAGCAGTTGCCCAAGAATATGAAGAACCTACGTAATTCCCGCTTAAATCGGCTTCTAAGACCATAGAACTCATCCCTATTTTATCAATAAAGTCAGTATACCAAAAATCTAAATATTCTTGATGGGTTTTAAACTGCGTTCTTAAAATTCCGGATAATAAATTGGTGGTTCCAGAAGAGTAATTCCAACTTTCGTTTGGAGTACCAACTAAAGGCTTATTTTCTTGCATTTTGGTCATGTCTCTTTCTAGAAATAGCATTTTAGTAGCATCTGAAATTTCTTCATAATTTTCATCCCATTCTAAACCAGAATTCATTTGCAATAAATTACTGATGGTAATATTTTTACGCTCATCATTCTGCCAAGATGCAACAGGAGCTTTGTCTTTTACATTCAATTTTCCTTGATGTTCTAAAACTCCATAAACAGTGCTTAATAAACTCTTTGTCATAGACCAACCCAATAATTTTGAGTCTTTATGAAACCCATCTGCATATTTTTCTGATATAATTTGATCTTTATAAATAACTACAACCGCTCTTGTTTTATTTATTGAATCAAACAAAAATTCAACAGATTCATCTATTTTATCATAATCTACATTTTTAAAAATAGTATCTTTTTGTGGTGCATTTCCATAGGGATAAGGTGTACTATTATCTGATTTTGATCTTTTAGGCACTAAATAATCTGCAGTTTCATCACCTTCCTCTAAAGTTAATACGGCTCCTAAACCTTTTCTATAAACAGCTTTTCTAGTTAATAAGCCAAAAGCAGAAGACGTTGCCGTTTTATTTTCTAAATCTATTTTATCTGAAGCCAAATTAACTGGAGAAAAATCATTGTCCGTTTTATCGGTAAATTCTAAAGTTCTGTTAGCCACATAAACAGAAGAAGCAATGTTTTTAGCGGAATAACCCGATAACATATTCAACTTTGGATAATTATAAATTACCGTAACTAAAAAAAGTATCAATACTAAAAGTAGAATTCGTTTAAAAATTTTCATCAGAAAAAGAGTTTAGTTATGTAAAAATAAGAAAATCATATTGGCTTTCTTACAAGTTTAAAAAATCAACCTTTATCTTTGTGTTTTAAATTGATTTTGTATGATAAATGTTGATAAAATTAGAGAAGATTTTCCAATTCTAAAAAGAATGGTTCACGGAAAGCCTTTGGTATATTTTGATAATGCTGCCACTTCACAAACACCACAAATTGTTATTGATACCATTGTAGATTATTATAGCAATTACAATGCTAATATTCACAGAGGTGTGCACACTTTAAGTCAAGAAGCTACAGATAAATATGAACAAGCACGTATTAAAATTCAGAAACATTTTAATGCAAAAGAAGCATATGAAATTATATTAACTTCTGGTACAACAGACAGTATTAATAGAGTTGCTGCTGGTTTTGCATCACTTTTAAATACAGGTGATGAAATAATTGTTTCTGCCTTAGAACATCATTCTAATATAGTGCCTTGGCAAATGTTGTGCGAAAAAACAGGCGCAATTTTAAAGGTAATTCCGATGTTAGAAGACGGTTCTTTAAACATGGAAGCGTATCATAATTTATTGAATGAGAAAACAAAATTAGTTTTTTGTAACCACGTTTCAAATGCCTTAGGAACGGTAAACCCTATTGAAGAAATTATTACTGCAGCACATAAAGTAAATGCGGCTGTTTTAATTGATGGAGCTCAGTCTACACCTCATATTAAGCCAGATGTACAGGCTTTAAATGTTGATTTTTATGTGGCTTCTGCTCATAAATTATGTGGCCCAACAGGAGTTGGAATGTTATATGGTAAACAAGAATGGTTAGAAAAACTACCTCCTTATCAAGGTGGTGGAGAAATGATTGCTACCGTTACTTTTGAGAAAACTACCTACGCAGGTTTGCCTCATAAATTTGAAGCAGGAACGCCAAATATTTGTGGAGGAATCGCTTTTGGAGCAGCAATAGATTATATGAATGCAGTTGGTTTTGATAATATTGCTGAATATGAAAGTGAGCTTTTAGCCTACGGAACGCAAGAACTTTTAAAAATTGAAGGCTTAAAAATTTACGGAACTACAAAAGACAAAACAGCTGTTATTTCTTTTAATGTGAATGATATTCATCCTTATGATATTGGTTCTATATTAGATAAATTAGGTATTGCTGTAAGAACCGGTCATCATTGCGCACAACCTATTATGGATTTTTATAAAATACCAGGAACTATAAGAGCTTCTTTCTCTTTCTACAATACAAAAGAAGAAATAGATGTTTTAGTTGCAGGAGTAAAAAGAGCAGTAATGATGTTATCATAATTACCGACTTAAAAAAACAAAAAAGGTTAAGAATTAAATTCTCAACCTTTTTTTTATGCTTAAAATTTTATTTATTTTTTATTGTAATGATGGCGAATAGTTTGTAGGATACTCTCCTGCTTTTGCTAAACCATTTGTAGCTGTCATAAAATTAGAACCATATTTTGTGTCTATAGCCGCTAAAATTTTATTAGCCATTAATGCATATCCTCTTGTTGTTAAATGAACTCCATCTAAACTTATTAAACCACCCGTAACTAAATTTGAAGTCATTGTATAATTGTCAAATAGAACTCCGCTTGTTGAAGCTTCATTTAAAATAGCATTTAAATCTACAAAAGCTAATCCTTTTGCACTAGCAACACTAGCAATTGTAACATTATAGCCATCTGTAGCCGTTTTAATTTCTAATTGCTCTTCTGGTGTTAACACCCATTTATCTGCTAACGGAAGTGTTACTCCTTCTGCAGAAAACTGACCAGCTAAAGCTTGTGGCAACCCTTTACTCATTAAAAATTGTAAAGAAGTAGTATTTACTTTACCTATTATTCCACTACTAGATAACACTATTAAATCTTTTGCAGTTGCAGGTCTTGCTTGTCCATAATATTGACCAAATAAAGAAGCAACTAATGGAGCAGCTTCCTTAGTAAGTCCGAATTGCTGAACAAAAGGAACAAAAGTAGAGCTAGATAGTAATCCTCCAGTAATTTGAGCAGAAACATCTGTTAAACTTTCATCTTTTATTACAACTGGATTTGTATTTTCTAAAGAAAATTCAATAATTCTATCTGTCTCACCTAAAGCTGTAAAAACTCTATTTATACCTCCGTAAACAGTGTTTAATGTAGGTATTTGAGCTTTAAGAGCCGCCCCTGTATCTTTATCATTAGGATCTAAAGGATTAAAAGGTACCGTTGTAAAATGAGGTAAATCTGTAATATAAGGCACATTGGTAATAACTCCTTCAGGACAAACGGCTGTTAATTGATTTACCATATCATTAAAAACAAAATTGAAAGTTGCTATTGGTGTAATTGGGTCTGTTCCATCTCCTCCAGAAGTAGCATACCCTAAAACATCATTTCCTCCAATTTCTGATAATGTAAAAAATGTTGGGTTTTGTGCAATTGCATATTCTAACATAGAAACGGATGGGGAATTAGCCATTCGTCCAAAATATGGGTTTAAACTTGCATAACCATTATAATCTATATGTGTACTTTTTGCTCCTGGCACTCCAACATTTGTAAAAATACTACCGTCTGCAGCCAAACTTTCTCCTGCATTTGTAGTTATTGTTGGAACTGGTGCTCCTAAACCTGTTAAAAATTCATTTAACCTTTCTGGAGTTGCTCCATTAAAAATTAATCGATATGATAAATCATCAATTCCAGGAACTGGAATTATCATACCACCGGTATTATCATTCATTAAAGGTTGATTAAAATCTCCTCCTCCGGCAGCTTTAAATTTAGTTGCTAAGATATTTGGAAAAGAGTTTTCTTGTGACGCTTTAAATAAAGCTCCGTCTGTATAACCTGCTGTAAAAGAAGCTCCAAGAGAAACATATTTAGATAAATCTAAACCATTTACATTTAATTGAACTTCTGGTACAGATTCTGCTGCAATTTCATCTAACTCATTATTTACATCACAAGATGTAAAACCAAGTGTTAAAAGAAACAATCCTATATATTTATAATTCTTCATTAAATTTTGTTTTTTTAGTTATTAATTGTCCAAGAAATGTAGTACTGAGAACCAATTGCACCAACACCTGGCGCACTTAAATATTCTTTACCTGTTAAGTTTGCTCCTCCTAATTTAAATACAGATTTCCAAGAAGGAACGCTGTAGTTAATTTGTGCATCTAACACTGTTCTAGAAGCAATTGTTGCATCTAAGAAAGTAGATTCCCATCTATATTTATCTTGCCACCTTGCATTGATATTAAAACCAAAGTTTTTAAACAATTCTCTTTTACCAAATTGTAATTTTACTTTATGCTCTGGAGTATTAAATCCTGCTTCAAAATCTGGATCAGAAGCTTGGTCAAAATCAAATTTAGCAAACGTATAGTTTAAGCCTAAGTTAAAGTCATTAAAAATCTTAGTATTTAAACCAATAGTTGCTCCGTAAGAGCTTATGTCTGCCGCAGAGTTTGTATACGTTTGAAATGCTACAAAATCTCCACTACCTAAAGCAACTAAAGACAACGGAACAGCAGCTCCACCCGGTCCTACTGGTGCTGTTTGTGTCATAGCAACATCTCCATAAAAAGGAACTACCACATTTTTATTTGCTATAAAATCTTCATATTGATTGTAATACACACTTAAATCTACGGTAATTTTATTAGTATCACCTGTATTTACCAAACCTCTATAACCAACTTCAAAAGCAGTTACTCTTTCTGGTTTTACCAAAGCAACATTTGCAGCGGTTGGAGCTGCAATTTTACCTGCAGCAAAATTTTGAACAGAGGTTGCAGAAAAGGCATTTTCATATGCAGATCTACCTGACACAGTAGTAGTACCAGAACCTGTAAAGTTTTGTCCTGTTCCACTAACAATTAATGGCTGTGTAGTATATCTATCTAAATTATCTGGTGCAGAACCCACTAAATAAGCTCTTCCTGCATTTAAACCAATGTATTGGTCTTGTGTTGTTGGGTTTCTAAAACCTGTTTGAAAAGAAGCTCTAAAGTTTTGATTTTTATGTTCCCCACCAGCATAGGCAAATGAAACTCTTGGAGAGAAGTTACCTTCAAAATTTTGTGCTTTGTCATAACGAATAGAAGCGGTTACTTTTAAACGGTCTTCTTCTAAAAATTTCTTTTGTGCCTGTGTGTATACACCATATTCATTATATTCTATTGGACCATCATAATCTGTAAAAATACTTCCGTTAGAATTTAAAGAATACAATCTGTAAGAACCTCCTACTTGAAACTCTGCCCAATCTATATAATCTTGTAAATTAAGGTTACCATCTGCATGGTAATATTTTGTATTATCTTGAAATTTGGCTCCTGTAGCTAAATCTGGATCTGAGGTTACTTTATCAAAAGCAGCTTCAAAACCAGCTGTACCAGGAAGTAGCCTTCCTGTTTCTGCCGTTTGTCTTGCAATTGCATGTGCTTGATCTGCATTTAAACCTGCTAAGGTTCCTTGTACAAAGGCTCCTGCATATTGCCCAAACCAAGTATTATCATCTTTCCATTCTCTATTAATATTAATAGCAGCAAAACGGGTATCATAAGAATTACCCGCATCTTCATTTGTTACATATCCTCTAACAAAGAAATTTTTACCTTTCAATTCTAATTTATGCTGCTCCATAAAGAAGTCTTTAATATTGTATCTATTGGTACCTTGATAGATGGTATTACCAATACCAAATTTAGAATTCCATATAATTTCTAAACGATCATTACCCCAAGGGCGATAATTTAAAGACCCAGCAAATTTTACACTTTTTGCTTCGTAAGCCATTAAATCTCTTTCATTATATCCAGTTCTACTTATACTTTCATTAGGCACTAGTGCAGATGCTCCTGCTGGTAAAATACCTAAACCTTCTAAAGTTTGTGCAACCCCTCTTAAGTTTGTAGAAACCTCATCTCCATAAATATTTAAACCATCATAGTTTCTATCAGAATTTCTATCTCCAGAAGCATACACTCCATCTTTTGTATTTCTATAATCTGTTGCATGCCATTCTTCTCCTTTTAAATAAGATAAAGTAGCTTTTGCTGCAAATTTTTCAGAAAAAGCATAGGCCATTCTAATGTTAAAATCATAAAATTCATTGTCTCCTGCAGCCTCTTGACTTGTCATTCCTGTTTTTAAAGAAACACTAATTCCTTGATCATCAAAAGGGTTTTTACTTGTCATAAACATAATACCATTAAAGGCATTTGCACCGTATAATGCAGAAGAAGCTCCTGGTAATAACTCTACAGTGTTTACATCTAATTCAGACATTCCTAATAAATTACCCAATGCAAAATTTAATGCTGGCGAAGAATTATCCATACCGTCTACCAACTGCATAAAACGAGTGTTTGAAAAGGTTGCAAAACCACGTGTGTTTACAGATTTAAACGTTAAACTATTGGTATTTACATCAACTCCTTTTAAATTTTCTAAACCGTCATAAAAAGAAGGTGCAGAAGTGTTTTTGATAGCTCTACTATCCATTCTTTCAATGGTAACTGGAGACTCCATAATTCGTTCTGGAGTTCTAGAAGCAGAAACTACTATTTCATCTAGAGAGGTTTCATTCTCTAATAAATTAACCATTACTTTTTGGTTGTTTTTTGTAATTTCTACCTTTTCTACATGAAATCCTAAAACAGAAATTTCTAAAGTAAAAGGCGGGTTTTCTGAAACATTAAATACAAACTGACCATCAAAATCTGTGGTTGTTCCTAAAGCTTTTCTAGAAATCTTAATGTTTGCACCAGGAATTGTTTCTCCTGTTTTAGCATCTGTAACAGTACCTGTAACCGTGGTTTGACCAACCATTGCTACACTACTAAAAACTATAAACGCAAGAAGTATAATTTTTTTTATCATAATTTGATTTTTTTGTTAGTTAAATGCAAAATACAATTTTTTTTGAATAATTCAATAAACAGGTATTTATTTTAAGGTTTTAATAAAATATAGCTCATATATTATCAAATATAAATTTAAAAATCTACACTTTCTCTTATAAATAAAAACAGTTAGTTATTGTACATTTGTACAACATAAAATTAATTTTTATTTGAATACAATTCAGAATATTTCTAATTTTTCTACTTCAGAAAAAACTTACGTAACCATTGGTACTTTTGATGGGGTACATTTTGGGCATCAAAAAATTATTGACAAGTTAGTTTTAGAGGCCAAAAAAGCGAATAGAAAATCTGTTTTACTTACTTTTTTTCCGCATCCTAGAATGGTATTACAAAAAGATACTACCATAGAATTGATTAATACAATTGAAGAGCGTGCAGAATTGCTAAAAAAAACAGGATTAGATTACTTAATTATTCATCCTTTTAGTAAAGAATTTTCTAAAATGACTGCACTTGAATTTGTGCGTAATGTTTTGGTAAATAAACTGAATATTTCTAAATTAATCATTGGCTACGATCATCATTTTGGAAAAAATAGAGAAGGTAACATTGTACAATTAACAGCATATAGCCATTTATATGATTTTGTTGTAGAAGAAATTCCGGCACAAGATATAGATGATGTTTCTGTGAGTTCTACCAAAGTAAGATCTGCTTTAGCGGAAGGAAATATAGAAACTGCTAACAATTATTTAGGCTACAATTTTATGCTTAGTGGTACTGTTGTAAACGGAAAAAAATTAGGTGGAAAAATTGGCTATCCAACAGCAAATATTGATGTAAAAGAATCTTATAAATTAATACCTAAAACGGGTGTTTACGTTGTAAAATCTACCATTAATGATAAAACCGTTTTTGGAGTGATGAATATTGGAAACAGACCAACGGTAGATGGAACTTACCAAACTATTGAAGTTCATTATTTTGATTTTAACCAAGATTTATACAACCAAAACTTAACCATAGAATTACTTCATTTTTTACGTGATGAAAATAAGTTTAGTTCCATTGATACCTTAATTGTTCAGATTAAGAAAGACGAACAAACTGCAAGGGATTATATAGCTAATAATATTAAGTAAATTTCTAATTATTTTCTATCCATTCTAATATGCGGAATACCATCTTCTAAGTACTCCTCACCTACTTGAATAAATTGATGCGTTTCATAGAATTTCTTTAAATATTTTTGAGCAGAAATTGTAATTTTATCCACTTTAAAATCATCTTTAATAGCTTTAATAGAAGCTTTTAATAAATCGTGTCCAAAACCATATTTTCTTTCTGAAGCTGCTACTACTACCCTACCAATACTGGCATTTTTAAAATAATCTCCTGGTTTAAAAATACGTGTATACGCCACAATTTTATGATCTTTTAAACCAAAAACATGTAGTGCTTTTTGATCTTTAAAATCTACATCTTGGTATACACAATCTTGTTCTACCACAAAAACTTCCGATCGTAATTGAAGTATACTATACAATTCTGTAGTATTTAATTCTGAAAAAGATTTTATTTTGAAATCCATGTTATATCAATTTAAAAGAAAAAATCACTCGATCTAATAGTTAGGTCGAGTGACATTTATTTATTTTTTATAAATTTTGTATCAAGAATATTTTAATAATTACCCAGCGCAAGAAATTTTATTTACTCTATCTCCATGTCTACCACCTTCAAATTCTGTAGAAAGAAAAATATCTACAAAACCCAATGCTTGTTGTAAAGACACAAAACGTGCAGGAATTGTAAGCACATTAGCATTATTATGTTGTCTTGTTAATGCAACCAATTCATTATTCCAACATAAGGCAGCTCTAATACCTTGGTGTTTATTAGCGGTCATTTGTGCCCCGTTACCAGAACCACATAAAATAATTCCCATTTCTGCTTTACCACTTTCTACAGCATTTGCTGTTGGATGTATTGCATCCGGATAATCCATAGAATCATTTGTGTCGGTTCCAAAATTTAGAATTTTATACCCTTTTTCTTCTAAATGTTTTATAATTTCGAATTTGTATTCTGTACCTGCGTGATCGTTACCAATGGCAATTGTCATAATAAATTGATTTTAATTGTGTTGTGGTCACAAAAATACAGAAACTAACGGTTATCAACAGTTATAAACAATCAAAAAAATAACTTTTTTAATAACCTTTTAATTTTTAACTCTTTAGCTATGTTAGGTAATTGTTAAGAACTATCAGTAAACTTTTACAAGTAAATTTGGTAATTTAAATAATTATTACAATACAGCCACTACTGTGACATACACAACTTTTTTTATGAGTTTTTGATAAAAGTTTATCAACATAAAATTAACCATTTGTTTACATCGATTTGGTTGTTAACTATTAAGAATTTTAAGTTCATTACTGTTTATAACTATTGTTAATAACTCTAATTTTAAATTGATTTTTAAGCTTTTAAGTAACTCATAACTTGTCAATGGTTTTTAATAACTGAAATATAAAAATAAATAGTGTTTTTTTTATAGTAGCTATTCACACACTATTATAACCATTATTGTTTTTTAAAAATTTATAAAAGAAAAATAATTATAATATAGAATGTTGATAACTGTTGAAAACGAAAAAAAGAGTTTCCTTTTAAAAATTAGAATTTAAGATTTAAAAAATAAAAATAGGGTAGGAGATAATAATATTAGGAGTACATAAAATTTAAACAAGTTCCTTTTCTGCTTTTAAAAGATACAAAGTGTCTTTTTGAATTTCTACAATTTCTTTTTGAGAATCGTGTTTATTTAAAGAAGTATTAACAGTTATTACAGTAACTAAAATACCTGTAATAAATATAAAAATGAATAAAGCGATAATTTTGTGTAGTTTTTTCATCCTAATAGTTTGATACTCTACTTTAAAGACGTATAATTATTTAAAAATTACTAAATATTTAACATTTTATTAAGAAAAAGTTAATTCACCACAAAATTTATGGCTTTTTCAATAATTTTTACGGATACTTTTCCGGTATCAATCACTTCTCCATCTGCTTGAATAAAAGGTTTTGAGGTTTGTGGAATTACAGTTATCTCTTTCGTTTTATACGTTTCAATTTTTTTATGATGTACAATTTTACCAGAGTATAATTTAGGAAGATTAAAAATTAGATCGAAGATAGTGAGGTTTTTAGCAATGGTAATATCTAATAAACCATCGGTAGTATTTACATTTTTTGTAAACTGCATTCCGCCACCAGAAAATTTACAAATACCAAAAACAGTCATTAAACAATTAGTTTCTAGTATTTTATCATCAAAAATAATTTTAAACACTGTTTTTTTATAAAATAATAACCCCGCTATTCCGCTTAATATATACGCTAGAGAGCCAAAATTTTTTAAATTTTTAAGTTTATTAACAATGTAACCATCATAGCCTAAACCTGCTACATTATTAAAAAAAACAGTTCTATTATCAGTTTCTAAAACACCAATATCTTGTAAAATAATGTTCTTTTTATGAATGATTTCAATCGCTTTTTTAACGTTATTAGGTATGTTATACGTCTTTATCCAATCGTTACCAGTTCCTTGTGGAATTACAGCAATAGTTATATCAGAAGTTTTTGCGTACCTTTGCGTCATTATTCCGTTAACTACGTTATGTAGTGTTCCATCTCCACCAATCGAAATAATATTTCTAAAACCTTGTTGAATTGCGGTATTCACCAATTCAATTTCGTGTTTAGAAAATTTTGTAAAAGCAAAAGAAAAGTCTATTTTCTTATTGTTTAATAATTGTTGAATTTCCTTCCATTGTTTAGAAAAATTCCGATTTCCAGAAATAGGATTTGCAATTATAAACCAAGATGTAGACATAAAAATAATAATTAAAGTAAGCCCAAAATACAATAATAGATTGATAACTATTTTTTAATAGGCAATCACAGTAAAAATTTGTAATTTGGTATCATATAATAAGAAGTAAGAATTAATGACAAAAAAGAAGAAAAAAATATATAAAAAGAAAGGGAATGTTGTAAAAGACTTAACCAGAAATATATTTAAAGTATTAAAACAAGACAGCGAAAAATCTTATAATCATAAGCAAATTGCTGCAAAATTAAAAATTTCTGATACGGATGGGAAAACCCAAATAATTAAGAAATTAGCAGAATTAGCTGCAACTAAAGAAATTAAAGAAGTAGAAAGAGGTAAGTTTCAAGTTAATCTTGATAGAAAATATTCTATTGGTACTTTAGATGTAACTTCTACCGGAAATGGGTATTTTGTAACAGATGATTATGAAGACGATATTTTTATACCAAATATTAATTTGGGTAAAGGTTTACATAATGATACTGTAAAAGCGTATGTTTATAAAAGACGAAGTGGAAAAAAATATGAAGCCGATGTTGTAGAAATTATTGAACGTGCAAAAACAGAATTTGTAGGTGTTTTACAGAAAAGTAAAACCAAAAATTTTGGTTTTGTAGTGCCAGATAATAACAAAATGTACGCAGATATTTTTATATCTGAAAGTAAATTAAATGGGGCAGTAGACGGAGATAAAGTGCAAGCTACTTTGTTAGATTGGCCTAAAAATTCTAAAAATCCTTTCGGAGAAATTACCACAGTTCTTGGTAAACCAGGAGATCATAATACAGAAATGCATTCTATTTTATTAGAATATGGTTTGCCATATGAGTTTGAGCCAGAAGTAGAAAAAGAAGCAGAATCGTTATCTACAGAAATTACAGAAAAAGAAATTTCTAAGCGTAGAGACATGCGTAAAGACTTAACTTTTACGATAGATCCTAAAGATGCAAAAGATTTTGATGATGCATTATCATTTACAAAATTAGAAAACGGGAATTACGAAATTGGAATTCATATTGCAGATGTTTCGCATTATTTACAACCAAAAACTATTTTAGACGATGAAGCTTATAAAAGAGCAACATCTGTATATTTAGTAGATAGAGTAGTGCCAATGTTACCAGAAATGCTGTCTAACGGAGTATGTTCTTTAAGGCCACATGAAGAAAAATTAACTTTTTCTGCCGTGTTTGAATTGAATGAAAAAGCACAATTAGTAGGTGAGTGGTTTGGTAGAACGGTAACGTATTCAGACCAACGTTTTGCGTATGAAGAAGCACAATCTATTATAGAAAATGTAAAATTATCTGATGATGTTCAGCCATATACAATGCCAGAAGATATTTCTATTACAGATGAATCTTATGTAGTAGCACCAGAAGTTGTAGAAGCTACTTTAAAATTAGATGAATTGGCAAAAATTCTTCGTAAAAAAAGAATGAAAGCTGGAGCCATTTCTTTTGATAGGGTAGAGGTAAAATTTAATTTAGATGAAGAAGCAAACCCAGTGGGTGTTTTCTTTAAAGAATCTAAAGATGCTAACAAATTAATTGAAGAATTTATGTTGTTAGCGAATAGAAAAGTAGCGGAGTTTGTTGGTTTTTCTAAAGGAAAAGCAACAAACAAAACGTTTATTTATAGGGTACATGATGAACCAGATGTAGAAAAACTGGCTTCTTTAGAAAATATGGTTCGTAAGTTTGGGTATAAAATTAATACGGATACTAAACAAGCTACATCAGATTCTTTAAATAAGTTATTAAGTGATGTACATGGTAAAGCAGAATCTAACATGATTGAGACTTTAACCATTAGAACCATGTCTAAAGCAGTGTATACAACTCAAAATATTGGGCATTATGGATTGGCTTTTGATTATTACAGCCATTTTACGTCACCTATTAGACGTTATCCAGATGTAATGACACACAGACTGCTTCAACACTATTTAGATGGCGGAGATAGCCCAAAAGCAGATCCTTATGAAGAAAAATGTAAACATTCATCAAACAGAGAAGAATTAGCTTCTAAAGCAGAAAGATCATCTATTAAATACATGCAAGTAAAATACATGCAAGATCATAAAGATGAAATTTTTGATGGTGTTATTACAGGAGCTACCGAATGGGGTATTTATGTAGAAATTTCTTCTAATAAATGTGAGGGAATGGTAAGACTTAGAGATATAAAGAGTGATCATTATATTTTTGATGAAAAACAATATGCAATTATTGGTCAAGCTTCTAAAAATATGTATCAATTAGGTGATGATGTTAAAGTAAGAGTTAAACATACAGATTTAGAAAGAAAGCATTTAGATTTTGCTTTAATAGAAGATTAAATATAAAATTTTAATAACAGGTATATATCCAAGTATTTAATTTACAGATAATTGTGTTAAAATGAAAAATAGTTGTTTCAGAAGCACACTTCTTAGCCTTGGATTGAGTTTGTTGATTAAATTTTTGATATAGAATTCCCGCAGCTGCGGGAATTTCAATATAAATAATGAAATTTTACTACTTGAGAGGTAATAACTTTATTATTTTTGCGACAATAAAAAGCGTAAAAAGTCTTTATAGTGGTATACTTATTGATTTTAATATAGTAATCAAATTTTAAAATAATGAAAAAAATAATATTTATATGTGCTCTTATGTTAAGTTATATAACAATTGCACAGACAATGGTAACTAAAAATTTAGGAGATTATTCTGAATTGAAAGTGTATAACGGAATAGAGTTAGAGTTGATAAAATCTGCGGATCAAAAATTAGAAATTACTGGAGAAAAATCTGAAATGGTAAAAATTAAGAATGTAAATAACACCTTAAAATTATCATTACCATTTTCTTTAAAACCAGAAAATAATGCTGCAGACGGCAAAATTTTAATAAAACTATATTACAATAAAAATATAGCTATTATAGATGCAAATGAAGGTGCTACTATTACTGGTAAAGATGTAAATCAAGATAAATTAGAAGTAAAATCGCAAGAAAGAGCTTTTATTAATCTAACATCTAAAGTTAAATATTTAACGGTTAGGACGTCTTCTGGAGGGATTATTAAACTTACAGGTAGTGCAGAAAGCCAAGAAGTAGATGTAGATTTATATGGTGTTTATAATGGTTTTGAAATGAAAATTTCTGGTAATTCTAATATTTTAGCAGGAACAGGAGCAAAAGCAGAAATTTTAGCAGGAAAATCTTTAAGTGCTAAAGTAAGTTTTGGAGGATCTATATTTTACAAAGGAAATCCGAAAGTTGTTAAAGATAAAAAAGTAATTGGAGGTATTATTCAAAAAAGAAATTAACAACTGTTGCTGTAATATGCTTTTTTGTATATTTGCAACATTAAATTAAAGAAAACATGTATAGTTTAGCAACAAATTTTGTATTCATTGGTGGTCCACAATTAATCATTATCGTAGTAGTAGTTTTACTATTATTTGGTGGAAAGAAGATTCCGGAATTAATGAAAGGTTTAGGAAGTGGAATTAAAGAGTTTAAAAATGCTGCTAAAGAAGAGCCGGAAGAAAAATTAGAAGAGAAGAAGTAAGTTTAATTTACTTTTTATAAATAAGAAAAGCTCAATTTGTATAAAACAAGTTGAGCTTTTTACTTTTGAATTAAAAAAATCCCCCAAAATTTTTAATCCATTTTTATCTGAGTCAAATATATATATGTTCTATGATATAAATAAATATTTGTTATAAACAGGAAGGTTTTAGGGATATTTGGGATAAATGGGAATACTTATTGTAACCATCTTAGTAAAGATTGTTTAGAAAAACTTCTAGAAACAGGAATAGATATAGGAATAAATTCTGATTCTAATAAATAACCTCGTGCATTACCCGAAATATCTGTTATATAATTTACATTAACAATATAACTTTTATGACATCTAATAATTTTAGAGTATTCTTTTAATTCTGTGGCTATTTTTGTTAAAGTAACTCTTAGTATTTTTTCTTTTAAATCATTTTCTTGTAATAAAAAGAAACTTGCATAGTTTCCTTGAGAAGTAACATAAACTAAATCATCTATATTAAAAGTAATAACTTCTTTTCCATTATCTGAAGTAATAGAAATTTCACTGGCAAGTTTTTTAGAAATATCAATTTCTTTTTTTATTTCTTTAATTTCTAAGACCTTTTTTTCTCTTCTTTCTCTTATATTTTTTTCATTGATAAAAACAAAAAAGGTTAAAGGAATTAGAGTAATTAAAAACATGTAAGATAGAAATTCTAAAAGACCAAATTTTCTTAGGTTATAAGATGCTGTATATAGATTACTAAAATACCAAACAATAATTCCCATAATTGTAATACCTACCACCATTAAAAATAGATTTCTACCAATAGTCCAATTATCTTCATTAAAATAATCTTTAAAAATAAATGCTGGTACATATAAAATAAGAAAGGTAGATATAAAGGCAATAATACCAATACCTAAAGTATATTCTAAAATAATTATTTTAAATAGATTTAAATAAAACGGTCTAAAAATATATAAAAAAAGGAAGATGAATAACCCAAGAGAAAAACTTACTTTAAGTTTAAATTTTATAGATGGATTAAAATAATAAGGCATTGTGAGCCATTTAATAAATTTTTTCATAGAAAATTAAATTTTTAAATTAGCCAATAATTTTTAGAAGTTCTTCCTTTTTAAAACTTCTAGAAACCGGAATTTGTGTTGTTAACAATGTAGATTCTAAATAATATCTTCTGGTATTTCCTTTTAAAGAGTCAAAAAAAGAAGTGTTTATCATATAAGATTTATGACATCTAAAAAACTGAGGATGACTGTTTATTTGAATAAAAATCTTAGATAAAGTAATTCTTAACACCATTTCTTTTATTCCATTTTTAGTATTTAAAAAGACACTTGTATAATTACTTGATACAGATGCATAAACTAATTCATCAATATGTATTGTTAAATTATCTTTTTTATTTTCGGAATAGATTGTTATTTCTTGTGTCTTTGTTTCACTAATTTGTTCTTTTATATTACTATTTTTCTTGCTCTTAAATACTGTTATTCTATCATTTAAAATATAAATAGTAGCTATAGATAATATTGCTAAACTAGCAGAATACTTATAAAAAAGTAAAAAAGATAATTTTACCAAACCGGTAATATCCTTATAAATACCGCTAGAAAACCATAATATGTAGCTATAAACTATAATAAAAAAAAATAAAAGAAAGGTAAGAGAAGTTAAAGTCCATTTTTTATAATTTATTTTTTCTAAGAGTACAAATAGTAAAAAAGGAATTATAAAAGTTAAAATACCCATTAAAATAGTATAACCAAATAAAAGTTCTTTTAAAAGGTATAATTTAAATGGTTTAAAAACATTTAGAAATATAAAAACTAGTATTCCATGAAATATAGTTATTGGTAGCTTATTTGATATATAAGTTTCTAAATTAATTTTTTTTTTATAGAATTTTTTAATCGTTTTAATCAAGGGGTTATTTTGGGTAGAAATATAATAAATATTTTGGAATATTAAATTATTATAGTTTTACAGCGGTACCAGATGCTGTAACCATTAACATTCCTCCATTTTTACCTACGGTTTCATAATCTAAATCTACACCAACAATGGCTTGTGCACCTAAAGAGTTTGCCATTTCTTCCATTTCTTTTAAAGCAGAATCTTTGGCTTCTCTTAAAACCTTTTCATAAGAACCAGAGCGTCCACCAACTATATCTCTAATTCCTGCAAAGAAATCTTTAATAAAATTAGCTCCAATAATTGTTTCGCCTGTTACAATGCCTAAATATTGGGTTGCAGGTCTGTTTTCTATGGTGGGAGTTGTTGTTACAATCATTTATTTTTGTTTTATAAGAAACTTCATCTTTTATAAGATAGATAAAAGATGAAGTAAGGTTATGTTCAATTTTAGGGTTATAGGCTAGTGTTTGTTACCACAATTATTCCCTCTAAATATTAAATATTTGTTATAGAAGCATATCTTTTACCTTTGGTTTAAGGTTGTTGAATTATTTATCTAATTTTTTTGGTTTTGCATTTTTCATAGCTTCACCAATTTGGTTACTTGCTGTAAAACTTGCAACCATATCGTTTAGCATTTGACTACCTGCTTGTGGCGAATTTGGTAGCAATATTAAGTTACTATTTGTTTCACTACCTATAGATTGTAAAGTATCATAATGTTGCGTTACAACGATTAATGCAGAAGCTTCTTGACTGTTTATACCAACTCTGTTTAAAACATCTACAGACTCTTCTAAACCACGTGCAATTTCACGTCTTTGGTCTGCAATACCTTGTCCTTGTAATCGTTTACTTTCTGCCTCTGCTTTTGCTTTTTCTACAATTAAAATTCTTTGTGCATCTCCCTCATATTGTGCTGCTGTTTTTTCTCTATCGGCAGCATTAATTCTGTTCATGGCAATTTTTACTTGCGCATCGGGATCAATATCGGTAACTAAAGTTCTAATAATATCAAAACCATAATCTAACATGGCATCATTTAATTCTGTTTTTACAGCAATAGCAATATCATTCTTTTTAACAAAAACGTCATCTAATTTCATTTTTGGTACTTCTGCTCTTACCACATCAAAAACATAAGAAGTTATTTGGTCATGCGGATAATCTAATTTATAAAAAGCATCATATACTTTTTCTGTAATTACTTTATATTGTACAGAAACTTTTAATTTTACAAAAACATCATCTAAGGTTTTTGTTTCAATAATAACATCTAATTGTTGAATTTTTAAACTCAATTTTCCAGCAATTTTATCAACAAAAGGAATTTTTAATTTCAGTCCAGATTGTTTAATGCTATGAAATTTTCCAAAACGCTCAATAATAGCAGCAGTTTGTTGCTTCACCATAAAAAATGATGAAAACAAGATAAGTGCAATTATAACAATAGGAATAATAATAGAAGTTGGTATCATAGTTTATTTTTAAATAAGTTAATAATTTGTTTTATGTAAAGATACTGATTTTCAGTAGTTATTTATAGGACGCACTTTTATATAAATGTTACAATTTTTTAAAAAGAAAATCCTGTAAAACGTAAATTTTACAGGATTTTTAAAAGTTGTTAAGTGTTTTCTTTATGCTTCTTCTTTCGGAAAAATTTTATATATTTTTCTATTGTATTTAATCCACTTTTTATATTGTTTTTCAGAAAGTAAAACTTTCATTTTTTTATCCAATATTAAATCTTCTTTCTTTAGAATTTCAGAAATTGGTTTTAGGTTTTCTCCCATTTTTGTCATTACTTTTTTCTGAGAAGAATTATCCCCAGTTTTTATGACTTTTTTCTGATAGTTCTCAACCAAATCTTTAGTGCTTCTTAATACAAAAGTGTTAATTCTAGTAATATCTTTAATATCTTTATTGTATTTGGTTAATACCTTAGAAAATTCTTTACCTACGTTAGATGATAGCTTTATACTCGATTTTTTAGCTGCTTTTTCTATATCATAATTTACAATACCAATATATCTTTCTACATCAAAATTAGGTTCTGGAGCCTTTTGTTCGGTTTGCGGCAATTGATTTTGTCGTTGTCTACCATTATTGTTTCCGTACCCATATTGAGCTTGAGTTGTAAAAACACAACTTAATGCTATAAGTAAGATTATTTTTTTCATGATGATAATTTTATTTTTCCTGCAAGATATTAAAAACATTTCGATTCAATTTTACGAAAAAAAAATAATAATACGTCCAATTGTCATTTCGACGATAGGAGAAATCTCATAATTTATGATATCTGAAATTATCTAACTTTATGTGATTTCTCCGTTCGTTGAAATGACAAAACTGTATGTTATTATTCTTATTTGGTAAAATTCTTAGCTACAATTTTTCAATTGCGTTTTCTATCCTTTTAATTGTTTCTTCTTTACCTATCATTGCAATGATATCAAATAGGTGAGGACCAGCTAATTTACCAACTAAAGACAATCGTAAAGGTTGCATTACTTTACCAAAACCAATTTCTTTAGCAGTAATCCATTCTTTAATTTCTTTCTCGGTATTTTCTGATGAAAAATCTTGTATTTTTTCAATAACTGATACTAACTCTTGCATTAACGAGCCAGTTTCTGGCTTCCAATTCTTTTTGGAAGCTTTTGCATCGTATTCTGTTGGAGTTTTGAAAAAGAAACTAGATAAATCCCAAAAATCATTTACAAAAGTTGCTCTTTCTTTAATTGATGCAACTACGTTTAAAACAAACTCTTTGTCTTTTGTAATTCCTTTTTCAGCTAAAATAGGCAAGTATAAATCCGTCAACTCATCATCAGACTTGGTCTGCATATATTGTTGATTGAACCATTTAGCTTTATCCGGATTAAATTTTGCGCCAGATTTACTAACACGTTTTAATTCGAAAGCTTCAATTAATCCTTCTAAATTAAAAATTTCTTGTTCTGTTCCAGGATTCCATCCTAAGAAAGCCAACATGTTAATAAAGGCATCAGAAAAATAACCATCTTCTTTATATCCACGTGAAACATCGCCAGAAACTTCGTTGGTATATTCTAAAGGAAATACTGGGAAACCTAATTTATCGCCATCACGTTTGCTTAATTTTCCTTTACCAACTGGTTTTAAAATTAATGGTAAATGCGCAAATTTAGGAGCGTCCCAACCAAAAGCTTTGTATAATAAAACATGCAAAGGCATAGAAGGTAACCATTCTTCACCACGAATTACGTGAGAGATTTCCATTAAATGATCATCAACAATATTAGCTAAATGATACGTTGGCATTCCGTCTCCTTTAAATAAAATTTTATCATCTAAAGTATTGGTGTCAATTCTAATATTACCACGTATTTCATCTTCCATTCTTAAAAGCTCATCTTGTGGCGTTTTAAAACGGATTACATAATTCTCACCAGCATTTATTTTAGCTTGTACTTCATCATCTGTTAAAACTAAAGAATTTACTAACGTTCCGCCAGCTCTGTTATGCCAATTGTAAATAAAGGTTTTTCCTTCTGCTTCGTGTGCTTTTCTTTCTGCATCTAAGGCTTCCGGAGAATCAAAACAGTAATATGCCCAATCAGTTGCTATTAGTTTATCTGCATATTCTTTGTATAATTCTTTACGTTCCGATTGTCTGTAAGGACCAAATTTTTCGTTCTTTCCTGGACCTTCATCAAAAGGAATATTACACCATTCTAAAGCGTCTATAATATATTGTTCTGCATTTGCAACATAACGCGTTTGGTCTGTATCTTCTATACGAAGTACAAAAGTTCCATTATATTTTTTAGCAAATAAATAATTGTATAAAGCTGTTCTTACACCTCCAATATGTAAAGGTCCTGTAGGACTTGGTGCAAAACGAACGCGAACATTAGATTCCATTTTTTTTATTTTTAAATTCCTGATTTTTCAGGAAAGACATTGTTAATGTACCTTAAAAAATATTTAAGGTATTTTTTTAATGTGCAAAGATACTTTTTAAAAGAGAGAATAGAAATTAGAGAAAAGAAAAAATAGCGGTGTTTTTGAATTACAAAAGAGGAATAAATATAAATAATCTTATTAGGTTCTAAATGAATGGTGCTAAAAAGTCTTCTACAAGTTCCAACAGACATTGGTCTTTTTAATTGGATGCATAGATTTTTTATGAATTTTATAATAGTATAAATTAAATACGAATATCAATTTATACTCAAAATGTCAAACTGAGCTTGTCGAAGTTTTAATATATTGAATTGTAATTTTCTAAAACTTCTTATAAAGTCCTACCGATAAAGCAACTTGTTTGGCAACATTGTTTCCAAAAAAGGCAGCTGGTAAACTTGCTGTAATTCCAAAATTATTAGAAAACTCTCCAATTGCTTTTATACCAACTACACCATATTCTTGGTTGTTAACATATAAACCTGTATCTAAATTTGAATAAGGTAAAACAACATCACCATTTTTAAATGATTTTTCGATATCTAGAAAACCTATCAACCAAATGTTTTTAGAAACTTTACCACCATACTCACCACCAACTTTAAAGTTAGAACTATAGTTGTTAGTTCTAATTTTAGTTCCTATAAAAGTTTGTAAATAAGATTTCTTAAAACTTTTTCCAGCTAAAAATAGGGGAGTGAAAGTATATGCATTATAACCCGTTCTAATTCCCGAATTTTTATCAAAAGAACCCGTGTTTGCTTCAACAGAAAACTGAGCAGAAAGTAGCCAGTCTTTTTTATAATAATTGTGTTTTATCCCAATTTCAATATTTCCTAAATTATTTTCTTTATTTGAATGTTCTGGGCAAGGACCAATTAAACAAGGATTTACTAATCCTTTATGTTTAATAATTTTATAAGGCACATTTACAATCAATGTTGTATTATCTGTAATACCATATTCACTATAAAGTTGAATTGTATTGTCTGTTATTTTACCTGGAATTTCATAATCTGGGTTGCCAAATAATTCGTTATAACTAGGTATTGTAGTGAACGAAATTTGTGTGTAAAATTTTCCTTTTTTTTGAGTCCAAGGTCCTTGAGAAAATATTGATAAACTTGTTAAAAGGAATAATAATAGCGTTACTTTTTTCATATAAATGGATGTAATTTTGATTGTAATTGACAGGTTAATTTTTTGGTAGAACAAGTTTATAAATACTTACAAAAATCGTTTTAACAATTATTTGATGGTGTATCGAAGTAAAAATAGTATTTTTATTAGTTAATTATGAGCGGATTTAAAAAAATTGAGGAGAAATTACGTCAGTTTACACGGAAGTATTACATAAGTGAATTGATAAAAGGAAGTATATTATTTATTTCCTTAGGATTTTTGTATTTTTTTTTCACGGTATTTATAGAATATTTTTTGTGGTTAAAGCCAACCGCTAGAACTATTTTATTTTGGGTTTTCTTATTAGTAGAGTTGTTTTTGTTAGTTCGATTTATTTTTATCCCAATTTTTAAATTAGTTGGTTTAAGAAAAGGAATTTCTTTTGAGCAATCTTCTAAAATTATTGGAGATCATTTTCCTGCGGTTCAAGATAAATTATTGAATGTTTTGCAATTGAAAAAAAACAGTAATAATTCTGATTTATTGTTGGCTAGTATTGATCAAAAATCAGAAGAGTTACAACCAATTCCATTTGTAAAGGCTGTAGATTTTAAAAAGAATAAAAAGTACTTAAAATATGCTATAATTCCTATTTTAATTTTTTTAATTACCTTATTTACAGATAATAACGATAAATTATCTCAAAGTTTACAACGTGTTGTACATCATAATACGGCATATAATCCGCCTGCTCCATTTAAATTTTTATTAAATAATACGGATTTAAAAGTGGTACAAGGAAAGTCTATTTCTATTTTGGTTGAGACCCAAGGAAAAGTGTTACCTATGGAGTCACAGATCCATTTTGAAAATCAGAAATATTTTTTACAAAATAATGGGAACGGAACGTTTTCTTATACGTTTTCTGATGTTCAAAATCCAATTGATTTTTTTATTGAAGCAAATGGGGTTCAATCTCAAAATTATAATATAGAAGTAATAAAAACACCTACCATTAATAGTATTTCTTTAGATATTAATTATCCAAGATATCTAAATAAGAAAAATGAAACTATTAAAAACTCTGGTAATATTATAGTTCCCGAAGGTACAACCATTACTTGGAATGTATCTACAAACCAAACAGATTCTGTGGCTTTTATTTACAATAAAATGAGATCTTTTTTTAGGCAAATAGATGAGCATCAATTTAAATATTCTAAAACAATTAAAAATACACTGAATTACAATATTGCTTCTTCAAATAATAATTTAAAAGATTTTGAGAATTTACAATTTTCTGTAGATGTTGTAAAAGATGAGTTTCCTTTAATTAGTGTGCAATCTAATATTGATAGTGTTTCACGTGGAACATCAGAATTTGCTGGTCAGATTTCTGATGATTATGGTATTAGAAAATTACAGATTGTTTATTATAATGAGTTACAATCAGCAATTAAAAATAGCTGCAATTTAGAAATATCCAATCAAAATATTCAATCTTTTTTTTATCAATTTCCGATAGGATTAAATCTTATAGAAGGTGTTAATTATGAATTCTATTTTCAGGTTTCAGATAATGATGCTGTAAACGGAGGTAAAAAAACTAAGAGTAAAGTTTTTAATTTTCGGCAAAAAACAAGTGATGAAGTAGAGGAGGAGTTATTGCAAGAACAAAAAAATACCATTAATAATATTGAAAATTCTATACAGAAACAAAAGAATCAACAGAAAAATTTAGAAAAGGTTCAGCAAGATTTACAAGGAAAGAAGAAGTTTAATTGGAATGATAAAAAGAAAATAGAAAAGTTAGTAGAGCGTCAGAACAATTATAATAAAATGATGCAACATCAAACTGAAAAATTACAAGATAATTTAGAGGAAAAGAAAGAAGAAAATGAGGATCTTCAGAATAAAAAAGAAGAGTTAAAAAAGCGTATTGAGGAATTAAAGAAATTAGACAAGCAACAAAAGCTTTTAGATGAAATTCAGAAAATGGCAGAGAAACTTAACAAAGATGATTTGTTAAAAAAAGCGAAAGAATTATCACAACAAAATAAGCAACAAGAAAGAAGTTTAGAACGTATTTTAGAATTGACGAAGCGTTTTTATGTAGAGCAGAAAACAATGCAAATTGCAGATAAGATTGATAAATTATCTAAAAAACAAGAGGAGTTATCAGAAAGCAAAGAAGCTACTTTAGATGCTCAGAAAGATATTAAAAAGGAGTTTGATGCTATTAAGAAGGAGTTGGATGACTTAAATAAGGATAATGAAAAATTAAAAGAACCTATGGAACTTCCGGATGTGGAAGATGAAAAAGAAAATATAGAGGAAGAATTAAATATGTCTGAAGAAGAACTTTCTAAAGAAAATAAGAGTGAAGCAAAAAGTAGTCAAAAGAAATCATCTAAAAAGATGAAAGAAATGAGCGCTAAAATGCAAAAAGCGATGCTGGATATGGAAGGGGAATCTATGGAAGAGAATATGGATGACTTGCGAAAAATTTTAGAAAACTTAGTTATTTTTTCTTTTGGTCAGGAAAAATTAATGAATAAGTTTGAAGAAAGTTCTACGTCACATCCAAATTTTGGTAAGGACTTAAAGAGGCAAAATGAACTAAGAACTTATTTTGAACATATAGACGATAGCTTGTATGTGTTGTCTATGCGAGTGCCTAAAATTTCATCTAAAATTAAGGATGATTTATCTACTACTCATTATAATTTAGAACAGTCTTTATATAATTTTTCTGAAAATCTCTTTATAAACGGAGTGTCTAACCAACGTTATGTAATGACTTCTGTAAATAGTTTAGCAGATTATTTAAGTAACATTTTAAGTAGTATGAAAAATTCTATGTCCATGAAAATGGGTAAAGGAAAGAAAGGAAAAGGACAAGGATTTAGTCTGCCAGATTTAATTAAGAAACAGGGAGAATTGTCTAAAAAGATGAAGGATGGAATGAAGAAAGGAAAGAAACCTGGAGAAAAGGGTAAGCCTGGAGAGAAAGGTGAAAAAGGAAAAGAAGGTAAAGGGGATAAACCAGGTAAAGATGGTAAGAAAGGTGAAGATGGAGAAGGTGGTGCTAGTGATGATTTAAATGGAGAAATCTATGAAATTTATAAGCAGCAAAGTTTATTAAGGCAAGAATTGCAAAAACAAATTAGGTTGTCTGAGGGAGATGGTAATGGTGGTAATTCTGATGCTAAGAAAGCTTTAAAGAAGATGGAGGATTTAGAAAACGAAATTTTAGAAAAAGGTTTTAATGCTGGAACGCTTCAAAAAATGGAGCATTTAAATTACGAATTATTAAAATTAGATAAGGCGGCGTTAGAGCAAGGAGAAGATAAAAAGAGAAAATCGAATGCTAGTTTAAAGGAATCTCAAAAACGGAATATAAAAGCTATTCAATTTAAAAAGCAGTTTTACAATCAAACAGAAATATTAAATAGACAATCGTTACCTTTGCAGCTAAATTATAAAAAGAAAGTCAGACAATATTTTTCTGACATAAAAAAAGAGTAGGTATGGTAACTTTTAATTACGAAACTGAATTTAAATTAGATCATGAAAATCTGCTAGAATATTGGGTAGATACTATTGTTTCAAATCATGATTATAGTATTGGTGAAATCAATTATATTTTTTGTGATGATGCATATCTTCATAAATTAAATGTGGAGTTTTTACAACATGATACACTTACAGATGTTATTAGTTTTGATAACACTTTAGGGAAGTTGGTGAGTGGTGATATTTATATTTCTGTAGAACGGGTAGCAGATAATGCAACAGATTTTAAGGAAGATTTTATAGATGAATTGCATAGAGTAATGATTCATGGTGTATTGCATTATATGGGTTATAAAGATAAGTCTGAAGAAGAAAAAAAGAAGATGAGAGCAGCCGAGAATAAAGCATTGGCAGCCTTTAATTAAGAAATTAGTAATTAAAAATTAAGAGAGTTTCACGTGGAACTATAAAAAAATGAGTTTATTTTCAACAACATACGATGTTATTGTAGTAGGAGGTGGTCACGCAGGAAGTGAGGCTGCTGCATCCGCTGCTAATATGGGTGCACATACCTTATTAATTACAATGAATTTGCAAAATATTGCACAAATGAGTTGTAATCCAGCCATGGGCGGAATCGCAAAAGGACAAATAATAAGAGAGATTGATGCACTAGGAGGTTACAGTGGAATTGTAACTGATAAGACCGCTATTCAATTTAAAATGCTTAACAAATCTAAAGGACCTGCAATGTGGAGTCCAAGAGCGCAATCAGACAGAATGCAGTTTGCAGAATGTTGGAGAACGATGTTAGAGCAAACAGAAAATGTAGATTTTTATCAAGATTCTGTAAATGGTTTATTGTTTGATGGCAACAAAATTATAGGAGTTAAAACGGCTTTAGGTTTAGAAATAAAAGCAAAGACCGTGGTAATTACTGCAGGTACTTTTTTAAACGGTTTAATTCATATTGGTGATAAAAGTTTTGGTGGAGGTAGAGCAGGAGAAGGAGCATCTACCGGTATTACAGAAGATTTAGTTGCTAAAGGTTTTGAATCTGGTAGAATGAAGACTGGAACGCCACCAAGAGTTGATGGACGATCTTTAGATTATTCTAAAATGATTGAGCAACCTGGTGATGAAGTAACAGAAAAGTTTTCTTATTTACCAACTACTAAAGCATTGGTAAAACAACGTTCATGTTGGCTTACGTATACCAATTTAGATGTGCACGATTTGTTGCGTACAGGGTTTGATAGATCGCCAATGTTTAATGGTAGAATTAAATCTACAGGGCCAAGATATTGTCCTTCGATAGAAGATAAGATAGATCGTTTTTCAACTAAAGATAGACATCAAATGTTTATTGAGCCAGAAGGATGGACTACTTGTGAAATGTATGTAAATGGGTTTTCAACTTCTCTTCCAGAAGATGTCCAGGACAAAGCAATTCGTTCTGTAGCTGGTTTCGAAAATGTAAAATTCTTACGTTATGGGTATGCAATAGAATATGACTTTTTTCCACCTACACAATTAAAACATTCTCTAGAAACAAAAATTATAGAAAATTTATTTTTCGCAGGTCAAATAAACGGAACAACAGGTTATGAAGAAGCGGCAGCACAAGGTTTAATGGCTGGTGTAAATGCAGCATTAAAAACGCAAGAAAAAGAGCCATTTATTTTAAAAAGGAACGAAGCTTATATAGGTGTTTTAATAGATGATTTAATTACTAAAGGAACCGAAGAGCCTTATAGAATGTTTACATCTAGAGCAGAATATAGAACCTTGTTAAGACAAGATAATGCAGATTTAAGATTAACTCCGTTAGGGTTTAAATTAGGTTTAGCATCTCAAGAGAGATTAGATAGAGTAATAGAAAAACAAGAAAAAGCAGATTTATTAATTCAGTTTTTACAAAATACAAGTGTAAAGCAAGAAGAGATAAATCCTATTTTAGAAGCAAAAGGTTTGGCTTTAATTAATCAATCTATGAAGCTTTATAAAATAGCAGCAAGACCTCAATTAGATTTTTCTGATTTTAAAAGTGTCGAGAAATTAAACGTCTTTTTAGAAGAAAATAAAATTGACAAAGAAGCAATTGAGCAAGCTGTTATTCATTTAAAATACTCTGGTTATATAGAGAAAGAGAAAAACAATGCAGATAAATTAAATAGATTAGAGAATGTAATGATTCCTTCTAAATTTGATTATCAAAAAGTAAAATCGATTTCATTTGAGGCGAGAGAAAAATTAAGTAAAATTCAACCAACATCTATATCACAAGCAAGTAGAATTAGTGGCGTTTCTCCCAGCGACATTTCTGTGCTTTTAGTGTATATGGGTAGATAGTATAATGAAAAAAAATGTGAATGTTCCTCGTGGAACATTTTGAAAAGAAAAAGTATTATGGGGAAAAAAAGAGTGCTTCATACAAAATTAGAGCCTTTTTTAAATTGTAAAGATTTTACGGTTTCAGATGAAACTTATGAAGTAATGTTTAATACAGAATACGATATGTTGGTGACTTCACCAGTGCCTGTAGATTTAGAAAATTACTACAAAAGTGAAAACTATATTTCACATACTGATAGTAAAAAATCATTGATGGATAAAGTATATCAAGCTGTAAAAAATATAACCTTAAAAAGAAAACTAGCGCTAATTAATTCTTTTAAAACGGAGTCTAAAAATATTTTAGATGTTGGAGCAGGGACAGGAGATTTTTTAAAAATATGTGATGTTAATGGGTGGAATGTTTTAGGTATAGAACCAAGTGCTGATGCAAGAAATATTGCCAATGAAAAAGGAATTGTTTTACAAGAGGAATTACTTGAAATTGAAAATAAAAAGTTTGATGTAATTACTCTCTGGCATGTTTTAGAACATGTAGAAAAATTATCGGAATATATTATAAAGTTAAAAGAGCTACTTTCTGAAAATGGAAGGATTGTAATTGCGGTTCCAAATTATAAAAGCGACGATGCAAAATATTATAAAGAATACTGGGCTGCTTTTGATGTACCAAGACATCTTTGGCATTTTTCTCAAACCTCAATTCATAAACTGTTTTCTGAAGAAAATATGGTGGTAGAAAAAACGATACCCATGAAATTTGATTCTTATTATGTTTCTCTTTTAAGTGAAAAATATAAAACTGGTAAAATGAATCCGCTTAAAGCTTTTCATAGAGGTTTTGTTTCAAATCTTAAAGCAAGAACAACTTCTGAGTACTCTTCCTTAATATATGTAGTTAAAAAGAGCTAAAATCGATTTTAAACTATTTGTAAATCATTTTTATATAAGGAATAGTATTAGTTGTTTAATAAAATTTAAAAAGCCCTTAAAACGATTGTTTTAAGGGCTTTTTTTATAAATATTATTTATAGGATAATTAAAAAACTATCAATTTTACTTATTTAATAAATATACACCACAAAGTGTAATGATAAAATAGACACCTAAAGACATTGCTCCTGGATAATCTTTTGCCAAACGTTGACCAATAAGCATAAAAATTATACTTACCGCAGAAAGCTCTATTCCGAGTAATGCAATTTCTTTTATTTGAAAAATGTAAATTTGATACACTCCAATTATCATTAATATCGATGCAATAATTTCTGTTATGAAAAGAATTGTCAATAAAAAAGAAACTTTATTTTTTAAAGGAGAATTTTTAAAATGACTTTCTATATAATTCACACTTCCTTTCCAATCAGAAATTTTTTCAAAGGCAGATATTAAATAAGTGATTATTAAAAAGAGTAAGATTAAAACCTCCGTTGGGTATTCAGATAAAAAACGCATAATTACTTCTCTTTATTATTTTCCGAATAAGCGTTGTAAAAAGCTTTTAGACTTTTCTTTGATCTCTTTTAGTTCCTCTTTGGCATCTTCTGCAAAATCAGTTAAATGTTCTGCAGCTTCTCCAGCTAATTCAGATGCATTTTCTTTAATGTCTTCAAAAGTTTCTTTGGCGTCTTCTGTAAACTCAGTTGTTTTTTGTTTTGCTATTTCTGTATATTCTTCTGCTTTGTGTTTTACCTTTTCTATATTTTCATCAGATAAAAGCTCGTTTACTTTTTCTTTTGCACTCTCTAAAGCTTCTTTAGCATCATCTACAAACTCGGTTGTTTTCTCTTTTGCAGTATCTGCAAATTCGTTAGATTTCTGTTTGGTATTTTCAATGTTCTCTTTTGTTTCATTAGCAATAGAACTTGTTGCTTTTTTTACTTCTTCGTCTGAATTTTTATTTTTTTCTTTCATGATTTTTTTGATTATATTATTGTTATGTAAAACTAAAGAAAAGCTTTATCAATAGGTTCCCATAGCTCAATTTTATTTCCTTCGTTGTCTAAAATCCAACCGAATTTACCATAGTCGTATTCTTCCATTTCACCTACAATAGTAACACCTTCTTTCTTTAATTCAGCTAATAATTCTACTAAATTTTCTACTCTATAATTAAACATAAAGTCCTTTTTAGAAGGTTCAAAATGTTTGGTATCCTCTGCAAACGGACTCCATTGTGTAGAGCATTTATTTCCGTTTTCATCTTTCCACCAAAAAGTACAACCCCATTCATCTGTATTAAAACCTAAGTGATTTTTATACCATTCTTTGGCTGCTTTTGCATCTTCAGATTTAAAAAATACTCCACCAATTCCTGTAACTCTATTTTTCATAAACTACTTCTTTTTAATATTAGTTTCATAAACTGCGATCCACTCATCAACAGTTATTTTTTTACATAATTCAGCAATTAATTCAAAAGGAATTTCTTCGATTTTTTTAAAACGGATACAACTTGTACGCATATCTAATGTACGTTTGCAATGTTTAGGATATTCGTTGACAAACCAATCTTTAATTTCTGGAATGGCATAAATACCGCTATGATATAAATTTATAGAATTTTTTTGTGAAGCAAAACTCATAAAAGGTAAGGGCTCTTTTGGGGTACAATGATATCCGTCTGGATACAATTTATGAGGAACATAAAACCCAATCATTCCGTATTGAATGCCTTCTTCAAAACCATTTGGTAGGTTTTCTTTAATGATTTTACGTAATTTATGTAACGCACTTTTACGTTCTTCCGGAACCTGATCTATATAATCTTCTGCTGATGTGGCTTTGTATTGCATAATTTTAGGTGTATACAATTGTCATTTTGAAATGAGACTTTTTTTGTTGATTGATAAATCTCTTCAAATTTGACAATAATAAGGTTCTTCTTATTCTTTGTTCGGAAAGAGAAAGGATTACAAGTTAAACATATTTTGTGAATTAGAAGTTTTGAATAAACCTATAAAGAAGCTAATGTAAAACTGAGCAACTTTATGAGATTTCTCCCAAAAGGGTCGAAATGACAAATCTGGGTGTAACCATAGCTGAACATAAAAAACACACAAAATTGTTATTTCGACTTTAGGAGAAATCCCATAACAGTGATAACACAAACCTATGTAATTTCTTGTTAGGTTTTATATTATAAAAGTATCTAACAAAATTTAGCCTTAATTTTATCTACGATGGTTTGCGCTAATCTTTCTTTACTTTCAATGGTCCAACCAGCAACATGAGGCGTTAACAAAACGTTTTCTGAATTGATTAAATATTGAAAAGCTGCTGGCATTTTATCATCAGAAAAAAGATTTTCAAAAGATGCTTTTTCATATTCTAAAACATCTAAACCTGCACCTAAAATTTTACCCGTTTTTAAAGCTGAAACTAAATCTTTGGTGACTACAGATTTTCCACGTGCAGTATTTATCAACCAAAAATTATTTTTAAAACCATTTATAAAATCGGCATTGATCATTTTTTGAGTAAGTTCGGTTTGTGGTATGTGCAAACTTAAAATTGCTGCTTTTTCTTGTAATTCTTCTAAAGAAACTTGTTTGCAATTAGCATCGCCAACATTTGGTTTTATATCATAACACAGTACTTCAACATCAAAACCACGTAGTTTTTTAGCGAAAGATTTACCCATATTTCCATAACCAATTAAACCAACTGTTCTTCCGTCTAGTTCAATACCTCGGTTTTCTTCGCGTAGCCATTTTCCGTTTCTAACTTCTTTATCCGCTTTGTTTAGCTTGTTAAATAATGATAATAGCATTCCTAAGCTATGTTCTCCTACAGCGTTTCTATTTCCTTCAGGCGCGGCAATTAAAGTAATTCCTAAGCTTTCTGCATATTCACAATCTATATTTTCTAGCCCAGCACCAACACGTCCAATAAACTTTAAATTGGTTGCTTTATCTAAAAATGCTTTATCAATAGAAAAACGACTTCTAATTATAAAACCATCGTAGTTGTGAATTTTAGCTAAAATTTCTTCTTTTGAAGAAGTATAATCTTCATGGTTCGTATAGCCTAAATCGTTTAATTGATTTAATAATAAAGGATGATTTGAGTCTAGGTGTAGTATTTTCAAAATTCGATTTTTAGATAGTTTGATTTTTAGATTTTTAGAGTGGAAATAAATCTTGACATCATTTTTATAATTTGGTCTAAAGTGTGTTGAAGTTTTTCTAATTCTTCTTTTTGAATAAAATCTAAATCACATGAAATTAGTAATTGAGTTTCTATTTCATAACAAGAACCTAAGGAAATTCTTAAAAACCGAGCAAAATCTTTATTAGATACCATTGAAGCTCCTTCAGCAATATTTGATGGAATTGATACTGATGCTCTTCTTAATTGAGATGTCAATCCAAATTTTTCATCATTAGGAAAATACTTTGTAATAAGGTAAATATCTTTACAAAAGACTCTACTTAACTGCCAAAACTTTAAATCCTTATAGCGATGCATTTTTTATTTTTTTTAGATTACTAGATTACTAGATTACTAGATTTTTAGAAATTACAATCCAACAATCCATATTATTAGAGAACAATATTTTTGAATTACGAGTCTATTCTATACATATACCTAAATAAACAGATTACTAGATTTTTAGTATTTTAGATTATTAGAAATTACAATCCAACAATCTAACGATCTAACAATCCAATTTAACAGATTATTGGTAGTTTAATATATTGGATTTTAGAAATTTCCATCTAACCATCTAACCATCTAAATTAATACTGTTCTTTATCGCTTGGGAAATCGCCACTTTTTACATCATCAATATAGTTTTTAAAGGCACCAGTCATTTCTGTATGCATATCTAAATATCTACGTAAAAAACGAGGATGAAATTCATGCGTCATTCCTAACATATCATGGGTTACTAAAACCTGACCGTCAACACCATTTCCGGCTCCAATACCAATAACAGGAATAGAGATTGCCTCTGCAACTTCTTTGGCTAATTTGGCAGGTACTTTTTCTAAAACAACGGCAAAACAGCCTAGTCTTTCTAACATTAACGCATCTTCCATTAATTGTTCTGCTTCTTCTTCTTCTTTTGCTCTAACGGTATAGGTACCAAACTTATAGATAGATTGTGGTGTTAAACCTAAATGCCCCATTACAGGAATTCCGGCATTTAAAATTCTTTTTATAGATTCTTTAATTTCTTTACCACCTTCTAATTTAATAGAATGTCCGCCAGATTCTTTCATAATTCTAATGGCAGAACGCAGTGCTTCTTTTGGGTCAGATTGGTAACTACCAAAAGGCAAGTCTACAACCACTAAACATCTAGTGATAGCTCTAACAACAGAACTTGCATGATAAATCATTTGATCTAAAGTAATAGGCAATGTAGTTTCATGTCCTGCCATAACATTAGAGGCAGAATCACCAACCAAAAGCACATCAATACCAGCGCCATCTAAAATTTTTGCCATTGTAAAATCATACGCAGTTAACATGGAAATTTTCTCTCCATTTTTCTTCATATCTACTAAAGACTTTACCGTAACTTTTTTATATTCTTTTTTTGCTGCTGACATATTTTATGTTTTTTTTAATGACTGTAAATGTAAGAAAAAGCATTAAATATTAAACTAGTTAATCTTTCGTTAATCTTAAGTAAATAAAAAATATGAATTGATTATTTGCTTAGATTTATTGCGTTATAAAATATACAGATTATTGATGTTTTTCAGACGCAAAATTTAATAGGTTAATTATTTTGGTAGCTATAAATCGGAGACGAAATTTTAAAGTAATACAGAATAACATTATATTTGGATTTTATTTATCAAATGATACAAGAGCAAGTTTTATTAAATACAGACAAATGGATAGATAATTATGCAGATTATATGTATAATTATGCTGTTGTACGTGTAAATAACGGTGATTTAGCTAAAGACTTAGTTCAAGATACTTTTTTTGCCGGATTAAAATCTGCCAAAAATTTTCAAGGTAAATCAACGGAAAGAACTTGGTTAATTTCTATTTTAAAAAGAAAAATAATAGATCATTACCGTAAAATAAATTCTAAAAAAGGACAAGCCGAAGTTAGAATGAATTTTTATGATGATGGTGAAAATGAAGGTAATTGGATAGAAGAGAGAGTGCCACAGAGTTGGGACAATCAATCTGAAAAAACCATTGAAAACGAAGAATTAAAAAGTCAGTTAGAATCTTGTATAGATGCTTTACCTGAAAAATATGCGATGGTTTTTAGAATGAAAACCATACAAGAGTTTGAAACTGAAGAAATTTGTAAGGAGTTAGATATTACGGCGTCTAACCTATGGGTTATCATTCATAGAGCAAGAACACAGCTCAGAAAATGTATGGAAGATAATTGGTTTAATAATTAAGAAATGTTTAAAAGTTTAAGAATTACTTGCGACGAAGCCACAACCATTTGTGACAAAAGCCAATATGGAGCTGCTACTTTAGGAGAAAAAGTGAAATTAAGTATTCATTTTTTACGATGTAAGGTTTGTTCTTTATATACAAAGCAAAATAATACGCTTACAAATTTGTATAAAGGGCATGCAAAAAGCTGTAAAGAAACAAAACGTTGTTTAAGTAAAGAAGAAAAGGAAGCTTTGAAAAAGGAGCTAGATAAAATTAAGATATAAAAATATTTTGGTGATTTTTAGAAAATCACAATTTTTGATTTTTTGTTAGATTGAAACGGGATTTATAGAAATATAGATTCCGTTTTTTTGTACTTTAGCTTTTTGTCTTCTCGAGCGCAGTCGAGAGGTTTTTAGAGAAACTTAATAAGGTCTCGACTGCGCTCGACCAGATATCAGATGCATTTTTTACCAGAAAATATAGATAATTACGTTGTGGAACATTCGCAACAAGAACCAACAATTTTAAAAGAATTAAGTAAAGAAACTTGGCAAAAAGTATTGAATCCTAGAATGTTAAGTGGTGCTTTTCAAGGGAGAGTATTGTCTATGATTTCAAAATTAATGCAACCCAAAAACATTTTAGAAATTGGTACTTATACTGGTTATTCTGCTTTATGTTTAGCGGAAGGTTTAGCATCCGAAGGAAAAATTTTTACTTTAGATAAGAATGAGGAACTAGAAAATCTTCAAAATAAATACTTTGAGAAATCTGGTTTTAGAAGTCAAATAAAACAAATTGTAGGTAATGCCATAGAGATCATACCAACTATTGATGAGAAGTTTGATTTGGTTTTTATTGATGCTGATAAAAAGAATTACATCAACTATTTTCATTTAATTATTGATAAAATGAATTCTGGCGGAATTATTTTGTCTGATAATGTACTTTGGAGTGGTAAAGTGGTAGAAAAATTAGATGCTAAAGACAAAGACACTAAAGTACTTTTAGCGTATAATAAACTATTAAATACAGATGATAGAATAGAAACTGTTCTTTTACCAATTAGAGATGGTTTAACAGTTAGTAGAGTGAAATAATAAAAAACGACTAAAAATTTCTTTTTATTGGTCCTGTTAGATCTTCAATATTATCTTTTACAGAATTAATTCCTTTGTTAATGTCTTTTGTAATACTTTTTAATTCCTCATTAACGCCTTGAGTAACTTCTTTGGTAGAATCAGTTTCTGTTTTTGGTAATTTAGAACTTTCGTTAATTTCTCTCTTAATATCATTGGTTGCATCTTTTACCTGACGCATTCCTTTTCCTAATCCTCTGGCTATTTCAGGAATCTTATCTGCACCAAAAAGCATCACCACAATTAACATGACAACCATAACCTCTGGACCACTAATAAATAAAAGAGTAGAATTCATAAAACAAAGGTAAATATTTATTCAATATATAATCTTCACAAACTAAAATATTTGTAGTTTAGAAACAAAATATTTTAAAAATAGTGTAAATGCTTAAAAGAGTACTTGTAATTTTTATTTTAACCACTAGTATTGCTGGTTGTAAAGTAGTAAATCTATCAAATAATATAGATAAAATAATGACTACTCCTTTTTTTGAAAATCAATTTACAGGCATTTATATTTATGATGTAAAAGCAGATAAAGTACTTTATAATTATAATGCAGATAAGTATTTTACACCCGCAAGTAATACCAAAATTTTTACACTGTTTACCGGTTTAGAAATGTTACCAGATTCAATTCCGGCTTTTAAATACGCTGTAAATAAAGATACAATTACAATACAAGCCACAGGAGATCCTACTTTTTTACATCCATTTTTTAAAGATAGTACTGCTTTAAAATTGGCAAAAAAATATAAAAAAGTACATTTAATTACCAATAATATCTCTGATAAAAGATATGGACCAGGTTGGGCTTGGGAAGATTTTGATAGTTATTTTAGTCCAGAAAGAAGTGCTTTTCCTATGTATGGAAATGTAGTAGCAGTCCAAAATGAAGATTCCATAAATGTAACTCCTTATTATTTTGCTGATAAATTAAAAATAACGGATAAAAGTTACGGTAGAAAAGAGTTTTCTAATTCTTTTTACTTTGGAAGAAATAGAAAAAGAGATACTGAAATTCCGATGATTATAAGCGATTCTTTGCTTTTAAATCTCTGGAATGATATTTTACCTAACAAAGTAAGTTTAATTCATAAATCGACTTTAAAACCGTCTACAATTGCGTATAGTATTCCTAAAGACTCTTTGTTTAAAAGAATGATGGAAGTAAGCGATAATTTTTTAGCAGAACAGATTTTAGTTTTAGCTTCATCCACTCTTTCAGACACGTTAAGTTCTGCAAAAGCAAGAAACTATCTATTAGAAAATCAATTGAAAGATTTACAACAAAAACCACGTTGGGTAGATGGCTCTGGATTGAGTAGGTATAATTTATTTACACCCATTTCTTTTGTGGAAGTTTTAACCAAAATGTATCAAAAGATCCCTGAAGAACGATTGTTTCAATTTTTTCCTGTTGGAGGAAAAACAGGGACTTTAAAAAAATGGTTTTCTGGGAATCCAAAACCATATATTCATGCAAAATCTGGTACTTTGGGGAACAATTATAATTTAAGTGGTTACTTAATTACAAAATCTGGTAAGATTTTGATATTCAGTTATATGAATAATCATTTTATGCATTCTAATGCTGATGTAAAAAGTAAAATGCAAACTGTTTTTGAAGAGTTGAGAGATAATTATTAAAGTTTTTTTTTAAAAATATATTATGGAAGAATTAATAAACGACTTTAGTGGAGGAGTTTTTATTTGGCAAGTAATTCAAATAATATTTTTGGCGGCCGCGGTATATTTTTTATTCAAATTTTCGAGACGTTTTAGTAAAAAATAAATTTTACTGTTTTGTTATTAACAAGTATATTTATACTATATAATAAATTACTAAATCTAAATATCTAAAAATAATTAGAAAAGTAAATACTTTTTTTTAAACCCTTTGAATTTAGGGGATAAAATAAATTTTTACTGTTATATAGATAGTTAGAAAATCATAGTGCCTAGACGAAGTTTAGTGCATTTTAATCGCTGAATAACAGTAACCTCAACAATTCATTTTACTTGCTGATTAATAGCCTTAGAATTCTTTTTTTGGGATTTAAACGCATCAAAGGAATATGCTTTTTTAAACACTTTTTGAAGCCAGAAACTAAGATATTAATTGCTTATTTTTCAACGAAATTTTTTCTCCGATTTTTTTTTTAGTTTTTAATGAAATTAGTTATTAAACTTATTTGGAAAGTTATTGTTTGCGTTCTGGTTCAATCTGATCCAAAAAAAGAGTTCGTGAGTAACCATCCTTTTTTTTCTAAATCTAAATGCAAAAAATCTAGTAAATATTTGCTGATAAACTGTTTTATAAGTTATTACTTATTATCTTAATTCTGAGCATTCTGGTTCGATTTAGAAAAAAAAGGTGAATAGTGCATAAAATAAGCCATTGAGTGCAGTGAACTTTTGGCGGCACTACGTTATCTAACAACTTGTAAAGTTAATAGCTGTTTTTAGCTTGTTTGAGAAATATTTTTTTACTTTTACTGAAATGAGCGGTTTAAGAACTTATAGTGTGAAAGGCGCTACTAACCTTACAACCCTCCGTTAGCCATAATTAAAAAAAAATATGAGAAACCATCTACTTTTAATAGGAATAGACAGATACCCTAAATTTAAAGGAGAAGGAAGTTTACTCACTACCTGTGTTAAAGATGTTCAAGATTTTAAGTATGTATTACTTGAAAAGTATTTTTTTGAAAATGATTTTATTACTGAATTGATAAATGAAAATGCAACAAGTATTAACATACAAAATGAATTAGAAAACTATTCTCAGACTTTAAATGAAAAAGATAGTCTGATAATATATTTTTCTGGTCACGGTGGTTTAAAGAAAAGTTCTGATAGAGGTTTTTGGGTACCATCTGATGGACATCAAGAAAATACAACAAACTGGATAGGAAATGAAACAATTTTAAATCTAGTATCCAAAATAAATTCCAAGCATATAATTATTCTTTCAGATTGTTGTTTTGCAACATCTTTACTTCTTACCAACCCAAGTAAATCTACATCTATTGATTTAGATACATATAGTTCAAGATGGGCATTAACATCTGGAAGAGAAGTAACATATTGTGGTAGTAAAGGAGAGAATAGTTACTTCGGAGAAAGTATAATTGAATTTCTTTCAAATGCTAAAAATGACATTAGACTTGGTTCAATAATAGAATTTGTTAAGACTAGGTTTGACTCTAATTTATTACAGAAACCACAAGGTTACCCTCTTTCAGACCAAAATCATAAAGGAGGCGAATATATCTTTAAAATTAAAGACGTAAAAGAATTAGACAATAATCAATTTAGAGGATATAAGCTATTTAAAAAAATTATATCAAATTACACAACGTCTAACTTAATTGAGGAAATTGAAATCTATGAAAGTAAAGCGAACAAAATTGGTTTTCATTTAATTCGTGAAGAAGATAAAGTAAAGAGAAGTGTCACGTTTTACTTGTACTTATATGAAGGTATAATCCAAACAAAAACATTAGAATTTCTTAAAGAAAAACATCCTGTAATCTTTAAGAACAACACCATCATTTTTATTCCTAAAGAAAAAAATCAAGTAAATTTCGAAAAACGAAAAAATAATATTCAATCGTTATTTAAACCTTTAAACATCTATTATGTAGATGAATTCATAGAAGGTTTAATTGAAAAATATCTTGATGATGATGATGAGAAATATTTAAATATTAAAAATTTTATTGAACCAAATTATAAAAGTGAAAACTTAAATATTAAGAAATGGTTTGAAGAAACAGATAGTCCAATTCTTGTTGTAAAAGGAACTGCTGGAATTGGAAAAACAACTTTTGCAAAATATATTTCTGATGAATATAGCCAAACTAAAAGGAGAAATGTTTTATTTATAGACTCTTTTGAGATTCAAGAACAATTAAATAAACAACAAAGAACAGGAGACAAATTAGACTTGTATAACCTTTACATTGCTTCTAATTCTTCAAACGAGAGCTCTATTGACAAAGAATTATTTTCTTTAAGTATGGATGCAGGAAACTTACTTTTAATTGTTGATGGACTTGAAGAAATAGTTTCAAGGTCAGTTTATTTAGATATAGACCATTTCTTTAATTCAATAATAAGTTCTAATTCTGGCTTAGGAAATACTAAAATAGTTATCACTTCAAGGACATTTTTCTGGGACAAAACTAATATTATTGACAAATCAATTAAATCAATTGAATTAGAACCTTTTGATATAGAAAGAAGAGATAAGTTCTTCAATAAAAGTTTTAGACCTGACGAAAGAAAGGAGAAAAAAGCAATTTCCATTTCTGAAGATTTTAACATTCCTGATGAAAACAATATCGCGTACTACCATCCTTTCGTATTAGATATAATAAAAGAAATTGTTGAAAGTGACCAAGAAGTTTTATTTTCAGACTCTTCAGTTGAATCAAATTGGCTAAATCAGACGAATAAAATTGATTATATAATTTATAGAATTTGTGAAAGAGAAGAAAAAAGAGTAAAACAAATTCCAGTAGATTCTCAAATTCTTATTTTTAATCAACTTGCTATTTACAATAAAGGTTTTATAAAGGAAGATGAACTCAAAAGCTTCGTAATTAATACACTTAATTTAAAAGATATAGATAATAACACAATAAATTCGTTACAAACTCATCCTTTTCTATTATTCACAAGAAAAACTAAGCTATTTTCTTTTAAGTATGATTTTTTTGAAAATTATTTCACTAGTTTATTTCTAAGGAAAATGCTGGAAATTGATGATGAAAAACCTATAGATTTTGATTTAATCAAGCTTATTGGTCAAAAGTTAACACACGGTTCTGATACTATTAATTATATCGTAAAAAACACTAAAAATTGGACAGAAGACAATATCCTTAAAATACGTGATTTAATAGAACAAACAAATGAGTATGATTTAGATGATTATAAAACTAAACGAAAAGCCATATCTGGCTTATTTAATTTAGCTTTATCTATAAATATTAAGTTCTTTTCAATTAGTAGAGAGCATAACACGAAATTACTTTTAGATTTATTCTCTGTCGGTCACAATACATTAAATAATGTCAAACTAATGTATATAAATAGTTTAGAATCTAAAGTGCGCTTTAATTTTTCTAATATAACCTTTGAGAAGTGTGATTTTATACATTACAACTTATTTTGGGAGTGTAATAACAATAATAATACATTCTTTTATAATTGTAATTTAGAAGGATTAGGTAAAAATAAAAAAGCGACAACAATTCCAAAAGTTAATTTTATTAATTGTAACAATGAAGATAACAGTTTAGATTTAGCCTATGAAGTCAATAACGAAATCCAAGAAAATACTCTAAAAAAATCAAAATTATTACTTGAGAGTTTTACTCGTATTTTTTATTCAAATGGAAAATTTAAAAGATTGACCGATTGGATAGTTTTAGAACCAAATAAATTCGGTAAAATAAATTCGTTTGGTATTGATGGCAAAAATTTAGTAAAACTTTTACAAGATGAATTAATTCTTTTAAACGAAAAAGATAAAACATATAAGGATATGAAAACTTTTATTAACCCTAATCATAAAGAAGAGTTATTAAAGTTTATAACCGAAGGAAAACAAACAAAAAAAATAATTTCTATAATTGAATTAATTTCTAAACTAATGAAAAAATAACTATGGCTAACACCGTATATAATTTATTGCTGGCTTCTTGCCTACTTTCGAAAGTCCTCGCAGACTTTCTTGGTCGGTAATTATTTACTAAATTAGGTGCTTAAAACACGCAACAAACCATATACAACAACGTTGTAATTCATTGTTCAGAAAAATTGAAACGCTGAAAAAAAACGAATTAAATTTGTAAAAAAACTGGAAAACACTCAAATTCTGAATTGAAAATCTTTGTGGAATTCACTCAAGTTTGGAATTTAGCAATGTTGGAAAACTGAATTTTGTGGAACACTCTCTCGCGAATTACAAATCAACCGGAATTGAAAATCTTTGCGGAATTAAAACGTTGGAATTTACTCAAACTCGAAACCAAAAATGCGGAATTTTCTCACGGTTTTTTTTTAGAAAAAGTGTTTTAAAGTTAAAATGTAGGAAATCACTCAAACGCTGAAATGTTGAAAACGGAACCAAAATGTGTTTACTCAAATGTTTCACAACGAAATTACAACACCGTATAAAAAAAAATGCTAAATTAGTGCTTAACCAAAGGCTATTGCTTTTTTAAGTTTGCTTCTGAATTTCCTTCGGAAATTCCTCGCGCACTTAAAACGCAACTGTTTTTATACCAAAACGTTGTGCGTCATACAAGAAAAAACATATGTCAATTAAAGTTCATATAGATAGTATTACACTTGATATCCTTTCTAAAAGGCTAAAAAACGTGGTTAACCCAATGGGAATATTAAGATGGCTAAATAATTTCGAAAAAGAAGAGTTAACATTTGCAATTGATTTTATAAAACGTTTCACAATTTATACTTCAAATGAAATAGAAGAGATTTTTCATACTGAGCTAAATCAAGTCTTGAGAAAACTACCAAAAGAACAGAATTTAGTTATACACCCAATTGGAGAATTTGGAAAAAGCGGGAGTATGATGAGTTATCTAATAAAAAAGACAAATACGTTTAAATGTAATCCCGATAGAATTAAGTTATGCCAAAATAGTTCTATTTTAAACGATTATGATAGTTCTCATAATACATTAATATTAATAGATGATTTCATTGGTTCAGGTAAGTCAGTTAGTGATTATTACAATAGTGATTTAATAAATATCCGTAAAAAATATAACAAAGTAATATTCATAGGAGTCGCTGGAATGGAGTATGGAATTAATAAAATAAAAAATATTTTTGATGAAATACGAATACCTCATTCAAACATTTATAAAAAAGTTTTCTCTAGTGATGCCAATTTTTTTGGATATAGAAATCAAAAAGAACATAGAAAAATCGCTTATAAATATGGGGAAAAATTAACAAGGCCAGAAAAATTAAAATCAGGTAAATTAAAATATACGAGCGCGTTAGGATTTTCTAATTCTCAATCAATGGTTGGTTTTTTCTATGGTAGTCCAAATAATACTCTTCCAATATTTTGGCAAGAAAGTTCAACTGAGTTTAAATGGGTATCATTACTGCCTAGATTTAATCATCACAAAATCTCAAAAGCAAGAGATTTTAGAAAAAATATTTCTTTTGAATTAAGTCTGTTGCAAGAATTTGGAACAAATAGAATTCGAAAAGAATTTGTAACTTATGAAATAACTAGAGGTGAAAAAATATTTGACTCTGTAAATCATATTGATTTTTCTCTTTATGCAATTTTAAAATTGAAAAGAGAAGGTTTTTCCGATTTCAATATATGTCAAAGGTTAGGTATTTTGCATTCGGATTATTTAGAATATCTTAGCATTGGAAAAAAGAAAGGGATTTTCAATAAGAAATTAGAAATTTCTCTAAAAGGATTAGAACTATATAGTGATGCTAAGAAATGTATAAAGAACAGTTTTAATTTTAAGCATGAGAACAGAAATAGTTGTAATATTAAAGAAATTAATTACATACCAAAAACATTCAATGGGAAGTCATAAATGGCAAGCAATATCTTGTCTTAATACAAATTGTAATAAGAAAGGTGACTTGAACAGTTGTTCACGTTTAGCTGAAGTTACTTATCAACTTTCATACCACAACATCTCTGCAAGTATTCAAGAGTTGTGGCATAATACGCTTCGCATAATTTAAAAAAGAGTTGCCATTATGACTTACTCATTGGATATTTATAAAAAAAGAGCCGCTGAATTAAAAAGGAGTGAAGAATTCATAAAAGAAACTTCTGAATATATTGAATTAATTTCGAAAAAAGGATTTCCCCCTATTTTTTCTTTACCTCATTTATGTCTTACTTCATCCGTAAGTATAAAAAACACAATAACCATATGTGAATCAAATAGAAGAGTTTTTTATAAGCGATTCAAATTAAAAAAGAAAAAAGGCGGTTATCGTGTTATTCAAACCCCAGTAAGCGAATTGAAATTTCTTCAAAGGTGGATTCTGGATAATATTTTAGAGAAAATCCCTTCTCATCATTCTTGCAAAGGATTTGATAAGAACACATCAATTATAAAAAATGCAGAATGCCACCTTAATTCAGAATGTATTTTAAAAATAGACCTACTTCGATTTTTTGATTCAATCAATGAAAAACGAATTTATGGTATATTCAAATCATTAGGTTATAAAGAAAACTTATGTGTTTCATTCGCTAAAATTTGCACAATAGAACACGAAGAAAAATTCTATGACTCATTTGAAAAAAGTGAACAGAAACTAAAATCTTATTTAACTAATAAAAAAGAAGGTGTTTTACCTCAAGGAGCACCCAGTAGTCCAAAGCTAGCTAATTTAATTTTAAGGAGATTAGACCATAGATTATCTAAACTTTGTGAAAAAAGAAAAATTAATTATTCACGATACGCTGACGATTTGACCTTTTCTGGAAATAGCATAGAATTACAAATCATAAAGAAAATTGTTTATAAAATAATTCATAATGAAAATCTCTTTGTTAATTTTAGTAAAACCAAATTTCTTAAAAGAGGCAGTCCATTTTTTGTCACAGGTTTATCTGTACATAATAGCGAAGTAAAAGTTATAAGACGAAAAAAGAAAGAGGTTGAACATCATTTATTTCATTGTTTAAAAAATGGAGTTATGGGGCATTTAACAAAAGCTAAAATAACGAATAGAAACTTTAAAGATTGGTTATTTGGGAACATCTGCTTTATTTATTCTGTTGAGCCAATAATAGGTCAAGAATATTTTGATAAGTTTAATAAAGTTGATTGGCCAATATAAGTACGAACGCACAACACCGTATATAATTTATTGCTGGCCTCTCGCCTACTTACGAAAGTTCTCGCGGACTTTCTTGGTCGGTAATTATTTACTAAATTAGTAGCTTAAAACACGAACCAAACCAAACACAAGAACGTTACTTTTTTAAACATCTTCGTCACTATCATTCTTACTTTATAAAACATTAAAATTTGAAAATAAAGTATAAAATATTAGCTCCTTTTTATCGAAAAAAATCAAAAATTGAATGTCATCAAGTTTTAGTAAAATCTAATTCATATTATAAAAATCTTTCAGAAGTTCATAAAGCTAATTTTCAATTAAGAACATTGTTATTTATTTCTACAACAAACTTCAGTTCAGAGCCTGGTTTCATTGTAAATAAAAAAATGAAAATTATTATTTCGAGTGCTTTTGTTCAAATTACATTTGGATTAAAAACCGATACTTTAAATAAGTTTAATGATGTATTTATTTGTTGCCCCAAGTTCTTACTCTTATAAAAATAATACAGCCGTTTTTAAGGGTGATGTAAATATTGCAACTAAAAAGGTAAATATGTCTTGGCCTGCAATAGAAAAAGGTTTTAAAATTACAGATGATGCACTTAATTTATCTATTCACGAATTTGGTCATTGTTTAATTTTCGAGAATCATACAAGATCTTATTTCTCTAAAATATTTAATAATAGTGATTTTGAAAATTGGAAAAGTCAAGCAAAAACGAAATTTAAAAAAATAAAAGCGAAAGAAAACATCGTTTTAAGGGATTATGCAGGTACAAATCTTGTCGAGTTCTTTTCTGTTTCATTAGAAACCTTTTTTGAACAAGCAGCATATTTTAAAGAAAACGAGCCAGAATTGTATGAAAGTATGACGAAATTATTAAAGCAAGATCCAATTAATAAAAAGAATCCTATTTTATAATATTTACGGATTTTTAATCATTAGTGTCCGATTAATATTTTTTTTCAGTTTGATAAATCTTACAAAACAAGGGTTTTATGTGTTTTTTTTGATGATACCCTTGCTTTTTTAAAGTAAAATTACTGAGAAAAGGCAGACTAATTTTAATTTAAGTTACATCTCTTTGTCAAGGTATTAGAGTCAAGTCTTGGTTCTTGGTTCTAAAAGCGAAGCGGTCTTATGTCTTTTATCGGACAATAATGATTTTTAATCAACTATAAAATTAAACTTTGCTTGTCGATCGTACATAATAATGCTTCCTGCAACAGAAACATTTAAACTCAATTCCGATTTAAATTTTACTAAATGATGCGATTTTTCAATAGCTGCATTAGACAATCCATGATCTTCTGCGCCTAATAAATACACGCAACGTCTCGGATGTTTAAAAGTTTCTAATTGTACCGCTTTTTCATCTAATTCTACCCCCACTAACATGGCGCCTTTTGGCAAGTTGTTAAAGAAATCATCAAAATTTTCGTAATGAAAATAAGGCATTGCTCCAGTGGCTTTGTGCGTATCGCAAGCTTGTTTAGCATAGCGATTGCCAATAGTAAAAATAAAACTAGCACCCATATTTTGGGCAGAACGCCAAAGGACACCTAAATTTTCGGGTGTTTTTCCATTCTGAATTCCGATACCGAAAAAACCTTGTTCTAAATTATTTACCATTATTTTTTAATCAACATTCTTTTAATTTCATTCAACTTCATTAAGGCTTCAATAGGCGTTAAAGTATCAATATTTGTGGCTAAAATTTCTTCTTTAATGTTTTCTAATAACGGATCATCTAACTGAAAAAAGCTGAGTTGCATTTCTTCATTCTGTTCTTGTTTTAAAACGTCTTTAACTTCGGCGTTTTTATTGTTCTTTTCTAGTTTTGCCAAAATTTTATTCGCTCTATGAATCACCATATTCGGCATTCCTGCAAGTTTGGCAACATGAATACCAAAACTATGATCAGAGCCACCAGAAACCAATTTACGCAAGAAAATAATGGTGTTTTCTAATTCTTTTACAGACACATTAAAGTTTTTAATGCGCTCAAAAGAAGTAGTCATTTCATTTAATTCATGATAATGCGTTGCAAACAATGTTTTTGCTTTGGTTGGATGCTCGTGTAGGAACTCAGAAATGGCCCAAGCAATCGATATTCCGTCATAAGTAGACGTTCCTCTACCAATTTCATCTAAAAGAATTAAACTACGCTCAGAAACGTTATTTAAGATGGAAGCCGTTTCATTCATTTCTACCATAAAAGTAGATTCCCCCATCGAAATATTATCACTTGCACCAACTCTGGTAAAAATCTTATCTACAATACCAATTTTTGCATTCTGAGCCGGAACATAACTTCCCATTTGAGCCAATAAAACAATCAATGCTGTTTGTCTTAAAATGGCAGATTTACCAGACATATTCGGTCCGGTAATCATAATTATTTGTTGTTGAGTTCTATTCAACACAACATCATTTGCAATATAAGCTTGATCTATCGGTAACTGTTTTTCAATAACAGGATGACGACCATTTTTTATTTCTAAATCGGTGCTTTCATCCATAATCGGACGCACATAATTGTTATCTATTGCTAAAACAGAAAAAGAAAGTAAACAATCAATTTTTGCTATAACCTGTGCATTTTCTTGTACAACTTGTACATATTGAATGATATATTGTAATAACTTAGAAAATATTTCTTGTTCTATTTTGGCTATTTTTTCTTCTGCACCAAGAATTTTAGTTTCGTATTCTTTTAATTCTTCGGTAATATATCGTTCTGCATTTACCAAAGTTTGTTTACGAATCCATTCCTCTGGCACTTTGTCTTTATGAGAATTCCGAACTTCAATATAATAGCCAAAAACATTATTGAAAGAAATCTTTAAACTTGTAATTCCTGTGCGCTCTGTTTCACGCTTTAGCATGTTATCTAAATACTCTTTACCAGAGTTAGAAATGGCACGTAAATCGTCTAATTCTTGATGAACACCCGTTGCAATGGCATTTCCTTTGTTGATGTTTACCGGAGCATCATCAAATAAGGTTTCATTAATTTTTTCAATTAAATCTTGGCAAGTGTGTAATTGATTACCGAGTTGTTTTACTGCTTTATTTTTACTGCTTTCTGCGGATGTTTTTATCGGAAGAATTGCTTTTAAAGAATCTTTTAAAAGTACAATTTCTCTTGGCGAAGCTTTACCAGTTGCCACTTTAGAAATTAATCTTTCTAAATCGGATATTTGTTTTAGTTGATAGGTTACGGTCTGAGAAAATTCATCTGAATCAATAAAAAACTTGACCAATTCATGACGATTTTTAATCTCATCAATATTTTTTAAAGGAAGCGCCAACCAACGTTTTAGCAATCTTCCGCCCATGGGCGATATTGTTTTATCAATTACATTTAAAAGGGTAACTGCGTTGATGGAATTCGGGTTGTACAATTCTAAATTCCGAACCGTAAAACGATCCATCCAAACATAATTATCTTCAGCAATTCTGCTAATATGCTGAATGTGTTTTAACTGATTGTGTTGCGTTTCAGATAAATAGTACATCACTGCACCGGCAGCAATAATTCCGTTTTTAACATCTTCGATTCCAAAACCTTTTAAACTTTTTACTTCAAAATGATTTTGTAATGTTTCGTTGGCATATTCTTTTTGAAAAACCCAATCGTCTAAATAAAACGTGTAATAACGGTTTTCAAAAAGTTCTAAAAATTGTTGTTTGTGTTGTTTTTGAACCAAGACTTCACTCGGACTAAAATTTTGCAACAATTTATCTATGTATTCTGCATTTCCTTGCGCCACCAAATATTCACCTGTAGAAACATCTAAGAAAGAAATTCCGAGTTGTTTTTTATCAAAATGAACAGCTGCTAAAAAGTTATTGGTTTTGGTTTGTAACACTTCGTCGTTTAAAGAAACTCCGGGTGTAACCAATTCTGTAACACCACGTTTTACAATGGTTTTGGTCATTTTTGGGTCTTCTAACTGATCACAAATAGCAACACGCATTCCAAACTTTACCAACTTTGGTAAATAGGTATTTAATGAGTGATGCGGAAAACCTGCCAAAGCAGTTTCGGTTTCACTTCCGGCACCACGTTTTGTTAAGGTAATTCCTAAAACATCGGCAGCTTTTTTTGCGTCTTCACCAAAGGTTTCATAGAAATCTCCTACTCTAAAAAGTAACATTGCATCAGGATATTTATTCTTGATTGCGTTGTATTGTTTCATTAAAGGAGTTACCTTTTTTGCTTTTGATTTTGCCAAGTTTTTGGAAATTTTCAGTTAGTTTTGCGAAGATAGAAAAAGTAGGCAGTATTCAGTTGGCAGTTTGCCGTGAACTTATCCACAAGATATGAGAAAATTAAAGAATAACGAGTTAGGAAGAATTACAGTTGATGAATTTAAAATTGTTGAAAAGACGCCAATAATTGTAGTTTTAGATAATATTAGAAGTTTAAATAATATTGGTTCTGTTTTTAGAACTTCTGATGCTTTTTTGATTGAAAAAATCTATTTATGTGGTATTTGCGCTACTCCGCCAAACAAAGATATTCATAAAACGGCTTTAGGTGCAACAGAATCTGTAGCTTGGGAATATGTAGAAGATACCTTGACTTTAGTTGAAAAATTAAAGTCAGAAAATGTAAAAGTCCTGTCTATTGAACAAGCAGAAAATGCTACAATGCTCGACACTTTTTATCCGACGATAGGAGAGAAGTATGCTATTGTAATGGGTAATGAAGTTAAAGGAGTGCAACAAGAAGTGGTTAATGCCTCTGATTTGTGTATTGAAATTCCGCAATTGGGTACCAAACATTCTTTAAATATTTCTGTAACTACAGGAGTTGTTATTTGGGATTTATTTCAAAAAATGGGGAAATTATAGTTGGTTTAATTTATAAAATTCTATTTTTATAGTCTTCTAATTATTTGGCCCCTAATAAATGAAGTTTGAAGAAAATATTTTTTGCAGTAAAAACAAGTATTTGCTGTTACTCTTTTTAGTCAGTTTTTCTATTTTTTCTCAAGAGAAAAGTATAGATTCTTTAGATTATTTATTAAAAGAATACCAAAAAACTAAACAACTCCATATACCAAAACAAGCCTATCTATTATCAGAAAATACCAAAAATGATTCTTTAATTAGAATTACCTACATAAATTTTGGTATGAAAAGCTTTTTTAATGGAGACACTACAAATTTGAGTGTAACTGAAAAGAAGTTGCATCAATTTTATAATAGAACTAAAGATGCTTCTGCTTTAGCAAAAAGCTATTATTATAAGGGGCTTTATTTTAAGGTTAAATTTAAATTTGATAGCACTTTTTATTATTATAGCAAATCTAAAGACATTTCTGTACAGTTAAAAGATTCTTTAGAAGCAACCAGAAGGTTGTTGTCTATGGCTGCGCTTCAATATGATGAAAGAGATTATTTAGGAAGTGAAATTTCTATTATAGAAGGATTACGTTTTGTAGAACCTCGTATTAAAGGTTCGGGTCTAGAAAATTATCCTAATGAAGTTTTTTTTACGGGGCTTTTATATGAAAGGTTAGGAAATGTTTTATTCATGACAGATAGACAGGAAGAAGCTAGAAAAACGTATCTAAAATTCTTTGAAATCCAAAAGAAAAGTCCAGAATTAGATATAAAATACCAAGAGGCAAGATTGTTTAATCATTTAGCAACTACCTATGAGTCTGAAGGGAATTATACAGAAGCTATAAATTATTTTAAGAAAAGTTTAGCTATAGACAGTCTTCAATTTAAAAATGTTTATAGATATGAAACTGCATTGGGAGGTATTGCTTTTAATAATTTTTTATTAGGAAATAAAAAAGATGCATTAGAAGGGTATTTAGAGGTTTTAATACTTAGACAAGAAAGAAATTACAAAAGAGGTTTAGTATTGACTCATTCTAATTTAGGTAAAATTTATGAGGCAAATAAGGAAACTAAAAAAGCAATATTTCATTCTAATAAAGGATTAGAATTAGCGAAACAAATAAACTTCAATAGGTACACTTTAGACAATCTTTTACTTTTATCTCATTTGGTAAAAGGTGAAAAAGGGAGGCTGTTATTAGAAGAACATATTACTTTAAATGATAGTCTTTATAGAAGAGAAAGGTCTTTAAAAAATCAGTTTGCAAAAATTAGATATGAAACTGAAAAAAAGGACAAAGAAAACGTTGGTTTAAAGCAAGAAAACTCAAGAAAAAATTTAGAATTAGAGCGTCAGAAACAACAAAAAATTATTGGTTGGTTAATAGCTACTGCAAGTCTTTTATTTATCGGTTTTGCGGCAATTGTGGTTTCTAATAGAAGAAAAAAAATTATGTTTGAAGCAAAGATGCAAAAAATTGAAGCACGCGAAAAAGAGCGACAAAAAATTGCAAAATCTTTGCATGATGAGGTTGCTGGAGATATTAGAATGTTGCTTTTAAAGTTAGAAAACGCTAACCAACAAGAAGAAGCCAGAAGCTTAAATATTATTAAAGAAAATGTTAGAAATTTATCGCATCAATTAAGTAGTGAAAGTTTTGATAAAGTTTCATTTAAAAATCAGATAATTAATCTAGTATCAGATTTTTTTGAAATAGATTTTAAGATTAAAGTAAAAGAAATAGATAGCGTAAATTGGTTAGAAATAAACAATTCCATAAAAAGAACATTATTTTTATCGATAAGAGAAGGTATACAAAATGCAAAAAAACATGCAGCAGCAAAAATAGTTGTGTTAGAGTTTAGTGAAACAAATAACTCTATCTTTTTATCGATTTCTGATAACGGAAAAGGTTTTAATCTTACAGATAAGAAAAACGGAATAGGTTTAAAAAATATGAAAGAAAGAGTTAATGAAATTAATGGAATCTTTAATATTAAAAGTGAGGTAGAAAAAGGAACAAATATTAGTGTAGAAATCCCTAAGAATGGAAAATAAAACTAGAATTTTAATTGTTGATGATCATCAATTAGTAATACAAGGAATACTTTGCTCTTTAAAGGAAGTTGGCGATTTTGATGTGGTAACAACTAATACTTGTGACGACGCTTTCCGGTTGATAAAAAGCCACCAGAAAACCAACCCTTTTCACTTATTATTTACCGATTTAAGTTTTGATAATGCTACAGATGAAACCAATTTAGATGGGGGAGAAGAATTGATAAAAGCTATTAGAAATAATGAGTTTGATATTAAAATAGCAGTTATAACAGGGCATACAGAAACCAATAGAGTATATAATGTAATTAGTAATTTAAAACCAAATGCCTACCTATTAAAAAGCAAATGCGATGTTACAGAAATTGGTTTTGCTGTTCAAAAAATGTTAGCAAATAATTTTTATTATACCCATGAGATTCATCAAAAAATAATGCGTAGAAACATTGTTCAAATTCAAATGGATGATGTTGCTATTCAAATTTTAAAGGAGCTTCCAAAACACCCTAAAATAAGTAATTTAGAAGGTGTAATTACAAAACCAGATAGTTCTTTTTTAAAACTTCGTTCTATAGAAACTAAATTGTGTAACTTAAGAACAGATTTAAATGCAAAAAATAATACAGACCTAGTTCTTAAAGCAAAAGAATTAGGAATTATAGATTAACCTAAAAGAATAGGTGTGTTTGATTTTAAAACAACAATTATTTTTTTTGCGGAAAACCGCATTTTTAATTTCGGTTTTTTACATTTTACATTTTTACTATAGTAGTATGTTTGTGTAATAATTATATTACGTATAATTAAGGGGACAATTGCAGATATGCATTAAGGTATATCGAAAATGAAAAGAATAAAAATCTTTCAGTTTATCTGAAAGATTTTTTTTGTTTTTGGGAAGGACTTTAACTCTATTTTAATAGGTTTTAAGCAAGAAATTAAACTTAGAAACCCAATACTAATTTAGCGATAGAAAAGTAGATTAAAATTCCTAAAATATCATTACTTGTTGTAATAAATGGCCCTGTTGCTAAAGCGGGATCTATCCCTTTTTTTGCTAAAATGATAGGAATAAAGGTTCCGATAATTGAGGCAATAATAATTACGGAAATTAAAGATGCAGCTACGGTAATTCCTAATTCTAAATCAAAACCTAAAAATAACATTCCTGCAGACATTAATAATGCAGCCAAGACAAAACCGTTTAATAACCCTTGTAAAATTTCTTTTAATAACCTTTTAAAAAGTGAGCCTTTTAAACTGTCGTTAGCCAAACCTTGCACAATAATTGCAGAAGATTGCACACCTACATTACCTGCCATTGCCGCAATTAGTGGTGTAAAAAAGAAAAGTTCTTTATGATCTTGCATAGCTCCACTGAAACCTCCTAAAATTGAAACAGAAATAAAGCCACCAAACAGCGCTAATATTAACCAAGGTAAACGTGCTTTTGTAAGTTCCCAGATAGTGTCATCTGCCTCTACATCTTGAGAAAAACCAGCCGCCATTTGGTAATCTTTATCGGCCTCTTCTCTAATAACATCTACAATATCATCAATGGTAATTCTACCCACCAAAACATTGTTATCATCTACAACAGGTATGGCTTCTAAATCGTATTTAGCCATTATTTTAGCAACCTCTTCTTCTGGATCATGTACGTTTACGGCATCTACTTTGGTTTTACAGATTTCTGCAATTTTATGATCTGATTTGGCAATTATTAAGTCTTTTAAAGACATTCTACCTACCAATTTATCTTCTCTATCTACTACATAAATAGAATGCACTCTCGTTACATCTTTAGCTTGACCTCTAATTCTACGCATGCATCCCGCAACTGTCCAAGTTTCATAAACTTTTACCAACTCTTTTGCCATTAATGCCCCTGCAGAATCATCGTTATAAGACAATAATTCTTTAATATCTGCTGCATGATCATCATCTTCTAAAGCAGAAATTACACGATGCTGACGTTCTTCTGAAAGTTCTCCAATAATATCTGCTGCATCATCGGTATCCATTTCTCTAACTTCATCTGCAATTTCTTTAGCAGATAAGTTGTCTAAAATTTTCTCACGTGTGTCTTCATCTAATTCTGTTAGAATTTCTGATGTTTTTTCGCTATCTAAAAGTTTGATAATGTAAATAGCTTCCTCAAAATTTACTTCGTCTAAAACTTCGGCTATATCTGCAAAATGGACTTCTGTAAATAGTTTTTTTATTTCAGAATCATTGTGTTCATCAATAAAGTCTATTAGTTTTTCTAGAAATTGATCAGTAAGTTCAAATGCCATTTTCTATTAATTTTTGCGTTAGAGAGATAAAAGCTTCAACAGATAACTGTTCTGGGCGTTTCGCAAAGATAGGATCTTCCTTTAAGGAATCCGAAAGATTAAAGGACTTTAAACTAGAGCGCAACATCTTTCTTCGTTGATTAAATGCGGTCTTTACTACTCTAAAAAATATCTTTTCATCTACAGGTAACGAATAATCTTTTTTTCTGATGAATCTAATAACCCCAGAGTCTACTTTTGGAGGTGGATTAAATACCGTTGGCGGAACGGTAAATAAGTATTCTACATCAAAAAAGGCTTGGGTTAATACAGATAGAATTCCGTATACTTTAGATCCTTCTTTTTCTGCAATTCTTTTTGCCACTTCTTTTTGAAACATACCCGCAAATTCAGGAACATATTCTCTGTTTTCAATGGCTTTAAAAACAATTTGAGTAGAAATATTATAAGGGAAATTACCAATAATAGCTACTTGTTTTTTGTTAAAAATATCTTGAATATTATTCTTTAAAAAATCTCCTTCTATAATTTCGAAATGATCCCTAGAAGTATCCAATTTAATGTGCTCTAAAGGAAAAGTTTCGTGCAAATACGCAACAGATTCTCTGTCTAATTCCATGACAGTAACCTTTGCTTTTTTGGGCAATAAATATTTGGTTAAAACTCCCATTCCAGGACCAATTTCTAAGACATCATCATATCCATTACCAGTTAATGCATCTGCTATATCTTTTGCAATGCTTTCATCTGTTAAAAAATGCTGACCTAAATGTTTTTTTGCTTTAACTGACATATTTATACTTTTTTAATTCCCTACACTTGTAGGATAAAATTCTTTTACTAATCTTAATTCTGTTCTAAAAGCTAACATTTTATCTCCAAATTTCTGAAGACTTTTCTGTTGTAATGTTTCTGCTTCGTGTTTATAATAAGCATCTAAATCTTCTCTTGAGTTTGCAGTATATTGTATAGAATAAGTGCTACCACCCATTTCTTCTTCTACCAAAACTTGGGTTAGTTTTGCAGACGTAAATCTGCCAGTATTTAAGACTTTTAAAATATGACTTTCCATAAATGTAAGCCATTCTTTATGAACGGTTTCATCTATATTTATAGTTACGTTGTATATGTACATTATGCTGTGTAATTGTAATTTTGTGTAAATATTTAATTGAAAAAATTAGAGTGTTAAATTTTATCTCCTCTTAATTTTCGATATTTTTTTCTAGCATCTACTAGATAAATACTAGAAGAATAGTCAAAAATAATCTTTTGATAGTATTCTGAGGCTTTTTCTGGGTTGTTTAATTGATTATTATACAATTCTGCCATTTCGTAATACACATCATCTGCATAAATACCTTGATTATCTGCTGCAATAATTTTTGAAAAACTTAAAAGAGCTTCGTTATATTTTTTTTGTTTGATGAATAATTTTGCTTCAAAAAAGAGTACATCATCATAAATAACTTCAGTTGAGGTTAATCCATTTTCAAAAACAATTTTAGGTGTAAACAGACTGTGTAATTCTGCTAATGCTTCCTCATTTTTATTTTGATAAGAGAGCAGTTCTGCTTTTGCCAATTGCTTTAAGCCAGACGGAATAGAATCTACAGGTTCATTATCTGTTATTTTTAAATACAATTCTAAGGCATCATTTGCAATTAATTGTGTTGTAGAGCCTTTTAATACTTTTAATTGTGCTTTTGCCCAAGTAAAATCGGCTTTATAATAACTTGTTTGTGCTACTTTAAAACGAGCTTGTTGTGCTAATTCGTGGTTTTTGAGTTGCGTTTGAATTTGAGAAAAATAGATCAATGCTTTGTTGTAATTTCCTGTAAAAACCAAAATATCTCCTAATTTTAGTTTTATTCTTGCTTTATCAAATCTAGAACGAGTATAACTTAAGGCTTCTTCTAAAACAGTTTTAGCTTCGTTTGGTTGGTCTTTTTTAAAGGTTAAAAAATCTGCATATTCCACTTGTAATTTTATGGTTGATGAATTTTTACCAAATTGATTAAAAAGCGATAGAAACAGTTTTTCTACTTTAGGGTTGTTTGTTACTACTGCTATTTTAGCCAGGTAAAGAGAGGCGTCTATTTTTTCTATTGGTAGCGTTTCTTGTTGCGTTATAAAGTTAAAACACTCTTTTGCAGCAATATAATCTTTGTTATCAAAAGCTATTTTTCCTAAATCAAAAACCGAATTTAAGTCTACAGGGTTTCTTTTGTACAAAGCTTTTTCTTGCATAAAAGCTTTATTATAGTCTTTTTGCTGCGTAAATAACCAACTTAACAAAGCATTCCAAGCGTCTTTTGGGTTGCTAGCAGATTTTTTTAAAAGTGTTTTTCTAAATAAAATATTTGCTTCATTTTCTGCATCATTAGTAATATAACTACTGGTATATCTTTTTACTAAATCATAATTTTCAATGTTTTTATCAACCAGATTAAAGTAAGCTTCAAACATTTTTTTTAAGTCGCCTTTTTCTCCGTAAATCTGAGCAATTCTAAAGCTATAATCTGCTTTTTTATTTTTAGCCATTGTTTTTGTATAAGCTAAAATTGCATTGTCTAAAAGATTATAATCTTTAAATAATCTGCCAATAAAACCACCATAATAACTGTTTGTATCAATAGAATTTAAGGCTATAGTGTAATTTTTTTGTGCTAATTCTAGCAATTGTTGTTTTTGGTAATTATACCCTAAATGAACATAATAAAAAGCGAGTTTTGGGTCTTTGTTAAGCGCAGTTTTTAATATTTTTTCTACTTCATTAAATTTATTTGTTTCTTGATAACAAGAAATTAATCGACTTAAATAAGTGGTATTAAAAAGGTTGTTAGCATATAAGTTTTTAAAGATTTGAGTCGCTTTTTCATACGCTCCCTCTCTATAGTAATCTTCTGCTAAGTAATAATCACCTTGAGAGAAGCTAACGCTAGTTACAGTAATAAAAATAAGTAAAAATAGTTTTTTCATCAGTACCAAAGATAATCAACCTAAACGTTAAAACTTTATTAAAGGAGCCTATTCTGAGTAGTTCTTTGTAACATTTTGGCACGGAACTTGTCTAAAGAGTATATAACCAATCAAATTTTAAGATGATGAATACATTTAAAAAACAATACGAAATTGCAAAAAACAATTCTATAGAGTTTATGAAAAACGGACAAATTAGTGCGTATTTAAACGCTCTTTTAGAAATGAATAAATATAAAAGATTAATGGTTGCTGTTGTAGCAAATTAAAGTTAGTTTGCAGTCGTCAGTCGTCAGTCGTCAGTAAGCAGTAAAAAAACAGTAATCAGTCTCAGTTTGCAGTAATATTAGAACTGCAAACCGCTACTGAATCATATTTTCACAAACTTGAATACTGCAACTGTAAACTGAATACTAAATTTAATCTATAATATCGAACCCACAATAAGGTACCAAAGCATCTGGTATTTTAATTCCGTCTGCTGTTTGATAGTTTTCTAAAATTCCGGCTAAAACACGAGGTAAAGCCAAAGAACTACCATTTAAGGTGTGTGCCAATTCGCTTTTACCTTCTTTGTTTTTAAAACGAAGTTTTAATCTATTTGCCTGAAATGCTTCGAAGTTAGATGCAGAACTAATTTCTAACCAACGGTCTTGCGCTGTAGAAAATACTTCAAAATCGAATGTTAAAGCAGACGTAAAACCAGTATCTCCACCACACAAACGTAATATTCTATAAGGTAATTTTAAATCTCTTAAAATATCTTTAATATGTTCTACCATGCCGTTTAAAGCTTGGTAAGAATTGTCAGGATGCTCAATACGTACAATCTCCACTTTATCAAATTGATGCAATCTGTTTAAACCTCTAACATGTGCACCATAACTACCTGCTTCACGTCTAAAACAAGGTGTATATCCAGTAACTTTTATTGGAAATTCTGATTCTTGCATTAAATTACCACGAAACATATTTGTAATAGGAATTTCTGCAGTAGGAATTAAATACAAATCATCTACTGTAGAATGATACATTTGCCCATCTTTATCTGGCAATTGACCCGTTGCCGTTGCAGATTCTGTATTTACCAAATGAGGTACTTGCACTTCTGTATAACCTGCTTTGGTATTTTTATCTAAAAAATAGTTGATTAAAGCACGTTGTAATCTTGCTCCTTTTCCTTTATAAACCGGAAAACCAGCACCTGTAATTTTATTTCCTAATTCAAAATCTATAATATCATATTTCTTAGCCAATTCCCAATGAGGTAAAGCATTTTCCCCTAAATCAGGAATTGTTCCTTCACTAAAAATGTTCTCATTATCTTCTTCAGATTTCCCCGCTTTAACAGAAGTATGTGGTATGTTTGGTATCTGATATAATAATGTTTGCAACTCTTCAGCAAAAGCATTAAAATTTTCGCCAAGTTCCTTAGATTTTTCTTTTAACTGAACTGTTTTTTCCTTTAAAAGATTCGCTTTTTGTACTTCTCCAGACTTAAAAAAACCACCAATTTCTTTGGATAATTTATTAGATTCTGCCAAAGTATTATCTAACTCCACTTGCGTAGATCTTCTATTCTCATCCGCAGTTAAAACTTCTTCAATAATCTTTTCTGCATTGGCAAAATTACGTTTTGCTAACCCAGCTAAAACAGTTTCTTTGTTGTCTCTAATAAATTGTACTTGTAACATTTTTGTAGAATTTTGTAAATGCAAAGATATAATTTGTACAATGGATTTACCATGAAATTAATAATAAATAATTTCATTAAAAAGAGAGGTAGAAAACACAGAAAAAAGAATAATTATAATGTTTTTTGGGCGTTACCACAAGGGTCAGGCTCTCGCACTCGCTTTTTTTGTAAAAAACAAAAAAGAGCTCAAACAATTGCTCTATCCTTAACGCGTAGTGAATACTAAAAAAGGAAGTTAATTTAGAGTAACGCAGACCTCACAGGTTTTTAAAACTTGTGAGGTCTTTAATGTTAAATCCTGATCTTGTCATTTCTAAAAAAGGAGAAACCGCGTAACAGTGATAACACAAACCTGAGCAGCAACAATTGTCATTTCTACATTAGGACAAATCCCATAACAGTGATAACACAATACCAACAAACTTTATGAGATTTCTCAATCGCTAAAAAGCTCATTTCGAAATGACAAACTGTATGGTTATTGAGTAAGTTTTAACTCTATAAAATCAAAAAACTCTAAAATTTTCACTTCGACTCACATAACAGTGATAACAGAAAACTGAGCCACAATACTTGTCATCCTATGTTTGTAAACTCTTAAAGTTTATGTTAAAATTAATTACATTTAAGATTAATAATAACAGAAAAGTATAGGGTAAAGGTTAAGATTATAGTCTGTCATTTGTCATAGAAGACCGTTCGAAATGCTAATCACTTTACCCTTTTACTACTTAAAACTTGAACAGATCATTAGGCATTAAAGTCTGCATTTAGGATTGATAAGTATTGTAGTAACTTTTCTATAAAACATTTTAATATGAGTAAAATTATAGGAATTGATATTAGTAAACAAACATTTGATGTTTCTTTTTTAAAAAAAGATAAATGGGAACATAAAGTATTTAAGAATGTACCAAAAGGCTTTCAAAGTTTTAAAAAGTTAATAGAAAAAAATGATTGGATTGTAATGGAGGCTAGTGGTCCTTATTATGTTCAATTAGCAACTTATCTCAACACTTTTAACTTTAATATTTGTGTTTTAAACCCTTTAATTATTAGACGCTATAGTCAAACAAGATTATACAGAGCTAAAACAGATAAAAAAGATGCAAGAACAATTGCTGAATATGGAGCTCAATATGATTTAAAGAAATGGAGCCCTGATAGTAAGGCAAGTACAGAGATAAAACAACTTTACACAGCGTTAGAACTACTTAAAAAACAGATACATCAAACAAAAAGACAATTAGCTTCTTTTGAAGTAACGGGTTTATTAAATAATAGTCTTAAAAAAGAATTAAAACAAGTAGAATTACTCTTACAAAGACGTATTGATAAGTTTGAAAAACAAATAGAGAAAATTGGTAACCTAGCATATAAAGAAACAATTGCCCGACTAAAAACAATACCTGGCGTAGGTATAAAGACAGCCATAATGATGTGTGTAATTACAGATAATTTCACAAAATTTGAATCACATAAACAGTTAATTGCTTTTGTAGGGTTTAGTCCTAGATTATATCAATCAGGTACAAGTGTTAGAGGGAAAGGGCATATTTGTAAGATGGGAAAATCACAAATTAGAAAATTATTATACCTATGTTCATGGTCAGCAAAAAGAGTTAATAAAGCTTGTATAGAAATGTATCAAAGATTAGAATCAAAAGGAAAACCCGAAAGAGTAATTAAAATTGCACTCGCTAATAAACTAATAAAACAAATTTTCTCTATTGCTAAAAACAAACAGAATTATCATGAAAATTTCAAGAATTTATATGTTATAAATTAGAAAGAAAAATATTTTAAATTTTAACAAAATATAGTAGGTTTTTAACACAGATCATTTCGAAGTACTGAGAAATCTCATAACAGTAATAACACAAGAATTATCTAACTTTATAAAATTTTTAATTTATAATACTGTAAAGAAATGAATTCTAGTCTTTTAGGGAATTTTAAGGCAGAGCCCCGAGAATTTTTTTTCAACTAAAAATTGACTCTAAAACTTAAATTTGGCGTAAAAGGCAAAGAATAATTATCTACTCTTCTTACATTATTTTTACGAGTTTTATCTACAAGATAATAAGCATCTATGATGTTTTTTTTATCTGTAATATTTGTAAAACCAAGACGAATAGTAGATTTTATAGCCTTAGATAAATTAAAATCATAACTACCAGAAAGATCTACTCTAAAGAAATTAGCTAGTTTTTCTTGATTCGGATTGTCGTAATTAACAATCGTTCTATTTTTACTTTCTATAGTTTCATTTCCTACAACAGGTTTTGTATAAGGTTTACCAGAACGTAAAACTCCCCCAAATGAAACTTTAAAAACTTTAGAAAAATTATAGTTAAAAGCAGCACTTAAAGAGTGTGTAATATCTAAACTATTAGAAAATGTTGTTGGGTTAAAAATATCAAATGTATAATCGTTTTTAGAGTATGTGTAACTTAACCAAGTACTAATTTTTTTAGTTTGCTTATTTACTAAAAATTCGACACCTTTTGCTTCATAATTTCCTATAGAATTTGCAGTCTGATTGTTATAAAAACCTTGATTTTCAGCAGTAATTCCATCTACTTTTTTGTAAAAACCAGTAATATCTATATAAAGATTTTCTTTAGCATATTCCACTCCAAAAGAGGCTTGTTTACTTTTTATAATAGGTGTAATATTATCATCAGAAAGTACCCATCTTTGTTTTTCTATTCCTAAAAAATTATTTTCAAAATCTATTTTCTGAGCTGTACTTTGGTTTTTATATTCGCCTTCTAATTTTAAAGATAAGGCTGTATTTAATTGCTGACGAATATTAATTCTAGGTTCTATTATAAGTTTATCAAACTTTTCAAAATAGTTTGCTCTTACCCCAAATCTAGCATACGTATTCTTTTTATGATATTCAATTTCAGAATAAAAAGCACTTTTTAACAATACATTTTGTTCTGTGTTAATAAAAGTTGGTGCATTTACAGTTATACTATTTTTAACTTCTATTTGATTAAATACCAATCCATTAGTTAAATTTAAAATATCAGAAAACTCATATTTTGTATTCAATTTTATTGCTGTTTCTAATACATTATTAAATTGTATTTGATATTGATCTGCATCTCTATTATAATCTGAAGAATTTATTTTATAATCTGAAAAGAAAATAGATAAATTAGTAGAAAACTTTGCATCCCAATTTGCATCCCAACTAATTTTTGTTCCTAAATTTTCTTGTTTTAAAACACTATTTTCTTCTATTGTAGTGTTATTTGAAGTGTATTGTTCTTTATAATCTAAATTGTTTTTTATGTGAATAAAATTAGTTCTAATGGCATGATTGTAACTAATATCATATAAAATTTTAAAAGAATAATCGTAAAAATAAAAGTCTGAATCTGTGTTATTTACAGTATTATTTGTGGTAGAATTACCTTGAAAACTTCTAGTAAAATAATTCTTGTAAGTTGGTGTGTTAATAACATCCGTAATAGATCTTCTGGCAGAAACATGAAGTTCTAAATTTTCTTTTATGGGCACTTGTAAAAAAGCATCTGCGCTAAGTAAATTAAAACCACCACCTCCAGAAAATTTATTGGTAATTTCATTAGAAGCTTCCATATTTATGGTAGATGAAACTCCGTCTGAAAATGCACTACTGGTTCCGTTTTTAATAACAGCTACCTTTTTTGTTAAATACGGATTATAAGCAGAAATAAGTCCAAAAAAATGACCTGAATGATACATTTTAATTCCGTCCCAAAGCATTAAATTTTGGTCATTTGTACCTCCTCTAACATTAATGTTAGAAATACTTTCGTTGATACTTTCTACACCTGGTAAAATTTTAATTGTTTTTAAAATATCGGGTTCTATTAAGCCAGGTAAAATTCCGAATTTTTCTGTGTCTAAAACAGTACTTCCATCTGCATTTTTATGCAAACCAGCAGTTAAAAACTTAGGCATTGTAATTTCTGATAATTCTTCTGTTTCTTCTTCTAAATATATTTTTTTACAACTGGTGGCAAACAATTCTTTTGCAGTAATAGTTTTTGTTTTAAAACTGATAAAAGAAATAGTTAAAGTGGCATTTACGGGTACATTTTTTAAATAAAAAACACCTTTATTATTTGTGGTTGTACCTAATTTATAACCTTTTACTTTTACAGAAGTTAAAAATAAAGGTTCTAAGGTATTAGATTTTAAAATGGTTCCGCAAACAGAAATATACTTGTTTAAAAAAGAAACAGTTACATACCTATTATCTAAAGTTTTAAATTGTAAAAAAGTTTCTTTATTTAAAAAAACGAGTAAATTTTCTATAGAAATTCCTTTTTTTGGATGCTGAATAAAAATATCTTTTATATCATTATCAGAATAAGAAAATTTTATATCATAACTTTTTTCAAGTTTTAATAATAACGAAGAAAGTGCTATTTTATCAGAAGAATTCTGTGTAAAAACAACACTTGTTATCAATAAAAAACAACATAAAACAAGCCGTACTTTATTTATCATGGTTAAAGATAGTAATTTTTTTACCATCAATTTTATAAGATAATTGTAACGGAATTGTAACAGATTTTAATGCAATATTTATATCTGAATGTGTAAAACCGCCAGAATATAAAATATCTAAATCAACATTTTTAGTTTCAATAGTATACCCAAACTGATTTTCTATTTCATCTAAAATAAAATGCAAAGCTGTACTTTTAAAATTAGACTCTTTTTGCAACCAAGATTTCTCGTTAATATCAAAGGTATTTGTAGTATCTATAACTCCATTTACTACTTTAAAAATGCTTCCTTTAGGTAGTTTAATCAGCGTGTTTTTATAAGTAACACTTACCAAACCTTCATAGGTTTTTACTTCAAAATAATTAACTCTTTCTTTAACGTTAAATTGCGTACCCAATACTGTAACATCTCCAATTTCGGTATTTACTGTAAATTTTTTTCCTTTTTGTACTTTAAAAAATGCTTCTCCGTTTAAAGTTAAATTTCTGTTTTCTTGCCAATCTTTATTCGCATAAGAAATTTCTGAATTTGAGTTTAATACTACTTCTGAATTATCTGGTAAATTAAAGTTTTTCGTTTCTGAAAAAGCGGTTTTAAAGTTTGTATTATTAGTGTTAAAAAGAAGAAAATAAGAAGTTGTTAATAACAAAATAATTGCCGCTGCATATTTGTATAAATTCTTAAAATTAAAAGGAATAACTTTTCCTTTTTTAGAAGTATTTTTAGTTTTTAATTTTAAATCTGCAAGAGATTTGTTAAGATCTACTTTAGGCGTTTCTATTTGTGATGAATAATGCGCAATTTTGTCTAAAGTATTAAAATCTTTCGATTCTTTTAAACGCATTAATTCTTCATCAGAAATTTCTCTGTTTAGCCACTTTAAGATGTCGTTTTCTTTTTCCATTTCTTCTACTTCTATATATAAAACAACTAATCAGTAGTTTACCCTACCTTAAATCGGTCTTAAATTCCGTCTATTTTATTTCTTAATTTTTTTAATGCTGATGACATTCGTTTTTCTACTGCTTTTTGAGATATTTCTAACAATTCTGCTATTTCTCGGTATTTTTTTCCATCAATTCTATTCATCAAAAAAACTTCTCGTTCTGCTTCTGTTAAATCTGCAATAGCATTTTGTAGTTTGTCTTTAAATTCTTCTTCTTCTAATAAATAATCTGGACTTTGGTTATTAACATCTAAATAAGGACTGCTTTTTGCATATTCAAAAACCACTTTTTGATGTTTTACTTTATTTAAAAAAAGATTGTTAATAACGGTAAATAAGTAAGATTTTGCTTTTGTAAAATCTATGTTAGAACAATGTTCCCAAATTTTTATAAAGGCTTCTTGTGCTAAATCTAAAGAGGCGTTTTTATCTCCAGATTTATAGTAGGCAAAATTACTTGCAGACTGAATATGGGAAGTGTAAAACTCATTAAAATAGATTTCATCACAAAGAGATTTATTACTCATATAGAGGTTTTAAAAAAGAATATAAAGTGTAAAAATAAAACAAAGTTATTCTATTAAAAAATACAGTTCGTAAAATCTATTTAAGTTTAAAATTTTAGGTGTAAAAATGAGTAGTAAAAGATTATTTATCTTCCTTTTTTGTCATTTTATAAATCAGGTAACCAAAACCTACCAAAAAATGAAAAATGATTACTGCAGCTACTATGTATAAAGTGGTGTTGGAGTTATTCATGTTGTAAAATTAGAAATATATATATTATTTTTTTGTGATAAATGTTACATTAATTCGTCAACTTCTTTTACGCCAGAAATTTCTAAATTACCTAATTCTATTTTGCCAATTCTTACACGAACTAAACGTAAAGTAGGTAAACCTACAGCAGCAGTCATTTTTCTAACTTGTCTAAACTTTCCTTCGGTAATAATAATAGAAACCCAACTTGTAGGTCCGTGTCTTTCATCTCTAATTTTCATACTTCTTAACGGAAATTTAGGATCATCAATAATAGAAGCTTTCCCTGGTTTTGTCATGTATTTTTTACCATTAAAACCAATTTCTACGCCATTTTTTAACTGCTCTATTTCTTTTTCGGTGATCACTCCATCTACTTGTACGTAATATTCTTTTTCGTATTTATGACTTCTAATTTCTGCAGATACTTTTCCATCTGTTGTTAATAAAAGTAATCCTTCAGACGGAACATCTAAACGACCAATGGCCATAGTTCCTTCTGGAAAATTGTGTAAATCTCCTAATAGTTTTTTCTTCCGCTTTGCGGGATTTACAAACTGAGAAATCATTCCCCAAGGTTTGTGAATTATAAAATGACGGTGTTTTTTTATCAAACTATAAAATTTTTATGGAGATAGAAAAACTATTTTTTCCTGTTGATAAACGCATGTTTTCTTCAGAAAATTTTTGATCTGTATAAGAAGTATATTGGGTAATTGGTTCTATACAAAGCATGTTATCAACCTCTGTCCACAACATAAAATTATGAAAACCTTTTGTAGTAATTTCTAAATCGTTTCTATCAATATTTTTTAAAATGATTTTATCAGCATTTAAAATAGGAAACGCATTTGCACCCGCTTTATAAACATCGGCTAAAGTAATTTTGGTATCGTTATAAATTAAGGTTTCGTTACCAGTATTAGACAACATAAATGCCGGATGATACCCTAACATAAAAGGCATTCCTTCAATAGAATTGATGATAAATTCTATATTTAAAATATCATTTTCTAAAGTAAAATTCTTTTCAAACGAAAAATCGAAAGGCCAAGAAAGATTTTCTTCCGTAGATTTTACAGGAAATTTACTATTGTTTACAATTGTATTTTTTATATATTTTTTAATGAATTTAGCCGAGTTATCATCCGAAGAAACTAAGTCATATTCTAACTCACGCAACAAACCATGTTGATCTAAAATTGCATCGCCATTTTTGGTATGCACTCTAAAATTATTTTTAGAAGTAGGACCAATTACCGGAAACATTTCATCATCAGAATTGCGCCAACCTTTGTTTCCTTTTTGATGAATATATTCTTTATCATCTTTTTGAAAACTGATGATTTCTCCTTTTTCAATGTTTACTTTCGATTTTTTATCTTCAGAAATTAAAGACAGGATATTTTGCATATTAATTTAATTTTTTAGGATTCTTTCCTATTTTTTTTGATTCAGAGTTTACTCTTCTTTCTAGTTTTTTAATATCTTCTTCTGCTGGTAAGTTTTCTGGTTTAATACCTCTTTCTATTAGAATTTTTCTTACAGATTTATTGTTGGTAATATGTTCTGTTGAAATACTTTTTTCATTTTTTAAATCTTTTTCCTTGGTATTAAAAACAGTTATTTCTGTTGCAAAATCTTTTGCTTTAATTGTAATAGTTGGCAAGTAATCTGCTAAAGCTCTACTATTAGGAATCCCTAATTTAGCTTTCATTTGTTTAGTAGATTTACCAAATAATGCTTGGTCTCCTTTACTTCTTATCAATCCAAAATTTCTGTCATTACCAGTTTTTTCATAGATTAATTCTGATAAATCTTTTTCTGACAACGTTAGTTTTTGCCTTGCTTGTAACCTTTCCCAATCTTTAATTCTTTGTTCAATTAACTCAAATTTTCTAGTCTGCATTGCAAAATAGTTTTGAGCGAAAGCAATACTTTCCTTTCTTGGATCTCCATTTTGAGCAACTAAATAACAAGCATATCTTGTTAGCATAATATCTTCTATTTCTCTTTTACTTCCAGAACCTAATGTTACCATTTTGTTGACGCCAACAAAATGGTCCGAAATAAGATTATTGGTAATTTCGCATGCCGTTTTAGATTTTAAAATTACCTTTTGAAAATTTCGCCATTCAGAATATCCTAAAAGCTGTTGTAAGTCTCTTGCAAACCAAAACTCAATTCCACTCTCAGTAGTTTGAGAAAAGTCTTCAAAACTATTTGCTAAGCCTTGTATAATTTCTTTTTTCATATTTTACAAATTTTTATAAAAATACAAAAAAAGATGCGTAAAAAAAGAAACTCTTTTGTAACTTGTCGGACTTATTTAAAAATAAAACAAGCAAGATTAATGGCGACAGATAAAGAAAAAACAGCAAAGCTAAAAGCACTTCAACTTACTCTAGATAAGCTAGATAAAACGTATGGTAAAGGAGCTGTAATGAAATTAGGTGATGTAGTTACTGAAGATATAGATGCAATTTCATCTGGTTCTTTAGGATTAGATTTAGCATTAGGCGTAGGTGGTTATCCAAGAGGAAGAGTTATTGAAATCTACGGGCCAGAATCTTCTGGTAAAACTACTTTAACATTACACGCAATTGCAGAAGCTCAAAAAGCAGGTGGAATTGCAGCGTTTATTGATGCAGAACATGCATTCGATAAATTTTACGCAGAAAATTTAGGAGTAGACATCGATAATTTAATTATTTCTCAACCAGATCATGGTGAGCAAGCATTAGAAATTGCAGAAAACTTAATTCGTTCTGGTGCAATTGATATTGTGGTTATAGATTCTGTTGCGGCTTTAACGCCAAAAGCAGAAATTGAAGGTGAAATGGGAGATTCTAAAATGGGTCTTCATGCACGTTTAATGTCTCAAGCATTACGTAAATTAACAGGTACTATTTCTAAAACAAAATGTACCGTTATATTTATTAACCAATTACGTGAAAAAATTGGGGTAATGTTCGGAAATCCAGAAACTACAACGGGTGGTAACGCCTTAAAATTCTATGCTTCTGTACGTTTAGACATTAGAAGAAGAACACAGATTAAAGACGGAGACAAAGTTATTGGAAACAGTACCAAAGTTAAAGTTGTAAAAAATAAAGTAGCACCACCGTTTCAAATTGCAGAATTTGATATTATGTACGGACAAGGAATCTCTAAAGTTGGTGAGATTTTAGATATTGGTGTAGAATTAGGTATTGTTAAGAAAAGTGGTTCTTGGTTTAGTTACGGGGAAACAAAATTAGGCCAAGGTAGAGATGCTGTTAAAGGTTTAATTAAAGACAATCCTGAGTTAGCAGAAGAACTAGAAGGTAAAATTAAGATTGCTATTGAAAATCAAGAATAAATATTAAAAGTTCTAACTATTATTATTAAACTGCTATAGAAGTAATCAAGTTATAGCAGTTTTTTTATGATATAATTTTTTCTAATTTTACTTAGAAAGTAACTTTACAATCCATAAGATAAGGTATAAACCTAACCCAAAACCTGCAAATAAAACAGCATTACAAAACCTATTCTAATAAATTTTGCTTCTACATTAATCTTTGGACTTAACCAATCTGAAACTCCTAAAATCATTTTTTTAAATTTTTTGTTATAGGTGGTAAATGCAATCAAAGCCTTTTAATTCTAATACTAGGTCTCTATTTTCTTGTGAAAGAGAATTATATAAAGTTTCTAAAAGAAACCATTGTAAATATAAATTTATCTTCATTTTTTTATTTTGTCCTTTATAATTAAATGTCAATCCTAATTAAGTGGTATTTAGTACTTTTTTATATAAATTTGCAAAACATTCATTTTTTAAGATTATATCTATTGAAAAGCGTATTATGAAATATACATATGTCATTATTCAGGACAAGAAAGAAGCTTATGACGACTTAAGATTAGCTTTAAACAAATATTCTAATTATAAATTTGTAGACACTGCAGAGAATTTAGAAGAAGGTTTTTCTTTAATAATTAAAACAAAACCCAACCTTATTTTTTTAGATGTTGAAATTGGAGAAGAAAATACTTTTAAACTCATTCCTAAATTAAAGGAATTTTTTATGGAGTTGCCAACCATTATTATGACGACCTCTCATAATTATTATGCAAAAGAAGCAGTAAACAATCAAATTTCTTATTTTTTAAGTAAACCAATTATAGGAGTAGAATTAGAAAATTCATTACTAAGGTTCGAGAAAGTCTTTACAGAAAAACAAACACATCTTGCAGTAAAAACGGGTTCGGATATACATATTATAGCTTATAAAAACATTTGTTTATTAGAAGCGGAAAGAAATTATACGAGTGTTTTTAATATCACAGGAAAAAAATTATCAACATCAAAATCTTTAAAACATTTTGAAGAAACTTTGCCTAAAAACTTTATTCGTGTACATAGAAGTTTCATCGTAAACAGAAACTGCATTGAACGATTAAATACTAGGAAAGGTCAACTGTTTTTACAACAGACAGAGGTGACAAAAGAGTTAGAAGAAAATTTTATTCCTATTGGAAAAGAATACCTGCAGAAACTTAAAAACTCTTTTTCTTTTTAACTATAAAATTAATTGTTTGTCCTTAAAAAAATATACTTAATAGTTTAAACGTAGGTTTTTGTCCTAAATTTATTTGATATTAGAATCAGGTAATTTTTAAATTAAATAGCTATTCATCTAACAGTTAACATTTAAAAAAATCTTATATATTTTGTATTAATAAGAAAATTCCCGCGAAAGCGGGAATAAAATTATAAAGAAATAGGGTGTCTAAACAACTGGTTATTTATCAATCGGAATTCATTTGAGATTCTTAAATTTCAGTAAGTTTAGATACTGAAACAAGTTTGGTATGATAAGGTTAAACTAGTTTAGACAATTCTATGTTTAAAGACTAAACACCTGTACTTCCAAAACCACCGGCTCCACGTTCTGTTTCACTTAAAACGGTTACCTCTTGCCAGTTTACACGTTCGTGTTTTGCTATAATTAATTGTGCTATTCTTTCTCCATCATTTATAACAAAATCATCGTTAGATAAGTTGACTAAAATAACCCCAATTTCACCTCTATAATCTGCATCTACGGTTCCTGGAGAGTTTAAAACGGTAATCCCCTTTTTAGCTGCCAAGCCACTTCTTGGTCTTACTTGTGCTTCAAAACCAATTGGTAAAGCTATAAATAAGCCCGTTTTAACAATCGCTCTTTCTAACGGCTTTAATGTTATTGCAGTTTCAATATTTGCTCTTAAATCCATTCCTGCAGCTCCTTCTGTTTCGTAATTAGGTGTTGCGTGTTTCGATTTGTTAATTATTTGTACGTTCATTGTTTTCTAAATTAAATAAAAATGTAATTACTTCTAAAAATTCTGCTTTCCAAAAAGACTCTGTGTGCTTGCCATCTGGGTGTACTTTTGTTTTTAAATTTTGAGATGGAAAACCAAGATCTATTAATAATTCTGCCATATTTTCGGTATCCGGAACCATAGAGTTCCCTTCTTTATCACCCACTAATAAATAAAGTTTTGTTTTTTTCTGATTTCCATTCTCTTCGGCAAATGTAATTACTTTATTAGAAAACCAAAAAGAGGTAGAAAGTGCGCCAATTTTACCAAAAACTTCAGGATATTTTAAGCCTCCATAAAAGGAAATTAATCCTCCTAAAGAGCTCCCAATAATTGCAGTGTTTTCTGCGTCAGGTTTAGTTCTGTAATTTTTATCGATGTAAGGTTTTAGTTTGTTTACCAGAAAATCGACATAAATTTTACCTTTTCCTCCTCCATATCTTACGTTTTCCCAAGGTGTATATTCCTCAATTCTTTTCTCTCCTCCATTTTCTATGCCAACTACAATAAAACTTTTCCCTGTTTTTTTGTAAAGATCATTTAATGTTTCATCAATTTCCCATTCGCCCACAAAAGAAGTGGCATCATCAAATAGATTCTGAGCATCGTGCATATAAATTACATCATATTTTTCAGTTGATGTATGATAATTTGGAGGTAAATACAACCAAACCTTATGCGCAATAGTGTTTAAACCATCAATAACAAATGTTTTTTTTAAAATAGAAACATTGTCTGCCTTGGTAGAAATTTTTTTTGAAGGTTCTTTAGATTTAATTTCTTTTATTTCTTCGGTTTTTTTTATTTTACAAGAAATTAAAACAAGTAAAAAAGCTAAAAATAGTATGGATATTCTATTCATATTTATCGTTTTAAAATTTGTTTAATTTCCTCTTTTTCATTGTAATAAATTAATCCAAAGAAAAGAAAAATGGTTAAAATAGAAAACCAATACTGCCCTCTAAATACTACAAAAGAAAATAACTCAAATACTATGGAGAACACTAAATAATAAGCTATTTTTTTTAATTTATAATTTACAGGATAATGCTTTTTACCTACAAAATAAGATAGTATCATCATAGTACCAAATGCTATTAATGTTGCCCATGCAGAAGCCATAAAACCAATTTTAGGAATCATCACAATATTAAAAACAATGGTAATTAAGGCGCCAATAATAGAGAAATACATGCCGTATTTTGTTTTATCAGTTAGTTTGTACCAAATAGACAAATTATTATAAATTCCTAAAAATAAATTTGCTAAAAGTATGATGGGCACAATAGAAAGTGCTGTAAAATATTCTGGTTTACCTAATAAAATTTGGGCAAACAAATCTATAAAAACAACTACAATTAGCATAAAAAAGGATCCAAAAATGGTAAACCAAGTCAAAATTTTCGCATAGTTTTCTTTGGCATTTTTTTTATCAGCATTATTAAAGAAAAAAGGTTCTGCACCCAAACGAAATGCCATAATATATAAGGTCATGAAAACTCCTAATTTGTAACAAGCGGCGTAAATTCCCATTTGTTTTTCACCTAAAATAGTACCTAAAAGAAGTTTGTCTAAATTTTCATTGGTTACAAAGGCCAAACTTCCAATCATTATTGGAAAACTATACCGGAACATTCTTTTAAAAAGCTCAAAGTCAAACTCGAACTTGAATTTAAAAACGGACGGAAAAAGCAATACAAAAGTGGACAAACTAGCCACGGTTCCTGCAACAAAAATGAAAATTACTTTAGGATTGTTATTATAATAATTTACAATAGGTTCTGGTAAAGAAATTCCGTTTTTAATAGCATAAGGAACAAACCACAAAAAGAAAACATTTAAAAAAGAAAAAACACCAATGTTTATTAATTTTATAGTGGTAAACTTTAAAGGTTTGTTAGTAACGCGTAAATATGCAAAAGGCACAACAACTAAGGTGTCTAGCGTAATTGTATATACTAATAATTTAAAAAATAAGGGATTTTTAAATCCGAAGAAAACAGTAATTTCATGATTAAAAAACAACGCTAAACACAAGAAAATTAGTGTTGAAATTAGCAAACTAATAAAGGAAGTAGACACCACTTTACCTTTCTCTTTTTCTTTTGAAAAAAACCGAAAAAAGGCAGTTTCCATTCCAAAAGTTAAAAGTGCATTTAAATATGCCGCATACACATAGTAGTCTGTGTTTATAGCATATTTTTCTGCATCTAAAGTAGAGGTGTGTAGTTTTACTAGAAATATGTTAATTGCGCGCGGTAAAACAGCGGCAATTCCGTATATTATGGTGTCTTTAAAAAATCGTTTTAAGGAACTCAAAAATTTTAAATTAGCGTTTACAAATATAATAATTCGCAAATGTAATCCTCAAAAGATAATAGTTTTATTACTTTTGATATAAAAAACACTATTCATGAGTGAACATAAAAAAATAGCGGTCTTTGGTGGTGGAAGTTGGGCAACTGCCATTGTAAAAATGTTGTCTGAAAACTTAGAAACAGTTGGTTGGTACATGCGTAATGAACAAGCCATTGAGCACATTAAAGAAAACGATCATAATCCTAATTATTTACAATCTGCAGATGTGTATGCACGTCAATTAGATTTGTCTAGTGATATTAATTATACCGTACAAAATTACGATGTTCTTATTTTTGCAATTCCGTCTGCTTTTTTAACAAGTGAATTAAAAAAAATGACAACCTCTTTAGAAGGTAAAATCATTTTTTCTGCCATTAAAGGAATCGTACCAGAAACAGGTTTAATTATTGGAGAACATTTTAATAGAGAATACAATGTTCCTATAGAAAATATTGGTGTTATTACAGGTCCTTGTCATGCAGAAGAAGTGGCTATGGAACGTTTATCTTATTTAACAATTGCTTGTAAAGATGAAGAAAAAGCTAAATTTATTCAGAGATCTTTACAAAGTTGGTATATAAAAACAAAGATATCAGATGATATAGTTGGTACAGAATATGCCGCTATGTTAAAAAATATTTATGCTGTTGCAGCAGGTATTGCACATGGTTTAGGTTATGGAGATAATTTTCAGGCTGTACTAATGAGCAATGCCATTAGAGAAATGAAAGGCTTTATTAAAAAGGTGCATAAAATGAAGCGGAACATTAATAATTCTGCTTATTTGGGTGATTTATTGGTTACTGGTTATTCTCTTTTTAGTAGAAATAGACAATTTGGAAACATGGTTGGTAAAGGCTACACGGTAAAATCTGCACAAATGGAAATGAGTATGATTGCAGAAGGGTATTATGCCACCAAAAGTGCCTTTAAAATGAAGGGAGACATCGGAGCAAATACACCAATTATAGACACTGTTTATAATATACTGTATGAGAATAAAAACCCTAAAAAAGAATTTCAAAAATTGACAGATAAATTAGATTAAATGTTTAATTTTGAACATTGAAGTAAATTATTAAACAATTACAATGAAAACAATACAAGAAGTTGTAGAAAGCACCATTAGAAAAACACCTTTTATAGAAGAGGCTTTAAATGAAAAATTGATAAATGTTTCTTCTTTGGCTAGAATTATTTTACCTGAAGTTTCTGCTGCTTTAAAAAAAGAGGTGAAGGTTGGTGCTGTAATGATGGCAATTAATAGGCTTTCTCCTGCAAGTGAATTACGCATTAGAAAAAACATTAAAAAATTGGCTTTAGATTTAGGAGATGTAATTGTACGTTCCGATCTGTGCGATTTTACTTTTAAAAATACGACTTCATTATTAAAAGAAATTGCAAAAATTTTAATGAAATCATCAGAAAGCTCTGATTATTTTTTAACGGTTTCTCAAGGTATTTTTGAAACCAATATTGTAACTAGTAAAAATTTAGAGCCTTTTGTAAATGAGATTTTCGAAAAAGAAGCGCTAATTTCTAATGTATTAGATTTGGCTTCTATTACTATTAAACTTCCAAAAGAAAACTTAGAACAATCGGGTATTTATTACTTTATTTTAAAACAATTGGCTTGGGCAGATATTCCATTACAAGAAATTATTTCTACGACAAATGAAATGACAATTGTGGTAAAAGAAGAAGATATTAACCAAACTTTTGCCATTCTAATGGATATGAAATTAAGTTAAAATGTCTAAGCAAGATCCTTATGCAGCATTAAGAATAAAAGAATTTAATATATTTCTATTTGTTAGGTTTTTACTCGTTTTTGGTTGGTCTATGCAATTTATTGTAATAGAATGGGAAGTATATTCCATTACAAAAGATCCTTTATCTTTAGGTATTATTGGTTTAATGGAAATTATTCCGGCATTTACTATGGCTTTGTTTGCAGGCCATATTGTAGATCAAAATGAAAAAAGAAACCTATTAGCTCTTTGTACAGCGGCATTTTCGTTGATTAGTTTGGGATTGTTTTTATTAACTTCAGATACTTTTGTTGGTCATTGGTCTACTAAAACCATTTTATATTGCATTTATGGATTGGTTTTCTTTGGCGGGTTTTTACGTTCATTTTTTGGACCTACAATTTTCTCTTTAGTGGCATTATTGGTTCCTAAAAAGATATATCATAATGCGGCAACGTGGAGCACCAGTACCTGGAAAACGGCTTCGGTTTCTGGAGCCTTATTTGGTGGATTTTTTATAAGTTGGATTGGTGTTGATATGACACTTTGTTTGGTATTTATTTTGGTTATTTTATCTTTAATTTTTACTTTTTCAATTGAAAAGAAACCAATTTTAAACAAAAAAATTGGTGAGCCCATGAAAGAAAGTTTAAAGGCAGGCATAAAATTTGTATTTCAAAATAAAGCGATTTTAGGAGTATTAACTTTAGATATGATTGCCGTTTTATTTGGTGGTACTGTAGCCATTTTATCCGTTTTTGCACAAGATGTTTTAAAAGTGGGGCCAGAAGGTTTTGGTGTTTTAAATGCCTCCATTTCTATGGGGAGTATTGTAACCATGTTTTTAACAACCTACATTCCTATCAACAGAAAAACAGGTAAAAAAATGCTGGTTTCTGTCTTTGTTTTTGGGTTAAGCATTATTGCTTTTGGGTTATCTTCTATTTTTTGGATAAGTATTTTGGCTTTATTTTTAAGTGGAGCTGCAGATGGAATATCGATGGTGATTCGTCAAACAATTTTACAACTAAAAACACCCGATGATATGAGGGGTAGAGTATCTTCTGTAAACTCTATGTTTGTTGGTTCTTCTAACGAGTTAGGAGCGTTTGAAAGTGGTTTAGCAGCCAAAATATTAGGTCCTGCTATGGCAGTTATTTTTGGCGGAACCATGACTTTAATTACTGTTGTTACTATAGGTGCTGTAAACCCAACCTTAAGAGACTTAGATTTAACAGAAGAGATTGAAGCAAATCAAGTAGAAGCGTAATTTTATATTTATTTAATAGGCATAAAAAAACCGCTTATCGGCTTTATTGATAAGCGGTGTTAAAATTATTATTTTTGTTCCTTTATAGCTGTAATGGATTTAACCATTTGTTTTTCTCCTGTAAAATTACCTTCCTCATCAATCAATTCTATTTCTTTTTTGATCCAAGTAATCTCGAATTTTTTTCCTATAAATTCATCGTCATATAAAGAAAGTTCTATGTTTTCATCTAAGTCGTAGAATAAAATAGTAGCGTTTTTATCATCTACAAATTTAAAATATTCCATTTCTGTTACTCCTTTAAAAGTAGCAACAATTTTGTTTTCTGTTTCTTGTGCAGAAATTGTATTTACAGCAAAAGATAGGGTAATAAACAGCACGAATGCTGAAGCATATAATGTTTTCATGATTTTTAATTTTAAAGTTATTTTTTAATAAATATAGTAGCTGCTCTTTTTTTAAAAGAACCTGCTTTTGTTTGGAGTACTCGAAACTATATTTTCATAAGCCTTAAAATTACTGATAGTGTATATCAAATATACATTTTTTTTGAATTGAAAAGATAAAAAGTTATTTTTTATGAAAAGTTTTTTCTGAAGTTAGTTTTACTTTAATTATCTTGATATTCAAACAGTTGTAATCTATATAAAACAAACTTTAAAAGTAGGGGTTTCTTTTACGAACGTTATAAGTATTTATTTTATCAATAGAAAAGACGCACTAGATTTTAGTTAAAAAATCTACCAAAAAAAGGATAAAAGACTATTGATAGAGTGCATAAAAAAACCATTTGTAAAATTTTACAAATGGTTTTAATGATTATTTTGTCTTAATAGATAATATAGTTTTTACTATAATTTGCCCACCAGTTTTTTGACCCACCGAATCATATTCGTCTACAAGTTTATTTTTCCAAGTAAGTATAAATTTTTTATTTATTTTACTATCATCTTCTTTTTCAAAACTTATATTTTTTGAGATATCATAAAATAAATATTCTACATTATTATCATCAATAAATTTATAATCTTGATTTTCTGTAGCACCAATATAAGTAGCAACTAATGTATGTACTGTTTCTTGAAATGCTATTTTTTTTGCGGAAAAAGAGAAAGCAATAAACAAGATGACTGTAGCGGTATATAACGTTTTCATAATTCTTAAATTAAGGTTATTGTAAATTATAAATATTTTAAATACTTTGGGAGAAGGAAGTTATTTAAATAGAAAAGGGTAAATTCATAAGCAAGATAATTTTGATAATCAAATATAATCTATTTTTTTATTGAAAACCCGTATTCATATTAATTTTTTATGAATATATAATGTTTTAATTAGCTTGATTTTCAGCAGGTTGATTGTTTAGTAGGATGTTTAAACGTTGGATTTTTTATTTGTGTTTACAAAACTACACTTTACTCAAAAGTAGTAGCCAATTGTATTTTTTCTTCCAATTCTTTCAGGTATTTTTCAGCTGTTTTTTCATCCCAAGAAAAATGAGTTTTAAACAAGTCTAAAACATACTCTTTATATAAAAGTACACTGCGTGAATCAAAAAACAAACGACCAGTTCTGCGCATAAAAAAATCAGTTGGAGTACAAGTCATTTCGTAATTTATGGTAAACCAAACTTCTGCTTGTATCAATTTTTCTTGCATATTATCGTGCATTAGATCATCAAATTTCTGCAAAATAATATCTGTTTGTTTTCCGTAATTATGTACTAAATACTCAGCATCTTTTCTATCGAAATCTACTTCTGCAATTCTATTTTGAATAGCATCTGTATAACTTTGTACTTCTTGATAATTATTAAAAGTACCACCAGAAAGTGCTATTTCTTTGGTTTTTATTTCTTCAAATTCTTTATCGAATCTGCGTTCATACTTTTTGGCAACTAAATCTACAATGCGTTCTGCCATTTTACGATACCCTGTTAATTTACCTCCGGCAATAGAAATTAGTTCTGTATCAGATACAAATATTTCATCTTTTCTAGACAATTCTGAAGTAGACTTTCCTTCTTCGTGAATTAAAGGTCTTAAACCGGCCCAAGAAGACTGAATATCATCCAAAGTTAAATTGATATCAGGAAACATATTATTTACCGCAGAAATCAAATAAGTAGCATCTACCAAATTGGTTTCTACTTTATTTTTATCTAGCTGATAATTGGTGTCTGTAGTGCCAAAATAAGTTACTTTTCCACGTGGAATGGCAAACATCATGCGGCCATCTGGAATATCAAAATAAACAGATTGTTTTACAGGTAATTTTTCATGTGCAACCACTAAATGAACACCTTTAGTTAAATGCAATCTTTTACCAGTTTTAGAGTGGTTTTTTTGTCGTAATTCATCTACCCAAGGGCCAGTTGCGTTCACTACATATTTTGCTTTTATATCAAAAGAAGCTCCAGAAAAAGTGTCTTTTACTTTTGCCCCAACAACTCTATTATCTTCATAAATAAATTGAGAAGCTTCTGTGTAATTTATAATTTTAGCATTATAATCTAAGGCTGTTTTTAAGACTTCAATCGTTAAACGGGCATCATCTGTTCTATATTCTGCATAATATCCTGCACCATTTAAAATACTTTCTGGTAACAACGGTTCTTTTTCTAAAGCTTCCTCTTTGTCTAACATTTTACGTTTGTCTTCTCCTTCTACAGAAGCTAAAATATCGTAGACTTTTAGTCCGATGGATGTTAGCCAAGAACCATACGTTCCGCCTTCAATTAAAGGCAAAATCATTTTTTCTGGAACCACTAAATGAGGTGCTAAATCATGCACAATGGCACGTTCTGTACCCACTTCTTTAACCAACCAAAAATCGAATTGTTTTAAATACCGTAAACCACCATGAATTAGCTTTGTAGATTTACTACTTGTACCAGAAGCAAAGTCGTTTTTTTCTATTAAAGCAACTTTCATGCCTCTAGAAGCGGCGTCTAAGGCAATGCCTGCACCTGTAATTCCTCCACCAATAATTAACATGTCAAATTCTGTAGACTGTAATTCTTTGGCAATGTTTTCTCTATTTAAATATGAAAAATTGTTCATTTTTATTTTAATATTTTTGTTGGTAAACCGTCTATACTTGTTTGGTTTTTGTCTTCCCAATATTGTTTAATACCTTTTTTTCCTTTTTCTGAAGCCCAATCATTCAATTCATTCCTTTCCCCTTGATACTCAAAAAACGGAATGGACATTCCGCAAGAAGTTTGTGCAGATTCAATAGAGATGTCAAATATTTGACGTGTTCCCGGCGTTTCTGGAAACAGCGTAATTAAATCATTCCAAGAAGTATCACCCTCTTTAATTTCTTTTCCTTTACCATATAATCTAAGAATGTTCGGAGCGCCTTCAAAAGCACAAAACATCAAGGTAATTCTGTCATTTTCTAATAAATGTGCCGCAGTTTCGTTGCCGCTTCCAGTAACATTTAACCATAAAACGCGGTTTTCATCAACAACTCTAAAAGAGTCCATTCCTTTAGGCGATAAATTAATTCGCCCATTATTTGGAGCAGTAGTTACAAAAAATATTTTTTGAGCTTCTATAAACTTTTGAAGCCTTGAAGTGATTTTTGTATAAAATTTTGACATAATCGTAATTATTAGCTGACCAATTTACAAAATATCGATTGATAAAATGTTTTATAAATTATTACCTTTAACCAAAATAAAAACTTTTTTTATGGAATATGGATTTTTATCAGTAATACCACCAATTGTAGCTATTATTTTGGCTTTAAAAACAAAACACGTATATATTGCTTTGTTAATAGGAATTTGGTTTTCTTGGTTGATTATAAAAGGTTGGAATCCATTAGACGGAACCTTGGCAATGATAGAAGGAATGGTAAACGTTTTTCAATCTAAAGGAAATACAAGAACCATTATGTTTAGTGCATTGGTGGGAGCGCTATTAATTTTTATTCAGTTTTCTAGAGGAGTAGAGGGGTTTATCAATCTTTTAAATAAAAGATTAGTAAAATTAGAGGAGAAAAAAACGGGTTATAGTAGAGTTATGGTGCAAGTTTTGGCAACCTTAACAGGACTTTTATTATTTGTAGAAACAAGTATTAGCTCATTAACAGTTGGTACTTTATATAGACCAATTTTTGATAAATTAGGAATTCCGAGAGAAAAACTAGCCTACATCGCAGACTCTAGTTCTGCACCATCATCCATTTTAATTCCGTTTAATGCTTGGGGTGCTTTTATAATGGGCCTGTTATTAACACAAGGAATAGACAAACCGTTTGCTATGTTAATAAGTTCTATTAAATACAACTTCTATCCATTAATTGCCATAACAACTGTTTTTATTATCATTTTAACGAAGAAAGATTTTGGTCCGATGAAAAAAGCCGAAAAGAGAACCAAAGAAACGGGCTTGTTAATGGATAAAGGTTCTAAGCCATTGGTTTCTGATGCTGTAACTTCTTTTCCTCCAAAAGACGGAATACCGGCAAGAGCTTATAATATGATTGTGCCTCTATTAGTGATGGTTTTAATGATGCCTATAAATTTAATTTATACAGGTTGGAACGCTGTAGAAAACGAAAGTTCTTTCTTTATACACGCAACAGAAGCAATAGGTTTAGGTTCTGGTTCTTCTTCTGTTTTATATGCTGTAATTACTGCATTATTAGTGGCCATGATACTATATTTTATCCAAGGAATTATGAAGCCAAATGAAGCGGTAGATTTAATATTAAAAGGTATTAGTGAGCTAATGCCATTAGCATTATTAATGTTGTTAGCTTTTGCTATTGGAGATGCTTGTAAAGAACTAGAAACAGGTATATATGTAGCTAATGTTACCAAAGAATGGTTATCGCCAGAATTATTACCCGCAGTCGTTTTTATCATTAGCTCTTTTATAGCTTTTTCTACCGGAACCTCTTGGGGAACATTTGCAATTATGTTGGCAATTTCTGTACCAATGGCAAATATTCATGGAGCAGATGTAACTATTGTGGTTGCTGCTACTTTAGGAGGAGGAATTTTTGGAGACCATTGCTCACCAATTTCAGATACGTCTATAATTTCATCTATGGCATCTGCAAGCGATCATATAGACCATGTAAAAACCCAATTACCTTACGCTTTGGTTGGTGGCGCAATTACCGTTTTAATGTATTTAATTATTGGTTTTTTAGGCTAAATTGGTTATTTAATCTTATTAAGAATTTGGGCGTTACCACAAGGGTCGCGCTTTCCACTATATCTTTTTGTGAAAAACAAAAAGGATACCGTTGCAATCGCTAACGCGGGCGTCGTATCTATAAATCAGTTGCAATTTCGTGTAGTTTTTCATTTCGAAATGCTCTTAAATGACAATTGTTGGTTTTTTTTGCGTTCAGTTTTTGGTGCACACAGTTTTGTCATTTCGACCTTTTTTTGGGAGAAATCACATAAGGTTTGGTTGGTGTTGTGTAATCACTGTTATGGGATTTCTCAGTACTTCGAAATGACAAGTATTGCGACTCAGTTTTGTGTTATCACTGTTATGTGAGTCGAAATGAAAATTTTAGAGTTTTTTGATTTTATAGAGTTAAAATTTACTCAATAACCATACAGTTTGTCATTTCGAAATGAGCTTTTTAGCGATTGAGAAATCACATAAAGTTTGGTTGGTGTTGTTTTATCTCTGTTATGAGATTTCTCAGTACTTCGAAATGACAATTGTTGCGGCTCAGTTTTGTGGTATCACTGTTATGGGATTTTTCCTTGCGTCGAAATGACAATTGTTGGTTTTTTTTGCGTCCATTTTTTGGTACATACAGTTTTGTCATTTCGACCTTTTTAGGGAGAAATCACATAAAGTTTGGTTGATATTGTGTTATCACTGTTATGAGATTTCTCAATACTTCGAAATGACAATTGCTACAAATATTTTTTCTTACCTTTAAAACAAAATGCTCAACCCACAAAAAGGATTTCATAGTTATTATGTTTACATAATTACAAATAGCTACCGTTCCACATTTTATATTGGAGTAACCAATAACTTAAAAGAACGTTTACAACTGCATAAAACAAACATTATTGAAAAGAAGAAAACATTTGCATCAAAATATAATATTGAGTTTTTAGTGTATTATGAAAAACATACTTGGATTCAATTAGCTATTGCTAGAGAAAAAGAATTAAAAAAATGGAGACGTGAAAAAAAATTAGCACTCATAAAGGAAATGAACCCTTCTTTTTCTTTTTTGAATAGTGAATTTTAGGTGTAATAGACAAAATGGTTGGTAAAATCTTCCTTATCCCTTTTGTTTATTAGCTTTGAGGCAAATCAAAGGTTTTGAATAAAAAAAATGTAAATTTTGTGATAGTTTAAACACACATAAATACGGTACTCGCTTAAATAAACAACGTTACAAATGTTTAAATTGTAACAAGATTTTTAATGGAGGAAAACAAATTTCAGCAGATTTTCTTTGGGATGAATATGCCAGAGGAAAACAAACGTATATACAACTAGCAGTCAAATATGGATGCTCAAAAAGAACAATCCAACGTAAACTAGATCTTTATCAAGTAAAGCAAGTAGAAATAGCACCAAAGAAGGTTATTGTTTTAATGGATACAACCTACTGGGGCAGAAGTTTTGGGTTAATGTTGTTTAAAGACGCATACAGTAAAGAAAATCTTCTTTGGTATTACGTCAAATCAGAAACTAATACATTGTACATAAAGGGTATTAAAGAACTGAAATCTAAAGGACCTTTTTAGGGAGAAATCACATAAAGTTTGGTTGGTATTGTGTTATCACTGTTATGAGATTTCTCAGTACTTCGAAATGATCTGTGTTAAAAACCTACTATATTTTGTTAAAATTTAAAATATTTTTCTTTCTAATTTATAACATATAAATTCTTGAAATTTTCATCATAATTCTGTTTGTTTTTAGCAATAGAGAAAATTTGTTTTATTAGTTTATTAGCGAGTGCAATTTTAATTACTCTTTCGGGTTTTCCTTTTGATTCTAATCTTTGATACATTTCTATACAAGCTTTATTAACTCTTTTTGCTGACCATGAACATAGGTATAATAATTTTCTAATTTGTGATTTTCCCATCTTACAAATATGCCCTTTCCCTCTAACACTTGTACCTGATTGATATAATCTAGGACTAAACCCTACAAAAGCAATTAACTGTTTATGTGATTCAAATTTTGTGAAATTATCTGTAATTACACACATCATTATGGCTGTCTTTATACCTACGCCAGGTATTGTTTTTAGTCGGGCAATTGTTTCTTTATATGCTAGGTTACCAATTTTCTCTATTTGTTTTTCAAACTTATCAATACGTCTTTGTAAGAGTAATTCTACTTGTTTTAATTCTTTTTTAAGACTATTATTTAATAAACCCGTTACTTCAAAAGAAGCTAATTGTCTTTTTGTTTGATGTATCTGTTTTTTAAGTAGTTCTAACGCTGTGTAAAGTTGTTTTATCTCTGTACTTGCCTTACTATCAGGGCTCCATTTCTTTAAATCATATTGAGCTCCATATTCAGCAATTGTTCTTGCATCTTTTTTATCTGTTTTAGCTCTGTATAATCTTGTTTGACTATAGCGTCTAATAATTAAAGGGTTTAAAACACAAATATTAAAGTTAAAAGTGTTGAGATAAGTTGCTAATTGAACATAATAAGGACCACTAGCCTCCATTACAATCCAATCATTTTTTTCTATTAACTTTTTAAAACTTTGAAAGCCTTTTGGTACATTCTTAAATACTTTATGTTCCCATTTATCTTTTTTTAAAAAAGAAACATCAAATGTTTGTTTACTAATATCAATTCCTATAATTTTACTCATATTAAAATGTTTTATAGAAAAGTTACTACAATACTTATCAATCCTAAATGCAGACTTTAATGCCTAATGATCTGTTCAAGTTTTAAGTAGTAAAAGGGTAAAGTGATTAGCATTTCGAACGGTCTTCTATGACAAATGACAGACTATAATCTTAACCTTTACCCTATACTTTTCTGTTATTATTAATCTTAAATGTAATTAATTTTAACATAAACTTTAAGAGTTTACAAACATAGGATGACAAGTATTGTGGCTCAGTTTTGTGGTATCACTGTTATGAGATTTCTCCTATTGTCCTTTAGATTAGCAAAGTATAATTATTGAGTTTAATTCTTATATTTAAGTCCAATATAGAACTCATGTTTTATAATAAAAAAGAATGGAGTGAACTTTCCTTAAGTCTAGATTTATCAGATCTATATTTCGTATTAGTCTCCATTCTTTTATTTCCGATTACAAAGGACCAAATAGAATTTCAGTTTCGACCTTTTAAAGGTTTTAGTCAACGTAATCATTTTTTACTAACACAAAACAAAATTATGAAAATTAAACAAACTATTGGTATCGACATTAGTAAATTAACCTTTGATGTTCGTATTCACAGTAATCAGTGTTATCAAGCATTTGAGAATAACTTAAAAGGTTTTAAAGCACTTATAAAATGGGTAGAAAAAAACAACTCTATTTCTAAGGAACACACTTTATTTGTTTTGGAACACACAGGTATTTATTCTGAAGAAATCGCATCATTTTTTGATGTAAATAACTTTTATTTCGCATTAATTCCAGGTTTAGAAATAAAGAAATCTCTAGGAATATCAAGAGGAAAAGATGACAAAGTAGATGCTACAAAAATAGCATTATATGGGTATCGATTAAGAGATGAAATTAAACCATATAAACTTCCATCAAAAAACATTCATCAATTAAAACGCCTTTTAACATTAAGAGAAAGGCTAGTGAAACAAAACGCTGGTTATAAAGCAACACTTAAAGAACAGAAAAGAGTTTATACTAGAAAAGAGAATCAACTTCTTTTAGAAACTCAAGAGAAAATGATAAAATATTTTACAAAGCAAATTAAAAGTGTTGAAGCCGAAATGAACAAAATAATTAAGGCTAGTGAGCAACTTAAAAAACAATACAAACTAATTGTGAGTATTAAAGGAATTGGTAATCAAACAGCTTTATTTATGATTGTTACAACCAACGGATTTACAAAGTTTGCTTCTTGGAGAAAGTTTGCTTCATATTGTGGGATTGCTCCTTTTCCTAACACCTCTGGAACGAGTATAAGAGGTAGAACCAAAGTGAGTAATCTTGCTAATAAAAAACTCAAAAGTCTTTTTGATATGTGTGCTAAATCAGCAATACAACACAATCCAGAAATGAAGCTATTTTATAATCGAAGAGTCGAACAAGGAAAGAATAAAATGAGTACAATTAACATCATTAGAAATAAATTATTATCACGAATTTTTGCAGCTATAAAAAGACAAACTCCTTATGTAAATGTTTTAAAATATGCTGCTTAAAAATTAGTGAAATATATTTGGTAGAGTCATAGAATACAAAATGACAATTGTTGGGGTTTCTTTTGTGTTCAGTTTTTGGTACACACAGTTTTGTCATTTCGACCTTTTTTTGGGAGAAATCACATAAGGTTTGGTTGGTGTTGTGTAATCACTGTTATGGGACTTCTTCTAATATAGAAGTGTTCAGTTTAAAAGCTTCTTCGAATTCTTTATTAAAATAAAAAACCTCTTTAAGTTTTTAAACTTAAAGAGGTTGATAAATATATATGAAATATCTTTTTACTCAGCTAAAATACCACGTTTCTTAATTTCATCAATCATACGTAAAGCACCTTCTTTTACTGTGTTTTCCTTAAAGAAAAATGTTTTTTCGTGTAAAGTGTTGCCTTCGAAAAAAGAAACCTGAAAACGATTGTTTAATTTAAATAATTCAGGTTGAATAAATTCAATTTTGGCAAAAGAATTTGCAGGGAGTTTGTCTAATTTTTTACGCAATAAAGAGGTCGTTTTTGTATCAGAAAAACCTTGAGAAACAATTACCATCATTTCTAAATCTACCTTTTTGTTATTAATAATATAAACATTCCAATCATCTGTTTTATAAATATCGTTGTATTCATAAACAACAGCCATTTCTACATCTGTAACTTCGGGTATATGTATGTCTTTTTTCATAAAAATAATTAAGAAAACAATTTGTTAGTGTCTTTGTATTTTGATGTTATTACTCCTTTTAAATTATTAATAATAAGATGTTCAAAAACATTATCTACACCATATTTATCAAAAAGATTTATAGGTTCAAAAACAAAACCTTTTAGTTTTGTAAAATACAAATGGCAAAACAAATTGATATTTAAATTTTTGCTAATATACTCTTTTTCTATAGCCTCTTCTAGCAAAGGTTTTAAGTTGGTTTCTATAAAATGATCTTTAAATTTTACAAAAACAGTATCTGCTTTGTGATAATATTTTTTAATTCCATATAAAAAAGTCGGTTGAAAATAGTCTAAATATTGAAAATTAACTTTTTGAATTAAAACTATTTTTTCAACTGGATCTTCTGTAGTTTTTAGAATCTTGTCTACTTCATGCAGGTATTTTTCAATAATAAAACGAACCCCTTTAGAAATGAGTTCGTCTTTAGTCTTAAAGTGTTTGTATATGGTTTTTTTAGAAATACCAAGTTCGGAAGCGAGTTCGTTCATAGAAAAACGCTTGCTTCCAAACTTGATAAATTTTGTAATAGAACATTCTATAAGTTCTTGTTTACTAACCATTTTAAGTTATTATTTTAAACCTCCACCCAAAGCTTCGTATAAAGTAACAACAGATTGTAGTTGTTGTAATCTACTATCTATTACTTTAATTTCTGAACTTAAAGCACTTTGTCTAGCAGTTAATAAGTCTAAATATGTTGCATATCCGTTTTTTAATAATTCTTCAGAATTTGTTTCTGCTTTACGCAAAGCTTCTACTTCATTTTTTAAGAACTCATACTTTTTGTTTTCAGAATTGTAAGAGTATAGTGCATTAGAAACTTCGTTACCCGCAACTAATAAGGTTTTTTTAAATTTTAAAAGAGCTTGTTCTTGTTGTGCAATGGCAACTTCTTTTTGTGTTTTTAGCTTTCGCTGATTAAAAATAGGCTGCGTTAAACCACCAATAATATTTGCAAATAAAGAATTTGCGTTAAATAACTCATCTACATCTAAACTTTGCAATCCGCCAGAGGCAGTTAACGTTAAAGAAGGGTATAAACTACTTCTAGCAACATTTGTTAATTCGAAAGCGCTTATTAAACCGTATTCTGCAGCTACAACATCAGGTCTGTTACTTAATAATTGAGAAGCAACACCTAGTTTTATATCAGCAGTTATAGTTTGTGTATCTAAACTACTTCTATCAATTTGTTGAGGTGTTTTACCTAATAAAATACTTAGTGTATTTTCTGCTCTAAATAGGGCTACTTCTAAATCTACTTCTAAGGCTTTTGCATTATTATATTGTGCAATATTTTGATCTACTGCAACCTGGTTTGTTAAACCAGCCTCTTTTAATGCTTTAATGGTTTCTACACCTTTTTTTCTTGTATTAATAGATGTTTTGGTGATTTTTAACTGCGCATCTAAAGCTAAAATATTGTAATAAGTAGCTGCAATACTAGAAATTAATTGCGTTTTTACAGCTTGATGCCCTGCAACACTTTGTAAATAACTTGCTTGTGTTGCACGTTTATTACTACGTATTTTTCCCCAAATATCAGCTTCCCAAGAAAGAGATGCAGTAAGATCGTATTGATCTGTAGAGGTGTTTGTTAAAAACGCACCAAACTGACTGTTTTTAGACAATTCTTGATGCGTAAGATTAGCACCAATACTTGCTGTTGGCAAATAACCTGCTTTTCCTTGTTTAGCATACGCTTCTGCAGCAACTATTTGTTGAATTGCAATTCGAATGTCCATATTGTTTTGCAAACCTTCTTCTATATATTGCTGAAGATATGTATCTGTAAACAACGTTTTCCAAGATAAATCTGCCATAGATATACTATCTGATGGCAAATTATCTGTTCTGTACAAGTTTTCTGTTTCTGTAACTTCTGGTCTTGTGTACTCTTTTGCAACAAAACAACTTTGTAACGTAAAAGCCATTACAGCTAAAACGACTCCTTTTTGAAGGTTTTTGTTTTTTATAATTGATATCATCTTATTAATCTTCTTTTTGTTGAGAAATAACTGCTGGTTTACTAGAAATTTTTTCTTGTAACCATTGAAATAATATAAATAGTATCGGAATTACAAAGACTCCTAAAATGGTTCCTATTAACATTCCTCCAACGGCACCTGTACCAATAGAATTGTTTCCAGCTGCCCCAACTCCTTGAGCTAATACTAGTGGCATTAAACCAAGAATAAAGGCAAATGAAGTCATTAAAATAGGTCTTAAACGAGATTTTGCTCCATGAATAGCTGCGTCTACAATGCTTTCTCCATTTTTACGTCGCTGCAGTGCAAACTCTACAATTAATATGGCGTTCTTGGCCAGTAGCCCAATTAACATAATTAAAGCAATTTGGAAATATATATTGTTTTCCAATCCGAAGAAATAGGTGCTTATATAGGCTCCGAATACACCAAACGGAAGTGATAATACAACCGCAAATGGTAATAAATAACTTTCGTATTGTGCACTTAGTAAGAAATATACAAACAGAATACTTAAAGCAAATATAAATCCGGTTTGGTTACCAGCATTCACTTCTTCTCTTGTTAATCCAGAATATGCAATGGTATAATTACTTGGTAATTTTGCAACCTCTTCTTCAATAATTTTAATAGCATCTCCAGTACTAAAACCTTCGTTAGTAGCACCTGATATAGAGGTAGAGTTAAATAAGTTAAAACGTGTTACCGATTGTGGTCCATAAACTCGTTCTAATTTTACAAACTGTGTAATTGGCGTCATTTCACCAGAATTAGTTCTTACATACATGCTATTTAAATCATCTACCGTTGCTCTATCATCTGGTAAAGCTTGAATGTATACTCTAAATTGTTTTCCGAATTTAGAAAAATCCGAAGCATAGATACCTCCAATATAACCTTGCAGTGTAGAGAAAATACTATTAATAGGCACTCCTTTTTCTTTAGCTAAAGGCACATTTATCTCCATTTCATATTGCGGATAATTGGTGTTGAAAGAAGATTGTGCATATTTAATTTCTGGATGACTCATTAAAGCCATTGCAAATTCTTTATTAGCTTTATCTAAATCTTTAAATTCTCCTCCAAATTTATCTAATAGATTTACTTCAAAACCAGCAGAGTTACCAAAACCTCTAATACTTGGTGGCGAGAAGAAAATAATATTTGCTTCTGGAATTCCTGCTGCAATTCCAAATAATTTACCTGTAATTGCTTGCACAGAGGTTGATGGATCTTTTCGCTCGCTCCAATCTGCTAATTTTATAATACCAAAACCATAATTACTACCCGCTCCACTAATTAAACTTCTACCTTTAATCATGTTTACAGCAACGATACCTTCTACACCATTTATTCTATTGTATAAATCTCTAGCAACAGCATTTGTTCTATCTAAAGAAGCACCTGCAGGTAACTCAATATTTGCAAAAAGAATTCCTCTATCTTCATTAGGTACAAAACCTGTTGGTGTATTTTTAGATGCCCAAAAAATACCTACAATAGCGATTGCTAATAATAAAACAGGTATCCATTTTCTTTTGAATAAGAAGTGAAGAGATTTTCCATATCTTTCTACAGTAGCATTAAAACCACGATTAAATAAGGTATAAAAACGTTTTAAAGGATTTTTACCTTTTAGTTCTTCATCTTCTTTATGTGGTTTTAATAATAAAGCACACAATGCCGGACTTAAAGTTAATGCGTTTACGGCAGAAATAAGAATGGCTATAATTAAAGTAACCCCAAATTGCTCATAAAAAACACCTGTTGGCCCAGTGACAAAAGTTACCGGAATAAATACAGCTGCCATTACTAAAGTAATAGATATAATTGCCCCAGAAATTTCATTCATGGCGGTTAATGTAGCTTTTTTAGGACTCTTTTCTCCTTCATCTAATTTGGCATGCACAGCTTCTACAACCACAATGGCATCATCTACCACAATACCAATTGCAAGTACTAATGCAAATAGCGTTAATAAGTTAATTGAATAGCCAAAAACATTTAAGAAAAAGAACGTACCAATAATAGAAACCGGTACTGCAATTGCAGGAATTAAAGTAGACCTAAAATCTTGTAGAAAGATAAATACCACTAAAAACACTAATAAAAAAGCTTCCATTAAAGTACTAATTACTTTTTCTATAGATGCATTTAAAAACAAACTAGTATCATAAGGTACAAAAATATCTAATCCTTCTGGTAAGTCTTTTTTAACCGATTCTAAAGTTACTTTAATGTTTTCTATAATTTCTCTTGCATTAGATCCTTTAGTTTGAAAAATCCCCATAAATACGGCAGGGTTTCCTTTACTCATAGCGTTAGCCGCATAAGATTGTGCGTCTAGTTCTATAGTAGCTACATCATTTAAGCGAAGAAACTGTCCGTTACCTAATGCTTTTATAATAATATCTCCATATTGTTTTTCTTCTTTAAAACGACCACTATAAGTTAATGTATAAGAAAATGCTTCCCCATTATTTTGTCCTAGAGATCCTGCTGCTGCTTCTAAATTTTGCTCTTTTAAAGCTGCAGTAATATCAGAAGGTATTAATTTATATGCTGCTAGTTTTTCTGGTTTTAACCAAATACGCATTGCATAATCTTGTTGAGAGAATACACTAACATCTCCAACACCACTAATACGCTGCATAGCAGGAATTACATTTATTTTTAAATAATTCTGAATAAAAGTAGCGTCGTAATCATCACTTTCAGAATACATAGAAATAAACATTAAAGCACTTGTTTCTTGCTTTTGAGTGGTTACCCCAGTTTGTACAACCTCTGCAGGTAATAATGGAGTTGCTCTTGCTACACGGTTTTGAACGTTTACCGCAGCAATATCTGCATCTATTTCTTGATTAAAATAAACAGTAATTTCTGCTGTACCTGTATTAGATGCGGTAGAGGTAATGTACGTCATTCCTTCTACACCATTAATTTGTTCTTCTATGGGTATAATTACACTCTCTAAAACGGTTTCTGCATTGGCTCCAGCATACGAGGCAATTACCTTTATGGTTGGTGGTGCTATATCTGGATATTCTTCTATTGGTAAGCTTGTAATACTAATAACTCCAAGCAAAACTATAATAATAGAAATTACGGTTGAAAGAACGGGTCTTTCAATAAATGTTTTTAACATAACTAAATAAGTTTTGGTTTGCTAGTTTTTAAATAAAATTGCTACGGGTTTAATTGCCTCCTCAAAAGAGGTTTTTTGTGGTGTAATAGCCATACCGTTTCTTAATTTACCAACGCCAGATGCTATAATTTTATCTTTTAAATCTACACCAGATGCTACAACATATAAATTATCTATTATAGCTTTGACCTTAATAATACTGCTTGTAACCTTGTTGTCTTCACTTAATTTAAACAATATAATGTTTCCTTGTTGTTCATAAGTTGCTTGTTGTGGAATCACAATTGCATTTTCATAAACTGTTGGAATTTGAATTTTACCACTATTACCATTTGTTAATAGTTGGTTTGGATTGTTAAAAACAGCTCTTAAACTAACAGTTCCTGTGTTTTTATTTACTTGACCGCTACTTGTTTCTACTTTACCTTTTTCAGAATACGTACTTCCGTTTGCTAAAATTAAGTTGATAGCAGAATAATTGGCTAGTTTTTCTTTTAAATTGCTGCCTTTAGCATTTTGTAAAAAGTCTAAATACTCACTTTCATTTAAACTAAAAAAAGCATATACTTTACTAATATCACTAACGGTAGTTAATGGAGTTGGGTCTGAAGGACTTACCAAGGCCCCTTCTCTATAATTAATTGCACCAACAAAACCATCTACTTGGCTTCTTATAGTTCCGTAACCTATACTTGCAGAAACACTACTATAATTTGCTTTGGCTTGTGCTAAATTTGCTTTAGCAGTTTCTAATTCTACTGGACTAATAATATTTTTTTCTACCAATGGTATTAATTTGTTAACTTCTACTTGAGCAACATTAATACGTGCTTTGGCAGCACCAGCATCTTGACTTAAAGATTGTGTTTCTAATTTAAATAATACTTGTCCTTTACGTACTTTCTGGCCTTCATCTACCATTACTTTTTGAATGTATCCAGAAACCTTTGCTCTTACAGCACTATTTACAATACCCTCTATACTTGTTGGGTATTCTTTATAACCTGTTACTGTTTTAGTTTGCATGGCAACTACAGGAAATGAAGGTGCTGGTCGGCTTACAGCAGCTTTTGCTTGTTTTTCATCTTTTGAGCAACTTGCAAAGACCAAAAAGGCGCTTAATGATAGTAATGTTATTAATTTGTAATGTTTCATTTTTGTTTTGGTTTAAATATCGAATTTATTATTGGCTAGTTTTGTTTTTAATTCTTCTACAGAGGCTGTTGCACCGTCTATAAATTTTATATAATCATCATGAAAAGTTAAATCGAACTTTTCGCTAACATTTTCAATTTTAGTTGCATTTATAGTTTCTTTATATTCTTTTAATTCTAAATGCATATCACGTTCTTCGTTCCATTTATGTATCATTTCTTCTATATGCTGAAAAACCATATCTCTTTTTATGGTAAAGTATTTTTTTCGATCACCAGTTTTGGTGAAATACATAATTTTCTGTAAATCTTGTAAATGATTAAGGTGTGTAGAAATGGTACTTTTACTTGCACAAAGTATGGTTACCATATCATCAAAAGTGGCTCCTTTTTTACCTGTAAGAATTACGTAAGCTAGAATACGTGCAGCAACAGGAGCTAATTGCTCTCTGTCTTCTAAATGAACGCCTAGTTTTTCTACTAAACTCATTTTCACTTTGCAGATTTCTTCTTTCATTTTTAATTATTTTAATTCTGTTTTTATAACCGCCATAGTTAAAGCACAGTCAAATTCTTGGCAAAGATACATTGTTAGTTCGGAACAAACCGAACTAAACGAAGTTAAAATATTGTTAAAGGAAAAAGCCGATAGAAATATCGGCTTTAAGTTGTTTAAAAGTATCACAAGACGCTGTAAAATAGTGTTTTGTGGTGTTTTTAAGAAAAGAAATGATTTCTTAAAAAGAATTCGTTTTTTGTTAAATTACCAAAGTTTATAGAATTCTTCTTTAGAAATAACGTCTCCATCACATTCATCAATAGTTAATGTGTCTTCACATAATCCACCAAATTCATCTTCTTGGTTCTCATCATTATATTTAGTAACCTTTCCGTTTTTATATACCGTGATTTGTTTTAAAACTTCGTCTGCATCATTAGTTTCAAAATACCAAGTTGAGGTTCCCCAGTCTGCATATTCATCATCTCTTTCTTCGTCCCAAAATTGTGTAAAGTAGTTCATTATCTAAATTATTTTTTTATTAATATTTACAATACACGATTATACAAGCGTGTTACTTCTTTTCTTTTGTAAAGTTAGAAATTTTATAAAACCGATTTAAATTGTTCTAAGAAACGTTTATCATTTTCATAAAACATTCTAATGTCTGGTATTTGATATAATAACATGGCAATACGTTCTATTCCCATACCAAAAGCATAACCAGAATATTTTGTTGGATCTATATTTGCATTTTTCAATACATTAGGGTCTACCATTCCGCATCCCATAATTTCTAACCAACCAGTACCTTTTGTAATTCTATAATCTGTTTCTGTTTCTAATCCCCAATAAATATCTACTTCTGCACTTGGCTCTGTAAACGGGAAATAAGAAGGACGTAAACGTATTTTAGATTTACCAAACATCTCTTTTGTAAAGTATAAAAGTGTTTGTTTTAAATCGGCAAAAGAAACATCAGTATCAATATACAAACCTTCTACTTGATGAAAAATACAATGTGCTCTTGCAGAAATATCTTCGTTTCTAAAAACTCTACCTGGAGAAATTGTTCTAATAGGCGGTTTATTTTCTTCCATATAACGTACTTGTACAGATGAAGTATGTGTACGTAGTAAAATATCTGGATCTTGTTCTATAAAAAACGTGTCTTGCATATCTCTTGCCGGGTGATATTCTGGCAAGTTTAAGGCTGTAAAGTTATGCCAATCATCTTCTATCTCTGGACCTTCAGAAACCGTAAAACCAATTCTATTAAAAACGTCAATAATTTGATTTTTTACCAATGAAATTGGATGACGAGATCCTAAATTAATAGGTTCTGATGGACGCGTTAAATCTCCATAAAAAGATTTCTGACTAGAGGCATTGTCTAAAGAATCGCTTAACTCGGCAACTTTACCTTCTGCAGACTTCTTTAAATTGTTTAATGCTTGTCCAAAATCTTTACGCAATTCGGCATCTACATTTTTAAATTCGGCAAATAGATCTTTTAATAAACCTTTAGAACCTAGGTATTTAATTCTAAAAGTTTCAACTTCTTCTTTTGTAGTTGCATTAAAAGATTTTACATCGCCAATAAGTTCTTTTACTTTATCTAACATTACATAATAAATTGGGAAGCAAATTTACACATTTTTATTTTTGTTGAATCTAATTTTGTGCTGAATACTTACGTTTATTAAAGTTTTACACTAGAAAATTAATATATTGTACTTTATTAAAAAGGAATTAAAATGAAACCAAATATCTTATCAAATTTAAAAACGCATGCATTTAAAGAGGTAACTTTTGATAAATTAATGCAAAACAGGATTAATAAGGTATTAATAGTTTGTTCTAATTACGATTTTTACATGCTTGAAGAAGATGGTAGAATAGAAGAACGAATTTTTAATGAATATACTTCTTTAAACTTAAGGCACCCACCAAGTTTTATACATGCAAATTCTGCAAAGAGAGCAATTAAAATGATGGAATTTCATCAAATAGACATTGTTATTACTTGGTTAGATATTGATAATTACAATGCGTTTGAGACCTCAAAAAAAATTAAAGAGACTTTTCCAGATGTGCCAATTGCAGCGCTTAGTCATCATTCTTCTGTATTAAGAAGTAAACTAGAAAAAGAGAATACAGATAGTATCGATTTTATTTTTCATTGGAACGGAAACGCAGATATCTTTTTAGCGATTATAAAACTTACAGAAGATAGAATGAATGCAGAGGTTGACATTAATACTGTGGGTGTTAAAGCCATATTATTAGTAGAAGATTCGCTGAAGTTTTATTCTAGATATATTCCGCTTATTTATAAAGTTCTTCTTAAACAAACACAAGGATTAATGTCTGAAGGCTTGAATGAGCATAGAAAAATGCTGATAATGCGTGGAAGACCAAAAATTTTATTAGCCACTACTTACGAAGAAGGGATTAGTTTATTTGATACCTATAAAAATAATTTATTGGGTGTAATATCTGATGTTAATTATTTTAAAGATGGCGTTAGAAATAAAGAAGCTGGATTCTTATTTTTAGATTATGTAAGAAAATATAAACGTTATTTTCCTTTTTTAATGCAATCATCTAATGAAAATAATGAAAAACGAACGTTAGAATTAAAAGGTAAATTTTTATACAAACATTCAGAAACTTTAGGTGTTGATATTAAAAATTATATTATAAAATACTTTGCTTTTGGCGACTTTGAGTTTTGGGATCCTACTCAAATGGAAGTTATCGCAAAAGCCAAAGATCTAAGTGAATTTCAAAAAGCCATAAAAATTGTTTCAGAAGATTGCTTGATGTATCATGCCACAAGAAGTGAGTTTTCTAAATGGTTAAAATCTAGAGCACTTTTTCCTTTAGCAGATTTATTAAGTGTTATAGAATATGATGAATTTGAAAACAATGATCAAATTCGAGAATTTTTAATTAATTCTATAAAAGCCTATCTGGTCTACAGATCTAGAGGTGTTATTGTAAAATTTAATAAAAACAATTATGATGAGTTTGTTGTCTATGCAAGAATTGGCGAAGGCAATTTAGGAGGAAAAGGTAGAGGTTTGGCATTTATAGATTCCTTTTTAAAACGCAATAATTTATATAATAAATATGAAAACGTAAGTATTACCATACCAAGAACCGTTGTAATAAGTACCGAAGTTTTTGATCAGTTTATAGAAACCCACAAACTAATTAAGTTTGTTGCAGATTGCATAGATGATGATAAAATATTAAATGAATTTATCTCAAAAGATTTACCTGAGTGGGCTTTAGAAGATATTACGGCATTTTTAAAAACCACCAAATGTCCAATTGCTGTTCGGTCTTCTAGTATGTTAGAAGATTCTAATCATCAGCCATTTGCAGGTGTTTTTGCAACCTATATGATTCCAGATTCTGACATAGATAAAAAAGTAGAAATGGTTTCTAATGCAATTAAATCTGTAATAGCATCTGCTTTTTTTCAAAGTAGTAAATCTTATTTAAAAGCAATAGCACATACCATAGAAGAAGATAAAATGGCTGTAATTTTACAAGAAGTTACAGGTAAACAATACCAAGATGTCTATTATCCAAATATTTCTGGAGTAGCACGCTCTATTAATTTTTATCCAATTGGAGATGAAAAGGCTAGTGAAGGTATTGCAAATATTGCGCTTGGTTTAGGTGAAATTATTGTTGGTGGCGGACAAACATTACGTTTTTCACCACGTTATCCTAAAAAAATCTTGCAATTATCTTCTCCAGGATCTACGCAAAGAGATACACAACAGTATTTTTATGGTTTAAATTTAGATCCAGAGAGTTATAAGGTTTCTACTTGTGAAGCCATCAATAAAAAGAAAATAACAATTAGACAGGCAGAAAAACATGGATCTCTAAAGTTTGTAGCATCTACCTACGATTTACAAAATAATACCATTAGGCCAGGTGTAATGCATGATGGTATTCGTGTAATTACGTTCGATAATATTTTAAAATACAATACGTTTCCGTTGCCAGCAATTTTACAAGAACTCTTACGAGTAGGACAGCGAGAAATGAGAAGTCCTATAGAAATAGAATTTGCTGTAAAGTTAGATGTTCCATCAGGAAAACCTAAAGAATTTAGTTTTTTACAGATAAGACCTATTATAGAAAGCATGGAAACAGCTAGCAAATTACCAAAAAATTTAGATATTTCTGATACCATAATTTATTCTGAATCTGCTTTAGGGAATGGTAAATATCAAAACATTTGTGACGTAGTTTATGTAAAACCAGAAACGTTTAATTCGGCAAATACAAGAGCAATTGCAAACGCAGTTGAAGAAATTAATAAAAAATTTGTGGCATTAGACAAACCTTATATTTTGGTAGGTCCAGGTCGTTGGGGGTCTAGCGATTCTTGGTTAGGTATTCCAGTACTTTGGTCTCAAATTTCTGCTGCAAAAATAATTGTAGAATCTGGTTTAAATGATTTTAGAATAGATCCAAGTCAGGGAACTCATTTTTTTCAAAATTTAACCTCATTTAAAGTAGGGTATTTAACCGTAAATCCGTTTATAAAAGATGGTTTTTTTGACGTAGCTTATTTAAATAAACAAGAAGCTGTTTTTGAAGATACTTATTTAAGACATATTTCTTTTAAAAAGGACCTTACAGTTATTATAGATGGAGAAAATAATAAAGCGGCTATCTTTAAAGAGGGTATTTCGTTAGAAAATAATAATTCAAATATAAAAGAATCATTTGATGAATTACCTCCGGATGGTTTTATTTAGAATGTATATATAATAAAAAAATACTTTCAATAATATGAAAAATATTCATATTCATAAAAAAAGCATAAAATATCAATAATGTATCAAAAAATACGATAAACGTTTTATTTGTTATCAATTTTAAAATGTATTTTTGATCTTAAATTTATTTAATAAAAAGTTATTAATTATATTATTATGAATGTAAAAGAAATTTTAACAAATTTAGAAACTAAACACCCTGGTGAAAAAGAATATTTACAGGCTGTTAAGGAAGTTTTAGAGTCTATTGAGGATATATATAATGAAAACCCACAATACGAAGCGTCTAAAATAATTGAACGTTTAGTAGAGCCAGATCGAATTTTAACATTTAGAGTTTCTTGGATTGATGATGCTGGCCAGGTACAAGTAAATTTAGGACATAGAGTACAATATAATAATGCATTAGGGCCTTACAAAGGAGGGATTCGTTTACACCCAAGTGTAAATTTAAGTATCTTAAAGTTTTTAGGATTTGAACAAATATTTAAAAATGCCTTAACAACACTACCTATGGGAGGTGGAAAAGGAGGTTCTGATTTTAGTCCAAAAGGAAAATCGGACACAGAAATTATGCGTTTTTGTCAAGCATTTATGCTAGAGTTATGGAGAATGATTGGCCCGAGTACAGATGTGCCAGCAGGAGATATTGGTACTGGTGGTAGAGAAATTGGGTTTATGTATGGTATGTATAAAAAACTACAGCAAGAACATACAGGCGTTTTTACCGGAAAAGGTTTAAATTGGGGAGGAAGCTTAATTAGACCAGAAGCAACTGGTTTTGGAGGTGTTTACTTTACAAAACAAATGTTAGAAACTAAAAATGATGATTTTAAAGGAAAAATAATTGCACTTTCTGGTTTTGGAAATGTAACTTGGGGTGTTGCTTTAAAAATTACCGAATTAGGCGGTAAAGTAGTTACAATTTCTGGTCCTGATGGATATATTTATGATGAAGCAGGATTAGATGAAGATAAAATTAGTTACTTATTACAATTAAGAGCTACTAATAATGACATTGTTTCTCCCTATGCAGATGAATTTCCAGAAGCTAAATTTTATCCTAATGAAAAACCTTGGGGTGTAAAATGTGATATTGCAATGCCTTGTGCTACTCAAAATGAATTAAATGGAGATGATGCAACAAAATTAGTTGCAAATGGTGTACAATATATAGCAGAAGTTTCTAATATGGGTTGTACTCCAGAGGCTGTTCATATCTTTCATAACGCCAAAATTTTATACGGACCAGGTAAAGCTGTAAATGCCGGTGGAGTGGGAGTTTCTGGTTTAGAAATGTCTCAAAATGCCATGAAACTAAACTGGACTAAAGAAGAAGTAGATGATAAATTACATCAAATAATGCATTCTATTCATACAGCTTGTTTAAAATATGGAACAGAAGAAGATGGTTATATAAATTATGTAAAAGGAGCAAATATTGCTGGTTTTATTAAAGTAGCAGATTCTATGATAGATTTAGGAGTTATATAAAGTAAATATATTTTAAGAAAAAAACGCATCATTTTTTGATGCGTTTTTTTTTGCTTTTTATAGAAATATAAATGGGGGTCTTGGCTTTAAAAGCAAAATGGCCTTTTATAGAATAACAATGATATTTATTTAAGAAACACAACTAACAATAGGATTTTATTAAATACAGGAAGTGGAAGTTTTATAGATAATAACAGTATGAAATGTAAAGCATTATACGGGGCTTTTTTAGTGTTATTTTAATTTTGTGATATTAAAAAACTCTTATCTTTACGGTGTTAAATTTTTATAATATTCGTAAAAAATCATATCAAAAATTATGGAGTTAAAAATTAAAGAATTTATGGAAATGGTTAAAACAAGAAATAACCATGAACCAGAATTTTTACAGGCTGTACAAGAAGTTGCAGAAACTGTAATTCCTTATATTAATAATCATAAAATTTATAAAGGAAAAAGTATTCTATTAAGAATGGTAGAACCAGAAAGGTTAATATCATTTAGAGTTTCTTGGGTAAATGATAATGAAGAAATACAAGTTAATAGAGGATATAGAATTCAAATGAATTCTGCAATCGGGCCTTATAAAGGTGGTTTGCGTTTTCATCCAACGGTAAATGCAAGTATTTTAAAGTTTTTAGCTTTTGAACAAGTGTTTAAAAACTCTTTAACAACTTTGCCTATGGGTGGCGGAAAAGGTGGTTCAGACTTTGATCCTAAAGGGAAATCAGATAACGAAATTATGCGTTTCTGTCATTCTTTTATGACAGAATTGTATAGACATATTGGTCACAATACAGATGTGCCTGCAGGAGATATTGGTGTTGGAGCTAGAGAAATAGGTTATATGTTTGGTATGTATAAAAAACTAAACAATACTTTTACAGGTGTTTTAACAGGTAAAGGGGCTTCTTGGGGTGGTTCTTTAATTAGACCAGAAGCAACAGGATATGGAAACGTATATTTTGCTCAAAATATGTTAAAAAGAAAAGGAGATTCTATTAAAAGAAAAATAGTAGTTATTTCTGGATCTGGAAATGTTGCGCAATATGCCGCAGAAAAAGCAATAGAATTAGGTGCAAAAGTGGTTGCTTTATCGGATTCTGCTGGTTATATTTATGATGCAGAAGGTATCGATACAGAAAAATTAAAACACGTTATGTTTATTAAAAACGAAAAACGTGGAAGAATTAGTGAATATGTAGTCAAATATCCAAATGCTAAATTTGTGGCAGGAGCAAGACCTTGGTCTATAAAATGTGATATTGCTTTGCCTTGTGCAACGCAAAACGAGTTAAATGGTGAAGAAGCAAAAGAACTAATTAAGAATGGTTGTATGTGTGTTTCTGAAGGTGCAAATATGCCTTCTACTCCAGAAGCAATTCACGAATTTCAAAAAGCAAAAATTTTATTTGCTCCAGGAAAAGCATCTAATGCAGGCGGTGTTGCAACTTCTGGTTTAGAAATGAGTCAGAATTCATTACGTTTAAGTTGGACTCGTAAAGAGGTTAATGATAAGTTGAAAGTAATTATGGAAGATATTCATAATTCTTGTGTGCAATATGGGGAAAATAAAGATGGGTCTATAGACTATATTAAAGGAGCAAATATTGCAGGTTTTGTAAAGGTTGCAGACGCAATGTTAGCGCAAGGTGTGGTATAAATTATAAAGCTTTATTTAAAATTTTAAAACGCATCAATTTTTTTTGATGCGTTTTTTTGTGTAACTTATTTAAAAAAGTTGTTTGTTTTTACGTTTAAATATTTATATTTTTTGATGATACTTATCTCTCTTTTTTTCTTCGGATTTCTCTTTTCTTTTGTAGGGTCTATAACACCAAGTATGTTAAACATGTCTGCGCTTAAAATTAGTTTAGAAAAAGGAAAAGCAGCAACAAATAAATATGCTTTAGGGGTTTCTTTAATTATAGTACCGCAAGTAATAATTGCAGTTATTTTAACAAAATACGTTTCAGAAAACCCTACTATTTTAGAAACCTTAGAAAAAGCCGGAATTGTTATTTTTATGGCATTATCATACTATTTTTATAGAGAATCTAAGAAAGGTAAAATTGTGGTGGAAGGAGTAAAAGCAAAGGATGTAAACCCATTATTAACCGGAATTACATTGTCTGTTTTAAATATGTTTTCTATTCCTTTTTTTAGCGGAACCATAATTACGTTAGATGTTTTTAATCTTTTTAGTTTCGAATACATTCCTGTTCTATTTTTTACTTTAGGAGCTGTAATTGGTACTTATTATATTCTTTTTTTATATGGAAAGTTTGCTAGAATAATTCAACAAAAAACCGGAAAATTAACAAAGGACATCAATATAATTTTGGCTATTTTAACAGGTTTAGTGGCTGTTTTTTCTCTTATAAAACAGTTGTTTTAATAAGAATCGTAATTTTATACATAAATTTCGACTTAATTGTTACTAAATAAAGTAACATGATTTCTCTTTTTTTCTTTGGGTTTGTTTTTTCCTTTTTAGGATACACGTTACCAAGTGTTTTAAACATGACTGCTTTAAAAATTAGTTTAGAGACTAATAAAAGAGAGTTTACTAAGTTTACTTTAGGTGTTTCTTTGGTTGTTTTTGTACAAGTTTTTGTGTCCATTTATATTTTAGAGTACATTTTAGAAAACCCAACATTTATAGAAATATTAGAAAAAACTGGCATTGTTGTCCTTATTTTTTTATCAATTTATTTTTATAAACAGAATCAGAAAGAAAAGAAACAAGTAGAAGTTAAACAGAAAAACTCTTTTTTTACAGGTATTATTTTATCTTTATTAAACATGTTTGCAATTCCTTTTTTCTGCGGATCGGCAGCGCTTTTAATTACATTTAATGGTTTTAGTTTTAATCTTGCTTCAACATTTTTTTTTATGTTTGGTTCTGTAGTTGGTACCTATTTTATACTGTATTTATATGGTCGGTTTGCAAAATTAATTCAACAAAAAACAGGGAGTTTAACCAATAACATAAATTTGTTATTAAGTTTTATTACAGGTGGTTTTGCTTTGGTTACATTTCTTAAATTTGTAGTATAATTTACAAAAGATGAAAATAATTAAAAATATAGTTGTTAAAGGAAAACACAGTAAACCTATTGTAACAGATGTTTTTTACAAAGAAGATCATCAACCCAAAAAAATAGTAATTTTTTGTCATGGATATAAAGGTTTTAAAGATTGGGGCGCTTGGAATTTAATGGCAAAATCGTTTTCAAAGGCAGGCTTTTTCTTTATAAAATTTAATTTTTCCTATAATGGAGGAACTGTTGAACAGCCTATAGATTTTCCGGATTTAGAAGCTTTTGGTAATAATAATTATACCAAAGAATTAGACGATTTAGAGTGTGTTTTGGATTGGATTTCATCCGAAGAAAAATATAAAAAGGAAGTTGATGTAAACGATATTTCTATAATTGGTCATAGTAGAGGTGGTGGAATTGTACTCTTAAAAGCAAGTGAAGATGCAAGAGTAAAAAAGGTAATTACGTTATCTGCAGTTTCAGATTTTGGCTCAAGAACTTCAACTATTGGCGATTTAGAAAATTGGAAAAAAACAGGCGTAAAATATGTTTTAAACGGACGGACAAAGCAGAATATGCCTCATTTTTATCAGTTTTATTTAGATTTTAAGGAAAACGAAGAACGCTTAAATATTCAGAAAGCTGTTGAGAATTTAAAAATAGCGCAGTTAATAATTCACGGAAATAAAGATACTTCTGTTTCTATTGATGAAGGGAAAAATATACATTCTTGGAATAGGGAAAGTAAATTTGAAATTATCAAAAATGCAGATCATGTTTTTAATACTTCTCATCCTTGGAAAAAAGAAAACATGTCTAAAGAATTAGAAGAGGTAACTGAGCTTTGTATAGATTTTTTAAAGAGTTAGACTTAGTAAAGCAAATCTGTCATTTCTACGCTAGGAGAAATCCCGTAACAGTGATACCATAAGGCCGAGTAACTTTATGTAATTTCTCCCAAAAGGTCGAAAAGACAAAACTGAACGGATAAAGACACCTAATTTGTCATTTCTACGTTAGGAGAAATCTCATAACAGTAATCTCAAAACAACGAGCAACATTATGAGGTTTCTCTTTCTACATTAGAAAAGACAAGCAGCGTTAAAAAACACTGAATACTGCTACTGTAAACCGAATACTAATTACCGCTTTCTAACTCCAAAACTTTCTGAATCATCTTATCATCTTGATGCATAATTCTGTAAAAACCAACATCACCAAAAAGTGTGTTTGCAATAGCTGCGTTTAAGTATTTTTTTAAACTCTGTTTGGTTTTAAGAGACGGCTTAGAGGTTTCTTTAATGCTAGATAAAAAAGTATCAAAAACAGATTCATCTTTGTCAAAATCAGTAATAAAGCTATCTATAGTCCATTTTTGAAGTTTCTTTCTATTATTATCTACATAATCAAACGCAAAATTATTTACAGAATTAAAGTAGAAACTAGTCATGTAAGAAGTGGTGTCTATGGGTACAAAAACATCTGGAATAATACCACCACCGCCATAAACAACTTTTCCTTTTGGAGTTGTAAATTTTAATGAATCTACCACTTTTATGCTGTCTCTACTTAGCAACTCTCCGTTAGCAATTCTATTCTGAAAATCATTATAATAATTTTTATTTCCTTTATGGTTATAAGGTTTCTGAATAGATCTACCTGTTGGAGTATAATAACGAGCTGTTGTTAATCGCACTGCAGAACCATCACCTAAATCCATTTCTATTTGTACCAAACCTTTCCCAAAAGAGCGGCGCCCAATAATAGTACCTTTATCATTATCTTGTAAAGCCCCCGCAACAATTTCTGATGCAGAAGCAGAGTTTTCATCAATTAAAACATACAAACCACCTTTTTCAAAATCGCCTTTATCGGTTGCAAAAGACTCTTCAATTTTATTCTTATTGTTTTTGGTAAAAACAATGAGTTTGTCGTCTTCTAAAAATTCATCAATTATACTGGTAGCAATATCTACAAATCCACCACCATTTCCACGTAAATCTAACACCAAATCTTTCATTCCATCATCAATTAAGGAATGTAAAGAAGATTGGAATTCACGATACGTGTTTCTAGCAAAACGATCTAACTTAATATAACCAAGAGAGTCGTTAATCATATACGCTAAATCAACACTTTTAATATTTACATTGCCACGAGTAACGGAAACCGTAAACGTAGAATCGATACTTTTCCTATAAATTTTAAGAGCAACTTTGGTATCTGGTTTTCCTTTTAAATAACCAGGTACTTTATCTGTAAACATGTCTTTACCATACAAAGTATCTGCATTTGCCATTAAAATTCGATCTCCAGCCTTAATGCCTGCTTTTATACTTGGGCCACCTTTTATAGGTTGAATTACAGTAATAGAGTCATTTATCATTCTAAATTGAACTCCAATTCCCACAAAATTACCCTGCATATTTTCTGTTACAGCTTGCAAGTTTTCTTTAGGAATATACACAGAATGTGGGTCTAATTTACCTAACATTTGCGTAATAGCACCATCTAAAAGGCTCTCTGTGTTTACGGTATCTACATAATCTTTTTCAATAAAATTAATGAGTCTTTTTATCTTCAGTTCTTGAGAAGAATTCTTATTTAAAGACAGCATATTGGTAGAGCTTCCATTTAATGAAACCCCAATTAGTAGGCCAAAAATAACAGCTAAAGCTAAATATATAGGTTGGTTGTTTTTATTTTTCATAAGGTAAATGCATAATTTCTACGCCTGCTTTTTCTAGAAAATCGATACCAGAAGTATCCTTGTAAGACTCTGCATACACAACACGTTTTATTCCTGCTTGGTGAATTAATTTGCTGCACTGTGTGCACGGAGATAACGTAATATATAAGGTAGCACCTTCTGCAGATTGGGTAGAAGAGGCCACTTTTAAGATGGCATTTGCTTCTGCGTGTAAAACTTCCCACTTTGTAACTCCATTACAATCTTCGCAAGAATTATCAAAACCAGTAGGAGTTCCGTTAAAGCCGTCAGAAATTATCATTCGGCCTTTTACAATTAATGCGCCTACTTGTTTACGTTTACAATGAGAGAGTTTTCCCCATTCGCGAGCCATTTTTAAATAAGCTCTATCGTATTTTAATTGTTTTTTTTCAGTCATACAGAACGAAAGTAAAAATATTTACAGAAATAGGACGTTAATAATAAGATAATTTTTTGGGCGTTACCTTGCAGGTCGGGCTTTCACTACTCGCTTTTTTTGTAAAAACAAAAAAGAGCTCAAACAGACCGTTCTATCCCTAACGCGACTAACTTGTTAACAAATATTAAAAACGGAAACTTTTTAGCTTACCAAAACACTCTATCTATCATCATTTGTATGGCAAAACCAATAACAACAGAAGAGCAAACTAAAATCCAGTCTCTTCTGGTAACTCTAAAAAAGTTTTGAAGAATGGTCCCAATAATTAAAATACCTAAAACAATAATAATTTGGGCAGCCTCTATGCCTAAAGCAAATTCTAATAGCGGAAACAATTTACTTTCTTCCTTGCCTACCATCATTTTAAAATAGTTAGAAAACCCCAAACCATGTATTAAACCAAAAAGAACAGCAAACAGTAAATTGATACTTTGTTTGTCAGAAGAAGCCTTTTTAGCGGTAAGCACATTTATAAGCCCGGTTATAAAAATAGTTACCGGAATAGCAAACTCAATAAGATCCATTTTTACTTTTAGAATTCCGTAAGCAGATAAAGCCAACGTAACAGAATGACCAATTGTAAATAAGGTAACCAACCATAAAACTTTTTTCCATTGGTTAAAGCTAAAAACTACAGCCAAAACAATTAAAAATAAAATATGATCGTATGCCAAAAAATCTAGCACATGGTTCAAGCCCATTTTAAAATACAGTAAAAAATCGTCCATTAATATCTAATATAGTTTGTGTAAGTGCCAAAGATATTAAAAACTGTAATTCAAATAAAGGTTAAATACACTATTAACAATTCTGATCGCTAAATTTTAAATAATATCAAATTTATAAGTATTCAATTCTTTAAATCAATAATAATTTGAATTATACGTAAATATTATAACTAAAAATACGTATAAATAAGTAATAATACTTAGTTTTGTGATTCAAATACGTAATTATGAAAACAGTTATAGTTGTCGGAAACGGAATGGTTGGTTATAAATTTTGTGAAAAATTTGCAGCAACTCCAGAAAGTAAAGATTTTAAAGTTATTGTTTTTGGTGAAGAACCAAGACCCGCTTATGATAGAGTTCATTTAAGTGAGTTTTTCGAAAATCAAGATGCAAAAGCACTAGAAATGGCGCCTGCAGAATGGTATAAAGAAAAAAATATCGATTTAATTGTTGATGAAAGAGTATCTGAAATCAATAGAAAATCTAAAGTAATTACTACAGCAAACGATAGAGAGTTTTCTTATGATTATTTAGTATTAGCAACAGGTTCTTCGGCTTTTGTTCCGCCAATTAAAGGCGTAGAAAAAGAAGGGGTTTTTGTATACAGAACTATAGAAGATTTAGAAGGAATGTTGGCGTATGCTGCAAAACTGAAAGAAAAGAATCCGAATGCGAGAGCTGCTGTTTTAGGTGGAGGATTGTTAGGTTTAGAAGCGGGTAAAGCGGTTATGGATATGGGTTTAGAGCCTCATATTGTAGAGTTTGCCTCTAAGTTAATGCCAAGGCAATTAGATTCTAGAAGTAGTAATGTATTGCAATTAAAATTAGAATCTATAGGATTAAATATTCATTTAAATAAAGCAACTAATCAAATTTTAGGTGATAAAGCTATTACTGGAATGGAGTTTGGCGAAGATGATGTTTTAGACGTAGAAATGTTAGTAGTTTCTGCCGGAATTAGACCAAGAGATGAGCTAGGTAAAGTATCTGGTTTAGAAATGGGCGTTCGTGGCGGAATTGTAGTCGACAATAAAATGCAAACTTCCGATCCAAGTATTTTTGCTATTGGAGAAGTTGCTTTGTACAACCAAATGATTTTTGGTTTGGTGGCTCCTGGTTATGATATGGCGGGTGTTGCCGTAAATCAAATTATTGGAAATGTAGAAGAATTAATGCCTGCAGAAATTGACATGTCTACCAAATTAAAATTAATTGGTGTAGATGTAGCAAGTTTTGGAGAACCTTTTATGCCGGCATCTAAAGGACATTCGGTTATTTTTGAAAACAAAACACAGCATTTATATAAAAGAATTAACGTTAGTTTAGATGGAAAGTCTTTATTAGGAGGAATCTTAGTAGGAGACGCATCAGACTATAATATGTTGCATCAAGTGTATTTAAACGGAATGCCAATTCCAGAAGATGCAGCACAATTAATATTACCAGCAACAGAAGGCGGCGCTTTTGGTAGTGCCTTAGATTTACCAGACGAAGCTCAAATTTGTTCTTGTGAGAATGTAACGAAAGGTCAGATTTGTGGCGCCATAAAAGACGGTTCTTGTGAGGATTTAGCCGGAGTTATATCATCTACAAAAGCAAGTACAAGTTGTGGTGGTTGTAAACCAATGGTTACAGATTTGGTAAACGAAATGTTGAAATCACTTGGTAAAACGGTTAAAAATGTTATTTGTGAACATTTTGAATATAGCAGACAAGAGTTATACGGAATTATAAAAGCTAAAAAACTGACTTCTTTTAACGAGGTCTTAGATGCTTGTGGAACCGGACATGGTTGTGAAACGTGTAAGCCATTAGTTTCTTCAATTTTTGCAAGTTTATATAATGACACTCCAAATAAAGAAGATGTTACCCAAGATACTAATGATAAATTTTTAGCCAACATTCAGCGAAACGGAACCTACTCTGTAGTTCCAAGAATTGCAGGTGGAGAGGTTACTCCAGAAGATTTAATTGTTTTGGGGCAAATTGGTTCTAAATATAATTTATACACCAAAATTACTGGTGGAGCGCGTATTGATTTCTTTGGAGCTGAATTAAATGATTTACCAGCAATTTGGAAAGAGTTAATTGCTGCTGGTTTTGAAAGTGGACATGCATATGGAAAATCTTTAAGAACTGTAAAAAGTTGTGTAGGTTCTACATGGTGTCGTTATGGTTTAGATGAAAGTATCACGTTTGCAATCGAATTAGAAAATAGATATAAAGGGTTGCGTTCTCCGCATAAAATTAAAGGTGGAGTTTCTGGTTGTATCCGTGAATGTGCAGAAGCAAGAGGTAAAGATTTTGGAATTATTGCTGTAGAAGGTGGTTGGAATCTTTATGTTGGTGGAAACGGTGGAGCAACACCAAGACATGCGCAATTATTAGCAGAAAAAATAGACAACGAAACAGTTATAAAATATTTAGATAGATATTTAATTTATTACATACAAACGGCTGCTCCGTTAATGAGAACTGCTGCTTGGTTAGATAAATTAGAAGGTGGAATTGAGCAATTGAAAAAAGTGGTTATTGAAGACAGTTTAAATATTGTTGATGATTTAGAAAAAGAAATGCAATTCTTAGTAGATGCTTACGAATGTGAGTGGAAACAAGCAATTGAAAACGAAGAAACAGAAAAACGTTTCCAACATTTTGTTAATTCAGAAGATAGAGATGACAACTTAGTATTTGTTCCGTTACGTGATCAGAAAATGCCAGAACTCTGGAAAAATTAAAGATAAACTAAGTAATAACAACATCTCGATACAATTTTGCAAAAAAGCAAAATCACTCGATGTGACAACACAAAATTAGAACTATTAAAACGTACTGTCAGTTCGAGTGAAATTTCTTTTTCAGAAATTTTGTATCGAGAACATATCAACAAAAACAACAATTATGGATACATTACTTTCAAAATACAAAACAGTAAAAGAAGCAGATGTAAAAGTTTGGTTTAAAGCAGCTCCTATTAGTGAATTTCCAAAAGATGGCGGAGCATGTGTAAAGTATAAAGATTTACAAATTGCAGTTTTCAATTTTTCGAGATTAGATAAATGGTATGCTTGCCAAAATTTATCACCAGAAAAACAAGAAAACGTATTGTCTAGAGGTATGTTGGGCGATCATAAAGGGATTCCTAAAATTGCATGTCCGTTGCATAAAAAAACATTTTCATTAGAAACGGGCGAAAATTTAAATGCAGATTTAGCACCTATTGCGGTCTACCCAATTAAGATTGAAGCAGAAAATGTGTATATTGGCTTCTCAGAATAAACACACAAGATGAAGCCAACAAGATTTGAAACTGCCATTGCATTAATAGATAAAAAAAACGCTGAAGATCCAAACACCTATCAAGTTTCTGGATTAGAGTATCCTAAAGAGTTATTGTACTCGCAAAGGATGACGAGAAAGTTGCTTCAGTTTGATCCAAATGCATCAAAGGCACTTCAAATTTCTGTAAGAGGTCATCATATTTGTCGTTGGAAAATTGGTAGAAAAGAATATCCTATGGATAGAGTTGGGTATTTAAAATGGCGTGAAGAACTAAAAAAGATGCACGCAAGTACTACTGGAGAAATTTTGGAAAAAGTTGGTTTTGATAAACAATTTGTAGACAGAGTAGAAAAAATTATCTTAAAAAAACTCATAAAGAAAAACGAAGAATCTCAAACTTTAGAAGATGTTATTTGTCTGGTTTTTCTAGATTATTATTTTGATGAATTTGCAGCAAAACATACCGACGAAAAAATTATTGATATTTTAAAGAAAACGTGGGTAAAAATGTCTGACAATGGACATGCAGCTGCCTTAAAAATTCCATTTTCAGAAAAAAGCTTGGCTTTGGTAAAACAAGCTATCTCATAAACAAAATGTAATTTAAAATGACTAAAAACGGCAATTCATTAGACCAAAGAACGTTTGATAAATTAAGCCGTTTATATATTATTGCATTAAGTACCATTGCACTTTCGGTTATTATAAGTCAGATTTTTGTTCGTAATCATTTAGAGACTCAAAAAAGTGATTCTACCGTAATTAATGTTGCTGGTAGACAAAGAATGCTGAGTCAGAAATTAACTAAAGAAATTGTTTCCCTTTCTGATTATTCTGATAAAAAAAATAGACTTCGACTTAAAAATAATATCATTGAAACTCTTGATTTGTGGCAGTTATCTCATTATTCGCTTCAAAAGGGAAATGACAGTTTAGGGCTTCCTGAACAGAATAGCGATAAAATTAAAAGTAAATTTAAAGCGATTAATCCTGTTTTTGAGACTATTCAGAAAGCATCAAAATCTATTTTAAAAAAGTTAGAAAACCCTACTATTTCTATTGATGAATTATCATCAGAAATTGAAAAAGTAACCCATAATGAAGGTTCTTTTTTATTGATGATGGATGAAATTGTAAATCAGTATAATGTAGAGGCTGATAAAAAAATAGATTGGTTAAAAAAATTAGAATTTCTTTTAATGTCTTTTACATTAATAATTCTTTTAGGCGAATTTTTATTCATCTTTTGGCCAACAGCAAAATCGGTAAAAGCAACACTCTCAGAATTATTATCAGCAGAAAAAAGAGCTAAAAAAATGGCTTTTGATGCCGATGAGTTAAGTCTTTCTAAAGAAAAATCAATAAAAGAATTACGTGCTCTAAGTCATGCAATGGATGAAACGTTGTTGTTTGCAAGAATTTCTCCAAGTGGAAGTTTAATTCATATGGGAAATAAGTTTTCTCGTTTGTTTAAATTATCAAAAACGAATCAAGAAACATTGATTTGGAAGGTTTTATCTGATAATGAAAACGAACAATTATTAATTGAAAATTTGATTAATAAATATAAAAAAACAGGTTGGCAAGGAGAAGTAAAAGCAACCATAAAAGGAGCTGTAGCTGTTTGGTTAGAAATGTCTTTAGTGCCTTATAGACCAACAGAAGATAGATCTGAATTGTTAATTATTGCCTCCGAAATTACAGATAGAAAAGCAGCTCAAATTGAAGTTGAAAGACTTACAGAAGAAAGTTTTGAAGAGAAAATGAGTCAGCAAAAAATAATCTCTAGTAAGATTATTGAAAATCAAGAAAAAGAGCAAAATAGAATTGCTAAAGATGTGCATGACGGAATTGGACAAATGCTTACTGGGTTGAAGTACAATCTAGAAAGTATCAATATGAATGATATTGAGAAAACGACTTTAAAAATTGAACACCTAAAAGAGTTAACTACTAATATTATAAAAGGTGTTAGAACCGCTACTTTTAATTTAACGCCACCAGAATTATCAGATCACGGAATTGTGCCAGCAATTACCAAGTTAACGCATGAGTTAGGAAGGTTAACAGGAAAAGAAATTATATTTTTTAATAAAACAGATTTTAATGAGCGTTTAGATTCCTTAATAGAAATTAATATTTATAGAATTGTACAAGAAGCCATTAATAATGCTATTAAATATGCAGATTCTTCACATATTTTAGTGTCTCTTTCTCATAGCCAAAATATTTTAAGTATTAATATTGATGATGATGGAAAAGGTTTTGAACCTTCTAAAGTAAAGAAAGTTAAAAATGGAGATGGTGGCATGGGCATGACTTTTATGAAGGAGCGTATTAAATATATTGAAGGTCGTTTATTCTTAAATTCTGAATTAGGAAAAGGAACTAGAGTTACGCTGAATATTCCTATTTAGAAGAAAAACACAAATTACAAAACACCTGTCACTTCGAAGTATTGAGAAGTCTCATAACAGTAATACCACAACAACACAAACCAAGCCTTATGTGATTTCTCCTATCGTCCTTTAGATTAGCAAAGTATAATTATTGAGTTTAATTCTTATATTTAAGTCCAATATAGAACTCATGTTTTATAATAAAAAAGAATGGAGTGAACTTTCCTTAAGTCTAGATTTATCAGATCTATATTTCGTATTAGTCTCCATTCTTTTATTTCCGATTACAAAGGACCAAATAGAATTTCAGTTTCGACCTTTTAAAGGTTTTAGTCAACGTAATCATTTTTTACTAACACAAAACAAAATTATGAAAATTAAACAAACTATTGGTATCGACATTAGTAAATTAACCTTTGATGTTCGTATTCACAGTAATCAGTGTTATCAAGCATTTGAGAATAACTTAAAAGGTTTTAAAGCACTTATAAAATGGGTAGAAAAAAACAACTCTATTTCTAAGGAACACACTTTATTTGTTTTGGAACACACAGGTATTTATTCTGAAGAAATCGCATCATTTTTTGATGTAAATAACTTTTATTTCGCATTAATTCCAGGTTTAGAAATAAAGAAATCTCTAGGAATATCAAGAGGAAAAGATGACAAAGTAGATGCTACAAAAATAGCATTATATGGGTATCGATTAAGAGATGAAATTAAACCATATAAACTTCCATCAAAAAACATTCATCAATTAAAACGCCTTTTAACATTAAGAGAAAGGCTAGTGAAACAAAACGCTGGTTATAAAGCAACACTTAAAGAACAGAAAAGAGTTTATACTAGAAAAGAGAATCAACTTCTTTTAGAAACTCAAGAGAAAATGATAAAATATTTTACAAAGCAAATTAAAAGTGTTGAAGCCGAAATGAACAAAATAATTAAGGCTAGTGAGCAACTTAAAAAACAATACAAACTAATTGTGAGTATTAAAGGAATTGGTAATCAAACAGCTTTATTTATGATTGTTACAACCAACGGATTTACAAAGTTTGCTTCTTGGAGAAAGTTTGCTTCATATTGTGGGATTGCTCCTTTTCCTAACACCTCTGGAACGAGTATAAGAGGTAGAACCAAAGTGAGTAATCTTGCTAATAAAAAACTCAAAAGTCTTTTTGATATGTGTGCTAAATCAGCAATACAACACAATCCAGAAATGAAGCTATTTTATAATCGAAGAGTCGAACAAGGAAAGAATAAAATGAGTACAATTAACATCATTAGAAATAAATTATTATCACGAATTTTTGCAGCTATAAAAAGACAAACTCCTTATGTAAATGTTTTAAAATATGCTGCTTAAAAATTAGTGAAATATATTTGGTAGAGTCATAGAATACGAAATGACAAACTGGATGTAGAAAGCACCACTCAATTTGTCACTTCGAAGTATTGAGAAGTCTCATAACAGTGATACCACAACAACACAAACCAAGCCTTATGTGATTTCTCCTATCGTCGAAATGACAAACTGGGTGTAGAAAGTACCACTCAACTTGTCACTTCGAAGTATTGAGAAGTCTCATAACAGTGATAACAAAAACATGAGCAACTTTATGTGATTTCTCCTATCGTCGAAATGACAAACTGGATGTAGAAATAACCACTCAATTTGTCACTTCGAAGTATTGAGAAGTCCCATAATAGTGATAACACAAAACTCCACGCCAGATAAATACGTAGTTTTACTTAAAAACCTTATTTTTGTAAGTATAAAATAGTTACAAGTATGATAAATGTAGTTTTAGCAGACGACCATGTTTTGGTACGAGACGGAATAAAAGCACTTTTAGAAGATCAAACAGGAATTACTGTGATTGATGAAGCTTCTAATGGAAAAGAAGCGCTAGAAGTTATTGCTAAAAACAAACCACACGTTCTTATTGTAGATATTCGTATGCCGGAAATGAACGGAATTGAAGTAGTTGCAGAAATTACTAAAAACAAGATTGATGTGAAAACATTGGTGCTTTCTATGCACGATTCTGAAGAATACGTAGTAAAATCGATTCAAGCAGGAGCAGATGGCTATTTATTAAAAGGGGCGAGTAAAGAAGAATTTTTAAAGGCAGTAAATAATGTAGCTGCAGGAGATAAGTATTTTACCGGTGATGTTTCTACAATTATCATGAACAACTTTGTAAACGGAAATACAGCCAGAAAAGAAGAACAAAAAACAGCAATAAAAGAGCTTCCTTTTAAATTGACAAAGAGAGAAAGACAAATATTGACTTTAGTTTTAGAGTTAAAGAATAATAAAGATATTGCTGATGAGCTTTCGATTAGCAAACGTACTGCAGAAGTGCATCGTTTTAACTTAATGAAGAAACTAGAAGCTAAGAACCTTCAAGAATTAACCAATAAAGCAAAAGAATACCAGTTGATTTAGAACTAACCGCAAAGTTCGCAAAGTATTATCGCCAAGGGCGCAAAGGGAAAAGCTCTGTGTGTGTCTTCATTTCTCTTTGAATGTCAGTGAAATAACTCTTTTGTCAGTAAATTTCTATTGAACAACTTTACACTCCTTTCATTTTTTAACCCCAATTTTATCAAATTCTTAAATTCGATACTACGTAATTATCAATCTAGTAAATTTTAAAAAATACGTATTTTTAGCATTGTAATTAAGTATTTATACTTAGTTTTGTGTAACTAAAAATATGTATTATGATAAATTTAGCTCAAGAAAAGTCAACAAAATTAAGTCTATTCGATTTTAAAAATGTAGCAACTCGTACATTCTGGATTACCTCAATATCATTCTTTTTATGCTTTTTTGCATGGTTTGGTATTGTCCCTTTTATGCCAGATGTTGTAAAAGATTTAGGATTAACACCAGACCAAAAATGGAACTCAATTATTTTAGCCGTTTCAGGTACTGTTTTTGCCCGTTTACTAATTGGTAAATTATGTGACAAATACGGACCAAGAATATGTTATACTTGGTTGTTAATGTTAGGTGCAATTCCTGTAATTTTATGTGGGTTGGTACAAACACCCACTCAATTTTTAGTTTGTAGACTATTTATTGGTTTTATTGGTGCATCCTTTGTAATTACACAAGTACACACTTCTTTAATGTTTGCGCCTAATATTGTAGGTACTGCAAATGCAACTTCTGCAGGTTGGGGAAATTTAGGTGGTGGAGCCAATAGATTAGGGATGCCATTAATAGCAGCAGCAGTTGTTGCTTTTGGTGTTGCAGATGGTGAGGCTTGGAGATATTCTATGGTAATTGCTGGTATTGTTTGTTTTGCAATGGGAATTGTATATTACTTCTTTACAACAGATACGCCAAAAGGAAATTTTAGCGAGTTAAAAGAAGCTGGAGAAATGGTGGTTACTAAAAAAGACCAAGTTGGTTTTTTAGAAGTATTAAAAGATTATAGGGTTTGGATTCTTTTTGTTGTCTATGCAGCAAGTTTCGGAATTGAATTAACGGTATATGGTACCATGGATGATTATTTGCAAAATACTTTTCAATTACAAAGAGTTACAGCTGGTAACATTGTATTGTCATTTGCATTGATGAATATTTTTGCAAGAACTTTAGGTGGTTTCTTTGGTGATAAATTTGGAAAGTTAAAAGGCTTAAGAGGTCGTGTTTTATTCTTATCTTTCATTTTAACATTACAAGGAGTAATGTTGATATTTTTCTCTGGAGCTACAAGTTTAGTTTTAGGAGTTGTTTTATTGATTTTATTTAGTTTAAGTGTTCAAATGGCAGAAGGAGCAACATTTTCTGTAGTGCCATTTATCAATAAAAAAGCAATAGGTTCTGTATCCGGTATTGTGGGAGCAGGAGGAAACGTAGGAGCTTTTTTAGCAGCAATGTTATTAAAATCGAAATCTGCATTGGCAGAAAAATCAGCAATTTTATCTAGTGAAGGTTTAAGTGCAGAGGTTGTGAAAGCAGCACAATCTGCCGCTTCTTCAAGTGCTGTTTCTAGCGGATATTTACTAATTGGTTTTGTCGTTGTAGTTACAGGTATTGTGGCATTAACAATAAGATTTTCTACGGAAGAGGAAGAAGAGCAAATTCCAGAAGGTGTAAATCCAGTTTTAGTTCCTATAAATGTTAAAGGATAATAAAAAGGATTAAATATTGTCATACTGAACTTGTTTTAGTATGACAATTTGTTGAAATTCAAAAGAATTTGAAATAAATTCAGATTGATAATAAATTTCCTTTTTAGATACTTTTTTTAGTGTATTCAGAATAATAAAATGGAATTTTGGTAGGTATAATTATAATGTCGTATTTAGTATAAAATATTGGTCTACATGATTAAAAATGAAATTAAAACAACGTGTTCTTATTGTGGAGTGGGTTGTGGAATTATCGTAAAAAAAGACATCAATAACAAGGTTTTTGTTGAAGGTGATAAGGATCATCCTGTAAACAAAGGAATGTTGTGTTCTAAAGGGATGAATCTTCATTACGTTGCCAATGATACTTCAGACAGAATTTTATATCCAGAAATGCGATGGTCTCGTTCGCATCCGCGTGAGCGTGTATCTTGGGATACGGCTTTAGATAGAGCTGCGAACGTTTTTAAATCCATCATAAAAAAACATGGTCCAGATTCAGTAGCATTTTATGTATCAGGACAAAGTTTAACCGAAGAATATTACATAGCAAATAAGCTAACAAAAGGGTTTTTAGGAACCAATAATATAGATACCAACTCACGTTTATGTATGAGTTCTGCGGTGGTTGGTTACAAGAAAACATTCGGAGAAGATAGTGTGCCAATTTCGTACGATGATATAGAATTAGCAGATTGTTTTTTAATAACAGGTGCAAATCCTGCTTGGTGTCATCCAATTTTATTTAGACGAATAGAAAAACACAAAGAAGAAAATCCGAAGGTAAAAGTTATAGTAATTGATCCACGTAAAACAGATTCAGCAAAATTTGCAGATTTACATTTGCAATTAACACCAGGAACCGATGTTGTTTTGCACAATGCCATTGGTAGGTGTTTGTATAAAAGTGGTTTAATTGACGAAGATTTTATCAAAAAACATACGCAAGGTTTTGATGGTTATAAAGAAGTAATCTTTGGAACATCTTTAAAACAAGCTTCCAAAATTTGTGGAGTTCCGGCAAAAGAAATTCAAAAAGCCGCAGAAATGATTGGTCTTGCAAAAGGATTTATCAGCATGTGGGCAATGGGTTTAAACCAGAGTGTAATTGGTACAGACAAAAACACCTCACTTATAAACTTATCTTTAATAACGGGGCAAGTTGGTAAACCAGGTGCTGGTCCATTTTCGTTAACAGGGCAACCAAACGCAATGGGCGGACGAGAAGTTGGCGGAATGGCAAACTTATTAGCAGTTCATAAAGATTTAGGAAACGAAGAACACAGAAGAGAAGTTGCTCAGTTTTGGGGAGTAGATAAAATATCTGCAAAACCAGGCTTAACAGCAACAGAATTATTTGATGCTTTAGAAAGCGGAAAAGTAAAAGCTGTTTGGATTGCAAGTACAAATCCGTTGGTGAGTATGCCAAACTCTCATCAGATAGAAAAAGCCATGGCAAAATCTAAATTTGTGGTGGTGCAAGAGATTTCTCACAAAGCAGATACTTTAGCTTTTGCAGACTTGGTTTTACCAGCTGCAGCTTGGTTAGAGAAAGAAGGTACCATGACAAATTCTGAACGTAGAATTTCTTATTTACCAAAAGAAATAGAAGCTCCAGGAGAAGCAAGACCAGATGTAGAAATTTTCTGTGATTTTGCACAAAGAATGGGCTTTAGAGGTTTTGATTTTAATGGAGCAGAAGAAATTTACGACGAATATGCGTCAATGACTAAAGGAACAAATATTGATGTTTCTTTTTTAAATTATGATCGATTAAAAAACGAAGGTACTTTTCAGTGGCCTGTAAATGAATATAGAAGTAAAGGAACACCGCGTCTTTTTGAAGATAAGAAGTTTTATACACCTTCTCAGAAAGCAATTTTTAATGTTCCATCTACCATAGAAAATACATCGGTAAAAACAAACGATGAATTTCCTTTAATTTTAACCACGGGTCGTATTAGAGATCAGTGGCACACCATGACAAAGACAGGGAAAGTAGCAAGATTAAAAACACATTACCCAAAACCTGTTTTAGAAATTAACCCTGTAGATGCTTTTTTAAACAAAATTAAAGAAGGAGATATTACCGAAATAAAAAGTGCAAACGGAGTTGTGAGAGTTCGTGCAAAAATTACAGAAGATATTAAGGTAGGAGTTGTTTTCTTGCCAATGCATTGGGGTAAAGTGCTAAAAAGTAATTTAAATAGAGCTAATAATTTAACAAATACACATGTAGATCCGGTTTCTAAAGAACCCGATTTTAAGTTTACATCTGTAAGTGTTTCAAAATATAAAAAACCGAAAGACAAAATTATTATTGCAGGTGCAGGTGCTGCCGCTTTTCGTTTTTTACAAAATTATAGAGATTATAATGAGGTTGATGAAATTCATGTTTTCTCTATGGAAAAGAACCTGTTTTACAACCGTGTTTTATTACCAGAATATATTACAGAAGAGCTTTCTTGGGAGCAATTATTAAAGATTAAAAATACGGAGTTAGGTAAATTAAATATCAAAATTCACCCAGAAACAATTATTTCTAAGATTGATAAAGAAACCAAAGTAGTTACAGATTCTAACGGAGAAACACATTCGTTTGATAAATTAATTTTAGCAACTGGAAGTAGACCTTTTATTCCGAAAGATGTACAAATAGATTTACCAGGTCGTTTTACCATGCGTAATAAAAGTGATGCAGATAGCTTTAAAAAATATTTAGACAATACTGGTTTGCCGCCAGAAGAACAACATGTTGTAATTGTTGGTGGTGGTTTATTAGGATTAGAGCTGGCTGCTGCCATGAAACACAAGAATGTGAAAATTACAATCATTCAGCGTGCATCTCGATTAATGGAACGTCAATTAGATAAGATTTCTAGTAAATTATTATCTCTAAATGTACAAGAAAGAGGTATTCAAATTTATTTTGATAATGAAGTAAGTACTGTTTTTGATGATGAAGATACAGGTGAGTTAACCATCAACTTAAAATCTGGAAAATATATAAACGCAAACGCAATTGTGTATGCAATAGGTACCAGACCAAATATAGAAATTGCAAAAAATAATGGTGTTCTATGCGGACGAGGTGTAAAAGTAAATCAGCATTTACAATCTTCACATCCAGATATTTTTGCCATTGGAGAAATTGCAGAATTCGAAAATAAATTATTCGGAATTACCTCTGCAGCAGAGGAACAAGCAGGAATTTTAGCGAACTTTATTGCGGGAGATATTAGTGAAGCTTACAAAGGTTCTGTGTTGATGAATATTTTAAAATTCAGCGATTTAAACTTGTGTAGCATTGGTGAAATTAAAGTACCCGAAAACGATCCGAGTTACGAGGAAATTATTTTCACAGATATTTCTAAAGGATATTATAAGAAGTGTATTGTAAAAGACGATTTATTAATTGGAGCAGTTTTAGTAGGTGATAAAAACGAATTTGCAGAGTTTAAAACTTTAATAGAGAGTAAGATTGAAATGTCTGACAAGCGAGACACTTTGTTAAGAGGTGCTTCTAACGATACGCCTATGTTGGGTGAATTAGTTTGTTCTTGCAGTCAGGTTGGTGCTGGTAATATAGAAGAAGCCATTGCAAGTGGTTGTACAGATTTTACAGAATTATGTAACAAAACCGGAGCCGGTTTAGGTTGTGGAAGCTGTAAAACAGAAGTAAGAGATATTTTGAATAATGCAAAAGTAACGGTATGAGCAAGCAATTAAATAGATTAATAGTTAGAGGTGGTGTTTTATCTCCAGGAGAGCTAAAATATATTTGCGAATCTGTAGAAAGTTTAGGAGAAAAAACGATTTCTTTTGGTTCTAGACAAGATATTTTATTACCCAAAAAAATAAATCAAGATGAATTATCTCAATTTGATAAATTAAAATTAATTGAAGCTGATGAAACTGGTGTAGAAAATATTGTATCGTCTTATGTTTGTGCAGATATTTTTCCGAGCACTTCTTGGTTAACGGGAGATCGGTACTTGTATTTATTAGAACAGTTTCGTTCAAAATCAAAATTAAAAATAAATTTAACAGATCCAAAACAACGTTTGGTTCCGCTTTTTACAGGGAATATAAATTTTATAGCTTCAGAACATGAAGATTATTGGTATTTGTATGTAAGGCTTCCAGAATGGAAAAAGACACAAATGTATCCTGCTTTAATTTACAGTTGGGATTTAGATAAAATTGAAACTGCTATAGAAAACATCCTTCAGGAAGAACCAGAAACCATAGAAATGATTTTTGACTTGGTAAGTGATGCCATAGATACCAATAATAGAACGGTTGATAAACCTTTAGAAGTGCCTTTTTATCCTTTTCCTTATTTTGAAGGAATGAACAAAATTGGTATGGATAAATATTGGTTGGGCTTGTATTGGAGAAACAATAAATATGATATTTCTTTCTTAAAAGAAATGTGCGAATTGTGCTCTGAAAATAAGATAGGAAAAATTTCTATTACACCTTGGAAATCTTTTGTGGTTAAAGGGATTCCGAAAGAATCTAAACTGGTTTGGGAGAAGTTTTTAGGCAAGCGAGGAATCAATGTTCGCCATTCTATGTTAGAGTTAAATTGGCACATTCCGGTAGCAAATAAAGATGCCTTAAATTTAAAGAAATACTTGGTTTCTAACTTCGATCAGAATGATATTAGTACCTATGGTTTAACCTTCGGAATTACAGATTATAGCAAAGCGGCTTATTATTTTACATCCATCGTAGTTGAAAAAAATAAGCAACCAGAAATGATTGGTAATTTTCAGACAAGAGATACGTATAACCTGTTATATGCTAAAAATTTCGATCCAAATACTAGGCAATATATTATGCACGTACAAGATGTGGATAAGGTAGAGTTACCAGGTTTGTTAATGGAATTAAGTCAGTTGTATTTTGATCAATTAGGTAGCGAAAAAGAAGATGAAAAAGAGGTTGCATCTAAGAAAGAAGCAGTTGAATTAGAAGTATATCAATGTACAGATTGTTTAACCATTTATGATGAATCTTTAGGAGATATTACTCAAGATATTCCTCCAAAGACGTTTTTTAACGACCTGTCAGAAAGTTATGAATGTCCTCTTTGTGAGGCTTCTAAAAGTAGTTTCCAGAAAATAGTACTCGTTAAATAACATCAATTTATACAACATACAAAAGTTTAAAATAAAGATGTTTTTCAACAGGATAATATGAGTTTTATCATAAAAAAGATATTTTTGTCTTTTTATATTGCGTGCTCAAATAAAAATTAAATTAGAACTTAAAATAGAATTAAAAATGAAAAAACAATACATAGTTTTAGCGTTATTGTTAGTGAGTTTCCAATTTGTAAACGCACAACTTACTTTAGACGGAGAGTTTAGACCACGTACAGAATACAGAAACGGATTTGGAAGTTTAATTCCGGATGCAGCAGATGCAGGGTTTGGAATTTCTACAAGAGTACGGTTAAACACAAGCTACATGACCGATAATTATTGGGTATATGTTAGTTTACAAGACGTAATGGTTTGGGGAGAAAATAGACAAATTTTACCTTATGATCAAAACAACTCATTTGCTATTTTTCAGGCTTGGGCAGAAATTAAATTAGGAGAAAATACATCTACAAGAGTTGGTCGTCAAGTGTTATCTTATGATGATCAAAGAATTTTAGGAGGCTTAGATTGGGCACAACAAGGTAGAAATCATGATGCTGCTTTAATTAAGTATAAAAAGAACAATTTTATGTTAGACTTTGCACTAGCATTTAACCAAGATTATTCAAATCCAACAGGATTTCAATCCGCAGGAACTGCGTATAATACAACAGGTTATTTCTCATATAAAACGATGCAAATGTTATATATGAAGCAAAAATGGGAAAAATTATCTGGTAGTTTATTAATATTAAACAACGGTTTTCAAGAATTTGATGCTACAACAAATGAAGCAGATGGAGTTAGTAATTTACAAACTTTAGGAACGCATTTAGAGTATAAAGACGGAAGTTTTGGGTTGTCTGCAAATGCATTTTTACAAACAGGAAAACGTCAGGGAGACGTTGATGTAAAAGGTGCTTATTTAGTAGGTTTAGATGCAAGTTATAAAGTAGCACCGAAAGTAGGTTTAGGAGCCGGTTTAGAGGTTATAAGTGGTAATGATGGAGCTGCAGGAGAAACCGGAGCATTCTTTCCTTTATATGGAACAAACCATAAGTTTAATGGTTTTATGGACTATTTTTATGTGGGTAACCACGCAAACTCTGTTGGTTTGGTAGATGTACATGTAAGTGCCAACTTTACCATAGATAATTCTTCTAGTTTAATGGTAAAAGCATTAAACTTTAGAGGAGAACAAGAATTAGCAAGTGGAGAAAAAAATTTAGGAACAGAAATAGATTTAGTTTATAGCAAGAAATTTAAAGGCTATTCTTTAGTACTTGGTTATTCTCAAATGTTTGCAAGTGATGGTATGTACGAGTTAAAAGGAGTTACAGAAGCGGCTGCGGCAAATAATCAAAATTGGGCTTGGGCAATGTTAGTAATTAAACCTAAGTTTTTAAGTGGAAAATAAAAAATAGTAAAGTAAATTATTAGTATTATAGTTCCTTTTAGTGTTAAGAATTATAACTTCTAATGTTTTTAATCCCTCTAAAAGAGGGATTTTTATTTTATATAATATTTCAAGTGTCTACTAAAAATAGCACGTTCTTAAGTTAATTTTATGAAATTCAATTTGGTTAAATAGAAATTACTAGGTGAAGATTTGAATTACGAATCTTTTTTTTTAAATGATCTTTTAATATGCATAACACTTAAAAATGGTTAATGGAGAAAGTCTTATTTCTTTTGTCGTTTAGCGGAGCGGTCTGAAGTCTTTTAGTGGATACTAGTTATAATATTTATAAAAAAAAACAAATGTAAATCTTCTTGTTTTTCATCTCGTAATTATGATATTATTAGTAATTTTATCAAAAAAAAATGAAGTATAAAGCTGTTATTTTCGATTTAGATGGTACACTCGTAAATTCTATAAAGGATATTGCGGATGCGATGAATATTGTTCTTAAAAAACGCAACTATCCTACATACAATTATGAAACTTACAAAACTTTTGTGGGTAGTGGGGTTAGGAGTTTAGTAGTGAGTGCGCTTCCAGAAGAGAATCCTAAAAATGAAGAAGTAGAAGCGTGTCTTAAAGATATGATGCAGGTATATAGTGAGGTTTGCACAGTTAAAACAAAACCTTACGAAGGCATATTAGAATTATTAGAAAAATTAAATGCTAAAAATATTAAAGTAAGTGTGCTTTCTAATAAAGAAGATACATTGACTAAAAAAATAGCGGCCTTTTTATTACCAGAATTCTTGAGTCCGGTTTTGGGATTGAAAGTTGAGGTTGATAAAAAACCAAATCCCAAAGTAGCTTTGGAAGTCTGTGAGGAGATCGGTGTAAAGCCCGAAGAAACCATTTTTATTGGTGATACAGATGTAGATATTTTAGTGGCCAAAAATGCAAATATGCTTCCCGTAGGTGTTTCTTGGGGATTTAGAGATAAGGAAAGTCTTGTTAATGCTGGCGCTGCACAGGTATTACAGCATCCTTTAGATTTAATGAAAATTATAGATTTCATATAAATAGATGATAGATACCTTGAATTTAATTTTTCATTTTGATATTTATTTGTATTACTAAGGCATAACATGCTGAAACAATTTCAGTGTGATTCGTTTTGGTAATTTTAAGAAAGTTTATTTATTTACTATTCGTTTTTAAACAAGAATAGGTGTTACAGTGCGTTATTTTGGATTTAGTAGAAATATCAACAAGGACTTCTGTTGAGTGAAAAAGGAGAATAGTGGGGTTTAATGAAAAAAATATATCAGTTGTAAAAAAGTAAGATACCCCGTTGTGTATTATCACTTAGATATCTTTTCTGTAGTGTTAGTTTATTATCTCAGGTTTTTATGTGAAATTGTATAAAGGTTGATAGGTCTGTTGATGGTACTCATAAATATTAGTTTTTATTTTTTGTAACTTCTATTAATATTTAAAAGATGTTTTCGGGCTATTTTCGGAATTTTACAAAAAAAAAGAGCTAAAACGTTTTATATTAACGTAATAACTCTTTTAAATGGTACTCAAGGTGGGAGTACCTGTGTTTTTAAATCAGTTTATATCTACTTAAACCCTTTAAATACTATATAATATAGCTTAATTAATTTATATGAAATTAATTTTAATCAAATTTTATTTAAATAGGTAGCCCTTTTAATTGCCCTGTTTTATATATTTGTATTAAATTGTATAGTTATGAAAGTTTCATTTCATTTAAGAAAGGATAAGGTTAATAAAGAAGGGTTAATGCCTATTAGAATGTTAATTACAGCGAAAGACTGTAAAATATTCAAAGTAATAAAAGGTGTTAACTGTAAAGAATCTCTTTGGGATAAAAGAAGTGAACGTCTTAATCCTCCAAGGAAAAATAGCCCTTATAATTATCACATAGAATACAATAAGATAATTGACGAAAGAGAGGATGAAATAAAGAAATTGTTTAGGTATATACTGCTAAACAATATCAATCCTACTAAAGATTATATTTTAGAGAAGCTTGAAAATGGATTAGATAAAGTAAACCTTACGCATGAGTTTTTTCCAACTTTTGAGGAATTTAAAGATTCAAGTAAGTCTACAAAGGCACCGAGAACTATTAAGTCTTATGTTACAACTATAAATTTTCTCAAAGATTTTGAAGCCTATTCTAAGACAAAATTGTTATTTGATTCAATTGATAGTACCTTTTTCGAAAAATTACAGGATTATACTTTTACAGAAAGAAAGAACAAAAACAGCTACTTCGCATTTATTATAAAGGTTTTAAAAACTTTTATGAATTGGTCTTTAGATAAAGAATATCACAGTAATTTGAAGTATAAAAAATTTAAAGCTAGAGAGGATGAAACCGAAATTATCTATTTAACTATGGATGAATTAATGACGCTTTATAAACATGATTTCGAATCTGACAGATTAAACCAAGTAAGAGATATGTATATTTTCAATTCTGTAACTGGCTTGAGAATATCGGATTACAAAGCTCTAAAGCCTTCAAATGTAAAAAAGGACTACTTGTTGATCACTATTCAAAAAACGAAAGCAATCAACACTAAAATACCTTTAAACAAGTTCTCTAGTGAAATTTTAGAAAGATATAAAGATACAATTCACGAACCTTTACCTGTAATTTCTGACCAGAAGTTTAATAAGTACATAAAGGAGTGTTGCAAAATAGTAGAAATAGATTCACTCATAACTAAGACAAGATATGTTGGGCAGAAAAGAATCGAAATAACAGTTCCTAAATATGAATTAATTACGTCGCACACAGCTCGTAAAACTTTTGTAACCAATTCTTTAATTTTAGGAATGAAAGAAATGGTTGTTAGAAATATTACAGGACATAAGAAAGAGGAAAGTTTTAGACGTTACGTTAAAATTGCAGAAGATTTTAAAAGGCAAGAAATGGACAATACTTGGAATAATGTTGAAATTATAGAAAATTAATTTATGAATCATTTAAACAAAACTTTAGAAAACTTAAAAAACTATGTTGAGAAATCCGATTTAGAAACTGAAAAAAAAGAATCTAGAGAAATTACAAATAAGCTCGAATTAAAAAGTGTAATTTCTCCAAATAAAATATTTGAGTTATTTAAAAAATTCTTAATTGTACCCAATGAAAAGAAAACGACTTTAGCGAGTATATTAAATTTACATACTGAATTTGAGAGAAGAATTATTAATTCAATTTTATCATCTTTTAAATTTGATAAAAAAAGACATCATAAATTTCCTTTTAATAATTTCAGTAAATATCCTGTTTTGGATAATCTTTCTGCTGTAGAAATTAATAATATAAGAGCAATTATAATAATTATGCAAAATGAAAATTGCTTTAATAATTTTAATCCATTGTTAGCTTCAAAAATTATAACAAATAATTTTTGTTGTGGAGAAAAAAACTCTAATAATTCTGTTGCAAATAATCGAAAAATTTTAAAAGAGCATTTCATTAAAGGAAGTAAAAACCTCTCAAAATATACTCCTATTTCTTCTGAAGTTAAACTTCATAAAATAAAGCATAATTTTAAATAAAAATATCATTTTTTTACTGGCTATTAAAATAAAAAAACTCTGAAACTCTTTATGTAAAAGGGAATTTTAGTAACAGTTTTTTTAAGTCTATTGTCGTTTTTGTGAACTTTAATGAGATTTGCCTTATCTAAACATAGATTGAAGTTTAATCTAAATAAAGCAAATTAAGATGGCAAACGTATTATTCTACACACACAATAAAGACGATTTAGTAAGAGCAGTTCGTCTAGTAATAAATGAAATAAGACAAACAGAATTAGTAGACTCTTCAATACCTACTGATGATGAAAAACTTTCTCAAAAAGCAGCTTCGTTACTTTTAGGTATTAGTGTAACCACAATTATTGATTGGCGAAAATCTGGTAAAATACCAAGGGATGCATATATGCGTATTGGAAGACCTATTTTTTATTCAAAAAAGAAACTTCTTGAGTACGCTAGACAAAAGTCATTCTAATCTGAAGTCTTTGAGGTATGAATCAGATTAAAAATAAAATTCAAAAGAGCTTTACAATTATACCAAATCAACTAATTGAAGATAATTGTATTAGTGATAGAGGAAGGTTTCTATTTGTGTATTTAGCTTCAAGACCTAATGATTGGACTTTTTATAATAAACAATTGTGTCGTGCATTGGTTTGTAGTGAAGATACTTTGAGAAAATATATGAATGAATTGGCAGATAAGGGCTGGTTAACAAGGTTAACAAAAAGAAGAGAGTTAGGAAAATTTGTATCTAATATTTATATCATTCACGAAAAACCAAATGTTAATTATTTACCGTATAGGAAAAAAACCGACACGGTAAAAACCGTTACCGAAAAAAACCGACACGGTTTTTCTCCTAAACATACTAATACTAACATTAAACAAAAAGGAAAAATAAATAATAATAAATTTTATAAAAGTGAAAATCATAAAATTTCAGTAAATCCAAGAAAATAATGAGCAGTTTAGGTCAGCGATTAAAAATAAAAATAGGAATGGAATCTGAAAAAGAAAGAAAAAAAAGAATTGCGCTCGAAAAAAAAGAAAGAGACAAGCATAAGGTTTATAATGAAAAAGTAAGAAACCCTAAAACAAAACCAGACAAGGAGATTACTACAGCAGAATTCAAAACAGTTTTATTTAAAGAAGCTACAGCATACTTTTTAAAAATGAATAGACAATTTATTGTTGACGATAGTAATAAGAGATTTTTAAGATTAATTTCTTTGTACTTCACAAATAACCTAGATTTTGAAAAGGAAACGGATGGAGAATTGAGAAAAGGATTGTTAGTTTTTGGTAATTGTGGTTCGGGCAAGTCTTCAATCTTCGATATAGTTCAAAACATCAGCTTAAAATACAATTTAAAGCACTTGTGGTATAAAAATGTATCTGTCCATGATATTATTACAGATTACAATATAAATGGCGAAGAGATAGTTAAACGACTTACTACGGGTAATATTCATTTTGATGATTTAGGTACAGAAAAATTAGCAAATTCTTGGGGGGTTCGAGAAAAATTAATAGGAAGAATTTTAGAGATAAGGTATAATAATTTCAAAAAATATGGAATTAAAACTTTTGTAACAACAAATTTATCGATAGAAGAAATAGAAAAATATTACGGCGTACGAGTTGCCGATAGATTATATGAATTATTTAATTTTATTGAATTAACGGGTAACTCTAGACGATTTTGAGAGAGTGTTCGAGAAATAATAAAGCAAGTTGTATTTTTTAAGCTTGCTTTATTATTTCTCAGATACCTTTATACTATTATTTTTTATACAAAAATACTTTTATACAAATGTATTCTTAGAGTATTGTTGCAAGTTGCTTAAAAAAATAACTTTAGAGGTAATTGACTATTTCTATATAATAACCTTGAAACATTTTTAGAAATTTTCTGTAAATATTTATATCAAAATTTAAAGTGCAAGATGTATCTTTATGCACACGATTTTAACAAATCGCTACATAAAAATAAACTTGCTTACTAAGGTAAGAATGATTTTTTCGGAACTCAAAAACCTAAAGAAGTGTTCAAACAAGTTAAATATAAAAAACCAATTATAGTTGGAAACCTTGTAATTAATAAAATTTTTAACAGGTTTAAAAAGCGTAAATATGTATTTAAAAAATAATAATATTATTGTTGGTCTACTAAAAAACACTTTTTATCATTCAGAAGGATTTAAAGTATTTGATAATTTTTTCTTTGAAGTTGAATTAGATGTTTCAGGGTTTAAAGAAGGTTTAATTGAAAAAGGAATTGAAGACTTATGTTCTAATCCTAAGTGGCATCAAATAAATGGAGCAAATATTTTATCTGCTGATATTACAGCCGTAAGTCTTAATTGTACAGATGAAAAATTAAAATTTCATATAATTAAACAAAAGTTAATCGAGTTTAGATATTTAGTTTTAAGAGAAAAATAGTTTTATATTTTTATACGTTTGTATAAATGTACACTTATACTTTTATATGAATATACAAAAGAACAATTATAGATTTATACAAATCTTACGTGTCGCTTCCCGCTAGGGGCATTTTAAAAACAATCTGATTTTTTAAGTATTAGTATGAAGAGAAAAATCAAATCATTTTTAAAACGGAAAAACTACAAGGGTAAGTTTTAGAAGTAAAAATTACTATATCTTTATATAAAGAGACATTTATACTTTTATATAAATATACAATGACTATTCTATTGTTGTTAAGGCGCATTTTCAAAGCAATCTACTTTTTTGAGAAATAATAAAGCAAGACTAAAATGTTAATTTGATTCAAATTTAACTAGTCGCTATAAACCAATATTAGAACAGTTAAATAATTTTTATAGTAGTGTTATCTCTGAATTAACAGAGTGTTATCTCTGGATTTAAAAAAGGTACTAAAAGCAAAATAATTTCTTCTATTCTAATTTTTATATTTAAAATCTAAATTCAGCAAATTATTGTCCCAAATATTTACTAAATTTGGGACATAAATAATTAAGCAATGATGCAATCAGTTCAAGCTAGAATTGAAAATGAAATAAAATCAATGAAAAGAGGAAGTATTCTATTTCCTTCTAACTTTGATGCTATTGGAAATGTGGAAGTTGTAAAAAAATCGCTATTAAGACTTACTAATAAAGAGTTTCTAATAAGATTAGCTCATGGAATATATTTATACCCAAAGCAAGACAAACTATTGGGTGTATTATATCCTTCAATAGAAGAAATTGCGAATGCAATTGCAGATAGAGACAAAGCACGAATTATTCCTACAGGAATAACAGCGCTAAATAAATTAGGACTATCAACTCAAATTCCTATGAATATTGTTTTTTTAACTGATGGAGCTTCTCGCAGTGTTGTTGTTGGAAAAAGGACTATTAAATTTAAAAGAACCACACCCAAAAACTTATTAGTAAAAGGAAAATTAACAGGTTTAATTATACAAGCCTTAAAAGAGATAGGAAAAGATAATGTTACGGATGAACAATTAGAGAAAATTCGTAATCACCTTAAGTTAGAAGAAAAAGAAATTAGAGAGCATGATGCTAAATTAGCACCAGCATGGATATCAAAAATTATAAAGAATAGAAAATAATGAAAAACTTTATAAAACTTAGTAAAAAAGATAAAATAAATATCTTTAATCAAACAAGTGAACGTTCTGGTTTGCCATCTTCTGCTGTCGAAAAAGATTGGTGGGTTACTTTGTCATTAAATATTATTTTCTCTTTACCTTATGCGAATCAAATAGTTTTTAAAGGCGGTACTTCACTTAGTAAAGCTTGGAATTTAATAGAACGTTTTTCTGAAGATATTGATTTAGTAATAGATAGAAAACATCTTGGTTTTGAAGGAGAATTGAGTAAAACACAAGTAAAAAAACTAAGAAAGGCTTCTTTTAATTTTATTGGTACAGAATTTTATAACGACATTAATAATGAGCTGATAAAATTAGGGGTAACTGATTATGAATTAGTAGTTCAAGAAACAAAAAATACCGATACAGACCCATTGATTATTGAATTACGCTACAAATCTTTAACGGAAGAATCTGATTATTTAAAACCAAGAGTTTTAATAGAAGTTGGGGCAAGGTCTTTAATGGAGCCTGTAGATAATAAAGCAATTATTTCAATAGTATCTAGTGCGTTTAGTGAGCTTCCATTTGCGGAAAAAGAGATTACAATTCCTGTAGTATCTCCAAAACGTACGTTCTTAGAAAAAATATTTTTACTACATGAAGAGTTTCAAAAAGAAACCAAATTTATACGAGTAGAAAGAATGAGTCGTCATTTATATGATTTAGAAAAATTAATGGATTCTGCCCATGGAATAGAAGCTCTTAAAGATACTGTGCTATATGCTATAATTGTAGAACATAGAAAGAATTTTAATGCTATAAGAGGTATTGATTATGCAAATCACATACCTAAATCTATTAATATTATACCGCCAGAAGAAACAATTAAAGATTGGGAAAAAGATTATAAAACCATGCAAGAAAGTATGTTTTATGGAGATACCATTATTTTTGATAAACTGATAGAGCGAATTACAGAATTGAATACTAGAATTAAAACAATGTAATGATGGAAGAAAAACAAATTAGGGAGGAATTAGAAAGAACCTTAGCCAATGATTCTAGTAATTACAGTAAAATTCTAGAATTATCTTCAAAACTTGCAAGTTTTGACAAAGATAATGTACGGTTTAGTGTAGATGCTGGAGTAATTGATAGGCTAGGAACAGAATTAGTGGCCAGACAAGAAACAGCGGTATCTGAACTGGTTAAAAATTCTTATGATGCAGATGCCAAAACTGTAACATTAAAATTTGAAAATTCAGATTCAATTGGTGGAACACTTTTTATTGAAGACGATGGACTTGGAATGACTAAAGAGCAATTAGTTAATGGTTTTATGAGGATATCTTCTACAGATAAATTACGTAATCCACTTTCTGAAAGGTATAATAGAAAGCGCTCAGGTCAAAAAGGAATTGGAAGATTTGCTGTACAAAGACTTGGTGAAAAATTAACCATCACAACACAGACAAAAGAGAGTGAAAAAGCATTAGAATTAACAATAGAATGGGATAAATATGTTGGAGATATAGATTTAGTAAATATAACTAATAAAATTACTTCCATAAAAAAGCAAAAAGAAGAAGGCACAACCCTGAAAATTGATGGCTTAAGAGATAGATGGTCTCAAGCGGCAATAAAAAGAATTTATAGATACGTAAGTGCAATTATCCAACCTTTTCCTTTATCGGAATTAAAAGAAGATAATGAGCTAGAAGATATAAAAATAGTTGATCCAGGTTTTAAAACTATTTTTAAAAAAGTAGAAAACTCTAAAGAAATAATAATTGCTGATGAATCTTCAATGATTTACAAGCACGCATTAGCTGAAATTGAAGGTTGGATAGATGATAATGGTTTAGGTATTTATTCTGTAATTAGTGAAAAATTAGAAATAGAAGAGTATGGTGAAATTGGGAGTGATCCAGACGATATGACCGTACCCTTTTCAGAATTAAAGAAAGTTAGATTTAAAGCTTACTATTACATATATGGTAATAATTTGATACCTAAAATGCATGAGTCAAGTATAAGAAAATTAGCAAGAGAATATGGCGGAGTTAGGTTATATAGAAATGGGTTTAGAGTATTGCCATATGGAGAACGTAAAGATGATTGGTTAAAACTTGATGCTTCTATTAGACAAAGATCAATACTACCTGTTCATGGTAATATTAACTTTTTTGGATTTGTAGAATTGACTGATCTAGAAAAAAAGTTTAATGAAACATCAAGTAGAGAAGGCTTAGTAGAAAATGAGGCCTTAATTCAATTACAAAATTTTCTATATAGAACTTTAATAACTGGTGTGATTAAAGTTGCAGAGGTGAGAAATATAAAAATTGCTTCTGGTCAAAAAAAAGAGGGAGAAGTTTGGGAAAAAATTGAAGTACGAATTAAAAATATTGCACATACACTTGAAGCTTTAGATCTTGAATTAGAAAAAGAAGAAGGAAATATACAGATTAAACAAAAAAGGAGAAAGAAAGTTCAGAAACTAAAAAAAGATATAGAAAAAGTAGCCGAACTACAAAAAGAAGAAACTAGTAAAATGCTAAAAGAAAAATCAATGTTACGAGTTTTAAGTAGTGTTGGCATAACAATCGGGCAATTTATTCATGAAGTAAGAGATTATGTGAGTAGTATGGAATCTGATGTGAAATTTCTTTTAGAAAAATTACGTTCTGATGCTATTTTAACTGAAAGACTTTTAATTTTAGATAAAAATATCACAACTTTTAAAAGCTACACCTCGTATTTTGACAATGTGATTTCTCAAAATGTTGTTAGAGAGTTAAAACCTATTGAGATTCAAAATGTAGCTGAAAACTTCTGGAAATCAATAAACAATGATGCTGTGAAAAGCGATATTGTATTTACTTTGCCAATACGAAAAGGTTCTTATTTATACACAAGACCTATGCACCCATCTGAATGGTCTTCTATTCTTTTTAATTTTTATACAAATGCAAAAAAAGCAATAAAAAGAACGGAAAAATCAGGAGAAATAAAAATAGAATGTGGTTTAGAGGGAAATAATATGTTTTTGGAGTTTTCAGATACGGGAGATGGAATATCTAAAGAAAATGAAGAAAAAATATTTGAAGAATTCTTTACAACTACTTCTCCAAATACATTGGAGGAAATAGACGAAAGCAACGAAATAACAGGAACAGGATTAGGTTTGAAAATAGTAAAGGATATTGTGACTAGTTACAGAGGGAATATTCAAGTAGTATCACCAAAAGAAAATTTTAACACCTGTATAAGAATAGAAATACCTAAAGCAACAGATAAAGAATTAGATGATTATGGCTTATAAAGTACTATACATAGACGATTTAGAAACAAAAAGTCGTGAAAAAGATATTGGAAACTTAGGATATGAAGTTAAACTTTATAATCCCACATCCGATATTTCAGATTTATTCAAGGAATTAGATTCTAAAACAAAGGCTTGTGTTTTAGACTATAGGTTAACTAAAGGCAAAAACAATGCTTGTTTTGATGCTCCTACCATTGCTCAAACCCTTAGAACAAAACACAAAAATGACTTAAAAGATTTCCCTTTAGTTTTAATGTCTAATGAAGGTATTAAAGTGAGAGAATTTGATAAGGATTTAACTAGTCAGGATTTATTTGATTTTGTATTAACTAAACAAGAGTTTTCAAACGACAAATCTAAATTTAAAAAGAAATTAGATTCTTTTGTTAATTCATATAAAATAATCGTTGAACATAGATTTAATTTAAATAAGATTATTGCATTTGATGAAAGTTACACACTGCACTCTAGAATCAAATCTGATGCAGCTGTAATAAGTAATAATCTTTTTACTTTAAGTAGCTTTATATATTATGATGTTGTTAGACCAATAGGTGTAATGATTGGTAAAGATGTGCTTTCTGCAAGACTTGGGGTATCTCAAAAATCCGAAGATTGGAGCAAACTTTTAGAAATAATTAACATAACAATTTACTCAGGCGCTTTTTCAGATTACCTAGAAAGGTGGTGGATGGATAAAATCAATAATTGGTGGAGTAAAACAATAAGCACAGAAACATCATTGAGAAGATTGACAGCAGAGGAAAGAGTAAAATTATTAAAAGAAAAACTAGGTTTGAAAAACTTAGTCCCATTAACTAAAACAAAACATTCATTAAGCTCTAATTTTTGGACAATTTGCAAAGACTCAAGACAACCCATAGATCCATTTGACGGAATTGAATTATTAAAGGATTATTTACCTTGGCAGGAAAAAGAATATTTATCTATAGAATCTGCTATGGCTGGTAAAATGGATGAATACAAAAATCAAATAAGTGAAATTGATAAAAAAGCTATTCGTGAATTAGTTAAAAAAGAGAGAGCGAATGGATAGTTGGAGTTTAAGAGATTTAAGAAATGATTTAAGTAAATTCTTAGAGTTAGTCAGTGAATATCAAATTGGAGATTTTAATTCGTTATATAACTTACAAGGAAAAATAGATTCCTTAACTTCATTCGAATATGAAATAAAGGATATTATTTTTAATTTAAATAAAAGAATTTCTGGTACAATGCCAGAAACTTTAAATAAATATAAAATATCTTTGGATAACACCATTTCTCTGAATAAAAAGGATTATAAAATAAATGATATTATAGCGCAAGATTATTTATTCGAATTAAATATTGATTCTTATGCTAGTACTGACGAAGGAGATGGTAAACCTTATAAAAATTGTTGGCACCTAGATAAACATATAGATAGTTCTGAGCCAAAATATACTCATCCAACATATCATTTCCATTTTGGCGGTGAATATTTAAAAGGTCTAGACACTGGTGAGATTTCTATTTTTTCTAGTCCTAGATTACCGCACCCACCAATGGATTTCTTTTTAGGTTTTCATTTTATTATCTCAAACTTTTATAGTTCTAAAGAGTTTCCATTTGTTAACGAATTAAAAGGAAAGTATGAATATCAACAGATTATGAAACGTGCTCAGCAAAGATTATGGACTCCATATTTTAAGGCTTTTGATTCAACAAACACACATCAAGATTTCACAATGCATAACCTTTTTCCATTGTACATAAGCTAATATGAATCAAAATGTGCTTAAATATTTAAAAGAATATTCTTACGACACAAAAGATGTTAATCGTCTTTTAGTGTCTTCATTTTTGATGATTAATAAAATTGAAAATGTAGAAAACATGTTTATCAATGAATTAATAATATATAAAGAAAAAGAACTTGAACAAGTAAATGACTTTATCAAACTATTTGATAAAAACACATTTGATATTGAAGAACTAATAGAGCTTTTTGAATTTGTTATTTCTCCTCAGGACAAAGAGGTAAACGGAGCCATTTTTACACCAGAATATATCAGAAAACATATAGTACAACAAACTATTAAAAAACATAACACAGAAGCATTATCTAATTTAAAATTTGGAGATATTGCCTGTGGATGCGGAGGTTTCTTTAAAACTATTACAGAAGTTTTAATAAATGAAACGGATAAGAATTATTTTGAAATCTATAGAGATAACATTTATGGTTTAGATATTCAAGAATACAGTATTAAAAGAACAAAAATTTTACTTTCATTACTCGCTATAAAAAATAATGAGGATTGTGAAGCATTCGAATTTAACCTGTATTGTGGTAATGCACTCAACTTTAATTGGGAATTAGTCGAAACTTTAAATGAGAATGATGGTTTTGATATTGTTGTAGGAAATCCACCTTATGTTGGTTCATCAAAAATAGATGAAGAAACAAAAGATTTATTAAAAAATTGGAGCGTTTCGTCTATAGGAAAACCAGATTTATATATTCCATTCTTTGAAATAGGAATGGAAAACTTAAATAGAAATGGAGTTTTAGGATATATAACAGTCAACACCTTTTACAAAAGTTTAAATGGACGATCTGTAAGAAGTTATTTTTCAAAAAACAAGTTCGATTTATCCATCATAGATTTTGGAGGGGAACAACTGTTTAAAAAAAGGTCAACTTATACTTGTATTTGTATTATTGGCAAAGTAGAAGATTCTTCTGTTAAATATGTAAAGAGGTTAAGTAGAGAAATTCAAAAAATAAAACAATCAAACTACATAAGCATTCCTTACTCTAATCTTGATGATTTTAATGGATGGTATTTAATTAATAAGAAAGTTCAAAAAATTATATCAAAAATAGAAAACTGTGGAACTCCTTTAGGTAGGAAATTTGAAATACGAAACGGTTTTGCAACACTAAAAAACAATATTTATGTATTCAAACCTGTCAAAGAAGATAATGAATATTATTACCTTTTGAAAGATGGTGTTGAATATAAAATTGAAAAAGGGATTTGTAAAAATGCTATAAAACCAAATACTTTAAAATCGGAATTAGAACTTGAGAGTAAAACTGAAAAGTTGATTTTTCCTTACAATATTGAACTGAATAATACTGAGTTATTTAAAACAGATGAAAAAGTACTTAAAATATTTACTGAATCTGAATTTAAAACAAATTATCCATTTGCTTTTAAGTATTTGAAATCTAACAAAAAAGTACTAGCCCAAAGAGATAAAGGAAACAAGAAATATGATCAATGGTTTGCATTTGGTAGAAACCAAGCACTGATTTTAAATGGTTTTAAGTTACTATTTCCTTACATAACCAATAAACCTTGTTTTGTCCTCACAGAAGACACTGATTTGTTATTTTATAATGGTTATGCAGTATTGTCTGAGTCTACAGAAGACCTTCTTATTTTACAGAAGGTATTAATGTCAAAAGTTTTTTGGTATTATATTAAAAATACAAGTAAACCATATGCCGGGAATTATTTTTCTGTAGCTAAAAATTACATAAAAAGTTTCGGAATATGTGATTTATCAGAAATAGAGAAAGAAGTTCTGTCTAGTTTAACTGAACAAAATGAAATAGATGATTTTTTAGAAAAAAAATACTCTATTCAATTAGGTAATTGATGGGGGAACTAAAACAGAAAGAATTATGAATAAGATATTAGAGTTTGTGGAGACTTTTATTAGTGGGATTTCAAATTAAATAAAGTTATTTTTTATGAGTGGGTTTAAGTTAATTGGAATTAGAGCTAATAGTGGTTGTTATATAAATACAATTGCTCCCGAATTATATTTAACAGCTACTCTACTGACCTTAATTTAGTTGGTGATTTAAATAAATTAGAACGAGTATATACTTATTTGAATGGGCTAAACTTTCATCCATTTCTTTAGCAATAAGAATGGCAATTTTAAAAGATAAGTTTGTAGAAACATCACCTAAAATATTAGGTATTGATGACCTTTTGTTGAGTTTAGACATGGGTAATAGAGAGGCGGTATTAAATATTGTTTTAGTGAGTATTGAAAAGATTATCAAATATTTTTTCAAACGGTTTTAAGCCATATTAAAATATATCATGCAAATGAGCTTAAAAAAGCAGGAGAAACTGATAGAACTATTTAGGTGCAAAAACAAATATAATTGGTAGATTTTTAGCTCAGCTTAAAGAGGAGGGAATTCTTGAAAGAATATGTAAAAAACAAAAAGATATAAATGCTTTTTATGAATTTAAGAAAGAGTTAAATTTACACACTTTATGAGACAGTGCCAAAAAAAGGAGCGAATTTAAAATATCGGCTTATTTTTTTGAATCCACTAAAACTAATAATTATTTCAATTTAAAATCGGGATGTCCAGTTTGCCAAAAAGCAAAAGAAAGAATATTTGCCAATTCTTCGTTTCTTGTTTCTTTAGTTGCATCAAAACCATGACCACCATTAAAGTTAACGGAAAGTAAAATTGGTTTATTTGAGGCAGTAGATTCTTGTAATTTTGCAGCAAATTTAGCGGGTTGCCACACAGCTACCCTAGAGTCATTTAGCCCGGCAGTTAAATAAACCGCTGGATAATTTATACCTTTTTTAATTTTATTATAAGCATCCATCTTCAACAAGTATTTAAATTCAAGTGAATCTGAAACAGTACCAAATTCTCTGGAAAGGTTTTTACCATTAGGAGCAAATTCGGATCTTATTGTATTAAAAATACCTACTGTAACAACTGCTACACCAAATAAATCAGGCCTTTCTGCAATAGCATTTCCTACAAGAATACCACCTCCACTTGCACTATTTGCTACTATTTTTTTTGCAGACGTATATTTATTGTCTATTAAATACTCAGCACTCGCTATAAAGTCTTTCCAAGAATTAGGTTTTGTTTTTTTATAACCAGCTTTATACCAAGCATTCCCTTTTTCGCCACCACCTCTAACATGTGAAACAGCATAAATGCCGCCATTATTTATCCAATGCACTAAATAATTACTTACAGCTGGTTTCATTGAAACTCCAAATGCTCCATAACCCCTTAATAATACAGAGTTATTTCCATCTAATTTTGTCCCCTTTTTGTAAATTATAGATAGTGGAACTTTTACGTTATCATGAGAAAGTACTTCTACCTCTTCGATAATTAAGTCAGAAAGAAGTCCTTTATAAAAGGCATTTGAATAAAGTTTATGGTTAACAAATTTATTTTTAATATAATCAAATTGATACTGTTCTTTTTGTGAAGCCCATCCTCTTACTTCAATCCATAAGTTATCATAGCTACTACCTTTTGAACTGACATTAATATATCCAGCCTTTTTTGGTGTTTTTATTTTTGAAATTTCTTTTTTTGAATTTAGTTGATACAATTTAGCATTAACACCATTTTTTGTTTTAACAAAAAATATGCCATTTTTTGTTAGTGTAAAATCTGTAATTACAGCAGTAGTGTCTTCTTTAACTAATAATTCAGCTTCTGTGAAATTTGGATTTAAAAGAGATGTTTTACAAATTTTAAAGTTTTTTGCATTTTTAGCTGTTAAGAATATAATATCATTTCCGTCAATATAAAATCTTTTAACTAAATCTTCTTTATTATATAATTTTTTCCATTCTATTTTAGACTTTAAAATACTATTCAAGTTTGAATAGTAATAATCAGCATAATAACTTGCGCCAGAAACACTAGCAAACATGTACTTACTAATATTACTCTTAAAATTTACTTCTGGGAAATCCTGTTCTTCCATGCCCAGTTCAGGGTTATTTGATTTTGATAAAAGAATCTTATCCTTAAACGAATTTCCAACTAGTACATGTAACATTGTTTCAATATTATGCAAATACTTCTTTGATTTTTTGTCAATCTCAGGAATAAATTCATAAGTAAAACCTGAGTTGTTAGGAAGCCACCTAATACCACCTAATGCTGAAGGCCAACAGTTTTTAATTTTAGATTCAATAACTTTTTTATTAACGACATTTAGTACGACTAAATCACCTATTTCAATATCGTTTTTTGTTATTCCAATTACAATTTTTGATCCATCCCAACTAGGTTTTATGTAGTTAATTATATTTGTATTATCAATTTGTTTTGGGTCAAACAATAAGATTTCTTTGTTATTAAATCCATTTCTGTAAAATAATCTTTTATTGCTATTTACTGCATTAGATTTTAAATAAAAGTACTTATCATTAGATGTAATTTCTAGATTGGATATGTTAGTACTACTACCTATTTGTAGTTTATTCTGTAATTCAATTATTTCATCTCTATTCGTTATTTTTGATATTATTTGATTGGAAAAAACTGTTTGCTTTTTATACCAATTCAATGCTACTGTATCTTCTAAATTTTCAATATACTTATAGGGGTCAACAACTCTCTCTCCAAAAATGGTGTCAAAAGTTTTATTTATAGGATATTTTGGTAAAACGAGTTTTTTATCCATTTTACATTTAAAAAATAGTAATGAGCATATTGTTAGAATTAAAAGAAAACGTAACTTCATAAATAATAGAGAATAATAAGTGTCAATATACAAAATATTGACACTTATTAAGTGAGATTTTAGTTATTTGCATCGTCAATAATAGTTGGTGTTGTTTTAATTGGATCATCATCACCTCCTCCTAATATGAATTGAGGGTTACTAATTTTAGAAATTTGAAATTTCTCTAAGCTTAATTTGTTTTCAATCGTTTTGTTTTCACATTTTGTTCTCATAATATTTGATTTTTAATTAATACTCGACGAAACTATAAAACTAAACTGATTAATTAAAATACTAGTAGTTTGGATTTATAAATACCAAGCGCTAATATGTGGTTTAAATAATTGAAAAACAAAGAATTAAATAGTATTTAATTCTTTTATAAAATAAGAGGGATATAAGTTTGTTCTAGTGTGAAATGCCACAGAAAAAGATTGTGCATTATTAAAACCAGACTCTAAAGCAATTGCTTTTATAGTATACGATCTAAATTTTTTTTCTTTTGTAAGTCTTTTAATAGCATAATCAATTTTAAGATTATTTAAATAATTTGAAAAATTCATTTTTTTTGTAACATTAATTACTTTAGATAGATAAGAACTATTTGTTTTTAATTCTTTAGCCAAAGTATTTAATGTATATTTTTTTGTGAGATATTTAGACGATTTTTCAAATTTGTCTAAAGCTAGAAGTATTTCTTTAATTAATTCTTCAGGAAGTCCTGTACTACTACTACTACTACTAGCTTTTATTAATTGATTATTAATCGTGTTTTCATTTTCTAAAGAGACTCTGTTAATAATTTCTTTAAATCTTTTTTTATAAATTAAATTTCTTCTAAAAATATAGGTAGTAAGTAAAATTAGTGTACAGAGAATAGAATTTATAACTATTATCATACTTTTTGAACCTTTATTCTCCTTGCTAAGTTGAGTTATTATTCTCTCCTTTTCAAATATTAGTTCAGGAGTTTCATAGTTTTTAACAAGAGTAGATTTTATATATTTATAGTTGATATCCAAAATACTATCAAACTTTATAAACGAATTAATATATCTAATTTGAGATTTTAAGTTTTTATTTTTTTTCGCATCAGCAATAAGGTAATTGTATGAATCTATTAACTCAATGCTAACATCATTGTTAATCTGTAATATAGAATCGACTGCTTTAAAATATTTAAGACTCTCTTTCCGTTTATTTAAATTATAAAGGGATTTTCCTAAATAATAATTACAAATAGAGAGCCTTGTCTGTTCAAAATCATTTAAAGAAAATGTTTTTTTAGCTTTTACTAAGCTATCAATTGCATTTATATAGTCTTTTTTAAAATAATTACTAATTCCAGAAAGAAAAACAAAATGCTCATAATGATATTTGTCTTTATGGACTAATGTAGCGTGGATTCCTTTTTTAATATAAACTTCCGCTGTATCTATTTCTTGAGAATATATATAAGAGTCGGCCATAGCAAATAACCCTCTAATATAATTTTTTGGATTCTTATCTCTAATCTTTTCAACATAACTTAGATAATCTTTAAAAATATCCAATGCTTCTTTCCTTTCGCCTAAATTATTTTTTAGTAGTCCAATGTTAAATTTTAAAGTTAAGTATTGAAAATGATTATTATACTTTTTAGCAAGTTCAGAGGCTATAATATATTCATTAAGTGCATTTCTAAAATCACCAAACTCATATGATATATTCCCTTTAATATTATGGCCAAAAGATGTATATCTAAAATGTTTTTCTTTTGAGAGGAAAATTAAGCTATCTGCAAACTTAATTGATAATGAATCAGGATAATAAAGTAAAGACATATGCCTATGCCCTTTAATTATTTCTAACGTATCTTTTTCCTTTTTTGCTTTCTTTAGGTAGAATTGAATGTACTTTGTTTTTATTGAATCATTTTTAGAAGTTTTTATCGACTCTTTTAATTTCTTATAACTTTTAGACTTTAGAGAATCTAAAGACGTTTCTTGGCATAAAACTAATGGAGTTATAAATAAGAAGATGATAAAAAATATTCTGCTAAAATTCAATTCCTTATTTTTTTAAACTTTTAGCTAATATACAATTGTAGTATCTAAATAAAAAATCGTAACAGACTAATTCAAACAATCGCTGTTTATCTCTAAATTGCCTATTAAGCATCATGTGTAAAAAACTTGAAATCAAGTTATCCAAAGAAACTCCTAAAATATTATTGCTATGTAGTTTTAATATTTTATTTGTAATAGGTTTTAGATTTTCGTTCTTATTCTTAATTAGTTCCAATAGACTGTTAAATTCTTCACTCTCTTTCATTGAAATAAAAGACTCAAATTTTAATTTCAATTTTTGATATTTCTTACTAAGTTGTTTATTTAGATTTTTATCTACATTAAATTCAATTCTAAAACGTTCTAAATTTAACTTTAAAAAGGCAACTTTATTTTCTAAATCATATTTAAAACTATTTAAAAATGCATCCATAGATTTTAAAACAAACAAAAATAGTAATTCATCTTCCCTAATCAGACTCAAAGCATTAATGCTAGCGCAGCTATCTTGAAAAAATAAAGTTTCAGCTTCTTCTATTGTGTTTTTTCCGTAACGTTCTATTTCTCTATGATATGTATCTACTTGTATTTTCCAAATAAAATCATGATCAATATAATATTCAAGAACATTTTTAAACTCATCAATAAGTGTACCTATATGGGATCTATTTTTACACTGAAAGCGAATGCGTAAATGGTTATCGGGATCATTATACCTAATAAAAAACCATTTATTTATTATTTCTTCTTTGATTAGTTTTTCTGTGAATGGCTTTACTATATCTATAAGAATAGTATCAGCTGTTTTTTTTCCACAGTAAACTTTATAATAAATCCATTCATCCCCTATTACAAACCTAGTTTTCATTAGTGTTTTTTTAATTTGGATTCATTAAAAAATGTTATTATACATTGATTTGCAAAATTCTCTTGAGTTTTATTTATAACAATTGCATCCTCGGTGAATAAAAACTCTTCTAATATAAAATTTTCTTTATTTTTTACAGAAGCCAAAAGCAATTGAATCAAAGTTATGTTTTCAAGATTAATTAAAAGGGTATTATCATTTTCTTTTAACTGAACGTATTTTGGTATTTTGTTATTAGACCTCCACTCATTAATGTTGCATAATAGATTTTCATTCTTATCACTTACCTCAATAATAGATTTTAGTTTTTTTGTTTCTACAACCCATGTTGCTTTTGATAGAATAATATTTTTATAACATACTCTTGGTAAAAATGATTGGTTTTTAGAAAGTGATCTCCAAGAGAAAGTTAAACTTACAGTTTTATTTTGGGTTTGTAAATCACATAAAAAATGATAAATAGGTAAACTATTAAAACTAAAGTTATGGGCATTTGTTAAACGAGGCAATACCTCTTTATTCATTTTTTTAGACCAAAGTACAATACGATTATTTTTTATAGAAACTAAAAGATCATTTATGCTTATTTGTTTATTAAATGGCAAATTAGATTTTCCTAAAAATGGCAGTTCATAATCTCTTAAATGAGGTCGCTTTATAACATTTCCTATTCTAGCTTCGGGTAAATGCACAATTTCTACTAAAGCTGTATCGAAATTTATTTTTTTTTCAATTGATGATATTTCAGTAACTAAATTTAATAGCTCTTTATTTCCTTTACTAAAACGAGTTAATAAATTAGCTCCATTTGTACCTCCCAATGCATTTATATAAATTTTGTTTTCATTATTTATTTTTATGACTTCGATTAATGCAGAAAAAGTATCTGGTAAGTCAGTCAATTTCTTTTTACTATCCTTAAAAAAATGGTCTTTTAGTTCAATGCTATATTCATTATTTTTTAATGCCTGAAACAATAGCTTCTGAATAATAATTTCTGAATCCGTTAAAAAATTATTTTTGGAACTTCTTTTATTTACTCTAGGAGTAATATCATTTAAAAAGGGAACTGTATCTGAAATCGCATCATTTTGTATATATCCAACTCCCATTTCTATATCTAAAGCTTGCGCTAAAGGAATCTTCCTTGTATGATAACGTTCTGAAAATGCTTTCTTAAATTTTTTTAAATTACTGTTTGTATTTGTTTTACTCAGAGTATTTAAAAGAGGCAATACATTCTTTAAATTGTAAGCAATTTTTTTGCTTAATACGTTTTTTTTATTTTTGATAAAAAGGTCTGTTTGAAAAACATATTTAACGTCATAATTTACACCTATCGTATCTAAAATTGAATAACAATTTTTATAATCTTGTACCTCATTTTTTTCTAAACTATCCAATTTTGAAATAGCTTGTTGCAATTTAAGAAGAGGCTTTATATATTCACTACAATTTTCTAAACGCTTTAATGTATTAATTATTTGCAAAAGCATTTGGTCTCCTGTAACTGATGGCTCTAATTGACTAACTAATATTTGATTATCAATAAGTTCATTGATAAAATCTGTAGCATCATTTTTAGTAATATCTTCATTAACTAATAAATTGGCTAAAGTGTTTATTTTTTCTCCAGTTTTTGCTTTATTTAATATCTGCTCTATATAATTAGAATATTCTATACCTTCAATAGAATACATTCGTTTCAAGTTTTCTATTTGATACTCTATATACCGATATTGATTTGCTAGCTTATATAATGAACTATTAGGATAATAAACTAATTGCTTTTTTATAGAGGACTTATTAGATAAATAGCTAGACAAAGAAACCAGATAGTTCATGTCTAAACTTGTTTTTCTAGTATATTTTGTAATACTACCTATTACAATATCAGTTTCTTGTTTAAAATTGCCAATACTAATCCCTGCAAAAAGACCAAAAGGAGTGCTACGTGTTGAAGCTCTAATAATGTACTTTAAAAAACTACCTTTTAATTTTATCTCTTTTTTTAAGTTGTTAACCTTGCCTTTAAATAATAATTCTAACTCAGAATAAAAGTAAGGAGAAGCTAAAAATATAGCTTCTTTAATATTGCTGTCTTCCCATATTTTTTTTAAATCATCATACTCAACATCTTCCTTCTCGAACAGTTTTTTATAAAAATCTAACGAAAAAAGAGGTACGCGTAAGCAAAAAACGTCTAAAAAATGATATGGATTTTGTTGTTTTTTCATAGAATTTTAAAAGCCAAGTAGCTAAAATACTACTATTTTTAAAAACAATCAGCGAGTCTGTGCTATGGTATGAAATACAGTGGTTTAATTAGTGTTTGGGGTTCTTTGAATTTATAAATCTCAACCTAAAATTTATAAATCCAAAGAATAATCATTTGTTTTCAACTCTTTTCTTTGCGTGCTTTGTTCGAGAATAATTGAGGTGACAGTAAAAAGATTAATAAGGGAGGGTTGCTAAATATAAGTGAAAGAAAAGTCAATTCAAAAAATGCTATGAAAATGGAATTGGTTTTATAAATGCTCTTTAAAATTAATACGAATAATTAGGAAAGGAAGTTTAATGAGAAAATTGCTAAAATTAAAAATTGTTATGAATTTAGAAAATCAAAATATAAATTGGAATTCTTCAGATATTTTACTTCAAATAGTAAAAAATATTGAAGCACCATTAGCTTCTATCATTGAAGCAAACAAACATAACTCTTTAAAAATAAGTTATAACGGTCTCTTAAAAGAGAAACCTACCAATATTATTTTCTCAAATAGTCAAGAAATAAAACGGTTGATAGATGAAGTTGTAAAAATTGCGCAGGCTAGTAATACAGCTAAAGAGGAACCTGTTATTTTTAAAATATATCATGCTAATAATAGAGTTCAATTGATGTGTAGCAAAGAAATTGACCCTAAAAAAATTTCTAAACAAGATGCTTCTTGGTTACTGAAACTAGAAAATGAAGTTTATAAAAACATAGACCAGAAAGACTTAAACTTATATGATTTATCCTATAGTTTATCCGTTAGTGAAAGACAATTATATAGAAAAATTAAAAATTTAGTTCATTTAACTCCTAATAAATACATTAGAGTTTTAAGACTATACAAGGCAAAACAATTTATAGATAATTATTTATACGATACCGTCTCACAAATATCTTTTGCAGTTGGTTATTATGATACACATTATTTTTCAAAATTGTTTAACCAACAACACGGTGTGTCTCCTAAAGAGCTATTAAATAATTTGGAATACTAATTTCTTTAAGCCAGAAGTACTATTTCTAATTCACTTATTTCTCATAATATGTTAATACTAGAATAGTGCTCTCTGGCTTTCTTTTAAATAAATACAATTACTATGAAAGTTATAAAACAAAAAACATCTAATAATAGTATACTTCAAACTAAAAACTTTGACTTTTTATTAGAACTAAGTGACGATGAATTAGATGTAATTGCCGGTGGTGAAATGAATAAAAGCATTACTTCTAGTGATTTTTCACAGTCTTTTTGACAGTTTTACCCGAAAACATATAAAGATATTTATAGTATTATTAATTTAAAAATACAAATAATGAAATTATTAAATGAACAACAAAAAGCAGAAGAATTTTTAGCAAGTATTTATACTAAAGCGCAGGAAGATGAAAACTTTAAACAAGAATTAATTGCAAACCCAATTGCAACGTTAAATACATTTACGGGTAAAGAAGCAAATTTCCCTGCTAGCAAAGAATTAATAGTGGTCGATCAAACAAACCCAAATCATGTTTACATAAATATTCCTGCAAAACTAAACTTAGATGATGTAGAATTAAATGAAGAACAATTGGAAATGGTCGCTGGAGGTGATAATAGACCCGGGGATATATATTTTGGCATGCATAATATGAGTTTTATTTGGAGAGATATTTGGAGACTGTAATACATTCTTCTAAACAACATGGTCAAAAAACGATTATAAATTGAAGCCGTTTTTTTAATTAATGAACTTTTGTCATTTTCAACCTGATTATTGACCGTTTTTCCCGAAAACATAAAAAGATATTTGTAGTATTATTAATTTAAAAATACAAATAATGAAATTATTAAATGAACAACAAAAATCAGAAGAATTTTTAGCAAGTATTTATACTAAAGCGCAGGAAGATGAAAACTTTAAACAAGAATTAATTGCAAACCCAATTGCAACGTTAAATACATTTACGGGTAAAGAAGTAAATTTCCCTGCTGGCATAGAATTAATAGTGGTCGATTAAACAAACCCAAATCATGTTTACATAAATATTCCTGCAAAACTAAACTTAGATGATGTAGAATTAAATGAAGAACAATTGGAAATGGTTGCTGGAGGAGTTAATTGGGAGGATGTGGCAATTTATATAATGACATTAGGGTGTTACGACCCTTGGAAGTAAAATAATTTAAAATTGAGCACTTATTACATTGATGTTTATTTTAGATAAAAATGATTAAATTATGTATTCGTGAAATTTACAATAGAAATTATCTAAAAAAGCAACTTAAGAGTTGCTTTTTTTTTATTTAATGAACATTTGTCCTTTTCAACCTATTTATTGGCAGTTTTACAACTTTTCTATAATTTAATTTAGCAGTAATTAATTACAGAATATATAATTTTAAAATAGAACAACTATGAAACGTGTGCTTTTTTTATTAGGTCATTTAAGCGATTTAGATATCGAATGGATGATAAACAATGGTAGTAAAGAAGATTTAGAAACAGGGGATCGGTTAATCCAAAAAGGAGAAACAATCGAAAACTTATATATTATTTTATCTGGTCAGTTGGCTATCTCAGATGGTAAGGGCAAAAAACAAATTGCGCACATAGGAGCTGGTGAAATTGTCGGAGAAATGTCTTTTTTAGAGGCTAGACCACCTTCAGTATCTGTCATTGCTTCTGAGCCCGTAACGGTTTTTAGTATTTCGAGAGAGTTAATGAACAGCAGATTGGCAAACAATTTAGAATTTAAGGCTAATTTTTATTATGCCATTTCTCTATTCTTATCAAACAGACTACGTAAAACAACAAGTCAATTAGGTTATGGTTCTCCAGACGAAGCAGACGTTATAGATGAGAGTGTATTGGATGGTATTTCTCAAGCAGGAGCAAGATTTGGGCAAATATTACAAAAATTTTCTGAAGTATAAAAAAGCAATATAATGATTTATAGATTCCTGTTTTTTAGTTTTCTGTTTTTTGGGCTATGCAAAGTGTATAGCCAAACAACATTGCCGGTAAATATTGTTAAGTTGTCTGAAATTACACTTACTAAAAACCCTATTATTAAAAGAAACATGTTAAGTGTTAATGATGCAGAAGGTGGTTTACAGATACAAAAAAGCACCTTTGATTATCAATTAGTTTCAAGATTGTCATTAAGTCGCAATGCATTAAACCTTTTTGAAGTAGATCCTAGAAATGAATATATAAATAATCAGTTAACATCGAAAAGTACAGGAGCATCTGTTGGACTGCAAAAAACATTTCGTTCCAGTTTAACTGCTAATTTAAGCGTTGATTATTCGAATTCAAATGACAACTTTCCTCTTAATAGGTTTAATCAAGACGTAGGTGCTTATTTTCAAGACCATACTGTTTCAAGTACATTTTCTCTAACACAACCACTTTTAAGAGGTAGAGGAAACCAAACGGCAACTGCATTAGAAAAAGCATCAGAGTTAAATTTAGAAAGCACTAATGAAAATGTGGAGTTTGCAAATTCTTTTGAACTTTTTCAAACGGGGTCAGCTTATTGGCAATATGTATCCTCATACAAAAGGCTAAAAATATTTAAAGAAAATGAAGCACGTGTAAGACGTGTTTTGGAAATAACCAAAGAATTAGTGAAAGCTGATAAAAAACCTTCTGGAGATTTAGCTCAAATACAAGCTGATTTAGCAAATCAAGAACGACAAACAAAAGTAGCAGAACAATCTTTATATAGTGCAAAGTTAAACCTTGGAAGATCTATAGGATTAAGCGAAGAAGAAAGCAAACAATTAGGAAAACCAACAGATGAGTTTCCAACAATAGTAGAATCTCAATATAATAAGGATGTTGATAAGGTCAAATTTTTAGAAATAGCTCAAAATAATAGAAAAGATATTTTGGCATCCAAAAAAACACAAGGAGCATTAGAATTACAACTTAGTTTAGCTGAAAATAATAAGAAACCACAATTAGACTTAACTGGTTTTGTGAATTATGGAGGAATGAATATGGGAAATGGTTTAGATAATGCGTTGGCAACGTTTTCAAGAAATGAAGGAAGAAGTGTTGGTTATGGTCTTAATTTGAATCTCTCTTTTCCTATTAATAATAACCTTGCAAAAGGATCTTACATACAAAATGAGGTAGCATTAGAAGACCAACAGATTGCGAATGAGAACTTACAAAGGAATATAAAACTAAATGTTTCTATTGCATTAAATAATTTAGAGAATAGTGTACTTGTTTTAGAAAAGGCATTAGAATCACTTAATTTTTATCAAGAGGTTTATGATAATGAGCAGATAAAGTTTCAAAACGGTTTAACCATTTTATTAAATCTTATACAATTTCAAGAACGATTAACTTTTGCACAATTAGAGTATTTACAAGCACATCTGCAGTTTGCTATAGCTATTATTAATCTAAGGTATGAAACAGGAACACTTTTAAAGAAGAAAAATTTAAATGGAATTCTTGAAATAAATAAAGAATTATTTTTTACAATTCCTAAATAAAACTAATTACTAAAACTTATAAATATGGCAGCAGGATTTTTTAGAAAAGCAGCATTAGAAAAGCTTTCTACTCCAGAAAAATTGGATCAATTAATAAAAGTAACGAGTCCTAAGGCTTGGATTTCATTATGTACTATAATTCTAGTTTTAGGGATAGGAATTGGATGGTCATTTTTAGGTAATATTAAAACAAAACTAAATGTTGTTGGGGTTTTATTAGGTGGTGAAATTCATGAAGTCGTTACTACAGCTCAGGGACAATTAACAAGCCTTAAAGTGATAGTTGGTGATAGTGTAAATCAAGGAGATATTATTGCAACTATAGAACAACCAGAACTGTTTCAGCAAATTGAGGAAGTAAAAGCATCTCTAAAGGAAAGAGAGTTTGAATTGAAACAACTTTCTTCTTTTGGGAATCAAGATACAAGATTACAAGGGGAGTTAATTCAACAACAAAGAAATAGTATTCAATTACAAATTCAATCAAACATTAAAAATTTAGAGTTTTTAAAAAACCAATTAGAGACTGAAAATGGTTTATTAGGCAAAGGGCTTATCACTAAGTCTCAAGTTGTAAATACTGAACAGCAAATTGAATCTGCAAAAAACTCAATAGAAAGTCTTAAAAGTCAAAAGATGCAAACGTCTAGTCAAAAATTAAATTTAGGCTTTGATTTACAACAAAAAATTAATCTCAATAAACAACGTATTGCAGAAACCATAAGGAATCTAATTCATTTGGAAGAACGCTATGACATACAAACGAATATAAGAAGTTCATACTCTGGGGAAGTGGTAGAAGTGCTAACAGATACAGGAGTTATAGTAGGGCAAGGAGCTTCTTTATTTAAATTGAAGAATCAGTCACATATTACAGGTAATAAATTAAGAGGTGTGCTTTATATACCTTCTCAGGATGGGAAAAAAATAAAAAAAGGTATGGAGGCTTTAGTGGTTCCTTCAACAATTCAACCACAAGAATACGGCTTTATGAAAGGAAAAGTAACTTACGTATCAGACTTCCCTATTACTCAAAAAGGAATGATGATGACTGTTAAAAATGCACAGTTAGTTCAAGGTCTATTATCAGGAGGTGCCTTATTTGAAGTATATGTAGAATTTGAGAAAGATGACAAAGCCTTTAGTGGTTTTAAATGGACTTCTGCTCAAGGGCCACAAATCGCTATAAATGAAGGGACTTCTTGTATGGGCAAAATTACAGTTAAAAGTGAACCTCCAGCAACTATGGTTGTACCAGCGTTAAAAAAATTCTTTGACCTTTATTAAAACTTAGAATGATGACAAAAAAGACAGCATTTATTATAGAAAAGCAAGCACGCCCAGTAAAAACACCAACTGTTTTACAAATGGAGGGTGTAGAATGTGGTGCGGCTGCATTAAGTATTATTCTAGGTTATTATGGGAAATTTGTTCCTTTAGAAAAATTAAGGATTGCTTGTGGGGTTTCAAGAGATGGTTTAAAAGCTACTAATATTTTAAAAGCAGCAAGAGAATTTGGACTAGAAGCAAAAGGCTATGCAAAATCTATAGAAAAGTTAATGCAGTTAGAAATGCCAGCAATTATATTCTGGAATTTTAATCATTTTTTAGTGATTGAAGGGTTTACAAAAAATAAGGTTTTTTTAAGCGATCCTGCACAAGGACGGTACCATGTGAGTCATCAAGAATTTGATGATGCTTTTACCGGTGTTGTGATGACTTTTAAACCAACCGAAAATTTTGAAAAAGGAAATGAGAAAAAAGGTTTAATAGGTTCTCTTGCTTCAAGAGTTGCGAGCTCTAAAATGAGTATTACTTATATTATTCTGGTAAGCCTATTTTTAGTAATTCCAGGATTGGTAATTCCTTCTTTTACTAAAATGTTTATTGATAAATATTTAATAAACGGTGTTTCTGATTTTGTGATGCCTTTACTTTTAGTTATGGGGGTTGTTTTAACTATTAATGCAGCGTTGGTATACCTTCAACAATATTACCTGTTAAGATTAGAGACTAAATTAGCGCTAACCACTTCTAGTAAGTTTTTATGGCATGTTTTTCATTTGCCAATTGCATTTTTTACACAACGTTATAGTGGTGAAATAGGAAATAGGGTTTCTTTGAATGATAAGGTTGCAAAACTGTTAAGTGGTGATCTTGCAAATGCAGTTTTAAACGTAATAGTTGTTGTTTTTTATGCATTACTAATGTTTTCTTACGATGTTTTTTTAACGCTGATTGGTATCGGAATGGCTGGCTTAAACATTGTAGCTTTACAGTTTGTTTCTAGAGCTCGTAAAGATGGAAACCGTCGTTTTATAAACGAAAATGGGAAACTTTTAGGAACAACCACTTCTGGTATTAGTATGATAGAGACTTTAAAAGCCTCAGGGAGAGAAAATGATTTTTTTACTACTTGGACAGGGTATTTAGCGAAAGTAATGAATGCACAGCAAGAATTAGGGTGGTTAACTACCCGATTAAATATTATTCCACCTTTATTAATGTCATTAACCACTTCCATTATTTTAGGAGCTGGCGCTATGCGTGTTATGGATGGTCAAATGACCTTAGGTATGTTGGTGGCTTTTCTGTATTTAATGAACAATTTTATGGGACCCGTAAATCAGTTAGTAAGGGTTGGAAGTTTACTTCAAGAAACTGAAGGAGATATGGGGAGAATTGATGATGTTCTAAATTATGAAATAGCAAATGAATTTAGCAACTCCAATGAAGAATTAGAAAAAGATAGTGCAAAAAAAGAAACGTTCGTACTTAATAAACTGATAGGTCATTTTGAAATGAAAAATGTAACCTTTGGTTATAATAGAACTATGCCTGCGTTAATTAAAGATTTCAGTTTAAAATTAAAGCCAGGAAGTAGAATTGCATTAGTAGGTGGTTCTGGTAGTGGTAAATCTACAGTAGCAAGATTAGCAGCAGGTCTATATGATGCTTGGGAAGGAGACATCTTGTTTGATGGAAAACTGAGAAAAGAAATTCCTCGTCGTATTATTACAGAATCTGTAGCAGTTATAGATCAAGAGGTTTTAATGTTTAAAGGTTCTATACAAGAAAATATTGCTTTTTGGGATTCTAAAATTCCTGAAAAACATATTATTCAATCTGCAAAGGATGCGGCAATACATGATGTTGTTGCAGCAAGAACAAATGCCTATGATAGCGAAGTAATGGAACGAGGAGCTAACTTTAGTGGAGGACAGCGTCAAAGGTTAGAAATTGCTAGAGCATTGGCTTTAAATCCTTCTATTTTAGTAATGGATGAAGCTACGAGTGCTCTAGACCCAAAGTCTGAGAAAATAGTGATGGATAATATAAAAAAACGAGGATGTACTTGTTTAATTGTAGCGCATAGATTAAGTACAATTATGGATTGTGACGAAATTATTGTGATGGAATTTGGAAAAATAGTAGAACGAGGTTCACATCCAGAATTAATGAACATAAATGGAGTTTACGCACAATTAATTGACTCAAAATAATCAGAGATATGTTTGAAAACGAAAAAATAAAGTTAGTTGTAAATGAATCTTTAGTTCTCAAGGATTACGATCGATTTTGGATGATTACTTCAGGAGAAGTAGATGTGTTTTATGTTCAAGTAGATTCAAATGGAGATTATAAAAGCACGTTAAATTATCTTTATAGTGCAAAAAGCGGAGAATTACTGTTTAGTTTATTAACTTCTATAGAAGCTCAAAAAGAAAATTTTAGATTAATTGCTATAAGCAAAGGTGCATCTTTAGTAGCTATCAATAAAAACAAATTATTTGATATCGATCATCTATTTTTAAAAACCATGATTGATAAATGGATTTTAAAAAATGCAAATAAAATACAACAAACACAGATTCCAAGATTATATACTAGCTTAGAAACGTATAAAAAGGTATCAATTAAAAAAGATACAATAGGCTACCCAACAAAAGGTATTGTATGGTGTCGTATCATTAAAGGAGAATTCAATAAGTACACAAAAATTGAAACTAAAATATCAAATCCGGAATTTGATTACCCATTTGCTGTTTCTAGTGATCTATGGGTACAAGCATTAACAAATGATTCTGAATTACAAGTTATTTCAACAAGAGAAGTATTAAAAGATGAAATCTATTTTATGCTTTCCTTAAATGACTTACAAAATCATTTATTTGCAAAGCTTATTAGTAATGACACCTTATTAAAAGAAGAAGAAAAAATACGCATTACAGAGAAAGTAAACTCAGAAGAAAAAAATTTAACTAAAACTTTAGAGCAGTTACGTACAATTGTAATGGGCGGTAAGGGTAAGCAGTCAGCAGACTCTTTTACGAATCAAGGAAAAAGTAATGATTTATTTGCTACCTGTCAGTTAATAGGAAATGCTGTAGGATTTCAATTTGAGGTTCCAAAATTTATGGAATCTTATAAAAATAGTACTACTAATCAATTATATGCCATTGCGCAATCTTCAAAAGTTAGGGTGCGTAAAATAATTCTAAGAGGAGTTTGGTGGAAGGAAGAAAATGGCCATTTACTTGCTTTTTATAAAGAAGATAAAAGGGCTGTTGCTTTAATTCAACAAACACCAAATTCTTATCTATTAAAAGATGTTTTAACAGGAAAAGAACAAATTGTTAATCATAAAATAGCAGAAGAACTAGAACCAATTTGCTATATGTTTTTCTATGGTTTTAACGACACCATGACTTCGGTTAGAAAAATAGGTCGTTTTGCAATTCAAGGTATAAAAAAAGATTCTAAATATTTAATATTGGCAGCATTAGCCGGAAGTTTAATAGGGCTGTTAGTTCCAATTTTATCAGGGGTTATGTTTGATGACGTGATTCCAACCGCCGACAATTCTTTACATTTTGAAGTATTTCTAATTATGTTATTATTAGGATTAGTAAGTGCTGGATTGCAATTGGTTCAAGGTGTTTTACAACTTAGAGTAGAAACAAAGTCAAGTATTAACTTACAGGCTGGAGTTATGGATCATTTATTGAGATTACCTGTAACGTTTTATAAAAAATTTACAGCAGGAGACCTTACCAATAGAGCATTAAGTATTAATGGTATAAGACAAATACTATCAAGTACTGTTATGACTGCTGTTTTAAGTGGTGCTTTTTCATTTGTAAATTTAGGTCTTCTATTTTATTATGAATCAAGTCTTGCTTGGATTGGTGTTTGTTTAGCTCTTGTAGCTGTTGTTTTTATGACTGTTATTGGTTGGATGAAACTTAAATTCGATAGACAAATTTCTGATATTCAAGGAGATTTACAAGGGTTTCTTTTTGAATTTTTGTCAGGTATTACTAAAATACGAATCACCGGAGGTGAGCGAAGAATTTTTACATTATGGGCATCTAAATTTTCTAAATTAAAACAATTAGGATTCAGTTCTGGAAGCTATCAAAATTTTGTAGAAACCTTTAACAGTTCATACCCTTTAGTGACGAATATTTTCTTTTTTGCATTTATCTACTATACTGTTACAAATTCTACAGGTATTGGGGCAATGATTTCTGTAGGAGCATTTATGGCATTTATTAGTGCTTTCAATCAATTTTTGAGAGATTGTTTAAAAATGAGTATGGCATTAATAACCTCACTTAATATTATAACCCTTTATGAAAGAGTAAAACCCATTTTAGAGGAAACACCAGAGTCTTCAGAGCAAAGTACAGATCCAGGAGAGTTAGTAGGAGAAATAGAAATGAATTCGGTTTCCTTTAGATATGAGGAAGAGCAACCTTTAATTTTGAATGATTTATCGTTTAAAATTAATCAAGGAGAGATGGTTGCTTTTGTTGGAACTTCTGGGTCAGGGAAATCTACTATTATGAGATTATTATTAGGGTTTGAAACTCCAGAGGCAGGTTCCATTTATTATGATGGTGATGCGTATGATTCTATGAATAAAGATTTGGTTCGTAGACAAATTGGTGTTGTACTTCAAAATGGTGCATTAATGTCTGGGAGTATTTATAAAAATATTGTTGGGAATTCAGAATTAACATTAGAAGATGCGTGGGAGGCAGCTCGAATGGCAGGAATGGAAGAGGATATCAAACAAATGCCAATGGAAATGCATACAGTTATTAGTGAAGGTGCAGGAACATTTTCTGGTGGACAAAGACAACGACTTATGATTGCTCGTGCTATTGTTCATAAACCAAGATTATTATTTATGGATGAAGCAACAAGTGCATTAGATAATAAAACTCAAAACATTGTTTCAGAAAGTTTAGACAAATTACAAGCAACAAGAATTGTAATTGCTCACAGGTTAAGTACAGTTAAAAATGCAGACAGGATTTATGTATTAGACAAAGGTGCAATTGTAGAGTTTGGTTCTTATGATGAATTAATGGAAAAAGAGGGTGTTTTTTCAAAACTAGCAAAAAGGCAAATTGCCTAAAACTTCATGAATAAAGAAGATAAATATATATTTCTAAAAGAAATTGTAAAAAAAGAAAGTGCCATAAATGAGTTGCTTTTATATACAGAAAACAAATTTAGCGTTAGAAATGAAAGAACTTTACTATTAGAGGAATCTTATACTTCTGCTTGGAAACAATACACAAAAGAGTCAGAACAGTTTGGTGTTTTTGAAACATTAAAAAAGTATTTGGTACAGTTACAATTTCCTATTCAAAAAGGAATTTCTAAAACTGATGAATATATTGATACAACGTTAAGAGGAGGGGTAAAGGAAAGTGTATCAAGCTTATTATTAAAACAACCTGAATTAGTCAAGGTAGAAATGTATTGCAGTGTTTTTGGGGAAGTACCGGTAATTACAGTTCCTAATAACCACGATTTTAATAGTTTAGTTTGTGCACTTTCTTCTAAAAATGAACCTGTTGAATTACCAGAATCTATGGGTGCTGCTTTTATCAATGGAATTAATAATTGGGATAGAATACACAGATTAAAAGAAGATTGGTTAAAAAAGCATCCTTTTGAAAATTGGAGCAAACATTTTAAAGAGAAAATTCTTCCTTTTCCATCTTTTTATAAAGATAAAATAATTGTTTTAAGCACAAAACCATATAGTGGCGTTGGTAATGAAAAATTAAATATATCTACAAGTGATTGGAAATCTTTTTCTTTACAAATAAGGAGAGAACATGAGTGTGTTCATTTATTTACATTAAAGTATTATGGCGCAATGGCAAATAACATGCACGATGAAATTATTGCCGATTATATGGGAATTACAAAAGTATTAGGGCAATTTAATAAGGAATGGCTTTTACACTTTATTGGATTAGAAAATTATCCTAATTATCGTAAAGGAGCAAGATTAGAAAATTATTTAGGGAAACCTCAATTAACACAAGAGGCATTTAATGGATTGAAAACGATTATGGTAAAAGTTGTTAATTCTATTGCTGAGTTTGATGCTTTCCTTGGAGAAATTAAATCATCTAAAGATCAGTTATATAGAGTTATGAGTCTTTGTGAGATTGATTTAATTACAATGGCTTCTTCAAATGGTGTAAAAAGCTTATTAGAATTATATAATAACAAAAGAAAATAAGTTGCTATATGATAAAAAAGAACAAAAAAATAATCGAAGAAGTCAATACTTTATTAGTCCAAATTTCTAAGGTATTAAACGCAGATAGAAGTACTTTTTATTTATTAAATAAAGATACAGAAACTCTTGAAAGTTTGGTTGCGCAAGGAGTAGAAAATATTATTATTTCTGTGCCTATAGGGAGTGGAATTGTAGGCAGTATGTTTAAAAGTGAGTGCCCAATTATTGAAAACAATATTCAAGAAAGTAGCTTGTTTAATAATTCGTATGATGAGCAATTGCAATTTAGAACTAATTCAACCGTTTGTGTTCCTGTTTTTAATGAAGCTGGCATCGCTATTGGGGCCTTACAATGTATAAACAAAAAAGAAGGTGTTTTTAAAGAAAAAGACATTACTATATTAAATAGTTTTGCCGCAGCAATTACTTTTATTGTTAAAAACAACGAATTGTACTTTGCAACTGAACATATTAAAAATAATTTCTCAACACTCTTAGATGTCTTTACTGCCGTTTCTTCCGAGTTAGATTTAAACAATCTAATTCAATTGATTATGAATAAGGCAGCAGAAATAACAAATTCTGAGCGTAGCTCTCTTTTTTTGGTAGATGATGAAACAGGAGAATTATGGACGGTGTTTGCAAAAGGCCTTGGTAATAAAACTGTAAGAACTAAAAAAGGAATTGTAGCTCAAGTTGCAAAAAGCAAAAAAGCACTTATCGTTAATGATCCATATAAACATTTTTTCTTTGACTCTTCTATAGACAAGAAAACAAACTTTACTACAAAGTCAATATTAAGTGTTCCTGTTTTTAATGCGGATAATAAAGTTTTAGGAGTTATACAAACCATTAATAAAGTTGGAGAAAATTTTACTATAGACGATTTAAATATCTTAACTGGCTTTGCAAGTCAAATTCGTATTGCTATTGAAAATGCAAAATTGTTTGACCAGATTCAAGGTATGAAAAATCATCTCAATATTTTGGTTCAAAATTTAGATAATGGTATTGTTACTATCGATAAATCACTAAAAATTAGAACAACAAATGATACATTCTTTAAAATGTTTGGTTTAAAACCTGCAGATGATTTAATAAACACCCATATAGAAGATGTAAACAATTTTATTAAGCCATTATTTATGTACTGTGAAGAAACGATTCGTTCTGGTGAAAAAATATATCAAGATGATTTAGAAATAAAAATAAATGCAAAAAAAGCAGTAACAGTTAACTTAAGTGTATTACCTATGCAAGACGCAAAAGGAAAAGTTATTGGAGCAATTACTGTTTTTAATGATATTTCTAAAGAAAAACGAATTCAATCCAATTTAAGTAGATATATTCCTCAACACTTAGTTAAAGAGGTAATGAACAAAGACAACCTATCTTTATTAAAAGGAAGCTATTCTAAATGTAGTATCCTGTTCTCTGACATTAGAAATTTCACTACCTTAACTGAAGAGTTTGGTGCCATACAAATTGTAGAACTATTAAACAAGTATTTTGAAGCAATGATAAGTTCTGTACACAAATATGATGGAATTTTAGATAAGTATATTGGAGATGCAATTATGACTGTGTTTGGTGTGCCATACGCAAACATTTCTGATGCTAAAAATGCAGTAAGTTGTGCTTTAGACATGTTTACAATGCTCTCTAAATTAAATAAAAAAAACACAAAATTACCGTTATTAAATATAGGTATTGGTATTAGTACAGGTAATGTAGTTTCTGGTAATATTGGGTCAGAAAAGCGTTTTGAATATACCGTGATTGGAGATTCTGTTAATTTGGCTGCCCGATTAGAGACCGCTACAAAAACGTACAATGTGAACATTTTAATTTGTGAAGAAACCTACAACGAAGTTAAAAATGATTTTCATTGCAGGGAGATTGATACTTTATTAGTAAAAGGAAAAAATATTCCTGTAAAAGTATTTACAGTTATTAGTGATAAAAAAGAACCACTAACTAAAGTGCAATTAGACTTTAATTTAAAATACTCAAAAGGATTGTCTCATTACAAAAAAGATGAGTATCAAAAAGCAATTCAGTATTTTAGAGAAGCAAAAGAATTGAAACCTAAAGATGGAGCTACACAAGTCTTTATTGAAAGATTGAATACATTTATTTTGGAAAGAGTTTAGCTCCTTCCAATAAAAATCACCATTAGATTCAAGAAATAATTGAAACATTAAGCTTTTTCATCTACCAATCAAACCCACCCCCATATTTAATAACTAAAAAAGAAAATACGCCATAAAATAAAATAAAATTTAAAGAAACAAAGATAACTCGTTTCAGTTTACTCATTTCAAAAACCTTAGAAGTCCAAATCATGATTAACAAATGATAGGGAAAGAAAAAATATTGCTCAATAGAATTATCTGCTATAAAAATATTTAATAATATTGATATTGGAGTAAACAGTATTGACCAAAGACTCACGTTGTAAGTAATTAATATAAGGTGTTCATAAAAATTTTTCTTATACTTATAATAAAGTAGATAACTAAAAAAAGTTAAAAATAGAATATTAACAAAAAGCATAATAACTTGTGTAAAACCGCCAGCTCCTTCTATAGTAATTCCTAAAAAATCTTTTGCATATAGATAGTGCAGTAAAAGAAATAAAGAGGCAATAGTAAAAAACTTACCAGGACTAAAGTAGAACCCTCTATACCCATTCAAATAATTTAAAATAAGTTTTTTAGGCTGAATTAGCCCTGTTTTTATATTTCTAAAAAGGGATTTTTCTAATGAGAAAACACTATTAAATATGTCCTTTAAAATTGTAATGCTTGTAACTTTCTTATTTGTAAAGTATTGTCCACATTTTGGACAGTATTTTTTTTCAATTTCATTAGAACAAACGGAACATATTTTTTTTTGACTATTATTCATTGTACTATTAATTTTATTGAAGGCATTTCTATCAGTCTTTTTGTCATTTCTATCCATAGGTTTAAAAGTATCTTTATGCTTTATCAAGCATAGAGATTTAAAACAAATATTATGGAGTTTACAAAAGAACAAATATTATTACAAACTATTGTAAAGAAAGCATGGGAAGATACAGTTTTTAAACAAAAATTAATAACGAACCCAATAAGTGTAATCGAAAACCTTACAGGAGAACGTATTAGTATTCCAGAAGGAAAAACGATTGTAGTGCAAGATCAAACAGATGCATCTATTATATACCTAAACATTCCTGTAAAGCCTAATATGGATAATATGGAACTAAACGAAGAGCAACTAGAAGCAGTAGCAGGAGGATGGGATCTTGCTTTTCTTTCAGGGTTTTTTTCAAATTTCAAATTTTCTAACATTTAGATTTAATTATAAAATTTTAAACATTATAAATTATGGAAATCACAAAAGAACAAATATTATTACAAACTATTGTACAGAAAGCATGGGAAGATACTGCTTTTAAACAAGAACTAATTGCAAACCCAATTGAGGCAATTGAAAAGTTAACAGGGAAGAAAGTGAACCTGCCAAATGGCAAAACCATTGTAGTAAAAGATCAAACAGACGATTCTGTTGTTTATATCAATATTCCTGCAGAGGTTAATATGGATGATATGGAATTAAATGAAGAACAATTAGAAATTGTTGCTGGTGGAGGAACGCTACCTCCAGCTGTACAGGGAATTACGTCTTCTTTGAATGGTGTAGAACTTAGTGAATAAATTAAAAATACTCTGAACTTTGGGAAATATTGCGCTTAATAGAAAAAGAAGAAACAAAGAGAAGTACAAAAGAATTTTTGTGCTTCTCTTTTTCTTTATAGTTAGCAACAGTATTTTGTCTCAAGGGAATAAGAAGATAGAAAATATTTTAGCAGATAGTTTATTTAACTTAAGTAGTAAAAATATTTTAGCAGGTAATTTTAAAAAAGCGCTTGAACATGTAGAGAACAGTTTAGAAATATACAAAAATTTAGAAAAGGCATCATCTATTGGAAACTGTTTAAGTAAAATGGGGACAATATATTATTACCAAGGAAATTTTACCAAAGCATTATCATTATATGATGAAAGCATCACTTACTTTAAAAAGTCATCTTATAAAAAAGGAATTTCTTTTTCTAACAATAACAAAGGCGCTATTTATTACTATTTAGGTAATTACCCAAAGGCACTAGACCATTATAAAAAAGCATTAAAATTACATGAAGAATTAGGTAATAAAACACAGGCCGCAGGAACTATTAAAAATATAGGTGGTATTTATTTGGAATTGGAAGATTATAAAAATGCCATGAGTTACTTTCAAATAGCAAAAAAAACACTCGAAAAATCTTTGGACACTAAGACGCTTTCTCAGGTGTTAAATGGAATAGGAGAAATTTATACGCAACAAGGTGATTATAAAAATGCAGAAATAAATTTTAAGGAGGGCCTACAACTAGCTAAAAAAACTACAGACAAACAAACAATAATAGAAGTGTTAATTGGTTTAGGTAAACTGTATAATCTTCAAGAAAAATACAAAGAGTCTTTAATGTACTATAAGCAATCCCTACAAATTTCAACCGAGATAAACAGTCCTATATTTACAAGTATTTCAAAGGTTGCTATTGGTGGAATCAACTACAAGCAAGGCAAGAATAAATTGGCTATAAAAACGTGTAAAGAGGGTTTAGAAATAGCTAAAAAAATAAAAGTAATTTCAGTACAGAAAGACGCTTATGAGAATTTATACAAAATAACAAAGGGTATACATAAAAATAAATCTGCACTAGATTATTATGAGCACATGATTTTATTGGAAGATAGTTTAAATATAAAGAAAACTACGGACAAAATTTTAAATATGAAGTTTGAAAAGCAATTGCTTTTAGACAGTATTGCTCATGTAGATAAAGAAAAAAAGATACAGATAAGACACTTAGAAGAAGTAAATGAGAAAGAGAAACAACGAAATGTATTTATAGGCTCCGTCTTTTTAGTTCTTATTATTGCTGTTGGTTTATGGAATAGATTGAGGTACACCAATAAATCGAAAGCCATTTTACAGATAGAAAAAGATCGTTCAGAGCACTTATTATTAAACATACTTCCAGAAGAAATTGCTCAAGAGTTAAAAGAAAAAGGCTATGTAGATGCTCAAGATTTTGATAAAGCAACCATATTATTTACAGATTTTAAATCCTTTACAGAAACAGCTTCTAAATTAACCCCTCAAGAATTGGTAGAAGAAATTAATGTGTGCTTTAAAGCATTCGATAATATTATGGAAACCTATTCCATAGAAAAAATAAAAACGATTGGTGATGCTTATATGGCGGCAGGTGGTTTGCCAAAACCAAGTATAAATTCTGTGAAGAAAACCATTATTGCAGCCTTAGAAATGCAGGCATTTACGGTAAAAAGAAAATTAGAAAACGATGCACAAGGTAAACCTGCTTTCGAAATGCGTGTGGGCATTCATGCAGGTCCAATTGTGGCAGGTATTGTAGGGGTTAAAAAGTTTCAATATGATGTTTGGGGAGATACTGTAAATACAGCAAGCCGTATGGAAAGTAACGGAGAAGTTGGCAAAGTAAATATCAGTCAAGATGTTTATGAGCTTATTAAGGAAGACAAAGAATTCTCTTTTGAATACCGTGGAAAAATTAAAGCAAAAGGAAAAGGGGCGTTAGAAATGTATTTTGTTAGTAAGACTCAACTTTAAAAAGTTGCAAAGCAACGCATTTAAAGTTGTTAGACGAACTTATCCCGATGAATATCGGGATCTATTTAGATTATTTATTTTCTTTAAAACCCAATCGTCATTGCGAGCTTTACGAGGAAGACGAAGTAAACCTGAAGCAATCTGCCATTCCAACCTTGTCATTCCTGCGAAAGCAAGAATCTCAAATAAATAAGGTACTCAAATCGTACCAAACCCAGTCTTTTATCTAAAAGCGAAGCAATCTAACATCTATCTTCTTAAGAAATCAGTTCCGTCAGTTTCTTTGGCATTTCTATCATTAATCTTCACAATACTTTTACATTATTAATAATTACAAAAAGACAACCAAACAGTAAGGTTTCAAATTTCGAGTACCAAATTAAAGAATACAGTTTTCTCAGTCTTTTTGTCATTTTTACACTTTTTTTTCAAAATATATTTACACCATAGTAAAACAAAAAAAATATAATATGGAAATCACAAAATCACAAAAATTACTGCAAAGTATTATTCAGAAAGCTTGGGAAGACGAAGCTTTTAAACAAGAATTAATTGCAAACCCTGTAAAAGTAATTGAAGAATTAACAGGAGAGAAAATTAATCTACCTGAAGATAAAACATTGGTAGTAAAAGACCAAACAGATGATTCTGTTATATATATCAATATCCCGGCAAAATTAAATTTAGATGATGTAGAATTAACTGAAGAGCAATTAGAAGCTGTAGCTGGTGGTTTTGATTATGGCTGGACGTTTTTTAATATACTTTTGAATGGGTTAGGAAAAGGTAATGACTAACCTGCAGTTTTGTCAGTATTTCTGGCATTTTTATACAGATTCTTAAAAATATATTTACACCATAGTAAAACAAAAAAAATATAGGATGAAAATTACAAAAACACAAGAGTTACTGCAAAGTATTATTCAGAAAGCTTGGGAAGACGAAGCTTTTAAACAAGAATTAATTGCAAACCCTGTAAAAGCAATTGAAGAATTAACAGGAAAGAAAATTAATCTACCTGAAGGAAAAACAATCGTAGTAAAAGATCAAACAGATAAAACTTCTTTATTTATTAACATTCCTGCTCAACCAAATATGGAAAACATGGAGTTAACTGAAGCGCAATTAGAAGCTGTAGCGGGAGGTAGTGCTATACCTATGGATAATTACGATAGTCCTTTTATTCATTGGATTTCTAAGATTTTTAACTAAAAATAAATAATAAAATTATGAAAATTACAAAAGAACAGCAAGTATTACAACAAGTAATAAACGAAGCATGGGAAAATGTAGATTTTAAGAAAAAGTTAATGGCAAACCCAGAAGTTGCTATTGAAGAACTAACAGGAGCAAAGTTAAACATTCCAGAAGGAAAAACCTTTGTAGTAAGAGACCAAACAGATGAATCTACAGTATATATAAATATTCCAGCAGAACAAAAATTGGAGAATGTAGAATTGAATGAAGAGCAATTAGAAGCTGTAGCAGGTGGAAAAGCTGGTTATGGGTATGTATTTCCGATAGATCCTATTTTTATCTTTCCTGGACCTCCACAACCGATTGTAGATCCAGTTTTTCCTACAAGATAAATAACAATTACAAATCAATAATTATGAAAATTACAAAAGAACAACAAGTATTACAACAGGTAATAAATGAAGCGTGGGAAAATGCAGAGTTTAAGAAAGAGTTAATAGCAAACCCAGTAGCTGCTATTGAAGCACTAACTGGCGAAAAGTTAAATATCCCAGAAGGGAAAACCTTTGTAGTAAGAGATCAAACAGATGAATCTACTGTGTATATTAATATACCTGCAGAGCAAAAGTTAGAGGATGTAGAATTGAATGAAGAGCAGTTAGAAGCGGTTGCTGGTGGAAATGTTTTCCTTCCATATTCAGGTCCTTTTGTAGGATTATTAGGTCTTGGAGCTGGAGGTCTTAAAAATCCAAGTGATATAACAATTATACAGCAAAATTCTTAATATAACTATTTAAAACCAAAATTATGGAAATTACAAAAGAACAGCAAGTATTACAACAAGTAATAAACGAAGCATGGGAAAATGCAGATTTTAAGAAAAAGTTAATGGCAAACCCAGTAGATGCCATTGAAGAATTAACTGGCGAAAAATTAAACATCCCAGAAGGAAAAACCTTTGTGGTAAGAGACCAAACAGATGAATCTACTGTGTATATTAATATACCTGCAGAGCAGAAGTTAGAGGATGTAGAATTGAATGAAGAACAACTAGAAGCAGTTGCAGGTGGTTGTTGGGAACCTTATGGTCCAGGAAACGATTCTCCTTTAGATGGCTTAATAAAAACATTTTTACCAAAATAATTTTAAAAAAAATACACGCATGAAAATTACATTAGAACAACAAGAAAAAGGAAAAAAACTGCACCAAGAATTAGTGCAAAAAGCTTGGGAGAGTGCAACCTTTAAAGAGCAATTAATTAATAACCCAGAGATTGCTATTTCTGAAGTTACAGGTGTTACTTCTAAGCTTATAGAAGACACTAAAATAGTGGTTGAAGATCAAACAGACTCAAATATTATTTATTTGAATATTCCTCAAAAAGTGAATTTAGATGATTTTGAGTTGACTGAGGAGCAAATGGAAATGGTTGCAGGGGGAATACTTGTTTCTACAGCTTTAGCTTTAGCTGCTATTTATCTTACTTGTTTCGGAACGGGGGTAGCTGTATACGCTGCAACACATTAAATAATAATTTTAAAAATAGATTAGAATGAAAGTTACATTAGAGCAACAAGAGAATGGACAAGAGTTACTTCAAACATTAGTAACTAAAGCATGGGAAAGTAAAACTTTTAAAGAACAGTTAATTAAAAACCCAAAAACTACAATTGAAAGTGTTACAGGTGAAAAAATGAACTTAGTCGAAAACGAAAGATTAATTGTAGAGGATCAATCAAATACGGATATTATTTATTTAAATATTCCTCAAAAAATAAATTTAGAAAATTTTGAATTAACAGATGAACAATTAGAATTAGTATCGGGAGGTCTAATCATAACAGCACTAGCTTTAGCTGGTTATTGTTTATTGGGTCTTGCTATTGGTGGAGCAGGTTATGGAGTATGCTCACTTATTGACCAAAGGTAGTACCAGGTTGTTTAGACCATAAGTATTCTTATGGAATTAGACATTATTTAAAATAAACTTCCTCGACTCAAAGGTACGAGGTGTTAAACAGGAAAATTCCTTTTTTCATTTCGATGCAGAGCTTCGGAGAATTAAACCCAAAAATTAATTAAATAGTTTCTCTATATACGAGAAATCATATATATATTTGCTTATGAAGAATAAAAAAAATTTGTTACTTATTGGGATTTTTTTAATGCTTTTTGGAAATTTTTTTCTTTTATTTAAATATTATCTTATAAGTATATTTGTTTTTATTGCTGCAATAATGATACTTGTTATTTATATTTTCAGTAAAGCAAAGAATAAAAGTAAAGAAGGAATTGAAAAAAAAGATAAGAACACTCCTTAAACCTGGAGTGTTCTTTTTTTGATAAAAAATAACAACAATTTTTAATACCAATAGAGTGTTGCTTATCTAATAATTATTATAGTTTCTAGGTTTAATTCTTCAAAAATTATTACTCTTTTAAGTGCCTCAATAGACAGCTTTTTTGTTTTTATCATATGTTTAAAATAAAGCAATTATATTTGATTTTTTAGAATACTAAGTAAAATGGCAAACTTTCCTCATTATAGACAATATGACAGTAAAGACTGTGGGCCTACTTGTTTAAAAATTATTGCCAAGCATTATAAAAAAACCATTGGCATAGAACAATTACGCAAACTGAGTGAAACTACAAGAGTAGGAAGTAGCTTGTTGGGTATTAGTGAAGCTGCAGAGCAATTGGGTTTTAGATCTTTAAATGTAAAAATTTCTTTAGAAAAATTATGCGAGGCACCTTTGCCTTGCATTTTACATTGGAATAAGAACCATTATGTGGTGGTGTATAAAATTACGAATGAGAAATTACGAATTAGGAATACTAAGTTAGAAAGGAAAAATTATTTTAATAAACCTAAAAAACAATTGGTTTTTTATATTAGTGACCCTGCACACGGTATACTCAAGTATAACCAAACAGACTTTTTAAAACATTGGGTTGGTAACAATGCAAATGAAACTACAGAAGAGGGTGTTGCTTTATTATTAGAACCAACACCTAAATTTTATAAAGATACTTATGAAAAAGAAACTCCTTCTTTAGGGTTCTCTTTTTTATCTAAATACATTTTTAAATACAAACGTTTTTTATGGCAGTTAGTTTTAGGACTATTAGCCGCAAGTTTGTTGCAAGTTTTGTTTCCTTTTTTAACCCAAAGTATTGTAGATGTTGGTATTAAAAACCAAGACATCCATTTTATTTATTTAGTGTTATTTGCTCAATTGGCTTTGTTTTTAGGTAAAACAGCGTTAGAGGTTATCCGTAGTTGGATTTTATTACATCTAAGCGCCAGAATTAATATTTCATTAGTTTCAGATTTTTTTATCAAACTAATGAATTTACCAATTGCTTTTTTTGATACCCGGATGACAGGCGATATCTTACAACGTATTAACGACCATAAACGTATAGAACGTATTTTAACCAATTCTTCTTTAAACGTATTATTTTCTATGGTTAATTTGGTGGTTTTTGGTTTTGTGTTGGCGTATTACAACCTGCAAATTTTCGGAATCTTTGTGGTGGGGAGTTTTTTGTATTTTTTATGGATTACGCTATTTCTAAAAAAACGACATGATTTAGATTACAAAAACTTTTCGCAAGTAAGTCAAGAGCAATCTAAGGTAATAGAACTTATAAACGGAATGCAAGAAATAAAACTGCATAATGCCGAAAAACAAAAACGTTGGAGTTGGGAGTTTTTACAAGCACGTCTTTTTAAAATCTCTATAGAAGGTTTGGCTTTGGAGCAATACCAGAGTGTTGGGTCTGGTTTTATAAACGAATTAAAAAATATATTGATTACAGTATTGTCGGCTAAATTAGTAATTGATGGTGAAATTACTTTAGGTATGATGTTGGCAATTAGTTATATTGTTGGTCAATTAAATTCGCCTATTGCTCAATTGATTAATTTTGTGCGAGAAATTCAAGATGCAAAAATATCATTGAATCGTTTGTCAGAAATTCATACCAAAGAAGATGAAGAACAACAAAATGTAGAAAAGATTACAGATATTGAAGAGAATGCTGCAATTACTTTGTCAAAAGTTTCCTTTAGATATATTGGTTCAGAACAATTTGTTTTAAAAGATTTAGACGTGGTACTTCCTGCCAATAAAATTACAGCTATTGTGGGTGTTAGCGGAAGCGGGAAAACAACGCTTATGAAATTGTTGTTAAAATTCTACGAACCCAATACAGGCGATATTAAATTAGGAAATCATGATTTAAAAAACGTTTCTCAAAAAGCCTGGAGAAATCAGTGTGGCGTGGTACTGCAAGAAGGATTTATTTTTAGCGATACAATTGCCAATAATATTGCGGTGGGTGTAGATGTTGTAGATAAACAAAAATTAGCACATGCAGTAGATGTTGCCAACATAAAAGAATTTATAGAGAGTTTACCTTTATCTTACAACACCAAAATAGGTATGGAAGGTGTGGGTTTAAGTACAGGTCAAAAACAACGTTTACTAATTGCAAGAGCGGTGTATAAAAACCCCAATTTTTTATTTTTTGATGAAGCAACTTCGGCTCTAGATGCCAATAATGAAAAAGTAATTATGGAGAAATTGAATACTTTTTTTGAGAATAAAACAGTTTTAGTGATTGCCCACAGACTAAGTACGGTAAAAAACGCAGATCAAATAGTTGTTTTAGACAAAGGAAAAATAGTTGAGGTTGGTAATCATCAATCTTTAATTAAAGACAAAGGAAATTATTATCATTTAGTAAAAAATCAATTAGAATTAGGAAACTAATATTTAGTTAATAGTTGTAGTTAGCAGCATGCCAGAAATAAAAAATGAACATATAGAACAATTAGAACTTCGAAGCGAAGAAGTACAAGAAATTCTAACGAAAGTACCAAGTTGGATGGTTCGTTGGGGAAATACACTTTTTTTGTTTTTAATTCTGATGCTTTTGTTAATGTCTTGGTTTATAAAATACCCAGATATTATTATATCAGAAGCAATCATTACAACCGAAATTCCTCCCCAAAAAGAATATGCGAGAATTACAGGAAAAATTGACACACTTTTTATAATTGATGGGCAAAATGTTATTGAAAATGAACCTTTAGCTATCATTGAAAATACGGCTAATTATGAAGATGTATTCTTTTTAAAGGGGGTAATAGACACTATTAAAGTTCAAAAACAAAAATTTGTTTTCCCTATAGACAAATTACCTATTTTATTTTTGGGTGATATAGAGGCAAGTTATGCTTTGTTTGAAAATAATTATATTCAATATATTTTAAACAAAGAATTAGATCCGTTTTCTAATGAAGCCATTGCGAATAAAATTACATCTTCAGAATTAAAACGAAGATTAATCAATTTACAAGCACAGAAATCATTAAATAGAAGAGAGTTAGCCTTTAAACAAAAAGATTTGGAGAGAAGTAAATCTCTTTTTGACAAAGGCGTTATTTCTGAAAAAGAATACGAAATAAAACAATTAGAGTATTTGCAGGCAGAACGGAGTTTTAAAAATATGACTTCCGCTACTTCACAATTAAGAGAAGCCATTTCTGGGAATAAAAAAACCTCTAAAGGAACAGAGATAGCTCGTATTAGAGAAGAAATGACTTTATTAAAAAATGTAATTCAGTCTTTTAATCAATTGAAGAAAAGTATTAAGGATTGGGAAATGAAATATGTTTTAAGTTCTAAAATGAAAGGTAAAGTTTCTTTTTTAAATTACTGGAATAAAAACCAAACTGTAAATCAGGGAGATTTGGTTTTTACAATTATTCCCAATCAAACTTCTTCCTTTATAGCTAAACTAAAAACACCTGCTCAAAATTTAGGAAAAGTAAAAATAGGTCAAATAGTAAATGTTAAGCTGCAAAATTATCCAGATTATGAATTTGGAGTTTTAAAAGGAAAAGTAAACACAATTTCTGAAACCTCAAATAAAAATGGCTTTTATACCATTAAAGTTTCTTTGCCTGACACACTTATTACTTCCTACAATAAAGAAATAGTATTTAAACAAGAAATGCGAGGAACCGCAGAAATTATTACCGAAGATTTACGCTTAATTCAGCGTTTCTTTTATCAGTTTAATAAGATTCTTGAACGTTAAGTTTAGATCTTTTAATTAAATATTATTCAATAATATGGTAAAAGCCTTTAAAAAGCTAAATATAGAATTGAATAATAAATTTTTGATAGTTCAGATTGTATAATTTAACCTACGTTAATAATATTAAATTAAATAAATAATAACTTGTTAGCCCTCTAGGTAGCCCTAAAAATTAAAAAACCCTTTAAAAACGATGTCTTTAAAGGGTTTTTCGTACTCAAGGCGGGAATCGAACCCGCACTTCCGAAAAAACTGGATTTTGAATCCAGCGCGTCTACCAATTCCGCCACTTGAGCATTTATTAGGAGTCTCGCAAAGAACGTAATTTTTCTTTTCCTATACCAGATTTCCAATACTTTTCTCTTACTCTTGCTTCAATTCTAGTTTTTACTTCTTCCACATAAATCAATTTAAAAGGAGCATAAAACTTTGTAGTTCTTTCTCTTAAACCATTATGTCTTTTTATTCTTTCGTTTAGGTTAGAAGTTAATCCAACATAAATATAATTTTTTGCAATACTAGAAATTGCATAAACGTAGAACATAGCTATTAATTTTAGCGCGCCTGCCTGTCGGCAGACAGGTCTACCAATTCCGCCACTTGAGCATTTATGAGGTTTTTGAAAAACAATCACCTTTTTTTTGATAGTAGCCTCTTCATTTAGAAACACAAATTAAAGAGGACTGCAAATGTATAAAATTATTTTATTTTAAAGTCAATAAATATATTTCAAAGTCAATAAATAAATTCTACTTTTGTTATCTTACAACAACACAACAAAAAAAACAACTAAATGCCTACAAATCAGTTAGCACCAAAGCTATTTACCTGCAGACAAAGCTCAGTTTTAGCAGAGAAAATTGCAAAAGAATACAATACTACCTTAGGAAAAGTGAAAACAACCTACTTTAGTGACGGAGAATTTCAGCCAGCTTTTGAAGAATCTGTTCGTGGAAGACGCGTTTTTATTATAGGCTCTACATTTCCGAATGCAGACAATTTAATGGAGATGTTGTTGATGTGTGATGCTGCAAAAAGAGCATCAGCAAGACATATTACAGCTGTTATGCCTTATTTTGGTTGGGCAAGACAAGACAGAAAAGATCAGCCTAGAGTTGCTATTGGTGCAAAATTAGTAGCAAAACTTTTAGAATCTGCCGGAGCAACTAGAATTATGACGATGGATTTACATGCAGATCAAATTCAAGGTTTCTTTGAAAAACCAGTAGATCATCTGTTTGCGTCAACAATTTTTATGCCTTATATAGAAAGCTTAAAATTAGACAATTTAACAATTGCATCTCCAGATATGGGTGGTTCTAAAAGAGCGTATGCTTATTCTAAACATTTACATTCAGATGTTGTTATTTGTTATAAACAGCGTAAAAAAGCAAATGTAATAGGACACATGGAGTTAATTGGTGATGTAAAAGGAAAGAATGTGATTTTGGTAGATGACATGATTGATACTGGAGGAACATTAGCACACGCTGCAAATTTAATGATGGAAAGAGGTGCTTTAAGTGTGAGAGCAATTTGTACGCATCCAATACTTTCTGGAGACGCTTATGAGAAAATAGAAAACTCAGGATTAACAGAGTTAATTGTTTCAGACACAATTCCTTTGAAAAAGGCTACTTCTAAAATAAAAGTGGTATCTTGCGCGCCATTATTTGCGGATGTTATGCATAAAGTGCAAGACAATACTTCAATTAGTGGAAAATTTTTAATGTAAATAAATAATAGAAAAAAAGTAATGAAATCAATTTCAATTAAAGGATCAAAAAGAGAAAGCGTAGGTAAAGTAGCAACTAAGGCCTTACGTAATGCTGGTATGGTTCCTTGCGTTATATACGGAGGAGAAAACCCAATACATTTTTCAGCAGAAGAAAAAGCGTTTAAAAAGTTGGTATTCACTCCAAATGTGTATACAGCAAGTTTAGATATTGATGGTCAAAAAATTCCAGCAATTTTACAAGACATTCAGTTTCACCCAGTAACAGACAAAATTATTCATGTAGATTTTTATCAATTATTTGATGATAAAGAAATTACAATGAAAATTCCTGTACAATTAACTGGTACTTCTCCAGGAGTATTAAATGGTGGTTCTTTACGTTTTACAAACCGTAAATTAAGAGTAAAAGCATTACCTGCTAACTTACCAGATTTTGTAACTGCAGATATTTCTAAATTAAAAATTGGAAGTAAACTAGTAGTAACTTCATTGGCAACAGAAGGGTATACGTTTATGCACCCAGACAATACAGTTGTTGTTCAGGTTAGAACTTCTAGAAATGCAAGTGTAGAAGAAGGAGAAGAAGAAGAAGAAGGAGCAGAAGCAACAGAAGCTGCAGCAGAATAAATTTTATTCAAAACATAAATTTCAAAAAGCGTTACAATTCTGTAACGCTTTTTTTATGCTCTAAATTTATTATCATTGAATTTATTTTGAGGCTTATAATTATATTTTGCAATCTAAATTTGTATAATTCTTCTTATTTTTGAAGAATGAAATTCAAAAACTTTTTTTCTAAAATAGTTGGTATAAAAGTTGAATATAAAGAAGAGTTGATGAAGAAATTTTTAATTATTGGTTTAGGTAATATTGGTGAAAAGTATGTAAATACGCGTCATAATATTGGGTTTAAAATTGTTGATGAAGTAGCAGAAGAGCACAACGTAACTTTTGAGACTGAAAAGCTTGGAGATGTAGCTACGTTTCGTTTTAAAGGAAGAACTTTTGTTTTGCTAAAGCCAAGTACATTTATGAATTTAAGTGGTAAAGCAGTAAAGTATTGGATGGATAAAGAAAATATATCCGTAGAAAATATTTTAGTGGTTACAGATGATGTAAATATAGATTTTGGTGTTATCCGTGTAAAAGCAAAAGGTTCTGCTGGCGGACATAATGGACTTAAAGATATTCAAGAAAAGTTGAATTCGCAGCAATACGCTCGTTTTAGATTTGGTGTTGGTGGTAATTATAGTAGAGGTAGGCAAGTAGATTATGTACTTGGCGAGTGGAATAAAGAAGAAACCAGTGAGTTAATAGAGCGTTTGCCAACATCAGCTAAAGTAATTACTTCTTTTGGTACTGCTGGCCTAAATAATACGATGAATACGTTTAACGGTAAGTAATTCTTAAAAGTAGCTCCTTGTCAACCTGAATTTATTTCAGGTTCTTATGGTTTTAATTATTATTGTATTAAAACTCTAAAATAAGGTTAGTGTTAAAATAAACTTTAATAAAAAAGGTATCTATTTCTAGATACCTTTTTTATTAAAGTTTACTTACTTTTTTAATTTCTTTCTAAAGTAATGTCTGTAATAGAATCTATTCTAACGTCACCTGTTCCTTCAACTGTTTGTTTTAGTACCATTTTATCTTCATTAAAAGATTTAATATCAAAAGAACCACCAACAAAAGATCCGTCTTCAGAAGCTATAAGAGTAATTTTTTTATCTGTTGCGTTTAAAGAGTAATTTCCACTAGAAGTAATAATTTCTACATTTTGTTCACCTTTATTTGGTGTTAATATAAAGTTTCCATCAATGCTATATGTTCCATCTGCTTTTAATTCTACAACTACTTTAAAAGTACTTCCTGTTTTTGTAGTTGTCGAAAGTGTAGATTCATTACCATTAGAAGCTGTTGCTATTTCTGTTTCTACAGATTTATAAGCTGTAAGGTTATAACTACCAACTAAATTGGTTGCTACTAACTCAAGAGAATTGTCATCGTCACTACTACAGCTTGTAATAGAGATTGCGATAAATAATACTAAAATAGATTTTAATAATTTCATAATATTTTGATTTTTGGGCAAATATAAGCCATAATTTAAAATGGTACTATTAAAAAATAGCACTTTTTTAAGTATAGAATGTTAATTTTCACTAGCATACCATTCTGCAAAGCTAGAATCTGTTTCTTGTAGTTTTATAGAATATAATTTGATGTTTTTTGGTAATCTATTTTTAATCTTTGCAGCAAAATCTATCACCATCATTTCACTTGTTGGCTGATAATCAACTAAAATAACATGATGATCTCTTGCCTGTAATTCTTTTGCTAACTCAATATGAGGTGTGTTTTTATTAAAAACCGTTGCGTGGTCAAAAATATCTACAACCTCTTCATTTACAATCTTTTTTAAATCACCAAAGTCAATCACCATACCAAATTTTACATTAGTATTGTCTTTAATTGGTTTTCCAGAAACAGTTACAGAAAGTTTGTAAGAATGTCCGTGAACGTTTTTACATTTTCCATCATAACCATATAAAGCATGGCCTGTTTCAAAACTGAATTGTTTTGTAATTCTAATTGTACTCATCTGTATTTTCTATTAGTTTGTCATTTCGAAATAAGGAGCGATTTAGAAATCTAATTAATGTAAGATTTCTTCTCATTCGTTATTCGAAAGGATAAATCATTATAATTATCTTCTGTTTCTAAATTTGTTGTAAAAATAAACAATAACCAAAGCTATGGCCAATCCTAAAAATAAAAAATTTCCTCCCATTTTGTGTGTATTTTGTTACTCTTTAATTAAAAAATTATTTAAAACATCAGCAATTTTTCTATTATCAGATAATTGCGGAATCTTATTCTGTCCTCCAAATTTACCAATAGATTTCATATATTCATGAAAACCACCTTTTTTAACTTTTCTAATAATTAAAGGACGTAAAACTTTTCCTTCAATTAAGTCTATATAATAAATATTTTGAGCTTGCATAGATGCATCAATCTTAGCTGCAAAAGCCTCTAAATTTTCTGGCTCATTTTCAAACTCTATAAACCACTCATGATACGGCAAACCACTTTCCGGACTCACTTGTGGAGCTACAGTAAATTCACTAATATTTATATTTGTACCTGTAATAGAGTCGTTTAATGCTTTTTCTACTTCTTTACCAATAACGTGTTCGCCAAAGGCGGATATAAAATGTTTTATTCTTCCGGTAACTTTAATTCTATAAGGTTTTGTTGATGTAAACTCTACGGTATCACCAATATTATAGCCCCAAAGACCTGCTGTAGTATTTAAAATGATGGCATAATTAACGCCTATTTTTACCTCTTTTAAAGAAATTCGTGTTGGGTTATCATTAAAAAATTCATCCGCAGGAATAAACTCATAGAAAATACCAGAATCTAATTGCAATAACATTCCCTTTTCTGTTTGAGAATCTTGATATGCAATAAACCCTTCTGATGCAGGATATAATTCTATATAATCTATTTTTTTACCAATTAAACTTTCAAATTTGTTTTTATATGGTTCAAAATTTACGCCTCCGTAAATAAAGAAATTAAAATTTGGAAACAATTCTGAAACCGATTTACCTGTTTTTTCAATTAGTTTTTCGAAATACATTTGCACCCAAGAAGGAATTCCGCTAATTACAGACATGTCTTCATTAATGGTTTCTTCTACAATGGCATTTACTTTGGTATCCCAATCTTCTATGCAGTTGGTTTCCCAACTTGGTAACCTGTTTTTTAATAAGTATTGAGGTACATAATGCGCTACAATTCCACTTAATCTGCCTAGTTTTACACCATTTTTATCACTTAAAATAGGGCTTCCTTGTAAAAAAATCATTTTTCCATCAACAAAACTCGCGTCATTTTTTTCTTTAATATAAAATAACAGCGCATTTCTAGCTGCTTTAATATGCGTAGGCATAGAATCTTTGGTAATCGGAATAAATTTTGCGCCAGAAGTTGTACCAGAAGTTTTTGCAAAATAAAGAGGTTTTCCGGTCCAAAGAACATCAGATTCACCAGCTACAATTCTATCTACATAAGGTCTTAATCCTTCGTAGTCAGTTACCTTAACTTCTTTTTTGAAATCATTATAATTAGATATAGAAGAAAAATTATGATCTTTTCCAAAAGCAGTTTTACTTCCTACAGCAATTAAGTTTTTAAAAACTTTTTCTTGCGTTTTATGAGGGTTATTTGCCCATTTATAAACTTTCTTAGTTGCAATTTTAGCAAACGGAATTGCAAAAAGTGATTTGATACTCATTATTTAAAATCTATAAAATTTGTTGGGTTTACGGCATAACCACCGCTCCAGAGTTCAAAATGTAAATGTGGTCCTGTGGTTAATTCTCCCGTAGAACCTACGCTGGCAATTACTTCGCCAGATTTTACAAAATCTCCTTGTTTTTTTAGTAAATTTCCATTGTGTTTGTATACAGAAATATAATCTTTAGCATGTTTTAAAATAATAACGTAACCTGTTTCTGTGGTCCAACCAGAAAAAATAACAGTACCATCTGCAGTTGCTTTAATTGGTGTACCTGTTTTTGCGGTAATATCTACGGCAAAATGCTTAGAGGTAGCGTCGAAACCTTGAGAAATAGTACCGTTTAAAGGTGCAAAAAATACAATTTTAACATTGCTTTGAGCATTTTGTTCAATGGCAAAACGATTCTCACTTTCTACTTTTTCTCTAAATAAAGAGTCTTCTTTAGTAGCACTTAACGCACTTTCATCTATCAATCGATGTCTTGTTTCGTTTTGTATAGAATCGATGCTTTCAGGTTCAATTTCACCTGTTAAAACAGGTTTTAATGCTTTTGTATAGTTTTCTAAAACAGTTAATTTAATTTTTAAAGAATCGGCTTCAAAAGTTAAATTGGCAGCCTTTCTTTTTAAAGAAGTAGAAGAGTAACCCGGAATATATTCTTTTAAGGGAGTAAAAGCAATTAATAAAATAGTACCAGCAATTAACAATATAGAGAAAAATCCACCGAAAACAAATACATTTAATCTTGATAGTTTTAAAGAAAAACGCTCTTCAAAAGTGTCTTCATTTAAAACCACCAACCGGTATTTATCAGTTAGTTTTTGTTTAAGTTTTCCTTTCTTTTTATTCTTATTCCCCACAAAAAATTATTTGATTTTTAATAAATATATAACGAAACCCTTATAGAAATTAGTATCTCTAATAGTGGTATAAATATAATTTAATTATTTTCTATAAAAGTTCATTTCATCAACATATTCCCAAACCTCTTTAGATAAGAGAGGTTGTACGTTTTTTTGATTTTTTATTCCGTTTCTAATCGCAGTAGAAGAAATCTGTACAATGGGTGCTTCTACTTTATGAATTTTAGGGTGATTTTTAAATTGATGCTCTACTTTTCCGTCAGCAATTCTTGGGTATACATAAATGTGATGATGCTCTAAAATAGTTTCATAATTTTTCCATTTATGCAGACTTTTTAAATTGTCTTCACCCATAATTAAACAGAATTCTTTATCTGGATAATTTTCAGAAATATGAGCTAATGTATGAACAGTATAGTTGGGTTGTGGTAATTTAAACTCAATATTAGAAGGTTTAATCTTCGGATAATTTTCTGTTGCTCTATAAGCCATTTCAAAACGATGATGATTGTCTAGTAAAGAGCTTTTCTTCTTAAAGGGATTATGTGGCGTTACAACCATCCAAATTTCATCTAAATCTGCATATTCTACCATGTGATTGGCAATAATTAAATGCCCTATATGGATTGGGTTAAATGTACCAAAATATAAACCTATTTTCATTTTTATGCTTTTCGCTGTTCGCCTTTTGCCTTTAGTTTAACTCTAAAAAATCACTCATTAAATCTTCTGCTTCTTGTAAAGCATCTTCTAAAATGTAATTCTTTATAATTTTATCAAACTGTGGTGCGGTTGCTAATTCTACAGAAGCTTTTGCAATACGCATGTTTATTTTATCTTCACTTTCTGTAGAACGTTTTTTTAAACGAATTTTTAACTCATCTACACTTGGTGGTTTTACAAAAACAGACAATGTTTCGTTTGGGTATTTCTTTTTAATACGTAAGCCTCCAACTACATCAATATCAAAAATAACATGTTTTTTTAACGCCCAAATGCGCTCAACTTCACTTTTTAAAGTGCCGTAAAAGTTATCTCTGTATACTTCTTCCCATTCTAAAAATTCATCAGCCTTAATTTTATCCTTAAATTCTCTTAGGTTGATGAAATAATAATCCTCTCCGTCTTTTTCTTCACCTCTAGGTTCTCTAGAAGTAGCAGAAATAGAAAATTCTAAATTAAATCTTTCTTGCTTTAATAAATGGCGTACAATAGTTGTTTTTCCTGAACCAGAAGGCGCCGAAAAGACGAATAATTTTCCTTTAAAATCTGACATAAATTTTTAGTTTTTGTCATGCTGAACTTGTTTCAGCATCTTATCGTTAGAATATTGTAGAGAGCTACATGGTTTTTAAAACCTTGCAGAAAACCTTACAATACGTTTAAAATTTGCTCTTTAATTTGCTCTAATTCGTTTTTCATTTGAATTACTGCTTTTTGCATCGGGGCAAAATTAGCTTTAGAACCAGTAGTGTTTATTTCTCTACCCATTTCTTGCACTATAAAGCCTAATTTTTTACCATTAGAATCTTCAGACTCCATGGTTTGTAGGAAATAATCTAAATGATTAGCCAAACGAACTTTCTCTTCATTAATATCTAATTTTTCTAGATAATAAATCAATTCTTGTTCAAAACGATTTTCATCAGTATCTACTTTTAAATCGTCTATAGCCTTTTTTAAACGTGTTCTTACGTTTTCTACTCTATCACCATCAAAAGCTTTTACTTCTTCTAAATATTTTTTGATATTGGCAATTCTTTCTTTAAAATCTATTTCTAAAGAAGCAGCTTCATCAATTCTATATTGTACAATATCTTTAATAGCAATATCTACACTTTCGTTGATAAGATTCCACTCGTTTTCATCTAATTCTTCACGTTCTGTTTTTAAAGCATCAGGCATTCTTACGGCCATTTTTAACAACTCAACATCATCAGAAGTACCAGTTTGTACAACATTTCTTAGTTGTTGCATGTATTCTTTTACAACTCCGTGATTAATAGTAGTAGAAGTTTCATCTGCAGTCATTTCTACAAAAATTGAAAAATCTACTTTACCACGAACTAAAGCACTAGCCAATTTTTTACGAACTGCCAATTCTTTTTCTTTGTAATAAGAAGGAATACGAACGTTTAAATCGAGATTTTTACTGTTTAAAGATTTAATTTCTATGGTTACTTTTTTTGTAGGTAATTGTAATACAGACTTACCATAACCAGTCATAGATTGAATCATAAAAGGTACATTTTATTTGAAAGGCAAATATAGTTTTTATTTAGCAGAATTTTCTACTTGCTTGGTTACTAAATACACGCCAGAAAAGATAAGTAATGTAGCACTAATTTTCACAAAGTTTAAAGAGTCGCTACCCACAATTAATGCAAAAATAGTTGCAATTACTGGTTGTAAATAAATAAAAACACTTACAGTTGTTGGTTTTAATTTTGATAAACCATATAAGTTGAAAAGATAGGTGATGCAAGAGGTGAAGACAACTACGTAGCCAATATTCCAATAAATGTTTGTAGGCATTTCTTGCCATTTGACAGCAGTTAATTCGTTGTAACCAAAAGGAATTGTAAAAATTAGTCCAAATAAGTATAACCATTTTACCAGAACTATTGGATGGTATTTTGCAGTTAAATTTTTAGAAATCACTAAATATAGTCCATAAGAAGCAGCATTTACAAATACTAAAAAATTACCCCAATTGCTGTTAGTAGCATTTGTGTCTGATGAATTACCATACGTAATTAGTAAAACGGTACCTATTAAACCGATGATAACTCCTACAATTCTTTGTTTACCAATTGCTTTTCGTATTAATATACTAGAGAAAATTAGCACCAAAATAGGAGAGGTAACCATCATTACAGAAGCGCTAATAGGAGTAGTTAGGCTTAATCCTTTAAAAAAGGAAAGCATATTTAAACCAACTCCAAAAAAGGAAGCCAAAAGTATTTTTAGATAATCTTCTTTTTCTATTTTTTGTGAGGTAATAAACAAGCCAAGAATCCAGAAAATAGTAGTTGCTCCAAGAACTCTTATTAAAATAAAACCAAATGGTTTTACATAGATGGGCATTACTTCTTTGGCAATCGTATAATTAAGTCCGTAAATTAATGTAGCTATAGAAACAGCAATTAATGCTAATGTTCTTTGATTTATTTTCAATATTAAAATTCTAAAATGAGCAAGCAAAGTTGAGGATAAATTTTAATTTATAGCACAAAAAAAGAGTTTCAAATTTTTTTGAAACTCTTTTAAAGTTGGTTGGTTGATTTTGAAATTAATCCACTAAAGGTGGTATTCTTAAAACTTGACCAGGATAAATTTTATCTGGATGCGATAACATAGGTTTGTTAGCTTCAAAAATTACAGGGTATTTCATTGCGTTACCATAATAAGTTTTTGCAATTTTACCTAAAGTATCTCCGCTTTCTACTGTGTGAAATTGAGCCATTGCAGCCTCTTCAATAACTTCTACTTCTGCAACAGTTAAGTTGTCTTCTACAGATGCAACACCATTGGTGTTACCTACTACTAAAACTACTTTTTCTTTGGTAGCTAAATCTGCAGTTTCTCCCCAAAGTTTTACAGCATCATCTTCTACTTCAATAGATAAGTCTGTAACCTCTAAATCTAAAGCCGCAATAGCGTTTCTTAATTGGCCAGATTTGTCAGCATTTTCTTCCTCTGTAGTTTTTCCAATACCGAAAACTTTTGCTCCAGCATTTTTAATGAATGAAAAAATTCCCATTTTTTTAAATGTTTTTGTTAAAATTTTAATTTTTTGTACTGATGCAAGATACAAATTTTAGACAATTGTTTTACTTTTGTTTCCAAAAAAATATCAAAATGATTATTCATTACCTACAAGAAAAGAATTCTATACTTAATAAGTTCATCGCTGAAATTAGAGATGTAAATATTCAAAAAGACTCCCTTCGTTTTAGAAGAAATATTGAGAGGATAGGTGAAGTTCTGGGGTATGAATTAAGTAAAAATCTTTCTTATGCAGATGTGTCTGTTAAAACTCCTTTAGGTGAAGAAATAGTGCAACTATCTAATAATGATGTTGTTCTGTGTTCAATTTTAAGAGCAGGTTTACCTCTGCATCAAGGGCTATTAAACTATTTTGATGATGCAGAAAATGCTTTTATCTCTGCGTATCGTCGTCATCCAAATAACGATGCAGAATTCGAAATTGTGGTAGAATATTTTGCAGCACCATCTGTAGAAAATAAAACATTATTATTAGCAGACCCAATGTTGGCAACAGGCCAATCTTTAGTTTCTGTTTATGAGGCAATAAAAAAACAAGGAATCCCCAAAGAAATTCATATTGTAGTGGTGATTGCTTCTAAAGAAGGAATAGAATTTATTAAAGATAAATTTCCAGAAAACACCCATTTATGGATCGCTGCTATTGATGATAAACTAAATAGTAAAGGGTATATAGTTCCTGGTTTAGGAGATGCAGGCGATTTAGCTTTTGGATCTAAATTATGATAAGAAAAAAGTTAGAATTGTTCCTATTAATAACAATACTGCTAAAATATTTTTAACCATCATTTTTTCAATAACTTCAAATCCATTTGCAATAATTATGGATGTTGGAACCAATAAAAAAATAATTTCCGATCCATCCTTTTTAGGTATAAGTAAAGCAAAAACTACCGCAATAATTGAGTTTATAATTAAAAGTATCCAACTCTTTTTAAAAGAATTGTTTACAGATAATGCTTTCGGAGATTTTAAGAAAATAGCACATATAGTTAATAAAAGAATCGTTCCAGAAATCCAAATAGTGCTATCTTTTGCATAAATAAGTACGTTATTTATTTTATTAAAAATAAATAATTGATGAGATTCTTCCATAGAATCGTTCCAAAATAAGTATGCAAAATAGATTATTAAGGGTGAAATAAACCCAATAATTGGAGTTAATAAAGTGTGAAATGAAACTTTTTTCCGCAATAAAATAGCAGCATAAATTAAGAAGATAAAAACCAAGGTAAAGGGTTCCAGAATAAAAAGAACACCCAACCAAAAACCACTGTCAAATAATTTCTGAATTACCTTTTTAGGAGAACGTAAACTATATATTTTTCTTAAAAAAAGAAGGTAAATTATTAGCATTATAAAGGTTTTAAGCTCAAGTAGCTTAGGAATAAAAAGTATGGTTGCTAATACATAAATGAAGAAAGCATAAGAATGATCAAAAGTTAGTTTGTTTTTTGAAATAATAAAATTAAAAAAGAAAAAAACAATCAAAAAAAGCAATAAAAAAGAGAGGTTTTCTAGTGCACTTAACCAAGTAAAAGCGTCTGTAAAAAAGCTAGAAAAAATAGTAATTAAAAAGAAGCAAAAAAACAGCCCTAAATAGCTGATAAAATTGATTGGTTTAGATTTCTCTAAAAAATTGGCTAGCATGGTTTCTTTTGTTATTTTTGCAGCGTAAAGATAATTAAGTTATGATAGCAAGCAATATTTTTAGACTGATTGGTAGTTTATTTACTGATTTTTTATTCCTACCTTTTAACTGGTTACGCACAAGTGTAGCACAAGCAGATTTAGGTTGGTGGATTTCTAATGCAGTAAACTGGGGTTTTCTAGTAGTTTTATTATGCTTATTAGCATATTGGATGAAAGAATCTCTTAAGTTTAAGAGAGAAGGAACAGAAGATAAAGCTTAAAATAATAACTTGGGAAGCAAAAACAAACTAAAACGTTTCAAAGAAAATGAAACGTTTAAAAATGTCATTCAGCCAACTAGAGAAGAAGTTGTAACAGAATTCTCTTATAAAGGTAAATGGCATTCTTTTTTTGGTAACAACAATCCTATTGTTGTAGAGTTAGGGTGTGGTAAAGGAGAATATACCATTGCTTTGGCTAGAAAAAATCCGAATAAAAATTATATTGGTATCGATATTAAAGGCGCTCGCTTTTGGAGAGGCGCAAAAACTGCAATAGAAGAAAATCTAGATAATGTAGCTTTTGTAAGAACTCAAATAGAGTTGGTCGATTTTATTTTTGCAGAAAATGAAGTTTCAGAAATTTGGATTACGTTCCCAGATCCTCAAATAAAATTTCAGCGTACAAAACATAGGATGACTAATGCTAGTTTTATGAAAAAATACCATCATATTCTTAATGAAGATGGTATCATGAATCTAAAAACAGATTCAGAATTTATGCATGGTTATACTTTAGGTTTATTGCATGGAGAAGGCCATGAAATTTTATATGCAAACCATACTGTGTATAAAAATGAAGGCGCACCAAAAGAAGTTACAGAAACTCAAACTTTTTACGAAAAGCAATATTTAGAAGTAGATAAACCTATTACCTACATAAAATTTAGATTAAAGTATTAGGTTACGCATGCTGTCATTCCGAAATGAGTCTTTTCGGCGATTGAGGAATCTCATTGCAGCATAATTGTTAATGTTCGTTTTCAACTCCGTGAATGGCTGTTTTACTCCGTGAAACTCTGTGTAATAACTTTGCACCACAGTCATCAGTGATAATCCGTGAAATCTGTGTCTTTTTTTTGAAGCCTCCGAGTACCTCTTTGTTATCTCTGCGAAACTCCGTGTAATAATGCTACCTTCACAACGTGAAAGAATCCGATAATTTTTTTGATAAAGTTTACAAAGTCGCTCGACTAATTCCGTATGGTAGAGTTACCAGTTATGGCGCAATTGCCACGTATTTAGGAGCAGCAAGATCTGCAAGAATGGTAGGTTGGGCCATGAATAAAGCTCATAATTTAGACGATGTTCCTGCACATAGAGTAGTAAATAGAAAAGGATTACTTACAGGTAAGCATCATTTTGATGGTACAAACCTAATGCAACAATTACTAGAAAATGAAGGAATTATGGTTGTAGAAAATCAAATTCAAGACTTAGAAAAGGTGTTTTGGAATCCTATAGAAGAATTGTCTTAGTTTTTCTAAACCTATCTAAGATTTATCAATAATTACAAAACCATTGGTGCAATTTGTCAAATTCGTGTCTATAATATCCAACTATCAGAACATAAATAATCATAATCTACAAACTTTCTATTCTAATCCGTAAAACGTATATTTGCAAGTAAGATTAAATAAAAATAAAGTGAGTTTTAAGAAACAAGATATATACAAGGCATTAGAAACAATTACAGCTCCCGGAGAAGGTAAAAGTTTAATAGAAAACAACAATGTAACAAATGTAGTTACTTTTGGAAATGATGTTGAAATAGATGTTACCATTAGTAACCCTACTTTACAAGCAAAAAAGAAGATTGAAACGGAGATTGCCAAGGCAATTAAAACCCATGTTGGAGAAGAAATTAATGTAAAAATACATTTAAAAGTAGAAAAGCCTGTAGCAAAAGTAAATCCAAACCAAATTAAAGGAAAAGCAATTCCTAATATTAAAAATATTATTGCAATTGCATCTGGTAAAGGAGGCGTTGGTAAATCTACAATAACATCAAATACAGCAATTTCTTTAGCAAAAATGGGCTTTAACGTTGGGGTTTTAGATGCCGATGTTTACGGGCCATCACAACACATCATGTTCGATGTAGAAAAAGCAAAACCACTTTCTGTACAAGTAGATGGTCGTTCTAAAATGAAACCCGTAGAAAACTACGGAGTAAAATTATTGTCTTTAGGGTTTTTTACAAATCCAGATCAAGCAGTAATTTGGAGAGGGCCAATGGCGTCAAAAGCATTAAATCAATTAATTTTTGATGCAGATTGGGGAGAATTAGATTTTTTATTAATCGATTTACCTCCAGGAACAGGAGATGTACATTTATCAATAGTACAAGCATTACCAATTAACGGAGCAGTTGTGGTAAGTACACCGCAAAACATCGCATTAGCAGATGCTAAAAAAGGTGTAGCAATGTTTCAACAAGAAAATATTAATGTACCTGTTTTAGGGATCATAGAAAATATGGCATATTTTACACCAGAAGAATTGCCAGACAATAAATATTATATCTTTGGTAAAGACGGAGCAAAAAATTTAGCAACAGATATTAATACCAAGTTTTTAGGAGAAATTCCTTTAGTGCAAAGTATTCGTGAATCTGGAGACGTTGGGCATCCGGTAGCTTTACAAAACGGAACTGTTTTAGAAAAAGCTTTTAATGATATTACCAAAGAAATGGTTTCAGAATTATTAAAAAGAAATGCAGATTTACCGCCAACAGAAGTAGTTAGAATTACAACCATGAGTGGTTGTAGTACAAAATAAATTTGATTTTATGACAGCACAAGAAACATTAAATAATGTTGAAAAAGCATTAGATGAAATTCGTCCTTTTTTAATAAGCGACGGAGGTAATATCAAACTACTTTCTATAGAAGAATCTATAGTAAGAGTACAATTAGAAGGTGCTTGTACAGGATGTTCTGTAAATCAAATGACCTTAAAAAACGGGGTAGAAGCAACTATTAAAAAGTATGCGCCACAAATTATTGAAGTGATAAATGTAGCGTAAACTGATAAAAATCAGTTTTTAAACATTTGTAAAAATATAATTTTGGGCGTTACCTAAAAAGGTCGGGCTTTTCGCACTCGCTTTTTTTACTCGAAAAAAGTAAAAAAGGGCTCAAACAAGTGCTTCAATCCCTAACGCGCTCATCAGCATAAAAAATAAATAGCGTTATAAAGAACCAAGTAATTTGCTTAAATAAGCAGAATGCTTGGTTTTTTAAAATGATAAAATTAAAGAAACTAAAAGTGATTACAACAGATATCTTAATTATTGGTGCTGGTCCAACAGGATTATTCACCGTTTTCGAAGCAGGTTTATTAAAATTACGTTGTCATTTAATAGATGCATTGCCACAAGCAGGCGGACAATGTTCTGAAATTTATCCGAAGAAACCTATTTATGATATTCCTGCATATCCAGAAATTTTAGCGGGCGATTTAACCTACAAACTAATGGAACAAATTAAACAATTTGAACCAGGTTTTACACTAGGAGAGCGCGCAGAAACCATAGACAAGCAAGAAGATGGTTCTTTTATTGTAACTACCAATAAAGGTACAAAACATCAGGCTAAAATAGTAGCTATTGCTGGTGGTTTAGGTTCTTTTGAGCCAAGGAAACCGCCAATTCCTAATATTACAGATTTCGAAGACAAAGGAGTAGAATACATTATTAGAGATCCAGAATTTTACAGAAATAAAAAAGTAGTTATTTCTGGTGGTGGAGATTCTGCCTTAGATTGGTCTATATTTTTAACAGATGTAGCTTCTTCAGTAACATTAATACATAGAAGAAACGAATTTAGAGGGGCTTTAGATTCTGTAGAAAAAGTACAAGAATTAAAAGACGCTGGTAAAATTACCATGATTACGCCTGCAGAAGTTAAAGGAATTGTGGGTACAGATAAAGTAACCGGAGTTTCGGTTGTTAAAAAAGGAGAGGAACCTTTTATCGTGGAAACAGATCATTTTATTCCTCTTTTTGGTTTATCACCAAAACTAGGTCCAATTGCAAATTGGGGATTAGAAATAGAAAAAAATGCTATTAAAGTTGATAATTCTTTAGATTATCAAACTAATATTCCAGGAATTTATGCCATTGGAGATGTAAATATCTATCCAGGAAAATTAAAGTTGATTTTATGTGGTTTTCATGAGGCAACCTTAATGTGTCAAAGTGCGTATCAAAGAATTTATCCAGATAAAAAATATGTAATGAAATACACAACAGTGGGTGGTGTAGAAGGTTTTGATGGAACTAAAAAAGAAGCGCCAAAAGCCGTTATAAAAAAGATAGAGTAATCAATGTGTCATTCTAAACTTGTTAGAATCTCATTTTATAAATAACTAAATCAGCCCCTTTAGGTTTCAAAAACCAGAAGGGGTTTTTTAGTATTCTTTTTATCTTAGTTAATAGGAGTAAAATAGTAATGATAACAAAATTGCACTCTATTTTATTTGATTGTTAATATTTTTTAAAATTTATGTAACAAAATACCTTTTTAGGTTACTAATAGGTAAACTCAGTAATTTTTAATGCTATATTTTTTATCAATTAAAGGTTAAAATCAATTTATAAAAGCACATTTATAAAAGTTGATTTTCATAAAATTGAGTTTCTCTTTATATTGGTGGAATAACGTGGTTATTCAGTCATTTTTTTTTATATTTAATCTCTTTTAAAACGAACACCTATGATGGAATGGTTTCAGGAATTAACTGCTTTTCAAAAAACGTATTGGATAATTACAAGTATTTCTACCTTTATGTTTTTGTTGGTCTTAATAACTACAATATTTGGTGCAGATACAGATGATATTGGCGATGTAGATGCAGAGATTGATGCGGATACCGGTGCAGGATTTCAATTTTTTACCTTGAAAAACTTAGTCGCATTTTTTACTATTTTCGGATGGAGTGGAATTTCAAGTATCGATGCCGGAAATTCAAAACCTACCACTATTATTATTTCACTTCTTTGTGGTTTAGCAATGATGTTTGTAATGGCAGCAATGTTTTATTACATCAGTAAATTAACCTCTAGCGGAACTTTAAAAATGAAAAATGCTTTAAATGCTATTGGAGAAGTGTATTTAACCGTGGGGGCAAATAGGTCTAAAATTGGAAAAGTACAAGTAAAAGTACAAGGAGCTTTAAGAGAATTAGAAGCTTTAACAGATTATAATGAAGACTTAAAACAAGGAAATGTTATAAAAGTAATTGAAGTAACAAACAATGGAATATTAATAATAGAACCTCAAAAATAAATAAAAAATACTATGCAAAATTTTATAACATTACAAATTGAATCCTTTGGTGCATTGCCAGTAATTGCTTTTGCTATTTTAGCAATTATAATTGTGTTTGTCACTTTGGTAAAACGATATAAAAGATGTCCTTCAGACAGAATTTTGGTGGTTTATGGAAAAGTTGGAGGAGGAGAATCTGCCAAATGTATTCATGGTGGTGCTGCATTTATTTTTCCTGTAATTCAAGATTATCAATTTTTAGATTTAACACCAATTTCTATAGAAGTAAATTTGGTAAACGCCCTTTCTAAGCAAAACATTCGTGTAAATGTACCTTCTAGATTTACTATTGGGGTTTCTACAGAGCCAGGAATTATGCAAAATGCTGCAGAAAGATTGTTAGGTTTAGATCAAGATAGCATTCAAGATCTAGCTCAAGAAATTATATTTGGTCAGTTACGTTTGGTAGTGGCTTCTATGGATATTGAAGAAATTAATAATGACAGAGATAAGTTTTTGACGAATATTTCTCAATCTGTAGAAACTGAGTTAAAGAAAGTAGGTTTAAAATTAATCAACGTAAATATTACAGATATTGTTGATGAATCTGGTTATATAGAAGCACTTGGTAAAGAAGCTGCAGCACACGCAATTAACGCAGCACGTAAATCTGTAGCAGAAAAAAATAGAGATGGTTCTATTGGAGAAGCAAATGCAGTACAAGATGAAAGAACGCAGGTTGCAGCAGCAAATGCACAAGCAGTAGCTGGAGAAAATACCGCAAAAATTAATGTAGCCAATTCAGATTCTTTAAGAAGACAAAGAGAGGCGGAAGCGGAGCGTACAGCAATTGCATCAGAAAAAGTACAAACAGCAAACGCATTAAAAGAGTCTTATGCGGCAGAGCAAGAAGCAGAAGTTGCAAGAGCAGAAAGAGAACGTTCTTCTCAATTAGCAGATATTATTGTACCTGCAGAAATAGATAAACGTAAAGTAGAAATAGATGCAGAAGCAAGAGCAGAAAATATTAGAAGAATTGCAAAAGGAGAAGCGGATGCAATTTTGTTTAAAGCACAAGCAGAAGCGCAAGGTTTATTTGAAGTTTTAACAAAACAAGCACAAGGTTTAGATCAAATAGTAAAAGCGGCAGGAAATGATTCTCAAAATGCTGCATTGTTATTAATTGCAGATAAATTACCAGAATTGGTAAAAATACAAGCAGAAGCTATTAAAAATATTAAGATTGATAAAGTAACTGTTTGGGAAAATGGAGGGGGTGCAGATGGTAAGACATCAACGTCTAACTTTATTTCTGGTATGTATAAAGCAGTGCCACCATTACAAGAAATGTTTAATATGGCTGGTATGGAGTTGCCAAGTTATTTAAAAGGAAAAGATATTTCTGCTGAAGATGTTAAAGAAATTGTAGAGGCAGCCGAGGTTATTGAACCTAAAGGAGATTTACCGTCTAAAAAATAAGTGTTCTAATAAACGAGCATATTCTATTCATATAATTTTTATAAAACCACCATTCATTTATTTTGAATGGTGGTTTTTCTTTGTTTGATAACAATTTGTTTTCCTTTTATTGGTTTTAAAGTACTGCATATTAAATAATTATTAAATTGAATATGACGGTATATGATATAATTTTTGTTTGTTGTAGATTGCAAGTCTAAATCAAATATTTCCTTAACAATGAAAGCTTGTCCAAAGTGTAAATCTAAATCAAACCATAGAATGAAGAGAGGTGCATTTATAAGATTAATACCAGGTACAAAAGCTTATGCTTGCGATAAGTGTAATACAGAGTATACTTGGTTTTCTTTTATCAATCGTTCTTTTAAAATATAAAAATACCCTTACAATAATAACATTGTGAGGGTTTTTTATGAACTGTTATGTAAATTAAATAGTACTTTTATTTACAGGAAGCAGTAAATAAATTAGTAGGAGTAAAGTTTTTTTTAATTAATCTATACTAGTAAAAGTATAAAAGATAGATGCATTAACAAATATAGAGCATATAAATTAGTTAATTTAGAGTAGCTTTAATGTGTTGTAAATATTTATATTTCAACACTCTAACTCTAAACTATAAATTATGAAAGCTTGTCCAAGATGTAATTCTGTGTCTAGGCATAGAGAAAAAAGAAAATTTATTATTAGGTTAATACCAGGAACTAAGACATATGGTTGTAATAATTGCTATACGTATTATACTTGGTTTTCTTTTATCAATCGTTCTTTAAGAGTGTAAAAAAAAGCCTCACTTTTTATAAAAGTGAGGCTTTTTGGTTTCTTATGTTTTGTTTACTTTACTTAAACAATCTAAATATATCGTTTCCGTTAGCGAAAAGTAATAAGGCTATTAATAAAATAAAACCTGTTACTTGTGCGTATTCTAAAAATTTATCTCCTGGTTTTTTACCTGTAATCATTTCCCAAAGGGTAAAAACTACGTGTCCACCATCTAAAGCTGGTATTGGTAAAAGGTTCATAAAACCTAACATAATAGATAAGAATGCTGTAATGTTCCAGAAGGTTTCTGCGCTCCATTCCGAAGGGAAAATACTTCCTATAGAAATAAAACCACCTAAACCTTTATAAGCTCCTGTGCTTGGGTTAAAAATTTTCTTTAATTGTTTTATGTAGTCTGTAAGTGTTTTTACAGATTTGTTCCATCCTGCAGGAATTGCTTGTGCAAAAGAATACTCAATATTAGCTAACTTGTAATAACCTAGTCGTTCTAAATCTTTAGAAGGTAATTGGCCTAAACTAAGGCCTAATTTTCCTTCATTAGTAACTTTTACGGCTACGTCTTTTGTTTCTGATCCTCTTTTTACAGTTAATTTTATATCTTGATTTTTAAATTTATCTAAAGGAGCTTTAGCTTCATCAAAATATTTTATTGCATCTCCGTTAATAGAAACAACAATATCATTTGGTTTTAAATCAGAATTTATATTAGGTGAATCTGCAGAAACAGCACCAATAACAAAGGGATATCTAGGGAGTACAATTAACCCAGCATCTTTACCTCTATCTACTAGTTGAGAGATGAAATCTTCAGGAATTACTTTGTCAATAATTTTCCCATTTCTTTCTATTTGAAAATTATTTCCGTTTACAAAGCCTAAAGTTAATTCATTAAACTTTTTAATTTTTTCACCATCAATCGTCAATACTTTATCTCCGGTTTGTAAACCTAGATTTATTGCCAAAGAATCTTGTACCCAAACTCCGTCTGTTACGTTTTCATTTGGTAGAAATTTTTCTCCGTAGGTATACATTAACATAATGTAAATAAATATCCCTAATACAAAATTCACAAAAACTCCACCTAGCATAATTATTAAACGTTGCCATGCAGGTTTAGATCGGAATTCCCAAGGTTGTGGAGGTAAAGCCATCTGTTCGGTATCCATACTTTCATCTATCATACCAGATATTTTTACATATCCACCTAAAGGAATCCAGCCAATACCATAAACGGTATCACCAATTTTTTTCTTAAAGATTGAGAATTTATAATCGAAGAATAAGTAGAATTTTTCTACTCTCGTTTTAAACAATTTTGCAGGTATAAAGTGCCCTAGCTCGTGCAATACAATCAATAAAGATAAACTTAAAATAAATTGCGATGCTTTTATTAATATTTCCATTCAGTGTTAAATCATAATTAAAATAGTGGCAAATGTACGTTTTTAAAGAGAGTTGCAAAAGAACAAATTGAGCTACCTTTTTATTTTAACAAAGATTTTGGGTAGTATTTACTTTTATTAGCTTTTCTAAGGGGTTTTTAAGTCGTAAATTTGTACTTATAAAATTATTTTATGGAGTTCAAATTCTTTAAAAAATCGTTGCCAACTCTTATTTTTTTAGTAGTTTTTTCGGCAATTTCACTTCCCGTATTTTATCATTTACTAAAGGTTGATAATCGCCTTAAAATTTATAACCCCGTAGATGTAAACCCGAGGTTGGTAGATGAAAGTATGTTGCATATTCAAAAAAACCACACCGTCGCAGATTTTAAATTGATCAACCAAAATGGAAAAACCATTACAAATGATGATTATAAGGATAAAATTTACATAGCAGATTTCTTTTTTACCCGTTGCCAAACTATTTGTATTGCCATGGCTTATAATATGAGTGAGTTGCAGGAATATTATAAAAATGATACGGATATTTTGTTTTTGTCTCATTCTGTAACCCCAGTAATTGATAGCGTTTCAGTATTAAGAGCCTATGCAGATAGAAAAGGTGTTATAGATGGAAAATGGAATGTTACTACAGGACCTAAAAAACATATTTATGAGCTTGCCAGAAAAAGTTATTTCGCTGTAACAGATGAAGGTACTGGAGACGAAAATGATTTTATACATACAGAACAATTTGTTTTGGTGGATAAAGAAAGACGTATTAGAGGATATTACGATGGTACAGAGAAAAAAGACATGGAAAAGCTAAAAAAAGATATTGTTTTGTTAAAAGAAGAATATGCTTCCAAATAACTTGTTTAGAATGATTCTAAATGAGTATATTTGCCTTCCAAATAAAATTCATTGAGCACAATAGCCACATTACGTAAGGGAGAGATAGGATATATTTCTGAAGAGTCTTTAGATTTTATTCCTTTAAAGTTGTTAGAAATGGGCTGTCTACCTGGGGCAGAGGTTCAGTTGGTTCAAATAGCGCCTTTAAAGGATCCTATATATATATGTGTAAATGGAAGCCATTTGGCAATAAGAAAAGAAACAGCTGCTAAAATTCGAATACTTAAAGTCCATTTATAATGTCTAAAAACGATATAAAAGTTGCTTTAATAGGGAACCCAAACACTGGGAAAACCTCTCTTTTTAACCAACTTACAGGTTTAAACCAAAAAGTTGGTAATTATCCTGGAATTACGGTTGATAAAAAAGAAGGTATTAGTAAATTATCTGCTACACAAAATGCTATTATAACAGATTTACCTGGTACTTACAGCATAAACCCTACTTCTATGGACGAAAGTATTGTTTTAAAAACACTACTTAAAAAGGACATAAAAGAATCTCCAGATGTTATATTGGTGGTTGCAGATGTAGAAAATTTAAAAAGAAACTTACTGCTTTTCTCTCAAATTAAAGATTTAGAAATTCCAACGGTTTTGGCAATCAATATGGTTGACCAAATGAACAGAAAAGGAATTACTATTGATTTATCATTATTAAAAAAGGAGTTAAATACAGAAGTCGTTTTAATAAGTGCCAGAAAAAATGAAGGTATAAATGATGTAAAAGCAGCAATTATTCGATGTCATGTTGCAGCAAAAGCATCTCCTTTATGTGGTATTAATCATCAGATTGATCCAGATTATTTTGATAAGTTAAAAGAAATTAGCCCTAATTATTCTTTGTATGAATTATGGTTGATGGTAACACAGAATAATTATCCAGACACCATTTCATCAGTAGAAAAACAAAAGCTTCTTAGTTTTAAAAAGGATGTTTCTAAGTTAAAGAAATATCAACATAAAGAAACCATATATCGTTATCAAGAAATTAATAAAATTCTTAAAAAGACCTATATAGTTGATAAAACAAAAGCCAAAGACCTACGTGGTAGATTAGATAGAGTTTTTACACATAAATTTTTCGGGTACTTTTTCTTTGTGTTCTTATTGTTGGTGATTTTTCAATCTGTTTTCGATTGGGCTTCGGTACCAATGGATTTTATAGATACTACTTTTGCTGAGATTGCCGATTTTACAAAAAGTAATTTACCAAGCGGGGTACTTACAGATTTATTAACAGAAGGAATTATTCCTGGTATAGGTGGGGTATTAATCTTTATTCCACAAATTGCTATTTTGTTTCTATTTATTTCGGTATTAGAAGAAACTGGGTATATGAGCCGCGTAGTATTTTTAATGGATAAAATTATGCGACGTTTTGGTATGAACGGTAAAAGTGTAATTCCATTAATTTCTGGTACCGCTTGTGCTATTCCTGCAATTATGGCAACTAGAACAATTGCTAGTTGGAAAGAGCGCTTAATAACCATTTTAGTAGTGCCTTTTACTACCTGTTCTGCACGTTTACCAATTTATGCAATTTTAATTTCGTTGATAATTCCTAGTAAAAAAATATTTGGATTTTTAAATTTACAAGGTTTAGTGCTCTTGTCATTATATGCTTTGGGGTTTGCAACGGCAGTGATAGCTGCGTATATTTTACATAAAACTTTAAAGATAAAAACGAAGTCTTTTTTTGTGGTAGAGATGCCTAATTACAAGTTACCTTCAGTAAAAAATGTATTTTTTGAAGTGGTAGAAAAAACAAAATCATTTGTTTTTGAAGCAGGAAAAATCATTTTAGCCTTGTCTATTGTTTTATGGTTTTTAGCATCTAACGGACCAAGTTCTTTTGATGATGCCGAAAAAAATACTATTGAAAAAGTGGCGAATCAAAATTTATCAGACCAAGAGTTACAACAAAAAGTAGCTTCTGCAAGATTAGAAAGTTCTTATATTGGTGTTTTAGGGAAAACAATTGAACCGGCAATTAGACCATTAGGGTATGATTGGAAAATAGGAATTGCTCTAATAACATCTTTTGCTGCCAGAGAAGTTTTTGTAGGTACTTTAGCTACTATTTATAGTGTAGAAGCAGATGATGAAAATACATCTACGATTAAAGAAAAGATGAGGTCTGAAATAAATCCAGATACTGGAGAAAAAAGATTTAATTTTCCTGTAGGAATGTCTTTAATGGTTTTTTATGCCTTTGCAATGCAATGTATGGCAACTTTAGCCATTGTTAAACGTGAAACCAAGTCTTGGAAATGGCCGTTAATTCAGTTGTTTGGTATGGGCTTTTTAGCTTATATGGCTTCGTTTATAACCTATCAAATTTTAAGTTAATGCAAGAAATTATAGCATACATATTAGTTGTAGTAGCCGTTGCTTTTTTGGTGAGAAAATATATTTTCCCTTCTAAGAAAAAGAAAGGGTGTAGTTCGGGTTGTGGTTGTTAAAAATTCTTTAACACAAAATTAGGATTTTCACTGTGTAAGGTTTTTTATTTTTGATGACTGATTTTTAAATCATATCTTAAAATATAAAAATGAAGAAAACAATTTTATCCTTTGCCGTTTTTGCAATCACCATTATTTCAGCAACAAACACTTTCGCTCAAAAATTCCCAAGATTAGACGTAAGTCCTATGGATGCTGCTTCCTATCCATCTGATTGGAGAAATTCTGATAAACTAGTAAAAGTAATTTATAGTAGACCACAATTAAAAGGAAGAGAATTGTCTTCTTTAGCGGCGGTTTCTGATAAAGGTGTGTGGAGAACAGGTGCTAATGAAGCTTCTGAAATTACTTTTTTTAAAGATGTTTTATTTGGTGGGAAAAAAGTAAAAGCGGGTACTTATACTTTATTTACGATTCCTTCAGAAAAAGAATGGACTTTCATTTTAAGTGCTGTTAGAAACGTTTGGGGTCATTATACATATGACAAGAAAGATGATGTTCTTAGAGTATCTGGTAAAGTTTCTGAAGCAGAAAAACCTATTGAGTCTTTTTCAATTGTTTTTAATGAAAATAAGGATGATTTGGTTACTATGTATTTAGGTTGGGGAAATACAGTGGTTTCTGTGCCTTTACAAGAAGTAGATTTAGAAGCGCAAGGAAAATAAGAATTCTTTTTAGAACCTTAATCATTAGTGGTTTAGAGTTTTTGCTTAGCTATGTAGAGTTTTAAATATATTATATTAAAAAGCTTCAAATTTTTCACTATCTAAATACAGATGGTAAAAAATTTGAAGCTTTTTCAATTACTTTTAATATAGTCTCTTTACTTGCCCATTGGAATCACTATAATTCCAGAGAATTTTTCTTGAAATTTCACTATATCTTTATCTGCTTCTAACTTTGTTTTATAATTACCCACATGTACTTTCCAATCGGGTGCTTTGTACACTAGTTTAGAGAAGTTTTCTGGAAACTCTACTTTAAAACGAGCTATAATGCTTCTTGCTTTAGATTCATTTCCATTATAAAGTTGAATTCTATAACCAAATCCGTAGGTACTATTAAAACTTCTTTTTTTAGAAATTATACTTTTAATTTCTGCAGTTTCATTTGTTTTATTCTGAGAGAAAGAAGTGTAACTTGTTGTTAATAAAACAATCAAAAACGAGAGTACTGTAAATTTACTTTTCATGCCTAATTTAATTTTGTACAAAAATAACGACTAGTTTAGGAATAAATTAGTGAAACCTCTTATTTAGAATAATTATAAATTAAGTTTAACATTCTTTTAGCTTTTCAAACTTTAGGAAGAAGTAGTACTTTTGTCAAACGGAAAAAAATGACTTTTATCATTTTATATTAGATATTTTTAAACAAAGTTTAAATATGAAAAGTGTAGAATTGCACAATAGACTAACCACATTACTTTTAAAAAGTATTACTTTTCTCCTAATTTTTGCATTTAGCGTGTCTGCTTATTCTCAAGATATAGATGAAGCTCGTCAAAAAGAAGGAAAAAAATTATTTAAATCTTTATGTGCTTCTTGTCACAAGTTAGATAAGAAATTAGTAGGCCCTGCTTTAGGTGGTGTTGAAGAAAGAAGAGAGAATGATTGGTTAAAATCTTGGATTAAAAATAATGCCGAGTTTAGAGCTTCAGGAGATAAAGATGCAAATGCAATCTTTGATGAGTACAAAGGTGCTGCAATGACTGCTTTTCCTCAATTATCAGATCAAAATATAGATGACCTTTTATATTACACCACGGTAGGTGAGTTAAAAAAGGTAGAAGCTGTTGCGAGTGCTACTGCTAATACTTCTACTGCAGCTGCTCCGGGTTGGTTAATATACATATTAGCAGGTGCAATTATTGTTGCTTTTTTAATGATTGCTAGTTTGTTAAAACAGGTAAGTGAATTAAAAGGGAATACTGTACCAGGAGAAGATTCTAATCTTAAAAGAGATTTACATGAACTTTGGGCAGGTTTAAAACAAAATACATTCTTAAAAGTGTTATCAACCATATTTTTATTATTGGTTGGCGCATATTTGTTTTTCGGAACCTTATTTAAAGTAGGTGTAGATGAAGGATATCAACCAATACAGCCAATTGCATTTTCTCACAAAATACATGCGGGAGATAATAAAATAGATTGTCAATATTGTCATTCATCAGCAAAACATAGTAAAACATCTGGTATTCCATCTGTTAATGTTTGTATGAATTGTCATAAAAATATTTCTGAAGTTGCAGATGATACTGTTGTAGAATTAGAAGATGGACTTGTTCTTGGAAAAGAAGAGTTAGATCTTGAGATTGCAAAAGTATACAAAGCTGCTGGTTGGGATGCTGATAATTTAGAGTATACGGGTGAAACAGCTCCTATTAAATGGGTAAGAGTTCATAATTTACCAGATTTCGTTTACTACAATCACTCACAACACGTTACGGTTGCAGGGGTAGCATGTCAAAAATGTCATGGTCCTGTAGAAGAAATGGAAGAAGTATATCAATACTCTCCATTAACAATGGGTTGGTGTATCGATTGTCATAAACAAACTAAAGTGGATTTAAAAGGTAATGATTATTACAAAAAAATTCATGAAGATTTGGCAAAGAAATACAACGTAGATCAGGTTACCATTTCACAATTGGGAGGTAAAGAGTGTGGTAAATGTCACTACTAATCAAAAAGAATTAAAAATTAAAAGATTAAGAGACTGAATGTTTTTTTAGTTTTCAATCTTTCAATCATTAAATAAAAAGTATAAATGGCTTCAGACAAAAAATACTGGCAAAGTGTTGAGGAACTTAAAGGTAGTTCTATTGTTGAAACGTTAAGTAAAAACGAATTTGTAGAAGAACTTCCTACAGATGAGTTTTTAGGTGATAAAGAAACTTTAGAGAATTCTTCTACTTCGCGTAGAGACTTTTTAAAATATGTTGGTTTTACTACAGCTGCTGCTTCTTTAGCCGCTTGTGAAGGACCGGTTAGAAAGGCTATTCCTTATGTTGTAAAACCAGACGATATAACTCTTGGAGTTGCAGATTGGTATGCAACATCTATGGCAGATGGATACGATTTTGCAAATGTGTTGGTTAAAACACGTGAAGGTCGTCCTATTCAAATAATGCCAAATAAAGAAGCAAACGGAACAACTAGTGCAAGAGTGCAAGCTGCTGTTCTTTCTTTATATGATGAAAAATTACGTTTAAAAGAACCTCAAGATAAAGAGTCTTTCTTAACTTGGGCAGATGCTGATGCTAAAATTGGTGCAAAATTAAACGAATTAAAAGAAGCAAATAAACCTGTTGTGTTATTAACAGGTACAATGGCTAGTCCATCTACAGATAAAATTATTGAAGGATTTATTGCGGCAAATCCAAATGTAAAACATGTGGTTTACGATGCGGTTTCAGAATCTGGAGCGGCAGATGCTTTTATGGCAATGTACGGTAGACGTGTATTACCAAATTATCATTTAGAAAATGCAAAAACAATTGTTTCTTTTGGTGCAGATTTTCTTGGAGATTTCCACGGAGGTTTAGAAAAGCAATACATTGCTGGTAGAAAACCAGAAAAAGGATTCATGTCTTACCATGTACAGGTAGAGAGTAATATGTCTTTAACAGGTGCTAATTCTGATAAAAGAGTGGTTGTAAAACCTTCTGATCAGGTATTTGCATTGTTAAATTTATACAACGCTATTACAGGAGCTAACGTTTCTTCTAAAGCAACTTCTATAGATGCAACAATTAAAGTACTTGCCTCAGATTTAAAGAAAGCGGGTTCTAAAGGTGTTGTGTTAATAGGTTTAAATGATAAAAATGCACAACTAATTGCTTTGGCAATTAACAAAGCATTAAATAGTGAAATTATTGATACAACAAATACGCTAAACATCCGTAAAGGAAATGATGCAGAAGTTGCTCAATTAGTTTCAGATATGAAAGCTGGTAAAATTGCAGGTTTAATAGCTTACAATGTAGACCCTATTTATTCATTATCAAACGCAGCAGATTTCTCTGAGGGATTAGAGAAATTAGAAATTTCAGTTGCATTGTCTACAGAAAATAGTAGTACAGCGGCTGCTATGGATTTTGCATTGCCAATGGCACACTTTTTAGAATCTTGGGGAGATACTCAATTCGATGAAGTAACGTATGGTTTAATGCAACCAACAATTCAACCATTATTTAATACACGTCAGTTTCAAGATACGTTATTAAAATGGTCTGGAGATACTACAAAATATTACGATTATTTAAAAACGTATGCTACTACCAATGTTTTAGGTGGAAGCTCTTGGAATAAAGCTTTACATAACGGTTTCTTTACAAAAGAAGCAGTTGTTTCTGAGGCTACTTTAGCTGAAGTATCTATTTCTGATGCTGCATCTAAACTTTCTAGTGCATCTAAACAAGCTGCTGGTTTTGAATTAAACTTATATACTAAAACAGGTTTAGGAGACGGTAAACAAGCAAACAATCCTTGGTTGCAAGAATTTCCAGATCCTATTACAAGAGCTTCTTGGGATAATTACTTAATGATGTCTATGGCAGATGCCAGAGAATTAGGTTTTTCTAATCCTATAAAAGATAATGGAGCTATCAATGGAGATTATGCCAAAGTAACAGTTAATGGTGTTGATGTTGTTGTTCCGGTTATGGTGCAACCTGGTCAGGCTATCGGTTCTGTAGGTTTAGCTTTAGGTTATGGTAAAACTTTTGGTTTAAAAGAAGAAATGCAAGTTGGTGTTAATGCTTATCCATTATATGCTAACGGAAACAATATACAATACGGAGTTACTATAGAAAAAGTATCTGGGACACATAAATTTGCTTGTACACAAGTACAAAAAACAATTGCTGGTCGTCATGATATCTTAAAAGTAGCTTCTTTAAAAGAGGTAGTAAGTAGTGCAGATCCAAAAGAGTCTTGGAACAAACCTGCTTTTGTATCTTATGATCATAAAGAAGTTGAAGCAAATACCATAGATTTATGGGATGAGCATAATAGAGAATTAGGACATCATTTTAATTTATCTATAGATTTATCATCTTGTACTGGTTGTGGTGCGTGTGTAGTTGCTTGTCATGTAGAGAACAATGTACCTGTAGTAGGGAAAAGAGAAGTAAGAGTTGGTAGAGATATGCATTGGTTGCGTATCGATAGATACTATTCTTCTGAAATTGCAACTCGAGAGGAAGCAAAAGCGCAGGGCTTAAGTGGAGGAGACTTGTATAAAGCTATAGAAACTGAAGCAGAAAATCCAGAGGTTACTTTTCAACCAATGATGTGTCAGCACTGTAATCATGCTCCTTGTGAGACGGTTTGTCCAGTTGCAGCAACATCTCATGGTCGTCAAGGGCAAAACCAAATGGCATATAACAGATGTGTGGGTACAAGATATTGTGCAAACAACTGTCCGTATAGAGTTCGTCGTTTTAATTGGTTTCAATATCCAAATAACAATGAGTTTGATTTCAATATGAATAATGACTACGGTAAAATGGTGTTAAACCCAGATGTTGTGGTTCGTTCTAGAGGAGTTATGGAAAAATGTTCTATGTGTATTCAAATGACACAAGCAACTATTTTAAAAGCTAAGAAAGAAGGAAGAGCAGTAAATACAGATGAGTTTGAAACAGCTTGTTCATCAGCTTGTACAACTGGAGCTATGGTTTTTGGAGATGTTAACAATAAGGAAGATGAAGTTGCTGCTTTAGCTGCAGATGACAGATCTTACCACGTGTTAGATTACCTACAGACCAAACCTAATGTAGTATATCAAGTAAAAGTTAGAAATACAAACGAAGCGTAAGAAAATTTAAAATTCAAAGTTTAAAATCTTTGAAAGTTTAAAAACTATAAATAAACTAAGTAATAAAAATATGTCTCATTACGAAGCACCCATAAGGGAACCTTTAGTATTAGGTGATAAAAGTTATCACGATATTACAGAAGACATTGCAAAGCCTATTGAAGGAGCTGCAAATAAAAACTGGTACATCGCGTTTTATATTTCTTTAGCAGGTATGCTATGGGGATTTGGATGTATTTTTTACACCGTAGGAACCGGTATTGGAGTTTGGGGATTGAACAAGAACATTGGATGGGCTTGGGATATTACAAACTTTGTATGGTGGGTTGGTATCGGTCACGCAGGAACATTAATTTCTGCTGTACTTTTACTATTCCGTCAAAAATGGAGAATGGCAATTAATCGTTCTGCAGAAGCAATGACAATTTTCGCCGTTTTTCAGGCAGGATTGTTTCCTATTATTCACATGGGTAGACCATGGAATGGGTATTGGGTATTGCCAATGCCGAATCAATTTGGTTCTTTGTGGGTAAACTTTAACTCACCATTATTATGGGATGTTTTTGCAATATCAACGTATTTATCTGTATCGTTAGTTTTCTGGTGGACAGGTTTATTACCAGATTTTGCAATGATTAGAGATAGAGCTGTGAAGCCTTTTCAAAAGAAAATATATGCTTTGTTATCTTTCGGTTGGTCCGGTAGAGCAAAAGATTGGCAACGTTTTGAAGAAGTATCTTTGGTTCTTGCCGGTTTAGCAACACCATTAGTACTTTCTGTACACACAATTGTATCTATGGATTTTGCTACTTCTATTAACCCAGGATGGCACTCAACTATTTTTCCTCCTTATTTCGTGGCAGGAGCAATCTTTTCTGGATTTGCAATGGTACAAACGTTATTAGGAATTATGAGAAAGGTTACGAATTTAGAAGACTACATTACACGTATGCATATTGAATATATGAATATGGTAATTATCTTAACAGGTGGTATAGTCGCTGTAGCGTATGCAACAGAGTTCTTTATTGCTTGGTATACAGGTTCACCTTACGAAAATTATACATATTTATCTGTAGGTGCAGCAACTGGTCCTTATGCTTGGGCATTCTGGTCGCTGATTATATTTAATATTATTACACCTCAGTTACTTTGGATTAAGAAATTTAGAAGAAGTTTTATAATTACTTTTATTATTTCTATCGCCATTAATATTGGTATGTGGTTTGAACGTTTCGATATTATTGCAATTGTATTAAGTAAAGGTCATTTACCATCTACATGGTGGCGTTTTGAACCTACGTTTGTAGATGTTGGTATTTTTGTAGGAACAATAGGATTCTTTGGTGTATTATTTTTATTATATGCAAGAACATTCCCAGTTATTGCACAAGCGGAAGTAAAAACAATTTTAAAATCTTCTGGTGAATTTTACAAGAAGAGAAGAGAACAAGGTATACCAACTAAGCCAGCTATTAATGTAGCAAACGCAGCAGGTACAACTGATAAATCTAATAAAGAATAATTATGGAATCATCAAAAGTTATTCACGCATTTTATAATGATGACGAAGTTCTAATGGACGCAGTGAAAGCTGTAAAAGCAGAACATCTTCATATAGAAGAAGTATTTTGTCCTTTTCCTGTACATGGTTTAGACAAAGCAATGGGATTAGCACCAACAAGATTGGCAATTACTGCATTTTTATACGGAATTGTAGGATTATCATTTGCAATTTGGATGACTAATTACATGATGATTCAAGATTGGCCGCAAGATATTGGTGGTAAGCCTAACTTTTCTTGGTGGGCTAATATGCCAGCATTTGTACCAATTTTGTTTGAATTAACAGTGTTTTTTGCAGCCCATTTAATGGTAATTACTTTTTATATGAGGAGTAGAATATGGCCATTTAAAGAAGCTGAAAATCCTGACCCAAGAACTACAGATGATCATTTTTTAATGGAAATACCTGTAAATAATAATGAAGCTAAGATTACTGCTTTATTAGCAAAAACAGGAGCTGTAGAAATTAATGTAGTAGACAAGCACTAATATATAGATAATGAAGAATTTTAAATTAATTATCGCTTTATTTACTCTTACAAGTATCATTTCTTGTAATGATAAACGAACGCCTCAATTACAATATATGCCAGATATGTATGTGTCTGTACCTTATGATGTAAATGGTGCTAAAAGTATTGATGGAGAACCTGTAAACCGAGAGCCAGTTGCTGGAACAATTCCAAGAGGTGGTCATCCGGCATATGATATTCCTAATACTAATGAAGGTTATGAGTTGGCAAAAGCAACAGGAACAAATCCGTTAGAGGCTACTGAAGAGAATTTAGCAAACGGAAAAGCGATGTACGATATTTACTGTATATCTTGTCATGGAAAAAAAGGTGATGGAAATGGAGTTTTATCTCAAAGAGATAAATTTTCAGGTATTCCAAACTATAAAGATAGAGATATTAACGCAGGTAGTATTTATTTTGTAATTATGCACGGTAAAAACTTAATGGGTTCACATGCATCTCAAACAACGTACACAGAACGTTGGCAGATAGTACAATACGTAGAAAAATTACGTTCAGAATTATAATTTCAATAAGAAAGAATACGAAAAGATATGTATCAATTCTCAGGTAAATTAAAAACATTCTCATTAGCACTAATACTTGTTGGTTTAGTGGGAATTGGTTATGGTTTTTATTCAGCACCTAAAACGGTAGAAGAAGCTAAAGAAATTATTTCACATCAAGAAGCACATGGCGATAGTCATGCTACTTCACATGAGGAAGTTAAAGTTGATGAACATCATAGTTCAGAAGCTGTTGAAACTCATGGTGCAGTGGCAGAAACTCATGCTTCAGCAGATGCTCATGGTGAACATCATGATGATGCACATGCAGAACATGTTTTACATCAATTAAAAAATAAGCCTTGGTCGGCATTATATGTATCGTTATTTTTCTTTTTAGGAATAACGTTATTAGTATTGGCTTTTTATGCGATTCAAAGAGTTGCTCAAGCAGGTTGGTCTATTTTACTTTTTAGAGTAATGGAAGCAATAACAGCTAATTTAGTACCAACATCTATTGTAATGTTAATAGTTATTGGTTCGGCGGTTATGCATTGGAATCACATGTTCCCTTGGATGGCAGAAGGTACTTTTGATCCTACAAGTCCTAATTATGATCCTATTATAGATGGTAAATCTTGGTGGATTAATCTTCCAGGGTGGGCTATTAGAAGTGTTGTCTATTTAGCAATATGGAATGCATATAGATGGTTTATCCGTAGAAACTCTATTAAAGAAGATACGGTTAATGATAATCATAAAACATATAAGTTAAGTTATAACGTTTCTGTAGGTTTTATATTCTTATTTATGATTACAGAAACTTTAATGTCTTGGGATTGGATTATGGGTCTAGACCCTCACTGGTTCTCTACATTATTTGGATGGTATGTATTGGCTAGTTTACTAGTAAGTGCATTAACTGTAATTGCATTTGTAACAATTTACTTACGATCTAAAGGTGCTTTACCTGGTGTAAATGATAGTCATATTCACGATTTAGCGAAATACATGTTTGGTTTTTCTATCTTTTGGACCTATTTATGGTTTGCACAATTTATGTTAATTTGGTATGCAGATATTCCAGAGGAAACTACATACTTTGCAATGAGATTTAATGAATACAATTTACCGTTCTTGGCAATGGTAGTTATGAACTTTGTTTTTCCTATATTGCTATTGTTAAATAGTGACTTTAAAAGTATTCCTTGGTTTGTAGTTATTGGAGGTGTTGTTATCCTTTTAGGTCATTATATAGATATTTTTGTAATGGTAATGCCTGCTACGGTAGGTGCTCAATGGTCATTTGGAATTCCTGAAATTGGTTCGTTATTGTTCTTCTTAGGAATCTTTATTTATGCTACATTTAGTGCATTCGCAAAAGCAAATCCAATACCAACAGGAAATCCATTCTTAGAAGAAAGTGAACATTATCACTATTATAATATTGAACACAGAGGTGAAGGTTCAGGAGATCATCATTAATATATAATTTAAATCAAAACAATTAAGACGAGATAAATATGCTAGCTCTATTTTATATTTTTATAGCTGTTGCAATCGGTGTAAGTTTCTGGCAAATAACCAGAATAATGAACTTAAGAAGCGTAATTGCTACTGATAAGGACAATGCTACTCAAGGTAGAAATGCCATTTACTTTATGGTATTCTTATATGCAATGATGATTTATTGCTTAATTTTTATGAATGTTGTTTTATTACCAGAGTCTGCTACCTATGAAGGGGAGCATGACGATAACCTTTTTGATATTACATTTTGGTTAATAGGTATAGTACAATTTTTAATGCAATTCATCCTTTTCTATTTTACTTTTAAATATAAAGGTGAAAAAGGTAAAAAAGCAAAATTCTATTCAGATAGCCATAAATTAGAAGCTATTTGGACTATTACTCCAGCTGTAGTATTAGTTGTTTTAATAGGTTACGGATTATGGCAATGGAATAACGTAATGGATTTATCTGATTTAGAAGATCCTGTTGTTATAGAAGTATATGCACAACAGTTTAGATGGGATGCACGTTATGCAGGTGAGGATAACACACTTGGGTTAGGTAATGTAAATTACATCAAGGGTATTAACACATTGGGTGTTGATATGACAGACAAAAATGCACAAGACGATAAACAAGTAACTGAATTGTATTTGCCGAAGGGTAGAAAGGTTCATTTCAAATTTCGTTCGCAAGACGTACTTCACTCAGCATTTATGCCTCACTTTAGAGCACAAATGAACTGTGTTCCTGGTATGGTTACTCAATTTGGTTTTACACCTAAGTACACAACCGAAGAAATGAGACAACAGTCTGAAGTTATAGAAAAAACTGCAGGAATTAATAAAATAAGAAAAGCCAAAGGAGAAGATCCTTATGTGTTTGATTATTTATTATTATGTAATAAAATTTGTGGTGCTTCTCACTATAACATGCAAATGAAAATTACAGTTGTAGAGCCAGCAGAATATGAGAAATGGATTGCAGAGCAACCTACGTTAGCATCAGTTATTAAATAATTATAATTAAAAAATACACTACAAATTAATAAGATTATGTCAGAACATCATCATAAAGAAACATTTGTAACAAAATATATTTTTAGTCAAGATCACAAAATGATTTCTAAGCAGTTCCTAGTAACTGGTATGTTTATGGGAATTATTGGGGTGTTAATGTCTATGTTATTTCGTATACAAATAGCGTGGCCAGAACAATCATTCTCTATTGTTGAGGCATTTTTAGGTCATCATCAAACGGATGGAATAATGGATCCAGATATGTACTTAGCATTGGTAACAATACATGGTACTATAATGGTGTTTTTTGTATTAACTGCGGGTTTAAGTGGTACTTTTTCAAATTTATTAATTCCATTGCAAATTGGTGCTAGAGATATGGCTTCTGGTTTCTTAAATATGGTTTCATACTGGTTATTCTTTTTATCAAGTGTAATCATGGTGTTTTCTTTATTTCTTGAAGCAGGACCAGCATCTGCAGGGTGGACTATTTATCCACCATTAAGTGCTTTACCACAAGCAATTCCAGGTTCTGGAATGGGTATGACCTTATGGTTGGTTTCTATTGCAATCTTTATTGCTTCTTCTTTAATTGGATCTTTAAACTATATAGTTACTGTATTTAATTTAAGAACAAAAGGAATGAAAATGACTAGATTGCCTTTAACAATTTGGGCTTTCTTTATTACCGCAGTTATTGGGTTAGTTTCTTTCCCAGTATTATTATCTGCAGCGTTATTATTGATTTTTGATAGAAGTTTTGGAACTTCATTTTATTTATCAGATATCTTTATTTCTGGAGAAGTTTTACATTACCAAGGTGGATCACCAGTATTATTTGAACACTTATTTTGGTTCTTAGGTCACCCGGAAGTATATATTGTAATTTTACCTGCAATGGGTATTGTTTCTGAAATTTTAGCGATTAATTCTCGTAAACCTATTTTTGGTTACCGTGCAATGATTGGTTCTATTATAGCAATTGCGTTTTTATCTACGATTGTTTGGGGACACCACATGTTTGTTTCTGGTATGAATCCTTTCTTAGGTTCTGTATTTACGTTTACAACTTTATTAATTGCAATACCTTCTGCAGTTAAATCTTTTAACTGGGTTACTACCTTATGGAAAAGTAATCTGCAGTTAAACCCAGCCACGTTATTTTCTATCGGATTAGTTTCTACGTTTATAACAGGAGGTTTAACAGGAATCGTTTTAGGAGATTCTGCATTAGATATTAATGTGCATGATACTTATTTTGTAATAGCGCATTTTCACTTGGTAATGGGAGTATCTGCAATTTTTGGGATGTTTGCTGGTGTATATCACTGGTTTCCTAAAATGTACGGTAGAATGATGAATAAAACATTAGGATATTGGCACTTTTGGTTAAGCATTATTTGTGCTTATGGAGTTTTCTGGCCAATGCACTTTATCGGGTTAGCTGGTTTGCCTAGAAGATATTATACAAATACTAATTTCCCTATGTTTGATGATTTGTCTGACATTAATAAAGTGATTACATTATTTGCTTTAGTGGGTGGTGTTGCACAATTGTTCTTTCTTGCAAATTTCTTTATCTCTATTTATAGAGGGAAAGTAGCAACTCAGAATCCTTGGAAAGCAAATTCTTTAGAATGGACAACTCCAGTAGAACATGTTCATGGAAACTGGCCAGGGAAGTTACCTGAGGTTCATAGATGGGCGTATGACTATAGTAAACGTGTTGATGCTGATGATGATGATAGTGATTATCTACACGGTCAAGATTACGTTTTACAAACCGTACCTTTATTAGAGGGTGAAGAGCCTTCTTAGGATTAAATAGATATCATTTAACTATATTTAAATGATCTTATTATAAAAAAAACCAGTGAAATTATTTCACTGGTTTTTTTTGTCTTATAAGTAGATTTAATTTTGGTTGAAGGACAAATCTATGATGTATTCAACTTTATTTTTTAGTTTAATAGTATTTGTAGGATGTATTGTTTCTTGGTGTTTGTTCTCTTGCTATTTAGGAAGTATCAGAATAGGTAGTATGGAGCTTTATTGGCCTTAATTATGCATTTTAAACAACTTTGTATGTAAGAATAGTATTATTGTGTATACTTCTAATTTGGTTACGTTTATGCTTAATTTATAAGTTGATCTATTTTATCATTAGGTATAAATCCCTTAAGCATCAAAAATACACCACAAACTACTAAAATTATTCCCATTATTCTCTTTAACCTGTAGATTACCAAAGGTGTCATTTTATTTTTGAGTTGTTTGGCTAATAAAATTTTTCCTAAATCTGTAATTGCATATCCTAATATTACGGTAGCAAAGTACCAAAAGATACTATTTGGTTTCATTTTTAAAGTGGGCCCTACTAAAAGAACAGTTCCTAGCCAAAAGGCTAAAACACCTATGTTTATAAAATTCAAGAAATAACCTTTAAAAAATAGTTTGATATAATTATTTTGAATGGGAACTTCAATGGTTTCAGCAGAGGCTAGTGCTTCTTTTTTGTTCTGTTTATCAAAGTAGGTAATAAGTCCGTATATGATTAATACTAATCCGCCAATGAAAAAAAGTCTTGGGTCATCCTTTATTTTCTCTAAAAACGACCTACTTCCAAAATAGGCGATTAATATAAACGTAATATCACCTAAAATTACGCCAAGATCGAAAGCAATGGCTGCTCTTGCACCTTTTAAAATACTGGTTTGAATAAGCATAAAAAAAACAGGTCCTATCATAAAAGCCATGAAAAATCCTATTAAAAAAGCATTCTTAAAATCGTAAATATCCATTCTATAAAGATAATTGTTTAATTAGGATTTACCAATTATGAATTTTTTAAAAATGAGGATAACGAGTTTTATTGTTGATTGAATTTTACGAGATTTAATTATAGAAATTCTATGTTTTCATCTAATTTTATCAGTGTGACTTTAAGTAAAATCTCATAAAGAGTTTTAATTTGGTGTTTTCATTATTATGGGACTTCTCGCTACGTGTGAAGCGACACTCTTTAGTTTTTTGTGGTTTTTTTACCTAGTTTTAGCTTTTCTACGCTAACATAAATCACAAAAAGTTTTTAATAGTCTTATTTTCTGAGGTATGTGATCGTTCTGTGTTCGGAGTGACAACAGTCATGGAGATTTTAGTATTTTGGATATAACGAAAACTCGCGTTAGGGATTGAAATGACATCCTTTTTGATTTTTCGGCAAAAAGATATAATGGAAAGCCCGCTCGAACGCCCAAAAAATAGCAATGGATTTAATAATGTACGATACCTACAAGGTTTTGGAAACCTTGTAGGATAATTACTCGATTAAGTAATTTATTAGTTATACATTTTAAACATCATCAAAATCAATAGAGATTTTTGAAGTTGTTGGATATGCCTGACAAGCTAACACCAAACCTTCTTCTATCTCACTGTCTGATAAAATAGAGTTCTTAACCATTATTGCGTTTCCTTCTGTAACTTTACACATACAAGTGCTGCAAACTCCACCTTGACAAGAATATGGAGCGTCTAAATTATTACGCAAACTAGCAGATAAAATATCATCTGTTTGGTTCATTGTAAAAGTGGTTTCTTCATCATCTAATAGCACCGTAATTTCTGTGGTACCTTCTTTAATTTCAGAAACAGCTTCTTCATCTACAGAAGCGGTAAATAATTCGAAATGAATATTTTTATCTGTAAAACCACGTTCTTTTAGTGTTGCAGAAACTTCATTAATCATGCTTTCTGGTCCACATAAATAGGCAGCATCAAAAGAAGTGCTTTTGTAACTATTGTTGATGTAAAAATTGGTGTGTGCTTTATCTATTCTACCAAATAAAGAACCTTCTAGTTGTTCTCTACTACAAATATAATGTAAGTTAAAACGATCTGGATTTACCTCTTTTAAAGCATCTAATTCTGCTTTAAAAATAGTGTCTGCAACTGTTTTATTTCCATAGATTAAAGTGAAAGTAGACGAAGTTTCGTTTTCTAAAACATCTTTAACCATAGATAGAATTGGTGTAATACCAGATCCTGCAGCAAAAGCGATGTATTTTTTATTTGGTTTAGGTAGTAATATAAATTTACCCTCTGGTTCAGAAATTTCAATAAAATTCCCTTCTTTTAATTCTGTAGTTGCGTACGTAGAAAAAAGACCATTTTCTACCGCCTTAATAGCCACTTTTAAATAGCGATCACTAGGCGAAGAACAGATAGAATAGGCTCTTCTAACTTCTTTACCGTTAATGGTTTTTTTAAGTGTTAAGTATTGCCCCGCGTGAAATGCAAAGTTAGATTTTAGGTTTCCGGGTATTTTAAATACAAGAGAAACCGCATCTGCGGTTTCTCTTATTACTTCTTGGATATTTATTTTATGAAATGTTGACATTACATGTATTTTACACCAAATTATTCGCTATTAAATATTCGGCAATTTGTATTGTATTTGTAGCAGCACCTTTACGTAGGTTATCTGCAACTATCCACAAATTTAAGGTATTTTCTTGAGATTCATCCCTTCTAATTCGTCCAACAAACACTTCATCTTTATCATGTGCATTTATTGCCATCGGGTATACGTTATTTGCCAAATCATCTTCTACAATAACACCTTCCGTTTCGCTTAATATTTTACGAACTTCATCTAAATCAAAATCATTTTCAAACTGTACATTTACAGCTTCAGAATGTCCACCAGCAGTAGGAATTCTAACAGCAGTAGCTGTAACAGAAAAAGAATCATCACGTAAAATTTTCTTTGGTTCTTTTACTAATTTCATTTCTTCTTTTGTGTATCCGTTTTCTAAAAAAACATCACAATGAGGAATTGCATTTCTACCAATTTTATGTGGATAAGCCATTTCACCATCAATACCAGCCTCTTCGTTATCTAATTGCTGCACTGCTTTTACTCCAGAACCAGAAACAGATTGATACGTAGAAATAACTACACGTTTCATTTTATATTTTAAATGTAACGGAGATAAAACTGCTACTAACTGAATTGTAGAACAGTTTGGGTTTGCAATAATTTTATCGTCTTTTGTTAAAACATCACCGTTAATTTCTGGTACCACTAATTTCTTAGTAGGATCCATTCTCCAGGCAGAAGAATTATCTATAACTGTTGTACCAACTTCAGCAAATTTTGGTGCCCATTCTAAAGAAGTATCTCCGCCTGCAGAAAATAAAGCAATATCTGGCTTCATTTTTACAGCGTCTTCTAAGGTTACTACGGTATATTCTTTTCCTTTATATGTTAATTTCTTTCCAGCAGATCTTGCAGATGCTACAGGAATTAATTCCGTTATAGGTAAATTACGTTCTTCTAATACTTTAAACATTACTGTGCCCACCATTCCAGTTGCACCTACTACAGCTATTTTCATCGCCTAAAAATTTAATATTAAATTGAGTTGCAAATATCTTAAAAATAATAATTATATAAATCACTTAATTCCTTATAAATCAACCAAAGTTTAAAATTGAATCACAAATTTTTCTAATGTTTAAATTTAAACAAGTTGATGTAAAATTATAATGCAGAGTCTTTAATGTTATAAAATATAATGCTAGTATTTAAAAAAGAGGGGGGTAGTTATCTTTTATTTTAACTTCTAATTATTCTTTACCAAATAGGTATCCATAAGGGAGTCCTACAAAAAGTGCCCCACCAACAATATTACCTAAGGTAGCAGGAATTAGATTTTTAAAGATAAATGTAGTCCAAGTTATATCAGCACCTTCAAAAATTGCAAGTGGAATAAAATACATGTTGGCAATACTATGTTCAAATCCTATAGCAACAAAAGCCATTACAGGCAACCAAATTGCAAATATTTTTCCTACCGTATCTTTGGCTGACATACCTTGCCAAATAGCTAAACATACTAACCAGTTAGCACCTATACCTTTTATAAAAGTTACTAAAAAAGTATGACTCGTTTTTCCGATTGCAATATTGTAAACCGAATCTATATAAGGAGAAGTGTGTACAATATGTGTTAGATATGTAATTACGTATGCAAGAAAAAGTGCACCTACAAAATTACCTGAATAAACTAATCCCCAATTTTTGAGCATATCAGAAATGGGTTGTTTTTTTCTTAAAAGGTTGGGTATAAAGTAAGCGTTGTTTCCTGTAAAAAGTTCTGCACCAACAACTACAACAAGTATTAGTCCGATAGGAAAAGTAGCACCAAACAGAAACTTAACCAATCCTGGGTTGTTGGCTGCTATTTCTGGAGATCCTCCTGCCACAATAATAGCAAGTAATCCTCCAAATGCTACATAGGCTCCTGCTAAAATTGCAAGAATAAATGTTTTACTTATTTTATATTTTCCTTTGTTTATGGCCATTTGGCTTACAAGGGTTATAACTTCTTTTGGGGTATTCATTAGTTTTTAATGTAGAATTTTAATCAATTAGGTTCTAATTGATCTTTACTTTTTTAAAATAGTTACTTAAAATATTGGATGCTTCTTCTAACTCTTCTTTAGTGTTTTCTCTTGCATCTTTCAGTTCATAGTCCCAACCTAAGGCTTCCCATTTATGGATGCCTAATTTATGGTAAGGTTGTAACTCTATTTGTTCTATAGTTTGGTAGTCTTTAAAATGACTTCCTAATTGATGTAATAATTCAGGCGTATTAGTAATACCGGGGATTAAAACATAACGTAGCCACATTTTTTTACCAGATTTTTCTCTGTGTTTCGCAAAATTAAAGGTAGTTTCTTTGTTTCTTTTACCAGTAATTTTTTGAAATCCTTCTTCAGTCATATGCTTTATATCAAGCATTACTAAATCTGCATAATCATCTATTAACTCAATAACAGGATGATTTAACATTCTTCCATTAGTATCTATATTGGTGTTAATTCCTTCTTCTTTTAATCTTTTAAAGAAAGGAATAAGGTTATGGGCCTGTAACAATGGTTCTCCACCAGAAACAGTAACGCCTCCTTTTTCGCCAAAATAAGATTTCATTTTTATGGCTCTTTGTACTAAATCTTCAATAGCATGTTCTTCGCCTCCGTGAGTATCAATGGTATCGGGGTTATGGCAGTAAAGGCATTTTAATTTACAACCTTGTAAAAAAATAACCATTCTAATTCCGGGTCCGTCGTGAGTGCCAAAAGACTCAATTGAATGGACATTTAATATGTTTTCTAAAGTTTTAATTGCGCTAAAATTTAAGTGAATAAAAAAAGGGGATTTAAAAAATATGGTTACTTTTTAAATCCCCTAATAAATACATAAAAAGGACTACATAGATTCGTGGAACGAACGTGAAATAACTTCCATTTGTTGTTCTCTTGTTAATCGAATAAAATTAACAGCATATCCAGAAACTCTAATCGTTAATTGGGGATGATTTTCTGGATGCTCCATAGCATCTAATAAAGTTTCTTTGTCTAAAACATTTACATTAAGGTGTTGTGCTCCGTGCTCAAAATAACCAGTTAAAGTAGCAGCTAAATTGTCTATTCTTTCTTCTTCTGTAGCTCCTAAAGATTTAGGAACAATAGAAAATGTATTAGAAATTCCGTCTTGAGAATCTTTATAATCTATTTTTGCTACTGAATTTAAAGAAGCAATTGCACCATTTGAGTCACGCCCATGCATTGGGTTTGCTCCAGGAGCAAAAGCTACACCTAAAGCTCTACCATCTGGTGTTGCTCCGGTTTTTTTACCATATACAACATTAGATGTAATTGTTAATACAGACATTGTTGCATCTGCATCTTTATAAACTTTTAATTTTTTAAGTTCGTTATTAAAGTCTTCAACACCATTATGAGCAAAAATATCTACTCTATCGTCATCATTTCCATATTTAGGAAATTCTCCTTCAATCTTAAAATCTACAGTTAAACCTGCTTCATTTCTAATAGGTTTTACTTTTGCATATTTAATTGCAGATAAAGAATCTGCTACAATAGATAAACCTGCAATACCATAAGCGATATTAATTTGTGGGTTGGTATCAATTAAAGCCATTTGAGCTTTTTCGTAGTAGTATTTATCATGCATGTAATGAATAATGTTCATGGCATCATTATACACACGAGCAACCTGTTTCATAGCAATTTTAAAGTTTGCCATTACTTTATCAAAGTCTAAATACTCATCATTATTAGCTTCAATACCATCAACCATTTGAGTTCCTGTGATTTCACATTTTCCTCCGTTAATAGCTAATAATAAGGTTTTTGCTAAGTTTGTTCTTGCGCCAAAAAACTGAATTTGTTTTCCTATTTCTTGGTAAGAAACACAACAAGCAATTCCGTAATCATCAGAACCTCTTAAAGTTCTCATTAAGTCATCATTTTCAAATTGAATAGATGAAGTATCGATGGCAACTTTAGAACAGTATTTTCTGAAATTTTCTGGCAACATTGGCGACCATAAAACAGTAATATTTGGTTCTGGTGATGGGCCTAGGTTGTATAAAGTATGTAAGAAACGGAAAGCTGTTTTAGTTACTTTAGAACGTCCATCATTTAACATACCACCAATTGCTTCAGTTACCCAAGTTGGGTCTCCAGCAAAAATATCATCATAAGCAGCCATTCTTAAATGACGTACCATTCTTAGTTTCATCACAAACTGATCTATATATTCTTGTGCTTCAACTTCAGTAATTGCTCCACTTTGTAAATCTCTTTCAATATAAATATCTAAGAAAGTAGACACATTACCTAAAGACATTGCAGCTCCATCTTGCTCTTTTACAGCAGCTAAATACGCCATATATGTCCATTGTACTGCTTCTTGTGCAGTTTCTGCAGGTCTATTTAATTCTAAATTGTAATGATTACCCATTACAATCATTTCTTTTAATGCTTTTATTTGTTCAGAAACTTCTTCTCTTAAACGAATAACAGCATCTGTCATTGGTCCTTCAATATTTGCTAAATCGTATTTTTTAACTTCAATTAATTTGTCAATTCCGTATAAAGCAACACGTCTATAATCACCAATTATTCTACCACGAGCATAATTATCTGGCAATCCTGTTAAAAAACCTAAAGATCTAAATTTTTTAATTTCTGCATTATAAGCAGAAAAAACACCATCATTATGAGTTTTTACATATTTGCTAAATAATGTATTAATATCTTCACTAGGTTTTAAACCTTGTTCTTCTAATGCTTTTTGAACTACTTTGTAACCCCCAAACGGTTTCATAGCTCTTTTTAAAAGTGTATCAGTTTGTAAACCAACAATTACTTCGTTTTCTTTGTCGATGTAACCTGCAGCAAAATTCATAACACCAGAAATAGTTTCAGTATCCACAGAGTGAACTCCACCATTTTTTCTTTCAACTTCAGTTTCTTTTTTACAAACTTCCCAAAGTTTTTGAGTTTTATTACTGATACCAACTAAAAATTTGTCATCACCATAATAAGAAACAATGTTTTTTATAACAAAATCTCTAACGTTAATAGATGTGTTCCAAACTCCTTTTTTAAATTCAGCTGTTGTAGGCCTTTCTATGATTAATTCTTCAATTTGCATTCCTCTATGTTTTATGTTTTTATGTATTCCTTTATGATATTGCAAATATAACTCTATATGTAGTTTTCAAAATATGATATAAGTTAGGTTTTACTATTATTAAAGAAAACGATATAGTTTTTAATTATCTGTAAATAAGATAGTTGGGTTTTATTTTTTGTTTAGTAAAAACCTTTTTAAGGAAATTAACTACATTTGCAAAAATATTTAGTTTAACCTAATTAGTATAGCATGCAACTGTACAATAAGTTAAGCGCCATAGAACGCGCTGCATTAATAGATGAGGCTGGTAAAGACCGCCTCACAATTTCTTTCTATCAATATTTTAAGATAGAAAACCCACAATTATTTAGAGATAAGTTATTCTTAGAATGGAATGAACTCGATGTTTTAGGTCGAATTTATGTTTCTTACGAAGGAATTAACGCTCAATTATCTGTTCCATCAGAAAACTTTTATGCTTTAAAAGATCAATTAGACAGTATTTCTTTTTTGAAAGATATTCGTTTAAATGTTGCTGTAGAGCAAGACAATAAGTCGTTTTTAAAGCTGAAAGTAAAAGTGAGAAACAAAATTGTTGCCGATGGTTTAAATGACGAAACTTTTGATGTAACAGCCAAAGGAGTTCATTTAAATGCGCAGGAATTCAACGAAATGTTAGCAAACCCAGATACGGTTTGTGTAGATATGCGTAACCATTATGAAAGTGAAATTGGTCATTTTGATGGTGCTGTAACTCCAGATGTAGATACCTTTAGAGATTCTCTAGATATTATAGAAGAAGATTTAAAAGACAATAAAGAAGACAAAAACTTATTAATGTATTGTACTGGCGGAATCCGTTGCGAAAAAGCATCTGCCTATTACAAGCACAAAGGTTTTAAAAACGTTTTTCAATTAGAAGGCGGAATTATAGAATACACACGTCAGGTAAAAGAAGAAGGTATAGAGAATAAATTTATCGGTAAGAATTTTGTTTTTGATCATAGAAGAGCAGAACGTATTACGGACGATGTGGTTTCTAATTGTCATCAATGTGGCAAACCTTGTGATACACATACAAATTGTGCTAATGAAGCATGTCATTTATTATTTATTCAGTGTGATGAATGTGCAGAAGCTACAGAAAATACTTGTTCTACAGATTGCCAAGAAATAATTCAATTGTCTTTTGAAGAACAAAAAGAATTAAGAAAGGGAAAAGGAAATAGTAATAAGATTTTTAAAAAAGGACGTTCAGAAGTTCTAAAATTCAAAAAATAAAATCATGCAAAAAATCGAATTAATGGCGCCTGCAGGTAATTTTGAGTCTATGCAAGCTGCCTTAGATAATGGTTGTGATTCTATTTATTTTGGAGTAGAGCAACTAAATATGCGAGCAAGAGCATCTATCAATTTTACTTTAGATGATTTAGAAGAAATTTCTAAAAGATGTTCAGAAAAAAATGTGAGAACGTATCTTACATTAAATACCATTATTTATGATCATGATTTATCAATAGTAAAAACATTGATAAAACGTGCAAAAGAGGCAAATATTACGGCGGTAATTGCTATGGATCAAGCGGTGATTTCTATGGCGAGAGAACAGCAAATGGAAGTTCATATTTCTACACAAATCAACATAACTAATATAGAAACGGTTAAGTTTTACGCACTTTTTGCTGATACAATTGTTTTAAGTAGAGAGTTGAGTTTACGTCAAGTAAAAAAGATTACAGAAGCTATAGAAAAAGAGCAAGTAAAAGGCCCTTCTGGTAAATTAGTAGAAGTAGAGATTTTTGGTCATGGAGCTTTATGTATGGCGGTTTCTGGTAAATGTTATATGAGTTTACATTCGCATAATTCATCTGCAAATAGAGGTGCTTGCAAACAGAATTGCAGAAAAAAATATACCGTTATCGATCAAGAAACTGGTTTTGAAATGGAATTGGATAATGAGTATATTATGTCTCCAAAAGACTTGTGTACAATTGATTTTTTAGACCAAGTTGCAGATGCCGGAATTAAAGTTTTAAAAATCGAAGGTAGGGGAAGAGCGCCAGAATATGTAGCTAAAGTAATTAAGTGCTACAGAGATGCTATTGATAGTTTGACAAACGGAACTTACGATAAAGAGAAAGTAATTTCTTGGATGCAAGAACTAGAGAAAGTCTACAATCGTGGTTTTTGGAATGGCTATTATTTAGGTCAGAAATTAGGAGAATGGAGTAAAGAATCTGGTTCTCATGCAACGCAAAAGAAAGTTTATTTAGGAAAAGGTGAACATTATTTTGACAAAGCAAAAATTGGTCAGTTTAAAATTGATGCCTATGATGTTGCTTTAGGTGATACCATTTTAATAACTGGCCCAACAACAGGTGCACAAGAAATGGAAGTAAAGCAAATGTTTGTAAATGATAAACCTGCAGAAAAAGCAACCAAAGGAGACGAAGTTACCATGAAGTTAGATTTTAAAATTAGAAGAAGCGATAAGTTGTATAAGATTGTAAAAACGGAATTCGCAGAAAACTAATGGTAGTAATTACTTTACAAAGAAACAAATGCATTGGTTGTAATTACTGTGTAGAATTAGCACCTAGTCAGTTTCAAATGTCAAAAAAGGATGGGAAATCGGTTTTGTTACATTCAATAGAAAAAAAAGGATTTTTCACTATTAAATCTTTTGATGAATCTATTTTTGATTCTTCTAACGAGGCAAAAAAGGCTTGTCCTGTTAAGATAATTGAAGTGAAGCAGATTTAAAAACTAAATATAAAATCATAAAAGACCTCAGAAATGAGGTCTTTTTTTTATTAAAAAAACTCAATTTTTACCCAAATTCTAATTCAATCTCTACAAATTCTAAAGTCAGTAAAATTTAAAAAAGTTTTCAATTTACCTTTGAAGTATCATTAAATAAAAAAGTAGTTATGTTAACTTTCTTAAACCTATTTTTTCATTCTACGAGAATGCGTATATTTACGAATTAGAGAAGATTAGGCTGTGTATGTTCATTAGTCTGATAATCAATTTATAAACCAAGAGGTTTTTAGGATTTATAGCGAGGTTTTTAGTGGATTTGCTGCTAAGAATAAACTTTAAAAGACTATCAACTATAAAAATATATATACTTACATGGCATGTGGAAGTTGTGGTACAACAGAAAATGGAGTACCAAAAGGTTGCAAGAGTAATGGTAATTGTGGGTCAGGAACCTGCGGAAGTGGTAGTAATAAACTAGCCGTTTTTGATTGGTTGTCTAACATGACCTTACCAAGTGGACAAGAAAGATTCAATATTTTTGAAGTCCGTTTTAAAAATGGAAGAAAACATTTTTATACAAACCCAGAAAATTTACCCATAACAATGGGAGATATTGTGGCGGTAGAAGGATCTCCAGGACATGATATTGGTACGGTTTCTTTGGCAGGAGAATTGGTAAAAGTGCAAATGAAGAAGCACAAAATTACTGCAGATCATGAAGATGTAAAGAAAATTTACAGAAAAGCGAGTCAGAGAGATATCGATATATGGCAGCAAGCAAGAGGTAAAGAAGAAGAAACTCAGAAAAAAGGAAGAGAAATTTTAGGTCGTTTAGGTTTGCAAATGAAATTGTCTGATGTAGAATATCAAGGTGATGGAAATAAAGCAACCTTCTATTATACGGCAGATACTAGAGTAGATTTTAGACAATTAATTAGAGATTTGGCAAGTGCGTTTTCTATTCGTGTAGAAATGAAACAAGTAGGTGCAAGACAAGAAGCTGCTCGTTTAGGAGGTGTAGGTTCTTGCGGTAGAGAGTTATGTTGTTCTACTTGGTTAACCGATTTTAGAAAAGTAACAACTTCTGCGGCTCGTTATCAACAATTATCTTTAAACCCGCTAAAATTAGCAGGTCAATGTGGTAAATTAAAATGTTGTTTAAATTTTGAATTAGACACCTATTTAGATGCCTTAAAATCATTTCCGAAACAAGATTTGGTGCTAAAAACAGAAAAAGGAGATGCTGTTTTTGTAAAGATGGATATTTTTAAAAACCATCTTTGGTATACTTATAAAGAGGAACGTTTTAAATGGTTTAGACTTACGTTAGAGCAGGTTTTAGAAATAATTGCACTCAATAAAAATAATGAGAAATCTATTTCGTTAGAAGAGTATGAAGCGGATGTAGAAATCCCTGTAAAAGTAGATTTCGAGGATGCAGTTGGGCAAGATAGTTTAACACGATTTGATGCTCCAAAAACAAGCAATCGTAATCGAAATAGCAGAAATAGAAATAAGAAAAAACCAGCGGTAGCTGCTAATGTGAATAGTAAGCCAGGGGCTAAGGTGAATCCAAATCAGAAACCAAACCCAAATCAAAAGCCGAACCCAAATCAAAAAAGAAAGCCACAGGTTAAGAAACAACCGAATACAAATCCTAATCAAAAACCGAAGGCTAAACCAAACCCTAACCAAAACCCTAACCAAAATCCGAACCAAAACGTTCAGAAAAAGCCTAGGCCTCAACGTAAACCTAGACCAAAACCTCCGGGAGATGTAAATAAGCCAGAAGGTGAAGTTAAAAAGGTGAATAAGCCAAAAAGAAATAATAGAAACCGTAATAACAACAAACCAAAAAATGATGACAATTCTGAAAAGAAATAATTTTTCAATTGTTCTAGTAATTCTTTTTTTGATGTTTTCTTGTGATGATAAATCCGATTTTAATCAATATAAATCAATTGACGCAAAAGGTTGGAAAGCCAATGATAATGTGTCTTTTGAGTTTGATGTAAAAGATACGATTTCACCGAAAAATCTATTTATCAATATTAGAAATAATAATGAGTATAGTTTTAGTAATTTGTATGTGATTACAGAACTTATTTTTCCAAATGAAACCGTTGTTGTAGATACTTTACAATACGAAATGGCAGATAAAAGAGGGAAGTTTTTAGGTGATGGTTTTACCGAAATTAAAGAAAATAAGTTATTTTATAAAGAAAAAAAAGTATTTCCAATTTCTGGGAAATATAGGTTTAATGTGCGTCATGCAATGCGTAAAAATGGCAATGTGAAACCTATTGAGTTTTTAAAAGGAATTCAAGATGTTGGTTTTAGTATCGAAAATTAGATAAGGTTCCCGTCTAAAAGGGAAAAACAAATTAATGAAATCTCAACAATGTTGAGAAATAGTTTTTTATTATGACACAAAAGAAAACAACAAGTTTTAAAAAATATATTAAATGGTTTTGGTTGCTAGTTCTTGGCGGATTTGCAGCTATACTATTGTTATTTTTAATAGCTTCTTGGGGAGGTTTAGGAAAGTTACCAACCTTTGAGGAGTTAGAAAATCCAGAAAATAATTTAGCTACAGAAATTATTTCTTCAGATGGTAAAACCTTAGGGAAATACGCTACAGAAAACAGAACACCTATAAAGTTTAAAGATTTGCCAGAAAATTTGGTAAAGGCACTAGTTGCAACAGAAGACGAACGTTTTTTTGAGCACTCTGGAATTGATTTTAAAGGAACAGCAAGAGCTGTTTTAAAACCAGGAAGTGGAGGAGCAAGTACTTTAACACAGCAATTAGCCAAAATGTTATTTACCGGTAGAGCCTCTAGAAATATCTTTTTAAGAATCGGTCAAAAAGTAAAAGAATGGGTAGTTGCTATAAAATTAGAAAGACAATATACCAAAAATGAGATTTTAACCATGTACTTAAACAAGTACGATTTTTTAAACCAAGCTGTAGGTATTCGTTCTGCTGCACGTATTTATTTTGGTAAAGAACCAAAAGAATTAGAGGTTCAAGAATCTGCTATGCTAATAGGGATGTTAAAAAATTCATCATTATATAACCCTTTAAGAAGAGCAGAACGCGTAAAAAATCGTAGAAATGTTGTACTGAAGCAAATGAATCGTAGCGAGTTTATTTCTATGCAACAAAAAGATTCTTTACAACAATTAGATTTAGGTTTAGATATTCATAAAGAAGGGCATAGTGATGGTTCTGCAACTTATTTTAGAACGTATTTACAAAAATATTTAAGAAAATGGGTACAAGAAAACCCAAAGCCAAATGGAGAAGAGTATAATATTTTTAGAGATGGTTTAAAGATTTATGTAACCATAGACTCTAGAATGCAAAAATATGCAGAAGAAGCTATTGATGAGCATATGTCTAATTTGCAAAGCTATTTCTTTAAAGAACAAGAGAGAAATAAAACAGCTCCTTTTTACGACTTAGAACAATCGGAAATTAATACGATTTTAGAAAGAGCTAAGAAAAATTCTGATAGATATAAAAGATTAAAAATTGCTGGAAAATCTAGCAAGTATATTGATGAAGTTTTCAAAACAAAAACAAAAATGAGTGTTTTTTCTTGGAAAGGTGATATTGATACCATTATGTCTCCAATAGATTCTGTAAGATATTATAAATACTTTTTACGTTCTGGATTGTTATCTATAGAACCACAATCTGGTCATATTAAAGCTTGGGTTGGTGGTATAGATAATAAACACTTTAAATATGATGCAGTTGCACAGCAAAAAAGACAAGTAGGTTCTACTTTTAAACCGTTTGTATATGCTACAGCAATTAATCAATTAAAATTATCTCCATGTGATGAATTTCCTAATATTCCGTACACAATTCCAAAGGGAAAATACGGAATCCCAAAAGCATGGACACCAGAAAATGCTAGTAAAAAGTATGGAGGAATGCTAACCTTAAAAGATGGTTTAGCAGGTTCTGTAAATACAATGTCTGTAAGATTAATAGATATGGTTGGCCCAGAAAATGTTGTTCGTTTGGCAAAATCTGCAGGAATAGAAAGTAAAATTGAAGCAAACCCTTCTATAGCTTTAGGTGCCGTAGATTTATCGTTATTAGAAATGGTAAGTGCCTATTCTACTTTTGCAAACCAAGGTTTAAGAGTTTCTCCAATGATCTTAACAAGAATAGAAGATAAAAACGGAACTGTTTTACAAGAATTTACTCCAGAAACTAAAGAGGTTTTAAGTGAAGAATCTGCCTATGTAGTGTTAGATTTATTAAAAGGAGTTACGCAGTCTGGTTCTGGAGTTCGTTTACGTTTACCTTGGGCAAAGCCAGGTTATGTTACGGGATATCCTTATAAATTTACAAACCCTATAGCAGGTAAAACAGGAACTACTCAAAATCAATCAGACGGTTGGTTTATGGGAATAGTACCTAATTTAGCAACAGGAGTTTGGACTGGTGGAGAGGATAGAGCAACCCATTTTGCAGGTATTGCAAAAGGGCAAGGAGCAACGATGTCTTTACCATCTTGGGCGTTATATATGCAAAAATGTTATGCAGATAAAACTTTAAATATCAGTAAAGAAGATTTTGAAAAACCAGAAAATTTATCAATCAATATTAATTGTGATGAAAAATCTGATGAAAAAGATAGCCCCATAGAGGAAGATACCGATTTTTAATCTGAGCTAAATTTACTTTCAGCCATATTTTTATGTAGATTAATAAAAGGTTGCCTCGAGACTAATCGATAAGTTCTAAAACAATAACATTATGATCAATAAAAAAGTAAATAACGTACAAGATGCTTTACATGGTGTTAAAAATGGAATGACTTTTATGTTGGGTGGATTTGGTTTATGTGGAATTCCAGAAAATGCTATTGCTGAATTGGTGAAACTAGATGTTAGAGAGGTTACTTGTATTTCTAACAATGCAGGTGTAGATGATTTTGGTTTGGGATTATTGCTTCAAAATAAACAAATCAAAAAAATGATTTCTTCTTATGTAGGAGAAAATGATGAGTTCGAAAGACAAATGTTATCTGGAGAATTAGAGGTCGAGTTAACTCCGCAAGGAACATTAGCAGAAAAGTGTAGAGCTGCACAAGCAGGTTTTCCTGCTTTTTACACACCTGCAGGTTACGGAACAGAAGTGGCCGAAGGAAAAGAAACTAGAGAGTTTGATGGAAAAATGTATGTATTAGAACCTGCTTTTAAAGCAGATTTTGCATTTGTAAAAGCATGGAAAGGAGATGCTGCCGGTAATTTAATTTTTAAAGGTACTTCTAGAAATTTTAATCCTAATATGTGTGGAGCCGCAACAATTACAGTGGCAGAGGTAGAGGAAATGGTTGAAGTTGGAGAATTAGATCCAAATAATATTCATATTCCCGGAATATTTGTACAACGTATTTTTCAAGGAAAGGATTATGAAAAGAGAATTGAACAACGAACTATAAGACAAAACGAATAGTTATGGCTTTAGATAAGAATGGTATTGCAAAAAGAATAGCACAAGAAATCCAAAATGGGTTTTACGTGAACTTAGGTATTGGTATTCCAACGTTAGTTGCAAATTATGTAGGTGAAGATATAGAGGTTGAGTTTCAAAGTGAAAATGGTGTTCTAGGCATGGGACCTTTTCCTTTTGAAGGGCAAGAAGATGCAGATATTATTAATGCAGGGAAACAAACGATTACAACAATGCCTGGAGCAAGTTTTTTCGATTCTGCTATGAGCTTTGCAATGATTAGAGGTAAACATGTAGATTTAACTATTTTAGGAGCTATGGAAGTTGCAGAAAATGGAGACATTGCTAACTGGAAAATTCCTGGTAAAATGGTAAAAGGAATGGGAGGAGCAATGGATTTAGTAGCTTCTGCAGAAAATATTATCGTTGCCATGATGCATACCAATAAACATGGGGAATCTAAAATTTTAAAACAATGTTCTTTGCCTTTAACAGGTGTAGGTTGTGTTACAAAAGTAGTGACAAATTTGGCGCTTCTAGAAATAAAGGATAATGTGTTTCATTTATTAGAAAGAGCTCCTGGAGTAACTGTTGATGAAATTAAAAAAGCAACAGAAGGAACGTTGGTTGTAAATGGAGAAATCCCAGAAATGAATATTTAAAATGAAGTTATTTAAGAAAACATATTGGTTAATTTATCCGATTATTATCGTGCTGTTTATGTTGATTTTTGATCAATTTTATAAAACAGATAGCCTTCCTTTAAAAGCGGGTATTTGTGCTGTTTTAGCTTTTATGATATCGCCAAGAAAAAAAATAATTATAACTCAAACTGGAAAGAAAAAACAAATTACTTGGCTCTTTTTAAAGAATCCTATTTTTTTAGATTAAAATAGAAAAATTAATATTGGAATAGAATATCTTGCGAAAAAACTAGGTTTAGTAATCTTCTTTTTAACAATTGTTTTTATTGCAATATTAGATTTTGGCTTTAAAATTGATAGTGCAATTATGAGAATAATTATTGCAGTACCTTTAGCTGTCGTTTTATCACCAAGAAAAAATAAGATTAGTACACAAACAGGTTCTAAGACCCAATTTACTGGGTTCTTGTTAAAGAATCTAATAATTATAGAATAATAATAAAACTAAAGTGTTTTCCTTTTTTGGGAAAATAAAAAAGCATATATGAAGATATTATCATACAACGTAAACGGAATTAGAGCCGCCTTAAAAAAGGGTTTTTTAGAATGGTTAGAGGCAGCAAATCCAGATGTAATTTGTATACAAGAAACCAAAGCACATAAAGAACAATTAGATCTTACGGATTTTGAAAATGCGGGATATCCATATCATTATTGGTTTTCTGCACAGAAAAAAGGGTACTCTTCGGTAGCTATTTTTTGTAAAGAAAAACCAAATCATGTAGAATACGGTACCGGAATAGAATCAATGGATTTTGAAGGTAGAAATTTACGTGTAGATTTTGATAATGTTTCTGTAATGAGCTTGTATTTACCTTCTGGCACAAATTCTGAAAGATTAGATTTTAAGTTTAAATACATGGATGAATTTCAAGAATACATCAATAATTTAAAACAAGAAATCCCAAACTTAGTGATCTGTGGCGATTATAATATTTGTCATGAAGAAATTGATATTCACAACCCAAAAATGAAAGGCGTTTCGGGCTTTTTACCAGAAGAAAGAACTTGGATTGGTGAGTTTATTAAGAGCGGATTTATAGATAGTTTTCGTTTTTTAAATCAAGAGAAACAAGAATATTCTTGGTGGAGTTATAGAGCAAATTCTAGAGCTAATAATAAAGGTTGGCGTTTAGATTATGCCATGGTATCAGAACCTTTAAAAGATAAAATTTCTAGGGCATATATTTTACCAGAAGCAAAACATTCTGACCATTGCCCAATTGCAGTAGAACTTAGTTTATAATAAAATATCTTGTTTAGTACAGTAGAACCCTAAAATAACACATGAAGAAACTATTTATATTCATCCTATTAACAAGTACTGTCTTTTCGCAAGAGAAAAAAGACACCTTATTTATTGCTCAAGATTCTATAATAGAATCAAACAATCAATTTTTGTTTTCCGACGCTGATTTAGATTTAATTGATAGTTTATTGGTAGATCAAAAATTTCAATCTGCTTTGGTAGATTCTTTAAGTTATATAATTAACGATAAAGATATTATTGGCAATACAGATACGGCTTTAAGTACAGATTTATTAAAGGTTAGACTGTCTAATTTAAATGATAAAACGCCTTTTAATTTAGCTTTTAATCCATCGTTAGAAAAAGTAATAAACAGTTATTTATTGTATCGTAAAAGATACTATCCAGGTTTAATGGCAAAAGCAAAATATTATTTCCCCGTGTTTGAGCAATATCTAGATCAATATGATATTCCGTTAGAAATGAAATATTTGGCAATTGTAGAGTCTGCTTTAAGACCTCAAATTAAATCTAGAGTTGGTGCTACTGGTTTGTGGCAATTTATGTACGGTACTGGTATTCAGTTCGATTTAAAAGTAAGTTCTTATGTAGATGAGCGCCAAGATCCTGTAAAAGCAACTATAGCAGCTTGTAAATATTTAAGCGAGTTATTTACTCTTTTTGGTGATTGGGATTTAGCGCTAGCTGCCTATAATTCTGGCCCGGGAAATGTAAGAAAAGCTATAAAAAGATCTGGAGGATATAAAAATTATTGGAATATAAGACCTTATTTACCAAGGGAAACTGCAGATTATGTGCCTGCTTTTTATGCAACTATGTATATTTTTGAATATGCAAATGAGCATAATATTTATTCTGAATTACCAAAGTTCTTCAACTTTCAGACAGATACCATTCAAATAAAAAGAACCATTAGTTTCGATCAAATTTCAGAGAAAATAGATGTGGATGAAGATATTTTGTCAGAATTAAACCCATCTTATAAATTAGATATTATTCCGTTTATAAAAGATAGAAAATATGCTTTAAGGTTACCGAGTGATAAGATTATTGAATTTTTAGATAAAGAAAAAGAAATTTATGCTTTGGCAGATACAGATGATGCACAAAGAGAGAAACCTTTACCTAAATATTTTGAAATGGACCAACGTGTTCGTTACAAAGTAAGAAGTGGAGATTTTTTAGGTAAAATTGCAAATAAATTTGGTGTACGTGTAAGTGATCTTAAACGTTGGAATAGTTTAAAAACAAGCCGATTAAAAATAGGTCAGAGATTGTCTGTTTATCCAAAGAAATTAGGGAAATAGTTTGTTGTTAAAGAAAAAATAAAGAAGTAAAACTTACCATAAAAGATACCTAAAAAAACATTTTTAAATTTTTCTTTGAAAAAATAATAATTTTCCTGAAAAATATTTGAAAGTGGAACAATATTTGAAATGCTAAAGAATTAAAACCCATAACTAAACTAAATTACTTTAAAAGCTAAACCCATGAAAAAAATATATCTATTATTTTCTCTTGCATTTTTTATATTATCGTGTGATAATGGTAAAGATAAAATTATTTTACAATCGTCTGTTGGTAAGGTAAATAAAGTAATGGTGATTACTAAGGCGAGTGATTGGGCTGGCGATATTGGAAAAGAAATTAGAAACTCTTTTGGAGAATTAATGGTGGGTTTACCACAACCAGAATCTCTTTTATCAGTTTCTCAAGTAGCGCCAAATGGTTTTGGTAAAATGATGAAGGTTGCTAGAAATATTATGATTATTGGGGTTTCAGATGAAGCGCAATTTTATGTAAAAAATAATGTGTATGCGCAGCCACAAACTATTGTGTATGTGTACGGAAAAGATAGAGAAGATGTTGTAAAAATGTTTAAAAAGCACGAGAAAGAAATTATTAAAACGTTTTTAGACTCTGATGCTTCAATGCTTCAGAATTTGTTTGCAAAGGATAAATTAGATGATACTCAGTTTAAAACATTACAAAATTTAGGAATTTCTTTAACCATTAGCAATAAATTTAATTTGGTAGATGATACTGGAGATTTTTTGTGGTTGCGCCAACATTTGTCTAGTGGAATTGCAAAAACAGGAAGTAATAATATTTTAGTATATTCAGTTCCTTTAGAGGATGAAACACAGGTTGCTGATAGCATTGTTTCTGTTAGAAACAAAATTGGAAAAAAACATATTCCTGGTTCAGACCCAAAAACAATGTATATGATTACAGAAAAAGCGTATACTCCTTTTACTTTTGACGCCGTTATAGATGGAAAAAAAGCTTATGAAACTCGTGGGAAATGGGAAGTAAAAAATGATTTTATGGCAGGACCTTTTTTAAACTACACCGTAGTTGATAAAAAGAACAATAGATTAATTATTTTTGAGGGGTTTACGTATGCACCTTCGGTGAATAAAAGAGCATTTTTATTTGAGTTAGAGGCAATTGGAAAATCTATGAAGATTCAATAAAAAAACTTTATAAGTATAAAAAAATCCGAAAGCATTTGCTTTCGGATTTTTTTATGGAATTCAATCAACATTTATTTCATAATTGAAAAGAATTCTCACATATTTTTATGCTGTTAGTAACCAATTTTAGCTCTTACTCTTTTTAGAACTCCATTAGCAACAACAGTTGCTTTTTCTGCTCCAATTTTTAAAGCCTCATCAAGTTCATGCTTATTTTCCATATAATGATTGTAGCGGTCTCTTATTGGAGAAAACTGCTCAACAATCAATTCATATAAAGCTTGTTTTGCATGTCCGTAGCCATAATTTCCACCTTCGTAATTTGCTCTCATGGTTGCAGTTTGTGCTTCGGTTGCTAATAATTTATACAAAGCAAAAACATTATCTGTATCTGGGTTTTTAGGATCTTCTAAACCTAAACTATCTGTTTTAATAGACATTACTTGTTTTCTTAACTTTTTGTCTGGTAAGAAAATATTGATAAGATTATTTCTAGATTTACTCATTTTTTCACCATCAATTCCGGGAACTAACTTAGTGTTTTCTTGTATTCCTGGTTGTGGCGGAACCAACGTTTCTCCCACAATATTGTTAAATCTATTAGCAACATCACGTGTCATTTCTAAATGCTGTAATTGATCTTTACCTACAGGTACAATTTCTGCATCATACAATAAAATGTCTGCAGCCATTAACATTGGGTACGTAAATAAACCGGCATTAACATCACCTAATCTATCTGCTTTGTCTTTAAATCCATGTGCTAAAGTTAATCTTTGGTATGGAAAAAAACAGCTTAAATACCAAGTTAATTCTGTTGTTTGTGGTATATCACTTTGTCTGTAGAATATGGTTTTATTAATGTCTAATCCACAAGCAAGCCAAGTAGCAGCAACACTATATGTGTTTTCTCTTAATTCTTCCCCATCTTTAATCTGGGTTAAAGAATGCATATCTGCAATAAATATAAAAGATTCATTCCCTGGGCTATTTGCCATTTTTATTGCTGGTAAAATAGCTCCTAATAAATTTCCTAAATGTGGGGTTCCTGTACTTTGTACACCTGTTAAAATTCTAGACATTACTTTGTTTTTATCTTTTTTTGATTGAGAGATTCTAATTACACTCTACAAGTACAAAAATAAGGTTTTGTTTAAGAAAACCTATCAAACAAAAGAATATTAGTATTTTTGCTTACAGATTAAGTTTTAGAGTGTCAACTTTATTCTTTTTAAGTTATAATAATTAAAAGTACTATTAAACGTTTGGTAATATTGTGAAGTATATTAAAATTCCTTTTCTTCTTATTTGGCGTCTGTGGTTCTACATTTTAATGTTTACAACTGTCGTAATAATGTCTCCTTTGCTGTTTATTTTTACAATAAAAGAAGACTCCTATCATTTACTTTGGAAATTAGTTAGAATTTGGTCTAAAGTTTTAATTTACGGAATGGGTTTTCGTTTAAATTTGCAATTAGACGAAAAAATAGCACCAGATAAAAGTTATATGTTTTGCCCAAATCATACTTCTTTAATGGATCCTTTTGTGCTGGTAGTTTCAAGTAAAAACCCTATTGTATTTGTTGGTAAACACGAATTGGCTAAAATACCTGTATTTGGTTTTTTTTATAAGAGAGCTGTTATTATGGTTGATAGAAGAGATCCAGAAAGTAGAAGAAGAGTTTATAGAATGGCTAAAAAAAGATTGCAAAATGGTGTAAGTATGGCTATTTTTCCTGAAGGATTAGTGCCAGAAGAAAATGTTGTTTTGGCTCCATTTAAAAAAGGTGCTTTTAGTTTGGCTATAGAATTTGATATGCCAATTGTACCTCAGGTGTATTACGATAGTAAACGTCTATTTTCTTGGGATGTTTTTAAAGGTGGTTTTGGAACTTTAAGAGTGCATCAACATCCGTTTATTATAACCAAAGGATTGTCTATTAGTGATGTAAATAATTTAAAAGACAAAACATTTAATATCATTTACAATGATTTGGTAAGTGATAAAAAGTACATGAAAGATACAAATAGCACAAAATGAAAGAAAAATTTAATCATGGATATTCAGAAACAGAAGAACGCTTAAACGTTTGGTCTCATGGTTTAGGTTTGCTTGCAAGTATTCTTGTTTTTCCTTTCTTAATAGCAAAAGCAACAAACTATATTAACTTTTGGGAGGTTACTAGTTTTTTAATTTACGGGGTAAGTTTAATTATTTTATACGCTGCTTCTACATTTTATCATGCAGCGAAAAATCCGAAGAAAAGAAGACGGTTAAATATTTTTGATCACGCTGCTATTTATGCTTTAATTGCTGGGAGTTATACCCCTTTTTGTTTGGTTGCTTTAAACTCTGACTTAGGTTGGTATATGTTTATTGCGGTTTGGGTATTTGCTTTAACAGGTATTATTTTAAAATTGTTTTTTACCGGAAGATTCGATAAAATTTCTACAGCAATGTATCTTTTAATGGGGTGGCAAGTGGTGTTTTTTATAAAACCTTTAATGGTTGCTTTACCAAGTTTTAATTTAAACTTATTAATTGGTGGAGGTGTTTTTTATACCATTGGTGCTATTTTATATTCTATTAAAAAGATACCTTATAACCACGCAATTTTTCACGTATTTGTTTTATTAGGTAGTATCAGTCATTTTATAGCCATTTACTACTTGTAGTTTTTAAATCCAGTCTTTAAAAGGATGTTTACTAATGCTAGAATTATAGTATTTTACATCTCCAGTAACTTCTTGGTCTAACCAATTTGGTTTTGTAAAAGTTTCAGTTTCTGAGTTTAATTCTACTTCTGCAACCGTTAAACCATGGTTGTCACCATAAAACTCATCCACTTCAAAAGTGTGATTACCTACTTTAACTAAATATCTAGTTTTATCAATAATACTAGGTTCGCACAATAAAAGTAAATTTTCTGCTTCTGCTTTGTCAATTTCTTTTTCCCACTCAAAACGGGTTGTTCCTGTTGCGTTAGACTTTCCTTTAATAGTTATAAAAGCTTTTTCATCGGCTATTCTAATTCTTACAGTTCTGTTTTTATCAGAATTTAAATACCCTTGTTTAATGCTTTTTTGAGCAAAACTTTTACTTTTGAAATCATCGTTTTTTACTAAAAATTTTCTTTCTATTTCTAAGCTCATAAAATCTTTTCATTTTTGTACTAATGTAAGGTGTTTTATCGTTATTGTAACAATAAATAAATATCTTTGAGAATCAAAATTTAATAATGAAAAAACTATTATTACTATATATATTGCTATTTTCAGTACTTTTTTCTGCTCAAACAGATTACAGTGCTTCTTGGGAAGATTTTTATTCTTACAATAATGTAAAAGATTTTGTGAAGGTAGATAATGTAATTTATGCATTGGCAGACAATGCTGTTTTTACGTATGATGTGACTACTAATGAGATAGAAAAACTATCTTCTGTACAAGGTTTGTCTGGAGAAATTACAAGTGCTATTCATTACAGTAGTGCTTTTGAGAGGCTTGTAATTGGTTATGAAAACGGCTTGGTAGAAGTTGTAGATAAGGATGGTTTAATAACCATTTCATCCGATATTGTAAGTTTTAATCAATCTGGAGAAAAAAGTATCAATGATATTACGGAGTATAACAATAAATTGTATTTGTCTACACCATTTGCTATTGTTGCTTATGATATTGATAAGTTAGAGTTTGGAGACACCTATTTTATAGGAGCAGGTTCTAGTGCTGTAAAGATTAATGAAACTACCGTTTTAAAGGATGTTATTTATGCTGCCACAGAAGACGGAATTTATACCGCTGATATAAATGAGACATCTTTAATAGACTTTAATAATTGGCAACGACAATTTAATGGTAGAAATTTTAAAGAATTAACGACGTTTAATAATAGGGTATTTACAATATCAGAAACAAAATTATATGAAATAAATGGAGAGAATTTAAATGAAAGAAGAGATTTCTTTCAAACTATTATTTCTATTAAAAGTACTGCATCTTCTTTATCAGTAACCTTAAATAAGTTTTCAGAAATTTTAAATGCATCCTTAAGTACCATTTTGAAAATTAACACAACGTCAGATTTCGATTTTTCTTTAAACAATTCCTTTTTTGAAAATGATACCATTTTTTTAGCAACCAAAGAATATGGTATTTTACAAAAGAATAAAAATAGCATAGATTATATTGAAATCCATCCAGAAGGCCCTATAGAAAATGATATTTTTTCTATAGCTGCTAGCAACAATAATGTTTGGGTGGTTTATGGAGGGTACGATGATACATATACGCCTATTGGAAATAGAATAGGTTTTATCAGCCATTATAACAAGGGAGAACCCGACGGAGAAAAATGGAAAAATATAAATTTAAATGCAGAGGCTCCATTTACAGATTTAAACCATATTACCATTGACCCAAATGCAGAAAACAAAGTATATGTAAGTTCTTTTGGTGATACGAATATAACTTCTATTAATAATAAAAATGCAACAGGAGGTTTATTAGTGATAGAAAACGATGAATTAAAAACATTTTATAATGATTCTAATAGTTCTTTAGAAGATATTGTTGCGGATATCCCAAACAGAGTAACCATAAGAGTTAGTGGTACTGTTTTCGATCCGCAAGGAAATTTATGGGTTACAAATGTTTTAGTAGATAATGAGTTACACAAACTTTCTACAAGCGGCAATTGGTCTAGTTTTGATATGAGATCTGTAGAAACAGATGTTAGTAAAGCAGGTATTAGTGAAATTGCTATAGATAACAATAACAGTCTTTGGTATGGGGCTAGAGCAAATGGAGTCTACGTTTTTAATGAAAACGGAAATAGAAAAAAAGCATTGATTGCAACCCCTAACTTAGGGAATCTACCGGATGCAAATGTAGAATCTGTAGCTATAGATGTTAGTAATAGAGTTTGGATTGGTACCAGATCTGGTTTGGTAATGTATAACAATGCATCAGGCGTTTTTGATGATACCACACCAAACGCTAATGCTGTAGTTATTAACGGAAACGAAGAGGGTTTTGGAGAAAGACTTTTAGGAGATCAAAGAGTTAATAGTATTGCAATAGATGGTGCAGATAATAAATGGTTTGGTACAGATAATGGTGGTGTAATTTATACAAATCCGAATGGGCAAACAACGTTAGCAAATTTTAGCATGGACAATTCGCCATTACCATCTAATAAAATTGTAAAAATTGCCGTAGATAATAGTACTGGTAAAGTTTATTTTGCAACCAATAAAGGTATTGTTGCTTATAATAGTAAAGTGTCGCCCTTTGGAGATGTAATTCCTGAGGTGTATGCATACCCAAATCCTGCTTTAAAAAATCATGAAACGGTAACTATTGATGGTAGAAACGGAGCCCATTTACCAAAAGGAACCAACGTAAAAATAATAGATGTTGCTGGTAATTTGGTGTATGAAACCAATGTAGTAGAAGGGCAAGAATTACAAGGGGGAAAAGTGGTTTGGGATAAAAAAAATCTGGCAGGTACTAAAGTAGCTTCTGGTATTTATATTGTGTTATTATCTAATGATGATGCTTCAGAAACAGGCGTTACAAAAATTGCAATTGTAAATTAATATGGCTATTGTAACTACAAAGGCAATTGTTTTAAGTACTCTAAAATTTGGTGATTCTAGTTTAATTGTAAAATGTTATACTGAAGAAGAAGGTGTAAAGTCTTATTTAATTAGAGGTATTTTAAAAGCTAAAAAAGGAGGCTTAAAAGTAGCTTATTTTCAACCATTAACACAACTTATTATTGTTGCAAGTCATAATAATAAAGGAACTTTAAACTCTATTAAAGAAGTTCAGGTTTCTAACCCATATCAAACTATTTATAGAGACATTGTTAAACAATCTGTGGTATTGTTTTTGTCTGAAGTTTTGTCTTATGCAATAAAAGAGGAAGAGAAAAATGAAGACCTTTTTGAGTATTTAGAATCGGGGCTTATTTGGTTAGATTTACACGATAAAATAGCAAACTTTCACTTGTTGTTTTTATTGAATTTAACACGTTTTTTGGGCTTTTATCCAGATTTATCTGAGAAAGATAAGTTAGGGTTTGATTTAAGTGAAGGAGTCTTTTCTGATTTAACTTCTCCTAAAAATATTATTTCTGGTAATTATTATTATCAATTTAAAAAGCTGTTAGGGATTACTTTTGATGAAATAGAAAATGTATCTTTTGGAAAACAAGAGAGACAGATTGTCTTAAAAATAATTATTCAGTATTTCGAATTGCATTTAGATGGTTTTAGAAAACCAAAATCGTTACAAATTTTAGAAACTGTTTTTAGTTGATACGTCAAAAATACAGACTAAAAAAGACTTAAGACCGCTTCGCTAAAAGAAGTAAGACGTGTTCAATTGATTGTTTTTAAGTGTTTTGTATTAAAAAAAATAGGCTTATTCAATACCCTGTTTTATAATTCAAATCTTTAAGTTATAATTTCTATCTAAAAAAAATGAACTTCATAAAGTTAACATAAATGTAAACTATTTTTAGTAAAGGCTAATGTTGATAGGTGTTTAAAAAGGTTTTTTAGTTTGAAAAAAATCTAATTTTTCTTCTTTTTACCTTCTTCTGTAAAATTATCATTTAATGCTCTTTCTGTTTTTATAATGCTAACTAAAACAGATAATAATACCAAAATCATAGGTTGCCAAGTCAATTCTTTAGTTGCAAAGTATGCAAATACCAAACCACCTAAAAGTGAAATTCCCGCATAAATAAGTAAGTTTTTACTAAAAACGGCATGCGCAAAATCCCATATTTTTTGATTGAGCATTGTTTTTGGTGTTCTGTAACCGTACCAATTATTTATTTTCTTTGGAGGAAATTTTAGAAAAATAATACTCATTAAAAAAAGCAATCCGTTTGTGGTTAAAATATAAATAACTGGACTCATAATAATTCTAAATTTTTAATTTTGCTACTGCTACTGCTACTGCTACTGCTACTGCTACTGCTACTGCTACTGCTACTACTGCTACTTTTTAATAGGTCTTAACAATCCTTCTTGCGCAACAGAAGCCACTAATTTACCATCTCTTGTAAAAATATTTCCTTTAGATAATCCTCTAGCCCCAAAAGCATTTGGAGATTCCACAGAATAGAGCATCCAATCATCAAAATCGAAATCTCTAAAAAACCACATAGTATGGTCTAAGCTTGCCGTTTGCGTATTGCCAAAATTATAATTACTTGCATTCGGATTAAATGCAGGGTTTAAGATGTTATAATCAGAAATATAAGCAAGAATTTCTTGTTTTGTTCTAAAACCCATTTCTTGTTTATCTCCTTTTAAACGAAACCAAACTTGTTCTGTTGGTGGTAAGTTTTCTGGTTGTAATGGGTTGGGAATTCTAACCGGTTTAAATTCTATAGGTCTTTCTATACTTAAAAAGTATTTCATAGATTTTGGTAAAAAATCGCCAAATTTATCCAACAAATCATCCCAACTTAACAATTTTTCGGGTTGTTTTATGTTAGAATCAAATGTTGTTTGATGTTCAAAACCATCTTCTTTTTTATGAAATGAAGCTGCTAAAATAAAAATAGTTTTTTCATTTTGGCTAGCAGTAACTCTTCTTGTAGAAAAACTACCACCATTTCTTACTTCTTGTACATGGTAATTAATAGGAATCGTTAGATCTCCGGCTTCTAAAAAATAAGAATGTAAAGAATGTAAAAAACGATTTTCTGGTATGGTTTTATAAGCTGCATTTACGGCTTGTGCTATAACTTGTCCGCCAAAAACACTTGGGCTACCAATAGTAACGCTATTTCCACTAAAATTATGGTTTCCTAAGTTTTCTAAGTTTAAAAGGGCAATTAATTCTTTAGTGTTTTTCATGAGAAATTTCTAAATTTTTAAATGGAAATTTTTGTTGAAATGGAGTTGGTTGAACTCTTTGCAAAAATAACTTTAAAATTTTATTTTTAATAGTTTTCTTGTGACGAAGATACATGGTTAAATCTTGAGGAACTGCACCAACCGAACTTTTTATTTCGCTAGCGGTTCTTCCAAAATTAATGGTTTTTAGTTTTTTATCAATAGCAATTTCTATATAGTCGTACAACATTCTTTGGTAAATGGCATACTCTCTATTTAGTTGATAATCGATGCCTACAAAGTGGGCGTCTAAAGACTCTTTGTTGATGATACCAGAAATGAAACCAACAATCTTATCATCTAAACAATAAGATTTTAAAATGTAATTATCCCCAAATTTTTCCTTTAAATCCCTGTATGTTTCCAAATTAAAAATCCCCAAATTAAAACCAGCATTCAGAGCCACTTTTTCATAGAGAGCAGTCATTTTAGGTAACATCTCTTCGATGTCTTCTAAAGTGATTTCTTTAATTTTAATTGCGGCACTTTGCTTAAAAGCTTTTTTTGCTTTTACTCTAAACTTGGTTTTCATCGCAGCTAAATAATCGTCAAAATTTTGCCAATTATCATGCAGCTGAAGTTTCATATTAGGCTCTACAGAAAATGGATGGTATTTGTAATCTTTTAAAACATCAGTTATAAACAATGATTCCTTCGCAAAGTCTTTTACTAGAAAAGCATCTATCTGTTTTTTTAGTTTTTTATCAGAATTTACAAAATGATTAATACTTTCTGCTAATTCTTTTATAATGGCTTTTTTATCTTCATTTTCCTTGATAAAAACACCATGTTCTCCACTCACAAAGGTGTTGCCACAAATCAATAATTTTAAAGGTTTTTTATCCGGAAATACATGTAGTTTTCTGCCAATGTCTTTTAAAAATTCGAAATCGTTTTTAATAGAATTCAATTCAAAATCTATCATTTTTAAACTTGCAAAAGCAGTTGGAGAATTTTTGTTATCAACCAAAACAATATAAGAAAAGGTAATTTCTGGGTGATTTTTTTCTATTGATTTTAAAAAATCTGGATGAAAATAAATATTTATTGTACAACCTAATTTTTCCCAGATTTGAGAAGGGATTTCATCTATAGAAGAGAAAAATTGCGCGGTATTTGTATTGGTACAACAAATCAAATTAATTCATATAAGGTTTTAAATTTTCGGTTGCTTCTAAAGGAGTTCTCTTTATTTGCAAAGTTCCGTTTTCTAATGTAATAATTCACTATTTAATCAAATAGATTTTATGGTCTTCAATTATAATACCAGTTATACATCTTGGGTATATACAGTTTGTTCTACCAAAAAGCACAAATTTAGAAGCTCTATTAAAACAACTTCTTTTGGCATTTTTAAAAGCACGAGAAATTCTATAATTAGAAGCATTTATATATTTTTTGAATATAAAGAGGCATAAAAAATAAGAATACATAAAATTATGATTTCTTTAACACAACCTTAATTAGTTGCATATACAACTAATTGAGATTATGTTTATTTTTGCTGCGTGAAAAATGATGAACAACATATAGATTTTGAAAACTCAATAGGCCCTTGGCTTGGGAAAACAGGGAAAATGGTTAATTTTTTTTTTCAAGAATCATTTAGATCTAGAAACATAGATCTTACTAAAGAACAAATGATGCTTTTAAAAAAGTTACATGATCAAGACGGTTTAAATCAACATGATTTGGCTTTTTTAACGTTAAGAAACAAATCTTCTTTGGCACGTTTGTTAGTAAATATGGAAAAGAAAAACTACATTTTTAGAGAACAAAATAAAGACGACAAACGTATTAAAAATGTATACATAACCAATTTAGGAAAAGAAGTTTTTAATAAAGCAAAACCTATTATTCAAGATTTAATTACCACTATGGAAACTAATATTACGCCGGAAGATAAACAACAAATAATTAATATTTTTAAAAAAATACAGACTAATTTATATTCTAAATTAAAACATATTTAACAACCGATTTATGAGAAAAATTATACTAGCCGTTCTAGGGGTTTTAGCTATTGTAGGAGCAATAATTTTAGGTAATTATCTAATTGATAAAAACCAAAAGCCAAAACCAAAATATAAAAGGCAAATTAAAACTGCTTACGTAAAAAGCGTAGAGAATAAAGAGATTCCTATTATTTTATCTGCGAACGGTAATTTAACAGCAAAAAATAAAATAGAAATATATTCTGAAGTTTCTGGTATTTTAAAAACTTCTACCAAACTATTTAAAGCGGGTACAAATTATAACCGAGGCGAAACCTTGTTAAGTATTAATAGCGATGAGTTTTATGCTAGTTTACAATCTCAAAAAAGTAATTTAAATAATTTAATTACAGCAATTTTACCAGATTTACGTTTAGATTACCCTAATGAATTTAGCAAATGGGAAACCTATATTAAAGGTTTTGACATGAATTCTACTACCCCAAAATTACCAGCATTCTCTTCTGATAAAGAAAAGTATTTTATTAATGGTAGAGGTATTGTTACTGCATACTACAATGTTAAAAACTTAGAAGTTCGTTTGTCTAAACATCAAATTAGAGCGCCTTTTACGGGGACTCTTACAGAAGCTTTGGTGACGCCTGGATCTTTGGTTAGAGTTGGACAAAAATTAGGAGAATTTATAAACCCAAGTGTTTATGAAATGGAAGTTTCTATCAGTTCTGAATTTGCAGACTTATTAAAAGTAGGAAATACAGTTGCACTCACAAATTTAGAAAAAACTAAAAATTACACAGGAAAAGTTGTTCGTGTTAATGGAAAAGTAGATCAGGTTTCTCAAACTATAAAAGTCTACGTAGATGTAAAGCATCCAGATTTAAAAGAAGGTATGTTTTTAGAAGCCAATTTGGTCGCAAAATCAGAAGCTAACGCAATAGAAATTTCTAGAAAGTTATTGGTAAATAATAAAGCAGTGTACACAGTTAAAAACGATAGTATTTTAATGTTAACTACCATTAATCCTGTTTATTTTAATTCAGAAACAGTGGTTGTAAAAGGTTTAGAAAATAATCAAAAAATGTTATCACAGGTTTTACCTGGGGCATTTAACGGTATGATTGTAAAAATTAATAAAAAGTAATTGTATGAAGAAAATAATTACATATTTTATTAAATTCCCTGTTGCAGTTAATATATTTATTATTGCTTTTGTTTTGTTCGGATTGGTAGGTGCTTTAAATATGAAGTCCTCCTTTTTCCCGCTAACAGACTCGCAATTAATAAAAATTTCATTAGCATATCCGGGAGCCTCTCCACAAGAAATGGAAGAAGGTGTGGTGTTAAAAATTGAAGACAATTTAAAAGGAATTGTTGGTGTAGAAAGAGTAACCTCTGTGTCTAGAGAAAATTCTGCAACGGTAAATATAGAAGTAGAAAAAGGAAAAAATATAGATGTTGTTTTATCTGATGTAAAAAATGCAGTAGACAGAGTGCCTTCTTTTCCTTCTGGTATGGAGCCAGCAGTTATTGCAAAAGTAGAAAACATTAGACCCACAATTAGTTTTACCATTAGTGGAGATAACTTAAGCCTTAAATCTATAAAACAATACGCTAGAAATGTAGAAAATGATATTAGAGGAATAGACGGAATTTCGCAAGTTTCATTGTCTGGTTTTCCAGATGAAGAAATAGAAATAGCAATACGAGAAAATGATTTACTAGCGTATAACATGTCTTTTTCTGAAGTAGCTGCAGCAATACAAAACTCTAATCTTTTAATTACAGGTGGTAATATAAAAACCGAACAAGAAGATTATTTAATTAGAGCAAGTAATCGTTTTTATTATGGAAGCGAACTTTTAAATTTAATTGTTAGAACAGAAACTAACGGAAATATTATCCGTTTAAAAGATGTAGCAGAAGTTAGAGATACTTGGTCTGAAACACCAGACAGGTTGTATTATAATGAAAATTTAGCCATAGATATTACTGTAAGTAATACAAATAATGAAGATTTAATATCTTCTGCTGATAAAATAAAAGAATACATACACAAATACAATCAAGAAAATCAGAATGTACAACTTAACATTACAAGTGATAGAAGTACAACATTAAATGGTAGAACTAAATTATTGATAGAAAATGGTATTGCAGGTATTTTGCTAGTACTTTTCTTTTTAGCGTTGTTTTTAAACTTACGTTTGGCAATATGGGTAGCTTTTGGTTTGCCAATTTCCTTTTTTGGGATGTTTATTTTTGCTGCTCAATTTGATGTTACTATAAACGTACTATCTCTCTTTGGAATGATCATCGTTATTGGTATTTTGGTAGATGATGGTATTGTAATCGGAGAAAATATTTATCATCATTATTACGATTTAGGGAAATCTAAAATTCAAGCAGCCATAGACGGTACTATGGAAGTAATTCCGCCAATTGTTTCTGCAATTCTAACAACTCTTATCGCGTTTTCTACGTTCTTTTTTGTTGATGGAAGAATAGGAGATTTCTTTGGTGAAGTATCTACAATTGTAATGTTAACCTTAACAGTTTCTTTAGTAGAAGCGTTAATTATTTTACCGGCTCACATTGCGCATTCTAAGGCTTTAGATAGAAAACGTTTAGAAAACGGAGTAGAAGTTAAGAAAAATGCCATAGATGCTTTTTTTAATAAAATAAATAGAGCGGCAGATAAAGGTTTGGGTAAATTAAGAGACAATTATTATGTGCCTTTTTTAAAGTTTTCATTAAAAAATAAAATCTTTGCGTTTGCTATTCCAATTGCCTTGGTAATTTTTAGTTTTATGGCAATGAAAGCGGGTATTGTAAAACAATCCTTTTTTCCTAGAGTAGCAAGTGATAGTGTTAAAATTACACTAACAATGCCACAAGGTACAAACGAGCAAATTACAGATTCTATTATTTCATCCATAGAAAAAAAGGTTTGGTTGGTGAATGATGAGTATACCAAAAAACAAACAGGTAATGTACAAGTTATAGAAAATGTAATAAAAAGAATTGGTCCTGGTAGTGCAAATGCAACTTTAACGGTAAATTTATTACCAGGAGAAGCACGAGATTTTTCATCACCAGAAATAACAAATACAATTACAGATAAAGTTGGTAAAGTTACAGGTGTAGAGAGTTTAATCTTTGGTTCTGGTGGTAATTTTGGAGGAAGCCCAGTGGCGGTTTCTTTATTAGGAAATAACATTACAGAATTAAAAGCTGCCAAAGAAGAACTAAAACATGAGTTAGAAAATAATCCGCTTTTAAAAGATATTTCAGACAACGATCCGGCAGGAATTAAAGAAGTAAAAATAAAATTAAAAGACAATGCCTACTTATTAGGTTTAACCTTGCAATCTGTAATGAGTCAAGTTAGGTCTGGTTTCTTTGGTTTTCAAGCACAACGTTTTCAAAGAGGTCAAGATGAAATTAAAGTTTGGGTTCGTTATGATAGAAAAGACCGGTCTTCTATAAAAGATTTAGATGACATGCGTATTATTACAGCAACAGGAACAAGAATTCCTTTTTCTGAAATTGCAAATTATACCATAGAAAGAGGAGATATTGCCATTAATCATTTAGATGGTAAAAGAGAAATTCAAATTACGGCAGATTTAAAAGACCTTGAAACGAGTGCAACAGAAGTTTTAGATGACATTAAGTTAAAAGTAATGCCAGAAATACTTTCTAAATACCACACCGTAACTCCTTTGTATGAAGGTCAAAATAGAGAAGCTAAGAAAACTACAGATTCAGTTGGCGTAGTAGGTCCTATTATTTTACTATTGATTTATATTGTAATTGCCTTTACATTCCGTTCTTACAGTCAACCAATATTATTAATTGTAATGATTCCTTTTAGTATGATTGGTGTTGTTTGGGGACATTATTTTCATAATTTTTCAATTGGTATTTTATCCTTTTTAGGAATTATAGCTCTGGTAGGAATTATGGTAAATGATGGCTTGGTTTTAATTGGTAAATTCAACACTTACTTAAAAGAAGGAATGAAATTCGATGAAGCTCTTATTAGAGCAGGTCAATCTCGTTTTAGAGCTATTGTATTAACTTCTTTAACAACAGTTGCAGGTTTGGCTCCGTTATTATTAGAAAAAAGTAGACAAGCACAATTTTTAATACCAATGGCAATATCTATTTCTTACGGAATAGCCATTGCAACGATATTAACATTGGTAATGTTGCCATTATTATTATCTGTTTCTAACAGTGTAAAAGTGGGCATAAAATGGCTAAAAACAGGAGAGAAAGTAGATAAAGAAGAAGTAGAAAGAGCTATCATAGAATCTAAATTTGATGAACATGAAGATCATTAGAAACACCATATTAGTAGTCGGATTTTTATCGACTTTACAAGGATTTTCGCAAGAAATTCTAACAAAGAAAGAAGCGCTAGAAATTACCTTAGAAAATAATTTCGGAATTAAAATAGCGAACAATAATTTAGACGTTGCAAAAAACAATAAAAGTATTTACAATACTGGTTTTTTACCGACAGCTAGTATTTCTTCTGGTGCAAATTATAGTAATAATAATCAAACCAACACACCACAGACAGGAGACCCAACATCTACAACAGGTGCAATAACCAAGTCTTATAGTGCAAGTATTGGTTTAAATTATACTCTTTTTGATGGTTTGGGAAGAAAATACAATTATCAGCAATTAAAAGAAACGTATAATTTAACCGAATTACAAGCCAGAGAAACGATTGAAAACACGTATTTACAATTGTTTACCTCTTATTTTCAAATTGCAAGGTTATCAGAAAATAAATCGAATTTAGACGAAGCATTGTCTATTTCTAAACAACGTTTACTACGTGCAAAATATCAATATGAATACGGGCAATCTACAAGGTTAGAATTATTAAATGCAGAGGTTGATGTAAATAATGATAGCATTACTTTAATAAATGCCAACCAAGAATTAAGCAACGTAAAACGAGGTTTAAACATTATTTTAGGGATTGAAACAGAGGTAACTTATAGTGTTGAAACAGAGGTTAGTTTTAATGAAATGATGAATTTTGAAGATTTGCAACAAAAAACAATTGCTAATAATTCTATTTTAAAACAAAATGAAAAAAACATTGCAATTAGCGAGTTTAATATCAAAATAAATAAGGCAAATTATTTACCAACTTTAGGCTTTAGTTCATCTTATGGTTGGAGTCAGAATGATAACGAAAACCTTGCCAATGCCTTTCAGCCAAAATCTACATCATCTAACGGATTAAATGCTGGTTTAAGTTTGTCTTGGAATTTGTTCGACGGAGGAGGCACAAAAACAAGGGTTGCCAACGCAAAAATAGCATTAGAAAATCAGCAAATATTATTAGAACAGCAAAAAGTAACCATCGATAATAATCTGAAAAATACTTGGGAAAATTATCAAAACCAATTATTTATTCTAAAAGCACAAGAAAAAAACGTGTTAACTACACAAAATAATTTTGATAGAAGTAGAGAGCGTTACAAGTTGGGGCAAATTACTTCTATTGAGTTTAGACAAGCTCAAATTAATTTTATCAATTCTAAAACAGCATATAATAATGCTAAATTTGATGCAAAATTGATAGAATTACAGCTTTTACAATTAAGTGGAGACATTCTAAATGTGCGTTTTTAAAAACTGATTTTTGTCATATCTTAAAATAATTTTATATATTAATTTTGAATTTAAAATAAAACGCTTATGAATTTTTTAAATATACCACAGGTTTCTTGGGTAAATGGTACCATTATGATAGGTATTTTTGCTGTAGTTGTTGTTGGTTTGGTTGTCACGGTTTATTTATTAATGAGTACAGATAAAAAAGCAAAATAATTTCCCCCAAATATTTTATAAGAGCCTGAGGTTATCTCGGGCTTTTGTGGTTACATTAAGTTAGAATATGCTTTATTTTTAACAACTATTTCACTATTTTTATAGATGAAAAAAATAAGGTATATGACTAATAAACTAGAAAATAATTTTGGTTATCTTTTAGAGAAAGATTTAATCTTAGAGATTGAGCAATTAGGTGTTTCTAAGGAGTTTAAAGAAAATACTACTATTATAGAAGTTGGAGATTATATAAAATCTATGCCTTTATTAATTTCTGGAGCTATTAAAATTCTTAGAGAAGATGAAAATGGTGATGAGATTGTTTTATACTATTTAGAAAAAGGAGATACTTGTGCCATGACGCTTTCTTGTTGTATGGGACAAACAAAAAGTAAAATTAGAGCTGTTGCAGAAACAAATGTTGAGCTAATTATGTTGCCAAAAGAAAAAATGGCAGATTGGTTAGGGAAATATAAATCTTGGCAATCTTATATTTTACAAACGTATCACAGTAGAATGGATGAGCTTTTAGAAGCTTTAGATACGATTGCTTTTTTAAAAATGGATGAACGCCTTTTTAAATACTTAAAAGACAAGGCGATGGTTACCCATAATGATCTTTTACATGTTACACACAAACAAATTTCTGAAGACTTACACACCTCTAGAGTTGTAGTATCTAGATTATTAAAAAAATTAGAAAACGAAAGTAAAATTCAATTATTTAGAAATAGTATAAAAGTTTTAGAACTGTAACATTAGTTACTGTGTAATTTAAAGTGGAGTCTTATTTTTGTAATAAAAACAATGAAATATTTTACTTTTTTCATAGCAATTGCTGTTCTGTTTGGTTGCAAAGATGCTAAAAAGCCTTCTTATTCTAAGAAGGATGACGTTTCAGAAATGCAAAACCATCCTGGTAAAAAGTTAATGGAAACAAACTGTTATGTATGCCACAACCCAACCACCATAGAAGATAATAGAATTGCACCACCAATGATTGCTATAAAAAAGCGTTATTCAATGGGCAATAGTTCTAAAGAAGCATTTATTAATTCCTTGCAAGATTTTATTAAAAACCCAACAGCAGAAAATGCTAAAATGTATGGCGCTGTAAAACGTTTTGGAGTAATGCCTAAAATGGATTTTCCAGAAGAGACAGTCAAACAAATTGCAGATTATATATTTGAGTTTGATATTGAAAAACCAGCATGGTTTGAAGAACATTATAATCAACAGCATGGAAATGGAAACGGAGGCGGTAATGGAATGGGGAATGGCAATGGAATGCGAAGACAACAACAAGGAAATAATTTTAAAAACGTACCTTACAATGAAAGAGGTTTAAAATATGCACTTTCTACGAAGGCTGTTTTAGGGAAAAACTTAATGAGTAAAATTCAAAAAGAAGGAACGCTAGCTGCATTAAAATTTTGTAATGTAAAAGCATTCCCTTTAACAGATAGTATGTCTGTGGTACACAAAGCAACTATTAAAAGGGTGTCTGATAAACCTAGAAATCCTAAGAATAAGGCAGATGCTATAGAAAATGGGTATATTACAGTGTTTAAAGAAGAGGCTAAATTAAATAAAGAGTCAGTACCAGTTGTTATAGAATCTGCAGAAAATGTAAAAGTGTATTATCCAATTAAAACAAATAGTATGTGTTTACAATGTCACGGAAAACCAACTGTAGATATTAAAAATAGCACTTTAGCGCAAATAGATAAGTTATATCCAAATGATTTGGCAATTGGATATAGTGAAAACCAAGTAAGAGGAATTTGGAGTATTACCTTTAACAAATAATCATAAAAAAGTTCTTAGGCATGAGCAATTTTTCAGAAATTATAAATCAAGATAAACCTGTTTTAGTAGATTTTTTTGCAGAATGGTGTGGACCTTGTAAAATGATGAGTCCAATTTTAAAAGAAGTAAAAGACACTTTAGGTGATACCGTTTCTATTATTAAAATAGATGTTGATAAAAATCAACCTATAGCAGCAAAATACCAAGTTAGAGGTGTGCCTACTTTAATTTTATTTAAATCTGGAAAACAGGTTTGGAGGCAATCTGGCGTTGTTCAGAAAAAAGATTTAGTTTCTATTGTAAATAATAATCGGGGGATTTAATTATTTACAATAGAATTAAATGAAAGCATCTAATTAATTTTAGGTGCTTTCGTTATTCAGTAATACAATCTAAACTATAAAAACCACCACAGTTTTCGGTTCTCTTTTTAGAAAATTGGGTTATTAAATATGCTGTTGTAATAAGGTTTCTTAATTCGCATAAATCTACAGAAAGTTCAGAATAATCATACAAGCGTTTGTTGTCTTCATAAAGTACCCTTAACTTCTTCTCAGCACGTTTTAAACGCTCGTTAGAACGCACAATACCAACATAATTTGTCATAATAGTTTTTACTTCATTTCTATCATGAGCAATTAATATTTTTTCCATGTTTTTAATAACACCATTGTCATTCCATACAGGAACATCTTTAGGCATTTTAGCTTTACTAAATTTTTTAGAAACATTTAAAAAAGCTTTATGAGCATAGACTAATCCTTCTAATAAAGAATTAGATGCCAATCTATTTCCACCATGTAAACCAGTTCTGGTAACCTCGCCACAAGCGTATAAATTCTTAATAGAAGTCTTCGCTTTTTTGTTCACATTTACACCACCACATATGTAATGAGATGCAGGTACAACAGGAATAAAATCTTTAGTTACATCAATATTTAAAGAAGCACATTTTTCTGTAATATTAGGAAAATGCTCTTTAAATTTTTCCATATCTAAATTCGTACAATCTAAATATACATGTGGTTTTCCACTCTTCTTTAATTCGTTATCTATAGCTCTAGCAACAATATCTCTAGAGGCTAATTCTTCTCTTTCATCATATTTATGCATAAAGAAGTCACCATTGTAGTCTCTTAACTTAGCACCAAAACCTCTAACAGCTTCAGAAATTAAGAAAGCAGGGTATTCTCCTGGGTTGTATAATGCCGTTGGATGAAATTGAATAAACTCCATTTCAGATATTTCTGCTTTTGCACGGTATGCAATTCCTATTCCATCACCAGTAGCAACCACAGGGTTTGTAGTAGTTTCATATACTTGTCCATTACCACCAGAAGCTAAAATGGTAAATTTGCTTACAAAAGTTTTTACAATTGCATTTTTTTCATCTAAAACATAAGCACCATCACAAGAAATTTTGCCATTTCGTTTCGTCTTTCTCTTTTTTGTTTGATGCTCGGTAATTAAATCAATTGCATAATGATGCGTTAAAAAATCAATGTTTTCAAGTGCATTTACTTGTGCTAATAAGGCACGTTCAACTTCTGCTCCTGTAATATCTGTATGATGTAAAATTCTATTTTGAGAATGTCCTCCTTCACGACCTAGATCGTAATCTCCATTTTCATTTTCATCAAATTGGGTTCCCCAATCAATTAATTCTTGCAGTCTTTTTGGAGCATCACCTACCACCATTTTTACTACTTCTTCATCGCACAAACCATCTCCAGCAACTAAAGTATCATTTATATGTTGCTCAAAACTATCTACAGTTCTGTTATAAACAGTAGCAATTCCACCTTGTGCATACTTAGTGTTAGATTCACTTTGTTCGTCTTTTGTAACAATTGTAATTTTGGCATCTTTAAACTTAGTTGCCGTTTTTAGGGCAAAAGTTAATCCGGAAATACCAGAACCAATTACTAGAAAATCTGTAGAAATTATTTTTTTATCAGGTAACATTTTAAGGTGTTATTTAGAAAGTTCTAACATTCTGTTGATAGGAATAATTGCTTTTTTTGCCAATTCTTCTTCAACTTCTATATTGGGTAATTCGTGTTTTAAACATAAATACAATTTTTTCATTGTATTCATTTTCATGTATGCACATTCGCTGCAAGCACAAGTATTATCTTCTTTTGCTGGTGCAGGAATAATTATTTTATCAGGATTTTCTTGCATCATTTCAAACAAAATACCAGCTTCTGTAGCTACAATAAATTTCTTTTTATCGCTGTTTTTTACATGATTTAAAAGACCAGAAGTAGAGCCAATATATTTAGCCACTTTTAGCATGTGTGCTTCAGATTCTGGATGCGCAATTAATTCTGCATCTGGGTGTTCTGTGTATAAAGTTATTAACTTTTCCATAGAAAAAGCTTCGTGAACCATACAAGCGCCATCCCAAAGTAACATTTCTCTACCTGTTTCTTTGTTTAAATAATCTCCTAAATTTCTATCTGGTGCAAAAATAATAGGTTGATCTTGCGGAATAGAATCGATAATTTTTCTAGCGTTAGATGAGGTACAAACGTAATCGCTTAACGCTTTAATTTCTGCAGAACAATTAATGTACGTAACAACAATATGGTCTGGGTGTTTCTTTTTAAATTCTGAAAACTGTTCTGGCGGACAAGAATCTGCTAAAGAACAACCTGCTAGTAAGTCTGGTAATAAAACTTTTTTAGTCGGATTTAATATTTTGGCAGTTTCTGCCATAAAATGAACCCCGGCAAAAACAATAATATCTGCATCTGTTTTTTCGGCTTGTTGCGCCAATGCTAAACTATCACCAACAAAATCTGCAATTTCTTGAATCTCATCTATTTGATAATAATGCGCTAAAATAACGGCATTCTTCTCTTTTTTTAGTTTTAAGATTTCCTCAACATAATCAATATTAGGAGTTTCAATATCTAAAAATCCCTTTTCAGTTAGATTTTTCTTTGCAGCATCTAAAGTTTCCATAAAAAGTGTTTATTTTGAACTAGACTACAAATATAAACTCTATTTTGTAGGTAGTAAAATGATTACCGTTATTCTATGAAATAATAACTATAATACTAGAAATGTTGAATTTATCTGAGAAGTTTTGGGAGAAAAAGTATGAAACTCAAAAAATTGGTTGGGATTTAGGAGTTGTTTCTCCGCCTTTAAAATTTTATTTTGATCAATTAACAAATAAAGAACTTAAAATATTGATTCCGGGTGGTGGAAATTCTTACGAAGCAGAGTATCTTTTTAACAACGGATTTAAAAATGTTTCTGTGGTTGATATTTGCCATAATCCGCTTGAGAATTTGAAAGATAGAGTTCCTAGTTTTCCGGAAAATCAATTAATTCATGGCAATTTTTTTGATTTAGAAGCTACTTTCGATTTGATAATAGAACAAACTTTTTTTTGTGCTATCAATCCTGATTTACGAGTAAAATACGCATCAAAAATGAGAGATTTATTAAATGATGAAGGTAAATTAGTTGGTTTACTTTTTGATGCAAAACTCAATGAAGATCATCCACCTTTTGGTGGGAATAAAGAAGAATATCTATCTTATTTCGAATCTTATTTTTCTTTGGATATTTTTGAAAAATGTTATAATTCTTATCAGAATAGACAAGAAATGGAGTTGTTTGTTAAGTTTGTGAAGAAATAGAAATTACACGATATTTTTAGAGTTAAATCTGAAACAAAACCTCAAAGGTTATAAAAACCTTTGAGGTTTTGTACATTCTCTTTTTCTAAAACTTATACTGTAAAAATGCAGAGAAATTACGTCCTGGTTCTGTAACCGGAGTTCTTCCAAAATCTGCTTGGTTTGTAAATGAAAAGTTTAAATGACTGTTATATCCTTTGTCAAATACATTTAAAACAGCAACACCTAAGGTAATATTTTTAAGAGGTTTTCCACCAAAACGAAGATCTAAAGTTTGGTAACCTGCGGTTGATGTTTCTCCGTAACTTTCAGAAATATTGTCTTGTTTAGAAACCAAATTATATTGCGCATTTGCCCAAATATATTCTTTTTGAAAACCGAAAGTAAATTTGGTGGTAAAAGGTGGGGTTAAAGGTAAAGATTCGTCTAAATCGTTATTTTTTGTATACACATAAGAAAACTCCGTTTTAAAATTATAGAAATCTAAAAAATCTACACGAGCCATCGCTTCGAAACCAGTTTTGTATGCTTCGTCTAAATTCTGAAATACTTTTACACTAGTAGGATCTGTAGTTGGATTAAATTTTCTTGAAATGCTTGGGTCTACGATTCCTACAATGTAATTTTCGAAATAAGAATAGTACACCGAAGTTTCAAACTGAAAACTATTAAATCCGTTTTTAAGTTCTTCAAAGCCTTTAATTCCAATTTCAAACTGATTGTTTACCTCCGCTTTTAAATCTGGATTTCCTACATATTTATAAGGGTCTTGTCCAACTGTAAAATGATTTATATAACGCTCTATCATGTTAGCAGTTCTTATTCCACGGCCATAAGCAGCCTCAAAAGTAAAGGCATCAGAAATCATTTTTTTAATAGAAACAGTTCCGCTAAAAGTATGTTCTGTACGTTTTTTTAAATTATACATTTCGGCAAAATCTGCAGCGGGATCTTTAATATCAGACGTTACATTGTCATAACGAATACCAGCTGTTAGAATGGTGTTTTCTGCGATACTGTATTTTGCTTCTGTAAAAAAACCAAGGTCTGTAATGTAAGAATCTTGCCAAGTTTTATCATAAAAAGTTTTTGGTGTTGCAAGCATACTTCCATTCATCATTTTAACAATTCTAGTTCTTCCACCATCTCTTGCAATATTCATTAAATCAATTCCAGAATACATATCTAGAGCTTTAGAGGGTAGCCAATTGATTTCAATTTTACCACCAGCAGTAGTAGCTTCAACAGAAGAAGCAGCTTCCGTCATCATAAAAGAAGGTCTGTTAGTATTGGTCATTAAATGGTCTACATAACTATGGTATCCTTTTACTGTAATCGCTTTTATAACTTTTGCTATATGGTCTATTTTATAGTCAACAGAAAGAATACTACTGTTGTCATATTCTGTATCCATTGGTAAAGCAGCGTGTAAAACATCACGACCAAAAGATTGTCTCCAATCTACTTTTAAACGTTGGTTTTCGGTAAAGTTGTAGCCAACTTTAATTCCGTAATCAGAGCTTTTAAAAGAAGACGGAATTTCAGTTCCAAAGCCATCTTTATAGTTTCCAAAATCTCTATAACCACCACTGGCAACAATATCAAATTTTTCATTGATGTATTGTAGTTCTGCTAAATTAACCATGGAGTTTCCGTTACTTTCAAAGCCGCCAGAAACTTTTCCATGAAAACCATAATCTTCATAATTTGGTTTTTGTGTAACTAAGTTTATAATTCCTCCAAAAGTAGCACCATATCTAACGGTATAAGGGCCTTTTATGATTTCAATTCTAGAAATTTCTTCAGGAATTATGTGTGTTGTTACAGGATCCATCCTGTTAGGGCACGCATGCATTGCTTTTGTACCACCGTCATATTGAATGTTTAATTGCTCATATTGCGCACCTCTAAAAGAAGGGTCTATGGCATAATTTCCTCTTTTAATTACTGAAAAACCATTGATGTTGTTAAATAAATCGGCAACATTTTTTGGCTGTACTATTTTTTTAGCATATTTATTAGCGATGGAACTAAATACAGGGTCTTTCTTTGTTTTTCCTGTAATGATAACTTCATCTAGTTGTACTGCTTTTTGTTTCGTACTATCTTTTTTGGAGGCTACTTTTTCTTGACTATAAGATGTAGCAGAAATTAGCGTGCATAAAAGCACACTATAAAATATTTTCATCTGTAATAATTTTAATTTTAACTATGTAGTTTTTTTATAGAAGTTCTATAAAATAAAAAGAAAATTATGCATTTGGCGGATGAAAACAAGATGCTAGTAATTTAAAATGATAGAGATTTAAATACTGAAAAGTAGATGTATTTTGATCTGTAAATTTAGTTAAATGAAAAGAAGACACTTTTTCACTATATAATAATAGATCTTTAAAATCAGTAAGTTGTATTGGTTGGTTTTTTTCTTCGTCTGTAGTTTTTGTCACTTTTTTTAAGTGGCACTTACCATCACAATGCAATGCTGGTTTGTCTTTGTTTTCGCAATACGCTTCTATAAAACCCGCTGTGTCTAAATTATAATAGATATACGTAATAGACACTCTTAAACTATTGTAGAGTATAAGAGTACTAAATAATATTGGGAAAATGATTTTCCAGTTCTTCACAAATATAAATTTAAAAGATGTACATATCTTTTAGTATGATTTTTATCATTAAAAATCTTTGTTTTCTACACAGTTTTTACAAAAATAATCATATAAAATTTTCTTCTAAGTAACATTTGTTGCATTTATAAAAACTATTGTTTATTAAATTTGCATAAGTAAAATTAATAACCAGTTATTGAGAATGAAAATAGTAGGTCGGAATTTAATTTATAAACAATAAAAAAGATGAATGTTATACAATTTGAAGATAAGCCATTAGCACATTATTCGTATGCTATTATTAGTGGCGGTGATATGGCTTTGGTAGATCCTTCTAGAGATCCAAAACCATATTATGAATTGGCAGAAAAACATCAAGTAAAAATTAAAGCCATTTTTGAAACACATCCTCATGCAGATTTTGTGAGTAGTCATTTACAATTACATAAAGAAACTGGAGCAAAAATTTATGTTAGCCAATTAGTTGGTGCAAATTATACACATGAAGCTTTTGATGATGGTAATTCAATTTCTATTGGAGATGTTACGTTTTCTTCTATAAATTCTCCAGGACATTCACCAGACAGTATTACCATAATTGCTGTTGATAAAGAAAATAACCATGCAATGTTTTCTGGTGACACTTTATTTATTGGTGATGTTGGAAGACCCGATTTAAGAGAAAAAGCGGGTAATATGAAAGCTAAAAGAGAAGAGCTTGCCCAAAAGATGTATCATACAATACAACATAAATTTACACATTTACCAGATGCAACTATTGTGTATCCGGCTCATGGAGCAGGTTCTTTATGTGGTAAAAATATGAGTACAGATTCTCAAAGTACTTTAGGTAAAGAAAGAAAAGAAAATTGGGCTTTTCAAGATATGACAGAAGTACAATTTATGAATCATATTTTAAAAGATCAACCCTTTATTCCTTCTTATTTTGAGTTTAATGTTGATATCAATAAAAATGGTGCCGACAATTTTAAATCGGTATTTGGTAGCATCCCTTTTAAATTTGGAATTACAGATTTTAAGAATAATAATGATTTAATTTTAGATGTTAGAAGTGCTGACGATTTTCAAAAAAATCATCTAAAAGGAAGTTTTAATATCATCGCAGAAACAGAAAATGACAAAGTAGAAACATGGTTGGGATCTATTATAGAACCAAATGAGAGTTTTCATTTAGTAATTAATACGGTTGATGATGTAGAAGTGATACTTAGTAGAATTGCTAAAATAGGTTACGAAAAACAAGTAAAATCTATTATAACTTTAGATAGCACTAGTTTTGAAACTTCTAAACCTTTAGATCTTCAGGATTTTAAAAACAATACAGATCAATACACAATTATAGATATTAGAAATAAAAGTGAAGTTGATGAAGGTAAGATTTTTGAAAACGCTATTTCAATTCCACTGCATCAGTTAAGAGCATCAAAAAGTAAAATCCCAACAGATAAACCCATTGTAGTGCATTGTGCAGGAGGCTACAGAAGTGCAGCAGGAAGTAGTGTTATTTCTAACATAATAGAAAGTAATAACATCTATGATCTTAGTGATAACATAAACGATTTTTATTAACAATTATATTAAAAACAGTAAACTTTTTTAGATGCTAAAATGAATTTCGAAATAATAAAACGGCAACTTTTAAACCATTAACAATCCTTATAACAACATAAAGTTTCGGTATGGTTTAAGTTACAAATGTTACAAAGCAAGTACTATTTCTAAAGTAATTTTACTTCAGATAACAATTAAATATAACATATATGAATACTCAAGAAACAAATCAAGAACAAGAAACATTTGCAATGCCAAGAATTGGAGATAAAGCACCTCAATTTACAGCAGTAACAACTCAAGGAGATATTAATTACCCTTCAGATTATAAAGGAAAATGGTCTATTTTATTTAGTCATCCAGCAGATTTTACGCCTGTTTGTACTTCAGAATTTATGACATTTGCACATTTAGAAGAAAAATTTGAGAAAGCAAATTGTAGCCTTATCGGATTGTCTATAGATGGTTTGTATAGCCATATTGCTTGGTTAAGAACTATTAAAGATAAAATTGAATTTAACGGAATGAAAAACATAGAAGTTAAGTTTCCTTTAATAGAAGATATTTCTATGAATGTTGCTAAAAAATACGGAATGATTCAACCAGGAGAAAGCAAAACACAAGCAGTTAGAGCGGTGTTTTTTGTAGATCCTAATGAAACTGTAAGAGCAATTATCTATTACCCATTAAGTTTAGGACGTAATTTTGATGAATTATACAGAGCTTTAATTGCAATGCAGACTTCGGATAAATTTAATGTAGCAACTCCAGCAGATTGGAATCCTGGTGATGATGTAATTGTATCTCCAGCTGGTTCTTGTGGTGTTGCAGAGCAAAGAATGAATTCTACAGAAGAACTAGACTGTAAAGACTGGTTTTTCTGTACTAAGAAATTAGATAAAGATTTAGTTTTAGATAGCATTCTAAAAAAATAATCCCCTATTTTTAAAATAAAGAGGCTGTTTTGTGTAAGACAGCCTCTTTTGTAATATAAGTTACATATAGCTTTGTGTAAAGGCCATAAATTTGACCAATAAATTATTTAAAATGGCAAAAGAACATTTTTATCAGGTAAAAGTAAATTGGAACGAAAATAGAAAAGGAACTTTATCTTCTGATGTAATAGATGAAAAAATTACAATTGCAACTCCTCCAGAATTCCCAAAAGGAGAAGCAAATATTTGGACTCCAGAACATTATTTTGTGGCAGCTATTAATGGTTGTTTAATGACTACCTTTTTAGCAGTTGCAGAAAACTTTAAACTCAATTTTATAGATTTTGAATCGGATGCAGAAGGAAAACTAGAAATGGTAGATCGTAAATTTAAAATGAGTGAAGTTATTTTAAAACCTACTGTTACAATTTCTAATGAAGCTGATATTGAATTGGCCAAAAAAGTGGTAGAAAAAGCAGAAGCAGCTTGTTTAATTTCTAATTCTATTACTTCTACGATTAAATTAGAGGTTACGATTAAAGTAAAAGAAAGCTGAAAATTTTCAATCAACAAAGTAAGGTTTTAAGTTGCGAATCTCGTATTTTTATTGGCGCTTAGAATAATTAATATTTTATAATACATTTAAAAAGTTTTCTATGGAAGACATGATTTTTTACGATAGGTTGCAATTTGCATTTACTATCACATTTCACTATATATTTCCGCAATTAACAATGGGACTATCTTTAATGATTGTCTATTTTAAATGGAAATATTTAAGAAATAATGACGAAAAATATAACAATGCTGCTAAATTTTTTATGAAAATTTTTGCAGTAAATTTTACAATGGGTGTTGTAACAGGAATTCCTATGGAGTTTCAATTTGGTACCAATTGGGCAAAATTTTCTGAATTAACAGGTGGGATTATTGGGCAAACTTTAGCCATGGAAGGAATGTTTTCTTTCTTTTTAGAATCATCCTTCTTAGCGCTCTTTATTTTTGGTGAAAAATTAATGGGACAAAAACTCCATTTCTTAACAGGATTCTTGGTGTTTCTAGGTTCTTGGGCAAGTGGTTGGTTTATTTTAGCTACCAATGCTTGGATGCAACACCCTGTAGGTTATGAAATTTTAGAAAACGGTAAATATGTTCTAGAAAATTTTTCAGCCTTGTTTAGTAATCCTTGGTTGTTGCCTGCTTTTTTACACAATCAAATGGCCTCTGTTGTAACCTCTTCTTTTGTGGTAGCAAGTATTGGTGCTTTTTATATCTTAAGAAAAAAACAATTAGAATACGGAAAACTATTTTTAAAAACAGGTGTAATTTTCGGATTAATATCTAGTTTACTAGTTGCTTTTCCAACAGGAGATTGGAATGCTAAGAATGTTGCAGAACACCAACCAGCGTCTTTTGCAGCTATGGAAGGAATTTTTGAAACTGAAGAAGCTGGAGCAGAAATTGTTTTGGTTGGTCAGCCAAATATGGTAGACAAAAAACTAGATAATAAAATTGCAGTTCCTAATATTTTAAGTTTTTTAACCCATCAAGATTGGAACAAGCAGATTCCAGGAATGGATCAATTTAAAGAAGAAGAATTGCCAGATAATATTCCGGCTCTTTATTATTCTTATCATATAATGGTTGGTTTAGGTACTATATTTATTGGTATAATGGCTTTAGCATTATTCTTTTTATGGCGAAAAAAACTGTATACTTTTAAGCCAATACTTTGGTTTATTATGTTTTTAGTGCCGTTTCCATATATCGCAAATCTTACGGGTTGGTATACGGCAGAATTAGGGAGACAACCGTATTTAGTATATGGATTGTTAAAAACAAGCGATGGTATTTCGCCAACTGTCTCATCTGGTAACACCTTATTTACTTTATTAGGTTTTGTGGCTTTATATATGCTACTTGGTTTATTATTTTTAGTACTCGTTGGAAAAACTATTAACGAAGGTCCAAAACTTCAAAAACATTAAACTATGGAAATATTTTGGTACATAACAATAGCAACTGTTTTAGGAATCTTTTTTGTTTTAGACGGATATGATTTTGGAACAGGAATTATTCATTTATTTTTTGCTAAAAAAGAAAAAGACAAAGAAGTAATTGCAAAATCTGCAGGATTATTTTGGGATTCTAATGAGGTTTGGTTAGTTGCTGCAGGAGGAATGCTTTTTATGGCTTTTCCTACGTTTTATGCTTCGGTTTTTAGTGGCTTTTACTTACCCTTAATCATCGTTTTATGGTTAATTATTTTTAGAGCAATTGGGTTAGAGTTTAGAAGTCAATTTAAATATCAAATGTGGAGAGACATTTGGGATGTTTCTTTTGGAGTTTCTAGTTTGTTATTAGCCTTATTTTTTGGTATTGCATTAGGAAACATTGTGAGAGGTGTAAATTTAGGTGCAGTAGAAAACGGAATCGCTTTACACGAAGGGCATTATTTTTTCTTGCCACTTTGGGATAGTAGTTTTAGTCCGTTAAGTGCTACACCAGGAGTAATCGATTGGTTTACCATAATTATAGGTTTAATTTCTGTAGTTACTTTGGCAATACATGGTGCAAATTGGGTGGTTTTAAAAACCAATTCTTCTATAAACGAGAAACTAAAAGGTATTGTTTTTAAATTGAATATTGCTTTGGCAGTTTTAACGATATTTTCTTTATTTGTTTGGCAAATAGTGAATCCTAATTCTTTAAATAACTTTGTTGATAAACCTTATTTATTGGTGTTTCCTCTTATTTATCTTACAGGATTAATCGGCTTGTTTTTTATCAAAAAAATTAAAAAAGATATTCATGCTTTTTGGTTGTCAACCTTATTAATATTAGGGGGAATTACATCTTCTTTAGCATCTTTGTTCCCTGTGATTTTACCTTCTGTAAATGATATTCATGAACCACTAACTATTTATAATACCGCTGCTTCCGAGTATGGATTATCAGTAGCTTTAGTATGGGGAATTATAGGTTTTATTCTACTTGTAATTTATGCAATTATTCAAAAAAGATTAATGGGCGGTAAAGTAGATAAAATGGATTATGGGCATTAGTCTAAATCGAGTATTATGACAGAAACTTTAATTTCTTTATTAAGTATTTTAATAGGAATAATTGGAGCAATTGCAACTGGAGTTCTATTTAAAAAATATTCATTTGGAATTGTTGGCAATACAATTGCAGGTGTTTTTGGCAGTATCTTTTTAATTAAGTTTTTTGGAAGACTTGGTTTTAACCCACAATCTATAATGCATAATGGAACATTTCATGGATGGCTTCTTGGTCTAAATTTTATGGTTTCTCTTTTAGGTGGTATATTAGGGTTGATTGTAATTAGTATGATTAAAAGAAAATTAAGTAAAAAATAAGGAAGAGAATTTCTAGAAAAATAATCAAACATATATGGTGTTTGATTATTTTTTGTACATTTGTTAACCGTTTGGTTAAACTATTTAGTTGATGATGAAAAATAAGAAAAACGAAAATACTGAAAGTCAAATTTTAGAAGCTGCAAAGTCCATTTTTCAGATAAAAGGAATGGATGGGGCTCGTATGCAGGAAATTGCGAATGAGGCAGGCATAAACAAAGCAATGTTGCACTATTATTATAGAAGTAAACAATTACTTTTTGAAGCTGTTTTTATAAATGCTTTTTCCTTATTAGCGCCTCAAATAAATGCTATTTTAAATGACGATTCATCCATAGAAAATAAAATACGAAATTTTTCTTCGAACTATATTTCGTTTATTGAGCAGCATCCTTATTTGCCTAATTTTATTATTCAAGAATTAAATAGAAATCCTGATTTTATGTTAAAAATGAAAGGAAATAATGGATTTCCAAATCTAGAAAAATTTAAAAAACAGGTAGCTCTTGAAGTTAAAAATGGTACTATCAAAAATGTTAATGCAGCACAATTATTTATCAATATTCTAGCCTTAAATGTATTTCCTTTTATAGCCAAGCCTTTAATTCAAGGTTTAATAGCAGTTGAAGAAGACGGATTTCAGCAACTCATAGAAGATCGTAAAACTGAAGTTGCCGACTTTATCATTAATTCAATAAAAAAATAAGATGAAAAAAGTAGTATTCATTTTAATAACAGTACTAAGTATCTCGGCATTCGCCCAAGAAAGTTTAACGCTTAATGATTGTTATAATTTAGTAGAAACAAATTATCCTTTAATTAAGCAACATCAGTTGTTAGAGAAGCAACATCAACTAGATACAGAAATTATTTCGAATTCGAAATTGCCACAAATTAACTTAGATGCACAAGCAACGTATCAATCTGAAGTTATTCAAATTCCGATTCCGAGTGCGAATATAGATCCCTTAAATAAAGATCAATACAAAGCAACTTTATCTGTAAATCAATTGATTTATAATGGTGGTTTAACAGCTGCGAATTTAAAGGTTAAAAAAGCACAATTAAAAACAAAACAAAAACAAGTTGATGCCAACATCTATCAGTTAAAAGCACAAATTAATCAACTGTATTTTTCTGTTCTATTAACCCAAGAAACGTTCAACTTATTAGGAGCTAAAAAAAAGCAATTAGAAGCTAAACTAAAGGAAGTACAATCGGGTATAAAACACGGCGTTTTATTGCCTTCTTCTGATAGTGTTTTAGAGGCTGAAATCTTAAAAATTAAACAACAATTTATAGCAATTGAAAGTCAGAAAACAACTTTAATTAATACTTTATCGAGTATAATTGGGCAATCTGTAAGTACCGCTACAAAATTTGAAAAACCTTTAGTTAAAACGGAATTACAAACGGAAATATCAAGACCAGAACTAGATTTATTTCAATTGAAAAAGGAAGAAATAAACAGTCAGGAAGCATTAATTTCTAAACAAAATTCGGTAAAATTAAATGGCTTTGCAACTGGCGGTTATGGAAATCCTGGATTAAATATGTTGGATAACTCTTTTCAGACATATTATATAGTGGGCGTTAAATTACATTGGAATGTATTTGATTGGAATACCAACAAAAAGCAACAAGCAACAGTGGCAATTAACAAAGATATTATTGAAAATGAAACTGAAATTTTTAAATTAAATACCAATATAGAACTCAACAAACAACAACAAGAAATAGAAAAGATTTCAGCTTTTATAAATTCGGATGAAGAGATCATCAATCTTCGGAAGAAAGTATTGAAAACATTAGATTCTCAACTTAAAAATGGTGTCATCACATCTTCGGTTTATATTACAGAATTTACCAATTTATTTGAAGCAGAAAACACTTTATTAAGACATAAAATACAAGTGCAATTAGCAAAAGCAAATTATAATACGATAAAAGGAAAGTAAATTTTTACCGCTGATATACGCAGAAAAAACATACAAAATGAAAAACTATAATTACATATTAACATTAAGCATAATTGCTACAACTCTATTTTCCTGTGGAAATAACAACGATAAAGCAGATGGTTATGGAAATTTTGAAGCTACAGAAATAACTATTTCGGCAGAAAATAACGGGAAATTAATGAAGTTTTCTATAGAAGAAGGAGATCAATTAGGAAAAGATCAATTTGTTGGTTTTATAGATACAGTGCAATTAGCTTTAAAACGAGAACAATTAATCGTTTCAAAGTCTGTAATTAGCTCCAAGTCTAAAGGAGTTTTATCACAGATTTCTGTGTTAAATTCAAAATTAAATACTGCCAGAATTAATAAAAATAGAGTAGAGAATTTAATTAAAGACAATGCCGGTACACAAAAACAATTAGATGATGTTTCTGGTGAAATAGATGTTATTAAAAGTCAGATTAAAAGTGTAGAAATACAAAATGCACCTGTTGTAAACGAACTAAAAAGTATTGATGTTCAATTAAAACAAATTGACGATCAAATTAAAAAAAGTAAAATAATAAACCCTGTAAACGGAACCGTTTTAACCAAGTTTGCAGAACCAAATGAAATTACTGCTTTTGGAAAGCCTTTGTATAAAATTGCAGATTTAAGTACTATGGAACTACGTGTTTATATTAGTGAAACACAATTGGCAAACATTAAAATCGGACAAAAAGTTACGGTTAAAATTGATGCTACCGAAGATATGAAATCTTTTGAAGGTACTGTTAGTTGGATCGCTTCTGAAGCGGAATTTACGCCTAAAATTATTCAAACTAAAGAAGAACGTGTTGCTTTAGTATATGCAGTAAAAGTTAATGTGGCAAATGACGGAAGCTTAAAAATTGGAATGCCAGCAGAAATGTGGTTTGGCAATTCAGATACTAATAATTAATAAATACTCAAACGATGAAGCCTATATTTTATGTATTAATGCTGTTTGCTTTAGTGAGTTGTAAACCAACTAAGAAACAAGAAGCTGCAGAAGTAAATGATCTATATTCTAATTCTTGGATACAAGAAATTAAACTAGATAATGGTAAGAAATGGCAAGCGAATTCTGAAACGAATGAAGGTGTGTTAAAAATGCAAAATAGCATTAAAGATTTTTCATCCAATACATTAGAAGGCTATTATGAATTGGCAGAAAAATTGAATGTAGATAAAAACTATGTGATAAAGAACTGCACCATGAAAGGAGATTCGCATGATAATTTACATGTTTGGCTTTTACCCTTAATTGCAAAATTAGATGCACTTTCGGAAGCGAATACAATTGAAGAAGCTGCAAAATTAAAACAAAGTATCGAGGAGAATATTAATGAATACGCTGATTATTTCAACTAAAAATGAAACAGAAATTCTTACATATTATCGGAGCTGTATTTGCTTTATTTCTGGGGGTAATGTCCGCTTTCGCGGGGACCACTGTGTTACTTGGTGCTGAGTCTAAAGACTATAATGTATTGAAATGGCTTGTAATTTATAATGTGGTTCTTGGAGTTATTTCTATTGTTACGGCCTTTCTAATTTGGAAGAATGTACCAATTAGCAAAAAGTTGATTCTAGTTATTTTAGGAATGCATTTTTCAATCTTTTTGTATCTGAAATTTATAAGTGAAACTGTTGCTGTAGAAAGTATTCAAGCCATGGTTTTTAGAGTAAGTGTTTGGGTGGTAATTGCAATTCTAATCATTGTAATTCCAAAATATTTTTATAAAAAATAAGTATAAACTGATGAGCATTACGGTTTCTAACATATCAAAATCTTATAAAAACGTAAAGGCTTTAGAAGACATTTCTTTTGAAGTAAAACCAGGAGAACTTTTTGGCTTGATTGGTCCGGATGGAGCAGGTAAAACTACTTTGTTTAGAGTGTTAACCACGCTTTTAATTGCTAATGAAGGTGTTGCAACCGTTGCTGGTTTTGATGTAATTACAGACTATAAAAGTATTCGAAAAAACGTTGGCTATATGCCAGGGAAATTTTCATTGTATCAAGATTTAACTGTAGAGGAAAATTTAGATTTTTTTGCTACTATTTTCGGTACAACGATAGATGAAAATTACGATTTAATTAAAGATATTTATGTTCAAATAGAACCGTTTAAGAATCGTAGGGCAGGAAAATTATCTGGCGGAATGAAACAAAAACTAGCCTTATGTTGTGCTTTAATTCACAAACCAAAAGTGTTGTTTTTAGATGAACCAACAACAGGAGTTGATCCCGTTTCTAGAAAAGAATTTTGGGAAATGTTAAAACGTTTGCAGAAAAAAGACATCACCATTTTGGTTTCTACACCGTATATGGATGAAGCTGCTTTGTGTGATAGAATAGCTTTAATTCAGGATGGGAAAATTTTAGAAATTGATACACCAGAAGCCATTGTAAAACATTATCCGTATCAAATTTACAATGTAGGGGCAAATAACATGTATCAGCTTATCAATAATTTAAAAGAGTATGAATATAACCATAGTGTATATCCTTTTGGAGAGTTTGTGCATTATACAGATACAAGAGCAGATTTTAATCCAGATGATTTAAAAACATACTTGGAATCTAAAAACCTATCTAATGTTTTAATTGAAAAAACATCAGCAACTATTGAGGATACTTTTATGGAACTAGCAAAATAAACAGCGTATTAGACCTCACAGGTTTTTAAAACCTGTGAGGTCTCTAATAAAACAAAATGAACAACAACAAAGTCATACAAGTAGAAGAATTAACCAAAATGTTTGGAGATTTTTCAGCCGTCAACAAAATTACTTTTGAGGTAGAAAAAGGCGAAATATTTGGTTTTTTAGGCGCAAATGGTGCAGGAAAAACGACGGCAATGAAAATGCTGATTGGTATTTCTACTCCGACTTCAGGTAAAGCAAAAGTGGCAGGTTTTGATGTGTTTACACATGCAGAGGATATCAAAAAAAATATTGGGTATATGAGTCAGAAGTTTGCTTTGTATGACGATTTAACCGTGAAAGAAAATATCACCTTTTTTGGTGGAATTTATGGTTTGACAAGAAAACGTATCAAAGAAAAATCAGCAATTTTAATAGCAGAATTAGGCTTAGAAAGTGTTGCTAAGAAATTGGTAGGTTCATTACCATTGGGTTGGAAACAAAAGTTATCCTTTTCGGTGTCTTTGCTTCACGACCCAAAAATTGTTTTTTTAGATGAACCCACTGGAGGCGTAGATCCAATTACTAGGCGTCAGTTTTGGGAATTGATTTACAAAGCTGCGCACCAAGGAACTACTGTTTTTGTAACTACACATTATATGGATGAAGCAGAATATTGCGATAGAGTTTCCATCATGATAAATGGTAAAATAGAAGCTTTAGACACGCCAAAAAAATTAAAAGAACAGTTTAAAGTGGATAATATGAATGATGTGTTTTTAAAACTTGCAAGGGGCTGAAAAACTTTCCCGCAGATCACGCGGATTTACGCAGAAAAGAGATTGAAAAAATCTGCGCTTATCTGTGTGATCCGCGAGAGTGACAAATGAAAAAAAACAAAAGTTATGGAAGGAAAAACGGAAAATGAAATATCCTATATAATTAGAGGAGCTATTTTTAAAGTTTATAATGAATTGGGTCCAGGTTTGTTAGAATCTGTTTACGAAACAGTTTTATCTTACGAAATAGAAAAAGAAGGGTTAACTGTTAAAAGGCAAGTAATATTACCAATATTTTATGATGATATTGAACTAAATAATGGATATCGATTAGATATATTAGTAAATGATAAAGTAATAGTAGAAATAAAATCTGTTGAAAAATTAGCTAAGGTTCATCATAAGCAAGTACTCACTTATTTAAAACTTTCAAAATTGAAATTAGGAATATTAGTCAATTTTAATGAAGATAATATTACAAAAGGAATTTTTAGAAAAGTAAACGGGTTATAGATTTTCCCGCATATGAGCGTAAAAGAAAAAATAAAACACACTGATTAAAAAAACTTCGGATATCTGCGAAATCAGCGAGAGGTAAAGAGTTGATTAGTATGTGTTTGACGTAGATTACGCTGATTTTCGCAGAAAAGAGAATAAAAAAATCTGCGATAATCCGTGAAATCAGCGGGAGGTAAATCCGCCAGAGAAAAAAATATAAAATGAAAAGATTTATAGGCTTTATAAAGAAGGAATTCTACCATATATTTAGAGATAGACGCTCGTTGTTTATCCTCTTTGGAATGCCGATTGCCCAAATTATGCTTTTTGGTTTTGCTATTACCAACGAAATCAACAATGTAGATATTGCTATTTTAGATCATTCTAAGGATGCAACTACAGAGGAAATTATTAATAAAATAGCGGCTTCGAAATATTTCAGCATCAAGCAAATTATTGAAAAAGAAGCTGATATTGAAACTATTTTTAAAAAAGGACATGTAAAAGCTGTTTTAAATTTTGAAAAAGATTTTAGTAAAAACCTTATCAAAGAAAACAAAGCAACGGTTCAGATAATTACGGATGCCACAGACCCAAATACAGCCAATACCATTAGTAATTTTGTAAATGCGATTCTGCAAAAATATCAACAAGAATTAAATAAAGAAATTACAATTGCGTATCAAATTATTCCACAAACACGTATGGTTTACAACCCAGAACTAAAAAGTGTGTACATGTTTGTGCCTGGTGTTATGACTATTATTTTGATGTTGGTTTCTGCAATGATGACCTCTATTTCTATTACCAAAGAAAAGGAATTGGGCACCATGGAAATACTTTTAGTGTCACCAATAAAACCGTTTCAAGTAATTATAGGAAAAGTATTTCCTTATATTTTTCTGTCTATAATTAATGCGGTTGTTATTGTCTTGCTGAGTATTTTTATCTTTAAAATGCCGGTTCAGGGAAGTTTATTGTTGTTAGGTTTAGAAAGTGTTTTATTTATTATTTCAGCACTGGCCTTAGGTATTTTAATATCCACTATTTCGGCTACGCAACAAACTGCCATGATGATTTCTTTAATGGGGTTAATGCTTCCTGTAATTTTATTATCGGGTTTTATATTTCCAATAACAAGTATGCCATTTCCATTGCAAGTGATCAGTAATATTATACCTGCAAAATGGTTTATCATCATTATAAAGGGCATTATGTTAAAAGGTGTTGGGTTACAATATGTGTGGAAAGAAACCTTAATTTTATTAGGAATGACTGTGTTTTTTATCGCCTTAAGTATTAAAAAATATAAAATTAGATTGGAGTGAAACAGTTTGCAGTAGCAGTAATCAGTAGCAGTTGACAGTCACAGTATTCAGTTAAACAAAAAAGTGAAATTTAGATAATAAATGATAGTGGTTAGAGAGAATATTGGACAGTACTAAAAACGTCTTTTTTCTCTGTTTTATTCTCTTTATTCTTTTAAAAATATGAAAACAATATTATACATCATACAGAAAGAATTTAAGCAAATCTTTAGAAATAAAGGAATGCTTCCAATCATTTTTGTTTTACCGTTATTACAACTCGTTATATTATCTAATGCAGCTACTTTTGAAGTGAAAAACATTAAATTTGGCTATATCGATCATGATCATACCTCAACCTCTAGGGCATTGATAGAAAAATTTAATGCTTCTACTTATTTTGATGTATTAACCGATTTTCCATCGGAAGAATTAGCAAGTTCAGAAATGCTAAAAGGAAAGGTAGATGTTGTGTTAGAAATCCCCCACTACTTTGAGCGCGATTTACAAAAAGATAAATACAATAAATTAGGAATAACTATTAACGCTATTGATGGAGCAGCAGCAGGTGTAGAAAACGTTTATGTAACACAAATTGTACAAAGTTTTAATCAACAGATAAAAACAGATTTATTGCAAATTTCAGACAAACAAATTCAACCAATTAGTATTGCAACCATTCCTTTATTCTGGTATAATAAAACATTGAATTACAAAACATTTATGGTTCCGGGAATTCTTGTTTTGTTGGTTACCATGATTACTTTATTCCTTTCAGGGATGAATATTGTTCGAGAAAAAGAAATAGGAACTTTAGAACAAATAAACGTTACACCCATTAAAAAAAGTCAGTTTATAATTGGTAAACTTTTTCCGTTTTGGGTGATAGGAATGGGCTTGTTAACGGTGGGGTTAATTTTAGCAAAACTGATATTTAACGTTCCAATGATTGGTAGTTTACCTCTCCTATATTTATACACTTCTATTTATATTTTGGTAATTTTAGGCATCGGTCTATTCATTTCTAACTTTACGGATACACAACAGCAAGCCATGTTTATTGCTTGGTTTTTTACTGTTATTTTTATTTTGATGAGTGGCTTATTTACACCTATCGAAAGTATGCCAGAGTGGGCGCAAATAGTTACAGAATTCAATCCAATAAAATATTTTGTAGAGGTTATGCGAATGGTAATGCTTAAAGGTGCTGGTTTTACAGATATTCTTCCTCAGTTATTAAAAACATTATTTTATGCCATTGTTATGAATAGTTTAGCCGTTTGGAGTTATAAGAAAACCTCATAAATAGTATGAGTTATTATTAGAAAATCGAAGGTTAAGTTAGTGTTGTGGCTACGTAATTATTACCTTGCAGTAGGAAAAGAATACAGCATTCAAAAATTGTATTCAGATTAGTTCTTTTTAATAAATAGGATTTAAGAAATGTCAAACACAAAAAAATTCGGCACATTTGCAGGTGTTTTTACACCATCAATACTTACCATTCTAGGTGTAATTATGTACATGCGTTTGGGTTGGGTAGTTGGAAACGCAGGTTTATTAGGCGCTATTCTAATTATAATAATTGCGCATGTAATTTCTATCTCAACCGGTTTAAGTGTATCTTCTATTGCTACTGATAAAAAAATTGGTGCAGGCGGAATTTACTATGTCCTTTCTAGAAGTATGGGAGTGCCAATTGGTGGTTCTATTGGTATTGCCTTGTATGTGGGAACCGCTTTTTCTATCGCACTGTATTTAATAGGTTTTGCAGAAAGTTTTAATGGATATTTTGGCTTTGGAATGACTATAAATGATTACAGAGTTACAGGAACTATTGCCCTTGTAGTGCTAACGGCATTGGCATTAATTAGTACTTCTGCTGCTATAAAATCACAATATTTTATTTTAGGTGCAATTGTGTTATCACTTGTTTCCATATTTTTTGGATCACCCGATTTTGCACCACAATCAGTTCCAATGTTTTCTTCCGGAGGAGCTGTTCCTTTAGAAGTGGTATTTGCTATATTTTTCCCTGCTGTTACTGGTTTTACAGCCGGTATAGCCATGAGCGGAGATTTAGAAGACCCGAAACGCTCTATTCCAAGAGGTACTTTATTTGCCATTGGAGTTGGTTTACTAGTCTATTTAGTATTAGCCGTTTTTATAGCCTACACCATAAATGCTGATGTTTTAAAAACAGATTATAATATTTTAATGAAAGTAGCCTTTTTTGCTCCTGCCGTAATTGCTGGGGTTTGGGGAGCCACATTATCATCCGCCTTAGGCGGAATTTTAGGCGGACCAAGAATTTTACAAGCCATGTCTGTAGATAAAGTTACCCCTCGTTTTTTTGCCAAAGGTAGCGGTGAAAGTAATGAACCTGTAAACGCGTTATTATTGGTGTTTCTAATTGCAGAAGCCGGAATTTTAATTGGTGAATTAGATGTTATTGCACGTGTAGTATCGATGTTTTATTTAACTGCTTATGGTTTTATTAATATCTCTTATTTTTTAGAAAGTTGGGCAAATCCAGACTTTCAACCCACTTTTAAAATTAAAAGATGGATTGGTTTGGTTGGTTTTGTAGCTTGTTTTGGGGTGATGTTTAAACTAGATATGATTGCAATGATAGGGGCTTTGGCTGTAATTAGTGGTTTGTATTTTATGTTACAACGCAAGGAAGTGAAAATAAATTCTACCGATATCTGGAAAAGTGTTTGGGAAAATGTGGTGAATAAAGGATTGATGAAGATTGATACAAAACATGATATTAACGCTAGTTGGAACCCAAATATTATTCTTTTTAGTGGTAGCAGTGAACATCAAGGATATTTATTAGAACTAAGTAAAGCTATTTCTGGTAAAATAGGTGTGGTTACCAATTTTAAGTTGATTGTAGATAAAAAGAACAAAATTCCTTTAAAAAAGACAGAACAGGTTGTTAGAGAAGATATCTATAATGATTTAGGAATTTTTGCAAGACAAATAAAAGTAGATAATCTGTATAAAGGAATCACCAACATTGCCACAACTTTTGGGTTTTCTGGTATAGAACCAAATACAATTATGATGGGTTGGCCAAAGGGACTTGAGGGTTCTTCAGAATATGAAGAAATGACGGAGACCTTACTCTACTTAGATTATAATTTATTGTATTTAGATTTTGACAGAAAATCGAAATTTGGTCGATATCAAACCATCGATTTATGGTGGCGAGAAACCGATAGTAAAAATGCAGAAATGATGCTAAATATTGCTCGTTTTATTATTGCTGCTCCTAAGTGGGATCAAACTTCTATTCGTGTTTTATTTGTAGATAATAACGATGTAAACCCAACTATTATTCAAGCTAAAATAGCTAAACTAGTAGAAGATCTTAGGGTACTTGTAGAAATTGTGATTGTAGAAAATGTTGTAGACCAAATTCCTTTTTACGATTTGATAAAAAAATATTCAAAATCTACGGACTTAACTGTAGTAGGAATTCCGAATTATAAAATTGAAAAACAAGCGCAATTTATACTTAAAACAAATGATTTGTTCGAAACTATTGGTTCTACTTTATTGGTAAAAGCAGCTAATAATTTTAATGTGCTAGATTTAGATTTTGTGGAAGTAAAATAGGTAAACCAGTGTAACATTAGATACCGTTATTCTTCTTTATTCAACTTAAATTTGTTTTTCAAGAACAAATTATGATGAAAAAACATGTAGTACTAGCGTTTTCTGTATTGGTGTTTTTTAATTTATTTGCTCAAGACCAATTTACAGTTCAAATAGAGCCTTTAACAATCATAGACGCACCTAGTGTACATTCCTTTTCTTGGGGAAAAACGAGTGATGGAAAATGGATAGTTATTGGAGGTAGAATTGATGGATTACATCAAAGACAACCTAACACTACTTTCCTAGAAAACGATAACAACAAAAGTGTTTATGTGATAGATCCGGTTGCAAATAAAACATGGAGCACTACACTTAGTGTTTTACAAGCGTCTATATTTGAACAGTTACAAGCTACAAATCAAGAGTTTTATCAGAAAGAAAATACACTTTATATTATTGGAGGTTATGGTTTTAGTGCCACAGATAATGATCATATTACCTATGATAAATTAACAGCAATAGATGTAGATGGATTAGCGAACGCTGTTATTAATGACACAACTATTACTTCTTTCTTTAGACAAATATCCAACACAAATTTGGCAGTAACTGGAGGACAATTAGGTTTGCTAAATGATGTTTTTTATTTGTGTGGAGGACAATATTTTAAAGGAAAATACAACCCTCAAGGTCCAAATAATGCGCAAGGTTTTATTCAGAGTTATACAGATGAAATTAGAACTTTTAAAATAAATGATGATGGCACAAATCTTTCCATCGTAAATTATTCAGCACAAAACGACACCGATCACTTACACAGAAGAGACTATAATATGGCGCCACAAATTTTTCCTGATGGAAGCGAAGGTTTTACCATGTTTAGCGGTGTTTTTCAACCTACAGCAAATTTACCTTGGTTAAATACGGTAGATGTTTCTGCTTCTGGTTATACGGTAAATAATACATTTAATCAATATTTAAGTCAATATCACAGTGCTAAAATTCCAATTTATGATACTGATAATAATACCATGCATACCTTATTTTTTGGAGGTTTAAGTCAGTATAAATTAGATGCAAATAATAATTTAATTCAAGATGATAATGTGCCTTTTGTAAAAACCATTAGCAAGGTTTCTAGATTTAGCGATGGTTCTATGACAGAAAGTAGTTTGGGTATAGAAATGCCGACATTGTTAGGTTCTGGAGCAGAATTTATTCCAACAAACGATACTTCTATTTTTTTAACGGAAGAAATTATAGCAATTAATAATTTGCAAGAAGGAAATACTCTAGCGGGTTATATTTTTGGAGGAATAGAAAGCACACAAGAAAATATTTTTTTTATAAACGATGGTTCGCAAAGTAGTGCTAGTAACTTGGCTTTTAAAGTATTTATAAACAAAACTACTTTGAGTACAGGTGAAGTAAAACTGAATTTAAACAATATTTATAATCTTAAAGTATATCCAAATCCGTCAACAGCTATTTTTTCTTTAGATGTATTTATTCCGAATTTAGAAAAAAGCAGTTTAGATGTGTATGATATTCTAGGTAAAAAAGTTAAAACTCAAGAAATAGAGAATTCAATTGGATTACAAACCATCCCTTTAGATTTATCAGAAATGGCATCCGGCGAATACATTTTAAAGTTTAAGAATAACACAAATATTATTGAAAAAAAAATAATTAAGGATTAGTGCTATTAATGTAACAAAAGTTACTGTGTAATTGTCTGGTTGAATCTAACTTTACTAAAAAATAACCACATGTCTAAAATTGTCATTTTGGGAGCAGGAATTTCTGGTCACGTAGCTGCTGCTCATTTACGTAGAAAATTATCTAAAGAGCATGAGGTAGTTGTTGTTTCTCCAAACAGCAATTATCAATGGGTTCCATCTAATATTTGGGTAGGTATTGGTAGAATGAAATCAGAAAAAATCTTATTTCCATTAGCACCATTATATAAAAAGAAAGGAATTGGTTATAAACAAGCCAAAGCACTTTCGTTTCATCCTGAAGGAGATAAAAAAGAAGAAAAACCTTACATTTTAGCAGAATATGTTGTTGGAGAAAATAAAGGCCAGCAAGAAAAAGTAACCTACGATTATTTGATAAATGCTACAGGTCCAAAACTAGATTTTGAAGCTACAGAAGGCTTAATACCTGGGCAAAATAAAGCTTATTCTGTATGTACTTATTCTCATGCAGATCATGCTTGGGCAGGCTTAAAAGCCTTAATTCAAGAAATGAAGAAGGGTAAAAAAGCAAAAATTCTTATTGGTACGGGGCATGCAAAATCTACTTGTCAGGGAGCTGCTTTTGAGTATATATTAAATGTAGAACAAGAACTTCGCAATCACAAAGTACGTGACATGGCAGAAATAACATGGATTTCTAATGAATATAGTTTAGGAGATTTTGGAATGGATGGCGTGTTAATGAGCTATGGAGACATGATTATGAAATCTAGCGAAATGGTAGAAATGATTTTTGATGATAGAGGCATTAAATGGATTTTAGAAGCTGGAGTAAATAAAATAGAAGATGGTATTGCGCATTACGAAAATTTAGATGGAGAACAGAAATCTGAGACCTATGATTTTGCCATGCTAATTCCTGCTTTTTCTGGTCATGGTTTTAAAGCTTTTGATAAAAACGAAAAAGAGATTACCGAAAAATTATTTAAAGGTTTTATGCTGGTAGATGCAGATTACACGCAAAAACCTTATGAAGAATGGTCTGTACAAGATTGGCCAGAAACGTATCAAAACCCAAGTTATAAAAATATTTTTGCTCCCGGAATAGCATTTGCTCCTCCGCATACTATTTCTAAACCAAGATTTAGTAAAAACGGTACAGCAATATTTCCTGCACCACCAAGAACAGGAATGCCATCTGGGATTACAGCAAAACTAGTTTCAGAAAATATTATAGATTCTATAAAAACGAACAAGGAATCCTTAAACCATAGAGGTTCTATGGGAAATATGGGGGCAGCTTGTATTGCATCTGCAGGGTTTGGTTTTTGGAAAGGAAGTGGGGTAAGTATTACCACTTTTCCTATAGTGCCAGATTTTGAAAAATATCCAGATTCTCACGGAAGACATTTAGGAAAAACTTTTGGAGCCATTGGTCTGGCAGGACATTGGTTAAAATTAATGTTACATCATGCATTTATTTATAAAGCAAAAATGAAACCTTTTTGGTGGTTGATTCCTGAATAGGGATCAAACTAAAACAGGTTGATTCCTGAATAGGGATCAAATCTTAAAAAGTTAATTGCAGAGTAAAATAGTAAGTAGTTACCGTATTTAGTGAAAAATATAAAATATTAAAAGATCATGAAAAGAATATCACCAAGAATGAAATTTAGAATGATGAACCCAGTTCTTCAATTTTTTAAATTTATAATTTTAAGTGTTAAAATTATGGTTATTGTAGCAGGAGGGCATGGAGGCACTAGAAAAGTAAATTGATGTGGTTATCAGTTTTAGTTGGTTAAAGATGTTGGTTGGTTTCAATATCTTGAAAGAAGAGAGCTTAGGCTCTCTTTTTTTTGTTTTATAATCTACAATTTATATGGATTTCGAAGAAATAATTTTTACACCCATATCAACCATTTTTTCTTTAATTTTCTTAAAACCTTCATTGTCTAGTGCTTCGGAAGCATCTTCAATAAAAAAACAATCAAAACCTTCTTTAACAGCATCCCGAATGGAATAATAAACACAAATATCGGATGCTAAACCACAGATAAAAAGTTGGGTAGTTCCTTTTTCTTTTAAATATCCAGCTAATCCTGTAGATTTTAGGTGTCCATTATCATAAAAGGCACTATAGCTATCAATCTCTTTATCTGTTCCTTTTCTAAAAATGGTTTCACATTTTAATGTGTTTAGTTTAGGATGCAATTTTGCTCCTTTAGATCCTTGTACACAATGATTTGGCCATAAGGTTTGTGATTGTCCTTTTATTTCAATTTCATCAAAAGGAGATGCTCCAATATGATTGGAAGCAAAACTAATATGATCCTCAGGATGCCAATCTTGGGTAGCAATCACTAAATCAAATTTAGGTTGTATCTCATTGATAATTGAAACTATTTTATCTCCATTAGGAACAGGAAGTGATCCACCGGGAATAAAGTCGTTTTGTACATCGATTATAAGGAGTATTTTCATAAATCGTTTTTATTTGAAATTAATATATAATCATGATAGGCACAATAGTCTCATGAATATTCAATTTAGAATTTATGTTCTTGTATCAATTGATCACGGTCTTGTTTTAATTTTAAACTAAGTCCTATTTTGTAAATATGCGGATTTTGAAAACGTTTGTATTCATTTGGAAGCTGTGCTAAACGCGATTGAGAATATTCAGCAATTTCAGAAACAGATCTAGAAGGAACTATTTTTTTTCCATTTTCCATAACTTTCTCTAGCAATGGCTCTTGTTTAAAAGCATCTAAATTTAAACTTTTTGTAGCATCAAAAGGATGTTCTATTTTCGCTACCTCTCCTTCTTTATACAAGGCTACAGCATCTGCACCATAAAACATGCCTTTATCATCTAACATTCTAAAAACCTGTTTTTTGTAAGGGAGTGATACTTTTATAATGTTTTCAGAAAGCTTAATTCTTGGTTCTCCATTGTATTCTGATAATTTATAAACACCATCCATGGCAGCATCTGGATTTCCTGTAACTAAATTGGTTCCAACACCAAAAATATCAATAGGTGCTCCTTGCTCTTTAAGACTTTTTATAACATATTCATCCAATTGATTAGAGGCTACAATTTTTACGTAATCTAAATCGGCTTCGTCTAAAATTTCTCTCGTCTTTTTAGATAGATATGCCAAATCCCCACTATCTAAACGAACTCCAAGTAATTTTTCTCCTCTAGCTTCCATTTCTTTGGCTACCGTAATCGCTTTTGGTAATCCACTTTTTAAACTATTGTAGGTATCTATTAAAAGTACACAGCCTTTTGGTCGTATGCTTGCGAAATCTCTAAATGCTTGTATTTCTTCTTTATAACTCTGTATGAATGAGTGTGCCATTGTACCCGTAGACGGAATGTTATAATCTTTGGCAGCAATGACATTACTTGTACTATCAAAACCACCAATTATAGCGGCTCTTGATGCATAATAGCCTCCAGTGGCATGGGCACGACGTAAACCCATATCTAATAGAACTTCCTCTTTTGCACTATATCTAATTCTGCTTGCTTTGGTTGCTATTAAAGTCTGAAAATTAAGAATGTTTAGTAAAAAAGTTTCTATAATTTGTGCTTCAATAATATTCGCTTCTACTTGTAAAATAGGGCGATTAGGAAAAACAACATCACCTTCTTTACTTGAAAAAATAGTTCCTTTAAAACTAAAATTCCTTAAATATTCTAAAAAATCACTTTCAAATCCATGCTGTTTTAAATATTCAATATCAGAAGTAGAGAATTTAAAAGTTTCCAAAACATTTAATACATCTTCTAATCCTGCAAAAATAGAATAGCCACCATTAAAAGGATTGTGGCGATAATAATAATCAAAGACGGCTCGTCCATCTGGTTTCGTCTTAAAATAGACTTGAGCCATAGTAAGTTGATAAAGGTCTGTATAAGCCGCTGTAATTTTCATGCCGATTTAGTTTTAAAATGTGAAGGTATTTAAAAAAGATATATTATTCCTAAGCCTTCAGGAAAAAAACGTATTCCTTTATTCTACAATCACTCATAATTCTATTTGTAATAGTGAATCTGTGCGTTTCCTAGAAATAAGTATGCAACTATAGCGAACTATCATTCTTTGCTCGGTAACTTATGTTACTGACTTGAGAAATTATCCAATGTACATTTGCCACAGATAATTAAAGAATACATGAAAAACACAATATACATAACCATACTCTGCTTATTTACAGTTACTTTCCTTGTAGAAGCGCAAGAAGTAAAACCAATATCAAAAGTAGAAGTCTTAGCTAAAGTTGCAGAGAAAAATACAACGATTCAGATTTCTGAGGAAGAGTTTAATGCTTCTAAAGCAGATTATAGACAAACAAATGCCGTGTTTTTACCAAACATTACAGCAAGTCATACTGGTATTTCTACCACAAACCCGTTAATGTCTTTTGGATCTAAATTGAACCAAGAAATATTGACAGCTGCAGATTTTAATCCATCATTATTAAATGATCCAACAACTACTAGAAACTTTGCAACGAAGATAGAAATTCAGCAACCCTTAATTAATTTAGATGGTTTTTATAAAAGAAAAGCAGCCAAAACTAAAATGGAAGCCATGTCTTTAAAAACGGAAAGAACGCAAGATTATTTAGCCTTTGAAGTGGATAAATCTTATATGCAATTGCAGTTAGCATACAAAGCAGTTGAAGTTTTAGAAAAGGCTTTAGAGGCTGCAAATGCCAATAAACAAATGGCAGACAATAGTTTTAAACAAGGTTTTTTGCAACGTGCAGATGTTTTAAATGTTGAAATACGTGTTACAGAAGTTAAAAACCAATTGCAGATGGCAAAAAGTAATGTGCAAAATGCCTCTAATTATCTATCATTTTTAATGAATGATGAAAGCGATGTTTTATATAAACCAACAGAAAGTTTAGTTGTTGTTAGTTTTAATGTTGATAACAAAACAATTTCTGAAAATAGAGCAGATATAAAAGCAATGCACTTGGCTTCTAAAGCATACGAAGCCATGAATAAAGCAGATAAAATGGCTTTTCTACCGCGTTTAAATGCCTTTGGTAGTTATGAAATGTATGACAATAAAATTTTTCAGGGTGATGCAAATGGGTATTTAATTGGTGCCCAACTAAGTTGGGATATTTTTCAGGGTTCTAAACGTTTTGGAAAAGCACAAAAAAGTAAAGCCGAATTAGAAAAATCGAAGTTAGAATACAATCAATATGTGTCTAAAAGTAATTTAGAGTTGAACAAAGTAAAACGTCAATTGGTAGATGCAAAAAACAGTTTAGAATTAACAGATTTAGCGGTGCAACAATCTGAAGAGTCTTTAAGAATTAGAAAAAACAGGTTTAAAGAAGGTTTAGAAAAAACATCTGATTTATTAATGGCAGAAACGCAATTTGCGCAAAAACAATTAGAATATTATCAAACAATTTATCAATTCAATTTTACACAAACGTATTTAAACTTCCTAACCAAGAAATAAAGAAAGTTGACAGCAAGCAGTCGCAGTTTACAGTAAAAAATAAAACCAAATTCAATGAAAAAATACATACACATAATAGCATTATTTACAGCTTCATTAATAATGACGAGTTGTGGAAGTGAAGAAAAAAAGGCAGCAGTAGACAATACACCTGCAATTAAAATTTCAGTTAGCAAAGTTGCCGTAAACAGTAACAGTCCGTTTTTGTCTGTAAGTGGAAAAATACAAGCATCTAACAGTGCAGATTTAAGCACAAGAATGATGGGGTATGTAAAAAAAGTTCATGTAAATGTAGGTGATAAAGTTAGAAAAGGGCAGTTGTTAGTGTCTATTAATAATGCTGATTTACAAGCTAAAAAAGGACAAGTAAACGCAGGAATTACGCAAGCAAAAACTGCTTTTAACAACGCCGAAAAGAATTACAATCGTTTTAAAAATTTATTTGAGAGTAAAAGTGTTACTCAAAAAGAAATGGATGACATGACTGCAAATTACGAAATGGCAAAAGCAGGTTTAGAATCTGCAAATCAAATGAAAAATGAAATTAATGCACAGTTTGCGTATTCTAACATAACAGCGCCTTTTAGTGGTGTAGTTACAAGTAAAAATATTGAAAGTGGCGATATGGCAAACCCAGGAATGCCTTTAATTAGTATAGAAACTCCTAAAGAGTTTGAAGTAATTGCCATGGTTCCTGAGACAGAAATTTCGCAAATTAAAAAAGGAACAACGGTAAATGTATTAGTGAAATCTATGAACAAAACATTAACAGGGAAAGTTACGGAAGTAAGTACTTCTGCTAAAAATACAGGTGGACAATATTTAGTGAAAATAAATTTAGACAAAACAGAGGTGTCTATTTTATCAGGGATGTTTGCTACAGTTCAGTTTCCGGTAGAAAGAAAAGTAAAATCGGAATTGGTTTTAATTCCTAATAAAGCAATTGTAACTAACGGTCAATTATCTGGAGTTTATACGGTAAGTGAAAGTAATACAGCAATGTTGCGTTGGTTGCGTTTAGGTAGAACGTATGGAAATAGTGTTGAGGTTTTATCAGGCTTAAATGCTAATGAATCTTACATCGTTTCTGCGGAAGGGAAGTTATTTAATGGGGCTAAAGTTAGTGTTCAGTAGGCGGTATTCAGTTTACAGTCTCAGTATTCAGTCATCAGTAGGTAGTTGTAGTATACAGTAACGAGTACTCCTTCATGGTTTTAAAAACTTTGTAGGTATAAATAAAATAACAAATTTAGTTAAGAATAAGAATTGTCGCGTTAAGGATAGCAGTGGAAATCCTTTTTTTGCTGCCATATATGGCAAAAAAAGATTGTAACGGATAGCCTGTTAAAACGCCCAAAATATAAGAAAATATGAAAGAAGGTTTAGCTGGAAAAATTGCAAAAGTCTTTATTGGATCGAAATTGACCGTGTTGCTAATGATCGTTTTTATGGTGGTTGGTGTGTATGCTTCGTTTTTGATTCCGAGGGAAGAAGAGCCGCAAATTGATGTGCCCATGGCAGATATTTTTGTGGGTTATCCGGGTGCGAGTCCTACGGAAGTAGAAAGTAGAGTTGTAAAACCTTTAGAGAAATTAATTTCGAATATTAAGGGAGTGGAGTATGTGCATTCTACTTCTATGAATGAAAAAGCAATGGTAATTGTGCAATTTTATGTGGGCGAAGATATTGAGCGTTCTTTTGTGAAATTATACAACGAAATTAACAAACACATGGATCAAATGCCTGCGGGTGTTACGTTTCCGTTAGTAAAAACACGTGCTATTGATGATGTGCCAATGTTGGGTTTAACGTTGTGGAGTGAAAACTACAGCGATTATCAATTAAGTCAAATGGCGCAAGAGTTAGAATCGGAAATTAAGAAGGTAAATGATGTTTCTATTACGCATAAAATTGGTGGAAGAAATCGTCAATTACGTGTAGTTTTAGACAAAGATAAATTGGCCGCAAGCGGATTGGATTTCTTATCGGTTTCTGAAATGATAAAAGCCAATAATACCCAATTAATTTCTGGTAGTTTTGATAAAAATGATACCGAATTTTTAGTAAATACTGGTAAGTTTTTAGCGTCTGTAACAGATGTAGAGAATTTAGTGGTTGGTGTGCAGCAGAACAGACCTATTTATTTAAAGCAAATTGCCAATATTGTAGATGGGCCTGAAATTCCACAAAATTATGTGTCTTTAGGTTTTGGAAAAGGGAGTGAAAAATCTGGAGATTACAAATCTGAATATCCTGCAGTTACAATTTCTGTAGCCAAAAGAAAAGGAGCCGATGCCATGAAAATTGCAGAGGTTATTTTAACAAAAGTAGATCACTTACGAACCACTTTAATTCCGGATGATGTACATGTAGAAATTACAAGAAATTACGGAGAAACAGCGTCTCATAAAGTATCTGAATTATTGTGGCATCTTATTGGTTCTATCTTTGCAGTAACTTTAGTTGTTATGTTAGCAATGGGCTGGCGTGGTGGTTTAGTGGTGTTTTTATCTGTGCCGATTACGTTTGCTTTAACGTTGTTGAGTTATTATATGATGGATTACACGCTAAACAGAATTACCTTGTTTGCGTTGGTATTTGTAACTGGTATTGTGGTAGATGATTCCATTATTATTGCAGAAAATATGCACCGACATTTTAAGATGAAACGACTGCCTTTTAAACAAGCGGCTTTGTATGCAATTAATGAGGTTGGTAACCCAACAATTTTAGCAACATTTACAGTGATTGCTTCTGTTTTACCCATGGCTTTTGTGTCTGGTTTAATGGGGCCTTATATGGCGCCAATGCCAATTGGAGCATCAATTGCAATGATTTTATCGTTATTTGTAGCATTGACAATTACCCCTTATTTAGGATATATTTTCTTAAGAGAAAAAGACAAAAAAGGTGGTGTAGAGAAAGTTGAAAAACCTTTAGAAGAAACTTTTATTTATAGAATTTATAGCAAGTTTGAAAGACCTTTGTTAGAAAACGGAAAGTTACGTTGGTTGTTTTTAGGAGGAACATTTGTTGTTTTAATGGCTACTATGGTCTTGTTTTTTACAAAATCTGTTGCTGTAAAGATGTTGCCTTTTGATAATAAAAACGAATTTCAAGTGGTGATTGATATGCCAGAAGGTACCACTTTAGAAAGAACAGGCGTGGTTGCTCAAGAAATTTCGCAATATTTAGCTACAAGACCAGAGGTGGTAAATTATCAGAATTATGTAGGTACTTCTGCACCAATTACTTTTAATGGTTTGGTACGTCATTACGATTTACGTGGTGGGTCTAATATGGCAGATATTCAAGTGAATTTAATTGATAAAGAACATAGAACGATTCAGAGTCATGGAATTGCAAAATTATTAAGACCAGAAATGCAACGTATTGCTGCTAAATATAATGCAAATGTAAAGTTGGTAGAAGTTCCACCAGGACCTCCAGTTTTATCTACCATTGTTGCTGAGGTATATGGACCAGATTATAATGAGCAAATGAGAATTGCCAATGATGTTCAGAATATCTTAAAAAATACTGCGGATGTTGTAGATGTAGATTGGATGGTGGAAGCAGACCAAAAAGAATATCAATTTGAAATAAATAAAGAAAAAGCAATGTTGTACGGAGTTGCACCACAACAAATTGCGTATACCATGAATATGGCGTTGTCTAACAGACCTGTTACTAATTTGTATGATGAAAATGCCGTGAACCAAGTTGGTTTATTGTTGACTTTAGATGAAAAAGAAAAGTCTACTATTTCTGATATTTCTCAATTGAAAGTAAAATCTAAACAAGGAAATATGGTGCCTATTGCAGATTTGGTGGAAATTAAAGAAACTACAGCCGCAAAAAGCATTTATAGAAAAAATCAAAAACGTGTAGTTTATGTAACTGCTGATATGGCGGGAGAATTAGAAAGTCCGGCGTATGCTATTTTGGGAATGGAAGATAAGTTGAAAGAAATAAAACTTCCTGAAGGCTTTAAATTAAACGAAATGTATTTAGGTCAGCCAGATTTTGAAGATGATTATACTGTGAAATGGGATGGAGAATGGCAAATTACCTTAGAAGTTTTTAGAGATTTAGGAATTGCTTTTATGGGAGCCATTATTTTAATTTATATTTTAATTGTTGGATGGTTTCAAAACTTTAAAGCACCAATTGTAATGATGGTGGCAATTCCGTTATCATTAATAGGAATTATTTTAGGACACTGGATTATGGGTGCCTTTTTTACGGCAACTTCTTTTATTGGAATGATTGCCCTGGCGGGAATTATGGTACGGAACTCAGTGTTGTTAATTGATTTTATCAACTTAAGAACAGATGAAGGTATTCCTTTAAAACAAGCTTGTATTGAGGCAGGAGCAGTAAGAACAACTCCAATTTTATTAACTGCAGGGACCGTTGTAATTGGAGCATTCGTTATTTTGTTTGATCCTATTTTTCAAGGACTAGCAATATCATTAATGGGAGGAACGATTGTTTCTACAGTATTAACGTTGTTAGTTGTGCCATTGGTATATTATATGATAGAGAAGAAAAATTATAAATAGGTATTAATTCTCCCGCAGATTTCGCGGATTTACGCAGAAGAGTTCCATAAAAATCTGCTATTATCCGAGATATCTTCGGGAAGCAAAAAAGAAAAAACTCATGAAATTAGTAATAGTTACAGCAGTCGAAGAATTTCAAAAGGAGGTTTTAAAAATCTTCAAGAAAGCAAATATTGAAAACTTTAGTAGTTCTGATATTGATGGTTATAAAAATGCGCCTTCTTTGTTAAAAGCATCTAACTGGTTTTCTGCAGAAAAGAACGGTAATGAATCTATTATGTTTTTTTCTTTTACTAAAGAGGAAAAAATTGATGGACTCTTCAATCTTATAGCAGCGTTTAATAACAATGCAGAAACTAATAATCCTGTTAGAGGAATTGTTCTTCCAGTAGAAAGATATATATAATTAAAAAAATAAAGTAAGAAATGTTAAATAAATATTTTAGAGTTATAGTAGGAGTAATGGTTTTATTAATGGTTGCATTAACCTACTATGTGAGTGTAAATTGGTTGTGGTTTGGAGTTTTTATTGGATTAAATTTAATTCAATCTGCATTTACAAAATGGTGTTTACTTGAAACGATTTTAGTGAAATTAGGTGTTAAAAAAGAAGGTGGTTCTTGTTCTTCTTGTTAGGTTACTTTTAATAACACTGATATAACAAACCGACTGTTTTAAAAGGTTTTAATCTTGTCATACGGAACTTGTTTCAGCATCTGAACGAACTGAAATTGAATATTTATAAGAAGCTAGAATAAATTTAGATTTACAAAAAAAGGTTGATGAAAGTAATTTCATCAACCTTTTTAACAAAACAAACCCTATTTTTAATGATATCTTCTTCCTCTTTTTGGTTCAAACTTTTTTCCTTCACCACCTAAACTATTAAATTTCCAGGTAAAAGTTAGCATTGCATATTGTTTTAAAACGGTACTAGAAGAATCTTGAATATAATCTTCTGTAGCTACTCTTCTTGCGTTTGTATTCTGATTTAAAATATCATACACTTTTATACCAACCGCTCCTTGATCTTTTAAGATTGAATAACGCAAAGTGGTATTCCAAAACCAAGCACTTTTTTGAAACCCGTCTGCAATATTTGGGTTGAAATTATATTTTACATCATTTCGCCATTCTAGCTTTTTAGGTAAAAAGGTAGAGGTACTTATTAATACATCATGACTTGTAAAATTTTTATCACTAAAACTATCTATGTCGTACGTGTTTCTGTTAAAAGAAATGGAGTATGAAGGTCTAATCTGTAAGATGTCATCCCACATAAAATCGAAACCAATTCTTGGCGAAATAGAGGTTGCTTTACTAGAGTATTGTACGCCATTGTTAAAGTTAATATTTTTATTGTGGTTACCGAAAACTCTAAATTCTGATTTTAAGCTACCAAAATCTTCCCATTTTTTTGTAACGCTATAACTTCCGCCAGCTTGTACGCTATAAAAACCATCTACGTTGGCATAAGAAGTCTCTCTAATAAGAGTGTTAGGATCAATTACGGTATTTGCAACTACTCTGTCATTCGTTAAAGAAATATTACCAAATGCCCAGAAACCAGTTCTTTCTTTCCAATTAAAATTAGATGCTCCAAAACGTAAGCTGTGTGTTTTAGTTGGGGCTAATTCTGGATTACCTGTTACAATGTTTAAAGGATTAGATTCGTCTCTAAATGGCTGTAATTGAGATAATGAAGGCGTTCCGTTTTTAAAATTATATCTTAATCGGTAACTACTTGTTCTGTCTTTCCTAAAACGAATATTTACGCCGTATTCTAAATTATTAAATTCTCTTTCTAAATTGGTTTCTGGCCTTAAAAAATCTGTGTTTTTTAAAGTCCTGTTTAGGTAAGCGATGCTTGCAGATGTAGACCATTTTTCATTTCTGAATGATAGCTTTGCACGTGGTTTTTTAACGTTATCTTGATATTCAAAATCGGTACTTAATAGGTCGCTAAAATCGGTGTAGTTGTTGGTGTTTTTATCAAAATTAAACGTACTTCTTTTCTTTTGAGTTTTTGTATTGGAATATTCATAACTAACATCTAAATATAAAAGTCTAGATAATATTGGATAACGATAGGTAACTTCACTACCAATTTTTGTTTTGTCTGTATTTCCATCAGAAAACTGATCTCTAATTATTTGATTTGGGCTATCTCCATAAATATTGGTTTCAGATTTCACCAAGTCTTCAGTATCAGAGTTATTTACATTTGCTGTAAGTTCTACTCTTAAAAAAGCACCTCTATCACCAAACATTTTGGTTAAATTTACCTCATTATCAAACTTTTTACTATTAGAGTCTGCAATAGAATTAGAGTTAGAATCGTTGGTAAGTGTACTGCTATTATTAAAACTTTCAGAAGCACTGGTGTAAGTGTTCTTATTTATATCTGCATTAAAATCAGATTCAATATCAATTCTAAAAGTACTGTCTATTTCAATTTCAAAATCTACGCTTGCATCATGACTATTACTTTCATTAAAAGAAGTATTGTTAGAATTTGTGGTAAAGCTAGTTCCATCAGCTAAAAATGTTTCACGGTTTTGGGTTGTTTTATTATCGGATTCACTGTTTTTATAAAAATAATCTGTAGAAAGCTCAAACATTTTTCCAAAAGCATTGATGTAATTTAGACCATAGTTATTAGAAGTAACAATACCTTGTCCACCACCAAAACTTCTGTTATTACCACCAAACTGTAAACGTTGGTTTCCGAAACTAAAACCAGGAGAATTTACATTGTTACCACCTGCTAAAAGACCAATTCTTTCACTTTGTTTAAAACGAGTGGCCATACCTGCATACTCATACTTTTTGTCTGTACCAATACCAGCGGCAGTTTTACCAAAATAGCCTTTATTATTTTCTTTTTTAATAGTTAAGTTAATGGTTTTATTTTCACCATCAGAATCTTCACCAGAAAAAGCCTGAGCATTTGTTTTTGTATCAGAAATTTGTATTTTCTCGATAATATCTTTCGTTAAATTTCTCGTAGTAATAGTAGGATCATTTCCAAAGAAAGGTTTTCCGTTTACGAGTATTTTATTAACTTCTTTTCCGTTTACGGTTATTTTTCCTTCATCATCTACTTCTACACCAGGTAATTTTTTTAATAAATCTTCTACATTAGCATCCTTCTTGGTTTTAAAAGATTTTACATTAAATTCTACCGTATCTTTTTTAATGGTGATGGGTGCACTAGATCTAATTACAACTGCATCTAATACATTAGCTGGTTCTAAAATTAAGGTACCAATATTTTGGTCTTTTACACTTATTATTTTTGTATAAGGTTTGTAACCAATATAAGAAACGACTAGTTTTACTTTAGCATCTGCAGTTTTTCCACCAATATTAAAATAACCTTTAGAGTTGGTAATTGTATAGGCAATGATGCTGCTGTCTTTTAATCTTTCTGTATGTACCGTTGCAGATTCTAACAATTCATTATCTTCTAAAGATTTAATTGTTCCGGTAATTTCGAATTTTTTTGATTGAGAATAGGTAATGCAGCTTAAAAGTAAGAAGGTAAGGAATGTAATTTTCTTCATTATTGTGGGTTGGTTGAATATATGTAACTATTTTTATAAGTAAAGGTTTAATTTGAAAATTAGAAATTCAGGTGTTTTAACAAAATTTTAGGAAAACTAGTACGTTGTTTTTTTGAATAAATTGATCTGTGTCATTTTAGAATTTATTTATGATATTTAAATTTGGGGGTTAAATTTCACAAAATGAAAAAAATAGTATACACTACAGATTATTCAGAAAATTCAATACCAGCATTAAAATATGCTTTTAGTTTAAGTGAAAAATTACAGGCAAGTTTGTTTGTGATTTATGTGTATGAATTTGTGTCAGATAGTTTTGGGGGCAAGACCAAAGAAAAACATAACAAGATACTAACAGATTTTTGTAAGGTACATTATGGGGGAGATATAGAAAAATTGGACGTAAGTTTTGAGGCAATTGCCGATGATTCTGTGATAAACGGAATTCTAAAAAAAGCCAATAGCTTACATGCAGATTTAATAATAAGTGGGACAAAAAGTGAAATGGGGCTGAAAGAATTACTTATAGAAAATAAAGCAAAAGAACTTATATCAAAAGCACTTTGCCCTGTTTTAATTGTGCCAAAGAATGCAAACCTATATAGAATGGATACAATTGTGTATGCTTCAGATTTTGAAGAAGAAGATGTCTGTGCAATTGACAATTTAGTCAGTATGGCTAAACCTCTTAATGCTAAGATACAAATCGTTCATATTTCTGCACTAAAAGATGGTACCGAAATAAAAAAGAGGGATTGGTTTATGAATTTGTTGAATGAAAAAGTAAAATATAATAATATTGATATTGAAATAATTTATGGAGAAAATATTTTTGAGTCTTTAAAAACCTATTTAGAAGACAAAAATGCAGATATGGTTACGATGTTAGAAAGAAATTCAAAAGGAATAATAAATATGCTTTTTCATGTAGATTTAGTGAAGAAAATGGAAACTTTAGGAAACATTCCATTAATGAGTTTTAATGAAAATAGGTTGTAAGGTTCATGTAACCTTTTCTTATTTTCGAAATATAATTTATGAACGTTTATAAATTATGGTTATTTTAATTTATTCTAAATAAACACTATATTTGCGACATAATTATTTATTATGATCGTTTTTTATACTGAAAATAAGCCTGTAGCTTCTCTATTAAATACATCTGTATGTGATAGTGTTTGTTCTTCAAATTGCATAAAACCAAAGAGTAACTGTTGCAATAAGTATAAAAAAAAGGGCATCAACTGTAAGCGATGCCCTAATATTTTGCTAAAAGCTTCTTAGCGTAAATTATTTATTATCCCTTTCTGTATAAAGGATCTGTACCTATTGTACCCATTAAACTTTCTAGGTATTCCGTAGAATTTACATACTTATATTGTAATTTTAAGTTTTCTAAACGAGTATTGATATCCATTTCAGAAGTAATAGAATTATTATAAGGATTTGCTATAAAATCTTCAGAATATTTAATCTGATTCGCATAGAAAGCGATATCCTTTTGTTGTTTTAATTGCAATCTTTCTTTATACCAATCGCTATTAATCACATAATCTCTTTCAAACAGTTCGCGTAATTCTGGGTCACTAATGTGTTTTCCTTCATAATTACCATATGCCATAATGTGTAAAAGTACTTTTAAAGGCGGAATTGCAGCAGCGATACTACCATCTTCAAAATAGTTTAAAGCTACTTTTTGTTGTGCTTCTACAATATTTTTAATTCCGTCTACATAATCTTCTAAACCTTGCATTTCTGGTTTTAACATTCTTTCGCTAAAAACAGCTGTAGGCTCATCAAAAATTCGATGCATACATGTATAAGAGAAATTTTTTGTAATTCTATACCCTAATCTACTTGCTAAAATAGTTTCTCCTTCGTATTCAAAATCATTAATTTTTTCTAAAGAACCATTTTTAATTAACTCTTTAGGATCTCTATCTTTCGGTTCTAATCTTGCCCATATTTCAGGAATTAATAAACTTACATCGTGGTCTATTTTATTTTCTGCACCTACATAACCTGCAGCGGTACTAAAACCGTTAGATTCGGTTAAAATATGAGATAACAATGCATTGTTTAAGTCTGTTGTTGGCGTTAACATGTTAAAAGGTGCTTTTGTTAAAGCTCCTTCCGTACCAGCACCGGTTGTAGATGGAGATTTACCTGTTAAACTACAGATAAAGTCCATAAATAATTCTGGTGCTTCTTGATAGTGAATTGGGTTGTAAACTGCTAAAGGTCTTATTCCTGCAGCTTTATCCACAGGGTTATTTCTTCTACCTGGTAAAACCGCATTTACCACATGATATACAGGTTCGTTTAAGTTAATTTTTCTTACCAAACGAACACCAATATCTGCTAAATAAGTTTCTTCTGTTTCTACAACATTTTTACAAGGCTCTAGATAACGAGGGTTTTTTGTTGGTTCTCCGTTTACAATTCTAGTATGAGAAGGTAGCGCAAAAAACGCTTCTTTTTTATCACTTTTTACAATACTTTCTACAAAGTCTTTAACAGGTTGTGTGTATTTATCAAAGTTGATGGTGTCTTCATATAAAGCAATTGCATCTTCTTTTTTTAGTAATTCGTAGTTGGTTAAAAAACGTCCGTTTGTTACTAAATCTAATTCGGCAGCTTTATCGTAACCTCTTACTACGGCTTCATCTGGTCTTTGAAAAAGATGCGCTTCACAATTAGTTAATAATTTTAAACTCTTATTTGTAAATTCTGGATTTAAGTTTTTTAATTGATTTCTTGGTATGGTAATAGAAGCTGTAATATCATCTTCTGTTTGTACTTTTTCTGAAGGAGAAAAATCTGAACGCAGTTTGTTTAACATCCAGTTTCCTTGCTGGTTAAAACCGATACGAACATAACTACCTACAACGGGTGTGTTGTTGTATAAAAGGCTTGTTCCTTTTTTTCCGTTGATAATTTCTACAGACATACAATCTTTCCAGTTGAAATTTCCGTGTGCTTGTCTAAACAACCTTTTTACAAAAAGGACCAAAGAACGAATGTGAACAGGAATTTCTTCTAAAAATTGATTAAACTCATCAGAATTATGCTTCGACGGAATTAATAATTTAACGGCAGAACTTAACGTTCTTTTTTCACTTAAAAAAGATCTAGATACAGGTCTGTTAGGATCTTTTACTTTCCATCGATTAGAATAAACGTATTCTATAATTTCGTCTGCTTTTTTAAAGTCTTCTTCTATATTATGAATATTAAAAGTACTATACGTAATTGCATTTTGCATTGGTTTAGAAATCTCAGATTTACCACCACCAGAAACAGTACAAGGTTTATGGCAAAAAACACCTTCTGCAAAGGTTTCTATAATTCTCCATAAATCTATTGATTTATGTTTTTCTAATTTTAATTTACTTCCAGTAGGATGTACATAAGTTTTGTAAGGAGACAATGTTAATTTTTGCTCTTTACTATTATGCATCCAAGTAATACTGTTGGTGTTGGTGTTTATGTATGAAAATTCTGGAATGTAAACAATATTTGGGTATTTTTTATCTACCGCATAATTTTCTGGTTTTACTTCTATACTATCTCCTAAAAGTTGTTTTACACCCTCAAAAGTATGTTTAAAGTTATAGTACTCAGATTGCACTTTACCATCTACGGTATCTCCCATCACTCTTCTAGCAAATGCAATGGCACCACCAGCATGTTCTTCTTCTACTAAACCAAATAAGTTGGCAGAGTAGCTAATTTGCGTTTTAATTTCTTTTTTAGAGTATCCGTAGTAATTGTCTGCAATTAACGTAATAACAACACCTCTATCATCTCTACACGTAATTTTAAAAGCACCACCTTCATTATAAAGTTCGTTTTCATCTTTCCAACACATTTCGTCTTTTCTTTGACGTTCTGTAGCATCATCAAAATGAGGTAAACCCACATCTTTCTTTTTTAATTCTTTTAACTGAGGCGCTAAAACAATACAACCTGTGTGCCCAGTCCAATGCTCTGTATCTAAGGCAGCATCATTTTGTGCTAAATTATGATCTCCTGCATTACCGAAAATAGATTCAACAAAATCTAAATTACTGACCAAGTTTCCTGGAACAAAAAAGTGAACTTCTAACGATTTTTCTGAAATGACTCCTTTTACCTCCGGACAAACCACAGGTCTTAAAAGTGATGAAACCATTACCTTTGCTTGGTTTTCTTGACTAGAAGTAAACGGAAGTGTTTTTAAATCATCCGAAGGATTAAAAGCAGAATGTAATAAATGAGCAAAAGTTTCTTTTGGCACCTCTTTTTTATCTAATGGTACAGGTAAACTACCTTCCACAATATGAAAAGTACCTTTTGTGGTTCTTTTATCGTTTAAAGGATTGTTTAAAATACCTTGTTTTACTCTATTTGTGGTAACTAAATCGCTTTTAAAAGTATCTCCATCTGGCGGCAAACTAATCTCTCTTGCTTGACCTTTTTTAGATAAAACAAGAGTGTTGTTTGGTATTACAAGAGATTTATTAATAGATACCTCTTTTAAATAATCATTAATAAATTCTTGTATTCTTGTATCTATAGGAGAAAGATGGTTAGATAATAATCTTGATCTCTGCTGAATACTTGTAATAAGACTACCCGTTAATTCTTCAAATTTTGGATCTAAAAATTGAGTAGAATTTTCTGGTTTGTCTTTAAAAGTAGGCTGCCCTAAAGAAGCTAATTGTAGGTTGATAAACTGAATAATGTCGTTTCTCGTTTCTTGCATGATTGTAATTTTATTCAACGATAAAAATAATGTATAATTCTTAAAGCTAAGTTGTTGAAATACTGTGTATTTATAGTTTGTTGAAAATAGATCGGTTTAGTTGTTTTTGTGATAATTTCAACATTGTTTAAACGTTTAACCAAATGTAAGAAAAATTATTTAAATGCACTTAAACCAGTTACATCTAAACCTGTAATTAATAAATGAATATCATGCGTTCCTTCATAGGTAATTACGCTTTCTAAATTCATCATGTGGCGCATAATAGAGTACTCTCCAGTAATACCCATTCCGCCTAACATTTGTCTTGCTTCTCTTGCAATGGTAATTGCCATATTTACATTATTAAGTTTTGCCATAGAAATTTGAGCAGAAGTTGCTTTTCCTTCATTTCTTAAAGTTCCAAGCCTCCAAACCAATAATTGGGCTTTGGTGATTTCTGTAATCATTTCTGCTAATTTTTTCTGTTGTAATTGAAACTGGCCAATCGGTTTGCCAAACTGTTCTCTTTCTTTACAATAACGCAAAGCGGTATCATAACAATCCATAGCCGCACCAATTGCTCCCCATGCAATTCCGAATCTTGCAGAATCTAAACAACCTAACGGAGCTCCTAATCCAGATTTGTTAGGCAATAAGTTTTCTTTAGGCACTTTTACATTGTCAAAAATAAGTTCTCCGGTTGCAGAAGCACGCAAAGACCATTTATTATGAGTTGTAGGCGTTGTAAAACCTTCCATTCCGCGTTCTACAATTAGTCCATGAATTCTACCTTCTTCATTTTTTGCCCAAACCACAGCAATTTGAGCAAAAGGCGCATTAGAAATCCACATTTTTGCACCGTTTAAAAGATAATGATCTCCCATATCTTTAAACTTCGTTTCCATCCCGCTAGGGTTGGAACCATGATTTGGTTCTGTTAAGCCAAAACATCCCATCCATTCGCCAGAAGCTAATTTGGGTAAATACTTTTTACGTTGTACTTCATTTCCATATTTAAAAATAGGATACATTACTAATGAAGATTGTACAGAAGCGGTAGAACGAATTCCAGAATCGCCTCGTTCTATTTCTTGCATTATTAATCCGTAAGAAATTTGATCTAAGCCTGCGCCACCATATGCTGAAGGAATATAAGGGCCAAAAGCACCAATTTCTGCCAAACCATTTATGATTTGAGTAGGAAACTCTGCCTTTTGAGCATATTCTTCAATAATAGGAGAAACAGCTCGTTTTACCCATTCTCTAGCTGTATTTCGTATTAATTTGTGTTCTTCTGTTAATAAATCATCTAGATTATAATAATCTGGGGCTTGAAAAAGGTCTTGTTTCATGTTGAGTTTCTTTTAAAATTAGATAATTCTAAATTTACATGTTCATTTATTAAAGAATATGTAAATTTAATCCAAAAATAAGGATTGTAAATTTTATAATAAATTAAAGAAGTGTAAAGTTCAGGAAGGTAAAGGATGGAAAATTAGTTCTTTTCTATTAAGTTTGTATGCATGAAGCATACTTTAGGAAAAGAAGAGCGTTTAAAGAGTAAAAAGCTCATAGAAAAACTTTATTTGGAGAGGAATTCTGTGAAGGCGTTTCCTCTTAGAATGATTTTTTTACAAACAGAACATACCTCAAAATTCCCTGCTCAGGTTGGAGTTTCTGTTCCAAAACGTAATTTTAAATTGGCTGTAGATAGAAATAGAATTAAGCGGTTAATGCGAGAATCTTATCGTTTGCAAAAAGAAATTGTCTACAATAATATAGAGCAACCTTATGTTTTTATGATTTCGTATATTGGGAAAGAAAAATGTACGTATGAAGAGATGTACTTAAAAATGGAAAAATTACTAACTCGGTTTGTTAGCGAAATAAATACTAAGAAAAATGATGAGATTTAAGTTTTCGAAAAATACAATTATTGTTCTTCTAGTAGGAACAATCTTTTTATCCTTTGCTTTTAAATCGAAATTTTTTGAGGTTGCAAAGCAAATTGAAATTTACAATACTTTATTTAAGGAGTTAAATATGTATTATGTAGATGAAATTAATCCTGCAGAATTAACAGAAAAAGCAATTAAAAATACGCTTAAAGATTTAGATCCTTATACAAATTTCTATAATGAGCAAGATGTAGAAGATGCCAGAATTCTAAGAGAAGGCGAATATGGAGGTATTGGAGTTTCTATCTATTATTTAAAACAAGGAATTCAGATTAAAGAAATTTTTAAAGGAGATGCTGCAGATAAAGCAGGTTTAAAATCTGGAGATGTTATTGTTTCTGTTGATGGGCAATCTGTGAAAAATATGGAAAGAGAGCAACTTTCTATGTTGATAAAAGGAACACCTAACAGTACCTTTTCTGTAGAGATAGAAAGACAAGGAAAAAACATTCAGAAAGAAATAATGAGAGATAAGGTGGTTGTAAATCCGGTGCCTTTTTCTGAAATGATAGATGAAGAAACTGGATATATTGTATTAACACGATTTAATGAAAAAGCTTCATCCGAAGTAAAAAAAGCTTTTAGAAAGTTAAAGAAAGCAGGAATGAAAAAGCTTGTTTTCGATTTAAGAGGAAATCCGGGAGGTTCTTTATTAGAGTCTTTAAACATTTGTAACTTTTTCTTGCCAAAGGGAAAAACACTTGTTACTACAAAAGCAAAAATTAAAAAATGGAGTAATACTTACAAAAGCACCAATGAACCTTTAGATTTAGAAATCCCCATAGTTGTTTTAGTAAATGGCCGTTCTGCTTCTGCTTCAGAAATTGTAAGTGGGTCTTTGCAAGATTATGATAGAGCTGTAATTATGGGAAAACGTTCTTTTGGAAAAGGATTGGTGCAGCGTTATAGAAAATTGACTTATGGTACGCAGTTAAAATTAACTATTTCTAAATATTATACCCCAAGTGGTAGATGTATTCAAGAATTAGATTATACGAACAGAGATAAAAATGGAAAAGTTCCTAAATTTTCTGATACAGGAGTTCATGAATTTAAAACGGCTAACGGAAGAAAAGTATATGATGGCGGTGGTGTTTTACCAGATGTAGTCATTAAAACATCGAAAAAAACGGAAGCGACAGAGAAGTTATTGAATTCTAAAGCGGTTTTTAATTTTTCTGTAAATTATTATTATCAACATCCATCCATAGAAAAAGATATTGATTTTGACTTTAAAGATGCAGATTTTGTAGAATTCACCAATTATCTAAAGTTAGACACCACATTTGTTACCAAACAAGAAGCTTTGTTTAAAGAAGCTTATAAGGCATCCTTATTAAAAAATATTTATAAAGAATATGAACAAATTCAAGAAAAATTATTTGAGGATAAGATTAATGAGATAACAAAAAACAAAGATATTTTAAAGAAAACCCTAACAGAAGAAATATTAAATAAATACTATTATCAAGAAGGGGTTTATACACATAATTTAACGAAAGATTTGGTTGTAGAAGAGGCAGTTAAATTGCTGAAAGATCAAAATAAATATAAGCAAATTTTATCCGCTAAATAATTTTATATTTGAAGACTAAAAATTAAAATGACAAAATTAAATAAAACAGACAGGACTAGAGCACAGGAATCTACAAATGCAATAGAAAAATTATACATTTCTATGCGTCATTTGTTTAGCAGAGGCTTTTATAAACCAATGGGAATTTCAGGAGAAACTTTACGTAAGTCTTTACTTTCGTTAAGACCAGAAATTTATGGTTCAATTGCAGAAGAAAGAATTGAGTTAAACGGGTTAATTTACGTAATAGAAAGGCTTCCGAAAGGAATTGAAGAATGCCAGTTTATAAATTTAACTGCAGATGAAGGCTATAGTGGTTCTCATTTTGAAACAATAATTCCTCCAAAAAGAAGAAGAAATTGTTACCGAATAGACAAAGACCAAATGAACATAGAGATTACGCGTGGTCGTTCTGAAATCTATGATATTCTTACGCATTTAACTTTTTTATTTATTGAATCTCATAAAATTCAAAAAAGAGTAACCATAAACGAAGGTGCAGATTTTATTAGAGAATGGAAATATTTAGAAGATATTGTTATTTACAATAAGACAATTACAGATCAAGAAAGAGAGGTTGCTACTGCTCATTTAAGTAATATTTTAGGAAGAACTTTTGAGGAAGTAATAGATATTCATAAAGCATTTGAAACATCAGAAAAAAAAGATCGATTTTTTCATTTAATTTATTGGTTAGGTAAATTAGCCATTAACGAGGTTTTAGATAATAAAAAGAGAAAGGTTACTTTTAGTTCTGTTTTAATCGAAGAAATTGGGCATCATATTTATGGAGATATTTGGGCAGATAACATTAAGAAAGTACTAAAAGAGAATGGACTACTAAGAAGACCTATACATATTATTAGTGCAAACATGCACAGTGTGTTAAATTCTATTTATGCCAAAGGAGCATTACCTAATGAAGCCGAAGAATATGAAGGGTTTGGGTTGTATCAGTTATTAAGTAATTCTGATAGTAAACCTTTACAAAAAAAGGTGAAGGAATACGCTTCAGAAAATGGTTTAATTTATATTAAAGACACTTCGGGAACAAATATAAATGTTCAGGTAATAGATACCGAGAAAATTAATTTTGAAAATTCTCCATTCGATAAAGTAAATTCTGTAAATAAAAAGCCTGTTATAATTGTAATGGATTATGCTTTTGGTGAGCAAGCTTATGAAACAATGGATGAGCTTTTAAAGCCTTATAAAAATACTAAGAAGAAAAACCATTTAGATGTAAAATCTGTTTCTATAATGGGTAAAGCAGGTATTTTAGAAGGCGGTAAAGGAGATATTATGATTCCTAGTGCACATATTTTTGAAGGTACTGCAGACAATTATCCGTTTAAAAATGAGTTGTCTAAAGAAGATTTAGAAGGTTTTGGCGTAGAGGTTTTTGATGGTTCTATGATTTCTGTATTAGGAACGTCATTACAAAACAAAGACTTGTTACAGTTTTTTCATGATTCTACTTGGAATGTTATTGGGTTAGAAATGGAAGGAGCACATTATCAAAAAGCAATACAATCTGCTTCTAAAATTAGAGGGAATATTTCTAAAAATGTAAAAGTAAGATATGCGTATTACGCATCAGATAACCCTTTAGAAACAGGTGCTACATTAGCCTCTGGAGGTTTAGGGATGACAGGAGTTACACCAACATATGCTATTACTAAAAAAATATTAGAACAAATTTTTTAATAGCTAAAGTTTAAATTTTATAACCAAATAAAAAAAATGTCAACAAGTCAAAACAATAATGAGGAAGAGGTAGATTTAGGATCCTTATTTGTAATTATAGGTAAAGGGTTTTCTAAGTTTTTTAATTTTATAGGAAGTATTTTTAAAGGAATATTTCATCTTATCATATCAATTTTAATTTTCTTAAAAGAAAATATAATAAAAATTGGAATTGCAGCTATTGTCGGTTTAATTGCAGGTGTATTTTTAGAAGTAAAAAAAACAGATACATTTGAGTCTGAACTATTATTAGAACCAAATTTTAAAAGTACGAGACAGTTATATGATAATATAAATTACTACAATAATCTTGTTAAGCAAAGAGATACGTTAGCATTAGAAAAAACGTTTAAGCTTGATAAAGGGGATGCTGCTAGTCTTAATAAATTTGAGATTTCACCTATTGTAACAGAGAATGATATTATTAATTCTTACAATAGTTTTGTGTTATCTGTAGATACTACAACCGTAAAGAGCTATACTTTTCTTGAGTTTAAGGAATCGTTTACTGATTATGATTATAGATTTCATAAAGTAACAGTTACAGCAAAAAAGAATGATGTTTTTGATAAATTAGATGAAGTAATAATTTCTTCGGTAGTAAAGAATAAATACTTTAATCGATTAAAAGAATTAACGAATAGAAACTTAAATAGAACAGACTCTTTATATCGACAAAACTTAACGCAAATAGATTCTTTAAGAAAGGTTTATATGCAGGTGATGGTAGTAGAAGCAAAGAAGCAAACTACAGGTACCAATATAGATTTAGGTGGAGAAAAAAGAACTACAAAAGAGTTAGAACTGTTTGATAAGAATAGACAGATTAATAATGATTTAAAAAATATTGCATCACAAAAGGCTACACAATACGAGGTCATTAACGTTATTTCTAATTTTCAACCAATAGGAACTAAAATTAAAGGAGTAACCAAAAATTATGCTTTTTTATTAGGTGTCTTAGGAGCCGTTTTTATGATTGTATTATTAGTTTTATTAAAGCTTAACAAGTATTTAGGGAATTATAAAAAATAGATAAATGCAAACAATTCTTATTACAGGAGGAGCAGGGTTTATAGGTGCAAATTTTATTCCTTATTTTTTAAAAAATAATAAAGATTTACAAGTTGTAAATTTAGATGTATTAACCTATGCCGGTAATGTTTCTAATCTAAGTGAGATTAAAGATAACTCTAGATATATTTTTATTAAAGGAGATATTTGTGATCGGAATTTAGTAGAAGAATTATTTAAAAAATATAATTTTTCTGGAGTAATTCATTTTGCAGCAGAATCTCATGTAGATAATTCCATTAAAAATCCTGATGCTTTTGTAAGAACAAATGTTTTTGGAACTTTTAATTTATTAGATATTGCGAGAAATTACTGGATGGAATCTCCAAACGTATATAAAGAAGGTTATCAAGATTGTAGATTTCATCATATTTCTACAGATGAGGTGTACGGAACTTTAGGAGAAACAGGTTTGTTTACAGAAGAGACTTCATATGCGCCAAATAGCCCTTATAGTGCTTCAAAAGCATCATCAGATTTTATGGTAAGAAGCTATTTTCATACCTATGGAATGAATGTTATTACCACAAATTGTTCTAATAACTACGGACCAAAACAACATGACGAAAAGTTAATACCTACAATAATTAGAAAAGCAATTTCTGGAGAAAATATCCCCATTTATGGAGATGGAAAAAATATTAGAGATTGGTTGTATGTTTTAGATCACTGTAAAGGTATCGAGCTAGTTTATAAGAAAGGAATAACAGGAGATACCTACAATATTGGAGGTAAAAATGAACGAGATAATCTGTATATCGCAAATATTATTTGTGAAATTTTAGATAAAGAGTTACCTAAAGAAAAATCATATAAAGAACAAATTAGCTTTGTAAAAGATAGACCTGGCCACGATTTTAGATATGCAATTGATGCTTCTAAAATAGAAAATAACTTAGGGTGGAATGCCCAAGAAAATTTTGAAACAGGAATTAAAAAAACCATTCAATGGTATTTAGAAAAATATAATTAAATATGAAAGGAATTATACTAGCTGGAGGGTCTGGGACAAGGCTACATCCTCTTACAATAGCAATTAGTAAGCAGTTAATGCCAGTATATGATAAACCGATGATTTATTATCCTATTTCTATTTTGATCCTTTCTGGGATTAGTGAAATATTAATAATTTCTACTCCTCAAGATTTACCATTATTTAAAAGATTATTGGGTGATGGAAAAAAATATGGATGTGATTTTAAATATGCTGTACAAGAAAAACCAAATGGATTGGCAGAAGCATTTATTATTGGTGAAGAATTTATTGGAAAAGATAATGTAGCTCTAATATTAGGTGATAATATTTTTTATGGTTCTGGATTACCTAGGTTATTAAAAGAAAATATAAAGCCAGACGGAGGAATTGTATATGCATATCATGTAAATGACCCAGAACGCTACGGTGTTGTAGAATTTGATGATGACTTTAATGTTATTTCTATTGAAGAGAAACCAGAAAACCCAAAATCTAATTTTGCGGTTCCAGGAATTTATTTTTATGACAACTCTGTAATAGAAATTGCAAAAAATATGAAGCCAAGTAAAAGAGGTGAATTGGAGATAACAGATATTAATAAAGCGTATTTAGAAAAAGGAAAGTTAAAAGTAACCGTTTTAGATAGAGGTACGGCTTGGTTAGATACAGGTACTTTTAATTCCTTAATGCAAGCATCTCAATTTGTGCAAGTAATAGAAGAGCGACAAGGTTTAAAAATAGGTTCTTTAGAAGAAGCCTCTTTTAGAGCAGGTTTTATTACTAAACAAGAAATGTATGAATTAGCAAAACCATTATTAAAAAGTGGTTATGGAAAAAACTTATTAGAAATAAAATGATAGTTAAAGAGACAGGATTAAAAGATTGCTTTGTAATAGAACCGCTTTTTTTTAAAGATAATAGAGGGTGTTTTTTATTAGAATATAATAAAAAAGAGTTTCAAGAAAAAACAGGTTTTGATGGAGATTTTGTTTTAGGAAATCAATCTACTTCTCAATATGGCGTTGTAAGAGGCTTGCATTTACAAAGAGGCGAGTTTGCACAAGCAAAATTAGTTAGAGTTGTAAAAGGTAAAATTTTAGACGTTGCAGTTGATGCAAGAAAAGATTCTGAAACTTTTGGACAAGTGTATTCTGTAGAATTATCTGCAGAGAATAACAAGCAATTATTTGTGCCAAGAGGTTTTTTACATGGTTTTTCTGTTTTAGAAGATGATACCATTGTTTCTTATAAATGTGATAATTATTATGAGCCAGAAGCAGAAGATGGTGTGATTTTTAATGATAAATATTTAAATATTGACTGGAAAATACCTGCGGATAAAATTACTTTGTCAGAGAAGGATTCAGGGTTAAAAGGGTTTAAGGTAATGTCTGATTATTTATCTAGTAAAAATTCATATAAAGGTATTTAGTAAGTCTATTAATACTTAAAACAGTTTTTAATAAATAAAGTCGAATAATTATAATAATGAAGTTTTATTTATTTCATTATTATAATTATTGATATTTATGTTTTTATGTAAAGGTGTCTATGAAAGTTTTATTTATAACTAATCTTCCGAGTCCGTATAGAGTTAATTTTTTTTCAGAATTATCTAAACATTGTGAATTAACTGTTTTTTTTGAAGGGAAGAGGTCTAATGATAAAGAGATAATTTTCAATTGGAACGACAAAAGTATTTCATCTTTTAATGCAATTTTTTTTGATGAAATATTTAATGAATTAAAAATTAATTTCCAAATTATTAAAAAAGTGCTATTTGGTAACTTTGATAAAATTGTAATAAGTTGTTATAGTACAAGAACACAATCTATATTAATTTTATTGCTTAAAATTTTAAATAAAAAATATTATTTCGAAACTGATGGAGGTTTACTTAGAGAAAATGAATCTAAATTGAATGTCTTTTTTAAAAAACTATTAATATCAAATGCAAAATCCTATTTTAGTACAGGAGTGCAATGTGATAGGTATTTGATGAATTATGGTGCCAAGAAAAAGAATCTTATAAGATATAGTTTTACTAGTTTATATAAAAAAGATGTAATAAAGAATGTTCTCTCAAAAGAACAAAAAATGAAATTAAAGGATAGCCTTAACATTCCCTATAAAAAAATGATAATTGGAGTGGGAAGGTTTATTAATATAAAAGGCTTCGATATCTTAATTAAAGCTAGCGCTTTGTTAAAGGAAGATGTTGGGGTTTATATTATAGGAGGAAAACCAACTAAAGAATACCTCGAAATTAAAGAAAAACTAAAATTAAAAAATTTACATTTTATCGATTTTTTATCGAAAGAGAAATTAGACGTTTGGTATTTAGCTGCTGATATATTCGTTTTACCAACTAGAGCAGATGTTTGGGGCTTAGTAATAAACGAGGCTATGGCTAAAGGACTTCCTGTAGTTACAACAGATAAGTGTCCTGCGGGCCTTGAATTGATACCTGATAAAGAATGTATTTTCACTGTTGACGATTACGTATATTTAGGAAATATACTTAAAAAAATTAGTGAAGATGATGATTATAGCCAAAAGTTAAGCGTAAATAATCTGGAAATTATTAGACAAAAAACTTTTGAAAATATGGCTATTGAACATCTGGAAGAATTTAAAAAGCATGATTAAATCAATTACTAGTAAGCATTTTCATAATTACTTTTCATCTTTCTTGCAAAGGTTCGCTATGATATTGTCACAATTATTTTTAATTCCTGCTTTTATCTTAAATTTAGGGATTGATCAATATGGAGAATGGTTAATATTGACAACAATACCTAATTACCTTTTGTTGAGTGATTTGGGATTAACTTTGACTGTAACAAACGAAATTTGTAGATTAATAAATATAAAGGAATACTCGAGTCAGCAGAAATTATTTAAAGCCACATTAACCTTCCTTTCCTTAGTTGGTGTTTTTCTGATTTTTGTGTTTATAATTTTATCCAACTTTATAGATTTTGGAAAATTACTAAATTTTCAATTTTTATCTACTAAAGACGTTTTTTTAATACTTGGTGGATTTATGATAAATATTTTTAGTTATTTAATATTTCTAGTTACTATAGGATATTTTAAAGCTCTTAATTTATTTCATAAGCACGAATATTTTTTAGCATTAACTCTTTTTCTAGACTTTATTGCTACTTTAATTATTTTAAATTTAAACGTTGACCTGTATTTTATTCCAATTACTATGTTTATCATTCGCTTTGGAATGATATTAATAGTGAATGCCCAATTAAAAAAATATAAATTCTATAAATTTGGTTTTACACTAGGTTTAAATAGAGTAATAAATATGTTACCTGTATCTTTAAAATTCAGTTTTTTTCAGTTAGGCACTGCTTTTTTTATTCAAGGAAGCACGTTTTTGGTAGGAATGGTGTTAGGACCAGCAATGGTTGTAATATTTAATACAATTAGAACTTTGGTAAATACATTGAGATCATTTATTAGTATTTTATATATTCCTACAATGCAGGAGTTTACAATTTTGATAACAAAAAATTTAAAAAAAGAAGCATTTCTAAAATTAAAAAAATTAATGATTTTAATCTTTTTGATATCATTAGCATCTGCGTTTGGAATATACTTTTTAAGAGATTTTATTTTCGAATTATGGTTTAAAAATAGTTTTTCTTATGATGTTAAATTTTTAGCATTTATGTTATGCTCTATTGTTATTTATAATCTTTGGAATGCTGCTAGTATGTTACCAATGTCTATTAATAGAATGAATGAATTAGCGTTATACCCTCTTTTGGGTATTGTGGTATTAATTGTTCAATATTTTATATTACCTAAAACAGGTTTAACTGGGTTAGCTATTAGTTTTATCTTTATAGACCTAGTAATGTTGTTTTTAGTGTTGAAGCTTAATTATACCATATTAAAAACACAAAAACGCTTCCTAAAATGAAAAAACGCTTATTTATTTTATTAGTGCTTCTTATCGTTTTTATAATTCTTCAAATAAGTAATACTTTTCCTTTACAACATAGACTATTGTTTATTACTAATTTTGTGGTATTATTATTTTTTACAGCATTTTACTTACTTAATGAAAAAGACTTCTCACCTTTTATAGCCTCCTATATTGTGTTTTCTTTTATGTTCTTTATTATGGCACCAATACTACAATTAGATGAGCTTTTTAGAGGAAATAACAAACGTTTTTTTAATGGATTAATTTATTCTAATGCCCTTATTTTAAAAGCTAATTTATTAATAATCACATTTAATATAATTTTTTTGAGTGTATATTTTTATTTAAACAAATATTATAAAAATATAAAAACCATTACGTACCGTAAAAATATCCCTTTTTATATTTTACTTTTTTTCGTCATCAATATATTCGTTTTTATTATAAAATATGATTATTTAATGACTAAAATTAGTTTAGCATCTTATTCTGAAGTAACAAGTAAAATGAGTGCTATACTTAACGCTAAGTTTTTTTTCTACTTGCCGTTTGCTCCTTTAGCGCTTGGTGTACAATACTTAAAGAAGAATTGGAATAATAGAAAACAAAATTTTTATATAATTTACTCAATTGTAATTACACTACTTTTTATTTTCTTATTATATAACAATCCATTAACAGCTAAGAGAAATGCATTAGGGCCCATTTATATTACTTTAATTTTTATGTTTATCCCAAAATGGGTGAATACAAACTTTAAAATATTGTTTTTGTTGTTATTTAGTTTAATTGTTTTATTTCCGTTATCTAGTTTACTTACGCATTCAGATAAGAATTTGTCTGAAATGTCTTTTAATGAAATTGTTTCTTATAAAAATGTTAAAGAGCGTGTTTCTGGTCAGTTTACTAATTTAAATTTTGATGCTTTTTTAATGACAGCAGCTACTATTGATTATGTAGAGAGAGAAGGACATTCTATGGGGCGTCAATTATTACCCTCTGGTTTATTTTTTATACCAAGAGCTATTTGGGTAAGCAAGCCTATTACTACTGGAGAAATGATAGGGGAACATATTCAAAAATATCACGATAAAAGTATATGGTTTCATAATTTAGCAGTACCATTTGTAGCTGAATCGTATATAGATTTTGGAGTTATTGGAGTTGTAATTTATGCAATACTTTTGGCTTTCCTTTGTCTAAAATTTGTAAGTTGGTTAAAATCAAATGACCCGCTAAGGCAATTAAGTGCGTTTTATTTTTCTATACACTTAATTTTTTTATTAAGAGGAGACCTAACAAATGGGTATGTTTATTATATTATTCCTTTTTTCTCTTTCTTTGTTTTTCCTAAAATAATAATGAAATTATTAAGATGAAAATAAATAAAACAAACCATTTAGTATTAACTATAATTCTTTGCTTAAACGCAATAATAATACTTTTTCCAAGCAATTTTAAATTTATACCAGTACTTGCTTTATTATTATTTTCATGTTATTATTTTTTTAAAAATAAAAATAAAGGTTCTGTTTTTTTTGTTTTTGCATCAATACCTTATCTACTTTTAATATTAGGCATGTTGTTTACAGATAATATTTCTAATGGTTTTAAATCGCTAGAAACAGGTTCTTCATTGTTAATATACCCTTTATGTTTTGCTTTGCTGCCAAAAAATATAATTCGATGGCAAATAGATAATAGATTAAATTATATTTTAGGATCGTTCTGTTTTGCTACTTTTATTTTTACAAGTTTTGTGTTTTTGTATTTTAAAATTTTTGAAGAAAGATCTCTAACATATATAATTCAGCATAATAATATTTTAACCAATTTATCAATTCATCCTAAATATAGGATACACCCTATTTATTTAGCATTAAATGTTGGCCTTAGTCTTATTTTTTCGTTTTTTATAGTAAAAAAAATAAAGAATATTATTTTAAAAATTATCACTTTTGTATTTATAGTGTATACCGTTTTACTTATTGCAATAATTAACAAAAGAATGGCAATAATAGCCCTTTTGATGGTAGGTTTAATTTATATAATTGTAGAATTAAAAAAAATTAAAAAGAAAAAGTTAACCTTGGTTTATTATGTTGTTATTTTTACGGCTATAGTATTAGGTGTTGTTTTTTTACCAAGGTATAAGAATCAAAATAGTTTTCATGAATTTAACCATATAGTTTCTACAATTAATAACCCAGAAACATCAATAGGTAAAAGGGTTTTTTTATATAAAAGTGTGTTTAACTTATTTATAAAAAACCCTTTATTAGGAGTTGGAACAGGAGATGCAAATATAATTTTGTCAGATGATTTAGCGAACCAACTACAAAAAGAGACAGAAATTTACAACTCACATAATCAATATTTAAGTTACTTAATATCTCTTGGTTTATTTGGTTTTGTTATTTTTATTAGCTACATAATTTATATTTTTAAAATAGCATTAATTAAAAATGACATTTTATTACTTTGTATATTCGTTTTTCTATGCTTAAATATGATGTCTGAAAATATTTTAGAGAGAGAGTCTGGGGTTTTAGTTTATGCTTTTTTTATAAATTTTTTACTTAGGGCTAATTGGAACTTAAAGAATAAACTTATTAAATAAAAATGAAAAGAATATTATTAGTTGGGCCATTTCCAAAACCAATTACGGGGCTATCTCTTGCAAATGAAGTTTTATATAAAGGGTTAAAACAAAATAATAAAGTCGATTATATTGACATGTCTTATTATAGGTTTGAAGAGGTTTTAGGGGATTTTAATTTTTATAAAATGATTTTTTTTTTAAAATTAAATTTTAAAATTTTTAAAATCTATAATTATGACTCAATTTATATCACTATCGGACAAAGTTTTTTTGGTGTCATTAAATATTCACTTTTTTTTATTACAGCTAAAATTTTTGGAAAGAAAGTAGTAATTCATTTACATGGTAATCAGTTGGGAGAAATGTATAAAAGCCAATCTTTTTTAAAAAAAACAATTATAAAAAAGATTCTTTCAATACCTAATTATGGAATTGTTCTTTCTAATTCATTAAAACATAATCTAAGTTTATTTTTAAAACCACAAAATATTTTTGTTGTCGAAAATTTTGTTGAAGATGAATTATACTTAAATTCTAAAGAAATAAATACAAAGAATTATGAGAGTTTAAGAATTGTTTATATTGGTAATTTAATGACAGAAAAAGGTGTTTTCTATTTATTAGATGCTTTGGTTAGTTTAAAAAAGAAAGGGGTTGTTTTTAAAGCCAAATTTGCAGGGAATATAGATAATCATATTCTTGATAGTATAATGAGCTATTTTAAAGGGAATGATAATTTAGAATATTTAGGAGTTGTTAGAAATAAAGAGAAAAAAGAGATGTTGAAGTGGGCTAATACATTTGTTTTTCCTTCTTATCTAGTTGAAGGGTTTCCTTTATCTATATTGGAAGCAATAGTTACTAGAAATTCGGTTATAACAACTAAACACCCAGCTTTAAATGATCTTTTTACAGAAGAAAACCTTAGTTTCATTCAAGGGAAATCAACTAAAGATATAGTTAACTCTTTAACAAAACAAAGTTTAAGTTTTGATAAAAAAAGAATTTTGAATAATTTTAATATTATTAAAGGATTTACAGAAGAGGAGTTTGTTTCAAAAATTGAGAAAATAATAAATTTATAAGAATGCAACAACTAAATACATTTAAACTTCCTAAAAACTTTAGAGGTAGAAATGCTTTTATAGTACAATTATGGTGGCTTGTTCAAAGTATTCTATTTAGTAATTCTCCCCAGTTTATGTATGGCTTTAGACGTTTTTTATTACGTTTATTTGGAGCTAAAATTGGTAAAAATGTAATTATTAGACCTACAGTGAGAATTACTTATCCGTGGAAAATTTCAATCGGAGATTTCTCTATGATTGGAGACGATGTTGTTTTGTATTCATTAGGAAGAATAGAAATAGGAAATAATGTAGTAATTTCCCAGAAATCGTATATATGTGCTGCTTCACATGATTATTTAAAATCTGATTTTCCTATTTTTGCTAAAAAAATTACAATAGAAGATCAATGTTGGTTAGCAACAGATGTATTTGTTGCACCAGGTATAACAATAGGAAAAGGAACAGTTGTAGGTTCTAGAAGTAGTGTATATAAGAATTTACCTTCAAATAAAGTATGCATAGGGAATCCTGCAAAAATAATAAGAGAAAGAATAAGTGAATAATAATAAAAATATTTTAGTAATATCTCCTTTCTTTTATCCAGAACCTATTTCTACGGGTAAGTTTAATACTAGTTTTGTAACTGGGTTAATAGAAAAAGGTCACAAAGTAACTATTTTATGCTTTCATCCGTTTTATCCAGATTGGAAAGCTAAAAATAGCAATGAACAAATAAATGGAGTAGAAATAATAAGAGGAGGTAAAAACTTATTTTACACAAAAAAAACAATTTTTAGAAGATTAATTCTAGAGTTTGGGTTTGCTTTTTTTGTGTTAAGAAAATTATATAAACATCAAAAAGATAAAGATTTGGTGATACCAATATTTCCACCAAGTTTTGCCTTTTATTTTGCACTTCCTTTTTTAAATAAACAAATACAAAAAGTAGGTATGGTTCACGATTTACAAGAGGTATATTCTCAAGGTAAATCGGGTTTTTTGGATAAAGTAGTTCGCTTTTTTATTCATAACATAGAGAAAAAATGTTATCAAAATTGTAATAAATTAATATTCCTTTCTAATGAAATGAAAAATGAAGCTAAAAAATTATATCAACTAGCTGAAGAAAAATTAGAAGTGCAATATCCTTTCATTACTATTAAAGATACTATTACTAATGATCTTGAAACTTATTTTGATAAAAAGAAAATTAATATAGTTTATTCTGGTGCTTTAGGTGAGAAGCAAAATCCAATACAGCTTTTTAATTTCTTTTCTGAAGCATCAAAACAAATTGAGAATACAGTATTTCATTTTTTCTCTGAAGGAGAAACTTTAAAAAACTTGCAGAAAATAAATAAGAATAAAAAAATTATTTTTCATAATTTAGTCCATAAAGATAATTTAGAAGAATTGTACAATAGAAGTTCCGTGCAAATAATACCACAAAAAGAAAATACATCTAAAGGTTCTTTGCCCTCTAAATTACCAAACTTGTTAGCTTCAGGTTGTAAAGTTTTAGTTATAACGGATGCAGAAAGTGAAATTGAGGAGCTGTTTTTAAACAATAATTTAGATTTAGTTGTTACTAGTTGGAATAACAATTTATTGATTGAAAAACTACAATTTTTAATAAATAAACAAATAGATGTAACGCATCAAAAAACAATTGCTAAAAAATTATTTACTATTGATAAAATGATTGTTAAAGTTTTCCGTTAAAACTTTATATTCTTATTAAATACCAAATCAATCTTGACAAAAAGATACTCTTACCTAATAAAACCATTACAGATTTTTTTGGATGTTTTTATTATTAATCTTATCGTGTACTTAATATATGATAAAGCATTTTTAAATGTTTATTTTTTATCATATATTTCTTTATTTTGGCTTATTACAAGCTATTCCTTTGGTTTTTATCAAGTATATAGGTATACAAGAATTCTTAGAATTTTAACTTTAATAGTTAAGCAGTTTTTTATTTTTTTATTAGGTTTTTTTGCTTATTTCGGTATATTTAAAGTAGGTGATGTTATTGAAGGTCAGTATATTGTGTTCTCATTAATCTTTGTTTCAATTTCTCTTTTAAAATTTATTTGGTATTTTCTTTTAAAAAGATATCGATATTTAGGTAACAACCTTAGAACAACGATTGTTATTGGTATTGATGATTCCTCTAAAAATATTATTAAACTTTTTAAAAGTAAATCTAATTTAGGTTATAAATATCTGGGGTTTTTTTCTAAAAAAGTTTATAAGAATAAAGAGTATTTAGGAAGTATAGAAAGTGTTTTTGAATATGTGAATCAGAATATGGTAGATCAAATTTATTGTTCTTTAACAATCTTGTCACAAGAAGAAATTAAAAAAATAAATAAGTTTGCAATTGATAAAAATATTGAATTAAAATTAATTCCTAATGCTACCGAATTATATAGTAAAAATCAAAGTGTAGAGTATTATGATGATACTTTAATGGTTTTAAATGTAAATAAACTACCTTTTGAGTTTGCTGAAAATTTTTATACAAAAAGAGTATTTGATATTTTATTTTCTTTTTTTGTTTTTTTGTTTGTATTATCTTGGTTAATGCCCATTCTTTGGCTTTTAGTAAAGCTAGAGTCTAAAGGGCCTTTAATTTTTAAACAAAAAAGAGAAGGTATTAATGGTAAAGAATTTATGTGTTATAAGTTTAGATCCATGAAAATAAATAAGTTCGCAGATAAAATTCATGCTACAAAAAATGATACTAGAGTTACAAAAATGGGTGCCTTTTTAAGGAAAACGAGTATGGATGAATTACCTCAGTTTTTTAATGTTTTCATGGGAGATATGAGTGTTGTTGGGCCAAGACCACATTTAGAAATTTTGTCTTTGGAGTATCAAAAGGATGTGGATGATTATCTTAAAAGACATATAGTAAAACCAGGAATTACGGGGTTAGCGCAAGTTAGCGGGTATAGAGGAGAAATTAGAAAAGCATCTGATATTAAAAATAGAGTTCGTTTAGATATATTTTACATAGAAAACTGGTCGTTTTTTTTAGATATTAAGATTATTATTAAAACTATTTTAAACGTTTTTAACGGAGAAGAAAACGCATATTAATAAATGAAAGAAAAGTTAGACATTACTGTATCTATTGTTCTTTACAATGAGAATTTAGAGGAACTTACAAATACAATAAATTGTTTTTTAAGTATACCGTTAAAGAAAAAACTTTATTTAATAGATAATACTAAAGAAAAATTATTTCAAGATATTTTTAAACAAAAAGAAATAGAATATATAGCTGTAGGTAAGAATATTGGCTTCGGAGCAGGGCACAATGTAATTATATCAAAAATAAAAGAAAAATCTAATTTTCACTTGGTTTTAAATCCAGATGTTAGTTTTAAATCTATAGTAATACTTAATTTAATTTCAGAATTGCAGAGAAATGAAGATACCGCTATGATTGCTCCAAAGGTTTTATTTCCTAATGGAGATCATCAATACTCTTGCAGAAGATTTCCTTTAGTATTAGAACTTTTAGTGAGAAGATTTTCTTTCTTACAACCACTTTTAAAATCTAATAAATTTAAAGGTCAATATAATGATAAAGGTTTAGATAATCCCTTTTTTGTTGAGTGGGTAACTGGTTGTTTTCACTTATATAAAACAGCAGATTTTATCGAAATAGAAGGTTTTGATGAACGGTATTTCTTGTATATGGAAGATGTTGATATCTGTAAAAAGATAGATCTAATAGGTAAAAGAAAAATTTACTATCCTAATGAAGAAATCATACATGTGTTAAAAAAAGGATCATCAAAGAATATGAAACTTTTTTTACATCATTCAGCTTCAGCTATTAAATATTTTTTTAAATGGGGAATATGATTTTAAAAAAGGAGCTCCTTAAAAATTAAGGTTTCTACAAAATGTCTTTCTATCGAAAGCGAGAATCCAAAGAATTTAAAATATATTTGCGGTAACAACAACACAACAAACAATGAATGTACTTATTTTAGGTTCTGGAGGTAGAGAACACGCTTTTGCAATTAAATTATTAGAAAGTAAAAAAATTAATCAACTTTTTGTAGCTCCAGGAAATGCAGGAACAGATAAAATAGCCACCAATATTAATATTGATGCTACAGATTTTGAAGCGGTTAAAAAAGTAACTTTAGAAAATGACATTAAAATGGTTGTTGTTGGTCCTGAAGTACCTTTGGTAGCTGGAGTTCACGATTTCTTTTTGGCAGACGAAGCGTTGAAAAATATTCCAGTAATTGGACCTAAAAAAGACGGAGCATTGTTAGAGGGGTCTAAAGATTTCTCTAAACAATTCATGCAAAAACATGGAGTTCCAACAGCAAGATATCAATCTTTTACGAAAGATAATTTACAAGAAGGTTTTGATTTTCTAGAAACCTTAGAACCACCTTTTGTATTAAAAGCAGACGGTTTAGCAGCAGGAAAAGGAGTGTTAATTTTAAACTCTTTAGAAGAAGCAAAAACCGAATTAGAAGAAATGGTTTCTAATAAAAAATTCGGAGCAGCATCTACAACCGTTGTTATCGAAGAATTTTTAAAAGGAATAGAATTATCTGTCTTTGTTTTAACAGACGGAAAAAGTTATAAAATTTTACCATCAGCAAAAGATTATAAAAGAATTGGCGAAGGAGATGCAGGTTTAAATACTGGCGGAATGGGCGCAATTTCTCCTGTACCATTTGCAGATAAAGCATTTTTAGATAAAGTAGAAGAATTGGTTGTAAAACCAACGATTGCAGGTTTACAAAAAGACGGAATAGATTACAGAGGTTTTATCTTTATTGGTTTAATGAACGATAACGGAAACCCTTCTGTTGTTGAGTACAACGTAAGAATGGGAGATCCGGAAACGGAAGTTGTGTTGCCAAGAATAAACTCAGATTTATTTGAATTATTTGAAGGAGTAGCAAATCAGAATTTACATGAAAAATCGTTTTCTGTAACCGATAAAACGGCAACTACGGTAATGTTGGTTTCAGGCGGATATCCAGAAGCATACGAGAAAAATAAGGAAATTACAGGTTTCGATACCGTAGAAGATTCTTTCGTTTTTCATGCCGGAACTACCATTAAAGACGGCAAAGTTGTTACAAGCGGAGGTAGAGTTATCGCGGTAACCTCTTTTGGCGACACCATTGAAGAGGCTTTAGAAAAGAGTTATAAAAGTATAGATAAGATTCATTTCGATAAAATGAATTATAGAAAAGACATTGGTTTCGATTTAGTGTAGATCTGTTTTTATTTGGGTGCCTGCCGCAGGCAGGTTTTAACAGGCTTGGAATTTATCTTGAGCGGAGTCGAAAGATTATATCTTTTTTTCAGAAAAAGAAAAAAAGGATGCCGTTTCAATCCTTAACGCACTTGTTTAAAAGCAACTGTTTTATTCGAGTTTTTTAGTGATTATTAAAAAATGAAAGCGATCCAAAAGAAAATAATAATTGCACCTTTAAATTGGGGTTTAGGCCATGCAACTCGTTGTGTGACTATTATAAAAGCATTATTAGAAAATAATTATATTCCAATTATCGCATCAGACGGTAATGCTTTAACCTTCTTAAAAAAAGAGTTTCCGAACTTAGAATATTTAGAAATCCCAGCTTATAATATTTCTTACCATAGAAATTTAAAGTTGGGATTACTTTTGCAAATACCTAAAGTTTTAAAAGCAGTTAGAGAAGAGCGTAAAATTATCAATGATTTTATACTTAAAAATAAAGACGTTGTCGGTCTTATTTCAGATAATAGATTCGGAGTAAGAAGCTCGTTAGTTCCTTCTGTTTATATTACACATCAAGTAAATGTTTTATCTGGCAGTACTACTTTTTTAACATCCTATTTTCATCAAAAAATAATTAAAAAGTTTGATGAGTGCTGGGTTCCCGATAATAAAGATTCTGAGTTTTCAGGAAAACTATCATCAACCAAAAAAAATCTGAATATAAAGTTTATTGGAGTCTTAAGTAGGTTTAAAAAAGAAGAATTAACTCAAAATATAGCTGTTTTAGTCATTTTATCTGGATTAGAGCCCAACAGGAGCTTTTTAGAAAATAAATTGATATCAGCTTTTAAAAACGATTCTAGAAGTATAGTTTTTGTTTTAGGGAAAGTAGTAGCAACTCAAAAAAGTTGGATTTCAGAAAATAATACTTTTTACAATTATTTGCTTTCAAACGATCTGCAAAAGTTAATCAATTCTAGTAAAATTGTTATTTGTAGATCTGGTTATTCCTCTATTATGGATTTGGCGGTTTTAGGTAAAAAAGTGTTTTTTATTCCTACAGAACATCAGCAAGAGCAAGAATATTTGGCGTCATTTTTAGAACAAAAAAAGTATGCTCCATTTTCTGAAATGAAAGATTTTGTAAAAGAAGATATTTCTAAAACGGAAATTTATAAAGGTTTAAAAACGACTGAAACGATATTAGGTTCAGGTTTATTTAGGCTTTTCGAGCGTAAAAGAAAACTCTGATCCTTCTCCATATGTACTTTTTAATAAAATGGTTTCGTTATGAGCTTCTATAATGTGTTTAACAATAGATAAACCTAAGCCAGAACCACCTTGTTCTCTAGATCTACTTTGGTCTACTCTGTAAAAACGTTCAAAAAGTCTAGAAAGGTGTTGTGGCTTAATGCCTTCTCCATTATCTATCGTTTTAACAATAAACTTATTTTCATTATAGCTTTCTACGGTAATTATAGTTGTGCCATTGGGTTTACCGTATTTAATAGAGTTAACGACTAGGTTTATTAAAACTTGTTCAATTTTTTCTATATCAGCCTTAACAAAAAGCGGAAACTCATAAATTCTATCAAACTTTAATGTAATATTTCTCTTTTTAGCTTTCATTTCAAACATGTCAAAAACATTTTGTACAAGTTCTAAAATATTAAAGACGTCTTTATTTAGTTTCATACCATCGTTTTCTAATTTGGCAATCATATCTAAATCTTTAATAACAGCAACTAGCCTTTCTACGCCTTTATTAGCTCTTTCTAGGTATTTTGTTCTAATTTCTTTATCGTTGGCAGCGCCTTCAATTAGGGTTAAAATATAGCCTTGTACAGTAAATAAAGGCGTTTTAAGTTCGTGCGCAACATTTCCTAAAAAATCGCGTCTAAAAGAATCTCTTTCTGTTAAGCTTTTTATTTCTAATCTTTTACCTTCTACAAATCGTTGCATTCTTTTAGAAAGTTTTTCAATATCTGTAGTTACAGAGTCTCTACGTAAATCGTTTACATCTAAAATAGAAACGTCTTCATATATTTTTTTAAGACGTCTATAAATAAAGTGTTCTGTTCTATATTGAATAATAAAAAATGAAATTACAAAAAGTACTACAATAGATAAAAGTATAGCGCTAATACCTAAATGATTTGTGAAAAAATAATAAGATACAGCTGCAATTGTAACAGTTAATAGCGTTAAATAAACTGCAGACCAAAGTGCATAAGAATATGTTTTTTTAAATTTCATTAAGGCAATTTTAATGCTCTGCGCCTTCTAAAACAAATTTATAACCAACACCTTTTACGGTTTTAAAGTGATCGTCACCAATTTTTTCACGCAGTTTTCTAATGTGTACATCAATAGTTCTACCACCAACAACAACTTCATTTCCCCAAACAGTATCTAAAATAACTTCTCTTTTAAAAACTTTACCTGGTTTAGAAGTTAATAAAGAAAATAATTCAAACTCTTTTCTTGGTAGAGATATTCTTTTTCCGGCCTTGTAAACTACATATTCATCTCTATCTATAACAATGTCACCTATTTTAAAGGTTTCTTCGCTATCTTTTTCTGTTTTTAATCTACGTAAAAGAGATTTTACTTTGCTTATTAAAACTTTAGGTTTAATAGGTTTTGTAATATAGTCATCTGCACCAGCTTCAAATCCAGCTACTTGAGAGTAGTCTTCGCCTCTTGCTGTTAAGAAGGAAATGATAACATTTTCTAATGTTTTTACTTTTCTAATTTTTTCACAAGCTTCTATTCCATCCATTTCTGGCATCATAATATCTAATAAAATTAGATGTGGAATATTTTTTTTAGCAGATTTTACAGCCTCAAGACCATTGGTTGCTGTAAATATTTGATAGCCTTCGTTTTTTAAATTATAACCTACAATTTCTATAATATCTGGCTCATCATCAACCAATAAAATTTTAATATCACTTTTATTCATAAATGGATTTAAAAACTATGTAAGTTCAAAAATAGTAATAATTATTTGACTATAACGATTCCTTAACAATCATTTAATGTAGAAGGATTCTGTTAACGTTAATCTAATGTATGTGAATCTAGTTGTTTAAAATTCAATATTTTGACTTATTTGTTATGTTAACTCTAAATTAATTTGTTATGAGGTGTGATTAATTTAATTATTTATATTTTTACGTATATAACTTAAAAAAAATTACATTTTTACTTTATTAATGACACTTTGCTTAACAGGAGTTTCTTTTGGACAAGAAATGCTTTTAAACGGAGGTTTAGAAAATTGGGATGATGATACATCTCCAACAAGTTGGACAAAAGCAGAAAACACAACTAAAGAGGCTACGGAGATACATGGTGGTTCTTTTTCAGCAAAGCATGTAGGAGGTACAAAAGATCTATCTCAAACAATTACTGGTGTTGTTGCTGGAGACAGCTATACAATTACACTTTGGTATAAAGTTGATGTAGAAACAGACGGAACAGATATACGTATTTGGTCTTATTGGAAAGACGCAGGTAATAGTTCTATAACAGATGAGGCTACAGATGATAAAATAAGAGGAGGAGATAATTCTAATGGTTATTTAAGTAATAACTTTGGTAGTTGGGCTAAATATGAGGTTACAGTAACTGCCCCAGCAGGTGCAGAAGCATTTTATTTCGAATTAAGAACTTATAAAGGTGTTACGGTTTATTGGGATGATTTATCATTTTTCCACAACGCTACTGCATCAGTAAAAAATAATGCAATAGAAGGTTTTGCAACATACCCAAACCCAATTACAGATAAAAAGTTTACAGTTTCTAGTAGCAGTTCAGATACTAAACAGGTAGCTGTTTTTAGTGTTATTGGTAAAAAAGTGTTTTCTACTTCTTTTTCTGGTTTAAAGAAAAATTTAGATGTATCCGGAATTAATTCTGGTGTTTATATTTTAAAAGTTACAGAAGGAGCTAAAACATCAACAAAAAAATTAGTGATTAGATAATTTCTAAACTCATTTTTATTTATAAAGCCTCGAAATTAATTCGAGGCTTTTTTATTTTTAGTATCTTTCTAGGTGAAAAAGAAAATATATTGCTATGAATTTACCTTTAAAACTAAATGATGTCCTGTTTTTGGATATTGAAACGGTTCCTGAATACGAAAATTGGGAACAGCTGTCTAAAGAAACACAAGAGCTTTACGCAAAGAAAACACTGTATCAACGTAAAGAAGATACTACGGCAGCAGAATTTTATGAACGTGCCGGAATTTGGGCAGAGTTTGGGAAAATAATCTGTATTTCTGTGGGGTATTTTGTAGATGTAGAAAATATAAAACAATTGCGTTTAACTTCTTTTTATGGTGATGATGAGCATCAACTTTTAATTGATTTTAAGGTTTTATTGAACAAGCATTTTACGAAGAAAAGCAACGTTTTATGTGCGCATAATGGTAAGGAATTCGATTTTCCGTTTATTGCCAGAAGAATGATTGTACATCAAATAGATTTACCTAATAAATTAAATTTATTTGGCAAGAAACCGTGGGAAGTTCCGCATATAGATACTTTAGAATTGTGGAAGTTTGGAGATTATAAACATTATACCTCTCTAAAATTATTAACGTCTATTTTAGGAATTCCATCTCCTAAAGATGATATTGATGGGAGTGAGGTTGCTGATGTGTATTATAAAGAAAAAAACATACAAAGAATTGTAACGTATTGCGAAAAAGATACGATTGCAGTGGCTCAAATTTTATTGCGTTTTAACAACCAAAAATTATTAACAGATAAAGATATTGTAAGTGTTTAGTTGTTGCAAGGAGATTCATTGAGAAACTAAGCGACACGGAAAGAAAATAAAAAAAAATTTCTGCAAGGTTTCAAAAATCTTGTAGGTATTTAAGCTATTTACTATAACAGCTACAAGGTCAAAAAAAAAGACCTTGCAGGTGAATAAAATTTATTTCATTCTGCAAGGTCTCTACACAGTTTATCGGTGAATCTCTGTGCAATAATTTTTAGTCTTCTAATTTCATAGAAAGCTCTAACCAACGTTCTTCTTTTTGCTCTAAATTAGTGATCGTTTCTTGTAGCTCTTCAGATTTTTTGGCAATATCATCAGGAGCAATTTCTACATTTAAAAACTGCTTTTCAATGGTTTCTTTTCTTCTTTGAAGTCTTTCAATATCACCTTCTAAAGCACCAAATTCTCTTTTTTCATTAAAACTTAAAGTGTTTTTAGTTGCTTTTTTTTCAACCTTTTTTTCTATTAGTTTGGGTACAATTTCTGTTAATGCAGAGCCATCATCATAGGCTCTGAAATCTGAGTAATTTCCTGGGAAATTTTCTACAATTCCTTCACCTCTAAAAACAAATAGTGCGTCTACAATTTTATCCATAAAATACCTGTCATGAGAAACTACTAAAAGGTTTCCTGGGTAATCTAATAAGAAGTTTTCTAACACATTTAAGGTTACAACATCTAAATCATTTGTTGGCTCATCTAAAATTAAGAAATTCGGATTCTGAATTAAAACAGCACATAAATACAAACGTTTTTGCTCACCTCCAGATAGTTTTTCTACAAAATCATATTGTTTCTTTTTATCAAACAAAAAGCGTTCTAATAATTGTGAAGCAGAAATTTTTCTTCCTTTTGTTAAAGGTATAAATTCTCCAAATTCTTTAACAACATCAATTACTTTTTGCCCCTCTTTTATGTTGATTCCTGCTTGGGTATAATAACCGTATTTTACGGTTTCACCCAAAATGACTTTACCAGAATCTACAGGTGCAGTTTCTGTAATGATATTTAGAAAAGATGATTTTCCTGTTCCGTTTTTACCAATAATACCAACACGTTCTCCACGTTTAAAAACATAATCGAACCCATCTAAAATTTTCTTATCTCCAAAAGATTTAGATACTTTATGAAGCTCAAGAATTTTACTTCCTAAACGCTCCATGTTTATTTCTAATTGAACTTGATGATCTTGTCTACGCTGATGCGCTTTTTCTTTTATTTGATAAAAATCATCTGTTCTAGATTTAGACTTTGTAGTTCTAGCCTTTGGTTGCTTTCGCATCCATTCTAATTCTTTTTTAAATAAACTTTTGGCTTTTCCTAAATTGGTAGCTTCTAAAGCTAAACGTTCTTCTTTATTTTGTAAATAATAAGAGTAATTCCCTTTGTATTTATATATTTTACCTTCATCTAATTCTAAAATTTCGTTACACACACGTTCTAAGAAATAACGGTCGTGGGTAACCATAAATAATGTAATTTTTTCTTTGGCAAAGAAAGCTTCTAGCCATTCAATCATTTCTAGGTCTAAATGATTTGTTGGCTCATCTAAAATTAATAAATCGGGTTTATTAATTAAAACAATGGCTAAAGACAAACGTTTTCTTTGTCCTCCAGAAAGCGCACCTACTTTTAAAGTTAAATCGTCTAATTTTAATTTAGATAAAATTTGTCTGTATTGCGTTTCAAAATCCCAAGCATTGTAATGCTCCATTTGCTCAAAAGCAGCTTGGTAGGCATCTGTATCATCTAGGTTTAATAAAGCTTTTTCGTATTGATTAACAATAGAAAGAATTTTATTATCCGTTGCAAATATGGTTTCTTCTATGGTTAACTCAGCATTTAAGTTATCCTTTTGAGCCAAGTAAGCAATAGAAATTCCTTTTCTACTTACAACTTGTCCGGAGTCTGGAACATCTAAACCCGCAATAATATTTAAGATAGAGGTTTTTCCACTTCCATTTTTAGCTACGAAAGCAACTTTTTGATCTTTACTAATTCCAAAAGAGATGTCTTCAAACAAGATACGTTCTCCATAAGATTTAGAGATATTTTCAACTGATAAATAATTCACAGAAATAATTTTATTTTTGCAAAGAAACAAAAAACCCAAGCGTTAACTTGAATTTTTGGGGTCATTTAATTTATTAGAAACATTTCTTGGCTGTTTTTGTGTAAAATAGGTTGTATTTTGAAGTAAATTAAGGTAGCTTTTAATGACTTAAAATAGTAGTGTTTCATGAAAATCTAATTTTTAGGGTCTCTTAATTAGTGTTATATTGCAGTCATATTATCAATAAAATTAAAACATGAAAATTATAGTACCAATGGCCGGAATTGGGTCTCGTTTAAGACCACATACATTAACAGTTCCAAAACCTTTAACAGTAATTGCAGGAAAACCAATTGTACAACGTTTAGTAGAAGATATTGCTTCTGTTATTGATGAAAAAATTGATGAAATTGCATTTGTTATAGGTACTACAGCCAAAGGGTTTCCTACAGATACAGAAGCACAATTGTTAGAAATTGCTGCAGAGTTAGGTGCTAAAGGATCTGTTTATGTGCAAGAAGAAGCTTTAGGTACTGCGCATGCAATTTATTGTGCCAAAGAATCTTTAAGTGGGCCTTGTGTAGTTGCGTATGCAGATACTTTGTTTAAGGCAGATTTTACGTTAGATGTAAATGCAGATGGTGCAATTTGGGTAAGTAAAGTAGCAAACCCAAGTGCTTTTGGTGTTGTAAAATTACAAGATGGTATTATTACTGATTTTATAGAAAAGCCAAAAGATTTTGTTTCTGATTTAGCAATTATTGGAATTTATTATTTTAAAAGTGGCGATAAATTATTAGAAGAAATTCAATATTTAATTGATAACGATTTAAAAGAAAATAATGAATATCAATTAACAAACGTTTTAGAATCTCTAAAACAACAAGGCGCAAAATTTATTCCTGGAAGGGTAGATGCTTGGATGGATTGTGGTAAAAAAGATCCAACTGTAGATACAAACCACCAAGTTTTAGGTTTTGAGCATGCTGCAGGTAATAATTTAGTTGCTAAAGATGTTGTTTTAGAAAATTCAGAAATTATACAACCTTGTTTTATTGGAGAAAACGTAGTGCTTAAAAACACTAAAATTGGTCCTTATGTTTCTATTGGAGCCAATAGTATTGTAGAAAATTCTACTATTGTAAACTCATTGATTCAATCTAATGTGGCAATTTCTAATGCAGAATTAGACAATGCTATGATTGGTAACCATGCAAAATATAATGGTAAATATACTTCTGTAAGTATTGGTGATTATACAGAATTAATATAAATGAAGATTAGAATAGAGAATAAAGAGCATAGAATAAAGAGAGTTTGTAGTAGTAAGAATGCGCTCTTTTCTATGCTCTTTTTTCTTTTCTCTTTTTTTTCTTTTTCACAAGATAGTATACCAATTGCTAAGGATTTAACTGAAGAAAAAGAGTTAGATTTTCAGCAATTTTTTTTTAAAGCTTTGTCAGAAAAATCAATAGGTAATTATCAAAAAGCGATTGAGAATTTAGAAAGCAGTAACCAAATTATTAGTGATAATGTAGCTGTTTACTTTGAGTTTTCTAAAAATTATTTATTACTTAATAAAACTTTATTAGCAAAAGAATATGTAGAAAGGGCTCTTAAAAGTGAACCAAATAATATTTGGATGCTAAAACATTTGGTTAAGATTCATATAAAAGATAAAAACTTTTCTGAAGCTATAGCTATTCAACAAAAAGTTGTTGAGATTGATTTAAATGGACAAGAATTGTTGGTAAAGCTATATTTAAACAATAAAGAAGAAGAGAAAGCGATTACTTTAATGAATAGAATGCAGCAGATCAATGGACTTTCTTCATCTTTTCAAAAATTAAAAAGTAGTCTAGAAAAAAGAAAAAATAATCCGATAGTTGAAGAAAAAACAACTGATGTTGCCTCTGGCTCATTAGAAGATCAATTTAAAGCGAATAAATCCTATACCGTTTTAAAGCAACTATTATTAGCATCTAAAGATAAGCCTGAAATAGTTTTAAAGTATGCAGAGGAAGGAATAGCACTTTTTCCTGCGCAACCTTTTGTGTATTTAATAAAAGGAAAGACATTAAATTATCAGAAAAAGTATAAAGATGCGTTATTGAGTTTACAGAATGGTATCGATTTTGTAATAGAGGATGCGATGGAAGCAGATTTTTACAAAGAAATGGCAGCTTCTTACAAAGGTTTAGGTAATTTTATAGAGGAAAAAAAGTTTCTTGAGAAATCAAAAAAAATAAAAGAGTAAGAATGAGGTTTTTAAAATATTTTGTGGTCTTTACAATTGTCTTTACATCTTGTAAAACAAAAAAGAATTTAATAGATGCAAATAGTGTTGCTGTAGAAATGTCTGCAAAAAAAGTTGCTAGAAAACATATTGCATCTAATTTTGATAAAAAAACAGTAGACGCAAAGTTGAAAGCCAATTTTAATAATGGAAAATTAAAACAAAGTATTTCGGTTAGTTTAAAAATGATAAAAGATGAGGTAATTTGGTTAAAAGGGACTAAATTTATTACGGTCTTTAAAGCTAAAATAACACCAACAACCGTAAGTTATTATTCTCCTTATGCTAAAAATTATTTTGAAGGAGATTTTACAATGTTAAAAAAGTTATTGGGGACAGATATTAATTTTAATCAGCTTCAAAATTTATTATTGGGGCAGTCTTTAACTAATGTAAAAGAGCAAAAACAAAATGTTATTATAGAGGGTAATTCATATGTTTTATCGCCAGAAATACAAGCAAGTTTATTCGATATTTTCTTTTCTGTAAACCCTTCGCACTTTAAATTAGACAAGCAATCTATTGTAAATTCAGTAAAAAAGCAACGTTTAGATATTTTTTACCCATCTTATAAAGTGGTTGATGATACTGTTTTTCCATCAGAAATTAATATAAAAGCGAAACAACCAGGTAAATTTACAGACATCGATTTTATTGTGAAATCTGTTGAGTTTAATAAAGATATAGATGCTTCTTTTTCAATTCCTAAAGGGTATAAGCAAATTAAATTATAGTGAAAAGTAGAAAATTTTACATATCCGTTTTTATTTTATTTTTAAGTGTTTTTTCTGTTTTTGGGCAAACAAGAAAACAACTAGAGGAGCAGCGTAAAAAACTTAATTATGAAATTAAGCAGGTAAATTCGTTACTTTTTAAAGAAAAGAAAAAAGTAAATAATGCGCTAGAAGACTTAAATGATTTAAATAGAAAAATAAGTATTAGGGCTAAATTAATTGCTACAATTAACTCAGAAGCTAGAATTTTATCAAAAGAGATTCGTGTTAATGAAACAGAGTTAAAGGAATTAAGAAAGAAGTTAGCAGATCTAAAAGAAGATTATGCAGATATGATTTTTAAATCATACAAAAGTAAATCTCAACAAAGTAGAATGATGTTTTTACTTTCTTCACAGAATTTTCATCAAGCCTATAAAAGGTTAGAGTATATGAAGCAGTATACTGATTTTAGAAAAAAACAAGGAGAAGAGATTGTGCATCACTCAAATGAAGTACAAGCTGTAAATGATTCTTTATTAGTTCAAAAAGCCTTAAAAGACAAATTAATAGTGTCTGAAAAGGATCAAAAAAAGGAAATTGAAGTTGATAAAAAACATCAGGAAAAATTATTAGCTACCATCAAGAAAAAAGAAAGTAGTTATAAAAGAGAGCTTCAAAGTAAGGTAAAAGCAGAGAAAAGAGTTACTGCCCAGATAGATAGGAAAATTCGAGAAGAAATTGAACGCGCCAACAGAATAGCAAGAGAAAAATTAAAGAACGCGCCAACGAAACCAAAGTCTGTTAAAAAGAATGAGTTTATTTTAAGTCCGGAAGCGAAGGCTTTGGCAACAAAATTCGAGCTAAATAAAGGGAAATTACCTTGGCCAGTAAGCGAAGGTATTGTGGTTAGAAAATTTGGTAAACAGCCTCATCCATCATTTCCGGGGATTACTGTAAACGGCACCGGTTTGCATATTGTTACTAAGCAAGGGCAAGATGCGCAAGCTATTTTTAACGGAAGCGTGTTAAATGTTTTGGTAAGTGCAGATGGTAGAAAAAATGTTTTAATTCAGCATGGTAATTATATTTCATCATACAATAATTTAGAAAAAACGTATGTTAAGAAAGGAGATACTGTTGTGACAGGTCAAAAAATTGGTCAGATTTTTACGGATAAAGTTTCTAAAAAAACAAAATTAATCTTTGTGTTATTTAAAAATACAACACGTTTAAACCCTTCTTCTTGGATTTTAAGAAGGTAATTTAATTGTCTGGTTGTGGAGAATATTTAATATTTTTTTGAAGAATAATAGCGTTCGGTAGTGTAATTAATTCTTTTTCTGGTGTTCTTAAAGTGATAAAAAATGCGCCAATATCTCTAATTTCACCCGTAATATTATTGTCTTTTTCTAAAATTGTTATGGTATCACCAATTTTTACAGGATAGTTTATAAATAAAATTAAGCCTGCTGTAATGTTAGAAAGTATAGACCATTGTGCAAAAAAAGCAATACCTAAAATAGTTAAAAAAGAAGAAACGTAAACGAGTAGTTGTTTTTCATCAACACCCCAAATAAAAGAGATAACAACAATTATAGTGATATAAATAAGTACAGAAACAATTTTATTAGTTACTATAATTCTAGCTTTTTGAAATCCGAATTTTGTTTGAATTTTCTTTAAAGAATTGGTAATTAATAAACGTGTTAAAACGGCAGTTATAAAAATTGCAATTGAGTAAATGATTTTATATTTGTACAACTCCATTGTTCTTTTATTTAATTAAATAATGCTTTTAAAGCAGTGGCATCTCCTGGTTTTAGTTTTCCGGCTAAAACTAAACTTAATTCTTTACGTCTTAAAGCACCTTCATAACGTGTTTCTTCTAAATCTGTTTCTGGTCTAACTTGAGGAATAACAACTGGTTTTCCGGTATCATCTACCGCTACAAAAGTATAAATACCTTCGTTTACTTTAGTTCTAGATCTAGATTGCCTGTCTTCTATCCAAACATCTACATAAATTTCCATAGAGGTGTTAAAGGCTCTAGAAACTTTAGCTTCTATAGTTACCACACTCCCTACAGGGATTGCTTTGTTAAAGGCAACATGATTTACAGATGCAGTAACAACAATTCTTCTAGAGTGTCTTTTTGCAGCAATACTGCAGGCTCTATCCATTCTTGCTAATAATTCTCCACCAAAAAGGTTGTCTAAATAATTAGTTTCACCGGGTAATACTAAATCAGTAAGTATTGTTAAAGATTCTTTTGGCGTTTTTGCTTCCATCAAAAAATATTTTTTGCAAAGATAGCAATCGCTTATTTAAAAAAGAGTTTTAAAATTGTTAAAGAAAATTGGAATTAATCTAATTTTTCAATCAGTAACCAAGCATCTTTAGAAGTTGTTTTTTGAATCTTATAAAGGTTGTTTGTAGCTTCATTACGGTCAGAATAACTGTTAAAAGTAACCTGAGTAAGTCCCCATTTGTTAACGCCAATTATTTTAGCATTATATCCTTTTGCTTTTAATTCATCAACTTTTTTTTGTGCATTTTCTGCAAATTGAAAAGCACCGGCAATAATGTGGTATGGTTTTGCTATTTCTTTAACAACGTTTAAGTTAATAGTTGGTAAAGGATTAGAAATAACAAAAGTTGCAGACTGTATTTTTTTCTGAATAGCTTTTTCTTGATTTGCTAAGTTTACTTTTTGTTGATTATTTTCATAACCACTATAACCCGCAAAGCCTAATGTTAATAAAATTGCGGCAGTTGCAGCGTATTTTATAAATGCAGGAATTCCTTTTTTATCTTCTTTTATAGAAACAGGAATTAAAGGTTTTACTTGTTCTTTATATCTAGAAATAGCAGAAGATGTTACGGTGTCTAAACCAAAAGACGCTGTTAAATAGTTAACGGCCATGTTAGGTTCAAAAATAATTTGTTTTTCTTCATTTAAAGATAACACACCCAAATTATCAATTTGTACCGAGCTAGATTGTAGTTCATTTTGCCATTTAATTACAGACAATGAAATAGCAGTAGATGCTTTTTCAAAAGAAATGTTTTCGGCAGAAGCAATATAATTAGCTAATAAACCATCGTTATGTTTTAACAAACTATTAAACGTAACCTGTTTAGTAGGTGGAGTAAAAGTATGTGTAAAATTATTGGCTTTTGCACCAATTCTATTGGTTACAAATCCTCCAAAATCTGGTACAATTACGCAATCGTATCTGTAAAGTAAATCGTTTATGTAAGTCGCTAAATTCATTGCAACAAATATAGAAATTATGGTGTTTTGTAAAACAATTTCTTAACAATTTTATCAACAAATATTTTATATATTGGTATTCAAATTGTTACCATATTGAAAGAAGAAAAATTATTAGCGGTCTTAAGATTACAAAAATGCAAAGCTGTTGGCGATATTTTGGCCAAAAAGCTCATTGTAAACGTGGGTGATGTAGAGCAGGTGTTTAAAGAAAAGTCAGCAATACTCTCAAAAATTAACGGAATAGGTGGTCACGCTTTAAAACATTTGTTTGATGCAGAAAACATAGAATTAGCGCAGCAAGAGTTAAAATATATTCAAGATAATAATATCTCTTACACTTATTTTTTAGATGATGATTATCCTAAAAACCTACAACATTGTATGGATAGCCCCATATTATTGTTTAAAGATGGAAACTTAGATTTTTCTAATCAAAGAATTATTTCTATTGTAGGTACTAGAAACATAAGTTCTTATGGTAGAGATTTTTGTAATCAATTAATTAAGGAACTAGCGGTTCATAATCCTATTATTGTAAGTGGTTTTGCATACGGAGTAGATATTTGTGCGCATAAAGCGGCAATAGAAAATAATTTACAGACTATTGCTGTTTTGGCACATGGTTTTGAGCAAATTTATCCGAAGGTTCACAAAAAATATATCAATCAAGTAAATGAAAATGGAGGGTTTTTAACTGAATTTTGGAGTGAAGAAGCACCGTTGAGAGAAAATTTTTTAAAACGAAATAGAATTGTTGCAGGTATTTCTAAAGCAACCATTATTGTAGAATCTGCATCAAAAGGAGGTTCATTAGTAACGGCAGATATTGCAAATTCTTATAATAAAGATGTATTTGCGGTACCGGGTAGAACTACCGATATTTACAGTAAAGGTTGTAATAATTTAATTAAAAATAATAGAGCTCATTTGCTAACCTCAGCAACAGATATTGTAAAAATGTTAAATTGGGATGTTCAAGAAAAATCGAAAACAATTCAGAAACAATTGTTTGTAGAACTCAATGAAAACGAGCAAAAAATTCATGATTTATTACACGATAAAGGGAAACAATTATTAGATGTTATTTCTTTAGAATGTAATATTCCTATTTATCAATTATCATCCATTTTATTGCAATTAGAATTAAAAGGAGTTACAAAACCTTTACCCGGAAAGATGTTTGAACTTGCTTAATATTGTCTATTTTTGAAACTATGAAGCCAGAAAGAAAATTAATGTCTAAAAAAAAACCAACATTTCCTGTTAATGAGATGTTGAGTGATTATTTAAAAAAATATAAAAGGAATGTAAAAATTCCAATTTTTTATGATGATTTATTGCGTTTTCAAGGCTCGGTAACTGTGTATGATAAAAATGATGAAGACACACTTTGGATACGTACTTATTATTCTGAATGGGATCGAGTAGAAATAGACAATAGTTTAAAGAAAATATACATGATGTTGCTTTCTGATGGAAGTGATGCGACACTACCTTTTTTAAATGTAGATGCCATAGATTTCTGTACGTTTGGGAATTCTAAACCCTTTAGAATTAAAGTAAGAAATATTTTAAATGATAATTTTACCTATTTCTATGTAAAAAAAGCAGATGCTTCTCGTGTGTACGGTTTAGAATTAGAACACATATTATCTCCGCATAATATCAATTTTTTGGTGTATAAAGACACGTTAATAGAAGAGCATATTGTAGGAATTCCGGGAGATGATTTTATCAAAAACTTCCTACCAAAATGTACAGAGTCAGAAAAATCTCAAATCGCCAAAGAATTTGTAAAGTTTAAAGAACGTTGCTTGGTACGTTTGCTAGGAGACATGCGTTCTTACAATTATGTGGTTACGCCAACACACGATTTTTTTAGCATCATTTATAAGATTAGGGCCATCGATTTCGATCAACAATCTTTTGAAGGGAATTTAAAAGTTTACAACCTACAATTTATGAAGGAAAACTTTAAAATGGTAGAAATGGTAAGTAAAAAGTTACAAAATAGTTCTATAGAACAATACAAAATAGAAGAACGCTCCTTTATGGCAAAACGTATGATTACAGCGCCAAGAAGAACAGAATTTTTAATAAGATGTATGAAAAACGATACCATTTCTTATCCAGAAAATGTAGCGTTATTAAAGAAGCAATTAATGAAATATGTGGGAGATGTAAAGTTTAAAGACTGTACTAATATGGGAGAAATCTTAGAAGCCATTCTTTCTTTTGTGAAACGTAATTATTTAGACATTAGTAATAAAGAATTGTTTTAGAAGCTATTTCCAGCTTTCCGTTATATCTTTTTTTGAAAAAACAAAAAAAGGATGACACTTCAATCTGGGCTAGACTTGTTTGTATACTTTTTTACTTAAAGAATTTCAAACATCAATATAAGAAAGGTTTTTAACTGAAAAAAAGGACGGAAAAATTAATTTACGTCCTTTTGCTTTTTATCTAATATTTAAAAAGAAATTTAGTTAAAAAAGACCAATATAAGATGCGTCTGTAGTACCTGTTTTTAACGTAGCTCCTTTTGTAAAACCATTTGCCGTAGCGTCTTCAGGATTAAAAATATATACATTTCCTTCACCACCTAAAGAAGTTAAAGCCATGTATAATTTACCATCAATTACACTTGCCCATTGGTATTGGCGCAACCATAAATCTAAAGGAATATTCATGGTAATTGCGGTTTTGTTATAGATGTCTACACGAACAACATCCCAATTAGAACTTGCATTATCACCTTTATCAGTATTTAATACAGGAACATATCCAATTCCGTTACCAACATAAAACCAACCTGTATTGGCTTCTGCACCATGTCCTAAAAGAGATTTAACGTCAAACTTACCATAAGAAGTATCATAAATGCCATTTGTAATTTTCATCATAGAAACATCACCATTTGTAACCAATTGATAAGTGTCTCCATTTTCATCCTTATGTGCAACAGGAGTTCTATATCCGTTTGTAGAACCTTGTGCTAAAGTAGAAGTAATTGTTGTTTCATTATCTAAAGTTGGGTAATCTACTACTAAAGTCTCTATATTCTCATAAACCATTGTACCTTTTTCTCCTGTTGTTGCATCGTAAAAACTTTTAGCAACACCATAGTATAGTTTTCCATTTGTTACAACGGGTGCATCAATTCTAGAAACATAAATACCGGCTGCAGCTTCTGTTTCACTTATCGGAAATTTAAAAGAATTGTCTTCTAAAATAGACATTGTTTTTAAGTCTACACGCGCTAAAGTAATGGTTGCTTCCGTTTTTAAGTATGTAGAAGTTTCATCATTTGGGTCTTCATAAATGTTTTCTGTACTTACGTTTTGTAACATGGCGTAATTTTCATCAATTTTAGTCCAACGAGGATATGCAGTTCCCATAACAGCTTCAACTTGCGTTGTTGCAGTTAAATTATAGTTTTGACCACTTAAATAATCATACTTTGTAACGGTACCACCACCATAATTTAAATTGTATAAAACATTTCCATCATTAGAAGCGTATACTCTTGCAGTACGTGTAGAAGGTATTTCGTATCCAAAGCCACTAAATGTAAATGTTTTGTTAGGGTTGTTAAGTTCTGTAACAGTTGCTCCTTGTGCATATGTTGCAGAGTTGCCTGTAGAGCTAGAACCTAATACTAAATGATAGGTGCGTTCTGTTGATGGATCTGGAGTTAAGGAGCCTTCATCATCATTACTCGTACAAGAAAAAGTTGATGCTGTTAAAGCCGATAAACAGGCTAGTTTTAATAAAGATTTAAAATTGAAATTCATAATACTTGTTTTTAATAGTTGTGGTTATAAAATTGAAAATGTAAGTTTTGTATAAAACCCTCTTCCAGGTTTTTGTAAAGCGTAATTATCAAAGAGTTGATTATCAAATATATTTTTAACATCAAAACTTAGTGTTACTTTGTTTTTAGGAAAAGTGTATGCAAAACCAGCATTTAAAGATTTTTGAGTTGGTATGGTTGTTTTGTTTGCGCCACCAAGTTTAGTTCCGTGGCGTAGAAAATCGTGCACATACAAAAAGTTGGTAATTAAAGAGAAGTTAGATCCTTTTTGTATGAGGTCTTTTTTAATAAACCTCACATTATAATTCATAGTAAAATAAGGTGTGTTTTTAAGTCTGTCATAAGATTCTAAAATAGCTTTTCCATCTGTATTAAAAGTAGTTGTGTATTCTCTAGCATTAAAAAAAGAGGTATTACCATTAAAGAATAAAGCTTTATTGTAATTGTAGTTTAACTCAAAATCGAAACCTCTTGTTTGTACTTTTCCGATGTTGGTACTTTCAAAAAACTCTTCATCGTTTCCTACGGGAAATTTCATAATTAAATCTTTGGTATCACGTATAAACAGGTTAGAGGTTACACCAACGGTATGTTTTTTATAAGTAATATTGGTAACGGAAACTCCTAAGTTGTAATTATTACTGTGCTCTGGCTTTAGGTTTAATGCGGCATATTCTCCTGCAGCAGCATTACCAAAAACTTCATCTTCATTTGGTAAACGAATGGCTTTTTCTGCAGAACCAAATACTGTCAGTTTAGGAGAAATTGTATAAGAAATTGCTCCTCCATACCCAAAATTGTTAGATTTTATATTGTTTTCTTCAATTTCTATGGTTGCGCCTGATGTGTTTGAAGTTCGGGTGCGTATTTTAGAAGTTCTATCCATAAAATACGACTTTGCAAAAGCAGTTGTACGTAATTTTTTTTCAAAAGATAAATTTTCAAAAGAAAGAGCTGTAATGTTTTTGGTATATTTCCGTTCTTCTTTTAATGCACTTTCTGCAGCCGGAAGTATTGGGTCGTTAGAATCTCTATTAAATGTATTTAGTAAATTGTTTAATTGCAATGTATTGTTTTCTTTAATTTTGTAAGCTAAATTAACTCGCGAGTTAAAGGTTTGGTCAATGTCTTTTTGTAACGTAGGTTTACTAGCTTCTGCACCTTCTGTCCATTCTGTAATTTGGTTTTTATCATTAACAATTGGTGTGCCTAACCAATTAAATTGTGTAGCAATTGTGTCAATTACTTTTCTGTTAAGAGTAGATAAAGAAGCAAAAGCACTAATGTCTAAATTTTTAAAAACATCTTTCTTAGCATATTCTAAACTATACATATTAGTGTGCTGTTCTGTAAATCTGTTACCGTAAACAATTTCCATAGTAGCACCTGTTTGTATTTGCTTATCCATGTTAGACAGTAAAGCGCCAAATAAAAATTTGTCTGCCCAATCTACGTTGGTATACCCAATTTCTGCTTTTCCGCCTTGCGACCTGTATCTGTCATGAAAACGTTTTGCTTTTATTAAAACACTAGGACCTTTATAAACTGGGGTTACCCTTACTTGGTCTCCCCAAACCTTATAATCGTTATCTGCATAATTAACAAAGGCAGAACCTCTTGCCGTAAATCCGTTTTTATTATTTCTGTAACCACCAATTACGTCTGAGCGATAGGTGCCAAACGAACCCGCAGAAACGGAAGCTCGCAATTCATTTTTTGTAACTCCATTTAATACAATGTTTATGGCGCCTCCCATTGCATCATCTGACAAATGAGGAGGAACTACTCCTTTGTAAACTTCAATACGCTTTATTAATGATGGAGGAATGCTGTTTAAAGAAAACGAAGGGCCAAAATTTCTGATAGGAACACCGTCAATAAATATTTTAACAGAATTACCTGTCATTCCGTTTAAATTGTAATGAGTATGAGAACCTAAACCACCAGATTGTCTAACTCTTACACCTGCAGATTGGTCTAAAAGTTCATTAACTTGAATAGATTGTACGGCTACTTTTTTGGTTTCAATTACATTTACGGCAAAACCCTTTTCTTCAATCTTCTTTTTTCTTGTTTTAGATACAATAAGAACTTCGTCTAATTGGTTTACTGTATAATCGAGTACTACATTTACTTCTTTTTGTGGGGAGTTTAGAGTAATATTAATTTTTTTAATTTTTGAATTTAAAGAGGTAAAGTGAATTGTATAATCGCCAAAAGGAACTTTTCTTAAATAAAAATCACCATTTATGTCTGAAGTTGTTTCCTTAAAAAAATCTTGACCACTTATTACAATGTAAGCATCAACTGCAATTTCGTTATTATTAAATTTTACTTTTCCGTAAAAATCTCCTTCTTGACCAAAAGTAGTATATGATATAAATAGTAGTATAAAAGTTTTAAAAAAAGAAGGCATTTGTTTTTATTTTTCGGCAAATATAAGAACTATTTATAATTGGTCTAAATAAACTTAATAAATTTTACAAATTATTTTTCAGGATGATTCTAAGAGAAATAGGGTTCTTTTTTAGTATTAAGATGTGGAATTATTAAAAATAAGTCTATTTTATTAATGATTGTGTAAAATAAGAGTTGTGAGTTTGTCGTTTTTTAGGAGGGTTATCTTCTAAAAAAAACAGTTAATGATGTATTTTAGGAGATGCCTACAATAAGAAAACTAAATTAGTTGGGTAGTAATAGCTAGTTAAGTAATTTTACTTTTTACTTCTAATACTTTCAATAATAACGGTAGATAAAATTAAACCACCACCAATAAAAGTATTAAAACTAGGTATCTCGTTTACAAAAAGATAGGCAATTATAATTCCAAAAATTGGTTGAACACTACTAATAATACTAGCGGTAGCAACAGAGAAATGTTTTAGAGAGTGTACCATCATTGTATGCCCAATAGAAGTGGTTAGTAAGGCTACTAGTATTAAAAGCGGAATTTGACTTTGTAGGTTTGTAAAATCACTAAAAAATAAAGTAGGAATTAAAAGTACTGCAACTACTATCATTTGATGTAGCATTAACATACTGCCATCATATTCTTTTACGTGTTTTTTTATGGTAAGGTTTCTAAGTGCATAACAGAACGCAGAAAAAATTCCGAATAAAATTCCTTTTAAATGATCATTTTCTAAAGAAAAATCAGGTACTAGAATGTACACGCCAATTAAAACGATAACGGCTAAAAATACATGCACAGGATTTAATTTTTGTTTAGAGAAAAAAGGTTCTAAGAAAGCTGTAATTACAGGGAAAGTATAGATAGAGAGCATTCCTAGAGCTACGTTAGAGAGTTTTAGGGCGATAAAATAAGTAACCCAATGGGCTGTCATAAAAAAACCACTAATGATAAAAGAAATAAAATCTGCTCTCGATTTTATTTTTAAATCTATCTTTTTAATTTTACAAAAGATAAAAATAAAAATAGTTGCTAAAATAGCTCTGCAGAAAATGATAGCTTCTGCTGGTAAAGCAATATATTTTCCTAATACACCAGAAGTGCTTACAAAAAGAGTTCCTAAAAGTAAAAATGATAAATTTTTGCCGTGTGAGTTTTCCATTTTTATTTTTGGGGGTGGGGTAAGGAAGTGGTGAGTGGTATTTAAGTTATTGTTTCCATTCTAAAGTTTCTATTAAGCGTAAAATATCTTCTTTAATATAACTTACAGCAGGTAAAATAGAATCGTAGTTTGGTTTTGCGTAAAAATACAAAGAACCTTTTATAAAGTTTTTGGTACTATCTGTTAAATGAAATTGAATTTGAGAGGCGGCATTTCCAGTAATGTCATAAATACTTCCAAAAACTCTTTTTTTTGGGTTTATAAAATCTTTTGGAATAATTTGATCTGCTTTTATAGTGTGTTTAAAAACTAGTTTTTCTGCCTCCGTTAATAGTTCTTTAATGTTATTTTTTACCGGTCTGTAAGTAATATCAATAGAAGCTTTTAAATTTGGGTATTTAATAGTTAACCAATTATTTGCTTCATTAATAACTTGGGTGTTTTCTAAAACATCAAAAGAGTAAGGTCTTTCTAAATCTAATTTTTTGTAAGATTTAGTAGGATACGTTAAACTTAAGTATCCTTTTGGTTTTGGTAAAATATCATCTTTACATGAAAGAAAAAGTATTGTAAATAGTAAGGGTAAAATGTTACGCATTTCTAGTAGCTTTAACTTGTTTAATGCGTTTTTTATCTAACGCTTGTATTGTAAACGTGTAATTCTTGAAATTTATTTTCTCCCCTTTTTTAGGGAACTTACCAGAAATTTCTAAAATAAAACCAGCTAAGGTTTCGCTCTCACCTTTTTCTTCTTCAAATATTTCTTCATCTTCATCATCTAAAACCCTACAAAAATCTTTAATAGAAGTTTTTCCTTCAAAAATATAATTGTTTTCATCAATTTTAGAGTACGATAAATCTTCATCATCAAACTCATCATTTATATCGCCAACAATTTCTTCTATTACATCTTCTAAGGTAACTAATCCGCTTGTTCCTCCATATTCATCAACAACGATTGCTAAGTGATTTTTTTTCTCTCTAAAGTCGGCTAATAAATCATCTAACTTTTTATTTTCTGGCACAAAAAAAGGTTCTCTTACTAATTCTTGCCATTTAAAGGTTTTTTTATTTAAATGAGCAAGTAAATCTTTGGCATACAAAACCCCAACTATATTGTCTATGTTGTCTTTATAAACAGGGTTTCTAGAATAGCCGTTTTTTAGAATTTTGTTTAAAACATCTTCGTAAGATTCGTCGTCAGAAAGTGCAAATATATCTATACGAGGTACCATAATTTGTACCGTTTCTGTGTTTCCAAAAGTAACAATGCCTTCTAGTATTTTTTGTTCATCTTTTGTGGTAGCGCCTTCAGAAGTTAACTCTAATGCTTGTGATAACCTTTCTACAGAAAAATTAGAATTTTTACTACCCAGTTTGTTCTCAATCCATTTTGTAAGGGTTATTAAGGGCAAACTAAAAGGTGTTAGCAAAATATTTATTGCATGTATAAATTTAGACATTGTTTTAGAAAAACGAAGCGCATTTCTAGAAGCGTAAACCTTTGGTAATACTTCACCAAATAAAAGGATTAAGAAGGTTACTAAAACAATTTCTAATAAAAAACGAATAGGAACTGTAAAGAAATAAAGATTTAGTTGATAGTTAAAATTGCCAAACATTGTATCTGCTAAGGATGCAAATAATAAAACAATTAAAATGTTTATAAAATTGTTGGTTATTAATATTGTAGCTAATAATTTTCTGGGTCTTTCTAATAAAGATACAACGATGTTTTGTTCTTTTCCGTGGTTAGAAAGTTCATTTAAATCTGTCTGAGAAAGAGAGAAAAAGGCAACTTCTGCTCCAGAAACTAATGCAGAACTTACTAATAGAATAATTAGAAAAACTGCATTTAAGGTAGTTACAAAATCTATTGAAGCAAAAAATAAAAATTCGGGATCTGGGTCCAATTGTTATAGGTTAGATTAATTAAAATGGTAAATCATCGTCTTCTTCTGGGGCAGCAGCTTTTGGAGCAGGAGCAACAGGTTTTGGGTCTTGTTGTGGTGTAATTGGTGCTACATTATCTGCATTCTTTTTGGTAGACAACATGGTCATTTCATTTACATGAATTTCTGTAGCATAACGTTTAACACCATCTTGTTCCCATTGTCGGTTTCTTAATTTACCCTCAACATATACTTTATCTCCTTTAGATAAGTATTTTTCACACACTTTTGCCAATCCATTTCTTACCACAAGGTTGTGCCAATCGGTAGAGGTAACTTTTTCTCCGTTTTGTTTGTTTGTATAACTTTCACTAGTTGCTATTGGAAATCTACCAATACAGTTTTGATCATCAAAATAATGCATTTTAACGTCATCACCTAAATTACCAATTAAAATTACTTTATTTATAGTTCCTGCAGCCATCCCTTTTTTGTTGTTAGATCTTGCGTAGTCTAGATCTATTGGTTTTAAATTCTCGAAAAACTACGTTCTTACTTTCAGTCAACTTATATTTTTGATTTCAGTATTGTTCGAGGAGGTAAATATATTATGCTCAATAATAATACCTCAAAAGTACTAAAAATATCAATTACTTTTTAGCTCGAAAAGTTTCTAAAAAATTTGCAATCAAAATAGGAACAGGATATTTTTCAATTTCACTCCATTTTATAGTTGTTTCGGTAGAATTTGCGGTTTCTACAATCCAAAATTGGGTATATAAATGTTGATGCGATAATTTATGTACAATCTCTTTTGGATTAAAAAGTGATATGGTGGTTTCTAAAGGGAATAGATTGATAAATTCTTTGGATGCAATTAATTGATTTTTATTAATAATTGTATCACTTTCTATTAATGGAAACTGATACAAACCTTGCCAAATCCCTTTTCCTTTTCTTTCGGATAAAATAGTTTTATCATCATTGGTTTTTATCACAAGAAAATTAAAATAACGTTTTCTAACTTTTATTTTCTTCTCTTTTACAGGCAATTCTTTGGTTAATTTTTTTTCTAATGCCACACAACTATCAGAAAAAGGACAAGTATCACATAGCGGATTTTGAGGTTTGCAGTGTAATGCGCCAAAATCCATAATGGCTTGGTTATAGGTTCCGGGTTGAGTTTCGTCAATTAATGATTGGGCTAGTGTTTTAAACTCTTTAATTCCTGCAGATGAGTTAATAGGTGTATTTATACCATAATAACGAGAAAGTACTCTGTAAACGTTTCCATCTACAACTGCGGTGGGTTCGTTAAAGCAGATAGACGCAATTGCAGAGGCTGTATAATCTCCAATTCCTTTTAGTTTTATAATTTCTTTATATGTTGATGGGAATTCGCCATTTAATTCATTTGCGATTTGTTTTGCAGAAAAGTGAAGGTTTCTGGCTCTGGAATAATATCCTAACCCTTGCCACATTTTTAAAACGGTACTTTCATCCGCTTTAGCGAGGTTAAAAACAGTTGGAAAATCTGTGGTAAATTTTAAATAATAAGACAAACCTTGGGCAACTCTTGTTTGTTGTAACATGATTTCTGACAGCCAAATAAAATATGGATTTTTGGTTTTTCGCCAGGGTAAATCTCTGTTATTTTGTAAGTACCAGTATATTAGTGTTTTATGAAATTTCAATTTTTATTAAATTTTATGTTAAAATATGGTTTTATCTTAAAACACATGTGGTATTTTAGTTAATTTGGCAATTTTTGGTAATTATCACTAATTATTTTGTTAAAATTAACATTTGTCTTGTTTTATTGTCAGTAAATTATGATGTTTACGGAAATTAATTCAAACAAGATATAAATGAAATTAAAAACAAACTTTATTTTAACGCTATTTTTGGCGTTTGTAGTGCAAGTTACTTTTGCGCAAGATAAAAAAATCTCTGGAACTGTTTCAGATAAAACAGGTGTTCTGCCAGGGGTATCGGTTGTGTTAAAAAGTACAAACAGAGGAGTGGAAACAGATTTTGATGGTAAATATTCTATCATGGCAAAAGCTGGAGATATTTTAATGTTTAGGTATTTAGGTATGAAAACCTTAGAAAAAATAGTTGGTAAGAATACTGTAATAAATGCTTCTCTTTCTGAAAGTTCAGAAAACTTAAATGGGATAGTAATTACAACAGGGTATGATAAAATAAATAAAAAATCTTTTACTGGTGCTGCAACTACCATAAAAATGGAAGATGTAAAGATTGATGGAGTTATTGATGTTGCAAGAATGTTAGAAGGTAGAACTCCGGGGGTAACAATTCAGAATATTTCAGGAACTTTTGGAGCTGCTCCGAAGATTACTATTAGAGGGTCGTCTTCAATATTTGGAAACAATGCGCCATTGTATGTTATTGACGGTGTTGTGCAGGAAGATATTGTAGAGGCAAATTTAGATCAGTTAGCATCAGGAAATGCAGAGACTTTAATAAGTTCATCTATTGCAGGTGTAAATGCAAATGATATTAGGAAAATAGATATTTTAAAAGATGCTTCTGCTACAGCATTATACGGTGCACGTGCTAGAAATGGAGTTGTAGTAATTACCACTAAAGCTGGTAGAAAATCTTCTCCTTTAAAAGTAACTTATTCTTTAGAGCAAACAGTAAGAGATATACCTTCTTATTCTCAATATGATATTTTAGATTCTAAAGAGAATTTAAGTATTTTAAAAGAATTAGAGTCTAAAGGTTTTTTAGAATTACCAAGTGTAGCACAAGCAAGATATGGAGGGGTTTATGCTATTATGGCAAATAGAACAAATACGTATAATCCTGAAACTGGAAGGTTTTTACTTGAAAACACACCAGAAGCTAGAAATAGTTTTTTACAACAATATGAGTTAGGGAACACAGATTGGTTTAAAAAACTGTTTAGACAGTCTTTAACTCAGAATCATTCTTTAAGTTTTTCTGGTGGTGGAGAAAAGAGTGCAATGTATGCTTCTGTTAGTTTTTTTAATGATCCAGGGTGGTCTGTTGCAGAAAACGTAAATAGATTAACATTTAATTTAAAAAACACTTTTTACTTTTCAGATAAATTTAATTTAACACTGTCTTCTAATGCTTCTATAAGAGAGCAAAGAGCGCCAGGAACATTTGAGCGTCAGACAGATAATGTTTCTGGAGATGTTTCTAGAGATTTTGATATCAATCCATTTAGTTACGCGTTAAATACTTCTAGAACTTTAAGACCAAGAGATGCTAATGGTAATTTGGAATATTACCGTAATAACTGGGCGGATTTTAATATTTTAGAAGAAATAGATAATAATTATATAGATTTAAATTTAAGAGATATCCGTTTTCAAATAGATGCTTCATATAAATTATCAGAACATATAACTTATGATTTTAATTCTGCTGCTAGATATGTAAATAGTGTTAGAGAGCATAATGTAAAAGAAAATTCTAATGTTATAAAAGCATATAATGCGAATGAAACAACTATAGAAAGAGATGCAAATATCTTTTTATTTACAGATCCAGAAAATCCTAATGCAACTCCAGTTCCTGTTTTGCCAGAAGGAGGTATTTATAATAAAAACGACAACTACTTAACAACTTATTATTTAAGAAACAGTTTTAACTATAATAATATTTTTAAAGATAAACATGAGTTAAATGTTCTATTGGGGCAAGAGTTAAGATATGTAGATAGAAGTAGCAATAATTTTTCTGGCTATGGTTTACAGTACGAAAATGGATATGTACCATTTACAGATCCTAGAGTTTTAGAAAAAGTAATTACTGAAGGTGGTAATTATTTTGGAATTAACAATGAAAGAGAAAGAACTGTTGCCTTTTTTGGAAAAGCAACTTATGGTTTTGATGATAAATATATATTTTCTTTAACAGGGAGATATGATGGTTCTAATAGACAAGGTCAAACATCAAGTTCTAGATGGTTGCCTACAGGTTCTGTAAGTGCTAAATGGAATGCTACCAATGAAGATTTTCTTAAAGACTCTAATACTATTAGTAATTTAGCCTTAAGAGGTTCTTATGGTTTGGTTGCAACGCCAGGTTCTGCTACCAATGCTGCAGCAATATTTGAAAGTTTAATAACCAATAGATTAATTCCTGGAGATAGAGAAACTTATTTAGATATTGATGATTTACAAAACTCTGAATTGACTTGGGAAAAACAATATGAATTAAATCTTGGATTTGATTTAGGGTTGTTTAATAATAAAGTATATTTAACTGGTGATGTTTATTTTAGAGATATTTTTGATAACGTAGATTTTGTTAGAACTTCTGGTATTGGAGGACAATTTATAAAACAAGGTAATAACGCAGATGTTACTACAAATGGTTTTGAACTTGGCTTATCAACTACCAACATAGATACAGGAGATTTTAAATGGACTTCATCTTTAAATGTTTCTTATTATGATCAAAAAATAACAAAACTAGAAAATACGCCTATTGCGTTAGGTTTAGTAGATCAAACAGGTGGTAATATAGAAGGATACCCAATTAATTCATTGTTTTCTTTTAATTTTGATGGTTTAGATAGTAGAGGTTTTCCAACATTTGCACTTCCAGAAGGATCTGATGCTACAACAGGTGTAGATTTTCAAGACTCTGTAGATATTACAGATTATTTAGTTTTTGAAGGGTCTGTAGATCCTAATATTTCTGGAGGTTTTTCTAATAGTTTTAAGTATAAAAATTGGAGTTTAGATGTTTTAATAACTGGGTCTGGTGGTAATAAAGTACGTTTAAACCCTTTATACTCTAGCCAATATTCAGATTTAGATGTTTTCTCTAAAGATTTTGTAAATAGATGGACGGTTCCTGGAGATGAGAATTTTACAAATATTCCTGTTATTGCTAGTGCGCAACAAGAAGCAACTATTAATAATTTAAATTTAGCTTACAATGCTTATAATTATTCAACTGCTCGTGTTGCAGACGGAGATTTCTTAAGAATGAAAAACATTGCTTTAGGATATTCGTTTAATAAGCAATTAACCGATAAGCTAGGTCTTTCTTCTTTTAGCGTAAGATTTCAAGGTACTAACTTGTTCCTAATTTATTCAGATTCTGCGTTAAACGGACAAGATCCAGAGTTTTATAATACAGGAGGTGTTGCTCTTCCTATAAGAAGACAATTCACAATGTCGTTAAATCTTAGTATATAATTAATCTTTAAAAAAAAAACATGTTAAAAAATAAATTTAATTTTTTACTTTATATCTTCATTTTCTCTTTTTTAGGGTGTGAAGGTTATTTAACCGAGTTACCGGATAATAGGACTAATATTGATTCTGCAGATAAAATATCAGCATTAATTACAGGAGCTTATACGGAAGGGAATTATATGTTAATAGCAGAGTTAATGTCAGACAATGCTGCTGAAAAATATATAAATGGAGGAGATCAATTAGATCTTGAAATGTATCAATGGCAAGATTCTAATTTAGAAACAGACAGAGATGCTCCAGTATTCTTTTGGAATAATACATATGAAGCAATTGCTCAAGCAAACCAAGCTTTAGCGTCTATAGAAGAACTTTCTGGTTCTATAAATTTAGATGCACAAAAAGGAGAAGCACTTTTAGCAAGAGCGTATGCACATTTTATGTTAGTAACATTTTGGGGAAAAACCTATAATCCGGCTACAGCAAGTTCAGATTTAGGAGTGCCTTATGTGCTAAGTCCAGAAACAGCATTAATACAAGAATATACAAGAAATACAGTACAAGAAGTATACGACCTAATTGAAAAAGATTTATTAGAAGGTATTGCGTTAGTGAAAAATGAATATAAAGAACCTAAGTTTCATTTTACCAAAGATGCAGCCAATGCATTTGCAACTAGGTTTTATTTATATAAGGGAGATTGGGATAATGTAATATTATATGCTTCTAAAGTTATTTCTAATCCACAAACAGAGATTAGAGACGATGTTTCGTATGGTAGTTTATCTTATTCAGAAACAGCTAGAGTATATACTAGTGCTTTAGATAGAACAAATTTACTATTAAGTTCAACTTCATCTTTATGGGCACGTAAGTTTGCGAGTTCTAGATTTGGTTTAAGTTCTAATCTTGCAAGTGCATTATTTTTTGGAGGTAGTGGAAACCCTTTTGGAAAAGCATGGGCTTATAGAGTATTTGGAAATGATGAGGTATATAACTTGCCAAAATTTGATGAATATTTTAAAATAACCAATCAAAGTGCAGGTACAGGTCTACCTTATTTGGGTATTGTTTTATTTGATAAAGATGAGGTGTTGTTAAACAGAGCAGAAGCTTATGCTATGAAAGAAAATTATTCAGCATCTTTAAATGATTTAACGGCTTTTTTATCTTTAAAAACAGCTGGGTTTAATGCGGCAACAGATATACTAGAAGAGTCTGATGTGGTTTCTAGATACCCAGTAATAGCAGATGAATTTACACCGTTCTATGCTTTAAATGATACGCAAACATCATTTATAAAAGGTATTGCAGATTTTAAAAGAAGAGAATATTATCATGAAGGTTTAAGATGGTTTGATGTAAAAAGATTTCAATTAGAAGTTACACATTCATTTAATAACTCTCCTATAGTATTAACAAAAGAAGATAAGCGAAAAGAATTACAAATACCATTAACAGCACAAAATTTTGGTGTAACACCTAATCCTAGATAATTATGAGATATATATATATTTTAATAGCATTCGTCTTTCTAACACTGGCTACCTCTTGTTCAAAAACAGAAGATGTTTTAACAGGTAGTAATTTAGATACAGAAACACCCTCTTTAAACACTACAGATGTTTGGTTAAGGGATAATTACACCTCTCCTTACAATATTGAGGTTTTTTATAACTGGAATGAAAATAGAGTAGATTTTAATAGGTATTTATTTCCTCCAACAGTAGAAAAAGTAATGCCTGCAATGGAGGCTGTAAAAACTATTTGGTTGGAAACTTATAGAGAAGTAGCTGGTGATGATTTTATAAAATTAATAGCACCAAGAGAAATTTTATTAATAGGTGGTATCAATTTAAATCCTTCCGGAACTATTACATTAGGTCTTGCAGAAGGGGGTAAAAGAATTACCTTTTTTAATACAGACTTAGTAGATCTAAAAGATAGAGATCAATTAATTAGATTTGTATCAACAATACAACATGAGTATACACACATTATCAATCAAACAGTACCTTTCGATAAAGAAACTTTTGAGCAAATAACCCCTTCAGGATATACGGCTCAATGGTTTAATAGTTCTATTTCAGAAGCAAGAGAATTAGGGTTTATATCGGATTATGCGAGGTCTAATGAAACAGAAGATTTTGCAGAAATGGTTACTGCAATGCTTTCTAATGATAATGCAAGTTATAATGCAATTATTGATGCAATTACAAGTGAACAAGCAAAGATTGATATTAGAGCAAAAGAAGCGCTTGTAGTTACTTATTTTAAATCAGAATTTGATTTAGATATTTATGAGCTTCAAAGAGTTGCAGCGGAAAATGTATTAAAAGTATTAAATTAAAAATGAAACAAATGAAACAAATTATAAATAAAATAAGTCTTATTGCTGTTGCATTTTTTATTCTAAATGCATGTACAACAAATAATGATCCTGATGAAGTTTTTAATGAAGTGCCATCAGTAAGGTTAGCTAAGCAAAAAGAGGATTTAAAAGAGTTACTTCAGTCTTCTGAAGAGGGGTGGAAAGTAACCTATTTTACAGATGATTCTCAATTAGGAGGATATACGTATTTAATGGATTTTACGGGAGACAATACCGTTGAAATGGACTCTGACTTTGGTGCTACTAAAGGAACAAGAACAGCTAGTGAATGGGATGTTACTTTGGGGTCTACTGTAAAACTTACTTTTACAACTAGAAATAAAATACACGAATTATCAGATTCTAATAATGCTCCTGATGCTAATTTAACTGGTCAAGGATATTTAGGAAGCTTTGAATTCTTATATTATGGTACAGATGGAGATGATATTATCTTTAGAGCAAATAGAGGTTTTAATGAGGTTGTATTTAAAAAAGCTACTTCTACTGATTGGAGTGATTTAAGTAAAAATGACGCTATCGTAGGTGCTATTACGGGGCAGTTAGCTTACGAGGTTGATGGAGATGTTAGTTTTTTTAGTTTTAATAATGCTAGAAGGTTTATGTCTAATTTAGATACTCAAGTAAACGATACTGATTTTGGAATTGGTTATACACCAACAGGAATTATAGTAAGTCCTGCAATAAAAGCGGATAACGGTAATGAGTATTCTAATTTTACGTTAAATGATGCTAAAAATAAGTTTGTGTCTGAAGATGGTGAATTTTCTATAGAAATATTAGTTTCTCCTTTTAATATTAGTGATGTTTGGACAATCAATGTAACAACAGCTGATGAAGTTTCGGATACATTTTTAAATACTTTTAATCAAATCTATACAGCAAATACCAATAGACATGGAGAAACACTAGTAGCAAATAGAATCTTTTTTGGAGGTACTCCTTTTGACCCTGCAGGTGTTTTGGGTGCTTCAGGAATAATTTTTAGATCAGAACATATACCATCAGGAAATGCTTATTGGGCTCAATACAATTTATCATTTGCAGGTGTTTTTGGTAATCCTAATCAGTTAAATATAACAAAAGTTGAAGGAGCTTATAATTGGCGTTTTTATACGCAATTTCAACCGTTGGTAGATTTAATTGCAGATAATGCACCTTATCAAATAGAACCAACACCCACTATTGACCCAACAGTAGTGAAATTAACAAGTGCATCTAACCCAGATGTCTGGTTTTTAATTAGAATTTTTTAAATAAAACAAAAGGCCTTGAATTAATAATTTCAAGGCCTTTTATTTTTAAATAAATTTTAACTCTTTAATTACTTGGAATTGATTAATTATCATATATTTGCATCCGCATTTTTGAAAGTAAATTAATAAAAATATAGTAAAAATAGAGACATGACGAAAGCAGATATCGTATCGAAAATATCAGATAAATCAGGAATCGAAAAGACAGATGTATTAGCAACTGTAGAGGCATTCATGACTGAAGTGAAAGATGCATTAGAAAATGGTGATAACGTTTATTTGAGAGGTTTTGGTAGTTTTATAATCAAAACAAGAGCAGAAAAAACTGGTAGAAATATTTCTAAGAATACTACAATTAAGATTCCAGCGCACAATATTCCAGCCTTTAAACCGGCAAAAACTTTTACAGAAGGAGTAAAAAGTAAAGTAGTAGTTAAGTAAAAACACACAATATTAATCTAAATCTTAACGGATTTAAAAACAAATCGAAATTATGCCAAGCGGTAAAAAAAGAAAGAGAGCAAAGATCTCTACACACAAAAGAAAGAAAAGAGCTAGAGCAAATAGACACAAGAAAAAGTAAGCATCCGCTTACTTTTTCGTTTATTGTATAGCGAAAAAACAAAAAGTTCATTGACATAAGAGATTAAACAATCTCACACGGTATTACAAAATACCTGACAATATTAATCCCATCTGCACAATTATGTGTGGAGTTAAAACCATTTCAGCATGAAAACAGAATTAATAATTCGTTCAAATTCATCTGATATTGATTTTGCCTTATTAAGAGATGGAAAACTTATTGAATTAAATAATGAAACTAGTGATAACAAATTCTCGGTTGGCGATATTTTTTTAGCCAAAATAGGAAAAGTTTTAACTGGTTTAAATGCAGCCTTTGTAAATGTAGGATACCCAAAAGATGGGTTTTTACATTATCATGATTTAGGTGCGCAAGTAAACTCATTAAATTCGTTCATTAAGAAAGTAAGCACAGGTAAGTATAAAGAATTCACTTTAAAGAACTTCCAAAAGGAAGAAGACATTAACAAAGACGGTAGTATTAACCAAGTACTAAAAACAGGGCAAAACCTATTAGTACAAATAGTAAAAGAACCAATTTCTACAAAAGGCCCAAGATTAAGTTCAGAGTTGTCTATAGCAGGTAGATTTTTGGTTTTAGTTCCTTTTTCTAACCGAGTTTCTGTTTCTCAAAAAATAGCAGACCCAAAAGAAAAAGAACGTTTAAAAAGATTAGCAAAAAGCATTAAACCAAAAGGGTTTGGTGTTATTTTAAGAACTGTTGCCGAAGGCAAAAAAGTAGCAGAACTAGATAAAGATTTGCAAAACTCATTAGAACGTTGGGTAAGAATGTGTAAAAGTATACCAAATACAAACACACCAACAAAGATTTTAAGCGAGTTAAACAGAGCATCCTCTATTTTAAGAGATGTAATGAATGATTCCTTTACTAGTATTGTAACAAATGATGAAACTTTGAAAGAAGAAATAAAAGAGTATTTACAAGAAATATATCCTGAAAAGGAAAAAATTGTAAAATTACACAAATCTGATACTCCTATTTTTGAAAAATACGGAATAGAAAGACAAATAAAAACATCTTTTGGAAAAACAGTTTCTATGAGTAAAGGTGCCTATTTAGTTATAGAGCACACAGAAGCATTACACGTTATTGATGTTAATAGCGGAAACCGTTCTAATAAAGCTGGTTCTCAAGAAGATACTGCATTAGAAGTAAATCTAATTTCAGCTACAGAAATAGCTCGCCAATTACAATTACGTGATATGGGAGGAATTATAGTTGTAGATTTTATAGATATGCACAAAGCAGAAAACAGAAATAAACTGTTTCAGCACTTGAAAGATCAAATGGCTTTAGATAGAACAAAGCACAAAATATTACCTCCAAGTAAATTTGGATTGGTACAAATTACAAGACAAAGGGTAAGACCAGAGTTAAGTATAAAAACTACCGAAGCCAACCCAAATAAAAATGGAGAAGTAGAAGCACCTATTGTTTTGTTAGACAAAATAGAAGCAGATTTAGAGAAATTTATGTCAAACTCTAAAGAAGGAAAAGTACAATTAAATGTACACCCCTTTATTGCAGCTTATCTAACAAAAGGCGTAAATTCTATACGTTTTAAATGGTATTTAAAACACAAAAAGTGGATTACAATTATACCTCGTGACGCTTACACATACTTAAATTATAAATTTAAATCTATATAGAGATAAATTAATAATTTAAAGGCAATAATTTTTTATCAAAAAACCCCGAAACGTCTATGTTTCGGGGTTTTGTGTTTTATAAAGTTTTCTTAATTCTTTTGGGCGTTACCACAAGGGTCAGGCTTTCGCACTCGCTTTTTTTATTCAGAAAAAGAATAAAAAAGAGCTCAAACAATTGCTCTATCCTTAACGCGTATAGAGAACTAGAAAAGGAAGTTATTTTAGAGTAACATAGACACCTCAAAGGTTTTTAAAACCTTTGAGGTCTTTAAAATTAACCACCCAACTTGTCATTTCGAAAGTATTGAGAAATCCCATAACAGTGATAACACAAAATTGAGCCACAAAACTTGTCATTTCGAAGTACTGAGAAATCTCATAACAGTGATACCGCACCACCACCCAAACTTTATGAGATTTCTCTCAAAAGTTCGAAAAGACAAACAGAGCGCAAAAAAAAACACAACCGTGTCATTTTGACATTAGGAGAAATCTCATAAAGAAGCTAACACAAAACAGAGTAACTTCATGAGATTTCTCCTAAGTTTATATTGAGCATAGTCGAAATAACCAACTGAATGCTAAGAATAACAATGTAATTCTGAATACTATTTAGCTTCTCTAATCAAATACAGATAAACAGGATAATGGTCAGAATAACCACCCGTGTAACCACCGTTAGAAAAACTTCTAAAAGGATATCCTTTATATTTACCTTTTTTAGTGGTTAAAAAGCGCTTGTTAAAAATCATTGCTTTGTACATTTTATACGTAGAAAAATCTTTTTCTCCCTTGTCTAAAAGAGGAGAGGTAAAGAAAATCATATCAAATAAATTTATTTTATCTCTGTATTTTAACGTATTAAATCCTCTACGAAACATATCTTCATAAGGATTGTATAAATCTCCTTCGTGTACATCTTTCTTTGTACTCTTTGTTTTTAAAACGTTTTTAAAACTAGAATTATTAGGGTCATCATTAAAATCTCCCATAATTAATATTTTAGCCTTGGCGTCTTGCTTTCTAACCTGCTCTATTATTTTAGTGTTCTGGTAGGCTGCTTTTTCTCTATTAGGCCTGCTCGCAGCTTCACCACCCCTTCTAGAGGGCCAATGGTTTACAATAACGTGTATTAATTCATCATCTAAATAACCAGAAACTAATAATTGATCTCTAGTGTAAACAGGATAGTTATCTTTAAATATTTTTGGATTAAATGCTTCATGATGAATGGGATTAAAATATTTTTTCTGATACAATAACGCAACGTCTATCCCTCTTTTGTCCGGAGAATCATAATGTATAATGCCATAATCATTTTTAACCAAATGTTTAGAATGTATTAAATCTTCTAAAACACTTAGGTTTTCTACTTCAGAAACACCAATAATAGCAGGACTTGTCTTCGTTTTATCCGCTCCTATTTGAGCAATTGTACTACTTAGTTTTTCAATTTTATCCCAATAAACCTTAGATCTATTCGTTTTTAATTCCATCATTGGACTCGCTTCATCATTCTTATTTACATCGTTAATAGTATCAAACAAGTTTTCTAAGTTGTAAAAAGCAATGGTTCTAATGTTATATTTTTTTCCATTTTTTTGAGAATTACATGCTGTAATTGTTAACGAAAAAATAAAAATAAAAAATAATTTCTTATTCATTTTAGTGTTTTTATTGTTCTACAAAAGTAAGAAACTAAAGCAATTTTATGTGTTAAGATAGCTTGAAATTCAATGATTTAATTTTTTTTGACTAACTTTAAGAGCAAAGAAAAAGGAAATTTAAAGTACAATTTACTAATTATGAAAAAAATTGTTATGGCAACTTGCTTGCTATTGGCCTCGTTTTCGGTGGTTAATGGGCAGAGTATAGTGAAGGGAATCGTTTTAGATAACGATTCTAAAAAACCGATTAAAGATGTTTTAGTTAAAATTAAAAACACGTCTAAAAATCAATTTACAGACTTAAATGGTAATTTTATAATCAGGAATTTCCAAAATGGAAAAGTCATTTTAGAATTAAAATTGGTTGGATACGAAACCCAAAATATTCCAATCGAAACCTCTGGTCAAACTTTAGATTTAGGCAGTATCTTTTTATTTAAAGAAGTTATAGAAAATCAAGATTTAAGCTTAATTACACTTACGGATGATGAGTTAAATGATGACGCTAGTTCTGCAGATAATATTTCTGGACTACTACAATCATCAAAGGATATTTTTCTTAGAACTGCCGCTTATGAATTTAGTTCGTCTTTTTTTAAGATAAAAGGATTGGATTCGGGCAACGGAAAAGTGTTAATTAACGGCGTAGAAATGAATAAAGTTTATGACGGTAGAGCACAGTGGGGAAATTGGGGAGGATTAAATGATGTGTTAAGAAATCAGGAATTTAGAAATGGTTTAACACCTTCAGACGTTACTTTTGGAGGTCTTTTGGGTTCTACAAATATGAATACGAGAGCATCCGAACAAAGGCCAGGGATAAAGATAGCTTATTCTTCTTCCAACAGAAGTTATCAACATAGAATGATGGCTACTTATTCTAGCGGAATGTTAAAAAATAACTGGGCATTTACTTTTTCTGGAAGTAGAAGAATAGGTAATGAAGGTTTTAATGACGCAACTTCTTACAATGCATATTCCTTTTTTACCTCCATAGAAAAAAAGTTAAGCGATAAAAGTAGCATTAATTTTACAGGAATTTATACACCAAATAGAAGAGGTAAATCATCACCTAACACACAAGAAGTATTCGATTTAAAAGGAATAAAGTACAATGATTATTGGGGCTTTTTAAATGGCAAAAAGAAAAATTCTAGAATTAAAGAAGTTAGTGAGCCCATTTTAATGTTGAATCATTATTGGAATCTTTCTAAAAAGACAGCTATAAACGCAAGTATTGCCTATCAATTTGGGAAAATTGGTAATAGTAGAATAGATTATAATGGAGGGTCGAATCCGAGTGCCGCTTATTATCAAAATTTAGCGAGTTATTTTTTAAGATATGATGATTTTGAAGGTGCGTATACTGCAGAAAATAATTTTAAAAACGACGGACAAATAAATTGGAATCGGATTTTTGACGCCAATAATACCAATAAAGATTCAGGTTTAGAAAATGCCTATGTTTTGTATGAAGATAGAAATGATGACAAACAATTAACTATAAATAGCATCTTAAATACTGAGATAAATGAAAATATTTCTATCAACGGAAAAATAGAATATAAACAATTGCGTTCTCATAATTTTGCATCTGTTATTGATTTGTTAGGAGGGGAAGGTTATTTAGATATTGATCCTTTTGGGGCAAATGAAGAAGAGAAACAAAACGATCTCTTAAACCCGAATAGAATAGTGAAAGAAGGAGATGAGTTTAAATATAATTTCAATCTAAATTCTACTATAATAGCAGCTTTTACCCAAGCTCAATTTAGGTATAACAAAACAGATTTTTATGCTGCTTTAAATGTTTCTAGTACAACACATCAGCGAGAAGGTTTGTATAAAAATGGAAGTTTTTCTGAAAGTTCTTTAGGAAAATCAGAAGCACAGAAATTTATGAACTATGGTTTTAAAACGGGTGTGACTTATAAGTTTACAGGAAGGCATTTGGTAGATCTAAATGTTGCATATATATCGGCTGCGCCAACAATTAGAAACACCTTTTCTAACTCAAGAGAAAATAACAATGTTGTTTTAGATTTACAAAGCGAAAAAATACTGTCTACAGATATTAGTTATGTTTTTAGAAGCCCAATTATTACATCAAAAGTAACCGCATATTACACTTCTGTAAAAGATGCAACAGAGATTTCTTTTTACTTTGCTGATGGAGTTGGAGGAGATAATACGGCATTTGTGCAAGAAATACTACATGGAATTAACAAAAAGCATTTGGGCTTAGAATTAGGTTTGGAAGCTCAAGTTACATCAACCATAAATTTAAAAGGAGCCGCTGCTATTGGTCAGTTTACGTATGATAATAACCCGAATTTATATTTAACCACAGAAGCAGATACGGAATCTTTGGTTGCTGGTTTTGTAAACGGATTTAAAGATTTTGGGAAAACAAATCTCAAAAATTACAAATTAGCTGCAGGACCACAAAAGGCGTATTCCTTAGGTTTTGAATATAGAGATCCGGATTATTGGTTAATTGGAGCTACACTAAATTTTTTCAGTAATACATTTATTGATGTTTCTCCTTTAAATAGGTCTCAAAATTTTTACACAGATGATGATGGTTTGCCCTTTTTAGAATATGATAATGAGATTTCAAAAGGACTTTTAGAGCAAGAGAAATTCGCTAATTATTCGGTTGTAAACTTAATTGGCGGAAAATCTTTTATCATTAAAAAGTATTACATCAGTGTTTTTGCAACGGTAAATAATTTATTAAATAAAATCTATAAATCTGGCGGATTTGAACAAGGAAGAAATGCCAATTACAGACAATTATTAGAAGATAAATCTTTAGATAAACCTGTTTTTGGCAATAAATATTGGTATGGTAGAGGCGCAACTTATTTTATGAATGTAAGTGTGTCGTTTTAAGAAAAAGAAAAAAAAGAAAGATGAAAAAGAATAGAATAATCACAATAGTTTTGGCGCTTATAGCAAGTATCTCTTTTGTAACTTGTGTAGACGATGGAGATTTTAAAGTACCAGAAAGTTTAGGAAATGAAGAAAATGAAGCTGTTAATAAAATTATAGACAGTATTTCTTCTGGCGCTCTTCAATTAAAAACCATAAAACAGCTAAAGGAATTGTATATTATTGGAGATGATCCTTTAGAAATTGTCTCTGATATCGTGGTAAAAGGATATGTTATTTCTTCGGATAAATCTGGGAATTTCTATAAGGAGTTTTATATGCAAGACGAACCAGAAAACCCAACAGCAGGCATAAAAGTTGCTTTAAATTTAAGTAATAGTTACAATAAATTTAATATTGGTAGAGAAATTTATATTCGTTTAAAAGGTTTATATGTTGGTGAAACCAATTCTGGAGATGGAAATATTACCATTGGCGGAAAAATAAGTGCGACAGATCTTACAGAGATTGAAAACGTAACTACAAATCAAATTCCGAATCATATTTATAGAACAGAAACTACAGAAGAAATTGTGCCAAAAGTAATTGATTTTGCAGGTATAAACGAAACAGATATAGGAACCTTTGTAGCTTTAGAAAACGTGTTTTTCGATGCTAAACTAGCTGGTAAATCCTATGTAGATCCCATAGAAGATTTTGATACGCAACGTAAAATTCAAACTTGTTTAGGGTTGGGGTATGATGAATTATTAGTAGAAACGAGTTCGTTTTCTCGTTTTTCAAACGAAACTTTACCAGAAAATGCAGGTACAATAAAAGCCATTGTTTCTAAAGATTATGGAGGTGATTTAATTGTACTGGTTTTAAATGATACCAATGATGTTACTATGATTGATGAAAGGTGCACACCGTTACCTGCGGAAGAATATTCGACAATTTTATTATCAGAAAATTTTGATAATGAATCTGGAGATATTGATGTTTTTAATTGGATAAACTATAGAGAAGTAGGGACGAAGTCATGGAGATCTTATACGGATACTTATTCGCAAAGTAAAGCGGCAAGAATGGGGTCTAGTAGTTCTGGAGATGAAAGTACGGTTACTTGGTTAATTACCTCGGGGATTGACTTAGATATAACATCACAAGAATTTTTGTCTTTTGAAACTTCTAATAGTTTTGGAAATGGTAGCGAATTACAAGCTTTAATTTCTACCAATTTTGATGGAAATGAAAATAATATCAATGCTGCAAATTGGAGTATTTTACCCGCAAAAATAGTTTCTAATGGAGAGAATTATAAGAGTTGGATTCATTCTACTTATATCGAATTGTCAAATTATTCAGGAACTGCTTTTATCGCTTTTAAATATATAGGTAATGGGAATGTGAATTTTGATGGAACTTATGAGTTAGATAATATTGTTATTAATGCTAAACCATAACAAGTAATAAGTTGTTAAAAAGGAAGTATTTTTTGTTAATCGGGTGTTTTTCCTCTTTAAGTAATTTGTTTAAATGTATATTTTTGTAAAAAAAAGGCTATGAATAATGAAGGATTAGAAAAATCAGCTATAAGTAAATGTAGTTTTACTTTAAATGCAGAATTGAGCGAACTTTCTGTAAATGGAGTTGTTAGATTTCAAAATAATGGCAATAATAATATTCAATCTTATTGGAACAATAAAAAACTAACAATCCCTGTTTATGGAGTCTATAAAGTTTCTTGGGGTTTTCATCAGAATTCAATAAGTACTTTTTATAGAAACTCTAAAACAGAATTAGGATTGGTAATAAACAATAGAATTTATGCGGATAAAGCAAAAATAACTAAAGAATCTGCCAACATTCAAACTGTAAAATCATCTCATAAAACACTTACTTTATTGTTAAGAGAAAACGAAACAATAGCATTAAGTGCAGAAATTTTTAATGCTAATAGTTTAAACATGACAGATGTTTATCTAAAGGTAGATAAGCTAAATGTGGCTTAAAATAATTTAATTATAAAACCATAAAAAAAGAATTATCTGTTTACAATAAAAACGTTTCAATTTAGGATGAAGCGTTTTCTTTATTTTTACAAAATGAAAAAAATAGAACACATTGGCATTGCCGTAAAAGATTTAGAAAAGTCAAATGATTTGTTTGCTTCACTTTTTGGCAAGCCGCATTATAAAACAGAAGAAGTTGTTTCCGAAGGTGTAAAAACATCCTTTTTTAAATCAGGTCCAAATAAAATAGAATTATTAGAAGCCACAAACCCAGAAAGTACTATTGCCAAATTTATAGAAAAAAAAGGAGAAGGAATTCATCATATTGCCTTTGCGGTTTTAGATATAAAAGCAGAGATAAAAAGGCTTAAAAAAGAGGGGTTTATCATTTTAAATAAAGATCCAAAAAAGGGAGCTGATAATAAATTGGTCGCTTTTTTACACCCAAAATCTACGAATGGAGTCCTTATTGAATTATGTCAAGAAATAGATTAGTTAAAATACTGCTAACAGTTACGGAAACTGCATTCTAATTATTATCTTGCCAACTCTTAAAACCATTTTAAAATATGTCATCTAGCTTTGATTCTTATCAAAAACGACGACTGCTATCTTCTTACTTTTCAGTAGTAATAAGTATAGCTTTAGTGCTTTTTATGGTCGGTATTTTGGGGTTGGTTTTGTTAAAATCTACCTTTGTTGCTAATAAAGTAAAAGAAAAAGTTGCAATAACGTTGTTCTTAAAAGACAATGTTTCTACTAAAAATAGGAATAATTTTAAAGAATCTTTACTGAAAGAGCCGTTTACTAGAACTATTATTTATACAAGTAAAGAAAAAGCAGCCAAAACTTATAGTAAAGAAATTGGTGAAGATTTTCTGAAGTTCTTAGGAGAAAATCCTTTAAAAAATGGAATAGATATTTATTTAAAAGCAGATTTTGTAACTCCAGAAAAAATGCAAGAACTAGAACAACGTTTCCTTAAAAACGCCTATGTATCTGATGTTTCTTATGATAAATCATTAATTAGTTTATTAACTAAAAACATTAAAAGAATTAGCTTTTGGTTATTAGTGGTCTGTGGTTTCTTTGGTTTAGTTGCTATGATTCTAATTAATAGTTCTATTAGGTTATCTATATATTCTAAGCGATTTAATATTAAAACCATGCAAATGGTCGGTGCTACCAAAGGATTTATTAGAAAACCTTTTATTTGGCAAAGTATTAAATTGGGTATAATAGGAGCAATTTTAGCATTAATAGCTTTAGGTGCGGTTATTTATTATGTAGATAAATTTATACCTAGTTTAGAGTTGATTAAAGATTATGTTACGTTAGGATATTTAGTTGGAGGCGTTTTAATTTCGGCCTTTTTAATTACTTGGATTAGTACTTTCTTTGCAACACAACGTTTTTTAAACTTACAAACAGACGAACTTTATTATTAATACAATGAAAAACGAAAACACAGAACAACCAATTTTTTTATTTGGTAAAAAAAACTATACAATCATGATTGTTGGTATTATCGTTATTGCTTTAGGTTTTATATTTATGGCAGGAGGAGGAAGTGATAATCCTGAGGTTTTTAATGAAGAAATCTACAATTGGCAACGTATTCGTTTAGCACCAACATTAGTAATTATTGGTTTAGGAATTGAAATTTATGCTATTTTAGCAAATCCCAAAAAATAAGAATGAATTTAATAGAAACAATCATTTTAGCTGTTATTGAAGGAATAACAGAGTATTTACCTGTGTCATCTACTGGACACATGATTATTGCATCGTCTTTTATGAAAATTGCTACAGACGATTTTACCAAACTTTTTACAATTGTAATTCAATTAGGGGCCATTTTATCTGTAGTTGTTTTATATTGGAAAAGATTCTTTCAAAGTATCGATTTTTACTTTAAATTATTAGTAGCTTTTATTCCTGCAGTTGTTTTAGGTTTGTTATTAAATGATGTAATTGATAGTTTGTTAGAAAGCCCGGTAACGGTTGCAGTTTCATTAATTATAGGTGGTTTTATTCTTTTAAAAGTAGATGATTGGTTTAAATCGAATGAAGTCTATGATGCAGAAAACCCAACAGAACATACAGAAATTGGTTATATGACTGCGTTAAAAATTGGTTTCTTTCAATGTTTAGCAATGATTCCTGGTACCTCTAGAAGTGGTGCAAGTATTGTGGGTGGTATGACGCAAAAAATCAATAGAAAAGCTGCTGCAGAATTTTCGTTTTTTTTAGCAGTACCAACAATGTTAGGGGCAACTGCTTATAAAATGTATAAGTATTATAAAGCAGGTTTTGAGTTGTCTACAGACCAGGTTAATTATTTAATTATTGGTAATGTTATTGCTTTTGTAGTAGCGTTAATTGCTATTAAATCTTTTATAGATTATTTAAGTAAAAAAGGGTTTAAAATATTTGGGTACTATAGAATAGTATTAGGGATTTCTCTGTTAATTATTCACTTTTTCATTTATAGATTAACTATATAATTTTTGTTGATGACAGAAGAAGACTATAAAAACGGTCAAGTTTTATTAATAGATAAACCTTTAAACTGGACTTCATTTCAAGTTGTTAATAAACTTCGTTGGGAAATAAGACAACGTTTTAATATTAAAAAGATTAAAGTTGGTCATGCGGGTACTTTAGACCCTCTTGCTACTGGTTTGTTAATTATTTGTACCGGTAAGCAAACTAAAGAAATACATGTCTATCAAGGGCAAGAAAAAGAATATACAGGTACATTTACAATTGGGGCAACTACACCTAGTTATGATTTAGAAACAGAGGTTGATAAAACATATCCTACAGAACATATTACAGAAGAATTATTACGTGAAACTACCAAACAATTTTTTGGTGATATTCAACAAAAACCACCTATTTTCTCTGCAATAAAAAAAGATGGTAAACGCTTGTACGAGTTAGCAAGAAAAGGTGAAACTACAGAAATTCTGTCTAGAACTGTAAGTATTACAGAATTTGAAATCACAAAAATAAATTTACCGGAAGTAGAATTTAGAGTGGTTTGTAGTAAAGGGACATATATTCGTTCTTTAGCATACGACTTTGGGTTAGCTTTAAACTCAGGTGCACATTTATCAGCATTAAGAAGAACTAAAATTGGTAATTTTACTGTAGAAAATGGAGTCTCTGTAGAAGGTTTTATTGAAAATTTAAAAGAAAATTCTATAGAATCTTAACAAAAAAATATTTATTTAAGCATAAAAAAACCCAAGCAATTGCTTGGGTTTTTGTTTTATAAAGAAAAGTAAAAATTTATTTTTTAGCTAATAAATCTCTAATTTCTCCTAATAAATCTTCTTGACTTGGTCCTTTTGGAGCTTCTGGAGCAACTTCTTCTTTTTTCTTCATTTTGTTGTATTGTCTAATCATCATAAACATTACAAAACCAACAATAATTAAATTGATAATAGAATCAATCCAAGCACCATAAGTAATTGCATTTTCTGGACTAGTAACTTTTCCTGCTGCATCTAATACAGCTTCAGTTAAAACATATTTTTGATCAGCAAAACTAACACCTCCTGTAAATAAACCTACAACTGGCATCACAATATTACTCACAAATCCTTTTACAACTAGGCCAATTGCACCTGCCATAATTACTGCTACTGCAAATTCAATTACATTACCACCGGTAATAAACTTTTTAAATTCTTTTAACATCTTATTTTAATTTTAATTAAATATTAGATTGCAAAAGTAATAAAAATAACTATCACTTTAACACTTTATTAACACGTTGAGAGATTGCTGTTAATGTTTCGTACGGAATGGTCTCAGAAACATCAGCAATATGCTGTATCATAGCTTGATTATTAAAGATAATTACTTCATCACCTTCTCTACAATCAATTTTTGTAATATCGACCATAATCATATCCATACAAACATTACCAATTATATAAGCTTTTTGATTATTAATAAGTACATATCCTTTCTTATTACCTAATCTTCTAGATAAACCATCTGCATGACCAATTGGTATTGTTGCGGTTTTACTTTTTTTAGTAGCTGTATATGCTCTATTGTAACCCACTGTTTCTCCGGGTTCTATAATATGAATTTGAGAAATAATAGATTTTAAATTATGTGTATTTTTAAGTTGAGCTGTTTCTTTTTCTTCATTACCAAAACCGTATAATCCTATACCAATTCTAACCATATTAAATTGTGCTTTTGGATAGTTTATTAGTCCGGAAGTATTTAAAATGTGTAGCATAGGTTCATAACCTAAATGTTTGTAGAATTGCTGAGCAATATAAGCGAAGTTATTTATTTGATTGATCGTAAAATCTTGTTCTTCTAAATCTTCACTTGCTGCTAAATGAGAAAGCAAAGAAGCTACTTTTACGTGGGTTGTTTCTTTTAAACTAGCTATTATATTAGGAATATCGGTATGCCAAAACCCTAATCTATTTAGGCCTGTATTAAATTTTAGATGTACAGGGTAATTCATTAACGGAATTTCATCTGCCAGTTGCAAAAAGGCGTTAAAAATTCTAAAATTATACAAACAAGGTTCCAGCCTATATTCTACAACAGAGGCAATGTTTTGAATATGAGGATGCAGCACTAAAATGGGGGCTTCTACACCAGCTTCTCGTAAAGCTATCCCTTCTATAGCATATGCTACAGCAAAATAATCTACCTTGTCTTCTAAAAATTCAGCAATTTGTACGGCATCACTACCATAACCAAAAGCTTTAACAACTGCCAAAACTTTTGTTTCTGGTTGTAATTTTCCTTTAAAATAATTTAGGTTATGCAACAATGCATCACCATCAATTTCTAAAACTGTAACATGGTTATTCATTTATTCTGAAGTTGAATCAGAATCTTTTTGGGTTAAGATTCTTTGTTTTTGTATTGCTTTGTAATATGCAGCTCTACTTAAAGGCTCATATTCTTGAGTTTCCCCTAACATTACCAAATCATCATTTTTCGCTTTTCTAAAACTGTAATGCGCCAAGTTTCCGGTGTGTGTGCAAACGGCATGTACTTTTGTAACGTATTCTGCAGTTGCCATTAAAGCAGGCATTGGCCCAAAAGGATTTCCTTTAAAATCCATATCTAAACCGGCAACAATTACCCGAACACCTCGGTTTGCTAGATCGTTACAAACGGCAACAATTTCATCGTCAAAAAACTGAGCTTCATCAATACCAACAACATCAACATCAGTAGCTAATAGGCGAATGTTAGATGCAATAGGCACAGGTGTAGAGCGAATTCTATTATCGTTATGAGAAACCACTTCTTCTTCATCGTAACGAGTATCAACCGCAGGTTTAAAGATCTCTACACGTTGTTTTGCAAATTGAGCACGTTTTAATCTTCTAATTAATTCTTCTGTTTTACCAGAAAACATAGAGCCGCAAACTACTTCAATCCAACCAAATTGTTCTGAATGATTTACTGTATTTTCGAGAAACATTTTGTAATTTTAGGCATTAGAATGTTAAATTTGATGTTACTTTGAATTTCAACAAATTTAGGAATATTTACGAGTAAAAAATAACTTCAAGAAACAACTTATGCACAAAAAATTAGAAGCTGATTTAATCAGTTTAGCACACAGTATTTTACAATTAAAAAATAAAGAAGATGTGTTTGCTTTAAAAGAAAAATCGAAAGAAATTTATGAAAAATTATCTTTATTGGCTTTTGTAGAAGAATATGTAAATACAACTCCAGGTTTAGAAGAAACAAAAGAAGAATTAATTATTAAGGTAGAAAAAGGATTAGAGTTAAAAGAAGAGCAAAAAGTTGTTTCTGCTGATGTTGAGTCGGTTAATGAAGTTGAATCTATTGAGGAAGAAATCGTAGAGCTTTACGAAATCGAAGAAGAGGAAGAGATTGCTTCTGTTGATGATGAGGAGATTGAAGAATTTGAATCAGTTAATGACTCTATTGAAGAAGAAATAGTAGAACTTTATGAAATTGAAGAAGAGGAAAACGTTTTACCTGTAGAAGAACTAATTGAGGAAGCATTAGTTGAAGAAGTTGTATTGGAGGAAGCAGTAGAGGTAAAGAAAGAAGAGGAGAAAGTAGCCGTTGTAGTAGAAGAAATTATAGAACAACCTTTTGCGGAGTTAGAAGAAATTATGTTTGCGGAACCTAAATCTGTAGAAATAAAGGAAGAGGTTAAAGTAACAGAAAATAAAGTATTGTCTTTAGAAGAAGAGTTAGAAGACACTATTTCTGTGGATGAAATGGCTACTTTATTTGATATCCCTGTTACTGCACCAAAATCTTTAAACGATAGGTTAAATACAAACATTCAGATTGGTTTAAATGATAGAATTGCGTTTGTTAAGAATTTGTTTGAAGGCAGTCAAGAAGATTTTAACAGAGTAGTTTCTCAATTAAATACCTACGGAACAGAAAAAGAAGCTAAAAAGTTTCTTAATAAGATGGTAAAACCAGATTACGATTGGTCTAAACAAGAAGAACTAGAAGCTCGTTTTATAGAAATTGTAGAGCGTAAATTTGCTTAAAGAATACTGTTTACTTTATTGATTATTTGCTCGGTAGTAATACTGTCTGCACAATTAATATATTCTTGCGGGTACTTATTACCATAAATAGAAGTTGGCACTAAAGGATATTCTTTAGTGTCAGCTAATAAAGCATTTTCTTTTGGTTGATTAAAAGGCGCAAACCCAGCAAACGGATGCGTAACTCCCCAAATAGTAATTACTTTTACGCCATACATTGCTGCTAAATGAGCGTTTCCAGAATCCATAGACAACATACAGTCTAGGTTAGAAATGGTATCTAATTCTTCTGTAAAACTTAGTTTTCCTGCGGCTAAATAAATATTTTGGTTTGTTTTAAGCGTTTCTAATTGTGCAACATCACTTTTACCACCAAATAATAATAGGGTATAATTTTTAGAAAGTTGTGCTACAACAATTTTCATCTTTTCTAAAGAATACATTTTGCTTTTATGAGCAGCAAAAGGGGCAATTCCTATTGTTTTACGCTCGCTATTAATAACGTTTTTAAAAATATTAGGAATTGGTTTTTTTTCTGGAAAAACAGGATTTGATAAATCAATAGTAAAACCTAATTTTCTAAAAACATCAGCATAACGTTCACTAGAGGTTTTTAATTGCTTAAAGTTTTCTTTAGAAATTAACTCTTTTTTCTCTTTTCTTCCTTTATCAATCTGAATACATTTTTTATTGAAGAACAACAGTTTTAAAACATTACTTCTTAAAACATTATGTATATCTGCAATTGCAGTAAAATTAAAAGGTTTTAATTCTTTGTATAGTCTAAATAATCCTAAAAAACCTTTGTGCTTTCCTTTTTTATCAACCGGATAAACAGTAACGTTTTTAAAGTCTTTAAATATAGGAGTAAAAAATTTCTGAGTTAAAATAGTAACGTTAACCTCTTTATTTTGTTTAAATAAAGCATTTAAAACAGGTACTAAAATAGCTACGTCTCCCATTGCTGAAAGACGTATTATTAAAATATTATTTTTAGAATTAGACAAGAGTGGTGTTATTTAGAGGCTCTTAAAACAGGGTTTAATTCAGCGTCATTATACATTTTCATTTGCTTGTACACTTTCATATATTTTTTACCGTTTTCAATATCTTCTAGTAAATCATCAATAGCAGTAGATAAATCTGTACGTTGTTCTAAAAGAATAGCTAATTTTTTAGAACAACTAGCTTTGTGTGCTTCAGAAGCGTCTTCTCTAACTGTTTCTAAATGCATGTGATAAATTTTTAAAGCTAAAATAGACAATCTATCAATTGCCCAAGCCGGACTTTCAGAATTTATTTTTGCGTCTTTAGAAACGTTGATGTCTTTATATTTATCTAAAAAATAACTATCGATAAATTCAACATTATCAGTTCTAACTTGGTTAGAAGCATCAATTTTTCTTTTTAAAACAAGTGCATCTTCTGCATTTATATTTGGGTCTCTAATAATATCTTCATAAGCCCATTGTGTAGCATCTACCCAACATTTTTCAAACAAAAGAAAATCGATTAAATCACTTTTTTTATCAAAAGGATTTATGCAAACTTGCTCTACTTCTGTGTTTTTTTTATAAGTTTTTATACAATTATCAAAAATCTCGTTGGCTTTTTTAGAAAACATATACTTTAAATTTTAGAATACAAAATTACAAAATTAATGTTAGGTTTTAGGTGATATAATTTCTTAAAATAAAACGTGTATTGTAACATATGTAGTTCGTAGTCGTCTTCAATTTAAAACCCACTAACATGAAACATTTAACAACCATTTTATTCGCATTTTTTATAACTTCTATTTCTGCACAAGATGCGGCATTCGAAAATTTTTATAGCGTAAATAAAGAGAAATCTACTTTTTCTATCAATTTATCAGCTTCTTTGGCTGGTTCATTTTTAGATAATGAAGACGATGATGATTTAATGAATATTATTAGAAAATCGAGCGATTTTAAATTAATGATTTTCAATAATGAAGATAGCAATCTTTCAAAAGACTTTAGAAAATTCAGCAGAAAAAACAACCTAAAAACATTGGCAAGAGTAAAAGAAAACGGAAGTAAAGCCGAATTGTTTTTTATAGAAGAAGGGAAATATATTAGAGAAATAATTATTAGAGCAAACAGTGATTCAGATAAAATGGTGCTTTTTGGGGTAAAAACTAAAATTACACACGATGAACTAGCAGCTATGATTTCTTCTTCGGATGTAAAGTATTCATCAAATTAAAATTTTTAAATTGATTAAAAAATGTCTATATTTACTAAATATGGACATTTTTATTTTTATATCAAATGAATATTAGTTTTACAAAAAAGCAAGAAGAATATATTTCGGAACAAGTGGAGACTGGCGAATATCAAAATAACAGCGAGGTTATTAGAGATGCTTTGAGATTACATAGTATTTATAGAGATAAAGTTATTAAAGATTTAAGAAATGAAATAGAAATAGGTTGGTCTGGGGAACCAAGTAAAAGGTCTGTTTCAGATATAATTAACTTTAGGAAAAAAAGATAAAGCAGTATTGGTCTAATGAAATTACTTCACTACAACTTATCCCAAGAAGCAGATTTTGACATAGAAAAAATATTTGATTATACAGAAAAAGAATATGGTTTTAACCAAGCTGTAAGTTATCTAACAGATTTAGAAGCTGTTTTTAATAATTTAGTAATTCACCCAGAAATTGGGCGTCAAAGAAATGAAATAAAACAAGATTTGTTCTCAATTACAGAGCAACAACACATTGTTTTTTACAGGCTATTAAATAACCATATAAGGATTGTTAGAGTTTTACATGGTAGTAAAGATATTCCTAGAAACTTTAAATAATTTCGATATTTTCACAAAAAAATAAAAAGAGAAGGTTTAACCAATCTTCTCTTTTAAAGCTTCAATTACTTTCTTACTATTTCCAATAAAAATTTCTTCATCAACTATAAAAACCGGACGTTTTAAAAATGTGTATTCATCCAAAATAAATTGTCTATAATCCGCCTCAGACAAAGTTTGGTTTTTCAAGTCCATAGATTTATACAACTTTGCACGTTTATTAAAAAGTGCTTCGTAACTACCAGAAAGTGCATACATTTCTTCTAATTGAGCTGCAGTTATATTGTTTGCTTTAATTTCTTGTCGTTCAAAACCATCGGTATTTACCTCTTTTAAAATTCTTCGGCAAGTATCACAAGTTTGTAAAAAATAGACTTTCTTCATTTTTATAGATTATATTTACATCTCCAAAATTACACAAAAAAATGAACATACAATTCGATCTTTTAAGAACATCTCGCACACTAGTTTTAAAAGAATTAGAGGGCTTAACTTTAGAGCAAATCCATACAATTCCTGCAGGTTTTAAAAATAATATTGCTTGGAATGTTGCGCATTTAGTGGTTACACAACAGCTTTTAAACTACAAATTAGCAGGGTTAAACTGTTTGTGTCCAGATGAGTTAATCGAAGACTTTAAAAAAGGAACAGTACCAACAAAAACTTTTACAGAAGAGGAGTTTGAAGAAGTTAAAGAGTTGCTTTTAGGTTTACCAGACACTTTGCAAGAAGATTACGAAGCAGGTATTTTTGAAAATTTTGCAGAATATCCAACCAGTACCGGTTTTGTGCTTAATTCTATAGAAGCAGCCATTTCTTTCAACAATTTTCACGAAGGAATTCATTATGGAATTATAAGATCTATCAAGAAATTTTTATAGGTTTATTAGAAGCTGTTTCCAGCTTTCACTACTCGCTTTTTTTGAGATGCTAAAAAACAGCATCTCAAAAAAGAGCTCAAACAGACCGTTCAATCTGGGCTAAACTAGTTTGCCAACTTATAGCAATAATAAAATCATCAATACATTTTTAACGATGAAATTCAATACCAAAACAATTCACGGAGGTCAAAAACCAGAAGAAACTACCGGAGCAGTAATGCCACCAGTTTTTTTAACATCTACTTTTGCAAAAACGAGTCCTACAGAACACAAAGGATTTGAATATTCTAGAGGAGGAAACCCAACAAGGGCAGCCTTAGAAAACAGTTTAGCATCTTTAGAAAATGGAACACATGCATTTGCATTTGCATCTGGTTTGGCAGCAATAGATGCTGTTTTACGTTTATTAAACCCAGGTGATGAAATTATAGCCGGAGATGATTTATATGGAGGTAGTTATAGAATGTTTACCAAGTTGTTTCAAAAATACGGATTAGAGTTTTCTTTTGTAAACATGGACGATGTTAAAAACATTACAAATGCCATTACAGAAAATACAAAGTTAGTTTGGATAGAAACACCAACAAATCCGTTAATGAAAATTGCCGATATAAAAGCAATTTCATCAGCCGTAAAAGATATTGATGCTGCTATTTTAATAGGAGTAGATAATACATTTGCTACGCCTTATTTACAGCAACCTTTAGATTTAGGAACCGATATTGTAATGCATTCTGCAACAAAATATTTAGGTGGTCATAGCGATTTAATTATGGGAGCCTTAATTGTAAAGGATAAAAAGCTAGCAGAAGACATTCATTTTATTCAATACGCCGCAGGAGCAATTTCTGGACCAATGGACTCTTTTTTAGCATTAAGAGGCATAAAAACGTTACATATAAGAATGCAACGACATTGTGAAAACGGAATTATAGTAGCTAAATTTTTAGAAAAACATCCAAAAGTAAGCGTGGTGTATTATCCTGGTTTAGAAAAGCATCCAAATCATAAATTGGCTAAAAGTCAAATGAAAGACTTTGGCGGAATGGTTTCTTTTAGACTAAAAGAGGAGACTCAAGAAGCAGCATATGCATTTTTAGAAAACACTAAAATATTTACGTTAGCAGAATCTTTAGGCGGCGTAGAAAGTTTATCTAATCACCCAATAAGTATGTCTCATGGTTCTATTCCTGCACCAGAAAAAGAACGAATGGGTATTACAAATTCCTTAATTCGTTTAAGTGTTGGTATTGAAGATATAGAAGATATACTTGCAGACTTAGAACAAGCATTAAAAGTATAAAAAAAAGAGCCAATTGGCTCTTTTTTTTGTCAATCTAAATTTATTTTAGATTCTTATGGTTTTTAAATTTTAGTTATTTTAGATACTGAAACAAGTTACGTTTGACGATTTCAGTAATAAGCTATATATCAGTTAATTATTACATTTTTTCAAATTATAAAAAAAACTCCACATACCTGTCACTTCGACCTTTTGGGAGAAGTCTCATAAAGAAGAGAACGCAAAATTGAGCAATATTATGTGATTTCTCCCTTGGGGTCGAAATGATAAAGCTGTACGTCATCATTAATGCTTGAGAATTTTTTTTGTCTTGTGCCTCAGCATGACAAGTTTTTAAACTTATTCTGGGATTTTAACAGTAAACACATTTCCATCTAAATAATAATTTGCTCTTACTTCTAATTCTTCAGAATAATAGATAATTTTTTCTGGTTGTTGTTTTAGTAAGTAGTTACCAGTATCCCATTTATTATTTTTGTTTTCATCAACAATAGCTCTTATATAGTACTTTTTAGGTTCTAAAAGATTGTATTGTATTTGCCCGGAACCAGAAATAAACTTTGTTTCTATAAGCTTGTCTTTGTCTTTTCCTTCTAAAAGTTCAATAATTAAATGATTAGAAGTTTCATTTACAATATCCATTGTTATTCTTCCGTAATCTTCAATTTCTTTTGTTGTAAATTTATAATTTAAGGTATCATTTTTTTGTTCAAATATGTCGGAAATAGCTTCCGGCATCATTTTTAAGGCATATTTTTGTTGTGGTTTTTTATTAAAAACCAAAGCTATTTTATTTTCTTTATCAGAAATAAAACTAACAAAAGGAATCGTTAACGTGTCTTTATCTACAAGGGTAATTTTACTCGTATCAATTTTCACAAGCGGGTTATTTCCTTTCATAAAAAAAGTATCTCTAAGATGAAGCGTCCCTTCAGTAGAAGCGCTTAGAATTAAGGAGTCAATCTTTTTCTTACGAAGTTTTACGGTAACGGTATCTATAAAATTGTCGTTGGTAACTATAAAGTTTAAAGAATCTGCTTCAAAAGGTTTGTACCAATAGTTTAGGGTGTCTTTGTCTATTTCAAATTTAGAAACACTCTTAAAGTCATCAGGAGTATCAGAAATAATTTTAACTTTTAGATCTTTTATTTCGCCCTCATAGCCAAATTCAATTTTACCTCTCGTAATTTCTTTACCACGTTTAAATTGATAAGGTTGCGTTTCTTTAAATAATACAATTGGTTTTTTAATAATACTATCTCTAGGTAAAGTTATGGTGTCTGTAAAAAAACCTATTTTATCTTCCTTTGGATTAAAAAGGTAATCGTTGGTAGTTTCTTTTAGGGCAATCATTAGATACTTACCTTCTTTTAAATTAGTAAGATTATATAGTGAGGTATCTAAACTGTTTGTTACATAATTTGGTTTGTTTTTAAAAACGATAGAATCTGTAAAAGAACTATCTATTTTATATAACAGCACATTAATATTTTTCTGACTTTCATCTGAATATGCATCTTTAATTTTACCAGAAGTAGACAGTGAATCGATATATTTCCCTGTAGAAAAAACATATTTAAAACTTTCTAATTTATTTCCTTCATTATTATCTTCAATAGCATTACCAAAGTTTATAATATAGGTGGTGTTTTTAATTAAAGTATCAAGAATTTGTATGTTTAAAAATTTGCTTGCGGTACTTTGTGGGGTTACCAATAAAGGTGTTTTTAAAGGAGGAGAAACAATAAGCTGTTTGTTTAAATCCTTTAATTTTATATACTCATTAAAATTTAACTCTATTTCTTTTGCGTCAAAATTAATAGTTTCATAAGCCGGTTTAGAGGTTACAAACAAAGGTGCATCCTCATCTTTAGGCCCACCTTCTGGGTTTCCTGTTCTTGCGCAGTTGGTTAAAATTACAATTGAAATGCTAAAAAAAATAAATCTAAAAATGGGTTTCACAAAAAGTAAATTTGATACAAATTAACAATATATTTTTGACTTAAAAAGCATAAATTTTATTCGGTATATGCCATTGTTAAAATACTGATTTTTACACCTTCGGTTTTTTGCAACTCTTTTGCACAAGCTTCTAAGGTTGCACCCGTTGTAATTACATCATCAATTAATAAAATGTGTTTGTTTTTTAAGGCAGTTAAGTTAGATAACTGAAATTTTGTATCGTTATTATTAAAACGCTCAAAACGAGCTTTAAAAGTTTGGGTTTTTGATGTAGATGTTCTCAATAAAACTGTTTCTTTAAACGGTTTTTCTAAGTGATTGCTTAACATGTTTCCAAATTTCGAAACCTGATTATACCCTCTTTGCCTACGTTTTTTAGGATGCAACGGAACTGGAATAATAATATTGATGTCTGAAAATTCATTATTTTCTTTTAAAATTTCTCCTAACCAATTACCAAAAAAGATGCCTATTTCTTCATTTCCTTTGTATTTTAATTCGTGTATTAACTTTTTTGTGATGCCTTCTTTTCTATAAAACAATAAAGAATATGCTTTTTCTATGGCAACTCGTCCATAGAAAGTTTTAGATATTTTGTTCTCTGTGTAGTTTGTAAAATTGGTTAAAGGCAAGTCGTGCCTACAGAATGTACAGATTACATTTTCGTTCTGTGTTAGTTGGTCGTCGCAATTAGCACATAATTTAGGATAAAAAAGATTGAATAAGTCTTTTAAAATTCGCATTTTTACAAAGTCTTTTTTTGGAAAGATAATAATATAATTTAAGAACGAGATTTGATTAGCAGGTTAAATTTTTTGAAAGAGTCAATTAAAAATCTAAAAACATTAGGAACCGTTACGCCTAGTTCTCGGTTTTTAGCAGAAAGAATGCTAAAAAAAATAGATTTTTCTAAAGTGGAGGTTTTAGTTGAATTTGGACCAGGAGATGGAGTTATAACGAAACTGATCTTAGAAAAATTACCTAAAAATGCTACTTTAATTTGTTTTGAGATCAATGATAATTTTTACGATCAACTATCAGACATAAAAAATAAACAGCTTGTTGTGGTGAAGTCTTCTGCAGAAAAAATTGGAGAAGAGTTAAAAAAATTAAACTTTCATAAAACCTGTCATATTATTTCTAGCTTGCCGTTAACCATCATTCCAGAAGAAGTTACAAATGAAATTTTAGAGAAATCTTTTGATGTTCTAGAAGATAATGGAACATTTATTCAGTTTCAGTATAGTTTAACATATTTCAAAAAACTTAAAAGTATGTTTAATCAATCTATATCTTTAGGTTTTGAGCCCTTAAATTTTCCTCCAGCCTTTGTTTATCATTGTAAAAAAGTAGGTTAAATTTTTATTGATAAATTTTTAGATTGATGTATATTTGTCGCCATTATGGCAAAACAAGAAGATCAATTTAAAAAAGTATTATCGCACGCTAAAGAATATGGTTATGTATTTCAGTCTTCTGAAATTTATGACGGTTTAAGTGCGGTTTACGACTATGCTCAAAACGGAGTTGAGCTAAAGAAAAATATTAGAGATTATTGGTGGAAAGCAATGGTGCAAATGCACGAAAACATTGTGGGTATAGATGCTTCTATTTTAATGCATCCTACAACTTGGAAAGCTTCTGGGCATGTAGACGCTTTTAATGATCCATTAATTGATAACAAAGATTCTAAAAAACGTTATAGAGCTGATGTTTTAATTGAAGAATATTGCGCTAAAATTGAAGGAAAAATAAATAAAGAAGTTGCTAAAGCGGCAAAACGTTTTGGTGATGCTTTTAATAAAGAAGAATTTTTGGCTACCAACGGAAGAGTAGTTGGGTATCAAGAAAAAATAAATACCATTTTAGCAAGAATGGGTGCTTCTTTAGAAAAAGAAGATTTAGCCGATGTAAAGTTGTTAATTGAAGAATTAGAAATTGCAGATCCTTTAACAGGTTCTAGAAATTGGACAGATGTAAAACAGTTCAATTTAATGTTTGGTACCAAATTAGGTGCTTCTGCAGAAACTGCAATGGATTTATATTTACGTCCGGAAACGGCACAAGGAATTTTTGTAAATTTCTTAAACGTGCAAAAAACAGGAAGAATGAAAATTCCTTTTGGTATTGCGCAAACTGGTAAAGCGTTTAGAAATGAGATTGTTGCAAGACAGTTTATTTTTAGAATGCGTGAGTTTGAACAAATGGAAATGCAATTTTTTGTAAAACCAGGAACTCAAAAAGAATGGTATGATCAATGGAAAGAAACGCGTTTAAAATGGCATTTATCTTTAGGGATGGGCGCAGAGAACTACCGTTTTCATGATCATGATAAATTAGCACATTACGCAGATGCTGCTGCAGATATTGAGTTTAATTTTCCTTTCGGATTTAAAGAATTAGAAGGAATTCATTCTCGTACAGATTTCGATTTAAAAGCACATGAAAAATTTTCTGGTAAGAAATTACAGTATTTCGATCATGAAGAAAATAAAAGTTACACACCTTATGTGGTGGAAACATCTATTGGTTTAGATAGAATGTTCTTAGCTGTTTTTTCTCACTCTCTAGTAGAAGAAGAGCTAGAAAACGGAACTACAAGAACGGTTTTAAAATTACCATCGGTTTTAGCACCGTTTAAAGCAGCTATTTTTCCTTTAGTTAAAAAGGATGGTTTGCCAGAAGTAGCGCGTGAAATTATGGATGAATTAAAATGGGATTTCAACGTTTTTTACGATGAAAAAGATGCTGTTGGTAAACGTTACAGACGTCAGGATGCTGCAGGAACACCATTTTGTATTACCGTAGATCATGATACTTTAAACGATAAATGTGTTACTATTAGACATAGAGATACGATGGAGCAGAAAAGAGTTGCTATTGCAGATTTAAAAGAAATTATAAAAGCAGAAGTAGCTGTAAAAACTTGGTTACAGAAAATGTAATTAAAGTTAAGGCGTAAAAAAAAGCTGAATCTCAATTGAGATTCAGCTTTTTTTTTGATATATGATTTTGTTGTTAACTTTTTAAAAAAGTTATTCTTTTGATGAGATAGAGGCTTTGTAAAGTTCTCCACCAGCAATTCCGCTAACAAAAGAAGCTAAATCTTCTTTAGAAGTGGTGTTTGCATCAAACTGAATATTGGCAATACTATCTGTAAAAATTACTTTAGCATCTATAACACCTTCTTTTTTAGATAATTTAGATTGAATAGTTTTTGCACAACCAATTTCGCAGGTCATTCCAGAAATTGCTAAAGAAACACTTTGTTTGTTAACAGGAAGTACTTCTTTTTTTGCTTCACTTTTACAGCCAATTAAAACGAAACAAGCAAGTAGAAAAGAAAATAATATTTTTTTAATTTTCATAAAAATAGATTTAGAATATAAATATTTGAGTTAAAAAATAATTTGAATAACCCCTTAACGAATTGCATAAGGTTAAATTGTAAAATTATTATGCAAATTTATCAATAAAAGTACTGAAATTTAAACTTTTGTCGGATTTTTACAGAATACTTTTTTAGTCAATGAATAATCAGCAACAAAAATGGTTTTACCTTATTATTTTATCAATAGTTTGGGGTAGTTCATTTATCTTAATGAAGAAAGCTCTTTTAGGGGTAACTCCTATTCAATTAGGAGCGTTAAGAATGATTTTTACGGCTATATTTTTACTTTCTTTCGCTTTTCCATCCATAAAAAAAATAAAGAAAAGACATTGGAAATATATTGCATACACAGCACTTGTAGGTACATTTATACCCGGTTTTCTATTTGCTTTTGCAATTACCAGTATAGATAGTGCTATTGTGTCTATTCTAAATTCTTTTACACCTTTTAATACTTTAATTTTTGGAGCAATTGTTTTTGGTTTTGCTTTTAGAAAAGCTCAGTTGTATGGAATTTTGATTGGTTTAATAGGTACTCTAATTTTAATATTAGAAGGAGCAGATGTAAACCCAAATCAAAATTATTGGTATGCTTTCTTAATTATAATTGCTTCTGTTGGGTATGCTTTTAATGCCAATATGGTTAAAAAATATTTGTATGACTTGGATGCATTGGCAATAACAACCGGTAATTTTTTATTATTGATTATTCCTGCAACCTTTGTTTTAAGTTTTACAGATTTTTTTAATACGTTTGATACAGATAATGAGGTTCTCATGCATTCATTGGGTTATTTAGCTGTTTTATCTGTTGTTGGTACGGCTATTGCAAAAACAATTTATAATAAGTTAGTTCATATTTCTTCTCCAGTTTTTTCATCATCAGTAACTTATTTAATTCCTATTGTGGCTATTTTATGGGGAATGTTAGATGGTGAAAAGTTAAGTTTCATTCAGCTTATTGGAGGTGTAATTATACTTTTAGGTGTATACTTTGTAAATAAGACAAAGTAGTTTTTTATAAAGAAAAGGTATTCTCTTGATTTTGATAGAAGTATTTATAAAAACTATATTGGTTAGTTCTAAAAAAGATGTATATTTGCACCCGCATTTTCATTAGGAAACTGCAAAATAATTAGTAATAAACGCAAAACAAATAGTATGTACGCAATCGTAGAGATGGCAGGGCAGCAGTTTAAAGTTGCAAAAGACCAAAAAGTTTACGTTCACCGTTTACAAGGAGAAGTAGGATCAAAAGTTACTTTTGATAATGTACTTTTACTTGATGAAAAAGGTAATGTAACTATTGGCGCCCCAGCTATAGAAGGAGCTTCAGTAACAGCTCAAATTTTAAGTCACTTAAAAGGTGATAAAGTAATCGTTTTCAAGAAGAAAAGAAGAAAAGGTTACATTAAGAAAAACGGACACAGACAATTTTTAAGCGAGATTCTTATTGAATCTATTGCTGCTTCTGGTTCTAAAAAAGCTGCTCCTAAAAAAGAAGCTGCTCCAAAAGCAAAAGCTGCTCCAAAGAAATCTGCTAAAGCAGACGACTTAAAGAAAATTGAAGGTGCAGGACCTAAAGCTGCAGAAGCTTTAGTAAATGCAGGTTTAGATACTTTTGCAAAAGTAGCAAAAGCAGATCCAGCAAAATTGAGTGAAATCTTAACTGAAGCAAGTTCTAGATTATCTCATTTAGTAACAACTACTTGGCCTAAACAAGCTGGTTTAGCTGCAGAAGGTAAGTGGGATGAATTAAAAGAATTACAAGATAGATTAGACGGAGGTATTGAAAAATAATTCCTAAAAATTTAACTTTAACCTATAAAAACTCAATAAGATGGCACATAAAAAAGGTGTAGGTAGTTCGAAGAATGGTAGAGAATCAGAATCGAAACGACTAGGAGTAAAAATATTTGGAGGACAAGCTGCAATTGCAGGTAACATTATTGTTCGTCAAAGAGGAACAACTCACAATCCAGGAGAAAACGTTTACATGGGTAAAGATCATACTTTACATGCAAAGGTTGACGGTGTTGTAGAATTCCGTAAGAAAAAAGATAATAGATCATATGTATCTATTACTCCATTTGAAGCTTAAGAAATTTAGCTTTTAAAATTTAAAAACGCTCAAACATGTAAATGTTTGGGCGTTTTTTTGTTTTAGGAAAAATCCGTTTTGTATTTTTACATTTATGAAATTTTTATATGATCTTGTTGTTTTTAAAGCAATTTTTCTTTTACCAATTGTAGCTCTTTTTAATAAAAAAATAAAACTTTTTATTGATGGAAGAAAAGAAACGTTTTCTAAAATAGCTTCCTTAAAAAACGAAAATACAATTTGGTTTCATGCTGCTTCTTTAGGGGAGTTTGAGCAGGCAAGACCAATTATCGAAGAAATTAAAAAAGAGTACCCAACTTATAAAATTTTAGTCACTTTTTTTTCCCCTTCTGGGTATGAAATTAGAAAAGACTATAATTTAGCAGATGTTATTTGTTATTTGCCTTTAGATTCTAAATCGAATGCAAGAAAATTTGTAGAAATTGTAAACCCAAAGCTAGCAGTTTTTATTAAATATGAATTTTGGCCAAATCTTTTAGGTGAATTAAAATCAAAAGAAATTCCTACTATTTTAGTTTCTGGTATTTTAAGAGAGAAGCAACTTTTCTTTAAAAGTTATGGCGGTTTTATGAGAGATTCATTACAGGCCTTTCATTACTTTTTTGTGCAAGATGAAAATTCTAAAAAATTATTGAATTCAATTAATTTTAAGAACGTTACCATTGCAGGAGATACTCGTTTTGATAGAGTTTCTAAAATACTAGAACAAGATAATTCGTTAGATTTTATCAATCAATTTAAAAACAATAAATATACAGTTGTAGCGGGAAGTACTTGGCAAGAAGATGAAACGTTATTGGTAAATTACATTAATAATAAAGCATCTGAAGATGAAAAATTTATTATTGCGCCTCATAATATTAAGAATGATGCAATTTTAGAATTACAGAAATCGATAAACAAAAAAACTGTTTTATTTTCCGCAAAAGCGGATAAAAACCTAGCTGAATACCAGGTTTTTATTATTGATACGATTGGTATTTTAACCAAAATTTATGCTGGGGCAGATTTGGCGTATGTTGGTGGAGGTTTAAAAACAGGTTTACATAATATTTTAGAACCTGCAACTTTCGGAATTCCTGTTATTATTGGTGATAAGTTCGACAAATTTAAAGAAGCTGTAGATTTAGTGAAAATTGGAGGTTGTATTTCAATCAAAAATCAAGAAGAATTTACATCAAATTTTATCAGTTTAAAAAATGATGAAAACTTTAGGAAATTAACAGGAGTCATTAATAAAAGATATATTCAAGATCATCTTGGAGCTACAAAATTAATTATGAATTATTTAAAAGATAAAATTTAAAATGAATTTTATATTACAACCTTGGGCTTGGTATGTGGGAGGCCCACTTATAGCTATTTCGCTATTATTATATTTTTATTTTGGTAAAAACTTTGGCGCTTCAAAAAATTTTGAAACGCTTTGTACTTTGGCAGGTGCCGATAAGTTTTCCGATTATTTTAAGAAAGATTGGAAAGATAGAGATTTTGCATTGATGTTTGTAGTTGGGTTAATTATTGGAGGTTTTATTTCTGCAAAGTATTTAATTCCCAATCAAGATATAGATTTGAACCCGAAAACGGTTAAAGAATTAACAGATTTAGGGTTTGCCAATATTGGAAATCAATATTTTCCAGATGAGATTTTTGGAGCCGAATCCTTTTTATCCATTAAAGGTTTTTTAATTTTACTAGTTTCAGGAATTCTAGTTGGTTTTGGAACTCGTTATGCTGGTGGTTGTACTTCTGGACATGCAATTACAGGTTTAAGTAGTTTGCAATTACCGTCTTTATTGTCTGTAATAGGCTTTTTTATTGGTGGTATTATTGCTACTTGGGTTATAATTCCAATTTTATTTTAGGTATGAAAAATATTAAATTTTTAGTATTAGGAATCTTTTTTGCTATTGTTCTTAGTAAATCACAGGCCATTTCTTGGTATCGTTTTTACGAAATGTTTAAGTTTCAATCTTTTCATATGTATGGAATTATTGGGGGCGCAGTTGTTATCTCTGCAATATTTATGCAATTGTTTAAAAAAGGAGTTATAAAAGATATTGATGGTAATAAAATTGTTCCAGAGAAAAAGAAAAAAGGGGTTATAAGTACTCTTTTAGGAGGAACATTTTTTGGTTTAGGTTGGGGGATTTCTGGGGCTTGTGCAGCACCAATTTTTGTGATTCTTGGGTTTAAATTAGTACCGGCAATTATTTTATTAGTTGGTGCACTTTTAGGAACATTTATCTACGGAATTTTAAGTAAAAAATTACCTAATTAAATGAGCAAACTCGTAGACAATTTTGGACGTCAAATGGAATACGTAAGATTGGCAGTAACTGATCGTTGTAATTTGCGTTGCCAATATTGTATGCCCGCTCATGGAATAGATATTGTTCCTAGGCAAGAACTACTTACTTTTAAAGAAATGTATCGCTTAATTAGGGTGTTAACAGAATTGGGTGTTAATAAAGTCCGTTTAACTGGTGGAGAACCTTTTGTTCGTAAAGATTTTGTTGGTTTTTTAGAAATGTTGTCTTATAACGATTTGTTAGAAGCAATTAATATTACTACAAATGGAGCTTTAATTTCTCATCATATTGATAAAATTGAAAAGCTAAAAAAAGTAAAAAACATCAATTTAAGTATTGATAGTTTAGATAGAGAAAAGTTTGCCAAAATTACAAGAAGAGATGTATATCCGGAGGTTTATAAAACCTTTAAGTTACTTGAAAAAAGTAGTTTGAATTTAAAACTGAATGTAGTAGTGCAATCTGGTTTTAATACGGATGAAATTGTAGATTTTGTAAGATTGACAAAAGACAAAAATGTTGCGGTTCGTTTTATTGAAGAAATGCCTTTTAACGGAAAAGGACAACGCGATATGAAAGAAAATTGGACTTTCAATAAGATTTTAAATGAAGTAAAAACGGAGTTTGATGTAAAGGAAATCCAATCAGAAAAATCATCAACTTCTAGAAATTATAAAGTAGACAACCATTTAGGAACTTTTGGGATTATTCCTGCATTTACCAGAACTATTTGTAATGATTGTAATAGAATAAGAATAACATCAACAGGAACATTTAAAAATTGTTTGTTTGATGATGGTGTTTTTAATTTAAGAGATTTTATAAGGAAAGGAGCTTCTAATGACGATTTAAAAGAACTGTTTTTAGGTTTGGTAAAACAGAAGCCTGAAAATGGTTTTATAGCAGAAGCGAATAGAAAGGATGGTGGTGCTTCAGAAAGTATGAGTACCATTGGAGGATAGCAAAAGTGTAATCGTGTAAGTGTTTAATTGTGTATACTAGGTTTAACAATTACACGATTAAGCATAAGAAAAATACAGATTTAAAATAATGATTTCAGTAAAAGAAGCTTTACAAACCATTTTAAATTCAACGCAAAATTTTGAATTGGAAGAAATTCCGTTTATAAAATCTGTAGGTAGAATTTTAAAAGAAACTATTGTTGCAGACAGAGATTTTCCACCATTTAATAGAGTTTCTATGGATGGAATTGCAATTGATTTTTTACAATTTAAAAACGGACAACGAGATTTTAAAATAGAAGGAATTCAAGCTGCAGGGAGTAAACAAATTACACTTCAAAATTCTGAAAATTGCATTGAAGTAATGACAGGAGCGGTTTTACCTAATAATGTAAATACGGTTATTAGATATGAAGATGTAGAAATTAAAAATGGAAAAGCAAGAGTGAATATAGAAACGGTCTGCGACCGTCAAAATGTGCATGCAAAAGGAAAAGATGGAAAAGTTGGAGATGTGTTGATTACAAAAAATACAATAATTTCTGCTGCAGAAATTGGTGTATTAGCAACGGTTGGTAAATCGACAGTAAAAGTTGCAAAACAACCCAAAGTAATGATTGTTTCTACAGGTGATGAATTGGTAGGTGTTGATGAGATTCCGCTCGAACATCAAATTAGAAGAAGCAACGTGTTTACATTAGTGTCTTTGTTAGAAAGATTGAATATTCCTTCAGAAACAGCTCATATTGCAGATGATAAACCTATTTTAAAGTCGAAAATAGAAAGTTACTTACAAGAATATGATGTATTGCTTTTTAGTGGAGCCGTCAGTAAAGGGAAATATGATTTTTTACCTGAAGTTTTTGATGAATTAGGCGTAGAAAAACTGTTTCATAAAGTTGCTCAAAGACCAGGGAAACCTTTCTTTTATGGTAAAACGGATATCTGTAATGTCTTCGGGTTTCCTGGGAATCCAATTTCTACTTTTGTAAATTGTTTGGCGTATTTTTATCCTTGGTATTATAAATCTATAGGAATAAAGATGGAAGCTGAAACAGCAATATTAAATGCTGATGTTTCTTTTAAACCTAATTTAACGTACTTTTTACAAGTAAAATTAAGTTCGAAGTTTGGGCATTTAATTGCCACTCCAATTAATGGAAATGGTTCTGGAGACTTAGCAAGTTTGGTAAAAACAGATGCTTTTATTCAATTACCAAATGATAAAATAGCGTTTAAAAAAGGGGAAGTTTTTCCGGTTTTAAAGTATAGGTAATTATAGCTTTTTATACACTGTCAGTTCGAGGGGATTTTGAGGTACGAAAAATTTGAATCGAGAACCTTTTTAGAAGGTGGAGATTATAAATAATTAACAAAACTTCTCGATACAAAATTCTTGAAAAAAGAATTTCACTCGAAGTGACATTGTGTTTATCTGTTTGTAATTGAAATACTGTCAGTTCGAGTGATTTCGATTTTTTATCGGAATTGTATCGAGAACATTTTAATCTAAAACCATGAAAATCTATTATGTTTATATTTTGAAATGCTCGGATAACACCTATTATACAGGTTTTACTTCAAATCTAGAGAAACGTTTTTTTGAACATCAACAAGGAAAGCATATAGAAAGTTACACATACAAAAGACAACCTTTAGAATTAGTCTTTTATTGCGAATTTACAGTTGCTGGATTTGCAATTGACACCGAAAAGCAAATAAAAAATGGTCTAAGGCTAAAAAGGAGGCATTAATTAATGATGAGTATGAAAAACTTCCTAATTTAGCAAAGAAGAAATTTAAATAATAAAAAGCTTCTCGATACAAAATTCTTGAAAAAATAATTTCATTCGAAGTGACTGTGTGTTTATCAATTTGTAATTTACATACTGTCAGTTTGAGTGATTCCGATTTTTCATCGGAATTGTATCGAGAACATATAGATATAAATAATGAGTGATTTTACCCACATAAACAAAAAAGGAAATCCTAAAATGGTAAATGTTTCTGATAAGAAAATTACCAAAAGAACGGCAATTGCAAAAGCAACGATGTTTTTAGGAAAAGAAGTCATTGCTCATTTTACAAATGATGAGTTATTTACTAAAAAAGGACCTGTTTTTCAAACGGCAATTATTGCCGGAATTCAAGGAGTAAAAAAAACATCAGAATTAATACCAATGTGCCATCCGCTATTGATTAATGGGGTAAATATTGATATCAATATTATAGATTCAGAAAGTGTTGAAGTTCTTTGTGAAGTTACAATTACAGGTAAAACCGGTGTAGAAATGGAAGCTTTAACAGGTGCAAATATTACGTGTTTAACCATTTATGATATGTGTAAAAGCATCAGTCAGAAAATGGTAATTAAAGAAGTAAAGTTATTAGAAAAAACAGGTGGTAAGTCTGATATTAAAAGCCCTTCTTAATCTTCCCGAAGGGAAGAAACACTCTTATGTTATTTTTGATATAAAAGTGAACCTGTCATTCCGAAATGAGACTTTTTAGTCGATTGAGGAATCTAATTTTTAAAGTATATATTGTAACGGTTAACTAATTCGGCACAGTTTTGTTGTTTCTTCTTAAGGGGAGACCGCATAAGATTACAAATTTTTGGAGTTCTAAATGATGAGATTTCTAGATCGCTTAAAAAAAAGCTCATTTCTAAATGACAATTGTTTTAGAAACAATAAAACAATAAAAGAATAAAATGAAAAAACATAGCAAACATACCAATTTAGAAAGAAGAGATAATGATAATTTTGCGCCCAATGAAATTGCAATTTTAGGAACAAATTGTGGAAATATTTCTGATTTAGTTCATAAGGTTTCTCAAAATTTATCGAATTATAAATTAGCTTATTTTGATGCTTCTCACGCAAAAGATGTTGCAAAAAATAAGTTGTCTGAATATGTTTTTCATCACGAAGGAAATTTACAAATAACCACTTCTGGAAATATAAATAAGTTTCAGCAACGTTTAGATTTTGCACCATTCGATTATGTTTTTATCAACGGAAATCATTATCAAGGAGCAAAGCAAATCCTAATTTTAGACGAAGCTAAAGAAGCTTCTGTATTAAAAAGATTAGAACAATTAGATCGTATTCAGTTTGTAATAAAACTAAATTCGGAATCTAAATATTTTGATTTTTTAGAGGACAAATATCCCCAGATAAAAAATATTACGTGTTACACTATTGATGAAGTTGATGCAATCTCAAATCATATTAAGAACCTAATTCAGGAAAAAATTGCTCCCGTTAAAGGATTGGTTCTCGTTGGTGGTAAAAGTACACGTATGGGGCAAGATAAATCTAAATTGGATTATTTTGGAAAGCCTCAGAAAGAAATAGTAAAAGAATTGTTAGAAAGTAACAATTTAGAAACGTTTTATTCCGTTAAACCTTTAAACGAGTCTCGAGGTGATACCGAAAAAGAAGGTGAAATCTCTGATAAGTTTATAAATTTAGGTCCGTTTGGCGGAATTTGTTCTGCTTTTCAAAAAGATCCAAATACAGCCTGGTTTGTATTGGCAACCGATGTTCCTTTTATAAATGCAACGCTTATTCAATTGCTTCTAAAACATAGAGACCCCAGTAAAGTTGCGACAGCAATTAAGGGGAAGGATAAAGATTTTCCAGAGCCTTTAATTACAATTTATGAGCCAAAAGCGTATTCTGTTTTATTACAATATTTAGCACAAGGTTATTCTTGTCCTAGAAAAGTGCTAATTAATTCGGATGTTGAAATTTTAGAAATTGATGATGATTTTATCAGAAACATAAATACTCCAGAAGAGTTTAAGGAAGCTAAAAAAGAGCTAAATTAGTTGTAAATTAGATTCTTTAAATTTTTTAGTTTACAGAACCTTAATTTTGAATTAAAAATGAAAACAAAAACTTTATTTTTCTGCACTCTTTTTGGAATTCTTTTTATGAGTTGTGAGCCTGAACTTTCTACGAAAGATTTTATGGTAGATAGTTGGGAAACTACCTATTTAAAAATAGAAATGTATACTGTTAATAAAACAGACTCTTTGCAGGTTTATGAAGATAAATTTGATGATAATCCGGAATTAGTAGCCCAATCTAAATATAATAAAGATGGTACTTTTTCGGCTTGGTTTAAAAATAAAAAAGGAGTGCAAGTTTCTAGAGCTGATGGAAAGTGGGATGTTATAGGAGATTCTTTAAAAGTAGCTTTTACTTATGGAGGTAGAGATATGAAAGTGAGTTATCATATAACAAAAACGAATGAAGGTTTTATAGGGAAAAGTAAGTATGATTGGGATGAGGATGGGGATTATGATGATTTGTTAACAATGAAAACCAAGAGAATAAAAATAGACTAGATTTGGCAATTTTAAAAAAGATATCTTTAAGAATACGTATTTTTTTATCAATGATTTTATTGGTGTTGTTGGCATCCGTATTAATTTTGGTAGTCACTATTTATCAATATGATGAACAGACAAAAGACTATAATATTCAACGTTTTGAACGTAAGGAAGCAACCACAAAAGAAACGATTGAATTAGAACTTAAAAATAAAACAACCTATCCTGTAAATACAGAAAATTTATCTAAAATATTTCAGGAGCGTATTTTTGAAATTTCGTCTATAAACAAATTGAATATTTCTTTTTACGATTTACAAGGTAATTTATTAAAATCATCCACTGCAAGTGCCTTTGAAAAAGTGGATTCAAATCCTATTCCGGTGAATGTTTTAAAGGAATTGGCAAATAATTCTAATCATAAAATATTAAAAACAAGCGAAGAAAATGGGATTAGTTTTCAATCGTCATTTTCTTTTATTCATGATCCGAAATTTAAAAGAATAGGAATATTAGAACTCCAGTTTACACAAGATAACTCAGAGATAGAACACGAATTAAGAGAATTTATGTTGAGATTAGGGGTGGTTTATATACTTATGTTCTTGATAGCTATTGCAATAGCTTATTTTTTATCAAGTTATATTACAAGGTCTATAAAAACCATTTCAGAAAAAATGCAGCAAACCCGTTTAAATAAACGGAATGAAAAAATTATTCTAGACAAGGCGAGCTCAGAAATAGAAATTTTGGTAGAGGCATACAATCACATGATTGATGAATTAGGAGAAAGTGCTGCTAAATTAGCAAAAAGTGAGCGAGAACAAGCTTGGAGAGAAATGGCAAAACAAGTAGCTCATGAAATAAAGAATCCGCTTACCCCAATGCGTTTAACCGTTCAGAGTTTTGAGCGAAGATTTGATCCTTTAGATGAAAAGGCAAAAGAGAAGTTAAAAGAATTTTCCCAAACCTTAATACAGCAAATAGATGTAATGAGTTCTATAGCTTCTGCTTTTTCTGATTTTGCAAAAATGCCAACTCAAAAGAAAGAACAAATAGAATTAATTAGTGTTGTAAAGTTTGCGCTAGATATTTTTACAGAGCGGTATATAAAATATTATCCACAAGAAGAAGAGTTATATGCTAATTTAGATAAAACTCAATTGATAAGAGTGGTAACTAATTTAGTTAAAAATGCTATTCAGGCTGTAGATAAGGAAGAAAACCCTTTAATTGAAGTTAAAATTTTCTCGGAAAATTTAAATATAGTAATTACAGTTTCAGATAATGGAAAAGGAATATCGGAAGATTTAAAAGATTTAATTTTTGAGCCTAAATTTACAACTAAATCAAGCGGAATGGGATTAGGTTTAGGTATGATAAGGAATATTATAGAGGCTTATGATGGATCTATCTCTTTTACATCTAAAGAAGGATTAGGAACTGTTTTTACTGTAGTCTTACCAAAAAGTTAATGTTAATCATCACCTAGAAATGAATAGATAGGTAACTAAATTTATAAGTAATGAAATTTGAAAATATTTTAGTTGAGAAAAAAGATAGTTTAGCTCAAATAACTATCAACAGACCAAAAAAATTAAATGCTCTAAATAAAGCTACAATTGTTGAATTAAATGCAGCTTTTGAAGATTTAGAAGATGACGAAAATATAAGAGCAATTATTTTAACGGGTAGTGGAGAAAAAGCCTTTGTTGCAGGTGCGGATATTTCTGAATTTGCAGATTTTTCTGTAGATGAAGGAGCTAGATTATCTAAACTAGGGCATCATACTTTATTTGATTATGTAGATAACTTATCTACTCCAGTAATTGCAGCTATTAATGGTTTTGCATTAGGAGGAGGTTTAGAGTTGGCAATGTCTTGTCATTTTAGAATAGCATCAGAGAATGCAAAAATGGGGCTTCCAGAAGTTTCTTTAGGTGTGATACCTGGTTATGGTGGTACGCAACGTTTGCCTCAATTAGTTGGTAAGGGTAAAGCAATGGAAATGATTATGACTGCTGGTATGATTTCTGCTGAAGATGCATATAGATGTGGGTTGGTAAATCATGTTACTGCACAAGAAGAATTAATACCGTTAGCAGAAAAAATTGCAAGTAAAATTACAAGAAATTCTTCTGTGGCAATTTCTGCAGCAATTAGAGCAATTAATGCTGGTTTTGAGGATGGAATAAATGGTTTTGATGTAGAAATAGATGAGTTTGGAGAATGTTTTGGTACTGATGATTTTGTTGAGGGTACTTCAGCTTTTTTGGATAAGAGAAAGCCAAATTTTTAAATTGGTTATAAATAAAAAAGCGAGTCTAAATTAGACTCGCTTTAAACATCAAAGTATGGCAGTAGTTTGATGAAGAAATTTATGATTATTTTATATTCTAAAGTTTTTTACATAAGACCTGTTATCAGTAAAAATTACAACTTTATACGCTCCTTTTTCAGCGTTAGATAATTTGTAAACTCTGTTTATAAGTTTATTACCTTCAACTTTTTCAGAAAGAATAACATGGTTGTCATAATATAAAGTTACTTTTAATGGTTCTTTGTTAAAAGCAATTTTAGAAATTAATACCAGATCTCCTTCTGTTCTAATTACAGGTTTAAAAATTGTTTTGTTTTCTTCTTTTAAAAAGGTAACAAAGCCCTCTTTTACCTCAATTTTCTTAACAATAATTTCAAAGTCTTTGTCTAGTTCTGTAGTGTAAATTCCATCTTCTAAGTTTGTTAAATCGAATGTTTTAGAATAGGTTCCAGAACTTTGTATGACTTGTTTATATATTGTTAATCCATATTCATTTTTAATAGTTAAAGCATGGCCTTTTTTTACAGCTTTGTATTCAAATTTAACTCTTTTTACAGCTACTTCGTTAGTAGATTTTGTGTCGTTGTTTGCGTAACTAATCAATGTTCCAAACATTAATGTTACTAATAAGATTGTTTTAATTGTGGTTCTCATTTCTTTTGATTTAAAGATTAATAACACTACAAAGATATGTTGGAAGTTCAGTTCTAAAAACATCAGAATTGGTAGGTTTGTGTCCTATTTTATCTATTATTAAAACATTAATTAAATGTTAAGGTAATTATGTATATATTTTGGTTAATTCCTTAAAATCTGTATGTTGAATGAAATAGAAAATGATTCTTTCATTAACAAAAAAACGAGTCCCAGGGGACTCGCTTTTATCATCAAAATGGCAGTAGTTTGATGAGTTCAATAGTTTTTTAGATTGTAAATTCTTTTTCATACATTTTATTGTCTGAGTAAATAACAACCTTGTATGCTCCTTTTTCTGTGTTGGTTAATTTGTAAACTCTGTTTATAAGTTTATTCCCTTCAACTTTTTCAGAAAGAATAACGTGGTTGTCATAATATAAAATTACTTTTAATGGTTCTTTGTTAAAAGCAATTTTAGAAATTAAAACCAAATCTCCTTCCGTTCTAATTACTGGTTTAAAAATTGTTTCACTTTTTTCATTTAAGAAAGTAACAAAACCATCTTTAACTTCAATTTTGTCTACAATAATTTCAAAGTCTTTTTCAAGTTCCGTGGTGTATAAACCATCTTCTAAGTTTGTTAAATCGAATGTTTTAGAATAGGTTCCAGAACTTTGTATGACTTGTTTATATATTGTTAATCCATTTTCATTTTTAATAGTTAGAGCATGTCCTCTTTTTACAGACTTGTATTCAACTTTAACTCTTTTTGCAGCTACTGCATTAGTAGATTTCTTGTTGTCGTTTGCGTAACTAATTAATGTTCCAAACATTAATGTTACTACTAAAATTGTTTTCATTATTGTTCTCATCTTTTCTTTTTTAAAGGTTAGTAACACCACAAAGGTATGGTAGTAATTAAGTTCTAAAAACATCAAAATTGGTACAATTATATGTTATATTATCACTATTGATTAGTGTTGGTTTATTATTTAGTTAAAATAGAATATAATAGTGGTAATTTTATTTATTTTAAAAAAAAGTGTTTTCAAATAAAAAGCGAGTCCTTTTGGACTCGCTTTTACGATCAAACTATAGCAGTAGTTTAATCTAACAATTAACTAAATTTTTATATTGTAAAGTTGTTGGTATAAGTTCTGTCATCAGAATTAATAACTACAGTATAATTACCAACTTTTTTTTCTGATAATTTGTACACTCTTTTTAAAAGATCGTTACCAGATATGGTTTCAGATAAAATCGTATTCCCTTTATAATAAATAACAACTTTTAAAGGCTCTTTGTTAAAAGCGATTTTAGAAACATATAATAAATGTCCTTCATTTCTGATGATTGGTTTAAATATTTTTTCATTCTTATTGTTTAAGAAAGTAACCAAACCGTTTTCAACATAAAATTGTTTAATTACAATTTCGAAGTCTTTATTTAACTCAGCAGAATAAATTCCGTTTTCTAAAGCAGAAAAATCAAATGTTCTAGAATAGTCTCCAGAATTTTGAATGTCATTATTATATACAGTTAAACCGTTGGCATTTTTAATGGTTAAAGTCTGACCTTTTTTTACATTAGCAAATTCAACCTTAACAGTTCTCTTAGCTTCTTTAGAGTTGGTATTATCTTTGTCCTTTGCGTTAGTTATTAATGTTCCGAACATTAAAGCAACTAATATTATTTTTTTAATTTTCATTTTATTTGTCATTTATATGATTAATAACACTACAAAGGTATGGTGGTAATTAAGTTTTAAAAACATCAAAATTGGTACAATTATGTGTTATATTATCACTATTGATTGATGTTAATTTATTGTTAAGTTAAAATAGCATATAATAGTGGTAATTTTATTTATTTTAAAAAAAAGTGTTTCAAATAAAAAGCGAGTCCTTTTGGACTCGCTTTTACCATTAAACTATAGCAGTAGTTTAACGAAACAATTAACTAAATTTTTATATTGTAAATTCTTTAACGTAAGTTCTGTCATCAGAATTAATAACAACTTTATAGTTTCCAGATTTTTTTTCTGATAACTTATAAATTCTTTTTAAGATATTTTCTCCTTGTATTGTGTTAGATAGAACTACTTCATTATTAAAATATATAACAACTTTTAAAGGTTCTTTGTTAAAAGCAATTTTAGAAACATATAACAAATTATTTTCAGTTCTAATTACTGGTTTAAATATTTTTTCATTCTTGTTATTTAAAAAAGTAACCAATCCGTTTTCAACGTAAAATTGTTTAATAATAATTTCGAAGTCTTTATTTAACTCAGCAGAATAAATTCCGTTTTCTAAAGCAGAAAAATCAAATGTTCTAGAATAGTCTCCAGAATTTTGAATGTCATTATTATATACAGTTAAACCGTTGGCATTTTTAATGGTTAAAGTCTGACCTTTTTTTACATTATTAAATTCAACTTTAACAGTTCTCTTAGCTTCTTTAGAGTTGGTATTATCTTTGTCGTTTGCGTTAGTTATTAATGTTCCGAACATTAAAGCAACTAATATTATTTTCTTAATTTTCATTTTATTTGTCATTTATATGATTAATAACACTACAAAGGTATGGTGGTAATTAAGTTTTAAAAACATCAAAATTGGTATAATTATGTGTTATATTATCACTATTGATTTATGTTAATTTATTGTTAAGTTAAAATAGTATATAATAGTGGTAATTTTATTTATTTTAAAAAAAAGTGTTTTCAAATAAAAAGCGAGTCCTTTTGGACTCGCTTTTACGATCAAACTATAGCAGTAGTTTAACCTAACAATTAACTAAATTTTTATATTGTAAAGTTGTTGGTATAAGTTCTGTCATCAGAATTAATAACTACAGTATAATTACCAACTTTTTTTTCTGATAATTTGTACACTCTTTTTAAAAGATCGTTACCAGATATGGTTTCAGATAAAATCGTATTCCCTTTATAATAAATAACAACTTTTAAAGGCTCTTTGTTAAAAGCGATTTTAGAAACATATAATAAATGTCCTTCATTTCTGATGATTGGTTTAAATATTTTTTCATTCTTATTGTTTAAGAAAGTAACCAAACCGTTTTCAACATAAAATTGTTTAATTACAATTTCGAAGTCTTTATTTAACTCAGCAGAATAAATTCCGTTTTCTAAAGCAGAAAAATCAAATGTTCTAGAATAGTCTCCAGAATTTTGAATGTCATTATTATATACAGTTAAACCGTTGGCATTTTTAATGGTTAAAGTCTGACCTTTTTTTACATTAGCAAATTCAACCTTAACAGTTCTCTTAGCTTCTTTAGAGTTGGTATTATCTTTGTCCTTTGCGTTAGTTATTAATGTTCCGAACATTAAAGCAACTAATATTATTTTTTTAATTTTCATTTTATTTGTCATTTATATGATTAATAACACTACAAAGGTATGGTGGTAATTAAGTTTTAAAAACATCAAAATTGGTACAATTATGTGTTATATTATCACTATTGATTGATGTTAATTTATTGTTAAGTTAAAATAGCATATAATAGTGGTAATTTTATTTATTTTAAAAAAAAGTGTTTCAAATAAAAAGCGAGTCCTTTTGGACTCGCTTTTACCATTAAACTATAGCAGTAGTTTAACGAAACAATTAACTAAATTTTTATATTGTAAATTCTTTAACGTAAGTTCTGTCATCAGAATTAATAACAACTTTATAGTTTCCAGATTTTTTTTCTGATAACTTATAAATTCTTTTTAAGATATTTTCTCCTTGTATTGTGTTAGATAGAACTACTTCATTATTAAAATATATAACAACTTTTAAAGGTTCTTTGTTAAAAGCAATTTTAGAAACATATAACAAATTATTTTCAGTTCTAATTACTGGTTTAAATATTTTTTCATTCTTGTTATTTAAAAAAGTAACCAATCCGTTTTCAACGTAAAATTGTTTAATAATAATTTCGAAGTCTTTATTTAACTCAGCAGAATAAATTCCGTTTTCTAAAGCAGAAAAATCAAATGTTCTAGAATAGTCTCCAGAATTTTGAATGTCATTATTATATACAGTTAAACCGTTGGCATTTTTAATGGTTAAAGTCTGACCTTTTTTTACATTATTAAATTCAACTTTAACAGTTCTCTTAGCTTCTTTAGAGTTGGTATTATCTTTGTCGTTTGCGTTAGTTATTAATGTTCCGAACATTAAAGCAACTAATATTATTTTCTTAATTTCCATTTTATTTGTCATTTATATGATTAATAACACTGCAAAATTATGGCAGAAGTTTTAGTCTAAAAACATCAAAATTGGTAAGTTTATATGCTAAATTATCTGTTATTTATATGTAAAAACAAAGTAAAGTTAATATAGCGTATAATTTTGTTAATTTTATACACGTTTTTAGGGTTTAGTGTCGTAAATTTGCAGCTCAATAATACTATATTATGAATGTGAAACCCACTTTAGAGAAAATTAGTCCAGATTTTGGAAGCTCAATACTTGTAAAAAAACATACAGAGTTTTTAAAGCAAATAAAGGCATTCTGGCATTTTCATCCAGAAATCGAATTAGTTTATGTGAATAAAGGAAAGGGGAAAAGACATATTGGTAATCATTTATCTTACTTTAATAATAGTCAGTTATTATTAATAGGTTCTAATTTGCCACATAATGGTTTTACAGATAGGCTAACCACTAACGGATCTGAAACATTAGTACAGTTTAAACCAGATTTTTTAGGAGAAGATTTTTTTGAAGTACCAGAAATGAAACCGATTAGTATTTTGTTTGAAAAAGCAAAAAAAGGAATTCTTTTTGGTGTAAAAACAAAACAAAAACTAGGTCCAAGGATAGAGAGGTTATCAGAAAAAAAAGGATTCAAACAAATTTTAATTTTGTTAGAAATATTACATACTCTTTCTAAGTCTGAAGATTATGTTCTATTAAATGCAGATGGTTTTGCATTTGAAACACAACCACAAGACAGTAGTAAAATAGATGTTATCTTTAAACATATAAACGAGAATTTTAATCAACACATTAGTTTAGATGAAATTTCTGACCTAGTTAGTATGACGGTTCCTGCGTTTTGTAGATTTTTTAAGAAAACAACCGGTAAAACGTTTACAAAATTGGTAAATGAATACCGAGTTGTACATGCAACTAAATTACTATCAGAAAGTCAGACAAGTATAACAGATATTTGTTTTGAATGTGGTTTTAATAACTTTTCTCACTTTAATAAATTGTTTAAAGAATTTACAGGTAAATCAGCATCAAAATATAGAAGTGAAATGATTAGTTTGGTGCAATAAGAAAAATTTATTTACTACCGTTCCATTCATCATCAAATTGCTTTAAAAACGTTTCCATAAAAGAATGTCTATCTGCAGCGATTCGTTGGCCAGAAGAAGTGTTCATTTTATCTTTCAATAAAAGTAATTTTTCATAGAAATGATTAATGGTTGGTGCAGAAGAATTTTTATACTCTTCTTTTGTCATGTTTAAATTAGGTGCAATTTCCGGATCATAAAGTGGTCTGTTTTTAAAGCCACCATAATTAAAACAACGTGCAATACCTATTGCTCCAATAGCGTCTAATCTATCTGCGTCTTGCACAACTTCTAACTCCTTAGAAGTAAATTTCTTACCCGTTTTATCAAAAGAATTCTTAAAAGAAATATGTTTTATAATATTAATAACATGGTTAATAATTTCTTTATCTACCTGTTGTTGTTCTAGAAATTCAGTGGCTATTTTTGGTCCAACAGTTTCATCACCATTATAAAACTTAGGATCGGAAATATCGTGTAATAAAGCACCTAAAGAAACCACAAAAGCATCTACATTTTCATCTTTAGAAATTAAAACAGCATTTTTATATACGCGTTCTATATGAAACCAATCGTGTCCGCCTTCGGCATTTTTTAATTCCTTTTTTGCAAATTGAATGGTATTCTTAATAATATTGTGTTTATCCATTCATCAAAAATATTAAAAATGATTTAGTTGGTGGTTTAGTTAGTCATTAAAAATGTTATTTTATGTAAATTGCCATTACCGGTATGTCTATATGATTTATTAAATCTTCTGCCAAACTAAAGGTAAATAAGCGTTGGTATAAATTACGTTCTTGATTTATTAGGCAAACAATATCTATTTTATTGTCTTTGCAATACGTTGTAAGTGATTTTTTTAAATTTATAGAATCTATAGAAATAAATTGTGTTTTGTTATAATTTACATTTATGTTTCCTTTAAATTTATCCATTAGCGGAGTAATTGATTCTCCATGGGCTAAATCAAAATGAACAACATGTAAATTGGCTTTAAATTCTTTTGCAATTTTGGTGAGTTTTTCTAATGGAATAATTTCTTCGTCTCTATAGTCTACTAAAAACATAATATCATTCAATTCTCCGTCAAATTTTGCTCTAGAAGGAACGGCAATAACGGGTTTGTCTAGTTCTTCTAAGATTTTAATGGTATCTGTTTCCATAAAAATGTTAAACAGACTGCTATTTCCGGTATTTTGTGTTCCCATTATAATAATCTCTATTTTATCATCTCTTTTGGCAACATATTTAAACAAAGAGTTTACAAAGACACCTTGGTCTACAATGTATTTTACTTTTAAATTACCTTTTTTACTTGCTTTAATTAGTTTTTCAAAAGGCGGAAATTTATCTTTCTTGTTTCTAAAGTTATCAATATCAATTTTATCATAAATGGTTTGTGTTTTTTCATCAACTAAAACATCTTCATGGTAAGAGTGATATACGATTAAAGTAGCTTCTAATTTTTGGGCATATGCCATTGCGTATGCAAATGCGTTTAAAGAATTTTCTGAAAAGTCTGTAGGAAATAAAATATTTTTCATGCTAGTAGGTGTTTAAAATGATACTTCAAGATTTAATTCATAAATATTATTTTCGTTTAATGCCTTGTCATTGTGTTCTGCGTTTGCAATTAAACGTAAATATTTATTAACAGTGTAAGACACGCCGCCTATGTAACGTTTGGTACCTCTAACATCATCCGTTTTTAAGTAAAAAGAATCATATCTTCCCCAAATAGCGAATGGTGTTTTTTTTATTTTATATTCACCAAAATAACTATATCCATTGTTTTTAATAGGTTTGTTTGTGCCTTCATATAAATAGGCTGCTCTAAAATCTCCTATACCACGGTGTGCTTGTGCGGTTAGTGTTAGTTGTTTACTTGTGTAAGTAACAAAACCTAATAGTTGATTAAATTTGGGGGCTTGTTCACTATTTCCTTTACCAACATTAAAATAACCACTTATATGAAATTCTGGTAACGTATTAGCAAAAGGCCTAAGAGATAATCGGCCAGATATTATTTTATTATTATTTTTTTCTTCACCAGAATATCCAGCTCCATTATAAATACCAATTACATAGGTTGCGTATTTACCAGGCATAGCTCCGTTAACTTCTTTTAAAAATTTCTTATTCATTACAGGGCCAATATTACCACCAAAAGTTACACCAAAATCGGCAGAGTTAAAAATTTTATTTCTTTCAATAAACATATTGTCTTGCACTCTGTAAGTGTTTATTTTTTGCTCATAATCTAACCAAGGAGTGTGTACCATACCTACTTCTATCCAGTTTCCTGTAAATACATTACTATTAAAATTAGGTTTAGCTTTTACATAAAGGTATTTTAATCTGGTTTCTATGTTACCAGCATCTGGTCCATCTCTATCTACCGTTAAATCCATAGTATATCTTACAGAAAAGGTTTTGTCTAAGTCTTTTTTTAAAGTAAAATAACTTCGTTTTAAAACAAATGCACTTTTGTGTTCATTTATAATACCTATTTCATCATCGGCTTGGGTTTGGGCAATACCATCTCTATAAGCAATAAACCAATTACCAGACATTTTTAAAAAGTTTGCTATTGTAATTCCTTTTTCTTCAGAATCTATGCCGTTTTTTTGTTCTTGTGCAATGGTTGTATTTAAAGAATAGAATAGTAATATAAATAGAATAATGTTTTTTAATTTCATGGTTATTTCTTAAAGTGAAGTAGCTAAAAATTTAACACCATATACCAGCGCAATACTTACAACAAGTCCTATAAAAACTTTAAATAAATCTTTACCTAAACTTTTAAACATGTCTTTGCGGGCTTCATTTTTACGTAATACAAAATTTAAAGCAATTTCTCTACCGGCAAGAACACCAATAAACACCCAAGTAGTGCTCATAGGTACATTGTTTAGTTCTTTAAAATAAAAGAGAACAATACCATACGTAAAATCAATTAAAGTAGCAGAACGTATATCTACAGTATTGGTTTTAGAACGAATAATACTTTGTATCGCTCCACCTTTAGAAGCTATAATGTAGGCCAATAAGCCTAAAATTATAATTAGTGATCCTATTAATTCCCAATAACTGATTGATCGAGGCAAGTACACGTAAATGTTTGCAAAATCTTGTATTAACCATTGCGACCATAAAAAACCTGTAGAGATCCATTGTAGAGTTGTCCACAATTTTTTTTGTTTATGGGTTATCGGGTTTTTAATAAATTTTTTCTCAACACTTTTAGATATTATAAAGTACAGTATAATAGAAGCCCCAAAAGCTACTAAATAACCAGACATAGATTTTACAACCATACCAGTTAAGTTCTTTTCATTAAAAAAGGTAAGTATTAAAAAAGAAGTACTTACAGGAATCCCTGTGCGGGTTAAAAGCATTAAAACAATAGGAGGTAAAATATAGTACCAAGCAAAAGGTTCTGGTAACGGATATTTTGCCAACCTACCATAAGAAACGTCGCCATTATGTGTAAAGTAACCATAAATTAAGGTTACAGCTAAGATTCCGCCAGCAAAGAACCATAAAACCCACCATTTTTTTCGTTCATTAGAACTTAAAAAAGTACCTAATGTTTGTATTGTGTCGTTTCCTACAACCGAGTAAGCTGCTAAGATAAAACCTAGATACATTACTGTTATTTCCATAAAATAAAAAAAAGTTAGTTAAAAGTATAAGTACTAAACAAAGGAACTTTATTATTAAAGGGAGTATGTTATTTAAAATTTAAATAAAGGTAAAGTTAGGTGCCTTAGGTTATTAAATGGTTAGTAAGTTTAAAATATAACAGTAATTATAAGGCATAAAAAAAATCCACGTTAATAAACGTGGATTTAAAATTTGATTCTTCAATCAAAAAAAGTATTCTTTTTATTAGCTTAACAAAACTCTTCGTAAGCCTGTGCTAAATTTTGTGCAATCATTTGTGCAGATCTACCTTCAATATGATGACGTTCTAACATGTGTACTAAATTCCCGTCTTTAAACAATGCAATTGCTGGCGATGATGGAGGAAAAGGAACCATAAACTCACGTGCTTTTTGCGTAGATTCTTTTTCTACACCTGCAAAAACAGTAGTTAAGTTTGTTGGTACTTTATCTGCACCTAAAGAGGCAATTGCTCCTGGTCTTGCAGTACCTGCTGCACAACCACAAACTGAGTTTACCACAACTAAAGTTGTTCCTTCTTTAGCCATTGCGTTTACAACGTCTTCACTGGTATATAATGCTTCAAAACCTGCGTTAATTAACTCATCGCGCATTGGTTTTACTAATTCTTCTGGATACATATTTTCTAAATTTAAAATGCAAAGATAAGTATTTGTTTAACAAAATTCAATATCCTAAAAATGCTAGTTTCAATAGAAATATCAATAAAATTGATACTCTATAAATAGTACTTCTTTTTGGGCATGCCCATTTTTAAATAAAAGTTCCGTTTACACTACACTTTTATTTAAAAATTGTCAGGCTTTCCGCACTCGCTTTTTTTGAGAAAAACAAAAAAGAGCTCAAACAAATGCTTCAATCCTTCACGCAAATGTGGTCTAATTATTTTTAAAGCTTCAAAAGATTCAACAATCCAATAATTCAGTAATCTAAAAATCGAGCAATCTAAGAATCCAACAATCTATTTTATATCTTTGCCACTTCAAAAAAATAAAAAATGGGAAGTTTTACAAAATGGTTAGGAGCAGGTTTAGGATTTACTTTTGGGGGTCCAATAGGTGCAGCCATTGGTTTTGCAGTAGGTAGTTTTGTAGATGGTTTTTCAGAAAAAGATTTAAATCAAGAACAAATAGATTACGAAAGAAACAGACAATCTGGTACTAGTAGAAGTTCTGCAAACACACAATCTGGAGATTTTGAAATGAGTTTACTCGTTTTAGCATCTATCGTTATAAAATCTGACGGAAAAGTAGATCAACGAGAATTAGACTTTGTAAGATCTCAATTTGTTGGAATGTACGGTAAAGAAAGAGCCAATAATGCTTTTAAACTTTTTAGCGGAATTATAAAAAAGGAAGTTTCTGCACGCCAAGTTTGTATACAAATTAGACAAAACATGTCTCATGCATCTCGTTTACAATTGTTGCACTTTTTGTTTGGTATTGCAAAAGCAGATGGAAATGTATCGGAGCCAGAGGTAGAAGAAATACGTAAAATGGCAGGTTATCTATACATTAACCAAGGCGATTTTGAATCTATAAAAGCTATGTTTTATGATGCTTCAGAGAATGCTTATAAAATTTTAGATCTAGAAAAAACAGCTACAGATGCAGAGGTGAAAAGCGGTTATAGAAAAATGGTAAAAAAATACCATCCAGATAAATTACAAGGTTTAGGAGAAGAGCATTTAAAAGGTGCTAATGAAAAATTTCAAAGCATACAAGCAGCGTATGAAAAGATAAAAAATGAACGTGGTCTGTAATAAGAGTAACAGATTAAAAGTAACATAGTCGCAGAGTTACAAAGTTACAGAGTTTCTAAGTTTAGTCTTTTGTTTCTTTGCAACTTTGTAACTTTTTTTATGCTTTGTAACTTCTTCACAAACAAACTCAAAAATTAGAAGAAAATCCTTAATTTCGCAATCTTATTAGAAAAGACAGAAAATGAAAGCGAAATTTCCTGAGTATAAAGGACTTGACTTACCAAAAGTAGCAGAAGAAATCTTAAGCTATTGGCAAGAAAATAACATCTTCGAAAAGAGTGTATCTTCTAGAGAAAATGCAAAACCTTTTGTATTTTTTGAAGGACCTCCTTCTGCAAACGGACTTCCAGGAGTTCACCACGTTTTAGCAAGAGCTATTAAAGATATTTTTCCACGATATAAAACTATGAAAGGTTACCAAGTAAAGCGTAAAGCTGGTTGGGATACTCATGGTTTACCTATAGAATTGGGCGTAGAAAAAGAATTAGGAATTACCAAAGAAGATATTGGAAAAACCATTTCTGTAGAAGATTATAACGCAGCTTGTAGAAAAGCAGTAATGCGTTACACTGGTATTTGGAATGACTTAACCAATAAAATGGGCTATTGGGTAGATATGGAAGATCCATATATTACGTATGAACCTAAATATATGGAGTCTGTTTGGTGGTTGCTAAAACAGATTTACAACAAAGAATTAATTTACAAGGGGTATACAATTCAGCCTTATTCGCCAAAAGCGGGTACAGGTTTAAGTTCTCACGAATTAAATCAACCTGGTACGTATCAAGATGTAACAGATACTACAGTTGTTGCACAGTTTAAAGCTGTAGAAAATACATTACCAGACTTTTTGCAAAACGAAGGAACGGTTTATTTTATCGCTTGGACAACTACTCCTTGGACATTGCCATCTAATACTGCATTAACAGTTGGACCTAAAATTGAATATGTTTTAGTAGAAACTTTTAATCAATATACATTTGAACCTATCAAAGTAATTTTAGCTAAAAAATTAGTTGGAAAACAATTTGCAGGTAAAAATAATGTTGAGGTTGAAACTACTGAGGAATTATCAACATATAATTCTGGTGATAAAAAAATACCTTATCACGTTATAAAAGAATTTATTGGTAAAGATTTAGTTGATATTAAATACGAACCCGTTTTAGATTATTGTAGACCAAACGACAATCCGCAAGATGCTTTTAGAGTAATTGCAGGAGATTTTGTGACAACAGAAGACGGAACAGGAATTGTACATACAGCACCAACTTTTGGTCAAGATGATGCAATGGTTGCCAAACAAGCAGTACCACCAATTCCACCAATGTTGGTAAAAGATGAAAATGATAATTTAGTTCCTTTAGTAAATTTACAAGGTAAATTTAGACCAGAAATGGGCGAGTTTGCAGGTAAATATGTAAAGAACGAATATTATAATGATGGTGAAGCGCCAGAAAGATCTATTGATGTTGAACTAGCTATTAAGTTAAAAACAGAAAATAAAGCCTTTAAGGTTGAAAAATATAAACACAGTTACCCAAATTGTTGGCGTACAGATAAACCAATCTTATATTATCCATTAGATTCTTGGTTTATTAAAGTAACTGATGTAAAAGATAGAATGCACGAGCTAAATAAAACCATTAACTGGAAACCAGAATCAACAGGAACTGGACGTTTTGGTAATTGGTTGGCAAATGCAAACGATTGGAATTTATCTCGTTCTCGTTATTGGGGAATTCCATTACCAATCTGGAGAACAGAAGATGGTAAAGAAGAAATTTGTGTGGGTTCTGTAAAGGAATTAAAAGAAGAAATGGCAAAGGCTGTAGAAGCTGGTGTTTTAGCAAAAGATATTTTTGAAGATTTTGAAGTTGATAATAATTCCGAAGAAAACTACGCTAAAATAGATTTGCATAAAAATATTGTAGATGAAATTGTTTTAGTTTCAGCATCGGGACAACCAATGAAACGTGAAAGCGATTTAATTGATGTGTGGTTCGATTCTGGTTCTATGCCTTATGCACAATGGCATTATCCGTTCGAAAACAAACAAAAAATTGATGGAAACGAATCTTTTCCTGCAGATTTTATAGCAGAAGGAGTAGATCAAACCAGAGGTTGGTTTTATACATTGCATGCAATTGCAACGATGGTTTTTGATTCTGTAGCGTATAAAAACGTAGTTTCTAACGGGTTGGTTTTAGATAAAAACGGACATAAAATGTCTAAACGTTTAGGAAACGCAACAGATCCTTTTACAACATTATCTACGTATGGTGCAGATGCAACGCGTTGGTATATGATTGCAAACGCAAATCCTTGGGATAATTTAAAGTTTGATTTAGACGGAATAGAAGAGGTAAAACGTAAATTCTTCGGAACTTTATACAACACCTATTCGTTCTTTACTTTATATTCTAACCTTGATAACTTTTCTTATGAAGAAGCAGATATTCCTTTAGAAGAAAGACCAGAAATAGATCGTTGGGTTTTATCAGAATTACATACTTTAATTAATAAGGTTGATAAATTCTATGAACAATATGAGCCAACAAGAGCTGCAAGAGCAATATCAGATTTTACGCAAGATTACTTAAGTAACTGGTATGTGCGTTTAAGTAGAAGACGTTTTTGGAAAGGAACTTACGAAACAGATAAAATTTCTGCATATCAAACTTTATACACTTGTATGAATACGATTGCAAAATTAGCATCGCCAATTGCACCATTTTTTATGGACAGATTGTATCAAGATTTAAACTCTGTAACTGGTAAAGAAACATCAGAAAGTATTCACTTATCAGATTTCCCAGTGTACGATGCTAGTTTTGTAGATAAGAGCTTAGAGCGTAAAATGGAAAATGCACAAATTATATCTTCTTTAGTTTTATCACTAAGAGCAAAAGAAAAGATAAAAGTGCGTCAGCCATTACAAAAAATTATGATTCCTGTTGATAATGCACAACAGAAAGAAGAAATTTTAGCGGTTGCAGACCTTATTAAAAATGAAGTAAACATTAAAGAGATTCAAATTTTAGATGATGCTTCAGATATTTTAATCAAACAAATTAAACCTAATTTTAAAACATTAGGTCCAAAGTTTGGAAAAGACATGCGTTTTATTGCTGCTGAGGTGCAGAAATTTAACCAAGAAGATATTAACAAAATAGAGAAAGATAAAAACATTTCTCTAAACATTAATGGAAAAAGCATTATTTTAGAACTCTCAGATGTAGAGATATCATCTAAAGATATAGAAGGGTGGTTAGTTGCAAATGAAGGAGCGTTAACAGTAGCTTTAGATGTTACCATAACAGAAGAATTGCGTAAAGAAGGAGTTGCCAGAGAATTGGTAAACAGAATCCAAAATGCACGTAAAGACACAGGTTTAGAAGTAACAGATAGAATAAAATTAACGGTTTTAAATTTCGAGAACTTACAAAAATCTATCACGGATAATAAAGACTACATAATGAGTGAAACATTAACTAAGGAATTGGTTTTTGTTGATGAATTAAAAGATGGTACAGAAATTGAGTTTGATACCATAAAAAGTAGAATATTAATCGAAAAAATGTAGGATTTATGTCAGAAGTAAAACTAAAATATTCAGCTGAAGACTTACAAGAGTTTAAAGCAATTATAGAAAAAAAAATAGCGAGAGCACAAGAAGATTTAGCTTTGTTAAAAGCTGCTTATAAAAATGATTCAGATAACGGTACAAACGATACTTCTCATTCATTTAAGTCTTTTGATGAAGGTTCTGAAGTAATGAACAAAGAAGCAAATGTTCAGTTAGCTATAAGACAAGAAAAATTTATTAGAGACTTAAAAAACGCCTTATTACGTATAGAAAATAAAACGTACGGTGTTTGTAGAGTAACAGGTAAATTAATACAGAAAGAACGTTTAAGAATAGTGCCTCATGCAACGTTAAGTATAGAAGCGAAACGTAAACAATAATACTTAATTTATAGAATAATTTAAAAGCTTCTTTTTTAAGAAGCTTTTTTTTTAATTTTTTACGTAATGTTGGTTAGAGCGCAGTCGAAAATTTGTTTTTTCTTTTTATTGATTTCTACTGTGATTTTATCGCAGAAAAAAGTCATGAAAAATTTTGAAACCCAGTTAAAAGAAATAGAAATTTCTACACTAGGGTTAGATAATTTAGTGATAGAAAATTCGGATTCTAATTTTGTGGAAATTTATTTGATAGCAGAAAACGTAGCAGAACAACATATTCTGTATAAGGAAGAATATAATATGGTAAAGATTCAGTTTAACATACCCGAAATTATATTAGAAGAGAAAATTTTTAGAAAGTTTATTACAGAAAGATTGCATAGAGCAAGTGCCATTATAAAAATTCCAAATAATAAAGACCTTACTATTTTTGGTGATGAAATAAATATTGAAGCTAAAAGTTATAAAGGAGATTTAAAAATATTTATTGAAAAAGGGATTTTAAATTTACATAAAGTAAAGGCAAATTTACTTGTAAAAATGTATTCAGGAAACCTATACGCATCCATAAATAGTACAAATATTGATGTTGTTTCTAAAAAAGGTAAAATTAAAATTAACGATGTTTTTTTTGAAAAAAGCTATCAAAAATTAGTAGAAAAATCTGATAAAAAAATTAGTATAAATTCTATAAAAGCTAATATTTTCTTAACAGCCCAATAAACACAATAATATTGTTATTTTTGTGCGTACAAATTAAATAAAAATGTCAAAAAAGAGTCTTGCTATTCTAACTATTTTAATTGCTATTATTTTAGATCAAGTTATAAAAATATATGTAAAAACACACTTTATCTTAGGTGAGGAAGTAGTGGTTTTCGATTGGTTTAAAATCCATTTTACAGAAAATAACGGAATGGCAATGGGTTTTGAGTTTGGCGGTAGAGCAGGTAAACTTTTTTTAACCTTGTTTAGACTGGTTGCTGTAACTGGAATTATCTATTGGTTATGGCAAAATATAAAAAGAAAAGTACACAATGCCGTAATTATTGCGATTGCTTTAATTTTTTCTGGTGCAGTGGGTAATATCATTGATTCTGTTTTTTATGGAGTTATTTTTGATGGATCTAATAATAAAGTAGCAACACTTTTTGCAGACCAACCTTATGGAGAATTATTTCATGGTAGAGTAGTAGATATGTTTTATTTTCCTTTATGGGAAGGTGTTTTACCAGATTGGATTCCTTTTATTGGAGGAGAAATGTATACCTTTTTTCAATATATTTTTAATCCTGCAGATGCTTTTATAAGTATTGGCGTTGTTTTATTGTTTCTTTTTAGCAAACAAGCTTTTCCAAAGGAAGTGGAGTAGTTGTTTCATGAAGATTACAGAGTTTTCGCAAAGATTTATTTGTATTTAAGGTTTTAAAGTTGTCTGTTGATGATGTTTTTTTAATTTTTCAAAAAGTCTAAAATTATGCGTTATCTTAAATATCTTACTATTTTTCTTTTGGGATTTATATTTGCTAAATTTTTGTGCAATAAAAAGGAGGCAACACACGAAAAAGAGGAAATACAAGTTGTGGTAACCTCCATTAAGAATTTGAGTAAACTAGTTGTTTCTAAAGGTACTTTCTCTGAAGTTTATAATTATTCAGATTCTAAAAAATATTTTTACGACTATCTTTCTTTTGATAAAAAAGCTATTATTACGGTAAATGCCAATGTTGAGGTTGGATATGATTTATCTAAATTAGAAATTCAAATAGATTCTATTGGTAAAAGAATTATCATCAATAAGATACCAAAAGAAGAAGTTGTAATTTCTCCTGATGTAAAATATTTCGATTTACAACAAAGTCAGTTTAATACTTTTTCTAAGTATGATTTAAATAAAATCAACCAAAAAAGTATTGAGAAAATCAAACAAACAATTGAAGTAACTGATTTAAAAAAGAAAGCTAAAGAAAGGCTTTTTGAAGAATTATCTAAAATTTATCAACTCTCTGTAATTTACGATTGGCAAGTTGTAGATAATACGGGTTCTGGTTTTTCGAAACAATTTAAAGATTAAATTGACCAATCTCCCCACATAGATTTAAAAGTTTCTCTAGTTTCATTTTCTTTTAAATGTTTTCCAAACCGTCCAAATATTCCTATTCTAGGTGTTGCATTTGTATTCATAGAACCATTGTGTAGAAGCATAGAATGCCATAATAAAACAGTACCTGGTTTTGCTGTAAATTGTATTGGTTTTCCAGATACAATTTCTTGGTATTTTTCTTGAATTTTATCTGCAGTTAGGTTTGAAATATCAAAATAATAATTTGGATTCTCTTTTATAAACTTCCATATTTTTTTATGACTTTTTGGCCAAAAAATAAAACAGCCTCCATTTTCTTTGGTTTCAATCGCGTAGGCAGTGTACCCAATCATAAAACGCCAATTAAAATTTTTAGGCGTTAAATCTATATGTGCTAAATTAGGTAACGCCCATTTTTTTGTAGGGTTAGGAGCATGAATAATAAATTGCTCCATACCACCATCTATAGTTTTACCTGCTAATTGTTGTACAGCTTTTTTAATTTTAGAATGATTGTTAATTGTATTTTTTTTATTAGAAAATTTTAAAAAATTAACACTTTTTCCATTTCCTTTCTCTTTTAATGGATAAGAAGTCGGTTTTGAAATATCAAGTCCGAAATAGTTTTCAAAATCAGAAAGCCATGTATCAGTAATATTTTTTTCAATAATATTTTCTAAAATTAAATATCCGTTTTCTTTAAAAAATACTATTTGATCTTTTGATAAAGGTAAATTTGGTTTGTTCATTTTAATAAATTTTTAGAAGTTCTTCTTCTTTAGGAAAATCATTAAAAGTTGCTTTTAATTCTTGAAGTAGATTAGGGTGAATTCTTTTTAAAAAATGACACATACTAATCCATTCATAAAAAACTCCTTTTTCACTTCTTTGTTTAGCCCATTTAAAATCGAAAGCAATAAGTTGATTATTTTTAATTGCTAAATTTCTAGGATCTCCATTCCCTTTAAATAATCCATTTTTTTGATACTCATTATACATTTCAACAACTTGTTGTACTATGTTTTTTGGCATTTTTTCTTTGTTTGCTAGAATGGTATATAAATCATTATTAACAAACTCTTGAACAATACTCATTTCATTCTCATTATAATCAATTAATGTAGGAACATATTTACTGTCTTTAAGAATAGATAGCCAATGCAGTTCATTCGCAAATAATTTTCGCATTTCTAAAACAGAATTTATCACTGGTTTTTTTCCAGAAACAGTTGTTCCATTTATATCATAAACACGTTTAAGTGTTTTCTTATCATTACTAATATAGATACTTAATAGCGTGCCAACTGTAGCTCCATTTTTAATATTAGTATTAGCTAATGGATGTTTGTATAAGTTCCATTTCATGTTTTTTTTGTTTATCGTTTTTTCCTAAGGAAGTATAAAATCGAAACCCAGTTTTATAAGTTAGCATTGCAGAAATTGTTTGTAGAGTAGAAGACAATTGTATCCCTATTTCATTTACTTTTTGATTTTTTTCTAAGGAAGAAAACTCTTTTTCATAGTATCCAATAAACCCAATTGTACTTTGGTTGTGTGTTAAAAAAGTTAAGGCAGTATTTATTGCTAATGAGTTTGGAGCATTAACGTAGGATAAAGCATTTAATATTCTACTCACTTGTTGTAAATTATAATCGCTACAAGCTATTATTAAAAAAGCTTCTAAAATTGTAATTAATTTAAGAGGACGGTTTGTAATAGAAATTAAACCATGATATGTTTTTTGTTCAATTTCATTTAAAAGAAAACCAATTTCTTTTTTTGTCATAGTAGTAAAATTAGATGCTATTTTTAAAGAGAATGGTACGTGTTTACTACTAATATGTTGTTTGTTTGCAGTTGTTAAAAGTAAAAAAGAGGGAAGTAACTCTTTTGTGATTTTTTCAGAAGAAAGAACCTTATAATAGTCAATTATTAAATTTTTTAATCCTTTAGGATATTCTTCATTAACTTCAAAATAGACAATTGCATATTGTAATAATAATTGTAGGTTTTTTAGATTAACTTTTTCAGTTCTTTTTTTTTCAAACTCTTTTATTAAATGTTTAAATTCTTTTTGAATTTTTGTGTCTTTATAACTACAAATTGAAGCTAAAATAATTGCTGTTAAAGCGGTTTCTTTATCCGTATTATTTGTGTTTTTTATTGCAAAATAGAATCCTTTTTTAAGTACTTTTTGAAACGCCATAATTAATTTATTAAATATTCGTGTTCTAATAAACATGCAAATAAGCCAACTAGAGTTGGATGGTAGTTTACGTCAAAGACATCTTTATCATTTACCATTTCTCCTTTTTTCAATTTTTCTTGTATATACCTACTTGTAAAATCACCTTTCTTATTTTGTGCATTTAATAATTTTTGCCAACATTCTATAAACAAAGGATGGTTTCTGTAATTAAGATTATGACAGCAGATTAAAAGTTCTGCTAGTAAATCCCAATCTTCCTTTAATGCATATTTTATCATTAAATTACCAATATGTTCGGCTGTTTTATCTTTTTTATCTTCTAAAAGATGATCTATATTTTTATTTCCAAAATCAGTTAAATGAAATAAAATATGCGTTAAAGCATATACATCAATATCTCTTATGTGAATTAAATTTGGAAGGTGATACAAACTAGAAGTTTTGTACATCTGATCATAAGAAGCCATATTATGTTTAAAACCTCCAAAGTCTAATTGATATTTAAAATCTATTTGGTTCCAAGCAGTTCGTTCAATGCAATCCATAAAGTTTGCATCTATAATGTTTTGTAATAATTGTTTATAGTCTTTAAATTCTATTTTCATACTATACAAACCATTGTATAACATTAAATAGAAAGGGAAAAGATTAAGATCTCTTGTAATACCTCTGTAAAAATCTTTAGAATTACAAATTTCTTTTATAAAGGAGATGATTTTTTTTGCTCGATAGTCTTCTTTATAAGAAGTATTTCTGCTAAGAATTAACAATGTTATTGCAAGTTCTCCTAAACGTTTTCTTTGCATATCTAAATTCGGATTTTTTTCTACATCATTACTATTTATATTAAAGTAATGCAGATTATTATTTATCCAAGTAAGACTTTTATCAATCGATATTTCTAATTGTTGTTTCATGTTTTATAATAAAGAAGAGTATTCTTATTGAATACTCTTCTTTATAAGAATTAGTGAGATACAAAAAATCCTGGAGAAATAATTGCTGTCATAACAATTGGATTTCCTTTTTGGTCTCCTTTACTAGCTAGGTTAGAAGCAAAATCTGCAAATTGCTCTAAGTTTGTTACTCCTTCTTTTTTTAATGCATCTAAAACTGCTTGTTTTGAATTTGTGCTCATAATATATAATTTAAAATATTTCCTACTCTATATAGCTTTTCGGATTCGGCTATTCTTAAAAGGTATTAAGAATACTGTAAAATTACCGAGAAAGTATTCTTTATTTAAGAGCATAAATACTGATTTATCTAAAAGGGTGAAAGTACCCATATAAAAAAAGGCTATCAAAAATTAATTTGACAGCCTTTATAAAAAGTAGTTTAAAATAAAAAAGGTTGCCAAATTTGACAACCTTTTTAGAATTAGTATTACAATTCCTCAACTGTAATACTTTATTTTTAGAACCCAGCACCTGGAGCCTCAGGACTAGAAGCTTGCGCTTTCTGTGGGTTTAAAATTAGATAAGTACCTAATGCTGTTAAAGCAGCGTATTTACCGTAATTCCCAATTTTTTTAATTGCTTGCTTACGAGTAATTTCATTTTTATTATTTGTTTTCATAATATATTGTTTTAAAAGTAAGTGTTAGTTTAAAGTTATTTTTTTAGTAATTTCTCCGTTTACAGAGTTTACTTTAACAATATAAACACCAGTACTTAAACTTGGTAAACTTACTTTGTTAACAGTACTAGCTTTAATAGAAGATTTCAGTACTTGTTTACCTAATAAAGAGAATATACTAACGGTAGCTTCTGAATTTAAACCTGAAATTGTAACTTGGTTACTAGAAGATTTATAAATATTTACATTAGCTATCGTTGCATTTATATTGTCTGTACTTAAACTTTTAGCACTTGTTTGTATGTAAAATTGACCAATACCATTTGCATCCGTTTTTAAAGTAGTTTTATAATCTCCTTCAGATAAATTAACAAACGCACCACTAACTTTATCTTCTAAATATAATTCTGTTCCTTCTGGTAAGTTTAGGCTTTCAGCAGAAAACGTAATTTCTTCACCAGCATTTGCTATTAAACCTACAGAAATTGCAGCAGTATTATCAATTGGTAAAGTTTGTATTGCTAATTTATTACCTACACTTTCTGTAACTAAGTCTGTATAAATAGCAAATTCTGTTGTTGCTTCTCCAAACATTTTAGAGTCATACCCATTATCAAAACCAGTAGTTTTTCCTTCTATATAAAATACTTTAGTAGAAGCAGTAGCATCATTATTTGCTATAGATAATTCAAAATTACTCTTAGGAGTCTGTCTCATAAAAGTATCACTATTTTGGTGGCTTCTATTACTTGTTTGATATAAAACATTATTATTAGTACTCGCTTCTACAAAGAAACCTTGTGCAGGTGCAATTTCTATAGGACTAACTGCATTATAAGTTACGTAACTAGTTCCGTTCCATAACCAAACTGTTTCTTCTGTAAGTAATGCTGTATTTGTAGTAGCAAATGTAGCTGAATTCATATATGCAGTATATGGATTACCTAATAAATTAAAATTAGTTCTAGTTCCTTGTGAAATAGGATATGCAATATTATTTGGAATCACATCACCAGTAAAAGATACATCGCCAGGAGCAGCTAATTTCATAGATATACCAACACCAATAGGTATAAAACCAGTTGATGCAGCAGTAGAATAATTCCAGGCTGGTCCAGTAGTATTCGAATACCCTCCAAGACCAATATTAGAAACAGAACCTGTAGCAAAGGTATGATTTGCAATTACATCTTGTTGTGTTTCTCCATTTACAGGTGAAGCTACTAAATACCAATTGGTTGTCGGTAAGTTTCTCTTATAAGTTACAGATCCTGAAACGGTACTATTAGGTATAAAAGTAGCTCCAGAATTAATAACCATACTGTTAAATACCAGAGAAACATTAGCTGTAGGATAATTTGTTAAACCATTTGGAATTGTAATATCTGCATTTGTAGAAGGTACAGTAGTAGGGCTCCAGTTTCCAGGAGTGTTCCAATCGTTGTCGGTACTTCCTGTCCAAGTATATGTTGGAGGTGTGTTGTCTACAACAAATGTATTGTTATTCGTTCCTGTTGGAGTTAAATTAGATAAGACATTACCTGAAGCATCTTGAATATCCTGTCCACCGGCGAACCCTAAAGTTACAGTAGCATTCAATGCTGCTAAATTTCCGCCAGATACCGTTACTCTATATACGTTTCCACTAGGATTTGTTACACTCGTTGTAGTTGCTGTAGTTGCTGTTGCTGTAAAATCTGCTATGCTCACATTGCTTACTACGCCATCAAAAGTCACATCCCATACCAATGCATCTGCATCTGTTGGGCTTGTTGTTGGACTTTGACGAACGATACTACTGATACGTGGTGCAAGGTTGTCTAAAGTATATGTTTCATCAATAGCTGGTTCTGTACTCGGTAAAGAATTACCTGCAAGGTCTGTAATCGAAACTCCACCACTAAAATTTAAACCTACATTACTATTTAATGTTGATAAGTTTCCACCAGATACAGTTACATCATAAGTAGAAGCTGTTACTTGAATTACACCAATACTAGATCCAGAAGGACCTGAAACCGCAAAATCCGCTGCTCCAACTCCTGTAACATCTGAATCAAAAGTTACTAAAAATGTTAAGACATCTGCATTAGTAGTTTGAGTAGTTGGTGTTTTTCTTGTGAAGCTTGTTGTAGAAGGTGCATTACCATCAATAACAATTGCTTTGTTTGCACCTAAAGAATTTGCTGCTCCTGGTGTAGGTAATGTTAATGTAGCATTACTACCACCAGCATCTTGAATACTTGTTCCTGCAGTAAGTGAGTTTGTTGCTAGATAATCTAAATCTGCACTTATATCTCCTGCTTGTAGAGTATATGTAAATTGTAAAGTTGAAGTTCCACTACCTGTACCATTATAGTTTATGGTTCTATTTGTTGTACCAGTTTCTAATGTAATTTGTGGTGTACCAGTTACAGTAACATTTTCATTAAAAGTTACGGTTACAATAACATTGTCGCCTGCTTTATAAGTTCCGTTTGCAGTTGTTGCACTTACGCTAGTTACTGTTGGTGCTACTGCACTTGAAATAACAGTAGTTCCATTGTTTGTATCTGTGTCTGTGCCATCATTAATAACAACTGTAAAAGTTGTAGTTTCTGATGTTGAACTTCTATTATCTGTAGGGTTAAAACTTAACGCTCTTAATTTTGCTTGTAAGTCTGCAGTTGTAGTACTTGCAAGAGCATAAGGTCCTGTACCTGTTAAACCTGTACCAGATAAAACACCTTTAGCATTGTTGTCTAAAGTAATAGTTGCAGAAACATTATCTCCATCTGCATCTGATGTTGTTATTGAAGAAAAAGGATTTAATGTAGCAGTATCATTTACATTTTGTCCTGCAGATGTGGCACCAATTACTGGGGCTGTATTATTTACAAAAGCACTTCCAGTAAGATCTCCTATTACTTGAGTTGAAAATGTAAAAGGTCCAAAAGTCCAGTTAGAAAGATTGGTTAATGTTGCAGAAACTGCAGCAATAGATACTCCACCAAAATTAGTTGGACCTGTATACCTACCTATATAATTACTATCATCTATAGCAAGTGCGTTAGTACCATTGGTTAACCCTGTTCCAGAAAGTGTTGGCATACCAAATGTTGTTAAAGCTAAAGCTCCTGCAAAAGTTAAAAAAGTTCCAGGATTAGAACGTAGTGTACCTGTGTAAGCATATACCTGGTCATTCTTGGTTCCTAATAAAAACCCACTCTCAACTTCAGCAATACTTCCTATGTTTACAGAAATACCATCACCATCTGCATTCGTTATTTTTATAAATTTACCCGCAGCAATGGTAGAACCGGTGTTATTTTCCCATCTTAATTGTCCTTCACCATTTGGAGTATTAAAAACAGTAGTATTCCACTCATCATCATCAAATGTAATGGTTGTTCCAGCTGGAGCATCATCTAGTAAAACAAAAGCCAAACCATCATCATTTGTACTATCTAAAGCAACAATAATAATGTCTCCCTTAGCATCTATAGCTCCGTTTTGGTTTTGTGAAAAGGTAAAATTATAAGTAAGTAAGAAAAATAAAAAGTAAATAGTTTTCTGTTTAAAAAAGGTCGTTTTTTTCATAATAGTTGGTTTTAGCGGTTAGTACAAATATATTTTTAATGATTAAATAATTTATAGGTGTTTATACGTGTTTTTTGATGAATTTGTATTGAACAAAGAAAAACCCTGATGATTTCATCAGAGTTTTTAAGATAATTTGTGTTTTTTATTATTTAACTTCTTGAAGGAAAAATACCTTCTAAAGCAATAATATAATTAATACCTAGAAAAGGCTGCATATTATTAACTGGTTGTTGACCTCCAGTATTTCCTACTGTTATATTTCCACCTGTAATAGCAACATCTCCAGTAACAGCAACATTTGCTCCATAAACAGCATTTGCAGCTTCTGAAGTATATATATCAGCTTCTGCATTATTTAAAACACCTCCAGCAGGATTTTTTTCATCTGCCAAACCCTCTTCACTATTTACAGGAATAGTACCTACTCCATTAGAAAAAGCAGCAGTCATTCCAGTTACAGAAGCAGTATGATTATGGTTAGGCAATGTAGTAATGGTTAAAGTATTTGTTTCTGTTCCTCCTCTTTCCCCTAATTTTACAGGACTTAAACCAGGACCATGTCTTGGGCCTATTGGAACTCTACCTCTTAAATCTGGTAAAGCAAAAGAAGTTCTTCCATCTCCACCATAAGTGGTTCCTAATAAAGAAAATAAAGCTGTGTTTTGGCTAATAGGTAATAATTGTCCGTCGCAAAAAGCCCATCCTCTTGGTGCAAAGTTTCCGCCAAACATTATAATTTGTGCAATAAAAGGTTCCATAATAATAATAAATTTTTAAGTTAATAAGTTTAGTTTGTACGCTTTGTACAATTCAAAATTACTCGTAAGATTTCATTGATTTTAGAGAACAACTTTCTGAAAAACAAAAAGGGTATAAATACTTATTTTATAAGTATTTATACCCTTAAAGTAAAAATGAAGATTGTTATAAGTTGAAATCTGGTGTAATTTCTATTAACTTTTTTTGAATACCGTAAATAACCAAACCTGCAACATTTTTAGACTGTGTCTTTAAAAGTAGGTTGTTTCTATGACCTTCTACAGTTCTTGGGCTTATAAAAAGTTTTTCGGCAATTTCTGTAGTGGTCTTTTGAGCGCAAATCAACTCTAAAACATCAATTTCTCTTTTAGAAAGTAATTTTTTGTCTAAATCGCTTTTTATACGTTTTCCACTAGATGAAATAATGTTTTCATGAATAATAGTCAATACTTTTTCATCATAATAAAAACCTTTTTCATACACCTCATTAATTGTATGAACTACCATTTTTGGACTTGTATTTTTAAGTAGGTAAGAAGAGGCGCCAACATCGATCATGTTGGTAATAAAAGATTTACCATCAAAACTGGTTAATGCAATTATTTTTATGTCTGGGTGTGTTTTATGAATAACTTTAGTAGCTTCAACACCATTCATTTCTGGCATTTTTAAATCCATCAAAATAATATCTGGAAATCCTTCTGTAGTTCTTATAAAATCTACTAATTTTTTACCATTTTCTGCTTCAAAAGAAATATTAAAGTTAGGTTCTCTTTCTAATAAAAAACGAATTCCTTTTCTAAAAAGCTCTTCATCATCGGCAATTATAATATTAATTTTTTGCATATTCTGGGGGTTGTATTACAATTAAAATGTTAAATCCTTTACCTACTTCACTTCCAATATTATATTTTCCGTTTAATAAAGAAACCCTACTTTCTATATTTTTCATTCCAAGACCTTTTTTATTATTTTTATCATCAGAATTAAAACCGATGCCATTATCTGTATAGCTAAAAATTAGTCGATTGTCTTTTTGAGAAATATTTATAGTACTATTATTAGCTTTACCATGTCTTACAGAGTTATTAATTAATTCTTGAGTAATTCTAAATAAATGTAATTCGTTTTGTGGGTTTAAAAGTTTGTTGGTGTAATTTATATTGTATTTAATACTAATTTTTTTACTGTTATTAAAGGAGTCTGCTAGTTCTTCTACTGCGTCTTTAAAGCCAAATTCTTCTAGTATTGGTGGTAAAAGATTGTGTGCAATTTTACGAGCACTTTCTAAGGTTTTATCTGTAGCTTCTAAAATACCGTTGTTAACAGTTATGTACTCTTCTGGCGTTAAACCTCCATCTTTTAAAAGGTTTGCATTTAAGTTAATTACATTTAGTTTAGAGCTAATATCATCATGTAAATCTTGTGCAATGCGTTTGCGTTCCTCTTCTTGAGTTATAATAATAGACTGTATAATTTCTTTTTGATGGTTTACTTCTAGGTTTCTTTTCTCTAGTTCTTTATCCACTATTTTTTTTCTAGAGAAGAAGAAAAATAACAGGAATGCAACTCCCATTAGAAGAAGTAATAAAACACCTATTAAAACGATAACTATCACTTGGTTTTCTTTAGTAAGCAATTCTTCCATAAAGGGGTTTTGAAAAGTAAAACCAAAATTACGGAAAAATAAGTTTACGGTAAAAATAGTAGTTTATCTTAAGTTTTTAAGATGTTTATGGAAAAACAGGGGTTTATACTTGTTTTTTAAAATGGATAAAACTTGGTTTTTTTATCGGTTTTCTAAAGTTTTTGTACCATTCCACAAAAACCATAATCTGAAAAATAAGGTATAAAAAAGCATTAAACTGCCAGACATAAAATTTTAATTCTCTAGACCCTATGTTTCCTAACGTAAAAATAAGTGTGCTGCATAGGGTGTATACAAAGAAACCAGAGTTAAAGTAAATATATTTTTTATCTATATTGTTGTCTATTTTTTTTACAAAAAAGAAAAAACTATAAACTAATAAAGGTATGGATGTAATTGCAATTTCTAAAACATTCCATTTTTTTAGTGTTTCTGGAAAGTTGTATAAATATGTAATAAAAGAGAATGCTATTAAGAAGGTTAAAAGCCTAATTAACTTTTTAAAGTTATATAAAGTAGAAAAGAAGAAACTTAAAAAAATAAACTGACCAATAAAGAAATAATGACTTAGAAAGAGGTTGTTTATTCTTAAGGAACTTAAAAAACTAGAATAAATTTGAACAAAAACGCATAGCATTAAATACATAATAAAGTATTTTAATGCTTTGTGTTTTTTATTATAACTTATAATAAATGCTAGGGTATTTATTATTAAAAAAAAGTACCCAGCATTTACAATAAAATCATCTAAACTCATAATAATCAGTTTAGTTTAAAGGGCTCTCATTATCGCATTTGTCTGGACAAGGAGATGTTAAATCATAAATATCACCACTATCTTTATCTAAATTTTTGCCATCTTTAGAAGAAATCATATCTTTTCCGTTAGCATCTACACCAACAATAATTAATTTTTCTTCAAAAACAATTTCTCCTTCTATTTTCTGTTTATGAACGCCTAAATAAGCCCTTACTGTTACGGCTCCTTCTGCAATAGCTTCTTTTAAATCTTCTAATGGAATGTTAAAAGCTCTACAGTCTTGGTGGGCATTATAAGTACCTTCCATTTTGCGCCATCTATTAGTCCATCTTTTAGCGGTTTGTAAAGAAATTGTATTTTTTTTAGTCATGTAATAGGTATTAGTTATTTATAAATAATGTTAGTTAGGCTTTAAAAGTATAGAAAAATATAGAAAGAGCAATCTTATTATATCATTTTAAATATAAAATACCTTTTTAGATTTTGTTTTTAGAAGTGATTTCTCATCACTATATCTTTAAAAAAAATACGTAATTTTGCGCGATGTCTACACCTTTAGAACTTCAAGTAAAAACCTTACCAAATGAACCCGGAGTTTATCAATATTTTGATAAGGAAGATGTAATTATCTATGTTGGTAAAGCCAAAAATCTAAAGAAAAGAGTTGCTTCTTATTTCAATAAAAACCATGAAAATGGTAAAACACGGGTATTAGTAAAAAAGATTGTTCGTATAAAACATATTGTAGTTAATACAGAAACGGATGCTTTATTATTAGAGAATAATTTAATTAAAAAATACAAGCCTCGTTACAATGTTTTATTGAAGGATGATAAATCTTACCCTTGGCTTTGTATAAAAAAAGAACGTTTTCCAAGAGTTTTTATGACGCGTAGAGTTATAAAAGATGGGTCGGAATATTTTGGTCCTTATACGTCTATTAAGACGGTGCGAGTTTTATTAGATCTTATTAAAGAATTGTATCCGTTAAGAACGTGTAAATACGATTTAAGTCCGCAGAATGTAAATGAAGGTAAATATAAAGTCTGTTTAGAATATCACCTAAAAAACTGTAAAGGTGCTTGTGAAGGTTTAGAAACAGAGAGCCATTACAATAATTCTATTGCAGAAATTAGAAATATTATTAAAGGGAATTTTAAAGAAAGCTTAGATAAGTTTCAAGAAATGATGTTGGGCTTTGCAGAAAAAATGGAGTTTGAAGAAGCACAGAAAATTAAAGAGAAGCTTAATTTGTTGGGCAATTATCAATCTAAAAGTACTATTATAAATCCATCTATAAATAATGTAGATGTTTTTTCTATTATTTCTGATGAAACACACGGGTATGCAAATTTTTTAAAGATTTCTAACGGATCTATTATTCAATCTCATACCACCGAAATTAAGAAAAAGTTAGACGAAACAGATAAAGAATTATTAGAGTTATTTATTGTAGAAATTAGACAACGTTTCGATTCTCAATCACCAGAAATCTATGTGCCATTTAAAGTGAATTTGGGAGAAAATATAAAAGTAACTATCCCTAAATTAGGTGATAAAAAACGTATTGTAGAACTCTCTGAAAGAAACGCAAAATATTATAGAATGGAGCAATTTAAGCAGGTACAAATTGTGGATCCGGATAGACATGTAAAAAGAATTATGGCGCAAATGAAAAAAGATTTACGTTTGCATGTAGAGCCACGTCATATAGAATGTTTCGATAACTCTAATATTCAAGGAACCAACCCAGTTGCAGCTTGTGTGGTTTTTAAAGATGGAAAACCAAGTAAAAAAGATTACAGACATTACAATATAAAAACAGTGGAAGGTCCAGATGATTTTGCTTCTATGGAAGAGGTTGTTTATAGAAGGTACAAACGTTTGTTAGAAGAAGAGCAACCTTTGCCACAATTAATTATTGTGGATGGTGGTAAAGGACAACTATCATCTGGTTTAAAAGCTTTAGAAAATTTAGGTTTAAGAGGTAAAATAGCCATTATAGGAATTGCAAAACGTTTAGAAGAAATTTATTATCCAGGAGATCCAATACCTTTATATCTAGATAAAAAATCTGAAACGTTAAAGATAACACAGTACTTAAGAAATGAAGCCCATAGATTCGGAATTACATTTCACAGAAATAAACGGAGTAAAAGTGCTATAAAATCTGAATTGGAACAAATACCGGATGTAGGTGAACAGACCATTACAACTTTATTACGTAAATTTAAGTCGGCAAAGCGCGTTAAAGAAGCTTCTTTAGAAGAGTTAAAAGAAGTTATAGGAAATGCAAGAGCCATAAAGGTATACGAATATTTTCAACCGAATAAAGAATGAAAAAGTTATTAGTAGTATTTTATTTAGTTTTTTCTGTTACTTTTTATAGCCAAGAAAAGCAACCAAAAGTTGGTTTGGTTTTAAGTGGAGGTGGTGCAAAAGGGTTTGCTCATATTGGCGTTCTAAAAGAAATAGACAAAGCAGGTTTACAGATAGATTATGTGGGTGGTACTAGTATGGGTGCAATTGTTGGTGGTTTGTATGCTATTGGTTATTCTGGAGAACAAATAGAACAAATTGTTTTAAAAACCGATTTTGTTTCTCTGTTACAAGATAAATTGCCTAGAAATTCTGAACCATTTTTTGAAAAAGAATTTGGCGAAAAGACCTTTATTACTTTACCTGTTCATAAAGGTGCTGTAGGATTTCCTAAAGCAGTTTCTAAAGGTCAGAATGTCTTAAATTTTTTAATGGAATTATTAGCTTCAGTAGAAGGTATTTCTGATTTTAAAAAATTGCCTATTCCCTTTTTTTGTATTGCTACAGATGTAGAAGACGGAAACGCTGTATTGTTAGAAAAAGGTTCTTTGCCCTTGGCTTTAAGGGCTAGTGGCTCATTTCCTACTTTGTTAAACCCAGTTGTTTTAGATAATAAATTGTTGGTTGATGGAGGTATTGCAAATAATTTTCCTATAAGTGTTATGAAATCTAAAGGAATGGATATTGTAATTGGGGTAGATGTTGAGGGGAGTTTAAATCAAAAAGAAAAACTAAATACTGTTGTAGATCTAATGAACCAGATTGTTAGTTACCAGATGTATCGTAAAACAGATAAAGAAAAAGAAATATTGGATGTTTATATTCATCCAGAAATTAAGGGATATAATGTTGTTAGTTTTGATAAAAAAGTAGAAATTTTACAAAAAGGAATTGAAGAAGGACAAAAGTTTAATAAAGTTTTTAAGGAATTAGCATTAAAACAAACCCATAAAACTGCCCGTAAAAAGTTACATTTTAATAAAGAGAAGTTCTTAATTTCTGATATTGATATATCTGGCTCTAAGTTATATACAAGAGCGTTTGTTTTGGGTAAAGTAAAAGTAAAGGTAGGAGATCGTTTGTCTAGAAAAGAAATTACAAAAAGAATTCACCTTTTATCATCAACAAAAAATTACGAAAGAATAGCGTATCACCTAACTAAAAAGAAAGACAATACGTATAGTTTAAAATTGCAGTTAAATGAAACAAATGAAAATGCAAATCTTAAATTAGGCGTTCATTACGATTTTTTATATAAATCTGGGTTTTTAGTAAACTATAATCAAAAACACTTATTATTAGATAATGATTTGTTTTCTTTAGATATGGTTTTAGGAGACAATTTAAGATATAGCTTAGATTATTTTGTAGATAACGGTTTCTATATAAGTTATGGTTTTAGATCTAGATATAATCATTTTAGAACAAATTCTAAGTTTAATTCAATAATCTCTCAATATCCTTCCATTAGTAGTATTAATTTAAAATACACAGATATTACTAGTCAGTTTTTTCTTCAAACAGCGTTTAATAGAAGATTTACTTTAGGGGTAGGTCTAGAGCATAAATATGTAAAGGCAACTACAGAGACTATTGCTTCTGCTAGCAATGGAGTAACCATTTTTGATAATAGTAATTATTTAAATAGTTTTGGTTATTTAAAGTTAGATACTTATGATAAAAAGTATTTTCCTACAAAAGGATATTTTGGAGATTTAAACTTTAAGTGGTACATGGTTTCATCTGATCATAATAATGATTTTTCACCTTTTGCTCAAACAAAAGGAACCTTAGGCTTTGCCACTACTTTTTGGGATAAACTTACTTTTCAAATGACAAATGAAGCAGGTTTTACTTTAAATGATGTAAATTCTGATGTTTTTGATTTTTATCTTGGTGGCTATAACAAAAATTATATTAACACGTTTGTTTCTTTTTATGGCTATGATTTTGCAGAGCTTTCTGATAATACTTTTTTAAAGTCAGAGTTTAATTTTAGATATGCTATTGCAGACAAACATTATCTGTCTCTAATAGCTAATTACGGAAGATTAGAAGACAATGTTTTTAAGAACATAGACCTGTTTGAAAATATTAAAACAGGTTATGCTATTGGTTACAGTTATAATTCTCTTATAGGTCCCTTAGAAATAAAATATAGTTGGTCTCCAGATAATAAAGAAAATTATTGGTTGTTTAATTTGGGTTTTTGGTTTTAATACTAATTTAACTGAATTATGTCGCTATTAATAATTTCTTTTCTACTTAATATTTTAATGTAAAAGAGCCTTATAACTACGGCTACGATAAGATTTTTTATTTCATATTAAGAAACCTTTATGACAAAAGATAGTAACTAGTTAAAATTTATTGTAACATAAAAAAAGCCATGAAGTTTATTTCATGGCTTTTTTATATGTATAGAAAACTGTTATAATTTTACTTGTTTTGTACTTACGTGAAACTCTTCATAAGTTTCTAATAAACTCATTAAAGCTTTAATTAAATCTTTTGTTTCTAACAGTACGCTAAAGTATAAAGTGGTGTTTTTAGGGCTTGTTTCATCAGTTCTAATTCTAGCAACTTGTTTTTCAATAGAAGATCTTACACTTTGTAACAATTCTGTCTTTTCTATTAATAGGCTGTTTAAATTGTCTAATTCTCTGTTTTCAAAAATAGCCGCTTCTTTAGTTAACAAAATAGATAAAGCAACATCAATTGTTTTTAAATCTTTTATTTGCCCTTTCTTTAAGTTTTTATGATTGTTATTTACGTGTTTGTAACTAGCTCTAGAAATATAACTAATAGATTGTGCTATGTCTTGTAAATACCCTAAAACCATAATGTAAAATCTACTTGCTTCTACAGAGGTTTCGTCTAAAGATTTAATAAAATAGAAAACACCATCTTTTAAACCATCTATTTCTTCATTAAGTTTTGCAACGTGTTTATCTGTTTTACGTAATTTATTTAAATCATGATTGGCTAAATCATTTACAACATTGGTATACAATTTATTTACACGATGTATTACTTCAGAAATATGGTCTGCACTTTCTTCAATTACACCATTAATAGTAATTAATTCTGATCTTTCTATATATACTTGTTTTTTTATTTCTTTAGATCTTCTTCTGTGAATTAAGGTGTTTCTTCCAATTAAAAAAGCAACTAGTGCTAATAAAATAGGAATCATAACCATATCCCAACTAATTAAATAAGCAACAAGAGCGGCTGCTAAAAAAGCAGTAATTGCGGTTAAAAACCATCCACCAACAACGTTTATTACTCCTGCAACTCTGTAAACAGCACTTTCACGTCCCCAAGCTCTATCTGCTAAAGAAGTACCCATTGCTACCATAAAAGTTACATATGTGGTAGATAAAGGTAATTTCATAGAAGTTGCTACAGATATTAAAATACCAGCAACAATTAAGTTTACAGATGCTCTTACTAAATCGAAAGCAGGTAATTCATAGGTTTTATCTTTTGGCAATTCTATAACTGGTTTTTGAAACTTAGTATCTACATAAGACAACATTTTTTTAGGAAAAATTTTACTAATTCCAAAATTAAGACCCATTGCAAATCTTACCACAACTCTAGATAAAGGGTTTGGTTGAAATTTTTCATGACCTTCTCCTTGTCTAGATAAATCGATACCTGTTTTTATTACATTTTGTGCTTTACTAGAAGTCCATAAAGTAACTACCATAATAGCACCTGCTAATAATAATAACCAAATATTAGAAGGTACTTTCTTCGCTAAAATACCCATAGAAAAGGCATCTGGAGCAACACCAGAAAGGTTCCAAGATTGGTAAGAGTTCCAGGCAGCAATTGGTACCCCTACAAAGTTTACCAAATCATTTCCAGAAAAAGCCATGGCTAAAGAAAAAGTACCAACTCCAATAATTAATTTTAGAATATTAATTTTAAAGAAATGGATTAAAATTTGAGAAATGATAGACCAAACAACAAAACTTCCAACGATAATTAGAAATGTATTTCCTTCTATTATATGTGCTATATCTTTATACCAAGGTGTTCCTTTCATCCCTTTTATAATAATAAAGTACGTAATTGCTGTAATAGCAAATCCTCCAAAAAGAGCGCTAATATAGGTAGGTCTCTTTTCGAAATTGAAAGAAAAAATCATCCTTGAAAAAAATTGGACAATAGCCCCTACAGAAAAAGCAACTACTACCGAGAGTAGAATACCAAAAATAATGGTAGTGGCTGTTTCATGGTTAATGTAACTCCAAATATCATTAAAAGACTGTGCGTCATTAGCAGATATTTTTATCAAAGAAATACAAACAGCAGCTCCCAAAAGTTCAAAAACTATAGAAACAGTAGTAGATGTAGGCATTCCAAGGGTATTAAAGATGTCTAGTAATAAGATATCTGTAATCATTACTGCCATAAAAATGAACATAATGTCTTGGAACATAAACATATTAGGATTAAAAATTCCTTTACGAGCAACTTCCATCATTCCGCTAGAGGTAACTGCTCCAAAAAACACACCTAAGCTTGCAATAATCATAATATTTTTTACAGATATTGCTTTTGAGCCGATGGCTGAATTTAAAAAGTTAACGGCATCATTACTAACACCTATAACTAAATCTACTATAGCTAATACAGCTAGAGCTACTAACATTAAAATATATGGATCTCCCATTTTGTTTGATTAATTTTTTTGCAAATTTATAGACTTAAAAGAATGCCTATGTTAGGTTTATGTTATCTTTTTTATTAAAAATGAATATCTACTTGTAGTCTAAATAATAGTTGGTTTGTATTAAAACCAATGTCTGTGTAACTTAAATCTGTTTGTACTTTTAATTTATGTTCAGCAATATATTTAGAGACACCTAAAGTATATTGATTTTCGGCACCTTTACCTGTTATATCCTTATCTAAAGAAATGTTTGTGTATCGACCAGAAACTTCTATCGTTTTAGAAAGCATATAACCAGATTGTAAATTTAATCCGTTACCTACTTGTACTTTATCTCCTGTTAAAGTACCATCAGAATTTTTTGCTAAAGGATCTTTTGCATCTCTATTTGCATATTCTGCCATAAAAGAAAATCCATTATGCTTATACATGGCATCTAAATAAAGTGTAGATATGTTAGTTTGATAAAACTCTGCACTAGAACCTTCTAAAGTACCATCTATATACATATAAGAACCTTGATTACTTTTTGTTTTAGAAGCATTGTTATTAAAATCATAGGCAACACCAAGAGATAATTTCGGTTTTTGTTCAAATTTTAAATCACTTCCTTTATAATCTCCTTTGCTTGCAAATTCTCCAAAAGGAAATAATTCTACTCTTGTAGTGTATTGGTGACCGCCCTGGTTGCCTCTGGTTATATTTCTCCCTTCACCTTGGGCAATAGAGAAAATTTCTTTTACTACAAATTTATCCGTTAGATTAAAATGATGTCTTAATTGAATTCCGATATCTCTATCAATAGTAAATCTACTATTTAATAAAGAACGATCTACCATTTGCAAATTTGCAGAAGAAATTACACGTTCTCTGTTTCCTGGTAGTTTCGTTTGTCCAAACCATAAAACAAAGTTTCCAGAGAAATTCCATTTTAAAACAGCATCTAAAATATATCTAGGAGACTCATGTGTATAATATGAAGCACCAGATTGATCTCTATTAGATAAACCTAATTCTACTTTGTATTTTAATTTAGGTGAAAAGGCAAAACCATCAAATTTTAATCGAGACCTTCTAATTAACATAGAACTTTCTGGGTTAGAAAGCCCATTACTTACATCCCATTGAGAAGTCGCAAGGGTTTGAAATCTCAATCCAACCTTCATTGTAAAAGTACTGTCTTTACCAACGAGGTTAAAAAGTCCTTTTCCAAATTTTGGCGCATTCGTTTCTTGTGCATGTACACTTAAAAAGGTACATACAATAATGAAGGTTACTACTTTACGTAGTATGGAGAATTGCATAATTATTAGTTTTTGTCACTGCAAAGAACCGTTAATTATGTTAAATTAATGTTAATAAAGTGTTATTAAAACAAAAAAACTGCCTTGGCCAAAGGCAGTCGTTCATAAATTGTAGTCGACAAAAACTAATTAAATTTATGCGAATCTTTATCTCTAAAGAATGGTCAAATATCTAATCAAAAATTAAAATGAATGTTATATCAAAATTAATAAAAGGTTAACTATTTTTATTTATTTAACATTTAGTTAATGTTTTTGTGATGCAAGCATAATTTACAACTAACATAGAGTTTACAAATGCAGTAGACTTTTGCGGCAGTAAATTATACGAAAAAAATGAAAAAATTTTTATTTATTACCTTATTAGCTTTTAGTCAATTAATAGTTGCGCAAAGCAAAGGAACGTTAAAGGGTGTGTTAACGGACAAAGAAACAAATAATGAGCCGTTACCGTTCGCAAACGTCATTATTAAAGGTACCGCAATTGGTACAACTACAGATTTTGACGGAAATTACATTTTAAATGTATCCGCAGGAAAGCATACTGTAGAATTTAGTTTCTTAGGATATAAGACCGTTGAGAAATCGGTTACAATTGTTGCAGACGAATCTGTAACGCTTAACCAAGTATTATCTGCAGAAGAAGGAGTCTCTTTAGAAGAGGTAGTTATTAAGGCTGCTACATCTAGAGAATCTGTTTCTGCTTTATTGCTAGATCAAAAGAAAGCAACTGTAATTAAAGAAAGTATTGGAGCGCAAACTTTAGCTAAAACCGGAGTTTCTAATGCCGCCAATGCAACTACTAAAATTTCTGGTGTTACTAAAAGTGAAGGTTCTGGAAATATTTACATTAGAGGTTTAGGAGATAGATACCTTTCTACTACCATGAATGGTTTACCTATTCCTTCGGATGATGTAGAAAATAAGAATGTAAATTTAGATTTGTTTTCTACTAACGTTATTCAAAATGTAGGTATTAGTAAAACATACTCAACAGCTAGTTATGCAGATCAAGGATCTGGTAATGTAGATGTAAATTCTAAAGAGTATTCTAAAAAAGGATATTCGGTTTCTGTTTCTGGTGGAACAAATACAAATGTTTTAGGAGTTTCAGATACATTTAGAAAAACGGTTATTAATAATGATGTATCTCTTGGTTTTCATAAAAAGCAATATGCATTACAGAATTTAATAACACTACAAGGTTGGGATACAGAAAAAGTAACAACTCCAATAAACTATAGTGGTTCTTTTTCTGCAGGAAGTAAATTTGAAATCTTCGGAAAAGAAGTTGCTATTTTTCTTACAGGTTCTCATTCTAAATCTTTTGAATATCAAGAAGGAATTTTTAGATCGTATAGATCTAATGTTTTAAATAAAGCGTTTCCAGATATTTCTAATGGAAGTGTTGCTGCTACAAATGATGTAGAAAGCTTTATTTCTAAAACAAATACTACGGGGTATGTAAATGTTGGAGTAAGATTAAATGATAATAACAAAATTAGATACAATACTTTATTTGTAAATAAATCTACAGATAATTTATACGAACAAGGAAGAAAAGGTTTAGGATATGTTTTTGATCAAGATCCGCAAGAAGAAGGCGCTTTTGTAAGAGACCAAAATTTTAGACAAACTACCATGTTTGTTAATCAACTTTTAGGTGAGCATAAATGGAATGAAAACAATACTTTAAATTGGGCTGGAGGTTACAATTTTGTATTGGCAGAAGAACCAAATAGAATTAGAAATGAAGTAAATATTTTAGATATTACTACTTCTCCAGAAGTACAGTTTTCTCATGTTGGAGATTTTCAACAAAGAAAATCGAGTCAGAAAATTCAAGATACAGAGTACAATGGTTTTATAGAGAATAAGTGGGCTTTAGGTGTTAAGGATGAAAATGATGATAAACCATATTCTTTAAACTATGGAGTAAATTATAGATATAAAGAAAGAACCTTTAAATCTTTATTTGTGGGTGTAAAAGCAAAAGGATATACCGCGCCATCGATAGATGAGTTATCTTCAGTAATTACTACTAAAGGGTTTAATAATGGTTTAACTTTAAGAACTTCTCCTGCCGATAGGTTTGAAGCAGATTTAGCTATTATGGCTGGTTTTGTAAACTTCGATTTTGCTTTAGATAATAAATTGTCTGGTAATTTAGGTTTCCGTTTCGAAAGAGATGAAATAAATGCCATTTGGGATGTTGCCAACTACTACGACTTAGAAAATAGTCGTGAAAGAATAGGTACTTTAAATAGAGTATACCAAAGTTTGTACCCAAGTGTAAATTTAAAATATGAATTATCAGAAAACAAATATTTGCGTTTTGCGTCTAGTATTACACAAACTTTACCAGAATTTAAAGAATTATCTCCGTTTGAATATGTTTCTCCAACAGGTCGTGTTACAAAAGGGAATCCGAATTTAGAAAAATCAGAAATTTATAATTTTGATTTAAAGTATGAGATGTTTCCTCAAAGAGGACAACTTTTTTCTGCAACAGCATTTTACAAACAAATTAATAATCCAATAAACTTAGCTCAAACAAGAGGTTCATCAGGATATTTTTATTACGCAAATACAGGAGAGAAAGCAACTGTTTATGGTTTAGAATTAGAAGCAAAAACAGATGTACTAAAAAATGATGATGACGAAAGTGTTTTAAACATTACGGGTAACATTACCAAAATGTGGTTAGAGCAAGATTTATTAAAAGACTTTCAATACAAAGATGTTACTGCATCTAGTTTACAAGGCGCATCAGACTTTATTGCAAATGGTTCTTTAAGTTATTCTGATAATAAAGAAAAAGAATTGGTGGCAACTTTAAGTGGTAATTATTCTTCGGATAAAATTTATGTTTTGGGTTCTCCAGAAGATTTTTCTAATAGCGCATCCTTATATAATGATGAAATTATAGAAAAAGGGTTTGTTACACTAGACTTTGTAGTTAGTAAAAAAATAAGTAAAAATTTATTATTGAAGTTAGTTGGTAGAAACTTATTGAATCCAGAAATTAAACAAACACAATTCGTTAAGGATATAAATACAGATGTAGAAACCAATGAAACCGTATTATCTTATAAAAAAGGAAGTCAGTTAACATTAAGTGTTAAATATACTTTTTAGTCAATTAACGATTACTTAACAAAGCTATCAAAATTATAATAAATCCTAACATACTATTAATATTTAGGTAAAGAAAAGGAAAGAATAAGACCATTTCTTTGTATAAAATAACAAACATATTAAACTAAAAATGAAAAAATCAATTTTTAAAATTTTAAACATAGTAGCATTTTCTGTTGTTACTTTAACACTAACAAATTGTGGTAGTGAAGAGCCTTCTATCTTCATAGAAGAACCAACTTCAGAAGTTATCGGAAATTTAGCTTCTGGTGTAATGAATGGTAGTTTAGACGAAGATTTTACTTTAAACGCTAGTACAGTTTATAATTTAAATGCATCCTTTATAGTACAATCAGGTGCAACATTAACAATTCCTGCAGGAACAAGAATACAAGCTTTAAATGGAGGAACAAGTGTATTTATTGCAGTTTTAAAAGGTGGTAAAATAGATATTCAAGGTACTGAGTCTAACCCAGTATTTATGTCTTCTGCTTCTGGTAATCCTGGAGATTGGGGAGGTTTAACAATTTGTGGAGATGCAACAACTACAGCAGGAGCTGATGCAAAAGCAGAGGTTGGTGATTTTATTTACGGAGGAACAAATGATGCAGATAATTCTGGATCTATCAATTACTTAGTAATAAAAGGAACAGGTGCTCAAATTAATGCAGATTCTCAATATAACGGAGTGTCTTTATATGCAGTAGGATCTGGAACTAAAATTAGTAATGTAGCTGTAATTAATGGTTCTGATGATGGTTTTGAGTTTTTTGGAGGTACCGTTTCTGTAAGTAATTTATACTTAGAAAATAACGAAGACGATGCTATAGATTGGACAGAAGGATGGAATGGTACTGTAGATAATGCTTATATTTCTCATACTATTGCAGGTTTTTCTACCGTTTTTGAAGGAGATAAAGCCAATAACAATCCTAAATTCAATAATATTACGGCTGTTTCTACAGTTGGTGGTACAGCTTTACAATTTAAATTACAATCTGGAGGTACAATTACAGGTTTATCATTGTCTGGTTACGATGTTTCTATAGATATGAAAGATGATGGACCTTTAGCAAATGTTCTAATTGATGGTGTTGCTGCAAACCCATTATTATCTTATACAAATACGCCAGTAACTACTGCTGCAAGTTTTACTTGGGTAAACTCAAGTGTTTCTATACCAACTTCAATTTTACAGGGAACAGTAACAAATAAAGTAACTTTAGATGCTTCTATAGTATATAGTTTAAACTCTTCTTACATCGTTCAAGATGGTGGAGAATTAGTAATTCCTGCAGGAACTAAGATAATCGCTAGAGATGGTGGAACAGGTGTTTATATAGCTGTTTTAAAAGGTGGTAAAATAGATATTCAAGGAACAGCAACAAGTCCTGTGGTTATTTCTTCTACATCAGCAACAGCTGGAGATTGGGGAGGTTTAACAATCTGTGGAGATGCAACTACTTCTGCAGGTGTAAATGCAGAAGCAGAAGTAGGTGGTTTTATCTACGGAGGTACAAACGATGCAGATAGCTCTGGTTCTATTAAATATTTAGTAATTAAAGGAACAGGAGCTCAGATTAATGCAGATTCTCAATACAACGGAATTTCTTTTTACGCTGTTGGATCTGGAACTACCATAGAGAATATCTCTGTAATTAATGGAGCAGATGACGGAGTTGAGTTTTTTGGAGGAACTGTTTCTGCTACAAATGTGTATTTAGAAAACAATGAAGATGATTCTGTAGACTGGACAGAAGGATGGAACGGAACTATAACTAATACGTATATTTCTCATACAGTTACTGGTTTTTCTACTGCATTTGAAGGAGATAAAGTAAACGGAAATCCAAAATTTGTAAACCTAACAGCTATTTCTAGTGTAGATGGTACTGCTTTGCAATTTAAGTTACAATCTGGAGCTACAATTACTAACATTTGGTTAGAAGGATATGCAAAAAATATCGACATGAAAAATGATGGTCCTTTAGCAAATGTAATTATAGATGGTTCTACAGCTTCTACAACAGCAGATTATAAAACAGGAACTAAAGTAGATGTTAGTACTTGGTCTTGGAAAAGTGCAAGCTTATAATAAAATTCAGTAATTGTAAAATTACTTAGCTATATATTTTGTAACCTCTTGAAGCCATTCGCTTCAAGAGGTTTTTTTATTTAATGTTTAACGAATACCAAATGAATTTTAATGTGATTGATGATAAAGTTGAATTGTTTTTTCTTAATATGAAATAGAAAATGGAATCATAGTCTTAGTTATGATTCTATTATATATATTAAAATATTAAGGGAAAAGAAACGAATTTAATCGATCTTTTTGATGTTTGTTTGGTATAATATGACCCTGAACACCATTATTAAATGTTTGGTAAATAAATGAAATGATTATGTTTTCCTGCAAGGTTTTAAAACCTTGTAGGTGTAAAAGCAAAAAATAAATTTGGAAAGAGTATAAATACGTGTTTAAAATGACGAGGTTATAAGTTTTATCTTAAAGTAGAGAAGATCTGAAGTCTATAATAATCATCTGCTGAGGTGTAATTATAATCCAAAAAAAACGCACTCTAAAGTGCGTTTTTTTGTCAATCTGAATTTATTTCAGATTCTTATGGTATTTACTTTTAGTAAGTTGAGATACTGAAACAAGTTTAGTATTACAAGATGTAATACTTTTGTAAAGTAAAAAAGTAATTAGAATCTCCAACCAACATTTACACCTAATCTAGGTACTAACGTAGGTGAATCTGACCCAAATAAGTTTCTACCAAGACCAGCGTGTATATCAATAGTTAAACCACTTCCTGTAATATACTTTGTACCAACAGCAACACCTAAGGCGCCATCTGTATATTTGTTATCGTAAACTCCAGGAGCGTTTTCTTCATCAGACTCTTTTTTTCCAAAATTGATTCCTAAAAAAGCTTCTCCAAAAAAGTTCCATTGGTCGTTTTTAGAAAAATAATTACGATAATAAGGTGTAATCATAGTGTTTTCATTGTATCTAAAATTAGCATCTTGTTTTGCTAAGTTAAATAAAGCAGAAACACCAAAAGAAGAAGTCTCTGTGATATAGTTTTCATAAGAAAACTCTAAACTCTTTATAACCAATGCGTCTCCAATGTCTAATTTAATTTCTTGTTGTGCGTAACTTAAAGAACTGATTAATAGTCCGAAAGCCAAAAGTAATTTTTTCATGTTTTTAATTTTATGAATAACGTTTTTTTTAAACTTTAATTATGTTGCAAACTTAGTAAATAAGATTGATTTAGAATCTATATCCTAAAGAGATTCCACCTCTACCCACGGCCTCTAAAGAACTGTTATCTCCTCCTAAATTACGACCTACTCCTAAATATATTTCTGTAGTAAACCCTTTTTTAGAAATAAATTTCCCTCCAACAGAAATACCAACAGCAAATTCTGTTTTGGTGTCTCCGTTATAAGAACTATTATAATTTCCATAACCATCAAGATAATAGTCGTAATTATTATTCTTATAAGAGTGTAACATTCCAAAACCTTCCACAAAAAAACCTCTAGCAAATTTGTTAGAAAAATATCTTCTGTAATACGGTGTTAAAGAAAACTTTCTGTACTCATCTATATCTTCATTATTGTCAAAACCTACTAATACTCCAACACCAAAAGAGGATTCATCATTAATTAAATATTCATAAGAAACATCTAACCATTCAAATGCTAAAAGGCCAAAAGCATTTAATTTTACTTCGTGCTTTTTATTGATGTCTTGTGGGTATTTTTCTTCTTTTTCTTGTGCTATTGAAATAGCAGAAATAAATAATAGCACTAATAGCGTAATGTTTTTCATTTTCATTTTTTTTGGTTGATAATGCAAACGTATCAAAAAACGATCCGAAAATCTAAAAAATAACACAAATTAAAAACCTGAAATTATCTTGTATTTAATGTATTAAAAATGTTTACGCTCCATTAAAATCATTAGATAACATAAACCCTCCTTGAATAAGTATTTTCTTTCCTTTTAAAATATCTGGATTTAATATTTGTGCGTTGTTTTCATCTTGCACACCAATCTTTAATTTTACTTTTTCAAAGATATAATTAGCATCCTTTTGTTGTTTTAAAACCAATGCAAAATAGAGGTCTCCACTTTTTTTAAGTGCACTTTTTGGTAATGATATTTCTTTTTTAGAATCACAAATTATATCAGCTTCAATATACATGCCTGAAATAAAATTAGTAGCTTCTTCATCATTAATATGACCATGCACCTTAATAGTTCTGTCTTTATTTATAGATGTACCCACCAAATGCACTTCTGCATCAAATATTTCATTAGAAGATTCTGGTATTTTAAATTTTATTTTTTGGTCTTTTTTTATTTTTAAAATATCTTTTTCAAAAACAGCTAATTCTAAATGAATATGATCTGTATTTATAATTTCTAACAATTCGCTTGCCGAAGAAACAAAAGAACCGCTACTTACGTTCACTTTTGTAATATATCCGCCAATTGGAGCGTATAAATTGATGGTTGCTGTTATTTGTCCTTTGTCTACTGCATTCGGATTGATATTCATCATTTGTAATTTTTGACGCAATCCGTTATAACTTGCTAAACTAACCTTGTAGGTACTTTCTGCTTGTAAGTAATTTTTTTTGGAAGTAATATTTTCATCAAACAAAGTTTTTTGTCTGTTAAACTCATTTTTTAGAAAATTCAATTGTGCAGAAATTTCTAAATATTGCTGCTGAATTTCTATAAACTCGGTGTTTTTTAAACTGGCTATTAATTGCCCTTTTTTGACTTTATCGCCCACTAAAAGTGGAATTTTAGTTACATAACCCCCCACAAAAGTACTTACACTCGATTTATTCTCTGGCGGAACATCGATGGTGCCATTTGCTTTTATTACGGTATTAAAAGCTTGTTCTGAAAGCGAACCTAATTGCATGTTTTCGCTTTTGAATTGTTGCTCGCTTATTTCAATTAAATTGTTGTTTACTACAATTTCTTCACTGTTTTCTGTTGCTTTTTCTTTATTTCCGCAGGCTAAAAAAAGCACCGAAAATAAAAGGATATATGTGTATTTCATTTTTTTATAAATTTGTAATTATTATTTATTGAATCAACTTTAAAAAGTATTTAAAATAAGATAGTTTATCTTGATAACCGTTTGGTTGTACGCATTTAAATTGTCTAGATACGAAAGCTCAATATCTTTGGCCGTTTCTAAACTTTGTATGTATTGAAAAAAATCAATTTCACCCTCTTTAAATGTTCTGTTAGCGGTTTTAATAATCTCATCTTTCAAATTTCTTCCTTGTAAATCGTAATAATTAATGGCTTCTTTATATTGCTGTAAAGTTGCTAAAAGAGCGTTGTGCTCAGATTCTAGTTTCACTTTATAATCTTGTTGTTGCTCTAAAACAATTTCTTCAGAAATTTTTGAAGCTTTTATTTTGGAAGCATTTCCATAAAAGAACAACGGAATTTTTAATCCTATTTGATAGCCTTTAATAGGGCTTTTTAAGAGATTATTTGTGCCTTGAAAATATTCTAAACTAATATCTGGCAACAGGTTTTGTTTTTCCTTTTGAGACAAAGCATTTTGATAGTTTTTAACGTCATTAAAATATTGAATGCCTAAATTATCTTTGGTTGATATTTGTTGTACTTCTAATTTCTGAAGCGGCTGATTCAAAATATTTAAAGTATCAATCTGTACAATACTTTTTAATTGATTGGTTGCTAATACAATTTCTTGCAAAGACTGTTTGTAGACGGTTTCTAACTGTTTTTGTTTCGATTTAGCAGTAATCATTTCTAAATAATTGGTTTCACCCAACTCAAACCTACGTGCTGCTTTTTTTGCAAAATCTTGATACAAACTATCTAAAAATCGATAGGTTTCAGCCTTATTTTTAGCATAACTGAGTTGATAATAATTTGCATACACCGCTTTTTTAATTTGCTGAACTTGAATGTTATAATTTGTTTCTTCAATTAAAACTTTTCTTTTGTTTATTTTTTTATCAGCAAAATAAACTGTTGGGAATTTAAAGTCTTGTGCAACGCCAACTATTTTTAAAGGTTGATTGTTTGTTGCTAAATTATTTTCATCATAATTATAGTAAACAGCAGTTTTATCAAAACTAAAAGCACTTCCCACCAAAGCCTTGCTTTCGTCTATTTTTAAATTAGAAGCTTTTAAACTGGCATTATTTTTTAAAGCCAAGTTTAATGTTTCTTCCACCGTTAATTTAGATTGCGCATTTGCACTTATCATCAAAAACAAACCAATTACAGTTAAAGCTCCTTTTTTATTGAGTTTGATCAATTTTTTCTCTTCAAACCAAGCGTATAAAACGGGTAAAACAATTAAGGTTAAAATAGTAGCTGTTACCAAACCACCAATTACTACAGTTGCTAAAGGACGTTGTACTTCTGCGCCTGCATTGGTAGAAATGGCCATCGGTAAAAAACCTAGTGCAGCGGCTGCAGCAGTTAGTAAAACAGGTCTTAATCGTTCTGCGGTTCCGCGTTTTATACGTTCTTCAATATCGTCCATTCCTTCTTCTTTTAGCTCTTTAAAATGCTCTATCAATACAATACCATTTAATACGGCAATACCAAATAAGGCAATAAAACCAACACCAGCAGAAATACTAAAAGGCAAACCACGCAGCCATAATAATAAAACGCCTCCTACGGCGGATAACGGAATGGCAGAATAGACCAATAAAGCTTCTTTTATAGAGCCAAATGCAAAATAGAGTAGTAGAAATATTAAGGTTAGTGCAATAGGTACTGCAACTTTTAAACGAGCTTTGGCACTTTGTAAATTTTCAAATTGTCCGCCATATGTAACGCTATAGCCAACAGGTAATTTCAAATTTTTGTCAATAATAGCTCTAACATCGTCTACTACAGATTGTAAATCTCTGTTTCTTACGTTTACACCAACCACAATTCTACGTTTTGTGTCATCTCTAGATATTTTTGCTGGTCCTGTGGTGTATTTAATATCAGCCAATTCACTTAAAGGAATTTTATTTCCATCGGGTGTGTCTACATATAAATGCGCTAGACTAGATAAGTCTTTTCTGTTATTTTCATCTAAACGAAGTACCAAATCAAAACGTTTTTCGCCTTCAAAAACATTACCAACGGTTCCGCCTGCAAATCCCATAGAAATTAATTGATTTACATCAGAAATATTTAAACCATAACGTGCAATTTTACTTCTGTTAAAAGTGACACTCATTTGCGGCAAGCCTTCTACTTTTTCAATAATAATATCAGAAGCACCTTCTACGTTTTTAATCAATTCTTTTATTTCATCTGCTTTGGTAGCTAAAACAGATAAATCGTCTCCAAATACTTTAATAGCAACATCTGCTCTAACACCTGTAATTAATTCGTTAAAACGCATTTCTATAGGTTGAGTAAACTCAACTTCCATATCAGGAATTATGGCTAAGGCTTCTTTAAATTTATCTGCTAATTCGTCTTTACTATTTGCAGAAACCCATTCGCCTTTAGGCTTAAGTTTTATAATAACATCACTTTCTTCCATAGACATTGGGTCTGTTGGCACTTCTGCAGCACCAATTCTACTCACCACTTGGTCTACTTCTGGGAAATTGTCTAAAAGAATTTGCTCTATTTTTGTGGTGATTTCAATGGTTTTTCCTAACGAAGTTCCCGTTTTTAATACAGGTTGAATTACAAAATCACCTTCATCTAAAGTGGGTACAAATTCGCCACCCATAGTAGTAAACAAGAAAATACTCGATGTTAAAAGAAATCCCGCTAAACTAAGTACTATTTTTTTATGCTGTAAAGCCCAATGAATAGAAGGTTTGTACCATGAATTTAAGATCTTCATTAAACGTACTGAAATATTTTTATCACTAGGTTTACTCGGTTTTAAAAATAAGGAAGAGATAACGGGTACGTAGGTTAAACATAATAACATAGCACCAATTAATGCAAAACTAAAGGTTAATGCCATTGGTTTAAACATTTTTCCTTCCACACCACTTAATGACAAAATAGGGATGAAAACAATCAAAATAATTAATTGTCCAAAAATGGCCGAATTCATCATTTTTGAAGCGCTTTTTAAGGTAATTGCATCGATTTCATCTTGTTTAGCTTCTTTTTCTAGGGATTTTAGTTTATCACTTTCTGTAATAATTCTAAAAGCAATAAACTCTACAATTATGACGGCTCCGTCAATAATAATTCCAAAATCGATGGCTCCAAGACTCATTAAATTGGCATCTACGCCAAAAAGATTCATCAATGAAATAGTAAATAATAAACTTAAAGGAATAACGGATGCTACCACCAATCCAGAACGAAGGTTTCCTAATAATAAGACCACTACAAAGATGACAATCAGCGACCCTAAAATTAAGTTTTCGGAAACGGTAAAAGTTGTTTTGTCTATTAATTCGCTACGTTCTAAAAATCCGTTGATAAAAACGCCTTCTGGCAAACTACCTTGTATGGAAGCTACACGTTCTTTTACGGCGTCAATAATTGCTTTGGAGTTGCCGTCTTTCAGCATCATAACTTGTCCGAGTACTTTTTCTCCTTGTCCGTTTCCGGTAATGGCACCAAAACGGGTAGCGCTTCCAAAACCTACTTTGGCTATGTCTTTTATGTAAATAGGAGTGCCTTCATTTTTAACCACAATATTGCCAACATCTTCAAGCGATTTTATCAAACCTTCTCCTCTAATAAAAAAGGTTTCGTTGGTTTTTTCAATATATCCACCACCTGCAACACTATTATTTTTTTCTAATGCCTCATAAATTTCGGATACAGAAATATCCATTGCATTTAACTTATTCGGATTAATGGCAACTTCATATTGTTTTAAAAAACCTCCCCAAGTATTAATTTCAACAACACCTGGAATTCCCGATAACTGTCGTTTTACAATCCAATCTTGGATAGTTCTTAATTCTGTGGGAGAATATTGGTTTTCATACCCTGGTTTAACATCTAATATATATTGATAAATTTCTCCTAAACCTGTGGTAATGGGCCCCATTTCTGGTGTTCCGAATCCTTGTGGAATTTTTTCTGAAGCCGATTTTATTTTTTCGGCAATTAATTGTCGTGGTAAATAAGTACCCATATCATCGCTAAAAACAATGGTTACTACAGATAAACCAAATTTAGAAACAGAACGAATTTCTTCTACTCCCGGTAAATTTGCCATTTCTAACTCTACCGGATAGGTGATAAATTGCTCTACATCTTGGGTAGATAAATTACGAGATGTGGTAATAACTTGTACTTGATTGTTGGTAATGTCCGGCACAGCACCAATAGGAATTCTCGTTAAAGAGAAAATCCCGAAACCAATAATAAATGCCGTGAAAAGGAAAGTAATTAGCTTATGTTTTAAGCTGATTTTTATAATGTTTTCTAACATAATTCATAAAAATTAAGAAATAAATAAATTCCTGGTTTCCGTTTATGTGTTAAACGAATCCAGAATTAAAAATCTAAAATGAATTATGCGTGTTTGGGTGGTTGAAAAACAGAAGGTTTATCAACTAAAGAATAAGATTCTTTGTAAAAATAATTTTGTTGAATTTGAATTGTTGGGGTTTGTTTCAATTCAAAAATTTGCGTGTTTAAAGTAAAAACAGACGGTAAATGGTTGTGATTTACACAATCTTGTTTAAAAGGTAAATCGCCATGTTCTTTGTGTTTTTTTGATATAGATTCTTTATCTCCATAATGTTCTATTAAAAAATCTGTAAAAGTGTCCCCGTATGTTTCTTGATGAAATTGGGCGTGTTCTATCAATACATTGATTTTAGAAAAAGTTTCTAAACCAATATTAAAACTCTGCAAGAGAATTAAATTTGATAATAAAAGTGCTGTAAGTTTCATCATTACGATGCAAATTAACCATTTTTTTTAAACTTTTAATGAAATAATTGTTACATAAGAAGAAAATTAACATTTTAAATAATCAGAAAAAAGTGTTATAATTTACAGTTTTAAAGAAAAAGATATGTCTGGTTTAGCTTAGTCGAAACCTATTTGGGAAGCTATATTGTTATCGATTGCGCTAGAACTGACAAAAGAAAAAAATTGCAACCAATGTAAGAGTGATAAAAAAAAGTTAAGTTATAGTCAGGTCTTGGTTCTTGATTCTAAAAGCGAAGCGGTCTTATGTCTATTATCGGAGATAAATTATTAAAAAATAGCTCTTAACTGCACAGTTCCGGTATGAATGGTTTTTGAGTTCTCACTTTTTCTACCTAAATAAGATAAGTTCAGATTTAAAAAAGCATTTAATTTCTGATTGAATAAAAGATTCCAAGTATAATTTTTTCCATCCTGTAAACCTTCTAACATTTGGTAGGCAACGGGCGAGTTGGTATCACCAGTAAAATCATTTAAAAATACGTTTGCATTGGCAGAAATTTGATTCTTTTTACTGTTGATGTAGAAGTATTCAATTCCGAATTTTTGTTGCTTCAACTGTTCGAAATCTGCGAGTTGGTTTTCTTTATTTTTAAAGTGATAAAAAGCAGTTAAACGATTGCTTTCATTGTATAAGAAACTAATTTTTGGCTGAAACTCATTGGCATTAATGGTGTAGTTTCTATTGTTGAAATTGGCTGTTTTTAAATCATTTTCAGCGGTTTTACCCATCAACTCAAGCAACCAAAAAGTTGCAAATTTATGTGCAAAATCTAGCTGATGTAACTCAATGTTATTTTCTTGATTTCCGATAAAATATTGTTGCTTATTTCTGTTTTTTCCGTAAGTATATGTTGTACTATATTTTTGAAGGTTTCTGTTGAAATATAGACTATTTCTAAGACTGAAATTTAAACCAATCAGTTTACTTTCATCAAAATCAAAAGGATTAAAATTAAACGAATTCCCTATTCTTTGCTGTTCATTTTCTACACTTAAAAAACTCTGGTTATAAAACTTAGAAAGTACTTTTTTAACCCCATTTTTAGCTGTCCAAATTCTTGGGTTTAATGTTATAGACTGCGTAAATTTTGCTCTTTGAGTGGCAATAAATTGTAAATTTGGTTTTGGTAAACGTAAATATTCCGCTTGATCTTGAAATTCTGCAACTTCAAATTCATCAAAATCCTTAACGCCATCGCTGTTATAGTCTATCCAAGTATAATACCCCAAACCAGGTTCTGTTTTTACATAAATATATTCTTGTTGGGCAACGTTACCCGATGAAGTTTCATAAACGGTTCCTAAATTGATGAAACTATTAAATAATGCTTGATTAAAAACAACTTTAGAGTTTAACGATTTTTCATTGTCTGTAAACTTGTTTTCTGTAAGTCTGTAATTCGCAAAAACACTTAAATTGGTTTGTTTGTTTTGTATGATTTTACTGTTGATGTAAAATGTTTTTCTATTATTAATTTCTGTAAAACTATTCGACTTTATACTGTCGTTATTTCTGTAATTAAATCCGAATTTGGCAAATACATTGGTAGAATCTCCAATTCCGAAATAGGTTTCATATTCTTTAAATTTATGGCTTGTATTGATAAATTCTTGTGTGGTAAGGTCTTTTCTGCTATTGGTTTCAAAGTTGATAAATGCTCCCAACCATTTTTTATTAAAATCATGTTCTACTTTAGCTTTCGCTCTAAAAAACGAGTTGTCTTCGGTTGTTGAAGTGTTTTGTAAAAAACTACCATTTACATAAAAGGAAGTGTTTTTTAACTTCATCTTAGATTGTAATTCATGCTTGTTTCCAGAAAAAATATCTTTGTACGTTAAGTTGTTATATCGGTATAAAATAAAATCTTCCTTTTTATTTTGTAAGCTAAATTCAGACTGAAAATAGCTTTTGGTGGCGTCATTTGTTAGAATATTCCAATCTCTGTTAAATTCTACCGTTTCCCAACGTTGTACTGTTCTAAAATTATTCTGCACAAATTCATGACTTACATTACTCTGTAATTTCCATTTTTTATCAATTAAAGTCTGTTGCCAATTTACTTTTGTAGCGATGGCTTTATTTTGGGCATCATCTATAGTAGAAAACAAATTGGCATCATTATTACTCAATGCAACTTCGGTATTAATTATTGTTTTTCCAGAAGGATTGTATGCAGATTGAACAATAAATAATTGCGATTTTGTAGGTGGAGTTAAACGAATAATAGGGTTGAAATTCCCTTGATTTGTGCCAACAAATAAAAAGATATTTCCGATTGCTGTGGTTTGGTCCAATACATAATCTCCTAAATTACTGCCAACGTTAGAAAAAGTTACCGTGTACAATTCATCAGCTGGATTGCTAGAATATTCAAAAATTTCTTTGCTTCCATTAAGTACTTTTTTATACAGAATTTTATTTTCATTAAAAGCATCTTCATAGGCACTTTCTGCAATCATTAAATCGGTATTATTACCAGCACTTTCTAAGATTCGTTTTTGTTCGTCTGTTAAATTTTGTTGTATTGGTTGATTTTTAGCATCATTTTCCGAATAAAAATAACCAGCAATACTAAATTTTTCACCTTCGTAAGAAGCTTCATCATAGGTTATAAAACGAGTATAGTTTCTTTCTGAATATTGAAAATCAATTTTAATTCTCATATCATTAGTAATTGGATATGTGGTATTGAATTCTATTTCAGCTAAATTATAATCAATAGTATAATCGTTTTCTTCTCCGCGTTTAATAGGAATTCCATTGATAAAAACCTGTTCGCTGCCTTCTATAATTAAAATGGCAGTTTCATTATTAGTCCCTAAAATTTTATACGGACCTTGATTGCCTTCTACACCAGTAATGTTATATGAGCTAAATCTACCTCTCACCACAGCGCCAGAAGCGGCAACTTTAAGGTTGTCATTTAAATTAGCTTCTACCAGTAAGCCTGAAACTTGTTTGGTAAACGGTAAAAAATAACTTTTGGTGTTTTTTAGAGAAATATCTCCCGCTTTTACACGCCAATTATCAGTAAACATTTCAATAAAAATACGGTCGAAATCGGTGATGTTTTGCGAATATCCGTTTTCTTGAATGGGAATATTCGTGTCAAAAATATTGGCTCTTAAGGTTACGTCTTTAGATAGTTTTCCAGAAATTTCTAAATCTAAAGCAGAACTTGTAACTGCGTTCTGGTTATTTCCAGAGGTAATTCCTCTAGAGATAAAACCTTTGGTTTGTAAACCATCAAACAATTTGATATCTGAAGCTTTTTTGTTGGTGGTTAAACTGTATAACTTGCCGGTATTTGTGCCGTTTGGCAGGATGAATTTTTCATCAAAAGGAGTGTATATTTTGGTGATAAAATCTGGTAGGCGAAAATATTCTACCGTAATTTCTGTATATTTTTTTGAGTTGATACTTAAAATAGCATTACTAAAATCGATTGTAAATTCTGAAGTAGGAATTTCTTTAGAAAAAGCATCTAAGACTTTAAATTTCTCTGGATTTAAAGCTACAGAATCTAATTGAACGGTATCTTTTTCAATCAAATATTTCTGTATTCTAAAATCTTTAGATACAGTTTGAGATTGGATTGAGAATCCAATAAAAAGTAAAAAGAAAAAGAGAATTCTTTGAATCATAAAAAACTATACGTTTTAAACGTAAAAATATGTTTTTTAATGTTTGAATAATAAAATTAGAACAGCGATTGCTGTTTTACTGGGTTTTCGTGCGCCAATAACCATTTTTTACGCCAAATTCCGCCTGCATAACCCGTTAAAGAACCATCCGAACCAATAACTCTATGACACGGAATAATAATCCAAATTGGGTTTTTGCCATTTGCAGAAGCAACCGCTCTTATCGCTTTTACATCTCCTAAAGCTTTGCTTTGTTCTAAATAGGTTCTTGTTTTATTAAAAGGAATGTTTAATAATTCGTCCCATACTTTTTTCTGAAAATCGGTTCCTTGAGGATTTAATTTTAAATCGAAATTACTTCTTTCTCCAGAAAAGTATTGCTCTAATTGAGCGACACATTCTTGTAAATATTCAGGGATTTCAGAATTTGTCACTTCGAGTCTTTCGTCTTCGCTCAAGATAAACTCAGACAAGGGATCATCATCTAAAACCGAAACAGATTGAATTCCGTTTTCGTCTCCTACAATTTTTGCGGTACCTAATGGTGTTTTGTAGTATGTGGTTTGTGGTTCTAACATTTAAATCCCAAAAACATCTTTAGAATTCTGGGTTGTAATTGCTGCAATTTCATCAAAAGGAAGACCATAAATATCTACTAATTTATCTACTACGTTGGTTAAATAAGCACTTTCATTTCTTTTTCCTCTATATGGAGTTGGTGCTAAATAAGGCGCATCGGTCTCTAAAACAATGTGTTTTATGTCAATTTCATTTAAAAACTTATCAATCTTACCATTTTTAAAAGTAGCAACTCCACCAATTCCTAATTTCATATTGTAAGAGATAGCTTGTTTTGCTTGTTCTAAGGTTCCTGTAAAACAATGAAAAATCCCTCTTAAATCATCATTTTTTTCAGATTCTAAGACTTCAAAAACTTCATCAAAAGCATTTCTACAGTGAATGTTAATCGGCATTTTTCTTTCTTTTGCCCATTGTATTTGTGTTCTAAAAGCGTCTTGTTGTTGTGTTAAAAAAGTTGTATCCCAATATAAATCCATGCCAATTTCTCCAATGGCGTAAAAATCTTTTTTATCGATCCAATCTTTAACCAATGCCAATTCTTCTAAATAGTTTTCTTTTACAGAAGTAGGATGTAAGCCCATCATTAAAAAAACATCATTTGGATAATTTTTTTCTAATTGTAACATCTTTTCTGTGTACGTAGAATCTATGGCAGGAATAAAAAAACGAGTAACGCCTGCGTCTTTAGCGCGTTGCATCATTTCTGCTTGATCTTCTTTAAACTGACTAGAGTATAAATGGGTATGCGTATCTGTAATCATTTAGTGTAAATTTTCAATTGCAAAATTACTAAATATTCTTAGTGAAAAGAGCTATTGTTTAGCGTTTTATAAAACGTACCTTTGCAGAAAAATATTAAGAATGACTTTTCAAGATTTAGGAATCTCTAATCAATTACAATATGCTGTTGACGATTTAGGCTTTGTAAGCCCGACGCCAATACAAGAACAAGCATTTTCTGTGGTTAGATCAGGGAAAGATGTTGTGGGAATTGCGCAAACAGGAACCGGAAAAACCTTTGCGTACATGTTGCCTATTTTGCAAGATTTAAAGTTTTCTAAACAACAACACCCAAGAGTTTTGGTGTTAGTACCAACGCGTGAGCTAGTTTTACAGGTGGTTGAACAGATAGAACAATTATCTAAATATATTAATACGCGTGTTTTAGGCGTGTATGGTGGTACAAACATCAACACCCAAAAACAAGCTATTTTACAAGGGCAAGACATTATTGTGGCGACTCCTGGTCGTTTATATGACTTGGCGTTGAGCAATGCTTTAAAGCTAAAATCTATTCAGAAATTAGTAATTGATGAAGTAGATGTGATGTTAGATTTAGGGTTCCGTTTTCAGTTGATGAATATCTTTGACGTGATCCCAGAAAGAAGACAAAATGTATTGTTTTCTGCGACGATGACGGAGGATGTAGATGCGTTAATTTACGATTTCTTTAAAAATCCAGAGAAAATATCTGTTGCCGTAAGTGGAACGCCACTAGATAATATTGAGCAAGTTTCTTATAATATTCCTAACTTTTTTACCAAAGTTAATTTGTTACACGAGCTTTTATCCGATAAAGAAACCTATAATAAAGTATTAATTTTTGTTGGTTTTAAAAGAACAGCAGATTTGTTATTTAAGCACTTACAAGAAGCGTTTAATGATGAAATGTGTTTAATACACTCTAATAAAACTCAGAATTACAGAATTCGTTCTATAAAACAGTTTGATGAAGGTAAAAACCGAATTTTACTAGCTACAGATGTAATGGCGCGTGGTTTAGATTTTGATAATGTTTCTCATGTTATCAATTTTGATACACCAGAATTTCCGGAAAACTATATGCACAGAATTGGTAGAACAGGTCGTGCAGAAAGAGCAGGGAAAACCATTCTTTTTTCTACGCCAAAAGAGCAAGAAACAAAGAAAAGTATAGAGGAGTTAATGAATTATGAAATTCCGGTTTTAGACTTACCAGAAGATGTTGAAATTTCTAAATTATTAACAGAAGATGAACGTCCGAAAGAAGATCAAGGGATTTCTAAGAACAGAACTTCTTTAGAGTATGTTCCAGGACCTGCGTTTCATGAAAAGAGCGAGAAAAATAGTCAAGTAAATTTAGGTGGTTCTTACAGACGAGAAATTGCTGCAAAATATAAGAAGCCTAAAACTAGAGGAGATAAAAACTACAACAAGCATAACAAGAAAAAGAAAAAATAATGCAGATTTTAACAGCACAAGAATTGCATAATTTGGCAATGAACATTGTTGGTAAGAAGCTTACAAAAATGGGGTATGAATTTCAGGCTATAAACAGTCAGTTAAAAAGACATCCCCAATTTGTGTTATTTAAAAAAGGAGAACCTACTATTTTTGTATTGGTAAAGGCGAGTAATAATATTCAAAACCCGAATGAATATGATACTATTTGGATGGAGACTTTTAAAAACCATGCAAAAAAACAAAATGCTAAAGTTTGGTTTGCAGGGGTAGGAATTGCCAACGCAGAAAGTGTGGAAAGTCCAGTTTTTAAAGATCAGCCTTATTACGAGGCTTTTGATGATTTTATAAAAATATTAGAATAGTATTTACCTTAAAAAAATGTACGAGAGTAATTAGTTTTCTAATTTTCTCTCGTACATTTATATATATACTTTTAGCTAGAATAAGATGTTAGCTTTTGGTAAACAACTTTTTAGGTTATCAATATCAGCATCGTCTAACATTCTATTTCCACTAAAATTAATTAGTCCATTAAAAGACGCTTCTAGGTTACAGAAAGATTTTATATCACTTATATCATTTAACCTTAGAGTAATTTCTTCTACTGATTTTAAGCTAGAAACAGCATTTATAGCGCTTATATTGCAATTAGTTAAATTTAATTTTTTAAGATTAGTTAACGTATTTAAAAAATCAAAATTATTTTTTAAATCATTAGATGTTAAGTTTAATGAGGTTAAATTAGTTAAGTCTTTAATGTCTGAGAAATCTTCGATTAAGCTTTCTTCTAAATCTAAATCGATAAGTTGTTTTAAGCCTTTAATTATAGAAAGATCGGCTACTTCAGAACGTAGTATTTTTAATGTTGTTAAATTAGCAAGTCCAATTAACGGTGTTAAATCATCAATACTAGAATAATTTAATTCAAGAGATTCTAATTTAGAAAGAGTCTCTAACGGTGTTAAATCTTTAACACTAAGTTTAATATCGCAGGTGTTTGTGATCTTTAAATGAATAAGATTTGTGAAATTTTCTATACCAGATAAAGTTGTTACGTCTCCATCGTTATCAAAATCATTACATACTACTAAATCTAAAGAATCTATAGCTTTTATATCACTGTAAGATATATCTTCCTTTGTTATTGTTAAAGCTTCTTTAATACTTTTTTTTAAGTTATTATCTTTAAATTGGATAATAAAATTATCTTCAGGAACATTAGTATCACTTGGAGGAGTGTCCATGCTTGTCTCATTTTCTGTACAAGACATAAATAGCATTATAAGTGCTAGTGGTAAAAAGGTTGCTACTTTTTTAAATTGAATCATATTTTATATTTTAAAGTGTTAAGTGGGTATAATAACGACCTTGTTTATAATTTATTCTGTAAGTTTTAAATAAAATAAATGTTTTTTTAATCTCTAAGAATCATATTCAACTATACTCTCTCTAAAATTAAAAACCACTCTGTTGAGTGGTTTTTAAATAGTATAAAAACTATTTTAAATTAAAATACAATCATTTTTTAATGATATTTTTTTATTTGTTATGGATTTGTAGACCATAAAGAAGCACCTTTAAGCATGGCTCTTCTTGGTAATTTTAATCCAGCTACAATTAACTCAGCAAAATCTTCTGGCTGTAAAACAGAGTCTTCAGAATCTTTGTTTGCAATACCTAGTTCTATAGACATATCAGAAGCAATTGTACTTGGTGTTAGTGTACAAACTCTAATGTTGTTTTTACGAACTTCTTTCATTAAAGATTCCGACATACCTATAACTGCAAATTTAGAGGCAGAATATGCAGATGTAGTTGCGTTTCCAGATAGTCCTGCAGTAGACGCTACATTAAAAATATCACCTTCATTTTTATCAATTAAATAAGGTAAAACTTCTTTTGTTACATGATACATTCCCATAACATTGGTTTGTATAATTTGAGTCCATTTGCTAACTTCCATGTCGTTTAAAGAACCAAAAGCAGCAATTCCAGCATTGTTTACTAAAATATCTACAGTACCTAAAGCATCTATAATGTTTTTGATTCCTGTTTTAACTTCTTCGTAAACACCAACATCAAATACTTCATAAATAGCATTTACGCCAAATGCTTTTAGTTCAGAAACAGTTTCTTTTAAAACGGTTTCATTTCTACCTGTTATTGCTACCTCTATTCCTTCTTTTGCAAAGGCTATTGCGGTTGCTTTTCCTAATCCTCTTCCACCACCTGTTATAATGGCTTTTTTGTTTTTTAAATTTTCCATTTTTAAATTTTTAATAAAGATTTTTTTAAACAAAAAACCATCTGAATTTCAGATGGTTTTTAACTATTTTTTCAAAAAGAATTATTTATCAGAATCTTGCTCTAATAAATCAAAGAATTGATTTAATTTAGGCATAATAATAATTTTTGTTCTTCTGTTTTTCGCTTTATTAGCACTAGAGTTGTTAGGCACTAATGGTATGTATTGGCTTCTACCTGCAGCAATTAATCTAGCTGGAACTACTCCAAATTTATATTGTAAAACTCTTGTTATAGAAGTTGCTCTTAACACAGATAAATCCCAGTTATCTTGAATTAAATTTCTTTTTATTGGTGTAGTATCTGTATGACCTTCAATCATAACTTCCATTTCTGGTTGGTCATTAATTACTTTTGCAATTTTTTCTAAAACAGAGTATGCGCTAGTATTTACATTATAACTTCCGCTTTTAAACAATAGTTTATCCGAAATAGAAATAAATACTACTGTTTTTTCTACGTTTACTTCGATGTCTTTATCTTGAATTCCGTTTGTTAAGTTTTTAGTTAAATGATACTTAATAGCAAGATTTAATGAATCTTTTTGAGTCATTGCTTTTCTAACACCATTAATGTATTTGTCTTTTTCACTTAACTGTGAAATAACATTTTTAATATTATCAGAAGAAGATTGCGTTAAAACAGTTAAGTTTTCTACTTGTTTTAAAGCTCCTTTTTTATCTTCTTTTAGCGTTTTTACTTGTTCTGATAACGAGAATGCCTTAGTAGATTCTTTTTCGTTTTCAATTAAACACTTTTGTAAATTAGCTTTTACATTTACTAATTCTGTTTTAGTTTTGTCATGTTCTGTTTGTAGCGTAACAAATTCTTTTTTAGAAACACAAGAACTCACTACGATAGCAGTTAATAATAAGAATGATATTTTTTTCATTGATAAGATATTTAATTCAGTTAACAAATTTAACAAATTGTAGCTATAAAAAGTACTATTAATGATATTTTATGAAAACTTTATGTTCTACTTTTGTATAAAGATTCTAAAGGTTATGATGTCAAAATATAAAATTATTCTTATGCTGTTTATAATGGTTTTTTTTTCTTGTTCTAAAGAAGATAAGACTAAAGACTTTACATTAAAGGGATATGTTTTTGGAACATCCTATAAAATAACGTATTTAAATGGTGCTAAGAACTATCAAAAATCTATTGATAGTTTGTTTTTTTTAATGAACAAATCCTTATCAACTTATATCTCTAGCTCAGATATTTCTAGAATTAATAGAGGAGATTCTACGGTTGTTGTGGACGATTTATTTTTAGAAGTTTTTATGAAATCTAAAAGAATTTATAAAGAAACCGATGGTTATTTTGATCCAACTGTTGGAAATCTTGTAAATGCTTGGGGTTTTGGTCCTAAAAAAGAAAAAATAAATTTAACTAAAGATCAGGTAAAAGAAGAAATGCAATATGTTGGTTTAGATAAAGTAACTATTGTTGATGGTAAGGTTAAAAAACAAGATGCTCATATTTATTTAGATTTTAATTCTATAGCCAAAGGATTTGGAATTGATGAGGTAGCTCGTTTTTTTAATAGTAAAAATATTTCTAATTATTTAATAGAAATCGGTGGCGAAATACGTGCTAAAGGCATAAAAAAAGAAAACCACCCTTGGGTTATAAAGTTAGTCAATCCTATTAAAAAAGATAGTATAAAAGGGTATAGAAATATAAACTTATCTAATAAATCGATGGCTACTTCTGGTAATTATAGAAAATTTAGAGTTACCAAAGATGGACAAAAATATGTGCATACAGTAAATCCTAAAACAGGTTATGCAATAGAAAGTAATTTGTTAAGTGCGTCCGTAATAGCTAGTTTAGATTGTGCTGATACAGATGCTTATGCTACCTCTTTTATGGCAATGGGGCTTAATAAGGCAAAAGAATTTTTAAACAACCATAAAAATATAGATGCTATTTTATTGTATATGGATAAGAATGGTGTTTTAAAGGAATATAAGACAAATGCTTACTGGTAGTTAGGCTTTTACCTTCTGTTTTTGTTATATTGCATTTTAATTTATAACTTAGAATAATTGGTATTGCTATGAAAAAATTACTTCTTATACTTTTATGCTTAATTTCTTTTGCACTTACTAATGCTCAGTCTAATAAAGACATTGCTGGTGTGTATATAAAAAGAGCAAAGGAAGCTATAGAAACAAGTATTAATTACAAAGGGGCTTTGGTTCAATTTGAAAAAGCATTGAAGTATGTTGATACTATAACAGAAAGTGATTTAGCCACTCTAGCTTCATTAATCTATTATGAAAATCATTTATATCAGGAGACGGATAAAGAAAAACTAGATTTTTTAAAAAAGTCAGAAACTTACAATAAACAATACTTTTTACTTACTACAAATAAAGCTTCAGAAGAATATACGAATAACTTAGAGAATCTTATTTTAATTCAGGAAACAATTGAAGAGTTAGAAGCAAAGATGAAAAAGGAAGAATATGAGCGTATCAAGAAAGAAAAGGAGCACCAAAAAATAGACTCCTTAAAAATGTTTTGGAAGAAAAAGTCTGAATCGTTGTCTTTAAAAGTAGATAGTATTTATCGTTTTAATGCGAATAATGTTGCGTTATATTCGAAAGATGGAAATTTTGGAGTTGTAGATGATATGGGGAGAATTATTGTAGAAGCTACAGATTTTAAAGATGCAATTAGTTCTGAGGGTTTTATCCTTTTAAAAAATAAAAAAGAGGAAGCTAGTAAAATTTACTGTTTTAATACAAATGATAAAAAAGGTTTTCTTTTGCCAAATGTGTCAGAGTTTAATTCCCTTGCCACACATTATGGTCAGGTAATGTTGCCAAGAGGAAATGGAAGATTGGTTACTTACCCAAATAACTCTTTTGAACCAATGGTTTATGACTTAAATGTGAAAAAAATTGTTAGAATTTCTAATGAAACGGAACTCTTAAAAACCTTAAAAAGGGAAGATGTAATAGATAAATATAATAAAGATGGAGAAGTTAAAATAAACAAAGAATGGTATGATTTTGGAGGTCATTTAGGAGGGCGAATGCATCCATTATATTTTGATGGGAACCATAATGTACATTCTTTTTTATGTTCTACTAATAAAAAAATATTAAGTTCAGATGGTGGTTATGAGTATGTTGGTGCTTTTTATGAAGAAAAGTTTCAGGCAATTAAAAAAGGTAAAGTTATTTAGATAAACCAAGAAGGAGCTAAAGTAAGTGTTGCTAAAGATGCTTATGAGAAATATGTAGGAGATTCTAAAGTAGTGAAATTAGAGGGAGGAAAATACCAAATTTCTAGAAATAATGTAATTGTTATGGGAGATGAAGAGTTAGAGAAGTTGGGTGAGTTTTTAAGAAAAAATAAAGACAATTAATCTTTATAGCATACGGGGAGAATTTCTCCTTTCATTAAACAAAATCGTTCTAGTTTTTCTGGAGCGATTTTTTTTGTGTAATCAATTTCCTCAACTTTAAAACCTATAGAACGTAACTTGTTAAAATAATCTCTACCGTACACTCTTACATGATCATATTGTCCAAAAATCTCAGCACGCTTTTTTTTGTCTGTGATAGAATCATCTTCAAACGTTTTTTCTCTTGATAAATCTTGCGGAATCTGAAATATACCAAATCCACCTTTTTTCATTACTCTAAAAAGTTCTTGCATTGCCTTGGTGTCGTCTGTAATGTGTTCTAAGACATGATTACAGAAAACAACATCAAACGAGTTGTCATCAAAAGGTAAGTCGCAAATATCTGCTTTAACATCTGCAATTGGAGATTCTAAATCTGAAGTGGTATAAGTTAAGTTTTTTTGTTTTCTAAAAATATCTAAAAAACATTGTTCTGGCGCAATGTGTAAGGTTTTTAGTTTTTTGGTTGATGTAAAAAAGTCTGTCTCATCTCTTAAAAATAACCACATTAATCGATGTCTTTCTAAAGATAGGGTAGAAGGAGAAAGTGCGTTTTCTCGTTGCTTACCGTATCCGTAAGGTAAAAACTTACGAAAACTCTTACCATCTATAGGATCCGTAAATTTATCGCCCTTTAAAGAAAAAGCAATAATTGGCCTTACTAGATAACTAGCTTTTATTAACCAAGGTCTTGGGATGGTATTTAGAATGGATTTAAAAATAGACACGAATTACACGGATTACACAAAATGAGAGTTATAAAATTACTCTTTTGTAGGTTAAACTATCTTCACCAAAATTAACTAATAAGCCTAGTTTTATTTTTGATGCAGCTAAATAATTAAGAGTTTGTTTTATATGGCTGTTTGTTAAACATTCAATTGCTTTAATTTCAAGTATTATTTTATTATCGATAACAAAATCAGCAAAATAATAATGAGACAATTTTTCTCCTTTATATAATATTTGAAATTTTACTTCCCTTTGATATAAAATTCCACGTCTTTTAAATTCAATTTCTAAAGCATCACCATAAATAATTTCACTAAAACCTTTTCCTAATTCTTTATGAACTTCCATGCAGGAACCAATAATGTTATATGATTCCTGTTTATGTAGAAGTTCAGATTTCAATTTTTTTGGTGAAATTAAAGTTTATTTTTTAGTGACAATTAGTGAAATTAGTGTCTGTTTTATTGTCTGAATTCGTCTTCCTCATCGGTAACAATCCCTAATACGTCATGTACATATTTAAATGTAGAAAGAAGTTCTGGTTTTCCGTTAACAATAGCAACATCATGCTCAAAGTGGGCAGAAGGTTTGTTGTCTAAAGTTGTAATTGTCCAGCCATCAGAATGTTGTCTAATTTTATGAGTACCTAAGTTTGTCATTGGTTCTATGGCAACTACCATTCCTTCTGCAAACTTTTTACCTCTACCTCTTTTTCCGTAGTTAGGCATTTCTGGATCTTCGTGCATTTCTCTTCCTAAACCATGTCCTACTAGTTCTCTTACAACTCCATAGCCATGATCTTCAGAAAATTTTTGAATAGCATAACCTACATCACCAACTCTGTTACCTGCTTTAAATTCACGAATACCTACATATAAACTAGCTCTTGTTACATCTAGTAGTTTTCTTGTAGCCGGTTCAATCTCTCCAACGGCAAAAGTATAGGCATGATCTCCGTGAAAACCATTTTTATATGCGCCACAATCTATAGAAATAATATCGCCTTCTATTAGTGGGTTTTTATTTGGAATACCGTGTACTACTTGAGAATTAGGACTCATACAAAGTGAATTTGGAAAATCATATAAGCCTAAGAAACCAGGTACAGCACCTTCAGATCTAATAAAGTCTTCTGCAAGTTTGTCTAAATATAAAGTAGAAACTCCAGGTTTTACTTCTTTTGCAAGCATACCTAATGTTTTAGAAACGATTAGGGCACTTTCGCGCAACAATTCTATCTCTTCTCTTGTTTTTATCTTAATCATTTTAAATAAATTGAAAGACAAATTTACTACATTTTAGGTAAAATAGGAGGGTTTGTCTATTTGAAAAAAGAGAAAAATCCTTTTTTCTTTTTTTCAGGTGGCTCGTAGTTAAAAATAGCTTTGTGTATTTCTGTCCACCCTAAAAAACCACCAACATTTCTATCATCTATAAATAAATCGGCATGAATTTTACGGCTGTGTTTTTCATCATATTCCTCTTCTGGGAAATTCTTATTTATGGCATAAAATTCAATATTATTTTCTTTGCAGAAAGCAACAGCTTCATCTAATCTTTTACCATGTCTGTAGGTCCATAAAATTAATCTATGACCTTGAGACTGTAGTTTCTTTAAGGTATGAAAAGCAAAAATTATTTCTTCACCAATTTTAGGATACGCATCTTCTACAATGGTACCATCAAAATCTACAGCAATAATTAAAGGGTTTGTTGGTAGCATTTATTATTTTTGGTAAGAATGTTTGTATGCTTTTCCTGAAACAATTTTTAAGATGTCTTTTTCTAAAGTTTCTCGAGCATATTCAACAAATCTACCAATTTCTTTTCCTTCTTTATAAAAGATAAAAGTTGGTACTCTTTTAATGTCTAAACCTTCTTGTAAGTTATCTGGTGTTTTTTTACTTCTGTTTACAGTAACTAATTCAAAATTATTTAAATTAAAATCTGCTTGTTCTAAAATTTTGTATAAATGCGGGGTTTCTCTTTTACTATCTCCACACCAAGTCCCCATAAAACCTTTAATTTTAACTCCTTTTAATTCCTTTTTAAGGGATGTAATAGTGGTTGCGTCTGGAGTGTATGTATCAAACTTTTGATTAAACCAAGTGCTGTATGGGGTTTGTTGAAAAGACTCTTTGTTAGCTAATCCAATTAAATCGCCACTTTGATTCTTTGTTGCGGTTACTTTTTGAGTTTTAATTACTTTCTGTTGTACGTTACAAGATGATAGTATTACTACAAAAGCTAATATAAAAAGTCTTTTCATTTTTTTTTAAATATGATTATAATAAAGAATGTTGTGTCATTTCTTTTGGTTGTGCTACATCCATTAAATCTAAGATTGTAGGAGCAATATCACCTAAAACACCACTCTTTACAGACTTAATTTCTTTATCAATTAAAATAAAAGGAACTGGGTTTGTAGTGTGTGCTGTATGAGGAGATCCATCAGGATTCATCATGGTTTCACAGTTACCGTGATCTGCAATTAATAAAATAGAATATCCATTATCTAAACCAGTTTCTATAACTTCTTTAGCACAAATATCTACAGCTTCACAAGCTTTAATAGCAGCGTCCATCATTCCGGTATGACCAACCATATCTCCATTAGCAAAGTTTAAGCAAACAAAATCTGCTTCACCTTTCTTTAAATCTATACACAAAGCATCTTTTAATTCGTATGCAGACATTTCTGGTTTTAGATCATAGGTAGCTACTTTTGGCGAATTTCTTAAAATTCTAGATTCTCCTTCAAACGGAGTCTCTTGTCCTCCTGAAAAGAAAAAAGTAACGTGTGGATATTTTTCTGTCTCTGCAATTCGAATCTGTTTTTTACCTGCATTAGATAAAACTTCACCTAACGTATTTTTAATATTATCGGTATTATAGATCACGTTAATTCCTTTAAAACTTGCATCATATAAAGTGATGGTTGTGTAATAAAGGTCTAATTTTTTCATTCCAAATTCTGGGAAATCATTTTGAGACAAAGCATTTGTCAATTCTCTACCTCTATCTGTTCTGTAGTTAAAGAAAAGTACAACATCACCTTCTTTAATTTGAGCTTTCGGAGAACCATCTTCATTTGTTACAATGATTGGTTTGTGAAACTCATCTGTGATACCTGCTTCGTAATTTGCGTTTATAGTATCAATAACATTTGTTGTTTTGGTACCAACTGCATTTACCACACCATCGTACGCTTCTTTTACACGTTCCCAACGGTTATCTCTATCCATAGCATAATAACGACCTGTTACAGTTGCTATTTCACCAGTGCTTTTGTCCATGTGTTCTTGCACTTCTTTTAAGAAATAAGGAGCAGATTTTGGATCGCAATCTCTACCATCTGTAAATGCGTGTAAATACACATTATCTACTTCATTTTCTTTAGCAACATCTAATAATCCTTTTAAGTGATTAATATGTGCATGAATTCCTCCATTAGAAACTAGTCCTAATAAATGAACGTCTTTATTATTTTCTTTAGCATATTTAAAAGTATCTAATAATACCTTTTCTTTACCTAAAGTATTTTCTTTTACAGCTTTATTGATACGCGCTAAATTCTGATACACAATTCTACCAGCACCCAAATTCATATGTCCTACTTCAGAATTACCCATTTGTCCTTCAGGTAAACCTACATGTTCTCCATCTGTTCTTAATTGAGCGTTTGGATACTTGTCATATAAACTATTAATAAAAGGTGTTTTTGCGTTGTAAATAGCAGATACTTTAGGGTCTTGCGTAATTCCCCAACCATCCAAAATCATAAGGATAACTTTCTTGTTCATTGTCTTAAAATTGAAAAGTAAAATTAAGGAAAATTTCATTGTTTTTATTGATTTTCTCGTTTTTTTACGAAACCGATAACGTAAATGAACGTTAAAATAAACAACAATTATATTGCTTTAATAAGGAGTGTTATAAGGATAAGGGGAGAAACATTCTTTTGCAAATAAAAAAATAATAGAAATTTTTAATCAGTTAAAAACTCAATTTCAATTGGATTGGTTATTGACTTTAGAATTATATGAAGTAGCTTTGCAAAATAATCTTTCTATTCTTTAGACCATTTTAGAAAGATTAGAAGAGTTAAAATGTAACAAAAGCTACACAAACCTAATTGAAAATGGATTAGTTTTGTGCTAAGTTTAATATTAAAATAAAAACAACATGGGTCTATTTGACATGTTTAAAAGAAAAGATATGAGTGCAGAAATTAAAGAATACTTAGAAAAAGGAGCTATAATTCTAGATGTAAGAACAAAAGAGGAGTGGGATGAAGGACATACAGCAGGTGCAAAACATGTGGTTTTAACTGTTATTCCTTTAGAAATTGATAAAATTAAAGCTTGGAACAAACCAGTAATTGCTGTTTGTAGAAGTGGAGCAAGAAGTGGGCAAGCTACTCAGTTTTTAGCTAAAAATGGAGTAGATGTAATTAATGGAGGACCTTGGCAAAACGTAGATCAACACGTTTCTGATAAATAAACTTTAGATAATCGATTCATACCGATTATTTATTTTTGTATTATAAATAAAATAGAATTGTAACTAATTTGTTATGATTCTATTTTTTTGTAAAAAACGGAGTGATTTTTTCTTCTACTAAACCCCATTTTTCTATGTCTTTGTAGTCTAATGTATACTTTTAAAGAGTGGGATAGTTTTCTTATGACAGCAAATGTTCCGCCAAGTATTGAGCCAACAAAGGCTCCCATTGTAATTGGATTAAAATCATGACCAGTAATAAGATATTTTAGGTAGAAAATAGTAATTCCTATAGCAATAGAAACAAGAAATACCTTTAGTTTAGATTTTGTTAAAAGCGCATAAGTACCGCAAAAAAGTCCTGTTATTACTGAGGTTATAGTAATTTTTGTTAGAATTAGTTCTAATGCACTAATTTCATCTGTAACAAAAATTGATGTTACAAACATACCTATTAAAAGTCCTGAAGTTATTCCAATTAATACTTTTTTCATCATTTAGGGGATAATGTTATTTATTATAAAGATACATTTTTTAAATTAAATATACTTTTTAAGTGTAATTTTTTTTTAAAGTAAATAGTAGTTAATTATTTAGGTATTTTTAAAAAGTGATAAAAGAGAATTGAGTATTTAACTTGTCTTTTTTAACTTCTAAATTTTTTAAAAACTGTTGATGTTGTATGGAATTTGGATTAAAAGGTCTATGAGAAATTCCTTTTTGAATTATTTCTACCTCTTTCATTATTAAAGTAGCCTCTTCAGAAAACCAAGTAGCAACAAATTTTTCCCAAATATAATTAATGGCAGTTTTGTTGGGGTGTACCATGTCTTCTGCATAAAAACGATAATCTCTTAATTCGTCCATCATTATTTCATAAGAAGGAAAATAAGAGACGTTATCTTCATTAAGTATATTGTGTATGGCAGTAATTAAATGTGCTTTACTTTGAGTGTTCTCTACAAAACCGTCTTTTAAATGCCTTACAGGAGAAACCGTAAAAAGTACATGTATATCTTTATTAATAGCTTTTAAAAGTACAATTATAGCCTCTAAACTTTCCGTAATTTCATCAACTGAAAGTAATTCTTTTAAAAATTTTTTCTGTGGAATTTTATGACAATTTGCAACAATTTTATCTGTTTCAATAAAACGATATACCCAAGCAGTGCCTAGAGTAATTATAATATGTGTTGCTTCCTCTAATTCTTTTTTTGTTGATGAAATTACAGCGTTTAAGTTGTTTAAAATCTCATCTTTATTAGTAGTGCTTAAACTAGAATGAGCATCAAAACTATGCCAACGTTCATTTTGGAAGATTAAATCCGTTTCTGTGTATTCTTTTTCATTTATAGCATTTGTAATTAAATTTTCAATTGCTTTTGGGTGAAATAGAATTCCGAATGGATTTTGGTTAGATTGAAATTTAAAATAATTGAGTTTATTTCCAATATTTTCTGAAAAACAAGAGCCCAAAAGAATCAATTTAGATTCAAAGCAGACTAAATTATTTGATGCTTTTTTTAATGGGATTTTTGTTTGTAGATTCATTTAATATTTCAATAATTTTTTAGTTTTAGAAATGCCTTTAGATTGATAATGTATAAAGTAATTTCCTTTAGGTAAATTATGAACATCAACTTTTAAATTATGCTGTATAGAACTATATTTTTCGCTTGTAATTTGTTTTACAACGGCACCAATACTATTGTATAAAGTAATTTTTACGATTTCGTTATTTCCTAAAAATTTAATATTAACCGAATCAATTGTAGGGTTTGGATACACAGAGATCTCTAATTCTTTTAATAAAAAATCATCACTAGAAAGTGAAGCAGAACAACCTTTTTTAAATATAGGAAGTGCATCAAACTCATTAAATAAAACGGAGGTAGATTCTTGTTTAGTAGCACCTAGCCAATCTGTTAAAATTGTACTATAGATGTTTCTAAAGTCGTATTGCATTTGTACTGATTCTTTTTCGTCTACTTTAGTGTCAATTTCTGGGGCATCACCCAAAACTTGGTTCTTAGCACAAGTTCCAAATAAAAATAAAGGAGCAGCAGCACCGTGATCTGTCCCTAAACTATTATTGGAGCGAATTTTTCTTCCAAATTCAGAATACGTCATTCCAACTACTTTCTGATCAATATTTAGTAATTCTAAATCTTCTTGAAAAGCCGCTATGGCATCAGATAATTCCTTTAATAATCGACTATGAATTCCTTCTGTAACATTTCCTCCTTCAACTTGATTGTTATGAGTATCAAAGCCACCTAATTGTACAATGTATACTTTTGATTTTAATCCGCCAGAAATTAGTTTTGCAACATTTTTTAATTTTCCTGCTAACTTAGTGTTGTTAGTATTTTCGTATTTGGTTGATAAATTATTACCTGATTCAGATGCGTTTTTAACGATATCTGCATAGGCATTTGTTTGTGAAATTGTATTATTAATGTAATTTAAAGAATCTCCGTAACAATTAGAAGAAATCTCCCCTGTACTAGATAATAAAGCAGTTCCTGGGTTATTAGGATCTGATACTGCCATAGAAAAATTAGCGGATTTTCCTTGGCAAGTTTCTGATACTACTTTTCCGATAGTAATTGCAAATGGGTGTGGATGATCTTTATTTGGATAGTTTACTGGGTATTCAGAGTTTTCTTCACCAAAAAAACGTCCAAGCCAACCAGAAGTAATGTTTTCATTAGAACTGGACGCAGAATTCCAAATATCAGTAGATCTAAAGTGAGATCCATTTTGATTCGGATATCCAACATTCTGGATAATAGATAACTTTTCATGATCCCAGATTTCTTTTAGACCAGCTAAAGAAGGATGAAGGGCTACGCCATTATCTAGACTTAATAAATTAGCTTCTGGTACTATAATGTTAGAACGTACGCTCTGTAAATTATCATATTGATTATTATTAAAAACGGTGTTTAAGCCATCATTACCTCCCTGTAATTGTATTAAAACCAATATATTTTCATTGTCTTCTAGAAATTGGAAGTCTTTGGGTTTTTCACTTGCAAATAACGGAAAACCACTTAGTGCAATTGGTAAAGAAGCAGTAGCTAATGTACTTAATTTTAAAAAATCTCTTCTATTTAGTTTTTTTGACTTCTTCATATTACATTATTTGAAATTCAGACATTTGTACCATCATTGCAATTAAATTTCTAAGTTTGTTTTCTACAGAAATTCGTATACCTTCATTTGAAGAGTTCTTTAAAAAATTAGTATATTCTACTTTCCATTCATAATCTGGTAAACCAGGAATTAAGATGTCTTTTAAATCATCAATTTGATTTTGTGAGATAGGGTAATTGAATAACTGATTAGATAATTCTGTTATTAAAATGTTTGGATCTTCAGAATTTGTTATTTCAGAAGCAATTTGTAGAACAGGAACTAAAGGAGCAATGGTATATGATTTATACGGATTATCTATAAGTAAATCTCCACCCGTTACCATTAATCTGCAAAAATCTAATCTTTTAGGTAGTAGATAACTGTTTATCCAAATTTTATCAAATAATGGTTCTTGGTAATAAGCTTTCCAACCAGCCACATTTGGATGATGAAATATTGACTGATTTAAATCTGTACAAGTATTATATAATAATAGGGCATAATTATATTCTTCATTAACAGAAGTTGTTGGAGCAGAAACTTGTAATGATTTTGTAACGGAAAACATTAAATCTATAGGACTTTTTATCATACAGAAGGTGTTTTCGAAGAAATGATCTGATGCTAATAGTGTTTTTAAAGCAGGTACAATATCGTAATTATTGTTTCTTACAATTTTAGATAAAGGTTCAATTATATTAATTTCAATATCTGCAGTTATTTCAGGTCTTACAAACCATTTGTAGAGTTTTCTAGTAATGAATCTTGAGCATTCATCTTGTTTAAATATGGTATCAATTAAATCCTTATATTCATTTTCTCCGTTTTCTAAAATTATAGCATCATTAAATCTGTGTGATAAAATTTTATCTCCTTGTGTATGCCGATGATCTCTGAAATAAGGTTTTAAGGGATCTGAATCAAGTAAAGATGTAATACTCCATCCTGTTAGTACTTTTGCGATGGCCACAACATCATCTTCTGTATAATTTGTATAATCTCCATTACCAACGGCTTTTCCTTTTCCAATCGTAAAAAGTTCTAATAATTCTCTTGCATAGTTTTCATTTGGAGCAATCGCTGAGTTGAAAGCATTACTCAAGTATTGCATCATGGTTGGATTTACCGTTACTTGCTTTACCAATTCTTTAAAGTTCTTTAAAGAATTTTCTCGTAATAGGTTTGTATAAACGAACTCTCTGTGTGGATTGTCATGTTGAGCTACAAAGTGGTTGTGCCAAAATAATGTGAGTTTTTCCTTAATAGACATTTCTTCATTTTGCATTTGTAGAAAAGACCAAGCATACATAGAGTTTTTTCTAGAAGCGAAAATCTTTTCTCTATTTCCACCACTAGGTATGTCTACGGGGTATGGAGGTGCATTTACCCAGCTTTCTTCATATTTTGCACCAGGATCCTCTATTTCATCATTACTACCAGGTTTTCCGTCATATTGATATTTTAATGGAAGGCCTGGTAGTGGGGTTTCTTTAAATAAGGTATTGATAGTTTCCAATAAACCTAATGAAACCGAGGACGTAACTAATTTTTGTGTTACACCGAACGAGGATCTTTTTAATAAATGACTTGCTTGTTTTGTGGTCCAATTACCAGAATAAGTATCTAAATGGGGCATAGTTTAGATTAATAGATGAAAATAATTATAATTTTTCAAATTTATAACTTTTTTTGAGTAACTGTAGCAATATCAATAACTTAAATTTAAAAATAAGTATTATGCTTATACTAGATAATTTTTAGCTTTTTCTAAAGCCTTCGGAATTCCACCAGGGTTTTTACCTCCGGCTGTTGCAAAGAAATTTTGTCCACCACCACCACCGTGTATTAATTTTCCTAATTCTCTTACTACCTTACCAGCATCATAGCCACGTTCAATAGCCAGTTCTTTAGAAATGTAACACGTTAACATAGCTTTGTCTTTTGCTGCAGAAGAAGCAAAGAATAAGAATGCATTTTTATGTTCTTTTCCTATTTCAAAAGCAAGATTTTTAATTCCGTTTTGGTCTAAGTCTACTTTTGTAGCTAAAAACTGTACGCCATTAATTTCTTGTATTTGATTTTTTAATTCGCCAGATAAATTCTGAGCTTTATCTTTTAATAATTGTTCTATTTGTTTCTGTAAAGCAGTATTTTCATTTTGCAATTTCTGAACAGCTTTTACAGGTTCTTTAGTGTTATTTAATAAATCTTTAATTTCGAAAAGAGCTTTATTATTTTCAAAATAAAAATCTTTTACAGCATCATTCGTTATCGCTTCTATTCTTCTAATTCCAGAAGCTACGGCACCTTCAGATTTAATTTTAAAATGCCAAATATCACTGGTGTTTTTTACGTGTGTTCCACCACAAAGTTCAATTGATTTACCAAATTTTATAGCTCTAACAGTATCTCCATATTTTTCTCCGAATAAAGCCATAGCACCATCTGCAATTGCTTTTTCCATAGTAATATTTCTACTTTCCTCTAACGGAAGTTTTCCCTCAATTCTTCTGTTTACAAAATTTTCTACTTCGCGTAATTCTTCCGCGGTTAATTTAGAAAAATGAGAAAAATCGAAACGTAAATATTTAGAATGTACAGCAGAACCTTTTTGCTCTACATGCGTTCCTAAGACTTCTCTTAGTGCTTGGTGTAATAAGTGAGTAGCTGTGTGATTAGATTCTGTTTTAGATCGTTGTTTTTTATCAACTACAGCTTTAAAAAGACCCTTAATGTCTTTGGGTAAATTTTTAGTAAAATGAATAATAACGTTATTTTCTTTTTTAGTATCTAGAATATAAATAACATCTCCTCGAGTATCTTCTAAATATCCTTTATCTCCAACTTGTCCTCCACCTTCAGGGTAAAAAGGTGTTAAGTTAAATACTAATTGATACATTTCACCATCTTTTTTAGAAGTTACTTTTCTGTATCTTGTAATTTTTACATTTGCTTCTAAGGCATCATAACCAATAAATTCTTCTATAGAATCATCAACCAAGATGGTCCAATCATCTGTAGACATTTCGCTAGCAGCTCTAGATCTTGTTTTTTGTTTTTGAAGTTCAGTTTCAAACCCTTTCTCATCTAAAGTGAATCCTTTTTCAGAAAGAATTAAAGATGTTAAATCGATTGGAAAACCATAAGTATCATACAATTCAAAAGCCTTATCACCAGAAACTTCTTTACCAGAAGTGTTTTCTATAATTCTATCTAATAAAAGTAAACCTTGATCTAAAGTTCTTAAAAAAGAAGTTTCTTCTTCCTTAATTACGTTTTCTATTAGTTGTTTTTGTGCTTTTAATTCAGGGAAAGCATCTCCCATTTTTTTACTTAAAACATCTACTAATCTATAAATAAAAGGCTCTTTTTTGTTTAAGAATGTAAAACCGTAGCGCACGGCACGCCTTAAAATTCTTCTAATTACGTAACCAGCACCAGTATTACTTGGTAATTGCCCGTCTGCAATAGAAAATGCAACAGCTCTAACGTGGTCAGATATTACACGAATAGCAATATCTTGTTCTAAGTTTTTACCATATTTTACATCAGTAATCATTTCGATTTCTCTAATAATCGGTGTAAAAACATCTGTATCGTAATTAGATTTTACGTTTTGCATCACCATACATAAACGTTCAAATCCCATTCCTGTATCAATATGTTTGTTTGGTAAATCTACTAAAGAACCATTTGCTTTTCTATTGTATTGCATAAAAACAAGGTTCCAAATTTCAACTACTTGAGGATGATCTTCATTAATTAAAGTTTTACCATCCACTTTCGCTTTTTCTTCTGCAGAACGAATATCTACATGAATTTCAGAACACGGTCCGCAAGGTCCTTGCTCTCCCATTTCCCAGAAATTATCTTTTTTATTTCCTTTTAAAATACGGTCTTCAGTAATAAATTGTTTCCAAATATCAAATGCTTCGGTATCCATTTTTAGATTATCAGCATCATCAGATCCTTCAAAAACGGTTACATATAAAATATCTTTATCAATTTTGTAAACTTCGGTTAATAACTCCCAAGCCCAAGCAATTGCCTCTTTCTTAAAATAATCGCCAAAAGACCAGTTTCCTAACATTTCGAACAAAGTGTGGTGATAGGTATCATATCCTACTTCTTCTAAATCGTTATGTTTACCAGAAACACGTAAACATTTTTGAGAATCAGACATTCTATTCTTTTTAGGAACTCCATTTCCTAAGAAATATTCTTTAAAAGGCGCCATCCCAGAATTTACGAACATTAAAGTTGGGTCGTCCTTGGTTACCATTGGTGCAGAAGGAACAATTAAGTGTGCTTTTTCTTGGAAAAAATTTAAAAAAGTAGCGCGGATATCTTGTGATTTCATATAAAAGAAGTTTCCAACAAGTTGGATTATGTTAAATTATTTTTAAAATAAACTGCGAATAAAAAGCAGTTGTAAAACATTTTGTAATTTCGTAAATTAATAAAAATGAGTTTCAAATATAAAACTCACATTATAAAACAAAAATAGTATATTTAGCAATATGGCAAAAGTAAAATATTATTACGATGCAGACACGCTTTCTTACAGGAAAATTGCTGTAAATAAGGGTGATTACTATAAGAAAACTGTTTTCGGAGTTTTAGCTTTGCTTTTAACGGCTTTCTTTGGTTTTATTATTTTTAGTCAGTTTATTATGTCGCCAAGAGAGCGATCTCAAAAAAGAGAGTTAGAAAACTTAAAGTTGCATTATGAGTTGCTTTCTAAAAGAATGGATGAAAGTTCTTCTATTCTGGGGCAATTGCAAGTAAGAGATAATAATATATATAGAACTTATTTTGAAGCAAACCCTATTTCTGAAGAGCAAAGATCTGCAGGTTTTGGAGGTGTAAACAGATACAAATATTTAGAAGGTTTCGATAATACTAATATGATAACCGAGCTAACAAAAAATATAGATATACTTTCTAAAAAGTTAGTGGTACAATCTAAATCTTTAGATGAAATAGTAACTTTAGCAAAAGAAAAAGAAAAAATGTTGGCTTCTATTCCTGCAATTCAACCTGTTAAGATACAAGATTTAACAAGAATGGCTTCTGGCTATGGTATGAGAATGCATCCAATATTAAAGTACAAAAAGATGCATAAAGGTATGGATTTTACGGCGCGTGTTGGTACACCTGTTTATGCCACTGCAAACGGTAAAGTAATTAGAGCACAAAGAAGTAGTTCTTTTGGTAATGTTGTTTATATAGAACATGGTTATGGGTATGAAACCATTTATGCTCACATGAAAAAAATTGTAATTAAAAAAGGTAAAATCGTAAAAAGAGGAGATTTAATAGGTTATGTTGGTAATACCGGATTATCTGCTGGTCCACATTTACATTATGAAGTTCATAAAAATGGTGTAGCAGTAAATCCTATTAGTTTTTATTATGGAGATTTATCTCCAGAAGAGTTTTCTGCAATGCAAAAAGCAGCAGAAGAGGAAGGACAATCTTACGATTAAGGTTTTGTTTACAAAGAATAAACAAGAGATTAGATAATAGCGAAAAGACTAAATCTATGTTTTTTATGTGACTATTTGTTAGTTTTTTCAAAGTTTTAGAATCAAGAATCAAGAATCAAGAGTGAAAAGAGAAAAATAAATCTTTTAAAAAAGTTAATAAGTTTTAAGGAAATTCGAATTAGTATTACTAAGATTTTTTTTTTTCGAAATTTTACGAATACTGAAATACTGAATACTGAATACTGAATACTGAATACTGAATACTGAATACTGAATACTGAATACTGAATACTGAATACTGAATACTGAATACTGAATACTGAATACTGAATACTGAATACTGAATACTGAATACTGAATACTGAATACTGAATACTGAATACTGAATACTGAATACTGAATACTGAATACTGAATACTGAATACTGAATACTGAATACTGAATACTGAATACTGAATACTGAATACTGAATACTGAATACTGAATACTGAATACTGAATACTGAATACTGAATACTGAATACTGAATACTGAATACTGAATACTGAATACTGAATACTGAATACTGAATACTGAATACTGAATACTGAATACTGAATACTGAATACTGAATACTGACTGAATACTGAATACTGAATACTGAATACTGAATACTGAATACTGAATACTGAATACTGAATACTGAATACTGAATACTGAATACTACTGAATACTGAATACTGAATACTGAATACTGAATACTGAATACTGAATACTGAATACTGAATACTGAATACTGAATACTGAATACTGAATACTGAATACTGAATACTGAATATATGTACGTAGATTTACCAGAGAAAAGGTATTATAAAATAGGTGAAGTAGCTAACGCGTTTAACGTGAATACCTCTTTAGTTCGTTTTTGGGAAAAGGAGTTTGATATTATCAAGCCTAAAAAAAATGCTAAAGGAAATCGTTTATTTACCCAAGAAGATATTAAAAATTTTAAATTAATTTTTAGTCTTGTAAAAGAACGAGGTTTTACTTTAGAAGGAGCAAAACAAAAGCTTAAAAAAAATCCAGAATCTACTTTTGATCATCAAGAAATAATAACCCGTTTAGAAGGGGTTAAGGCAGAACTGATTAAAATTAAAAATCAATTGTAACATTTACTGTAATTGTGTGTCTAATTTGTAGGATAGACGCTTGTATTCTTTACATTCTCAAGAATATTAGGTAGTTTTGTAGTACAAAAAATCAATCAAAAATTAAAATTTAGAAATTATGAAAAAATGGTTAATTCCAGTAATAGTAATCCTTGTTGTTGTTTTCGGACTTTACAATTGGGGGAAAAACTTTAACAATACAGCTGTTGTTTTACAAGAAGATGCAAAAACAACATGGTCTAATGTAGAGAGTGCTTACCAACGTAGAAACGACTTAATTGGTAATTTGGTAAAAACAGTACAAGGAGCAGCAGATTTTGAAAAAGAAACGTTAACAGATGTTATTAATGCAAGAGCAAAAGCAACTTCTGTAAATATTAATGCAGGAGATTTAACTCCAGAAAAAATGGCGCAATTTCAACAAGCGCAATCTGGTTTAAGTGGTGCTTTATCTAAATTATTGGTTTCAGTAGAACGTTACCCAGATTTAAAAGCGAATGCAAACTTTTTAGAATTACAAAGCCAGTTAGAAGGTACAGAAAACAGAATTAACGTTGCTAGAGATCGTTTTAATGAAGGTGTAAATAATTATAATAAACACATTAAAGTGTTTCCAGGTTCTTTATTAGCAGGTCTGTTTAATTTTGATGCCATGGATCGTTATAAAGCAAACGCTGGTTCTGAAAATGCGCCTGATGTAAACTTCGATTTTAATAAGAAAAATCAATAATATGTCTAAAGTAGAAGCGTTTCTATCTCCAGAAGAAGAACAAGAAATTATTTCTGCTATTAGAGTTGCAGAGACAAATACTTCTGGCGAAATCCGTATTCATATTGAAGCTTCTTCAGAGAAGCAGCATGATGAACGAGCGTTAGAAGTATTTCACCTGCTAAAAATGAACAACACCAAAGATGATAATGCGGTATTGATTTACGTTGCCGTAAAAGATAAGAAGTTTGTTATTTATGGTGATAAAGGAATTAACAAAGTAGTACCTACAGATTTTTGGAATAGTACCAAAGATGTAATGCAAAATCATTTTAAACAAGGTGATTTTAAACAAGGAATTGTTGACGGAATCTTAAAGGCAGGAAAAGAACTACAAGTTCATTTTCCTTGGCAAATTGATGATGAAGATGAACTTTCTAATGAAATTTCTAAAGGATGAGTAATTTAGTAGGCAGTATTCGGTTGGCAGTTTTTAGTAGGAAATTGATGTTATTTGCAATTCTTTTTTGTGGAATAAATCTTTTTTCTCAAGGATATAAAATTCCCGAAATTCCAAAATTTCAAACTAGTGTTTACGATTATGTAGGATTATTAACTGCAGACCAAAAAACAAGTCTAGAAAGTAAATTAGTACAGTATTCAGACACTACATCTACACAAATTGTAATTGCAATTATAGCATCCACCGAAGGTGAAAATATTAATTATTTAGCTGCTAATTGGGGAGAGAAATGGGGTATAGGTGATGCGGTTAAAGACAATGGTATTTTAATGTTATTGGCAAAAGATGATCGAAAAATTGCCATTCAAGCAGGTAGAGGAACAGAGCATCTTTTAACTGATTTTCTATCTAAAAGAATTATTGAAAGAATTATAATTCCGGAGTTTAAAAAAGGAGATTATTATAGTGGTTTAGACAAAGGATCTGATTATATTTTTAAAACATTAAATGGCGAATTCAAAGGAACACGTCAAAAAGATGCCGAAGGGTTTGATCCTGGAGTTATCATTTTTATTATTATAGTGATCATCATTTTTATTTTAATTTCTAGAGGAAATAAAAATAACGGAAAAGGTGGCAGAGGTTATAGAAGAGGTTCTGTTGCAGAAAGTATTTTCGATGCCATTATTTTAAGTAACGCCGGTAGAGGCGGCGGAAGCTTTGGTGGCGGATTTGGAGGCTCTTCTGGTGGAGGTAGTTTTGGCGGAGGCGGCTTTGGTGGCGGTTTCGGTGGAGGTAGTTTTGGTGGAGGTGGCGCTTCTGGAGGTTGGTAGAAAAGCGAGTTTCCTTTTTTTTTTGAAGGATATATAAACCGTATTACATAAAAGAATAAATAGATATTAAACCCTTCAGATTTTATAAAACTTGAAGGGTTTCTTTATTAAAGTATTAATTATAGATTTTAGCATTGATGAAAAAAATAGTTGCAATTTTTAGTTTTCTGTTCTTAGTTAGTTGTCAGAATTTTGGTAGTTTAAAACTTATTTCAGACTTAGCTAAAGACTTAGGAGAAGTTTCTGGTACAGAAGTGGTTGCTAACTCTAATTTAATTTGGATGCTAAATGATAGCGGAAACAAACCTAGAATTTATGGGGTTTCGGAGAGTGGGAAGATTATAAAAGAGATTACTATAAAAGCTAAAAATAACGATTGGGAAGATTTAACTTCTGATGAAGAAGGAAACCTCTATATTGGTGATTTTGGAAACAACGATAGTAAAAGAAAAAATTTAGTTATTTTAAAAGTAAAACAGAAAGATTTAAACAGTTCTAAAAAAATTGAAATAGAAAAAATTAAGTTTTCATATCCAAATCAAACGAAGTTTCCACCTAAAAAGAAACAACTTTTTTTTGATGCTGAATCTTTTTTCTACTATAACAATTCATTTTATATTTTTACTAAAAGTAGAGTAAAAAATGAGTTTGGTAAAACCTCTTTGTATCGAATTCCGGCTAAGGAAGGAAAACATGAAGCAGTATTTATTTCTGAATTTAATAATGGTAACGATATGGATTCTTGGATTACTTCTGCAGATATTTCTAAGGATGGAAGTAAAGTAGCGTTGTTATCTCCAGCTGCGGTTTTAATTTTTACAGATTACAAAAACGATGATTTTTTATCTGGAAAACTAACAAAAACACCTTTAAATCATCTATCACAAAAAGAAGGAATTGCTTTTAAAAATAACAGTACATTATTAATTACCGATGAAAAAGCACATGGAGCTGGCGGTAATTTTTATGAACTTAAAATATAGTTTCATTTCTAAACCCCGTAACGCTCTTTTAATTTATCTACTAAATTAGTAGTGGTGTTGTTGTATGTAATATCTACAGCTTCGATAATGGGTTTTCTGCTCTTAATTTAGATGCTTTTTATAAATAAGTTTCTATAATAGCAGGTCCTATTAAATAAGAAAGTATACATTTTAGTGTCCTTTCTTGTTTTTTAGATTAGATTTCTACTATATCAGAAATACGAAAACCAAAAATAATGTATAAATAGGGTGGTTTTATTTTTGGTAACCAGTGTTTACAAGTTACTTTTAAAATCTTTTATAAACTCGTCCCATTTCTTTGTTTTGTATAATTCATCAGAAAAATAGACTAATACTTTTTCCATCACTTCTTTATTTAAATAGCCCGGAATTCTATCTATTAACTCTACTTCTTCAGACAAAAATAAGGTAGTAGGATACGACATTTTTCCATTCATTAAAGTAGCTGCTAGTTGATGATAACCACGCCTTCCTTCTTTTTGAAACTTAAACGTATGATCATTAAAAACAATATCTTTTTTGTCTTCACCATCTAGTTTAACGGCATAAAAGTTTTTATTTATATACTCGCCAATTGTTATATTAGAATAGGTGTTGAGGTCCATTTTTTTACAATAGCCACACCAATCCGTATATACATCTACTATAATAGGTTTCGGGTTCTTTTTGTTTAATTCAATAGCTTCTTCAAAACCAAGCCATTTAATATTTTCTTGTGCATAAGTATTTATATAAAATATCGAAATTGCAATGAGTAATATCTGTTTTTTCATGCTTAATAAGTCGTAATAATTTGGTCTAATTTACAAAAAAAAAGGTTGTCTAAAAAGTATTAAATCTTGTCATACTTCACTTGTTTCAGTATTTAAATTTACTGAATTTCAGTACTCTTAAGAATCTAAAATAAATTTAGATTGACAAAAAACTCACTTTTTAGACAGCCTCTTTCATTATATATTTCTGTGAAGTTTATTTTACTCCGTGCATTAATTTTTTAAATAAAGGTGTTAAGCTCATTACTAAAAGACCTGCAATTATAGGTACAAAAGTAAATATTAAAAAGAAAGTACTCATAGAGTATTTAGTTGTTATTTCATCAATCATTCCTCCCATAGAACCAGCTAATTTATTACCCATACCAACGGCAATATACCAAAGACCAAACATCATTGCTATCATTTTTCCGGGTACTAATTTAGATACATAAGACAAACCAACTGGAGATAAACTTAACTCACCTAAAGTGTGAAGTAAATATGCTAAAATTAGCCAAATAACACTAACAGATGCTGTTTTTGCACCTTGAGGAATACTAGCAGAGCCATAAGCTAAGACTAAGAAACCTAATCCTAATAGTATTAATCCAACACCGAATTTTATAGTTGCAGGTGGATTGTATTTGCTTTCCCAAATTTTAGAAAATAATGGAGCAAATGTTATAATAAAGAATGAATTTAAAATACCAAACCAAGAAGCAGGTATTTCCGTAGAAACTTCACTAAACTGGTTTTTTAGCATTGTAATTACGATAATCCAAATTATAGCAAAACTAATACCTAAAAAAGTATTTGATAAAGCGTATTTTTTAAAGGTTATTTTAAACAAACTAAATAAAACATAAGTAATAATAATTAACGGAACAATCGTAAGTAGTGTATTTGCTATTCTAAAAACAGTAGCAGCACTACCTTCTAGCACTCTATTAGTATAATCTTTAGCAAAAATAGTCATAGAACCACCAGCTTGTTCAAATGCAGCCCAAAAGAAAATAGTAAAAAATGCTAAAATACCAACAACAATATATCGGTCTCTTTGCACATTATTTGGTACATCGTCATAACTTTTTTCATCTTTGTTAATTGCATCAGATAAATCAGCTACTTTACTAGGTTTTAGACCAACATTACCAAAAATACTTTGCGCAAAATAAAATTGTAACATTCCTAAGAACATAAAAATACCCGCTAAACCAAAACCAAAATGCCAACCATAGGTTTCACCTACATAACCACAAAGCATAATCCCTAAAAAAGCACCAGCATTTACACCCATATAAAAAATAGTAAAGGCTCCATCTTTTTTGTCTTGAGCATTTATATAAATACCATTAATGATTGAAGTAATATTTGGTTTAAAAAACCCATTTCCTGCAATTAATAAACCAATACCTACATATAAGGCCCAAGGAGTATCAAATGCCATGGATGCATGTCCAAGTGTCATTAATAAAGCTCCTATAACAACGGCATTTCTGTAACCCAAAATCCTATCGGCTAATATTCCTCCAATAATAGGGGTAAAGTACACCAACATGGTGTAAGTACCGTATAAACCTAAAGCTTCTTCTCTGCTCCAAGCCCAACCTCCATCTGTTAAAGATGAAATTAAAAAAATAACTAATAATGCCCGCATTCCATAGTATGAAAAACGTTCCCACATTTCTGTGAAAAATAAAATAAATAAACCTGCGGGATGTCCTAGCAGTAATTTATTGTTCATTTCTGAACCTTCAAATCTGTATTTAGCTGTATTCATGTAAAAAAATTAAATTTATTTAAGAATAACAAATCTCATTAAGATATAGTGTATGAAGTTTGTTATTTTGTTTTATTAATTATCGGCTAATTCGAAACCTTCGTTGTCCTCCATTTTTGTTCCCTCGTTATCTTCTGCTCCATGCGTTAAACGTTTTAGAGGTTTCAGTAAAGCAATAACGATCAATCCAAAAATTACGGTAAAAACTACGATTCCTGTAAAAATGGTGTATTCTCCAAACTGAGCTGATTTTTCACCTAAAATACCTGCTACTTTTCCTCCAAGCCCAGTAGCGGCAAAATATAATCCCATCATTAATGATGCATATTTTACGGGTGCTAATTTGGTAACAAATGATAAGGATACAGGAGATGAAGATAATTCTCCAATGGTATGAAATAGATAAGCAAGAATTAACCATTGCATTCCAGAACTACCATTAGCCTCATACTCTCTTACGGCTAAGATCATAAAGACAAAACCTAGTCCCATGATAATAGTTCCTGTTGCCATTTTAAACAATGAGGATGCTTCTTTATTATTAAGTTTTCTTTTTGCCCAAATATTTGCAATCCAAACTGCGAACAAAATAATAAAACCAGCATTTAATCCTTGAAACATTGGTGTTGGTATTAAATAACCAAATAACATTCTATCTGTTTTCTGCTCTGTATAAACACTCATTAATCCTCCTGCTTGTTCAAATGCTCCCCAGAAAACAACCACTAATAGAAATGATAATAAAAGAACTAAGAATCTATCTTTCATAATTTTTGACTCTAAATCTTTATAAATCATCATTAGAAGTCCTATAACAAAAGATAAAAAGACAAAAAGAGCACCGTAACCCCAATGATCAACACCTTCTTTAGTATATCCAACATATAATGATATGATAATTAAAACGGTCATAATCCCTAAGTGTATAGGCGATTTAAAAATATTACCAAATACTTTCCCTATAGAAACATCATTTTCTTTTTCTTTAACAGACATTTTATTACCTACATGAGTAATAAATTTTTGGCCCCAAATATATACAAGTAAACCAAGAATCATGGCAATTCCTGCAAGACCAAATCCTGCATGCCATCCCCACTTAGCAACAACTAAACCTATAAAGGTAGTTGCTAACAAAGAGCCTAAGTTAATACCGATATAAAAAATACTAAATCCTTTATCTCGTCTTATATCTCCTTTTTGATATAGACCTCCAACCATTGTAGAAATATTAGGTTTTAAACACCCAACTCCGGCAATAATGAATAATAAACCAGTAAAAAATGCCCAATCAGCTTCAATAGCTAGAACACCATGTCCTATTGATAATAATATAGCTCCTAACATTACAGTCTTTTTTTGCCCCAACACTTTGTCTGCTAGTATTCCTCCTGGAATAGATATAAGATACACCAACATTACATACCAACCATATAATTGATAGGCCTCAAGTTCAGTCCATTCTAAACCAGGACCATTCACATTTGAGGCTTGTGCAATCATGTAAATAACTAATATAGAGCGCATTCCGTAATAAGAAAAGCGTTCCCACATTTCTGTAAAAAATAATATATATAAACCTACAGGATGTCCAAATAGTTCTTTTTGGTGTGGTAGTTTAGCGGTATTACTCATATAATTATTCTTTTATTTAGTTGATTTGTTACTTAAATTTTCGTCGATAAAGTTAGTCATTTTTGTGAACAAATTTAAACGAGTATTTCTTCCTTTATAAATTCCGTGTGTTCTGTCTGGTACAATAAACATATCAAACTGTTTATTGGCTTCAATTAAAGAGTTTATCATTCTATAAGAGTTTTGTACATGTACATTATCATCACCAGTTCCATGCACCAATAAGTATTTTCCTTTTAATTTTTCTGCATAGTTTATTGGTGAATTATCATCATAACCACTAGCATTTTCTTGCGGAGTTTGCATATAACGTTCTGTATAAACAGAATCGTAAAAACGCCAAGAAGTAACAGGTGCGACCGCAATAGCTGTAGTAAAAATGTCATTTCCTTTTAAAATACAGTTTGTACTCATAAAACCACCAAAAGACCAACCCCAAATACCAACGTTGTTTTTGTCGATATAAGAACGTGCTGCTAATTTTTTAGCCGCAGCAATTTGATCTTCAACTTCATATTTACCCAATTCTTTTTGAGTCACTTTTTTAAAGTCAGCACCTTTAAAACCAGTTCCGCGTCCATCAACACAAACCACAATAATTCCTTTTTGAGCTAACATATTGTGCCAGTAATCATTGCTACCGTTCCAAGTATTTCCAACTTGTTGAGAACCTGGACCAGAATATTGAAACATTAATAAAGGATATTTCTTATTAGCATCAAAGTCTAACGGTTTCACCATCCACATGTTTAAATCGTTTCCGTTAATGTTGATGGTAGAAAATTCTTTCGGACTCATCTTATACGTTGATAGTCTTTCTTTTAAAGCATCATTACTTTTGATCACCTTTAACATTTTTCCTTTAGCAGTGTATAAAGAATAAATAGGTGGTGTTTCTGCTGATGAATACGTATTGATAAAGTAGTTTAAATTTTTACTGAAAGCAGCCGTGTTTTGCCCGTCTTTATTACTTAATAAGCTTTTATGTTTTCCGTTTAAATTAATGGAATAAACACCTCTATTGATAGATCCATTTTCTACAGATTGATAATAAATAGTTTTTTTACTTTCGTTAAAACCATAATAGTTGGTTACTTCCCAATTTCCTTTTGTAATCTGGTTGATTAGTTTTCCACTGAAATCATAATGATAAATATGGTTGTAACCATCTTTTTCGCTAGTCCAAATAAAACTGTTATCGGCTAAAAAAGTAAGATTGTCTGTAATATCAATATATGCTTTGTCCGTTTCGTTAAGTAATAAAGTAGTATTAGCTTGTGCAGCATTCACTTTATATAAGTTTAAATTATTTTGATGACGATTTAAAGTAGTTGCCACTAAAACATCTGCATCCTTAGACCATTTAATTCTAGGAATATATTCGTAATCACCTAAAGAAATTTTCTTAGTATTTTTTGATGCAAGTGTATACATGTGTAATGTTACAGCTGCATTTTTTTCTCCTGCTTTTGGGTATTTAAAAACTTGTTGTGTTGGGTATAATTGGGTGCCAACAATATCCATAGAAAAAGTAGGGACATTTGTTTCATCAAAACGTAAAAATGCTAAATGAGTTCCGGTTTTATTCCATTCAAAAGCTCTTACAAAAGCAAATTCTTCTTCATAAACCCAATCTGTAATTCCGTTGATGATTTCATTTATTTTTCCATCCGTAGTAACTTGAGTAATTTTGTTTGAAGCTACATTTTTAATAAAAATATTATTATCTTTTGCATAGGCTACATTTTTATTATCAGGAGAAAAAACAGGTTCTTGAATATCCTCTCCAATTAACGTCAATTCTTTAGAAGCAATATCATAGGCATAATAAGTTCCTTTCTTAGAATGACGATAAATTTGCTGGAAGTTAGTACCTAAAATTAGTTTTGTTTCATCATTATTAAAACTATAAGAAGAGAAACTATTTAGCCCTTTTAAATCTGCACTATTTACAATTGTTTCAACTTTTTCTAAAGTTTTATAGCTGTATTTGTCTACTGTTACCGATCTTGTTAATCTATTAAAATCTAAAACCGCATAAAAATCGCCATTCATAGAGTTTAAAGAATTCATTCTTTCTGCAGAAAACGTTCCGTTCCAGATTTCTTCTAATGTAATTTCTTTTTTGTTTAATGTTTGATTTGCATTTTGCTGTGAAAATGCTATACAACTAATTAATAGTAGAATAGTTGTTAGTGTTACTCCTTTTCTCATTGTAGACCTTGGGATTTGATAAAAGTTTGCCAAGTTTACGGAAAAATCCATAAAAAATATCTTAAAAAAGGAGAAAACTTAGATATCCCTTAATGTTTTAACAGTTTCACTTATCTTTGTTGCTGATAGTTTTATACCCAAATGAATGAGCAAACTTATTTCTGGTTTTTCTAAGTTAACGAAAGATGAAAAGATTACGTGGTTAACTGAAAATTATTTCCATAATAAACACGAAACAGAAGAAATTATAAAACAGTATTGGAATGACAATAGTGATTTACAACAATTACACGATGATTTTATAGAAAATACAATTTCTAATTTCTACATGCCTTTTGGTATTGCACCAAATTTTGTAATTAATAATAGAACTTATGTGATTCCTATGGTTGTAGAAGAAAGCTCTGTGGTTGCTGCAGCTTCTTTGGTAGGTAAGTTTTGGAGCACCAGAGGTGGTTTTAAAACGAAGGTTATTGGTACTACTAAAATTGGGCAAGTCCATTTTATGTATGCAGGAGATAAAAGGGAACTTGAATCGTATTTTAATAAAAATAAAACGGAATTATTTGCCGCAACGGCTTCCATTACTAAAAATATGGAAAAACGTGGCGGTGGAATTTTAGATATAAAATTAGTTGATAAAACTGATAAATTAGAAAATTATTACCAACTGCATGCAACCTTTGAAACGAAAGATTCAATGGGTGCAAATTTTATAAACTCTTGTTTAGAAGCCATTGCTAAAAAGTTTGAAAAAGACGATGTAGAAATTGTAATGAGCATTCTTTCTAACTATGTTCCAGAATGTTTAGTAAGAGCAGAAGTGAGTTGTACAATTGAAGAATTGGGAGGCGAAAACCCACAGAAATTTGCAGAGAAATTTTACCAAGCAATAAAAATTGCAGAAATAGAACCTTATAGAGCGGTAACGCATAACAAAGGAATAATGAACGGAATTGATGCTGTTGTTTTGGCAACAGGTAACGATTTTAGAGCGGTGGAAGCCGGTGTACATGCCTACGCTTCAAGATCCGGACAATATTCTAGCTTGTCTCATTGTACTATTGATGATGGGATTTTTAAATTTTGGATTGAAATTCCGTTAGCTCTAGGAACTGTTGGTGGTTTAACAGGTTTACATCCATTAGCAAAATTATCGTTAGAAATGTTGCAAAAACCATCTGCTAGAACTTTAATGCAAATTATGGCAGCAGCAGGTTTGGCACAGAACTTTGCAGCCTTAAGAGCTTTAACTACTAAGGGAATTCAGCATGGACACATGAAAATGCATTTGCAGAATATCTTAAATCAATTTAATGCTACAGAAGAAGAAAAAGAAATAGTTACTGCTTTTTTTGATAAAAAAACGGTGACACATTCTGCAGTGGTAGAAAAAATAGATGAGTTACGGAAACCGACCATTAATTGGATTGATTTTTTTGATAAAAATTTGGTACGTTCTAAATTATCTAAGATTGATGAAAACTCAAAACCACTTTTCGGTAAGATGAATGGGCAACAAATGATAGAACATTTAAGCTTTTTATTACAAATTTCTAATGGCAAAGTAGCTGCAGATTATTATGTTTCTGATGAAAAATCAGCAAGAAGAAAACCTTTTTTAAATACAGAAGGTGAATTGCAAGTAGGATTTAAAGCACCTCTGTTGTCTGAAGAACCAAATGCCTTAAAATTTAATTCTGTGGGTAAAGCAATAAAGGATTTATTCATTCAAATAGATGCTTTTAAAATTCATTTTGAAACAGCTAAAGCTGAAAATCATCCATTTTTTGGAGAATTAGATTATGCTTATTGGCAAAAATTTCATGTAAAACATTTTACACATCATTTTAAACAATTTGGATTGGTATAATGAATTTTTATTCAAACGGAAAATTATTATTAACAGGAGAATATCTTGTTTTAGATGGCGCAAAATCTTTGGCAATTCCAACTAAATTTGGACAAGATTTAGTCGTGGAAAGAATAAAAGAACCAGAGATTATTTGGGGGAGTTTTACACATACAGGAGAATGTTGGTTTGAGGCTGTTTTCGATTTAAAAAAACTACGTTTGAAAAATTGTACCTTCAAATCTGATAAAGAAGGAAGCGGAGAAGTAATTGCCGAAACGTTGTTAGATATTTTAAAAGAAGCTAAAAACTTAAATCCAGATTTTTTAGCAGCAGAAAACGGATATGTTGTAAAAACAAACCTTACATTTCCAAGAAATTGGGGATTAGGAACTTCATCAACATTAATAAATTCTGTTGCTTCTTGGGCAAAAGTAGATGCTTTTAAATTATTATGGAATTCCTTTAAAGGAAGTGGTTATGATATTGCTTGTGCACAAAATGATATGCCAGTTTTTTATCAAATTAAGGATAAAGAACCTATCGTTGAACCAATTGAATTCAACCCGAGTTTTAAAGAGAATTTGTTTTTTGTACATTTAAATCAGAAACAAGATTCTAAAGAAGGAATTGCAAAGTTTAGAGAAAGCAATATCAATTTTGATAAAGAAATAAAAAGAATTTCAGAAATTTCTGATGCATTTTTAAAAATAAAATCATTAGAAGAATTCGAAAAATTAATAGTTGAGCATGAACAAATTATCAGTTCAATTATAAAACTAAAAACAGTTAAAGAAAAATTGTTTCCAGATTATTTTGGAGCGATAAAAAGTTTAGGAGCTTGGGGAGGAGATTTTGTGTTAGTAACAGGAAATCCAGAAACACCAAGCTATTTTAAAAATAAAGGATTTGAAACCATATTGACTTACAGTCAGATGGTTTTATAAACTCACATAAGACCTCACAGGTTTTAAAAACCTGTGAGGTGTCAAAATAAAAAACATGAAAAAAGTAATAATTATTGGAGGTGGAGCAGCAGGATATTTTACAGCGATAAACGCAAAAGAAAATAATCCTGAATTAGATATTACGATTCTCGAAAAAGGGAATGATGTTTTACAGAAAGTAAAAATTTCTGGAGGTGGAAGATGTAATGTTACGCATGCATGTTTTGAACCAAAAGAACTCTGCGAGTTCTATCCAAGAGGAAAAAAAGAATTGTTAGGGCCTTTTCACCAGTTTATGACAGGCGACACTTTTGAATGGTTTGAAAATAGAGGAGTTCCTTTAAAAATAGAAGATGATAATCGTGTTTTTCCGGAAGCAAATACCAGTCAGGCAATTATAGATTGCTTTCAAAACGCTGTTGATAACTTAGGAATTAAAGTGTTGACAAACTGTGGTGTAAATTCGGTTTCTCAACAAGATAATAAATGGGTTATCAACACAAAAGAACAAGTTTTTGAAGCTGATAAATTAGTAATCGCTGCAGGAAGTTCTAAAAAAGTGTGGGAATTGTGTGAGACTTTAGATCACGCTGTTGTTGAGCCTGTTCCGTCTTTGTTTACATTTAATATAAATGATAAACGTTTGGTAGATTTATTAGGGACTTCTGTGTCAAATGCTACGGTTACCATTTCTGGAACAAAATTAGAGGCTTCCGGACCGTTATTAATTACCCATTGGGGAATGAGCGGGCCAGCGGTTTTAAAATTATCCGCCTTTGGCGCAAGAATTTTAGCGGATAAAAACTATCAATATAACGTAGAAGTAAATTGGTTGTCTAGACCAACGGATAAAGTATTGAATGTTTTGTTGAATTTAAAAAAGAAAGAACCTAGAAAAACAGCTATTTTAAAATCGCCTTTTGCTGAGGTTTCTAAAAGATTATGGGAACGTTTTGTAATTGCAGCAGGCATAAGTGCAACTCAGAATTGGGCAGATTTAAATAACGCTCAATTAGAAGGTTTAGCAAATCAATTGACAAAAGGTGTTTTTAACGCAAACGGAAGAACTACTTTTAAAGACGAATTTGTAACCGCTGGAGGGGTAGATTTAAAGGAAATAAACTTTAAACGTTTTGAAAGTAGAAAACATAAAAACCTCTTTTTTGTAGGTGAAGTTTTAAATATTGATGCTGTTACTGGAGGATTTAATTTCCAGAATGCGTGGACAGGAGGTTTTATTTGTGCGAACGCTTTGGCAGAAGATTAATACAGTATAAAATTTATAATCGTGTCATTCCGAATGAGGAACGAAGAAGAATCTTATCGATTGGGTGAGATTCCTCAATCGCCTAAAAAGGCTTATTTCGGAATGATAAACTAACGACTAAAAACTAAGAACTATTCTAATGGCAAGAGCAGAATCTAACGAGTTTAAAAACGGAACAAAAGCACCCGATTTCAATTTATTAAATACGGTTGATAATACTTTTCTTTCGCTCGAAAATGCAAAAGGAGAAAAGGGAACGGTAATTATGTTTATTTGTAATCATTGTCCGTTTGTAATTCATGTAAATGCGGAGTTGGTAAAAATGGCGAATGATTATCAGCAAAAAGGAATTAATTTTATAGCTATAAGTGCTAATGATGTGGATAATTATCCGCAAGATTCACCTGAATTAATGAAGCAGCTTGCCAAGGATGAAAACTATCCTTTTCCTTATTTGTATGATGAAACTCAAGATGTAGCAAAAGCGTATGACGCTGCTTGTACGCCTGATTTTTATGTGTTTGACAACAATTTAGAAGCCGTGTATCATGGTCAATTAGATAACTCAAGACCAGGAAATGGAAAACCTGTTACAGGAATTGATTTACGTAATTCTCTAGACAATTTATTAGAAAATAAATCTGCAGTAGAAAATCAAAAACCAAGTATGGGTTGTGGAATAAAGTGGAAGTAGTTTTGCTTTAATCAAAATTGTTAAATAGCATCATTTACTTCAATCCAATACCCATTTGGGTCTTGAAAATACACTTGTTTAATACCATCGTTTCTAACGTAATCTTTATTAGGTGTACCTAGCCAATCAGAATACTCTATTTTTAATTCTTTTAAATGCGTTACAAATGAATCTATATTTACGGTTGTTAAAGCAAAATGAACGGCTTTGTTCGTTTTTATTTCGGCATCTGGACGCGGAATTATGTGAAGCTGTTTACCTTCTCCAAGTGATAACCATCTAGTTTTAGAATTAGAAGCAGTATTCTTAATTTCTTTAAGTTGCAGTACTTTTTGATAAAAGGCAATAGATATATCTACGTCTTTAACAGAAATGGCTATGTGATTGAATACGAAAGTATGCATTTATAAAAGTTTATTATTTTGATTTAATAGGAGCAAACTTAAGGGTTAAAAAAGTAAATAATTTAATTTTTAAGGTTTCCAAATTAATAATAGCAAGACTAATTTTTAGATGAAATAGATAAGAGATGTATTTATTATTAAAATGTATTTTTTTGAAAACGGATTTTATAGAATAAGAAATTAAAAGGTATTAATACTAATTACGCCTAAAAAAAAAAGAATCTTACGCGCTAATTTTTAGTTAGTATGTAAGATTCTTTCTTGTTTTTAAGATGTTTATGCTGCTTTACTTTGCAGTTTAGTACTAAGAAGATTGCCAATTAGTTTATTCCATTTTTCTATAACATCGAACTCGTTAACTGGTTGAAAGCTAATATCAGAATTGTAGAATTCTAGGATAACGTTCGGTTTATTTTTATCAATAGCATTCAATTTTAAATTTAATTTATCCAGTGTTGTTTCGTTCTTTCCTAAAGATTTACTGATATTACTAATTTCACAACTTTTAATAGTTGTAAGATCTACATATTGAAGATTATTTTTTTCTTTTGTTTTTTGTAGAAAAGAAATGGCATTTTTAGATTCATCTATACCAATGGCGTAATGTTCTCCAATTTCATGATTTGTAATTTCAGAATTATGCTCTTTTGCAAAATCTTTAAGTAAGTCTAATAACTCTTTTTCTTTTTTCTTTTTGTTTTTATTTGTTAGTACAAAAGGTAATGCACATATTACTATACAAATAATTCCTATAATGATTGTTCCTAAATCCATGTTGTGTTTTTTTAATTTTTTGATATACTAATTTTTATATGAGGCGGTAAATCGCAACATATCAATACTTTAATTAACTACGTAAAAGGTAGTTTTAATAAAGAGAAGTATTACCAAAAATTATGGAAAGGAAATATAAGATCAGATTTTCGGTGTCTGATTCGAGTAGTATTTAAGTAATTTTTATACTGTTTAAACTTAGAATTAAACTCTAGTTTATTAGAATACGTAATTGTCAAAAAATCGTCTGAAGACAATTGAAAACTAGGTAATGAAAACTCAGTAAGCTCAGAAATTGAATTTTCTGATTGTTGTGTGTGAGTGTAAAATACTTTAGAAGCAGTTTCTAAATACGTAGCCTTTTCCTTATTTTCAGCAACATTATGCGTGTTAAAATAAGATGACGTATTTGCAGAAAGGTACATCCCAGAACAATAAATTGAAATGAGTAATAGTACTTTTAGAATTTGGTGTTTCTGCTTCATTATTTCTTTGTCTAAAGACTTAGACGGTACAAACTTAGTTTTTTTTATTTTAGGATGTTTAAAAAGTTTGTTTATTATGATTTTTTTAAGAAAACAAAATCACCCAACTTCTCCACGATGCGGTTTTAAAGCATCTCTATAAATTTTCATATCTTTTTCGGCAACAGTAATAAAAGCAGCAAACAACATTGGGTTCTTTTCTTCAATATCAATTTCAAAGAACGTTAAGTTTTCTATTTCTGCAAATTCTTTTAAATGAATGGTATGATGTTTTGCTGTTTGTGCTGCATCTGGACCTCTAAAATCCCACAATAATTTTATTTTTCTAGACATTTATTTGTTTTAATGGTTGATGAAAATGAATAACTCACCACTTTCAAAATTAATTTTAATCTGGTTATTAGTTGCTTTGTTTCTTGTACCAATTCGTTCTCCGAAAGATAAATCTTCTTTTTTTAAAGGATATTGCAATCCTTCTGTAGTAATATTTATTGCTTTAGGGAAAGGAACCAAAGAAACTATTTTATCGTTACAATTAGTAATTTTGGTGCTTTTATCAGCTAAAAAATAACGACTATAATCATCAAAAAAAGTAAGCTGCAATTTGTTTTTCCACTGAATTGTTGTGTGCAAGTTTCCTAAAAAATGATCTTGTTCTTGTCCGCTTCCACCATAAATATCAATGTTTTTAAAACCTTTATCAAATAGAATTTGAAGAATTTTATCAAAATCTGTAAAATCTTGATTCGGAGTATGAATAACTTCTATGTCTTTTGGTAAATTTTCTAAAGAATCAAAATCGCCACTAATAAAATTGGGTTTAATATTGTTTTCTTTTAAATATTTATAAGCTCCATCTGTAGCACAAATAATTTCATATTTGTCTAAATCAGGGAGTGTTTTTGGTGGTTTTCCGTTTAAAAGTAAAAAGACATTTCCTTTTTTCATGGATACAAAAATACCCATTTCAAAATTAATGAAATGGGTGTTTTGAAAGTGATTATTAAGGTTTATTTTTCTTTTATAATAAGTCCGATTATTCCTAATCTAGCAATTAAAAAAATTGTCATACCAATTATTGTTGGTGTTATAGCAAATTTTAAACCTATTCCTAGAACTCCAGCTGATGAGTCTGTAGCAATTGCAACTACTTCGAATATCCAAAACAATTCTTGAAAAAGACATCCAAATCCAAAAACTAAAGCAAATAGGCTTGCTCCTTTAACAAGTTCTCTGTTTTTCTGTGTATTATTTTTAATGCTTTTTATAAGTAAAATGATAGTAATAATAAAAATGATAAATAATGGGATTATAAATAAAGGATCTCCGTTTGTGATTGTTTCCATAGTATATGTTTTAAAGTTCGTTTTTAAAAGAGTAAGAATGTTTGTTCTTATAATATAATTGAGACAATTGGATAGTTTTTAATTTGTTTTTACTAAAACTGTTTTTTTTGTTTATTCTTTTTTCATCCAAGTAAGTGCAATTACACCTAATCTGCCAATAAGAAAAATGATAAAACCAAATATAACTGGTGTAATTTCGCATTTTAAGCCTATTCCTAAGACCTGGTGAGATACATCATTCGCTATTGCAATCATAGTAAACATTTGGTACAAACCAATAAAAAGGTTTAAAAAACCAAATACAAGTGCAAATAAACTGACGGATTTAATGAGTTCCCTATTTTTTTCTGAATTTATTTTAAAACCCTTCATGACTAAGAAAAGTGTTAAAAGTAAAAGAATAATTAAGGGAATCATAAATGTATTGCCTCCATCGATAATATATTTCATAATATAAGTTTTTAAATTCGTTTCAAAAATATTGGTAATGTTTGTTCTTAAAATATATTTGAGATGAATGAATCCTTTTTACTTGGTTTCTACAAAAAATAGGTAGTTTTAGTATAAAAAGTGTCAAATTTGCTTTTTAGAGATTAAAATAAGTAATCCGTCGCTAATTATCCTAAAAATTAAATCTTTATTTTTATTTTGTAACATATGCAAAAAGAACTGATTTTAGTCTTAAAAAAAATACCAATACATTTTTTATGTTGGATGCTTGTTTGGTTTTTCTTCAAAAGTTTTTTTAGTGTAGGTTCATCAAACAAAGCTTTTTTATTTTGGTTTTCTTCTCTTTTAAGTATTGTAACATTAATTACTGCGTATGTTTTTGTATATGATTTAATTCCTAAATATTTATTAAAAAAACAATATAAGAAATTTGTTCTTTATACTATTTATTCAGGTGTTTTTGTTGCTACAACTATTTTAATGATAGAAGTAGTTGGGTTTGTGTTTTATTTTAATTTAGAATTTCAAAAAATGCCAGCATTAACTACAAATCCTGCTGTAATTTTGGTTTGTATTTTTTTTATAGTTGTTTTGGCAAGTGGTTTAAAAATATTAAAACACAGTTATAAATCTTTAGATGAAAAAAAGACTTTAGAAAACAAATTTTTACAAACTAAGTTAGAGTTAAAGGAGCAAGAATTAAAGTTTTTAAAGATGCAAATTCATCCGCATTTTTTGTTTAATTCTTTAAATACTATTTATGGTTTTGCTATCACTAAAGCGGATGAAGCGCCAGAAATGATTTTAAAATTATCTAATTTACTAGATTACATTTTATATCAAGTAGAAAAGCCAAAAGTGCTATTAGTAGAAGAGGTAAATCATTTAGAGGACTATATTTCTTTAGAGAAAATGCGTTTTCACGATACTTTAAAAGTGAGTTTTAAAAAGGAAAATATAAATGATAATTTGCAAATTCCACCGATGTTATTAATTCCGTTTGTAGAAAATAGTTTTAAACATGGTTTTACTGCTAATGGAATTTTAAAAGTTGATATTCATCTTAAAATAGATGCTAATTTTTTGTTTTTTGGAATAGAAAACTCATCCAAAGAAAAAGAAGATATAAATGCCGGAATTGGTTTAGAGAATATTAAAAAAAGACTAGAAATGTTATATCCGAAGAAACATCAACTAAAAATTATAGATAAAAAAGATGCATTTAAAGTGTCTTTAAAAATTGAATTTTAATAGAGATTGTCATTTCGGACTTTTAGGAGAAATTACATAAGGTTGCTAATCGTTGTGTTATCAATTTAATGTGACTTCTCTCGCTGTTCGAAGTGACAAGTTTTGGAGGTTTTTTTCACCCAGTTTGTCTTTTCGACAGAAAAAGGCACGAATGACGAGAAATCTTATACTTTCTAATCTAAAAATAAATAGCTAAAAAATGAATCAAATTACTTGTGTTATTGTTGATGACGAGCCTGTCGCAAGAAAAATAATAGAAACTTTTGTAGCTAAAATTCCGAATTTAACTTTAGTTAAAAGCTGTAAAAATGCCATGGAAGCATTCGAAATTGTAAACACACAAAATATAGATTTATTCTTTTTAGATATTAATATGCCTGATGTATCAGGTTTGTCGTTGGCAAAATCCATCAACAAAAAATCTAAGATCATTTTTACAACGGCATATAGAGAATATGCGGTGGATGGTTTCGATTTACAAGCAGTAGATTATTTATTAAAACCAATTGCATTCGATCGATTTTTACAAGCAATAAATAAGTTTTTCGAAACTAAGGTAACAATAAAACCTAAGGTTGATATTGAAGAAACAGCAGTAAAGAATAACTATATTTTTGTGCGATCAGATCGTAAAATGGTAAAAGTTATTTTTGATGAAATTCTGTATGTAGAAAGTTTATCGGACTATATTAAGATTTACACAAAAGACAAGGTTTTAGTAACCAGAGAAACCATTTCTAATTTAGAAGTAAAATTACCTTCGCATCAATTTTTACGAATTCATAGGTCTTATATTATCAATTTAAATAAAACAGATTCGTACACTAATGAGTTGGTAGAAATTGAAAAAAATGCCATTCCTATTAGTAGAACCTACAAAGAAAATGTACTTAAAAAGTTAACTGAAAATTCTTTGAAATAGTTTTATCTTTGGTGCAAAATTAAGACGTTTGGATACAGCACAATTTATTTCGAAAGCAAATACTAATTCAGTAGAAAAAGCAAGTTTTACCTGGCAAACACCTAGTAATATTGCATTGGTAAAATATTGGGGAAAGAGCAATCCGCAAATACCAAGAAATGCTTCTATTAGTTTTACGTTAAATAATTGTCATACCATTACTACGATTGATTTTATGCGTAAGCGTAATTCAGAACTTGATTCAGAATCTGAAAAAGTAGTAGATTTCGATTTGTTTTTTGAAGGAAAACAAAAAGACGCATTCAAACCAAAAATTGCAGAATTCTTTAAAAGAATACAAGAATATTGTCCGTATATTTTTGATTATAAAATGACCATTAATTCAGAGAATTCTTTTCCGCATTCTAGCGGAATTGCATCATCTGCAAGTGGATTAAGTGCTATTGCAATGTGTTTGATGAGTTTGGAGTCTGAATTAAATCCTGATTTATCAGCAAAAGAAATCAATAAAAAAGCCTCTTTTTTAGCACGTTTAGGTTCTGGAAGTGCAAGTAGAAGTATAGAAGGACCGATGGTTGTTTGGGGAAATCATCCAGAAATAGAAGGAAGTTCAGATTTGTTTGGTGTACAATTTCCTTATAAAGTGCATCCGGTTTTTGATAATTATCAAGATGCAATTTTGTTAGTTGATAAAGGAGAAAAACAAGTTTCTAGTACCGTTGGTCATAATTTAATGCATGAGCATCCGTATGCAGAAAGTCGTTTTACCCAAGCAAACGATAACTTGAGTAAAATGTCAGAAATTCTTCAAAACGGAGATATTAAAGCATTTGTTAATTTGGTAGAAAGTGAAGCGTTAACATTGCATGCTATGATGATGACTAGCAATCCATATTTTATTTTGATGAAACCAAATACATTAGAGATTATTAATAAAATTTGGGAATACCGAACTGAAAATAATAGTAATATTTGTTTTACCTTAGATGCAGGTGCCAATGTGCATGTTTTGTATCCGGAGAATGAAAAAGAAAAAGTAAATCATTTTATAGAAAATGAACTTTCTAAATACTGTCAGAAAAATCACTATATTTATGATACTGTTGGACTTGGCGCTAATAAAATGTAATTTATCAGAATTAAAACAATTTAAATGAACGCTTTTATAAAGTTAGTATCCATAATAATTTTTCTTTTTACAGTATCTATTTCTGCACAAAAAACCACTTGGTTAGATGGGCAGTTAAAAGAGACAAACCAAGCTAAATCTGTTTATTATACAGTAAATTCTAGTAATGCTAAAGAAGTAATTTATTTTTATAAAAGTGGTAAAGTTTTTAGGAAAATAGGCTACTCTAAAGGCAAGTTCGAAGGAGTCTTTTCTGAATTTTATGAATCTGGCGAATTAAGAACTTCCGGAACCTATGTCGATGGTTTAGAGGACGGTGTCTGGAAAACGTATTATAAGAACGGAAAGAATAAGGAAAAAGGAAAATACACAAAAGGAGAAAAAGTTGGTGTCTGGAAAACTTTTTACAAGAATTTTTAATAATGTTTTGTTAATATATTAATTCGTATTTTTGCAACACTATAAAAAAGAAAAATGAAAGGACCATTATTTTATGCTAAAATCCTTCTCTTCGGAGAATACGGAATCATAAAAGATTCTAAAGGGTTAGCAATTCCGTTTAATGCATACCGAGGAGCTTTAAAAACTTCAGTCGATTTAAGTGGAAGCCCTAAAGTTTCCAATCAAAATTTAGAACGTTTTTATAAACATTTAACTACCTTAACTACAGATTTAGTTTCCTTTAATTTAAAGGATTTAAAGAGAGATATAGAAAACGGAATGTATTTTGATTCTTCTATACCACAAGGGTATGGAGTTGGTAGTTCTGGTGCTTTAGTTGCGTCTATTTATGATCAATATGCAGACGATAAAATAACCGTTTTAGAAAACTTAACGAGAGAAAAGTTATTAAAATTAAAGCAAATTTTTTCTTTAATGGAATCTTTTTTTCATGGGAATAGTTCTGGTTTAGATCCTTTAAATAGCTACTTAAGTTTACCAATATTAATCAATTCTAAAGACAATGTAGAGCCTGCAGGTATTCCTTCTCAAAAACAAGGAAAAGGAGCTGTTTTCTTATTAGATTCTGAACAAATTGGTGAAACGGAACCTATGGTGAACATTTTTATGAATAAGATGAAAAACGAAGGTTTTAGAAAAATGATTAGCGAAGAATTTGCAACAACAACAGATGCTTGTATTGAAGATTTCTTAGGAGGAAACGTAAAATCTTTGTTTGGTAATGTAAAATCATTGTCTAAAATTGTTTTAAAGAATTTTAAACCAATGATTCCAGATGCTTTTCATAAAGTTTGGGAAAACGGAATTAAAACAAATGATTACTATCTAAAACTTTGTGGTTCTGGTGGTGGTGGTTACATTTTAGGTTTTACTGAAGATTATGAAAAAGCTCAAAAAAGCCTTAAAAACTATAAATTAGAATTAGTTTATAGATTCTAATTTTATGATTAGTTTTAAAGCCAAAAGAATCATTTTTAAATTTTTTAGCTTACTTTCTGTTATAAGAGGTTACAACATTCTTGTGCTTGTTTTAGCGCAATACTTAGCGGCTATTTTTATATTTTCACCCCAAAAAAAACTTAGAAGTATTGTTTTTGATGTTGATTTGTTATACATCATTTTAGCAAGTATATGTGTTGTTGCAGCTGGTTATATCATCAATAATTTTTATGATGTTCAAGTAGATAGAATAAATCGTCCTCTAAAAACAGGTATAGATAATTATGTAAAACAGTCTGTCAAGTTAAAATTATATTTTACATTAAATTTTTTAGGTTTTATTTTTGGTCTATTAATTTCCGGACGAGCAGCGTTGTTTTTTGCAATTTATATTTTTGCTATTTGGTTCTATTCCCATAAGCTTAAAAAGTATCCATTTACAGGATTGGTTTCTGCTACAGTGCTTACAATTTTGCCTTTTTTTGCGGTCTTTGTATATTTTAAAAATTTTTCAAAAATAATTTTTGTACATGCCGTTTTCTTGTTTTTAGTACTTATGGTAAGAGAATTACTAAAAGATTTACAGAATATGAAAGGTGCAATAATAAATGATTATGAGACTTTTCCTGTCTTTTATGGAGAAAAAAAGACAAAACAGTTATCAATATTCTTATTGGTTTTAACATTATTTCCTGTGGTAATTTTGTTTAGTTATCCAGCATTAAGTTATATGAGATTCTATTTTTATTTTGCATTAATGGTGCTGATTTTTTTAGGGTTTTATTTGTGGAATTCAACAGAAACGAAACAATATAGAATGATGCATAATGTTTTGAAAATCTTGCTTTTAATAGGTGTTTTTTCTTTAATTTTTATAAAGCCAGAACTAATTGTAGAAAAAGTAATAGATAGATTGAATTAAGCTTTTTTTGCGTATTTTTGCAAAAATTTTTTAAAGTAATGAATTCAAATAAAAACTCGTCGAGAGGACGACAAGAAGGTAAAAAAAGTACTCCACTTAGTAGAAAAAGCAAGCCTTTAGCTAGAAAGACTCCGAAGAAAACTTTTACCAAAATTAAAGAGGCTCCAAAGTCTAATGACGCAACAGGAATCCGTTTAAACAAATACATTGCAAATTCTGGAGTTTGTTCTCGTAGAGAAGCAGATACGTATATAGAACACGGTAGTGTAGAGGTAAATGGAAAGCTAGTAACAGAAATGGGGTATAAAGTACAGCCAGACGATATTGTTCGTTTTGATGGGACTTCTATAACACCAGAACAAAAAAGATATATTTTACTGAACAAGCCTAAGAACTACATTACCACAATGGATGATGATAGAGGTAGAAAAACAGTAATGGAGTTGATTGCAAATGCATCAAAAGAAAGAATCTATCCTGTAGGAAGATTAGATAGAAACACTACTGGTTTGTTGTTGTTTACTAATGATGGTGATTTAGCCAAAAAATTAACACACCCAAAACATAATGTTCGTAAACTATATCACGCTTCTTTAGATAGAAAATTAGAGTTAAGAGATTTAGAGAAATTACGTGGAGAGGTTATTATTGAAGGTAGAAAAGTATTTATTGATGCGGTTTCTTATGTAGATGGACAGCCAAAGTCTGAAATAGGTATCGAAATACATTCTGGTAGAAATAGAATTGTGCGTAAAATATTTGAACACGTAGGTTATAAAGTAAATAAACTAGATAGAGTTATTTTTGCTGAATTAACAAAAAGAAACTTACCGAGAGGTAGATGGAGAGAGTTAACGAACTTAGAGATTACCAATCTTCAGATAATGAAATAAAATAATTAAAAATCCAGCTTTTAGCTGGATTTTTTTATGCCTAATTTTTACGAATATTATTTTGGAGAGTTGTGTTTGATAGAAAAAGAATAATACTTCTATAAAAAAGTTCCGAAAAAAAAAGTTGGTAAAATCAAAAAACCGTTGAAAATCAAAAGATTAACAACGGTTATTGTACTGAAGGCGGGACTTGAACCCGCACGGCCATTACTGACCACTGGATTTTAAGTCCAGCGTGTCTACCAATTCCACCACTTCAGCATTGGAATTTTTATATAAAGTAAAAATTGATATTTTAATCAAAACTTACTTTCTGTATTATTTAAAAGATCTTTTTACTGTTGTCCTTGTTTCTAAGGGCTGCAAAGATACCACCTTTAATGATAATCTACAACATTTAAAGAAAAAATTAATAATAATTATTGTAATTTTTATTAATGTGTTAATTATCATTTGATTAAAATGAGTATTATCTTAAAAATAGTTAAATGTTATTACGAATTATTTTTTATAATTTTAAAAAAAAAAAGGTGAGGAGCGGCTGGGGTTAAAAGCAAAAAACCGTTGAAAATCAAAAGATTAACAACGGTTATTGTACTGAAGGCGGGACTTGAACCCGCACGGCCATTACTGACCACTGGATTTTAAGTCCAGCGTGTCTACCAATTCCACCACTTCAGCATGGTAATAGAATAGAGCGAAAGACGGGATTTGAACCCGCGACCCCCACCTTGGCAAGGTGATGCTCTACCCCTGAGCTACTTTCGCAGTCGTTATTTTTAAAGAACTTTTCTTTTTAATTACCCTTATTCCTAAGAGCGGTGCAAATATAATATCTTTTATTGTTCTGGCAAATTTTTATTTAATTTTTTTGAATTTTTAAATCAAATATTTTTTTGATAAAATGAACCCTTTTTTTTGTTACTAAAAAAAGATAATATAGCTGGTGTAATTTATAATAATAAAATGTTTTCTAATTAACTTTTCATCGTGAAAGAGACGTTTTTAAAGAAGGTAATATGTTTTATGTATTGTTTTTATCTTTTAACAAAAGGTGTTGTAACGGTGTGCTTATAATTGATAGTTATAAATTAAGACTTAATAATAGAAAGTAAGTTTAGGAATTTTAAATCTTGGTAAGAAAGTGTGTGTTGTATACATAAAAAAGCATCCTAAAATTTAGGATGCCTTTTTTATGTATAGATTTTGAGTAATCTTATTTTTTTATTTCAGAATTTTACATCTGAGTGAGATACCTAAAGTAACTGCGTTGCCTTATTTTGCTGCTGCGTAACGTTTTTCAGCTTCGTTCCAGTTAATTACATTAAAAAATGCATTAATATAATCTGGTCTTCTATTTTGGTAGTTTAAGTAGTAAGCATGTTCCCAAACATCTAATCCTAAGATAGGAGTTCCGCCACAAGTAACACCTGGCATTAATGGGTTGTCTTGGTTTGGTGTAGAACAAACTTCTACTTTACCTCCTGGTAAAACACATAACCAAGCCCAACCAGAACCAAATTGAGTAGCTGCTGCTTTAGAAAAAGCTGCAATAAAATCATCTTTGGTACCAAAAGCAGCTTCAATAGCATCTTTTAATTCACCAGATAAATAACCTCTATCGTTTGGGTTTAATACAGTCCAAAATAATGAATGATTGTAAAAACCACCACCATTATTTCTTACAGCTCCATTGCTCATATCTAAATTAGTAAGAATATCTTCAATAGATTTTCCTTCTAAATCTGTTCCTGCAATTGCGTTGTTTAAGTTATTTGTGTAACCTTGGTGATGTTTTGTATGGTGAATTTCCATAGTTCTTGCATCAATATTTGGTTCTAACGCATCATAAGCGTATCCTAATTCTGGTAATTGAAAAGCCATTTTTTATATATTTTAAAGTTAGTGTATTATTTACGATTGTAAAATTAACCATAAATGGATGGTTTTACAAGAAATTTATGTTCTGATAATTTATTACGGTATAAAGAAGATTTATTCCCCGTATTTCTGCATAAATTCTTCTAATTCTTCAACCATATTTATGCTACCACAAATAAAAGGAACTCTTTGGTGTAATTCTGTAGGCTGTACATCCATAGTTCTAGTGTAACCATCAGAAGATTTACCATTTGCTTGTTCCGCAATAAAAGCCATAGGGTTACATTCGTATAGTAAACGTAATTTACCGTTAGGGTTTCTAGAACCTTTTGGATACATGTAAATTCCTCCTTTAATCATATTTCTATGAAAGTCAGAAACTAAAGATCCAATATATCTACTAGTATAAGGTCTGTCTCCTTCTTCTTCCTGACAATATTTAATATATTTTTTTACGCCTAAAGGAAAATCTAAATAATTTCCTTCGTTTACAGAATACATAGTTCCATCTTCTGGAAATTGCATGTTAGGGTGTGATAAGTAAAAAGAACCAATAGCTGGGTTTAGGGTAAAACCATTAACACCATCTCCGGTTGTGTACACAATCATGGTAGAAGTACCATAAACAACATACCCTGCTGCCACCTGCTCACTTCCTTTTTGTAAAAAATCTTCTAATTGTACAGGAGTTCCTGTTGGAGTAATACGTCTGTAAATAGAAAAAATGGTACCTACAGAAACATTTACATCAATATTAGAAGAACCATCTAAAGGGTCTATTAAAACAACGTATTTATTTTGATTATTTTCATCGATACTATTAATTGAAATAAAACTATCTTCTTCTTCGCTGGCTATTCCGCAAACAATATTTCTTCTTGTTAAAGTCTGTATAAACTTATCGTTGGCGTAAACATCTAATTTTTGTTGATCTTCACCTTGTATATTTGTGTCTCCTGCCGCACCAATAATGTCTACCAAACCAGCTTTATTTACTTCGTGATTCACCACTTTTGCTGCTAATCGTATAGAGTTGAGGAGACTAGAAAGCTCTCCTGAACTATATTTAAAAGCATGTTGATTTTCAATAATAAATTCACCTAAAGTTTGTTTTTGTAATGCCATGATACCTATAATGTTATTTTTGTAACAAATATCTAATTTTTTTAAAGTTACTACAACGTTTTAGTTGTTTAATTTTTCTTCAAAAATTTAAACAAATCAAAAATAACTGTGTAAAATATTTAAATATTTTTAGTAGATATGAAAAAAACTATCTTTGACTAAAATTTATATAAAATGGATTTTATAGTACGATTAGGAGAGGAAAAAGACATGCAATCTGTATTGAATTTAATTACAGAGTTGGCTGTTTTTGAGAAAGAGCCAGATGCGGTAGAAATTACGGTAGAAGATTTAATAAAAGATGGTTTTTCTAAGAATCCTCAGTTTAAAGTGTTTGTTGCAGAACAAGAGAATAAAATTATTGGTATTGCCTTGTTTTATGAGCGTTTTTCTACTTGGAAAGGAAAGTCTATTCATTTAGAAGATCTAATAGTTACACAAAGTAAGCAAAAAATTGGTGCGGGAAAAGCGCTATATACAGCTGTTTTAAAATTTGCACACGATAATAATTACAATAGAGTTGCTTGGGAAGTAATAGATTGGAATACCAATGCTGTAGAATTTTATAAAAGTACAGGAGCCACTTATTTAAGTGATTGGTCTGTGGTGCAAATGAATAAAGAAAACTTAACTAAATTTATTCAAAACAATTAAAAATTTACCACATAAAATCATAGGCTATATTTCCTCAAATTCAATGTGGTAAGAGAAGTCGCAAGTGAGTTGTGTAGTACTTACTTAGTAATTTTTGTTAAAAATAATTTAAATTAATAATTAGAAATGAAAATTTTTAAATTTGGAGGAGCGTCTGTAAAAGATGCAGCAAGTGTAAAAAATGTAACTCAGATTTTACAAAGCGAAGGGACGGAAAATACAGTAGTTGTAATTTCTGCAATGGGAAAAATAACGAATGCTTTTGAAGAAGTAATAGATGCATATTACAACAAGACAGATAAGTTGTCTGAAAACTTAGGTATTATAGAAGATTTTCATAAAAATTTAATGAATGATTTGTTTGATAAAAACGATGAAATTTATAAAGAAATAGATATCCTTTTAGGGGAGTTAAGTTGGTTTTTGGCAAGAAATACTTCACAGAGATATAATTATGTTTATGATCAAATTATCTGTTTTGGAGAGCTTTTATCAACCAAAATAGTAAGTGCGTATTTAACCAAAATTGGTGTAGAAAATAACTGGTTTGATGTTAGAAACTACATAAAAACAGATAGTAATTATAGAGATGCAAAAGTAGATTGGAACTTAACACAAGAACTAATTAGTAAAAAATTAGATGCATCTAAACTAAATATAACCCAAGGTTTTATTGCTGCTAATGATACAGAAAACACCACTACTTTAGGTAGAGAAGGGTCTGATTATACAGCCGGTATTTTTGCGTATTGTTTAGATGCCGAAAATGTAACTATTTGGAAAGATGTGCCAGGAGTTTTAAATGCAGATCCAAGAGTTTTTACAGACACAACTTTATTAGAGCAGATTTCTTATGAAGAAGCTATAGAAATGGCATTTTACGGAGCTTCTGTAATTCATCCAAAAACATTACAACCTTTAGAAAGAAAAGATATTCCGTTATTGGTGCGTTCTTTTGTGAATCCTAAAGAAACAGGTACAAGAGTTTCTAAAGGAAAAATGTTAGAACCTTTTATACCTTGTTTTATTGTAAAGAAAGACCAAATATTGGTTTCTATTTCTGCTTTAGATTTCTCTTTTATGGTAGAAAATAATATCAGTTATATCTTTCAAAAACTACACGAATATCAGCTAAAAGTAAACCTAATTCAAAATTCTGCTATTAGTTTTTCTGTTTGTATTGATAATAAATTTAATAAGTTCGATGCTTTTTATGAAGAGTTAAAAACTCAGTTTAAAATTGATGTTCAAAAAGGGGTAGATTTGTTTACAGTACGTCATTTTAATGAAGAAGCTGTTGCAAGTATCGAGGCCAAAGGAACTTCTTTATTAACACAAGTAAATAAAGAAACAAATCAAATAGTTTTAGCATCTTATTAATCGGTTTAAAACGCATTGTAGTTTTATTATAACTAGCAGACTGTTCAAAAAAAAGAGGCTGTCTAAAAAGTGAATTTTTGTCAATCTGAATTTATTTCAGATTCTTTTGAAATTTGAATTTTAGTAAGTAAAGATGCTGAAAATAAGTTGAGCATGACAGGGGTTGTTGTTTTTTAGACAGCCTCTTTTTTGTTTCTTAAAAATAGGGATATAAAATTCAATTTACGAAATTCTTATTTTTGTATTGTTTTAATAACAATTTAGTAATTCAATATTTATTTTTTAGTATGTTTGTAGCTACGTCTAATTATAATTTATGGCATTAGTAACATCTAAAGAAATTGCGCAAGTTGTTGGTTTACAGAAATTTGGTTTTTTAGGGACTTTTGTAGGATGGATTCTTTTAAGAATACTTCGCATTTCTGCTATTAATAAAATCTACGATAAGAATAAAAACAAGTCTAATTTAGATTTTTTAAACGGAATTTTAGATGATTGTAATATCAAATTTGAAATTCCGGAAGAAGATTTAAAAAGAATTCCTAAGGACGGACCCTTTATTACTGTTTCTAATCACCCATTGGGTGGTATAGATGGTGTTTTATTATTAAAACTACTAATAGAAAAAAGAGCAGATTATAAAATTATAGCAAATTTCTTATTACATAGAGTAGAACCTTTAAAACCTTATGTAATGCCAGTAAATCCTTTTGAAACAAGAAAGGATGCAAAATCTAGTGTAGCCGGAATTAAAAGTGCATTATCACATTTAAAAGAAGGGAACCCTTTGGGGATTTTCCCTGCAGGAGAAGTTTCTACTTATAAAGATGGTAGATTAAATGTAGATAAGCCTTGGGAAGAAGGAGCTGTGCGATTTATTAAAAAAGCGAATGTACCCGTAATTCCTATTTATTTTCATGCAAAGAACAGTCGCCTTTTTTACTTTTTATCAAAAATTTCAGATACTTTAAGAACTGCAAAATTACCTTCAGAAGTAATATCTCAGGGAGGAAGAGTAATAAAAGTAAGAATAGGAAAACCGATTTCTGTAAAAGACCAAAATGAGTATAAGGAGATTGCTGCTTTTTCTGAGTTTATCAGAAAAAAAACCTATATGTTGGCAAACCCTTTTGAAAAGGCGCATAAATTAATTTCTACTCAGAATTTAAAAATACCTAAAAAGGCAGCCAAAAATATAGCACCTCAAAAAAATCCAGATTTATTTATCAAAGAAGTAGATGCATTAAGAGCAGGAGATGGTAGGTTGTTAGAAAGTAAGAATTATGAAGTCTTTTTTGCCAACGCAAAAGAGATTCCTAATTTAATTCATGAAATTGGTAGATTACGAGAAATTACTTTTAGAGAAGTAGGTGAAGGTACAAATAAATCTATCGATTTAGACAAATACGATAAGTATTATTATCACATGTTTTTATGGGATAGAGAAGCAAACTGTTTAGCAGGAGCTTACAGAATGGGTCTTGGGAAAGAGATTTTTAAAAAGTATGGAATTAATGGATTCTATATTCAAACCTTGTTTAGGATAGAGCCAGAATTGCATCAAATGATGGACAATACCATAGAAATGGGTAGAGCTTTTATTATTGGTGAATATCAACAAAAACCAATGCCTTTATTTTTGTTATGGAAAGGAATTGTACATGTAACGCTACGTTATCCAGAATATAAGTATTTAATGGGTGGTGTTTCTATAAGTAATCAATTTTCAGATTTCTCAAAATCGTTAATGATCGAGTTTATGAAATCTCATTATTACGATCCATATATTGCACAATACATTCATCCTAAGAAAGAATACAAAGTAAAATTAAAAGACGGTGATAAAGATTTTGTGTTTGATGCTACTAAAGCAGATATGCAAAAGTTCGATAAAATTATCGACGAAATAGAACCAGGAGCTTTAAGAATACCGGTACTTATTAAAAAGTACGTAAAACAAAATGCACGATTGGTTGCGTTTAATGTAGATCCTAAATTTAACAATGCCGTAGACGGATTAATGTATATTAAAGTGGCAGACATACCAGATAGCACGGTAAAACCCGTTATGGAAGAGTTTCAGGCAGAGTTAGAGCGCAAGGCTACAGAATTGCAGAATAAATAAAAAAGATTTTTTAATAATTTGGGCGTTTCCCAAAAAGGGTCGGGCTTTCCGTTACAAGTCCTCGGTCGTGCCTCCCTGTGGGCTTTTCACTACAATCCCTAACGCGGGCTTGTTTATACATAAGTGATGGTTGTATTTTTATAGCCAAGTTTCCTTTAAAAGGTAGAAGTAACAAAACATAATATTTAGTGCTTTTCTCATCTAGTTTTGTTGTTTCAACGACAGGAGGAATGGCATTACAGTGGTCAGTTTGTGTTTTGTTATCTTTATCAGACTTCCTTAAAAGGGATAAACAAACGTATTGGGTTTTTTCGCTAACGTGAATTGAGTATTATCAAGTTTAAACTCGGTACCCAAACGTTAGCGAACGTTCATTAAATAAATTTACACACGCACATTACCATCTCCAATAATATAGTACTTATTGGTTACTAATTTCTTTAATCCTAACGGACCTCTGTGGTGTAATTTGTCTGTACTAATTGCTAATTCTGCGCCAACACCTAATTGTCCACCATCTGTAAATCTTGTAGATGAATTTTTATAAACAGCAGCACAATCTACTTGTTGCATAAAATCATCTGCATTTTCATCATTAGTTGTCATTATTGCTGCAGAATGTCCACCTGAATATTTATTAATCATTTTGGTAGCTTCGTCTAGATTTTCTACGGCACCAATACAACATTTTAAAGCTAAAAACTCTTCTTTCCAAACGTTAGCATCCAGAATTAAAGTCTCATCTGTTAATACTTTTTTAATGCTTTCATCAACTAAAATAGTTACATTTCTTTCTTTTAAAACAGCTTGTAAGTCTTTTAATTTAGACTCGTAACCTGCTATGTTTTTATTGATAAGAATTTTATCTAACGCATTACAAGCAGAAATTTTAGCTGTTTTTGCATTGATAATTACCGCTAAGGTTTTATTCCAATCGGCGCTTTCATCAACATACATAAAATTATTTCCTCTTCCGCTAATTAAAACGGCACACGTTGCATGCTCTTTTACAAAGTTAATTAAGCGTTCTCCACCTCTTGGTACAATTAAATCTAATTGTTCTGTTGGGTTTTTTAAAAATTCTTGCGTTTCTGTTCTGTCCATTTGCAAGAACTTTATATAATCTTCACTTAGATTATTTTCTGTTAATGCTTGGTGCCAAAAATCGACTAATATTTTATTACTATATAAGGCTTCTTTCCCTCCTTTTAATAAAATTCTATTGTTAGATTTAAAGGCTAAAACAGCAGCTTCTACGGTAGCATCTGGTCTCGATTCATAGATAATCATAATGGTACCAAATGGCGCCGTTTTATTAGTTACTTTTAATCCGTTTTCTAAAGTAATATCACTAATAATTTGATTTACTGGGTCTTCTTGCGCTTTAACGTCATTGATGGCTTTTATCATTCCATCAATTTTTTGATCGTTTAAAATTAAGCGGTCAAACATTGCCTGATCTTCTTTATTAAAAGCCTCTAAATCTTTTTTGTTTGCTTTTAATAAGGCTTCTCGATTTTCATCAAGAATCTTGGTCATGCTTGTTAGTACGTTATTTTTAATGGTTGTATCTAATAATTTCATTTGGTAGGTTTTAAAGTGCCACTTTTGTACCGACAGACTTTCCGTCAATAATATCAATAATGGTGTTATCTCTTTTTCCGTTTGCAATATAAGTTGGGATATTGTTAGATGCTGCTTCTTGGGCATAATCTAACTTAGAACCCATTCCGCCTCTACCTTCACCTGGTTTTTTATTGCTATCTTTTATATATTTATCTAAATCTTCATCCGGATTAACGTTGGTAATTAAATTACTACTTTCTGCTTCTGGATGCCCTGTGTATAGTCCGTCAATATCTGTTAGAATAATTAATTTATCTGCATTTATTAACTGTGCAATTAAACTAGCTAGCTCATCATTGTCAGAAAACATAGACATGGTAACAGAAACAGCATCGTCTTCATTAGCAATAGGAATTACACCTTCAGATAATAAACCTTCGCAGCAATTTATCATATTCTGTCTGTGAACACCAGGAGTAAAATCTCTCTTTGTTGGTAAAACCTGAGCACATTTCATTCCGTAATCATTAAAAATATTGTAGTAATGGCGCATCATTCTTGGTTGTCCAATAGCAGAATAGACTTGTCTTCTTTGAGTTTCATTTTCAATACTAGATTCTCCTAGAATTTCTTTACCTGCAATTACAGACCCAGAAGAAACTAAAATACAAATAATACCACGTTCGTATAATTCTGCAACTTGTTTTACCAAACGTCTTAAAACAGGTCTAACAATTCTGTTATCTCTGTTTGTCATTACGTTGGTACCTACTTTAATTACTATTCTTTCTTTGTACATTTTAATTTTCTTTACCCATTTCTACAGCTCTGTTAAAAGCAGCAAAAGCGGCGTCTTTAATTAATTCATTTACATTATTGTCTTCCATAGAATCTAACGCAGCACGTGTAGTACCACCTTTAGAAGCTACTTTTTCCATCCAAGAATTTGGCGATAAATTAGATTGGTTAAACAACTCGATAGCACCAGTAAAAGTCTGACTTACCAAAACAGAAGAATCATTTTTAGAAAAGCCCATTTTTAAGGCAGCCTCCATCATACTTTGCATAAAGTAAAATACATACGCAGGTCCACTACCAGAAATTCCTGTAGAAGCATCAATCAATTTTTCGCTGGTAACTTCCATAGATTTACCAGTGGTGTCTAATAAACTTTCTACGGTTAATTTTTCTAACCTAGATACTTCTTCAGATGTTACGTAAGACGTTAAACCTTTACCTATTTGTGCTGGTAGGTTTGGCATTGCTCTTACTATTTTGTTTAATCCAGAATATTTTTTAATGTTTTCTATATTAACACCGGCCATAATAGATACAATAACCTGACCTGGTTTTGTAAATGGTTTTAACGCTTTAAACAAGTTTTCTGCGTGGTATGGTTTTACGGCAATAAAGATAATGTCTGCTTTTGGCACACAGTCTCCTAGTTCTTCAAATGCATCGAAGTGAGATATTCCGTTTAGCTCTTCTAGCTTTTCTGCAGATTTATCTAAAACCATGATGTTTTTTTTCTTTAACAATCTAGATTTAGACATTCCTTGAGCATACGTTAGCCCCATGTTTCCTGCTCCAATTACTAATATTTTCATTTTTTTGTGTTAAGTGTTACTATTATTTTTGATTTTTATTATGTGTATTATTTGTACAATGTCATTTGAATTTTCTCTGATTCAAATCCGTTTTTCTTAAATAATTCAATGGCATTATTATTTCTATTGATGTTTAAAGAAAGATTTCCGTTACAGTAGTTAGTAGCTTCTTTTATTAGTTTTGTAGCAATTTTTTGTTCTCTATATTCTTTATGAACTGCCAAGTAGGTAATAAGGTTTTCAGATTGATATTCACTCATGCCTGTTTTATTAACTATAATTGCTCCAATTATTTTGTCTTTTTCTTCTATAATAAATGCATAGCCACCTAGATTAGATGTTTCTTTGGCAGCATATAAAAGTGATTTACGAATGGCACTTTTGTCCTCTTTACAGTCGTCTTCTAAGTGCTTGTGTAAAAATTTTGAAATTTTATTAATATTTATGTAGGACATCCTCGTAAAGGCGTCAAAAGTTTTAATCATCATCATTATTTCTATTGATTTGATTTATCTAAAACGATAAGTAGTGAAAAGCTAAAAAAAGAAGTTAAACGGCAGTGCGTTTATTTACAGAAAAGGGTGAGGAGGTATGAATTTTTTAGGTTGGTTTTTAAACACTAAAAAATTAAAGTTGAATATTCTAAAGTTACGCTGTTTGTGTATCCTTATTTTCATTCTGCAAAGGTATAAAAAGCATTTACCACTATCAAATTATATAGGTTTAATAAGGAAAAATCTTGTTTTAGAGTTTTATATTGTCTAATTCTGTTTTATCGAAAATTCAGTGAGCGAAGTTCAAGGGATATTAATCTTACAACAAACCAAATAATATTGAAAGCATGACAAAAAAGCAGTCTTTTTCATTTGGTATAGTTTTCGCTTTTAACCAACCAAATTATAGAGTATGAAAACCTTTTTAAAAATATTATTAACGGCTATTGCAGTAATTGTTTTAGCTAATATCTTACCAGGTATTTCGGTAGCAGGTTATACTTCGGCAATTATTGTTGCAGTGGTTATTTCGTTGCTAAATATGTTTGTAAGACCACTTTTAATCTTCTTTACATTACCCGCAACCATTGTTACATTTGGTTTGTTTATTTTTGTAATTAATGCTTGTATTGTATTATTGGCAGATAAATTAGTAGATGGTTTTGCCGTTACCGGTTTTTTCTATGCCTTATTATTCAGTATTTTACTGTCTATTTTTAGATCGGCATTATTTTCATTATTAAAAGAAGATAATAAAACCATACAAAACTAAATAACAATACTGAATTAGAAGTATTTAACATTTGTGCAATCAATTAAAATCATTAATTTTGCACTCGATTTTTCAAGATAAAAGAACAAGAAATGAATATTACAAAAGAAAACATTGATGCGTTAAACGCAGTTGTAAAAGTAGATATCGTTGCAGATGATTATCAAGCAAAAGTATCAGATTTATTAACAGATTACCGTAAAAAGGCAGATGTTCCTGGTTTTAGAAAAGGACATGTACCAATGGGTATGATTAAAAAGCAGTATGGTAAATCTATTATGATAGATGAGGTAAACAAGCTTTTACAAGAATCTTTAAATAAATTTATAGCAGAAGAAAAATTAGAAATGTTAGGTAATCCTTTACCTAGAATGAAAGAAGATTTTAACTGGGATGCAGATTCTTTTTCTTTTGAATTTGAACTAGGTTTGGCGCCTGTTTTTGATGTAGATTTAAAAGCAAAAGAGGCAGTTACACAATATAATATTGTTGCAACAGAAGAATTACTTGACGAAGAAGTTAAGAACATTCAAACTCGTTACGGTAAAGTAAGTGCAATAGATATTGCAACTGAAGAAGCAAATATTACAGGTACTTTTGTAAATGAAGAAAACGAAATTAACAAAAAATCTACCTTTATCATAAAAGACCTAAATGGTGATGACAACATAGCTAAATTAGTGGGTGCTAAAGTTGGTGATGTAATTGAGTTAGGTACAAAAGACCTATTTGAAGATGCGCATAGATTACAACACATTTTAGGTGTTGAGCATGATGTAATTCACGATTTAGATATTACAGTTTCTTTTACTGTAGAAGAAATTACAAAAACAGAACCAGCAGATTTAGACAAAGAATTGTTTGATAAATTATTTGCTGACGGAAGTGTAACTACTGTATCTGAATTAAGAGAAAAAATTAAAGAAGACGCAGAAAAGCAATTTCAACAACAAGGAGATCAACAATTATTAAATGCCGTAACAGAACATTTAGTAGAAAATACAAAGTTTGATTTACCATCAGAGTTCTTAAAAAAATGGTTAAGAACAGCAGGAGAAAAGCCTTTAACAGAAGATGAAGCTACTGCAGAATTTGAAAAATCAGAAAAAGGGTTACGTTATCAATTAATCGAAGGAAAGGTTATGAAAGATAATGACATCAAAATAGATTATACAGAATTGGTAGACTATGCAAAAGGATTTATCCGTACGCAAATGGCGCAATTTGGTAATACAAATCCAGAAGAACAAGAATTGGATGATATTGCTGGTAGAATCTTACAAAACCAAGAAGAAGCTCAAAAATTACAATCTCAATTAATAAGCAATAAATTATTGACTTTTTACAAAGAGAACATGAATTTTAAATCGAAAGAGCTTTCTTACGAAGATTTTATTAAAGAGGTTTATAAATAACAGTCTCAGACTGTTTTCAGTATTACACTCTGTTTTTTATGCAGAGAATAAAAATAGAAAACCTGAATTGTTAGATTCAGGTTTTTTTAGCGACAAACCCAAACAACATAGTAAGAAATAGTTCTTATATTTACAGTATTAAACTTAAAAAAGCATCATAATAATGGATTACGGAAAAGAGTTCGAAAAATACGCAACAAAACATCACGGAATTAACAGCAACTATTATGGCAAGATTACAAGTAGTGTAACGCCATATATTATGGAAGAGCGCCAAATGAACATTACGCAAATGGATGTTTTTTCTCGTTTAATGATGGATAGAATTATCTTTTTAGGAACAGGAATTAATGACCAAGTAGCAAATATTATTCAAGCTCAGTTATTGTTTTTAGAAAGTGTAGATGCTAATAAAGATATTTCAATTTATATCAATTCTCCAGGTGGAGGTGTCTATGCAGGTTTAGGTATTTATGATACTATGCAGTTTATTAAGCCAGATGTAGCAACAATTTGTACAGGTATGGCAGCTTCTATGGGAGCCGTTTTAATGTGTGCAGGAGCAGCAGGTAAACGTTCTGCATTACCACACTCTAGAGTTATGATTCACCAACCTTTAGGAGGTGCACAAGGTCAGGCTTCAGATATAGAAATTACTGCAAGAGAAATTATAAAGTTAAAAGGAGAGTTGTATGATATTATTGCACACCACTCTGGTCAAACTGTAGAAAAAGTACATGACGATTCTGATAGAGATTATTGGATGAAAGCCGATGAAGCAAAAGCTTACGGAATGATTGATGAAGTTTTAGCTAGAAAAAAGTAATTTTTTAAAGCTATTAGCCTTTTGCAATTATCCAATAGCAAAAGATAGATTTTTAAAGCAAAAGGCTATGTGCCAAAAGCATATAGCCAAAAGCGAAAAGCGAAATATAATGTCGAAAGAAGAAAATTTAGAATGTTCGTTTTGCGGACGAAAAAAAGCAGAAACAGACTTGTTAATAGCAGGTATGGATGCTCATATATGCGATAAATGTATAGAACAAGCCTACGGTATTGTTCAGGAAGAAATTTCTGAAGGAAAATCTAGCGACTTATCTAAAGATTTAACGCTAAAGAAACCTTTGCAAATTAAAGAGTTTTTAGATCAATACATTATTGGTCAATTAGAAACTAAAAGAGCAATGGCAGTAGCGGTTTATAATCATTACAAAAGATTACTACAAACCAAAGACGATAAAGACGATGTAGAAATAGAGAAATCTAACATTGTTTTAGTTGGAGAAACCGGAACCGGAAAAACCTTAGTAGCAAAAACAATTGCAAGAATGTTAAACGTTCCTTTTGCTATTGTAGATGCCACTGTTTTAACGCAAGCTGGGTATGTTGGTGAAGATGTAGAAAGTATTTTAAGTAAATTATTACAAGCTGCAGATTACGATGTAGAAAAAGCGCAAAGAGGTATTATTTTTATCGATGAAATAGATAAAATTGCTCGTAAAGGAGACAATCCATCAATAACAAGAGATGTTTCTGGTGAAGGAGTACAGCAAGCTTTATTAAAATTATTAGAAGGTACTGTTGTAAATGTTGCGCCAAAAGGAGGTAGAAAACATCCGGAGCAGAAATTTATAGAAGTAGACACTAAAGAGATTTTATTTATTGCAGGTGGTGCTTTTTCTGGAATCGAAAGATATATTAGCAAGCGTTTAAATATGCAAGCTGTAGGTTTTGGAGCTTCTTTAGATGATGACAAAGTAGATGAAGAAAACTTGTTGCAATACATTATTCCTTCAGATTTAAAAGCTTTTGGTTTAATTCCGGAGATTATTGGACGTTTACCAGTTTTAAGCTACATGAATCCTTTAGATGCAAAAACATTAAGGTCTATTTTAACAGAACCAAAAAACGCTATTATAAAACAGTATACCAAGTTATTTACAATGGATGATGTGGCCTTTTCTATAGACGAAGAAGCTCTAAATTATATTGTAGAAAAAGCGGTAGAATATAAATTAGGAGCAAGAGGTTTGCGTTCTTTATGTGAGGCAATTTTTACAGATGCAATGTTCGATTTACCAAGTTCTAACGAAAAAGAACTAAATGTAACCAAAGCATATGCAGAAGCAAAATTATCTAATACAACATTAAAGAAATTAAAGGCAGCTTCTTAATTTTTTTTGGGCGTTACCACAAGGGTCAGGATTTCGCACTCGCTTTTTTTGTAAAAACAAAAAAGAGCTCAAACAATAGCTCAATCCTTAACGCTTAGAGCCAACTAAAAAAGGAAGTTTGTAAAATGTATTTTCAGACCTCACAGGTTTTTAAAACCTGTGAGGTCTTTATTTTTATAAAAAAACTTCTTATTATATTTGTATTACCTTTTAATCAAAATTCAATGATATTAAGAAGTACCATAGACCGCATTTTCGAATCTGCAAGAGTAGAAGAGGTTATTGGAGAATTTGTAGTGCTTAAAAAAGCAGGAAGTAACTTTAAAGGTTTGAGTCCGTTTACAGATGAAAAATCACCTTCTTTTATGGTGTCTCCAGTAAAACAAATCTGGAAAGATTTTTCTACAGGAAAAGGAGGGAACTCAGTTTCCTTTTTAATGGAGCATGAGCATTACACTTATCCAGAAGCCTTAAGGTGGTTGGCCAAAAAGTACAATATAGAAATAGAAGAAAGCGAGCAAACGGATGATGAAAAAGCGCAGATGAATGAACGTGAAAGTATGTTTATGGTGTCTAATTTTGCTAAAGACTATTTTCATGATTTAATGCTTACTTCTAATAAAGGGAAAGCCATAGGATTGTCTTATTTTAAAGAACGTGGTTTTACAGACGAAACCATTAAAAAGTTCGAATTAGGATATTGTATGGACGAGTGGGATAATTTTACAAATGCCGCTTTAAAGAAAGGCTACGACTTAAAATTTTTAGCATCCACCGGACTTACAATTGTAAAAGAAAATAAGCAGTTCGATCGTTTTAAAGGACGTGTAATGTTTCCAATACACTCTATGTCGGGACGAATCTTAGGTTTTGGAGGACGAATTTTAACTTCCGATAAAAAAGCAGCTAAATATTTAAATTCACCCGAGAGTGATATTTACCATAAAAGTAAAATTCTCTACGGATTATACCAAGCAAAGAAAGAAATAGCAAAACAAGACAACTGTTTCTTGGTAGAAGGGTATACAGATGTTATTTCCTTTAATCAATCAGGGGTAGAGAATGTAGTTGCATCTTCTGGTACGGCTTTAACACCAGATCAAATAAGATTGGTAAATAGATTAACAAAAAACATTACTGTACTTTTTGATGGTGATGCAGCTGGAATTAGAGCTTCTATTCGTGGTATCGATTTAATTTTGGAACAAGGAATGAACGTAAAAGTAGTTCAGTTTCCAGACGGAGAAGATCCAGATAGTTTTGCTAAAGCCAATTCAAATGCAGAATTAGCAGTTTATTTAGAGGAATCTGCACAAGATTTTATCAACTTTAAAGTATCACTTTTATTAAAAGATTCTAACAACGATCCTATAAAAAAAGCCGGAGTAATTAGAGATATTGTAACAAGTATATCTAAAATACCTGATGGAATTCAAAGAGAAGTGTACGTGCAAGAATGTTCTAGAATTATGGATATTTCGGAGCGTGTATTATTTAGTGAATTAGCACAGTTATTAAAAAAAGGTCTGCAACAAAAAAGCAAACCAAGTAGGCAACAATACAGTCCGCAGCAAGACCCAAATGAGCCTCCACCAGAGTATTTTAAAGAGCAAGACCAAACTACCAAAATGGGATTGGTTAAAGGGGGGGCAATTGCGTCTCAGAAAATAGATCAGCTTTCAATTTTAGAAAATGAGATTATTAAAATTTTACTTTTATATGGAAATGAAGAAGTAGAATTTACCGAAGAGGTTTTGCATGTTGATGATAATGGAAAAGAAAAAATAGATGTAAGAAAATATGAGAATACGGTTTCCGCAGAAATTTATGTGCATTTACATGAAGATGAAATAGAATTTTCTAATGAACTTTTTCAAGAGATTTACACAGAAATTATTCATCAGTTAAATCAGTTAGAAAAGTTAGATATTGATGGTTTAATTAATCATAAAAATACAGAAATATCTACCATTGTAACTTCCATTTTAATGGAGAAAGAAAACCCTAGTAGACAATTAAGTAATTGGGAAGGGCAGAACATAGAAGTGAAGTCTGCTTTAGAAGTTTTAGCCAAAGATGTTAACGATGTGGTTTATAATTTAAGGAGAGTTTTGATAGGGGAAAAGATTGACGAATTGATGAGTGAGGCAATATCAAACCAGGGCGGGCCAATTGATTTAGAGGTTATTAGAAATTATACAAGCTTGAAAATGAGACTCTTTGAAAAGCTGAATAGAGTAGTTTAATATTAACAAATTGTAAAATAGGGTGTTTATCCCTATAGTAATAATTTATAATCATATAGATTTTTTGTATATTGCACTTGCAAAAAGAAAATCCTCAGTGTTATGAAAAGATTATTACAATTTTTAAGAATTATTCAATTATTTCTATTATTACCATTTGAAATCTCATCAGGTTCTAAGAAAAGAGCGTATTTAAAGATTAAAAAAATGATGGTTGCAGCAAACCTATTGTAATCTTATTATTTTATAAAGTATAAGAAAGTCACATATAGTTTTATATGTGACTTTTTTATTAATTAGGTTTCTTATAAATAGATAAGGAAATTAAAATGAAAAAAATTGCTCAATTATTAAAAATAAGCTATCTAATTGTATTACTGCCTTTTGAGATAGTAAAAGGTTCTAAAAAAAGAGCTTCTGTAAGAATTAAAAAATTAATGTTAGCTGCTAATTTATTGTAAGTCTTTTGGTATTTCACAAATAGGAATAGGAATCATTTTATGTTGATTAATTCTATTTAATCGTGAATAAATTTTAAAGACTTCTTGTTCTCTTCCTGAAAAATCATTTTCAGATTTTCCATTATTTTGCATTTTCATTGCCCATTCTAATTCGTCGTAGGAAGCTCCTATTTGGTCTTCGTCAGTTCTACTATCTCCAAATAAACCATCTGTTGGTTGTGCTTTTTGTATTGAGTTTGGGACACCTAAAAATTCAGATAATTCATATACTTCAGATTTCATTAAATCTGCAATTGGGCTTAAATCTACACCTCCATCACCATATTTTGTGTAAAATCCAACACCAAAATCTTCAACTTTATTACCAGTTCCTGCTACTAAAGAACTATGTAAACCTGCTAAATAATATAAAGTTGTCATTCTTAGTCTTGCTCTTGTATTGGCTAAAGACAAATCTACTTTTGCAGATGGTGCTGCATTTGGCACTACATTTTTAAAATCTTCGAATGTTGAAGTTAAATCTACTTTTACATCAGAAACATTGCTAAAATTATTTTTTAATTGAGCAATATGCTCTTGTGCTCTAGTAACTTGACTAGGTGCTTGATGAATAGGCATTTCTACACATAAAGTAGGGAAACCTGTTTTTGCACATAGTGTAGAAGTAAGGGCAGAATCAATTCCACCAGAAACTCCAACGACAAATCCTTTTACTTTTGCATTTTCAGCATATTCTTTTAACCATTTTATGATGTACTCGGCAACCTTTTCCGTCTTCATTGATAAACTATTTTAGTATTTTTAACGTTCTTAAATCTAATGACTAAGATACAAATAATATGAGATTTTATTTTGTGAATTTAATGGTTTTATGGATGTTTTTTTCATGTACTGATAAAAAAAACACAGAAATTGATGTTTCTACAACAAATATTGATTTTTCGATAAAAAGGTACGAGGTAGATTTTTACAATACCACCGCTAATCAATTGCCTAACCTTAAAAATAAATATCCCTATTTATTTCCAAAATCATTTACAGATAGTTTGGCTATTTCTAAAATAGCTAATAAAGATGAACAAGAGTTATTTAAAGAAACTCAAAAATTATATAAGAATATTCCTGTGCTAAAATCACAATTAGCATCACTTTTTAAGCATGTTAAATATTATAACACCAATTTTAAAGCGCCCAATGTGGTTACTATTATATCTAATATAGATTACAATAGTAGAGTAATTTATGCAGATAGTTTATTATTTATTTCTTTAGATGCTTATTTAGGGAAAACGCATCGATTCTATTCAGACTACCCTAAATATATTAAAGAAAATAATAATAAAGAAAATATTATTGTGGATGTAGCAAATTCAATAATTAATAAGCAAGTTGTTCCATTACCTACTCGAAGTTTTTTATCAAAAATGATTCAGGAAGGAAAAAAAATGTACTTATTAGATATGTATTTACCTGCTGTTCCAGATAAATTAAAAATAGGATATTCAAGTGAAAACATGGATTGGACTCTTTATAATGAAGAAGATATTTGGAAATATTTTATAGAACGAAAATTGTTGTTTAGTACAGATACAAAATTGAACAAACGATTTTTAGAGAATGCTCCATTTTCTAAGTTTTATTTAAAGAATGATAATGAATCTCCAGGAAGAATAGGGGTATGGTTAGGATGGAAAATAGTAAGGTCTTATATGCAAAATAATGATGTATCTTTGCAAGAATTATTAATAATTGATCCTGAAGAGTTATTCAAAAGATCAAAATACAAGCCTAAAAAATAATGTCAGTAAAACATAATTCACAAATTAATTTTGAAATTGGTTTGGATGAAAACAAAGTTCCAGAAGAAATTTCTTGGACAGCAAAAGACGGAGATATAAATAATGAAGCGTCTAAAGCTATTATGATATCTGTATGGGATCATAAGAAAAAAGATACTTTACGTATGGATTTATGGACAAAAGACATGCCTGTAGATGAAATGAAGCAATTCTATCATCAAACATTAGTATCTATGGCAGATACTTTTGAACGTGCCACAGATGATCAGAAGATGAGTGCTACGATGCGTGATTTTTGTGCTTATTTTGCAGAGAAGTTAGAGTTGAAGTAAGAGAAAATTATTACTTAATAAAAAAGGGTTGTCCAAATTAATTTGGACAACCCTTTTTTATTTAAGTTATTCTAATGGGCTTTAATTGTTAGATTCTATAAAGAAATCTCTTAAACAGAAACGAATACGACATACCCGGTTTTTTGTTATTTATAGATGTATTTTGATGAGGTAAATTTAGCAACTTAAAAATATAGATAAAGCTATATAGGTCTTTTTTTTACTAAATTTTTTAGTGAAATACTAGTTTTCTGTTTATACTTTATTGTGAGTGTCGTTGGTTTATTATGAGACAGTGTTATAAAAAAAAAGAGGCTACATTAAGTAGCCTCTTTTTTTGAATTAGATTGTGATTAATTAATTATTCATCAATTCTTTCTACAGTCCCAATAGCATCTATTGGTTTAATTTCAACTCTTCTGTTTAGTTGTCTTCCTCCAGCATTATCATTAGAGAATTTAGGTCTTGATTCACCATATCCTTTTGGTTCTAATCTTTCGCTAGAAATACCTTGTCTTATCATGTATTTTCTTACACTTTCTGCTCTTCTTTGAGATAAGTACAAGTTGTATCTATCACTATTTCTATCATCTGTATGACCTTCAATAACAAACCTTACATCTGGTATTTTTTTCATTAACATAACGATTTGGTCAATAGTACTATAAGATATTAATTTAATTACATCTTTATTAGTATCAAAGTAAATACTTGTTGCTAACAACCCAATTTGTTGTGTAATGTTAACAGGTGGTACTACTTCTTGTTTAGGACAACCTTTGTTTTCTACTGGACCAGGTGTATTTGGACATAAATCTTTAGCATCCATAACTCCATCTCCATCCGTATCAACATTTAAAGGACAACCTTCATTAGATATAGGACCATATTCTAGTGGACATTTATCTTTGTAATCTGGTAATCCATCTCCGTCTGTATCTATAGCCTGACCATTACCATAAACCATCGCTCCTATAGGTGTGTTTGGTTCTACATCTAATTGATCCATTACACCGTCATTATCTGTATCAATGATTTTAAATTCTGCTCCAGCAGGCTTGTCGGCAACCCAAATAATATATTCTTTTTTCTTTCCTAATTTTAGAACTACACCTAGGCTCGTTACAAAAAAGTTTTCCCAATTTTGTTTGTTAGAAATCGCAGCATCTAAATGATCTTCATGGTTGAAATACATACCAGTTCTAAATTCTAGATCTAAGCGTCTGCTTAATTTTCTTTTTATACCTAGTTGTGCAGATAAATAGATTGAACTTGCTTCAGATACGCTATTTCTTTCTGGGTTATATCCAAAATCTGCATCTGAAATCTTAGTGTAAGATCCATCAGAGTTTCTATCAAATAAAGCAGAATCGTATTGGTGATATCCAACACCAAAATATCCAGAAACATTCCATTTTCTAGCTTGTCTTCTATAAAGATTAGAAAAACTTACTATTAAATTTAATTCGGCACCATAGGCAGTACCTTCAAATTTCATGTTATCTCTATTAACTGTGGTTGGGACATACTTAAGATCGTACGTATTTGAGAAATATTGAGCTCCACCGGACATTTTAGTGTAAGTGGCTTTAAATTCAAGTCCTAATACTGGGTTAAACATTTTATCTACATAAACATAACCCCCAAAATTCCAGTAGTTGGTATCATCACTAGTACCAATTGAACGTAAATCTCCATGCATAATGAAATTACTGAAACCACCAGCTATTGCCCAGGTATTGTTTTCTTTTATAATATCACTACCTTTTACTTCAGTACTGTCTTTGTATATAATATTTTTTTCATTCTTTTGACCGAATGATTGTGCAATTATAAAACTGCTAAATAGAATAAATAATATAATTCTCCTCATTTTTACTTTGAATTTTTGTTTTTAACTATAATGGGGGAATGATCCCGCAAAAATATAATATTATTTTTTTAAAAATGCTTAATTGTGTTAATAATTTTAAGATAGTCCTTTTTATTAGCTACGAAATCCATTTCTGACACATCTATTATTAGTGAATTTAGATTTTTTTCTGTTTTAATAAAACTTTTATATCCATTATGAATTTTTTTTAGATATGCCGGTTCAATTTTTTGTTCATAGTCTCTGCCTCTTCTTTTAATGTTTTCTAAGAGTCGTTCTGTATTTTGAAATAAATAAATATATAAATCTGGTTTTGTAATTTCTTTATACATTAAATCGAACATTTTTCTATACAGTAAGTACTCTTCTTTTTGTAATGTTACTTGGGCAAAAATTAAAGATTTAAAAATATAGTAATCTGATATAATAAAGTTCTTAAATAAGTCAAATTGTGCTAAATCATCTGTGAGTTGTTGATATCTATCGGCCAAAAAACTCATCTCTAATGGAAATGCATAGCGTTCTTTGTCTTCGTAAAATTTTGGTAGAAAAGGGTTGTCTGCAAAACGCTCTAAAACGGTTTTAGCATTAAACTCTGTAGAGATTAGATTTGCTAAAGTTGTTTTGCCTGCTCCAATGTTTCCTTCTATAGCAATATAGTTATATTTTTCAGATATAGGGATTGGTCTTTTTAGTGCTTCATTCACTTTTATAATTTCAGATGTATCGTCACAACCCTGTATACATATTGAAATTTGTTTTTTTTCTATGGGATGTATTACTGTTGGGGCTATTTCAGACAAAGGAATTAGTACAAATTTACGCTGTAACATTTTTGAATGTGGAACGATCAAAGTTTTAGAGAAGATAATAAGATCTTCAAATAACAATATATCAATATCTATATTTCTATCTTGATAGCCTTCTTTTGTAGATCGTTGCCTACCTAGTTCATTTTCTATGTTTAATAAAGAACTCATTAAAGCTTCTGGTTGTTGATTGGTGGAAACTTTAATGCAAATATTATAGAAATCATTTCCATCAAATCCCCAAGAAGGTGTTTTGTAAATGGAAGATATTTTTAGAATACCACCAATATCGTCAGCTATTAAGTTAATGGCATTTTGTAGGTTTTCAAGTTTGTTTCCTTGGTTTGTTCCTAATGATAAATATGTAGTATGTTGTATGTTCATTGTTGAGTGCAAAGAAAATAAAAGCATTTTACAAAACCCCTATAAACAAAAAAAATCGCCAAAATTAATTGGCGATTTTTAATACTATTTTTAGATACTGAAACCAGTTCAGTAAAATATTTACTCTTCTTTTCTAGGAGCTCTAGGTTTTCTATCGTCTCTACGATTGTCTCTACCTCTGTTATCACGTCCACCAGAACGTTTATCATCTCTTGGTGGTCTTTCAACAAAACCTTCTGGTTTTGGTAAAATTGCTTTTCTAGAAACTTTTTCTTTACGTGTTCTTGGGTCTAAACCAAAGTATTTTACATCTAAAATATCTCCCATCTTAACAACATCAGAAACATTATCTGTGCGTTCCCAAGCTAATTCACTTACGTGTAATAAAACTTCGTTACCGGGAGCTTCAGTATATTCTACAACAGCACCAAAATCTAACATTTTGATCACTTTTACTTCATATACAGAACCTTTTTCTGGTTTAAATAACATAGACTCAATCTTAGCAATAACTGCTTCGATTCCTTCTGGTTTAGTTCCTAAAATTTCGATAATTCCTTCTTCTGTTACAGGATCTTCAGTAATTACAATTGTAGTTTCTGTTTCTTTCTGTAATTCTTGAATGTTTTTACCTCCTGGTCCAATAAAAGCACCAATTAATTCATTAGGTATTCTTCTATTCACCATTTTAGGAGCATGCGCTTTTACTTCTTCATTTGCAGCAGCAATTGTATCTGTAATTTTACCTAAAATATGAAAACGACCATCTCTTGCTTGTTTTAGTGCATTTACTAAAATTTCGTAAGAAAGACCTTTTACTTTTATGTCCATTTGACATGCTGTAATTCCTTCTGAAGTACCTGTTACTTTAAAATCCATATCTCCTAAGTGATCTTCATCACCTAAAATATCAGATAAAACAGCATAACGATCTCCGTCAGAAATTAATCCCATAGCAATACCAGAAACTGGTCTTATCATTTTAACACCTGCATCCATTAATGCCATTGTACCAGCACAAACAGTTGCCATAGAAGAAGAACCGTTAGATTCTAATACTTCAGATACTACTCTTACTGTATAAGGGCAATCTGCAGGAATCATTCCTTTTAATCCACGTTGTGCTAGGTTACCATGACCAACTTCTCTACGAGATGTTCCTCTTAATGGTCTAGCTTCACCTGTACAAAAAGGAGGGAAGTTATAGTGTAAATAGAAATTTTCTTCACCTTCGTAAGATGGCATATCTATTTTCATTGCATCTCTAGAAGTTCCTAAAGTTACAGTTGCTAAGGCTTGTGTTTCTCCACGAGTAAAGATAGAAGAACCGTGTACTGATGGTAAGTAATCTACTTCACACCAAATTGGTCTAATATCTGTTGTTTTACGTCCGTCTAAACGTAAACCTTCTGATAAAGTTAATTCTCTAACTGCTGCTTTTTGAGATTTATTGAAATATCTTCCAACTAAATCACCATAGTCAGCTAATTCTTCTTCAGTAAATGCTGCTTTTACTTCTTCTTTTATGTCTGCAAAAGCATTAGTACGTTCTACTTTAGAAGTTCCTTTTTTAGCAATTGCATAACACTTATCGTATGTAAGTTCATTAATTTTAGCTGCTAATTCTTCATCTTCTCTTTCTCCTTGGTATATTCTGGTTTCTTTCTTACCAAAAGCTTCAGCTAATGCAACTTGAGCAGCACACTGAACTTTAATAGCTTCATGGGCAAATTTAATTGCATCTGCCATTTCTTCTTCAGAAATTTCATCCATTTCACCTTCAACCATCATTACAGAATCTGCAGAAGCTCCAATCATCATGTCGATGTCAGATTCTGCTAATTGTGCTCTGTTTGGGTTGATAACAAATTCTCCGTTGATACGACCAACTCTAGCTTCAGAGATAGGGCATTCGAAAGGGAAATCTGATAATTGAATAGCTGCTGACGCCGCTAAACCTGCTAATGCATCTGGCATAACATCTTCATCATGAGACATTAATTGAATCATTACCTGTACTTCTGCATGGTAATCTTTAGGGAATAAAGGACGTAAAACACGGTCTACTAAACGCATTGTTAATACTTCTCCATCACTAGGTCTTGCTTCTCTTTTAAAGAAACCACCAGGATAACGACCTGCAGCCGCAAATTTTTCTCTATAATCTACTGTTAGTGGTAAAAAATCAACGTCAGATTGTTTGTAGTTAGAAACTACCGTACATAATAACATTGCTTTACCCATTTGAACAACAACAGAACCGTGTGCTTGTTTTGCTAATTTACCGGTTTCTAACGAGATAGTTCTACCATCTCCAAGGTCTATAACCTCTCTAAATACTTTTGGAATCATAAATTTAAATTCTAAATTTTTAATTTGTTTGTTGTTGTGTTGTTGTACGTTGTTGCAATGGAAATTCAAAAATGCTGTTACTATTTTTGATTTTTTTTTCTGCCTTCGCAGAAATGTGGTTAATTAATTTAACCTTTTTATATAGATTCTGTTTGTTAGTCAGAATAAATTACTTTTTAGTTTCCCACTTTCGTGGGATTAAAACCTAGCATTTGTAATAAACTAAATAGGTTTTAAAATAAAAAAGAGGCACGTTTATAGAGCCTCTTTTTGTAAGAATTATTTTCTAATTCCTAATTCTGCGATAATTGCACGATATCTTACAATATCAGTTTTCTTTAGATAATCTAATAAACTTCTACGTTTACCAACTAACATTACTAATGAACGCTCTGTGTTATAATCTTTACGATTATTTTTTAAGTGCCCAGTTAAATGGTTGATTCTGTGCGTAAATAATGCGATTTGACCTTCTGAAGAACCAGTATCGTTTTTTCCTTTACCGTGTTTTTCGAAGATGCTTTCTTTTACTTCTTTAGTTAAATACATTCCAATATTATTTAAATGATTATTATGTACATCAATGATAATTTCATTGAAGCTGCAAAGATATAATTATTTTTTTAATTTGGAATAGTAAAAAGAACACATTATTCATCTCTCTAAGAGATGTAAAGTAATCTTTTTAATTGTTTGTAATAAAAAGATTACTTCGTTTTAAGAGCTTATAGTAACGAGTTGTTTTATGCTCTAACAGGTATATTTTGTATTAAGTCGATATACAAATTAATCTGTTTTTTTAAATTTTTACGTTCGTAAATTGCATCTAAGAAACCGTGTTCTAAGACAAATTCAGATTTTTGAAAACCTTCTGGTAAGTCTTTACCTGTAGTATCTTTTACAACTCTTGGTCCTGCAAAAGCAATTAATGCATTTGGTTCTGCAATATTAATATCTCCCAACATAGCGTAAGATGCAGTTGTACCACCGGTTGTAGGGTCTGTACATAAAGATATGTAAGGAATGTTTACCTCTGCTAATTGCGCTAATTTAACAGATGTTTTTACCATTTGCATTAAAGATAAAGATGCTTCCATCATTCTTGCACCTCCAGATTTAGAAATCATTAAAAATGGAATTTTATTTTTTATTGAATAATCGATAGCTCTTGCTATTTTTTCTCCAACAACAGATCCCATTGATCCACCAATAAAAGCAAAATCCATTGCTGCAATTACAAGGTCTTTTCCTAAAGATTTTCCTACAGCCGTTCTAACAGCATCTTTTAATTTGGTTTTTTCTTGTGCGGCTTTTAATCTTTCTGGGTATTTTTTTGTGTCTTCGAACTTTAAAGGATCTTTAGAGGTAAGATTTGGGTCTAATTCTTTAAACTTATTTTCATCAAAAAATAATTCGAAATATTCTTTACTACCTATTCTTACATGATAACCGTCTTCTGGACTTACATATAAGTTTCTTTTTAATTCTTCTGTATCTATTATTTTTCCACTAGGTGTTTTGTACCATAACCCTTTTGGAGTATCTTTTTTATCTTCTGTAGAAGTTTGTATTCCTTTATCCGTTCTTTTAAACCAAGCCATACTTGTTGTTGTGTTTTAGGTTATTTCTAAATTTATGTAAAAAAAATTAGAACCGCAAATGTAAAAGTTTTTTCTTAAAAGTATCCTTTTTGATCTCTAAACTCATAAAAAAAGCACTTTGATTTTAGTCAAAGTGCTTTTAAAAAGTATTTTAGAGATATCTTTTATAAAGTATCTACGTTGTTTAAGTCAGAAAATGCTTGTTTTAAACGTGTAATAAAAGTAACTTCACCTTCACGTAACCATTTTCTTGGGTCGTAATATTTTTTGTTTGGAGATTCAGGTCCATCAGGGCTTCCAATTTGAGATTTTAAATAATCTGCATTTTTACCCATATAATCTCTAATTCCGCTCATAAAAGCATATTGCATATCAGTGTCAATGTTCATTTTAATAACACCATAACCAATAGCTTCTCTAATTTCTTCTAAAGAAGAACCAGATCCTCCGTGAAATACAAAATCGATATGGTTTTCTTCAACACCATATTTCTTAGTAATAAATTCTTGAGAATTTTTTAAGATTTTTGGAGTTAATTTTACGTTTCCTGGCTTGTAAACACCATGAACGTTACCAAAGGCTGCAGCAATTGTAAAATTACTACTTACTTTAGATAACTCTTCGTAAGCATAAGCAACTTCTTCTGGTTGTGTATATAATTTAGATTCATCAACATCACTATTGTCAACACCATCTTCTTCACCACCTGTAATACCTAATTCAATTTCTAAAGTCATACCCATTTTACTCATACGAGCTAAATATGTTTTACAAATTGCTATATTTTCTTCAATAGGCTCTTCAGATAAATCTATCATGTGAGAGCTATATAAAGGTTTACCAGTTTCTTCAAAATGTTTTTCTGAAGCATCTAATAATCCGTCTATCCAAGGTAATAATTTTTTTGCACAGTGGTCTGTATGTAAAATAACAGGAACTCCATAAGCTACAGCTAATTCATGTATGTGTTTTGCACCAGCAATACCACCTGCAATTGCAGCTTTTTCACCTTCATTAGATAAACCTTTTCCAGCATTAAATTGTGCACCACCATTAGAAAACTGAATAATTACAGGAGCATTTAAATCTCTTGCTGTTTCTAAAACACCATTAATAGTGTCAGATCCAATAACGTTTACTGCTGGTAAAGCAAATCCTTTTTCTTTTGCATATTTAAAAATAGCTTGTACTTCTGATCCAGTTGCAACACCTGGTTTTATATTATGACTCATCTTTTTGTATATTTTAATCGTTAATTACTCATCAAAAGTACTAAAAATACCGATGAATCTAAGTATAAAATAACGAAAACGTTATAGGTTTTATTACAATTTTAGAAGGGGTAGTTAATACCAATATTATAAACAGCATTTGCAAAATTGTAGTTTTTAAGCCATTTATTGCCAGTTAAATAGGGTTCGTAGGTTTTAAAGCCTACGTCTAAACGTAAAATTAAAAAACTAAAGTCGAATCTTGCTCCAAATCCAGAACCGACAGCAATATCTTTTAAGGACGATAAGTTATTAAATTTTGATGCATCTTCTACAAAACTAGAACCTGTAATATCCCAGATATTTCCGGCATCAATAAATAAGGCTCCTTTTAGCTTGCTAACTACATTAAATCGATATTCTGCACTTGTTAAAAATTTTAAACTACCAACATTATACTCTAAACCGCTATTTGTATTTCCAGGACCTAATTCATAAGTTTGCCAAGCTCTAATGTCATTAGAACCTCCTGCAAAATAACTTTTTGTAAAAGGAATATCAGAATTATCATAAGGGATAATTGCACCTAAAAAACTTCTAATTCCAAATACTGAAGTTGCACCAACATCCCAAAACTTTTTGTACTCTATGTCTGTTTTAAAGTATTGTGCTAATGGTATTTTAGCAAATGTTTTTTTATCGTTAGCATTCGTTTCTTTAGATATTAATCCTAAAACATTCCCCGAATTTGAAAGTCTTATTTTAAAAAAAGAGAAATTATTGTCACTAGAATTTACTTGATTATTATAGGTAAAGGAATAGGATAGCACAGGTATTAAAAAATCTGATGTTATAATATTATACCTATTTAAAATATTTAAAGCCGTATTGTATTCTTCAGAATTTGTAGTTTTAAAGCTAGTGTCATTAGCTACCTTTTTCATAAAATCTAACGCTTCTGGTACTTGTGTGTTTATATCTGTAGAAAGTGGATAATTGGTAATGTTAGTAATATTCTTTGCGATATCATAAGCTTCGGCAACATCGTTTAGGTTAGAGAATTCAGAGCTATATATGTCAAAATAACTATTAATGTTTAAATTTTGAATGTATTGCGTATTTAAAATTTCTAATTGAATTGTTTTTTTTGCATTGTATTTCCATCTGTAGTCAGACAAAAAAGTGAATGTTTGTCGATCTAAACCTATGTTTTTTTGAAAACTAGAGCCAATAGAAAATAAAGTTCTAGGAGACATTTCTTTAGGAACCAATTTGTTTAAACCAAAAGGAGCAATAAGTCTTGGTATTTCTAAAGAAGCATCTGCACCAACCTCCCAACCAGGACCATTATTTGAATTAAAATAAGAGCCTAAAACAGATAGTTTTAGTAATTCGGCTCCTCTAAACGCGTTTCTATTGGTGATAGAAAACTTAGCAGAAGTACCAATTTCTCTAATATTAGAATGTGTTATTTCTGTTTCTAAGCCTAAAGTGTATTTTTCTATAGGTGATAACTTTACAAGCATTTTTAATTCATCGTCTGTTCCGGCAATTGGTATAAATTCTATATTGGTGGATTTAAAGTTGTTAAGTGATTTTAAATGATTTCTTGTTAAGTTTCTTAAGGTGTCTTTATAGACACTTCCGGGTTTTAAAAAAATGGATTGCGATAAGTATTTTGGGTTGAATTTGTTTCTACGATGTGCTAAAAACTGAATGCCTTTATAGTTTATGGAATCTAAATAAGGTTCTCCTTTTCTTGTAAAAGAATAATCTGTATAAACATTTACTTCGGTTACCTTTTGTACTTGATAAGGTTTGTTTATATATTGACCGTGCTGTTCTTCTTCTAATTGACTTCCAGAGATTAAGAAATCTACATTTGTTTTATAGTCTGTTCTTGTTGAGTCTACATAAAAACCTAAGGCAGATTCATTAAAATTATAAACTCCGTTGTTTCTAAAAAGTTTTAAAACTCTGCTCGCTTCATTTCTAAAGGTAATGTCGTTGTATTGATTTCCAGATTTTAATAGGGATGGTGTGTTGGCGCTTTTATAAATAGAATCTAATACCGGAGATTCTATTTTAAAGTTTATGGTATCTAAAAGTGTTGGTTTTCCTTTGGTTATTCTATAGGCAACTGTTGCTTTTTTACTAATAGAATCTCTATCTATTTCTGAGGTTACCTTCGTTTTAAAAAAACCTTGATTTTTGTAATATGTTAGTAAGTTGTTTTCTGTATTTTTTACTTTTCTATTATTAACAATAACGGGACCTTGATAATTTAAAAACCATTTATTTATCCCTATAAAAGATTTTGCGTAGGCAATACTTTGCTTTTCAGAAAAAATATTTTTTATAAAATTATAAGAATGAGGATTTTTTTTACCCCATTCAGATGGTGTTTTAGGTTTATTAGGATTTCCTATATTATGAAAATACAAACCAATGGGTAAATTTAAAAACTTTGGATTTGGTTTCTGTAGTATGTATTTTTGTATATCATTACCATTATTTCTAACGCTATCAACATAAATATAGTTTTGAGTAAGCATGTGTTCATCTTCCGCTACATGCTTTGTTGAATTACATGAAACTAAAATGAGTAAGAATAAAAATGATAAAGAAAGTTTTTTCATTAATTTAGCAGTGCTATCAAATTCAAAAATAGTATTTTTCGGCGGTTTATTTCCAATTACAATCAATTAATGAGTATCTCAAAAAATCAATTTAAGTTAATAACAAGTTTATCTCAAAAAAAGTATAGACAAAAGCATCAATTATTTATAGCGGAAGGTATAAAAGTGGTGCAAGAGCTTTTAAACTCTTCGTTTGAGGTTGAAACTCTTTTTTGTACAGATGACTTTTCTTCGGATATTTCTGAGTCGCAAATAATTAGAATTTCAGAGGCTGATTTAAAGAAAATTAGCAATTTAAAAACGCCTAATAAAGTTTTAGGAATTTTTAAAATTCCTGATAAAAAACCTCTTGTAGATAGCGGTTTAATAATTGCTTTAGATGCTATAAATGATCCCGGAAACTTAGGTACTATTATTAGGTTATGCGATTGGTATGGGGTAGATGAATTAATTTGCTCTAAAGATACTGTAGATTGTTACAATCAGAAAGTAGTGCAAGCAAGCATGGGGTCTTTAACTAGAATCTCTATTCGTTATGTAGATTTGGTAGAATACTTATCAGAAACCCAAAACCCAACTTTTATTGCCGATATGGATGGTGAAAATGTGTACAAAACAAGTTTACCAAAACAAGGAGTTTTGATAATGGGAAATGAAGCAAATGGTGTATCAGAAGAAATTAAAAAGTTAATTACTCATAAAATTTCTATTCCAAGATTTGGTAAAACTCAAGAAACCGAAAGTTTAAATGTAGCCACTGCAACGGCAATTTTGTTGAGCGAGTTTAAGAGGAATTTTTAGTTAACAGTCTTAGATAGAATACTCTTACAAGGTTTTAAAAATGTTGTAGGTATAGAGTTTTTATTTGTGAAATAATAATATTTACTCAAAAGACAAGGTAAGAAAGACTCCACGAGTTGCCATATAGTTTATTGGTGCTGTATATGGACTACTCTTTCCTCCAAAAGAACTAGGGTTATCTTTTTTTAATTCACTAGGTAAAGCAAAAATACCACGAATAGAAGGTGAGAATTTAAAGTAGTATAGGTAAATGTCTATACCAACTCCAACTTCATACATGTAATTATGTGTAGTTGTTCTAAATTGACTTTGTTCATTATCATCTTGATTAGCTTCATTACTAGAGAAATTATAGTTGTAAGAAACTCCGGCTAGTACATAAGGGCGAATATTTTTATATCTATCTGTACTAAATTTAAAAATTAATGGAATATGTAGGTAAGTGGAACTCACTTCTCTAACACTATCTTGAGGAGTATTTAAATGATTAAAATAAATTTTCTTTGAGTTGGTCATTAAACCTGGTTCTAAACGTAAGTTTAGATTTTTATGCAAACGTAAATCTGCAATTAACCCTACATTAAATCCAGTCGAAGGTTCTACTGTAATATTTGCATCTGGTATTCCAGAATTATTATTGTAACTAATTTTAAAATCATTCTGATTTAAACCAAGATAAAAACCGTAATGTATTTGTCCTTTATCAAAAGTTGGTAAGTATTCTACTTTTTCTTTTTGCGCAAAAAAAGCAATAGAAGTTAATAGGAAAAAACCGAATATTATAAATTTCTTACTCATCATTATTTACTTGCGGTATAAATTGTGGCAACTCCAAATGTTACGGGTGTATCTTTTGTATGTGTAAACCCGTTTTTTTGTAAAATATTGTTGAAAGCTTCTCCAAAAGGAAAAGAATTTGCAGATTCTGATAAATATGAATAGGCAACTTTATCTTTAGAAAACAATTTACCTACAACAGGTAAAAATAAATTAGTATATAATTTATACCCTTGTTTAAATGGAAATTTAACTGGGTTAGATGTTTCTAAAATAACCAAAACACCTGTTGGTTTTAGAACTCTTGCAATTTCTTTAAGCCCTTTATTTAAATTAGCAAAATTTCTTACACCAAAAGAAACCGTAATAGCATCGAAAGTATGGTCTGCAAAAGGCATTTCTTCAGAATCGCCAACAACCATTTCTATTTTATTAGAAAGATTAGCTTTGGCAATCTTTTGTTTTCCAACTTCTAGCATACCTTCAGAAATATCTAAACCTACAATTCTGTCAGGGTTTAAAGCTGCCATCATAATAGCTAAATCTCCTGTACCTGTAGCAATGTCTAAAATTTGTTTTGGGTTATTTTTCCCAACAATTTTCACTACTTTTTTACGCCATTTAACATCAATTCCTAATGAAATTACTCTGTTTAAACCATCGTAATTTTCAGAAATGTTATCAAACATTTGAGCAACTTGTTCTTTTTTGCCAAGTTTAGAATCTTTGTAAGGGTTTATTTTTTCTGCTGACATAAATAAGCCCACCTTAATCCTCTCGAAGAGAGGAAACTCATAGCGTGAGCAACTGTGTTTTTCTGTTTATATAAAATTAACATTCTGTATTCCCTTAACCTTTATTTTTTTCCCCTTTGGGGAAATGTCTTTTAGGACAAAGGGGCTTTTTCACCCATTAATTGCTACTACTTCGTTAATTTGATTTGGTAACATTTCTTTTAGTAAACTTTCTATTCCGTTTTTTAAAGTAGCTGTAGAAGAAGGGCATCCACTACAAGCACCTTGTAAAACCACGTGTACTATTTTTCGTTCTTCATCATAACCACGGAAAGCAATGTTTCCACCATCACTTGCTACTGCAGGTTTTATATATTCATCTAAAATATCAGAAATCTGTGCAGAAATACCTTCTAATTGTACTTGTGGTGTAACTACTTTATTTTCTGATGTTGTTTTTTCTTCTGTTGGAAGTTCTTTAATAATGGTTTTTCCAGCAACTAAGTATTCTCTAATAAAAGTTCTTACTTCTGCAAATACATCACTCCATTCTACCATGTCATATTTGGTAACAGAAACATAATTATCAGAAATAAATACTTCTTTTACAAATGGAAAATTAAAAATAGCTTGCGCTAAAGGAGATGATTTACTAGCCTCATCTATATTTTTATATTCAACATCGGTTTGAGTTAAAGATTTGCTACTTCCAAATTTCATTACGGAAGGATTTGGAGTAACCTCTGCATATACCTCAATGGCTTCTTTTTTAGAAATTGGAGATTCTTGTACAACAACTCCATCATCATTTAAATAAGCTTCAATTTGCTCTTTTACTTCTTCTTGTACGTCTATCCATTCTAGAATGTCATAGCGTTGTACAGCTATAAAATTTGCTGTAATAAAAATCTTTTTAACAAAAGGTAAGTAGAATAATTGTTGTGCTAAAGGTGAGTTTTTAGCCTCATCTATATTATTGTATTCATAACTTCCTCCATTTATTAAAATTTGATTGGTATTAAATTTTATAATGGTATTATTTGTGGTTTCTTGAATTGTGATTTTTACGTCTTGCATGGTGCTAAAAAAATTGAATTGCAAAATTAAGGGAAAAAAGGGAAATAGAATTGTTTTTGATATGTTAAATAAAAACCCGCTTGCGGATATTAGTTGTATCTACAAGCGGTGTTTTTATTGAGTGTTATTTTCGTTTACAAATTAAAGCTAATAGATGCTGTAATTGTTTTATTGTCTATTTCTATTTCTGATGGATTTACGTCTGTAATAAGGTTTGAGTAAAAATTATATACACCAGTTCTATTGTTGTCGCTAAAAGCAAAGTCTAATTTTATATTACCAAAGTTGTAACCTGCACCTAAAGAATATCCTTTTAAATTATCTGAACTCAAAGCAGCTTTATTAGGGTCTTGCTCAAATTTATAACCACCTCTTACGCTAAATCTATCCATACGCCATTCTGTACCTATGTTAAAAGAATGTGTATTTCTTAATTCGTTTTCAAAAAACTGATTTTCGATTGTAAAATCACCGTTAGATAATTTTATGTTTTTATAATTTCTGTTGATGTAATCTAAACTGATTAAACCATCTTTTCCGAAAATAAAAGCGGCACTTGCGGTTATTTTACTCGGTGTTTTTAATTTATAAGAGATAAATTGACGAGGATTGTTTTCAGAAAAGGAGTAAACTTCATCCGGGAAAAAAGCTGTTTCTCCAATATCAATATTGCTGTCTTGGTTGTAATTTGTGTCTTGTAAGATTTCTGTATACCAAGTTGGTGTTTGATAAGCTAAACCAAATCTAAAATTTTGATTTGCTTTATAAATAAAACCTGCGTTTGCAGAGAAACCTGTTCCTGATGTAAGATTTTCTTGATATAATTCTACGTCAAGGATATTTCCATCTTCGTCACTATTTAACTCCGTTAAAACAGATTGTTGAGTGAAATTTAAATCATAGAAATTAAGACCTAAACCTATATATAATTTGTTTTTATGAACTGATGAAAAAGCGATGTTTAACTCTGTTGTTTCTCCGTTGTAATTTGTATCGAATAGTTGTCCATCTGTGTAGTTATATAGTGTATTTTGAACACGTGGATTTGTGTCGAATTTAGTAACGGCCTCATTTCCTTGAGCTGAAAAGCTGTTTTCAAAATCTTTAGTAATTCTATAGTTAAAACCAATTGCAAATTTACTCCAATCGGATTTGTATGCGCTATCAAAAACTAAAACTGCACCAGCATGAGAAAGATTAAAAAATTGATCTTGAGTTGTTATTTTTTTTCTATCATTAAAGCTAGCGTCTCCATAAGCGGCACTTGTATCTGTATTTCTAGAATTAATGGTTCCTGTAAAAGAACTATTTGTAAAGACAGCAATACCTGCAGGGTTTACACTCATTGAAGAAATATCTCCTCCTAATGCTCCAAAAGCACCACTCATAGCTGTAAAACGAGCAGAACCGTTATCATCATTTTGAGAAAATAAAACGCCTAAATCTTGATAACCTAAAGATTGAGAATAAGACGTAACTGTTGCTACGAATAAGATCGTTGTTATTATAAATTTTTTCATACTAATATTTGTTTGTAATCTTTTAAAGAACATAAAACTAATTCACTACCCTCTTCTTCTAGATGAACTGGAAGATGAACTTCTAGAGCTGCTACTGCTTCTACTAGGGGTACTTCTTGTAGATGATGATCTAGAGGAAGATGAGCTTCTTGTAGAAGGAGTGTATGTGTTACTCCTGCTAGAAGACGTAGTAGTAGAGCTTCTTCTTGGTGAATAACTCGTTGACGTATTTCTTGTTGAACTTGAGCTTCTAGGCGGTGTAGTTCTGCTAGTGCTTCTTGTAGAGGTATTTGAACTTCTTCTTGCTGTTGATGCGTTAGAATTTCTAGAGCTACTAGGCGTAGAAGATCTTCTTACAACGACAACTTGTTTGTTATTTCTGGTGTTTGTGTTGTTGTTTACACTAGCGCTATTTCTTCTAGTACTAGAACTACTTCTAGTTCCAGAGCTACTTCTTGTACCAGAACTTCTTCGTGTAGAAGAACTGCTTCTAGAACTTCTAGTGGGTGAGGTGCTTCTTCTATTGGTTGTAGAATTTCTACTAGGAGATGTTGTTGTGCTACTTCTCCTGCTAGATGTACTTGTAGGTTGTCTATTGGTAGATGTGCTTCTTCTGCTTGTTGTAGCAGTTCTACTTCTAGAATTAACGGAGCTATTTCTTCTATATGTTGTGTTGTTTGTAGATCTTCTTCCGTAATTGTTATTTCTGTACGTACGATTAGTGTATCTATTGTTATAATTTCTATAAGGGCTAGAGTATCCGTAATAATAAGGTTGATAATAGTAAGGAGAATAGAAACCTACATTCCAAGCATTATAATTATGGTAAGGATGCCAATAAGGATTGTAATTCCAAGCGTAACCTCTATAGTTCCAGTTTCTGTAACCCCAAGTATCATAATAATTATAACCATAATAATTATTCCAATAAGGACTTTCAATTACATTGATATTTACTGAGACATCGTTATTGTCATTTTGTCCCCAAGGTTGGTTAGCTTTGTAATTTAATGTTTCATCAATATCTTCTTCATCAATATAAATAGTGTCTACAGAATTATAATTATCAACATCTGTAAAAACATCATTATTATCTACATTTTCTAGGCTGTTTAGTTTGTTTAAAAAATAATTATCGTTGTAATCATCATATTCATCCTCGTTAGCATAGATAACTTTCTTGTTGTTACTATTTACAGTCTCATCGCCATAAATACCATCATCATTATAAGCACTTTGATAGGTACCACAAGAAACCAATACTAAACTAGTGGTTAGTAAAAATAAGAGTTGGTTTAGTTTGAAATTTATATATCGAGGTTTCATAATGAATATATTTAGATGAATACTTATTTTATCAATTAAATGTAGTTAAAACTCTTTAAATTATAGTAGTTTTGTCCTGTTTTTGTATAATATAACGAATTTTTAACAAACATTTACACAATAAAGGGTGCAATATTTGTGCCAAACTTTTGATTATGAGTAAACATTTAACAAAAAGAGCCGACGATTATTCCAAATGGTATAACGAGTTAGTAGTGAAGGCAGATTTAGCTGAAAATTCTGCAGTTAGAGGATGTATGGTTATTAAACCTTATGGTTTTGCCATCTGGGAAAAAATGCAAGCAGAACTAGATAGAATGTTTAAAGAAACAGGACATGAGAATGCTTATTTTCCTTTATTTGTTCCCAAAAGTTTGTTTGAAGCTGAAGAAAAAAATGCAGAAGGTTTTGCTAAAGAATGTGCAGTAGTAACACATTATCGTTTACAAAATGACCCTGATAATCCGGGAAAGTTACGAGTAGATCCAGAAGCTAAATTAGAAGAAGAATTGGTGGTAAGACCAACTTCTGAAGCAATTATTTGGAATACTTATAAAGGATGGATTCAGTCTTATAGAGATTTACCTTTACTAATAAATCAATGGGCAAATGTGGTTCGTTGGGAAATGCGTACACGTTTATTTTTACGTACCGCAGAATTTTTATGGCAAGAAGGGCATACGGCTCATGCTACAAAAGCAGAAGCTGTAGTGGAAGCAAAGCAAATGCAAGATGTGTATGCGGAGTTTGCAGAAAATTTTATGGCGATGCCCGTAATTAAGGGAACAAAATCGGATAGTGAGCGTTTTGCAGGTGCAGATGATACGTATACCATTGAGGCTTTAATGCAAGACGGAAAAGCTTTGCAAGCAGGTACAAGTCATTTTTTAGGACAGAATTTTGCAAAGGCATTTGATGTTAAGTTTACTTCTAAAGAAGGAAAACAAGAATATGTTTGGGCTACTTCTTGGGGTGTATCTACACGTTTAATTGGTGGTTTAATTATGACGCATTCCGATGATAATGGTTTGGTACTACCTCCAAAATTAGCGCCAATACAAGTGGTAATTGTTCCAATTTATAAAGGAGATGAGCAATTAGCAGCAATTTCCGAGAAAATGAATGTAATTGTAAAAGAATTACGATTAAAAGGAATTTCTGTTAAATTTGATACAAGAGATACTTATAGACCAGGAGCTAAGTTTGCAGAGTATGAGTTAAAAGGAGTGCCAGTAAGAATCGCTATTGGAAATAGAGATCTAGAAAATGGAACTTTAGAAATTGCAAGAAGAGATACTTTTGAAAAGCAAATAGTAGCCCAAGACGATGCTGTTTCTTTTATTGAAAACCTTTTAGAAGAAATTCAGGATAACTTATACAAGAAGGCAATAGATTTTAGAAAAGAACATACAACGGTTGTAGACGATTTTAAAGAATTTAAAAAGGCTATAAAAAATACTGGTGGTTTTGTGTCTGCACATTGGGATGGTACAGAAGAAACAGAAGACAAAATAAAAGAATATACAAAGGCAACTATTAGATGTATACCTAATGATGCTAAAGAAGAAATAGGTGTCTGTGTTTTAACAGGAAAGCCATCTTCTAGAAGGGTGCTTTTTGCAAAAGCGTATTAATTTCGAAAAAAAAATGTTTTTTTTCGAAAACTATTGTGAGAATTAAAAAACATTGTATATTTGCACCCGCAATTAGGATATTCTTAATTGTTCTGGTCCGTTCGTCTAGGGGTTAGGACGCATGGTTTTCATCCATGTAACACGGGTTCGATTCCCGTACGGACTACAATGTTTTAATAAAAAAACAAATTAAGGTATTATGGCAAATCATCAGTCAGCATTAAAGAGAATTAGAAGTAACGAAGCTAAAAGGTTACGTAATAAATATCAGCATAAAACTACACGTAATGCTGTTAGAGATTTGCGTTCTGCAGAAGATAAAAAAGATGCAGAAACTAAATTAGGTAAAGTTATTTCTATGTTAGATAAGTTAGCTAAGAATAACATTATCCACAAAAACAAAGCAGCTAATTTAAAATCTAAATTAACAAAGCACGTAAGCGCAATGTAATTAGATTTAATAGCTAAAAATTTAAAACTCTAAATAGTAATATTTAGAGTTTTTTTGTTTTATGTAGCATTTTTACTTAAAATATTTGATGGATTTATAGTATTAGTTTTTTTAAAAACTAAATTAAGAACTTACTTCTTATTATAAGAAATACATATTTGGTATTTTCTTTTTCTTAATAGAAAGATTATAAGAAAATATAAATATTGATTAAATGTAATTATATCAGTATGTTAAGGTGTTTTTTTCTTTTAATTTAGGACCGTTAAGTATTTGTTTTGAAAAAAATAGTAAATTTTATTATGATTACTTGCAGGAATTAAAAAACATTGTATATTTGCATCCGCAATTAGGATATTCTTAATTGTTCTGGTCCGTTCGTCTAGGGGTTAGGACGCATGGTTTTCATCCATGTAACACGGGTTCGATTCCCGTACGGACTACAAAGTTTTAATATAAAAAACTAAATAAATTAAGAATTATGGCAAATCATCAGTCAGCATTAAAGAGAATTAGAAGTAACGAAGCTAAAAGGTTGCGTAATAAATATCAGCATAAAACTACACGTAATGCTGTTAGAGATTTGCGTTCTGCAGAAGATAAAAAAGATGCAGAAACTAAATTAGGTAAAGTTATTTCTATGTTAGATAAGTTAGCTAAGAATAACATTATCCACAAAAACAAAGCAGCCAATTTAAAATCTAAATTAACAAAGCACGTTGCTGCAATGTAAGATTTTAAAAGCATTAAAACTTAAAAGCTCTGAATGAAAATTCAGAGCTTTTTTTTTGCTCTAAATTTAAAGAGGGTAGTTATGGATCAAGTCCAAAAGTTGTGAGTATTTAGTAGTATGGGATCAACACAAAAAGTTGTGGGATTTAGAAATTAGGCATAAATATTTGAGAGTCTAAAAAGGGATCAAGTCAAAAAGTTGTGGGATTTAGAAATTAGGCATAAATATTTGAGAGTCTAAAAAGGAAAAATTTGATGTTTCTAACACCTCTAAATTGTGCTCTAAAGGCTTTAATTTTAGCATTAAAAGATTCTGCAGAAGCATTTGTGCTTCTATTGTCAAAATAGTTGAGTATATTCTGATAATGTACAGACATTGTTCTAGCAATGCTATTAAAGCTTTTAAACTTTGCTTGTCTTACCTTTTCATGGATCAACACAAAAAGTTGTGGGATTTAGAAATTAGGCATAAATATTTGAGAGTCTAAAAAGGAAAAATTTGATGTTTCTAACACCTCTAAATTGTGCTCTAAAGGCTTTAATTTTAGCATTAAAAGATTCTGCAGAAGCATTTGTGCTTCTATTGTCAAAATAGTTGAGTATATTCTGATAATGTACAGACATTGTTCTAGCAATGCTATTAAAGCTTTTAAACTTTGCTTGTCTTACCTTTTCATCCCATTTAGCAAGTCTAATTAAGGCAACAGTTTTATCTTTTGTTTGATTATAAATCCAGGATAAGTTTTGACATAAATTATATGCCTTTTCTATATCTGGATAATTTTTAAAAAGTATTTCAGCTCTTTCCTGTTGGGTGTTAGTCCACTTGTTACTAGATTTATATAATAGATATCTACTCCTAGCTAATAATTGTTTTAGAGTATCTCCATTTGGTAGTAGTTCAGGAACATATTTTAAGGAGTTGTTTTTAGCGTTTTCTATGGCGTCGTTTTCTTTATCTATTGCTTCCCAACGATGTTTAATTCTTATTTCTTGCAAAGCATCTAAAGCTAATTTTTGTACATGAAAGCGATCTATAACTAATACAGCTTTTGGAAATGATTTTTTAACGATTAACCCCATGTTTCCTGCCATGTCTAAGGTTACTTCGATTACTTTTTTCCGTTGTTTTAAAGCTATTTTATGAAGAATTCTAATAACATCTTCAGCTTTAGTACCTTTAATCATAGCGAGTAAAGCACCTTTCTTTCCGTTCGCATTTTTATTAGTCACGATAGTATATAAATCTCCATTAGAAAATGCTGTTTCATCTATGGAAAGATAACTTCCAATATTTTTAGGAAAAAGCAACCATTGTTCAGCATGCGGTTTTTGGTTCCATAGCTTAAAATCACTTAAATAATCTTTGTATTGTCTCTGTAAGCTCCTTGGGTTAACTCCGTAAAAGTTAGCGACGATACTTGTGCTTGTGGCGTTATTGTTGACTGATTTGTTTTAAAAAAGCAGCAAATTCACTAGTAATCCTAGTGCCTTTTGCTACTAATTGCCAATCTCTTACAACTACTTTCTTAGAACTTTCTTCCACCCAACGTCGTCTAATAACATGTAGAAAAACGTTTTTACCTCGGATTGGAAAATCTTGAATAGTCGCTTCAGGAAAAAAGCCTTTAGAACTTAATTTTAATCCTTTAAATTCTTCTGGAATCGTATTCAATTCGGTGAAATAGAAATGTAGTTCTCCATTTTTAACTTCATGTTTAGTGAGTTTAAAATAGTCTATAAGTATTTCTGGTAGTAATAATTTAGCAAGTTCAATTGAAGTATCCAAAATAGAAAGAATTTAAAAGTCAAAGTTCTTCTTTTTTAGTTTACTCCACAACTTTTTGTGTTGATCCCTAAAAAGGAAAAATTTGATGTTTCTAACACCTCTAAATTGTGCTCTAAAGGCTTTAATTTTAGCATTAAAAGATTCTGCAGAAGCATTTGTGCTTCTATTGTCAAAATAGTTGAGTATATTCTGATAATGTACAGACATTGTTCTAGCAATGCTATTAAAGCTTTTAAACTTTGCTTGTCTTACCTTTTCATCCCATTTAGCAAGTCTAATTAAGGCAACAGTTTTATCTTTTGTTTGATTATAAATCCAGGATAAGTTTTGACATAAATTATATGCCTTTTCTATATCTGGATAATTTTTAAAAAGTATTTCAGCTCTTTCCTGTTGGGTGTTAGTCCACTTGTTACTAGATTTATATAATAGATATCTACTCCTAGCTAATAATTGTTTTAGAGTATCTCCATTTGGTAGTAGTTCAGGAACATATTTTAAGGAGTTGTTTTTAGCGTTTTCTATGGCGTCGTTTTCTTTATCTATTGCTTCCCAACGATGTTTAATTCTTATTTCTTGCAAAGCATCTAAAGCTAATTTTTGTACATGAAAGCGATCTATAACTAATACAGCTTTTGGAAATGATTTTTTAACGATTAACCCCATGTTTCCTGCCATGTCTAAGGTTACTTCGATTACTTTTTTCCGTTGTTTTAAAGCTATTTTATGAAGAATTCTAATAACATCTTCAGCTTTAGTACCTTTAATCATAGCGAGTAAAGCACCTTTCTTTCCGTTCGCATTTTTATTAGTCACGATAGTATATAAATCTCCATTAGAAAATGCTGTTTCATCTATGGAAAGATAACTTCCAATATTTTTAGGAAAAAGCAACCATTGTTCAGCATGCGGTTTTTGGTTCCATAGCTTAAAATCACTTAAATAATCTTTGTATTGTCTCTGTAAGCTCCTTGGGTTAACTCCGTAAAAGTTAGCGACGATACTTGTGCTTGTGGCGTTATTGTTGACTGATTTGTTTTAAAAAAGCAGCAAATTCACTAGTAATCCTAGTGCCTTTTGCTACTAATTGCCAATCTCTTACAACTACTTTCTTAGAACTTTCTTCCACCCAACGTCGTCTAATAACATGTAGAAAAACGTTTTTACCTCGGATTGGAAAATCTTGAATAGTCGCTTCAGGAAAAAAGCCTTTAGAACTTAATTTTAATCCTTTAAATTCTTCTGGAATCGTATTCAATTCGGTGAAATAGAAATGTAGTTCTCCATTTTTAACTTCATGTTTAGTGAGTTTAAAATAGTCTATAAGTATTTCTGGTAGTAATAATTTAGCAAGTTCAATTGAAGTATCCAAAATAGAAAGAATTTAAAAGTCAAAGTTCTTCTTTTTTAGTTTACTCCACAACTTTTTGTGTTGATCCGTAGTATGCGTAAATATTAGTTAGTCTAAAGAAAAGGAATACTATGTTTCTAATACCTCTAAATGGTCCTTTAAAAGCATTTTAGAATGCATGCAAACAATTAAAATCAATAAAGGATATATTTAGCTTGATTAGATGATTCTGATTAATAAAGTTTCTTTAAAATAAAGGAATAGATCTATTTTACCAATCGTAGTGTTTATGAGCATCTAACCTTATAAAGATAAAAAGTAAGATGGTAAAACCCCAAAGAGATGACCCCCCATAGCTAAAAAAGGGTAATGGAATTCCTACAGTAGGTAATAGGCCAATAACCATTCCTATGTTTACTAGAACATGAAAAAAGAGAATAGAAGCAACACTATAGCCGTAAATTCGTCCAAATTTATTGTTATGTGTTTCTGCTAAGTATATTATTCTATACATCATCAACATAAAAAGAATAATAACAAAACTACTACCTAAGAATCCCCATTCTTCTCCAACAGTACTAAAAATATAATCTGTGTGTTGCTCTGGTACAAAATCTCCTTTGGTAATATCTCCTTTTAAAAATCCTTTACCCAGCCAACTTCCAGAGCTTATTGTTAATTCAGATTGATAAGAATTATACCCGATATTTGTTTTATCTGTTTTTAAGCCTAATAAAACTTCAAACCGATCTCTATGGTGTTGTTTAAAAACATTATTGTAAACAAGGTTTGTTCCGAATATAAAGAGTGTGGTAATTACGTATAAGCCTAAAACTTTATACCAATTAAAACGAATAAATCTATTACCGCCTTTATAAACGGCATAAATTACACCCAATGTAAGTAATGCTAATAAAAAGAATAAGACAGAAATATAACCGAAGAAGATAGTTGAAATAAAAACAATAATAACCAACGATCCTATAAGTATATAATTTAGAGTTAAACCTTCTCTATTTAACACAAAAAAGAAGGCTAAATAAATTAATGCAGAACCTGCATCTGGCTGTAGTGTAATTAATAGTGCTGGAGTAAAAATAATGATAAAGGCTTTTATCTGGTTTTTAACTAAGTTTAAATTGTATTGTCTATCACTTAATAATTTAGCGACCGCTAAGGCTGTAAAAGCTTTTACAAATTCTGAAGGTTGTAAAGTCATTCCTCCAAAATTAAACCAAGATTTTGCTCCGTTTATTTCTTTTCCAAAAGGGAAAAGAAGTATTAATACAAACAGTGAGATGATGTAAAAAATACTAGAATATTTTTCGTAAAATTTAGAATTAAAAAAAAGGATGATAACAATTAATGGAACGCTTAAACCTATCCAAAGAATTTGTTTTCCATATTTGGTTGAAAAGTCTAAGATTTGATGATTTTCTTCCGTTTTGGAAGCGGCATAAATATTCATCCATCCAAAACCAACAAGGGTAAAGAATAAAAAAACTAAAAGCCAATCGATTTCTGCAAAAATGTTATTCCGTTCCTGTCGCAATTTCTTTAGGTTTTTGGTTTAGTTTAGCATAAATATCTTCTAAACTTAAGTCTAACATTCTTTGCTCTCTATATTTGTCTGCTTTAGATATTTTACCGTTTAAGTATTTTTCTATAAGTAGGCTGGTAATTGGAGCCGCAATTGCAGAACCAAAACCACCATTTTCAACGAAAATAGCTAACGCAATTTTAGGATTTTCTTTAGGGGCAAATGCCACAAGAATTGAATGATCTGGAAGTTGAATTTTTTGACCGTCTATTCTTGCAAAGTTTTCTGCGGTTCCGGTTTTTCCACAAATTTCAATTCCTTTTACTTGATTAAACCTCCCTGTTCCTGTTATAAAAACTTCGCGCATGGCTTCAATTACAGGAGTAAAATACTTTTTATCTATCGTTGTTTTTTTTGCAATTGTATATTTAGGATCTTTAATATGGTTTTTATTTACTTCTTTTAACACGTGAGGTGTAAAGAAATATCCTTTATTGGCAATTGCAGCTGTAAAATTAGCAAGTTGAATAGGGGTTGTTAAAACTTCTCCTTGGCCAATAGCATTGGATATGGTAGTAGAACCATTCCAAGAATATTTATAAATATCATCATAATATTTTCCGGTAGGAATTAATCCAGGACTTCCTGCAGGTAAATCATACCCTAAATAGTCACCTAAACCAAAACTAGCAATGTGGTTATGCCAGGTATCTAAACCTTCTGATGGATTGTTGTCTTTTTCTATAATTCTTTTATAAGTGTTAGAAAAGTAAGTGTTACAAGATCTTGCAATGGCTGCTTTTAGTTGTACTGGCCTTCCCGTAATTCCGCAATGGCATCCCATAAAAGCACCTGCTCTGCTACCGTATCTAAAACCATGATGACATCTAAAACCAGTCTCTTCTGTAATAACACCTTCTTGAAGGCCTATTAAAGCATTCATCATTTTAAAAGGAGAACCAGGAGCGTAAGCTGCTAATAAGCCCCTGTCATAAGAAGGTTTGCTTATGGTGTCATTAAAAAGGATGGTAGAATTTTTAGATCGTTTTCTACCAACCAACATGTTTGGGTTGTAACTAGGGGCGGTTACTAGTGCTAGAATTTCTCCAGTTGAAGGTTCTATGGCTACAATTCCTCCTCTTTTACCAGTCATTAGTTTTTGAGCATAAAGCTGTAGGTCTATATCTAGTGTTAAAGTTAAGTCTTTACCATTTTTTGGTAACGTATCGTATTTACCATTTAGGTAAGACCCTGTAACTTTATTTAAGTTGTTTCTTTGTAGGTATTTTTTCCCTTTAGTCCCTCTTAAGTAATCTTCATATTGTCTTTCAATTCCATCTTTTCCAATTAACTCACCTGGTTGGTAGTAGGCATTTTCTTTTGCTAAAGTTTCATTTACTTCACCAATATAACCAAGTACATTTGCGGCTGCATTAATAGGATATTTTCTAATGATTCTTTTTTGAATAAAAAAACCAGAGTATTTATGTAGTTTTTCTTGAAGAAAAGCAAAATCTTCTTTAGCTAATTGTTTTAAAAAAACAGAAGGTAAATAAGGAGCATAATTGTCTGCTTTCTCTAATCTTTTTAAAAAGTCTTTTTTATTAATTTTTAATAGATTACAAAATTCTATAGTGTCTAACGGTTTTACCTGGTTTGGTTGTACCATAACGTCATAAGAAAGCTGATTGGCAACTAAAAGTTTGCCATTTCTATCATATACATAACCTCTTTCTGGGTAGTTGTATTCAATTTTTACGGCAGAATTATGTATAGGATCATAGTTGCCGCCTCTAATTACTTGTAATTGAAAAAGTCTTCCAATAAAAATAATTCCAATAAGTGTAATTAAAAAATAAAGTAAAAAACTTCTTTGCATTATTCGGTTTTAGTAAAAATATAGGTTCCTAGAAAAAATAAGATCAATGTAAAAACACTTGAATATAATGTGTTAAATAAAACCATTGATAAATTTTGAAAACTAAAATTAGCAAAAGAAAAATAAATAAGATGATGAATTATTGTTAAAGTTACTACATAGTTAAAAACTTTACCAAAAGATTCTGATTTTAAGCTGAAGAAAGGATAATCTGCAGGTATTTTTCTAAAATATGCATTTATAAAAAACAATCTTACATACGCAATAAATAAAGTTGCAAAAGCATGAATACCTCCAGAATTAGAAAAGAAATCAACAAATAAACCTAATAGAAAAGATAAAAAAAGAATAGAAAATCTATTTTCTTTTACAGGATATAAAAATACAAATGCTATATAAAGATAGGGGTTTATATAGCCTAAAAAATTAATATTGTTTAGGACTAAAACTTGCAAAAACAGCAAGAATAAAAAAAATAAAATTTGATTTATACTTTTATTCATTACTTACGGTTTCTAAAGATTGTATTTCCTCTTTATCTAAATTTTTAATGATATAAACATAACCGAGGTTACTCATATCATTAAATAATTTTACATCTACTTTATTGTTGGCTGTGTTTCCTTTATTTATTTTAGAAATGGTTCCAACAGGTATTCCTTCAGGGAAAATAGTAGACTTACCATCAGTTTCAATAGTGTCTCCAATTTTTAAAGGAGCTTGTCTTGGTATATCAGAAAGTTGTACCGTTTTATAATCTAGACCATTCCAGCCTAAAGTACCAAAGTAATTACTGTTTTTTAGCCTTGCGTTTATACCACTATTTTTATTTAAAATAGATTGAACACGGGTATAATTATTTGATGAGCTTTCAGTGATGCCAATAATTCCTTTACTATTAATTACAGCCATTTCTTTATCTATATTTTGGTGTTTACCTTTATTGATAGTTAAAAAATTAAATTGTTTACTGTAACTATTGTTGATGATCTTAGCGTTTGTAAAAGTGTATTTTTGATGATATTTTAAGGAATCTATAATTGTTGAGTCGGTGCTAATACGTAAGGAGTTCTTTTTTTCTAAAAGATTATTTAGACGTGTGTTTTCTTCTGATAAAATTTTATTTTCAGATTTTAACCCTACATATTCCGTTGCATTAGAAATTGTTGAGAAAAAACCACCCGTAATACCATTGGCAGAATTTATAAATTTACTTTTCTGAAAACTAAGGTTATTAAAAGTGAACGTTAGTGCTATTAACGCTAACAATAAAAAAAACAGAAAATACTTAAACTTCTGAAAAAAATAGATAATCTGTTGCATTGTTAGAACTTAAAAGCTACTATTTCATTAATACATTTTTGTATTTTTTTAATTCTTTTAAAGCAGTTCCTGTTCCTCGAACAACCGCTCTTAATGGGTCTTCTGCTACATAAACAGGTAAGTCTGTTTTTCTAGATAAACGCTTATCTAAACCTCTTAACATAGAACCTCCTCCTGCTAAATAAATACCGGTATTGTAGATGTCTGCAGCCAATTCTGGTGGAGTTTTAGATAAAGTTTCCATTACAGCATCTTCAATTCTTAAAATAGATTTGTCTAGTGCTTTTGCAATTTCTCTATAAGAAACTTGTACTTGTTTTGGTTTTCCGCTTAGTAAGTCTCTACCCTGAACCAACATTTCGTCTGGTGGAGTTTCTAAATCTTCTGTTGCGGCACCAATGGTGATTTTTATTTTTTCTGCAGTAGACTCTCCAACATGTAAGTTGTGTTGCGTACGCATATAATACATAATATCATTTGTAAAAAGATCTCCTGCAACTTTTACAGATTGATCACAAACAATACCACCTAAAGCAATAACAGCAATTTCTGTTGTACCACCACCTATATCAATAATCATGTTTCCTTTTGGCTCCATAATGTCTATACCAACACCAATTGCAGCAGCCATAGGCTCATAAATTAAATAGATTTCTTTTGCGTTCATGTGTTTAGCAGAATCACGAACAGCTCGTTTTTCTACTTCTGTAATTCCAGAAGGAATACAGATAACCATTCTTAAAGCAGGTGGAAATAAACGTTTTTTAATAGATGGAATTTGTTTTACAAACTCTTTAATCATCTGTTCTGATGCTTCAAAATCTGCAATAACTCCGTCTTTTAAAGGACGAATTGTTTTAATATTTTCATGGGTTTTTCCTTGCATTAAATTGGCTTCCTTTCCAATTGCAATAATTTCTCCAGTAATCCTATTTCTTGCAACAATCGAAGGACTATCAATAACCACTTTACCGTTGTGAATTATTAAAGTATTTGCGGTTCCTAAATCAATCGCAATATCTTCCGTCATAAAATCGAAAAAACCCATAAAATATATTTGTTGTTTTATTCTTGATGTATTTTTACAAAATTACTAAAATTCTGAGTGTAAAATACATATTAAAAGTTAATGTTTAAAATGTCTTGTACCTGTCATTACCATAGATATATTGTGATCATTACAATAATCTATACTTAACTGGTCTTTAATAGATCCACCAGGTTGAATAACACTTTTTATTCCTGCGTTATCTGCAATTTCTACACAATCAGGGAAAGGGAAAAACGCATCACTTGCCATTACACATCCTTCTAAATTAAAGTTAAAAGAATTTGCTTTTTCAATTGCTTGGTTTAGCGCGTCAACTCTACTAGTTTGTCCTGTTCCTCCAGCTAATAATTGTTTGTTTTTAACAAGTATTATGGTGTTAGATTTTGTGTTTTTACACAATTTAGAAGCAAATAACAAATCATCTAACTCACTTTGAGAAGGTTTATTGTTTGTTACGTACTTTAAATCTGATAATTGATCTGTAATACTGTCTTTATCTTGTACTAAAGAACCATTTAAACAAGTTCTAACAGTTGTTGTTGGTAATGCAACGTCTTTTTGAATTAAAATAATTCTGTTTTTCTTACCTTTTAAAATAGCTAATGCATCATCAGAAAAAGAAGGCGCAATTACAACTTCACAAAATAAAGTATGAATTTTTTCTGCAGTTTCTTTGTCTATTTCTGTATTTGCAATTAAAACACCACCAAAAGCAGAAACTGGGTCTCCAGCTAAAGCATCTGTATAGGCTTGACTAAGTGTTTCTCTTTGTGCAAAACCACAAGCATTATTGTGTTTTAAAATAGCAAAAGTTGGTGTTTCTCCTTTAAATTCTTGAATTAAATTTACAGCAGCATCAACGTCTAATAAATTATTGTAGCTTAATTCTTTACCATGTAATTTATCAAACATTGCTTCTAAGTCTCCAAAGAAATAACCTTTCTGATGAGGATTTTCGCCATAACGTAAAACGTTTGCGTTTTGTTCACTTGCTTTATAAACTATTTCATCTTCGTTAAAGTAGTTAAAAATAGCAGTATCGTAATGAGAAGAAATATTAAATGCTTTTGCAGCTAATTTTTTTCTTTCAGCAATGGTAGTTTCTCCATTTCCTTCAGAAAGAGTATTTAAAAAATCTTCGTATTGATCCATAGAAGAAAGAATAACGGTATCTTTAAAGTTCTTTGCAGCTGCTCTAATTAAAGAGATTCCACCAATATCAATTTTTTCAACAATATCTTGTTCAGCAGCTCCAGAAGCAACTGTTTTTTCAAACGGATATAAATCTACAATTACTAAATCTATTTGTGGAATATTATATTCTGCTAACTCAGCAACATCACTCTCATTATCTTGTCTGTTTAGAATTCCTCCAAAAACTTTAGGGTGTAATGTTTTAACTCTACCACCAAGTATAGATGGGTAAGAAGTAACCTCGTCTACCGGAATTACATTGATTCCTAAATCTTTAATAAATTTTTCTGTACCACCTGTAGAATAGATGGTTACATTTAATTCATTTAATTTTTTTACAACTGGTTCTAGACCATCTTTGTGAAATACCGAAATTAATGCGGATTTAATTGTTTTTGAAGTGCTCATTTAGTGTTGTGTTGTTAAGCGTGCAAATTTAGGTAAAGCAATCTTCTAAGGCAATAAAAGATAGTAACAAAAATAGCAAGTAATTAACAACAAATATTAAATGAAATATTTATAATCAGAAATATAAGAATCAACTATTCTGCATTGTCCAAAAAATCTCTAAACCAAACGATAAAATGATCTAAAATAGATTCGTTTTTTGTGTTGTGGTTAATTGATGAGTTTCTAGAAGAAAATGTAGCTGTTGATTTGTGATTTCTCATTATTTTAAATTTGATAAATATAAATTACATTATATTTATCAAATTTAAGTATAAATTGAATAAAATACAATAAAATTAAAGTATTTCTGATAATTCTTTGCAAATATACTCTAAAAGAGCTTCGTCTTTTGCGGAAAATGTATTTGCGGTATGTGAGTCTATATCAATTTGTCCAATATTTTCTCCATTTACAAAAATGGGTATTACAATTTCAGATTTCACTTTCCATCCACAAGAAATATAATTTTCTTGTGCAGAAACATCTTGTACTATAAAGTTTTCGTTGCTAACAGCTACTTGCCCACAAATCCCTTTACCAAACGGAATAATAGTGTGTTCTGTTTCTTCTCCAGTATATTGCGCTAATTTTAACTCATTTTTATCTCCGTTTTTAAAATAAAAACCTACCCAATCATAATAGGAGATTTCTTTTTCTAGATAATTGCAAATTGCCTGTAGTTTTTCATCTTTTGTGGTGTTCGATGAAATTATTTTGTCTATTTGTGGTTGTAAGATATCAATATTCATTTTGTATATTCGTTCTATAAATTAAGAGCTAAATTAAATTAAAATTTATTGTGAAGAAACATAAAAGCATTATCATTTTTCTGATTAAGTTTTTTGTAACCTACTTTTTATTAGTAACCATTTATAATAGTTACTTACAACATTCTCAAAAAAAAGAAGGTATTTATAAAACAGCCTCCATAACAACAGCTGTAGCAAATCAAACAGTAAAAGTACTTACTTTTTTGGGGTATCATGTAGATGCGGTTCAGCACGATAAAGAAGTATCAGTAAAATTAATAATAGAAGGGAAATATACAGCCAGAGTAATAGAGGGTTGCAATTCTATAAGTTTAATTATTCTATTTATTTCATTCATTATTGCCTTTTCGGGTTCATTTAAAGCTACTTTTTTGTTTGCTGTTTTTGGCAGTGTTTTTATCTATATTGTAAATGTTTTAAGAATTGCATTTCTTACGGTTATGATTTATAAATATCCACACAAGGTTGGTTTTTTGCATGATTTAGTTTTTCCGGCAATTATTTACGGTGCTGTTTTTTTATTGTGGGTTGTGTGGGTTAACAAGTTTTCTAATTTTAAAAGATGAACAAATACATTAAAATAGCGTTAGTTTTAATACTTTTTCTACTACTTTTTGTTGTAAGATCTACTGCATCTAAGTTATTTTATGATCCTTTAGTGCTGTATTTTAAAAATGATTATTTATATAAAAATATTGAGCAAATTGATGTTTGGCGTTTAATGATAAATATGCTGTATCGATATCTATTGAATTCCGTTATAACATTAGGTTTAATCTGGGTTTTGTTTGAAAGAAAAGACTATCTTAAATTTTCTGGATTTTTCTTAATGATAGCATTTATGATTCTTATGGTTGTTTTTGTCTTTTTAGTTAAAGATCAATTTAAAAGTGGTTATTTATTACCTTTTTATATCCGTAGATTTATTATTCATCCGCTATTTTTATTAATATTACTGCCAGCATTTTATTATCAAAAATTGAGTAATAGATAATTTAGCATGAATTTAGAATTTCTTATTGTAAATTTGCAAAAGCAATGAAACAGACTATTTCTAAAATAACATCATTTTTGTTAGCACTTCTAGTGTTGTTTTCTACCTTTTCTTTTACGGTAGAAAAACATTATTGTGGAGATTTTTTAATGGATGTTTCTTTTGTGGGGCATGCTGATGATTGCGGCATGGAAATGCAAAAAGTTGCTAAGAAGAAAAACTGTTGTAAAGATGAAATTCATCACATTAAAGGTCAAGAGGAATTAAGGCAAACTCAAATTGATGATTTTAATCTTGAAAAACAACAATTTCTAGCTGCATTTTATATTTCTTACAATGATTTATTTGTCGATAATAAATCTAAGAAAACCTACTACAAAAACTTTTCTCCACCTGAGATTCCTTTAGATTATCAGATTTTTTACCAATCTTTTTTAATTTGATTTTAATTAAAAAGCGTTTATAGTGATTTTTATCACTTTAAAGGCTTTGAATTTGTTGTTCCCGTGAAAACGGAAATCTTAAAATGCAATATTCAATATTTATTAAAATTAAAACATACAATGAAAAAATATATACTTAGTAGTTTTCTACTATTTATTCCTGTCATACTCTTTTCTCAAACAATATTTAAGGGGATGATTATGGATAAAAATAATCCTAAAGATAATTTAGGTGTTACCGATGTAACTGTACATTGGTTAAATACAAACGTGAGTGCAATTACTAATAAAAAAGGGTGGTTTACTATAGATTACAAACCAGAATATAAAAAATTAGTAGTTAATTATTTAGGCTATAAGACAGATACTTTAACCGTTACAAGTTTAAAGCCTGTGCATCATTTTATTACGCCAGAAGGCGATTTAGATGAAGTAGTTATTAAAAGTAAACGAAATGCAATTCAGAAATCTTTTTTGTCAACAGCAAATATGTTTACCGTTAATTCAGAAGAATTATTAAAAGCTGCTTGTTGCAATTTGGCAGAAAGTTTTGAAACAAATCCTTCTATAGATGTTAGTTTTTCTGATGCTTTAACAGGAACAAAACAAATACAAATGCTGGGTTTAACTAGTCCGTATTTGTTAATTACACAAGAAAACATACCTTCAGTAAGAGGAGCTTCTCAGGTTTTTGGACTCACATTTACTCCAGGTACTTGGGTAGAAAGTATTCAAATTACAAAAGGAGCGGGTTCCGTTGTTAATGGTTATGAAAGTATATCTGGACAAATAAATGCAGAATTGGTAAAACCTTTTTCTGATAATAAATTCTTTGTTAATGCCTATTCTTCTTTAAATGGAAGACTCGAGTTAAATACACATTTTAATCAGAAAGTTTCCGATAAATGGTCTACAGGTGTCTATGTTCATGGAAATTACAGAGGGGAGAAGTTTGATAAAAACAACGATAATTTTTTAGACAATCCGTTAGCAAATCAAATTAATGTAATGAATCGTTGGCAATATACAGATGCCGAAAAAGGTTGGGTAAGTTTTATAAATGTTCGTTATTTAAATGATGAAAAACAAACTGGTCAACTTAATTTTAATCCAGATTTAGATAAAGGAACAACAAATGCTTGGGGAAGTGAAATTGATACAAAGCGTTTTGAAACTTCAGCAAAATTAGGCTATGTTTTTCCAGAATCACCCTATCAAAGTATTGGTTTTCAAATGGCATACAGCAATCATCAACAAGACTCGTATTTTGGTTTAAATGTATATGATATAGAACATGAAAGTGTGTATTCTAATTTAATTTTCAATTCAATTATTGGCGATACTCGAAATAAGTTTAAAACAGGAATTAGTTTTACGTATGATAAATATGATGAGTTGGTAAATATTAATAATTACGATAGAAAAGAAAATTCGTTAGGCGCTTTTTTTGAATATGGTTTTGACAATTTAGATAATTTTAGTTTTACTGCTGGGGTTAGAGTTGATACACACAATTTATTAGGTACTTTTATTACTCCACGTTTGCATTTACGCTACGTTCCTTGGGAGAATAGTGTGGTGAGAATGTCTGCAGGAAGAGGAAAAAGAAGTGCTAATATTTTTGCTGAGAATCAACAGTTATTTGCAAGTTCAAGACAAATAAAAGTTGATGATGCGGGTGGAAATATTTATGGTTTAAATCCAGAAATTGCTTGGAATTATGGAGTTTCTTATATGCAGAAATTCAATCTTTTTAATCAAAAAGGAGATATCACTTTTGATTATTATAGAACAGATTTTAAAAATCAAGTTATCGTAGATTGGGAAAATCCACAGGAAATTTCTTTTTACGATTTAAATGGAAAAAGTATTGCGAATAGTTTTCAAGTAGAAGTGAGTTATAATCTTGTAGATAATTTTAATTTGAGAACTGCCTATAAATATTTTGATATTACTACAGATTATAAAAGTGGAATCTTGCAGAAACCTATTCAACCTAAAAATAGATTTTTTGCAAACCTTTCTTATAAGACTGTTGCAGAAGAAAATGGTTCTCAATGGAAATTTGATGTTACCTTTAATAGTATCGGTAAACAACGTTTGCCAAATACAGCATTTAATCCGGTACAATATCAGTTAGCAACACATTCAGATTCTTATCAATTGTTAAATTCACAAATAACAAAGGTGTTTTCAGATAAGTTTGAAGTGTATGTTGGTGCAGAAAACTTGACGAATGTTCAGCAGAAAAATCCTATTTTAGCTAGTGATGATCCTTTTGGTTCATATTTTGATAGTACCATTGTGTATTCTCCAATTTTTGGAAGAGCATTTTATACAGGATTAAGATTTAAAATAAAATAACCCACCCCGTTGTATTAAGTATTAACTTAAAAAAATTATTATAAAAATGAAAAAATTACTATTCGTATTAAGTTTATGTTTGATTGGTTTTTCAGCACAATCACAAGAAGTAAAAAAGAACAAGAATGCAAAAATTACTTTTAAAGTAGATGGTCTTTGTGGTATGTGTAAAAAGCGTATCGAAACCGCAGCCTTAAAAACAAAAGGAGTAAAGTTTGCCCTTTGGGATGTTAGCTCACATCAATTAAATTTAATTATGGACGAACGTAAAACAGATGTTAAAACTGTTCAGCAAAATATTTTAAAAGTTGGTCATGATGTTTTTGATGAAGATAACAAAAAAGTTGTAGCAACAACAGAAGCATACAACTCTGTACATCCTTGTTGTAAATATAGAGATGAAGAAATTATTTTAGATCATCAGGGTGATTTAAAAAAGCAGAAAAAAAAGAATTAATTTCATAATAATTAAAACGTATAATGAATAAAAGTTTATTGTTTTCTGTGATTGTGCTTATATCTTTTAATACCGTTTCTCAGAAAGTACAACCATTTACTTCTAAAGATGGAGAAAAATGGACATTAAAAGAAGATGTTTCAGATGAGTTTGATGCGCTTAATGTCGATTATAAAAAGTGGCAGAAGAACCCAACGCATGTGCAAACTTGGACCTGGGATAATGAGAAAAACGTAGTTCTTTCAGATGGTAGTTTAAAAATTATTGCCCGTTTTGATGATGAAGGAGCAGATAGACGTTTTTTTGATTCTTGTACTAAAAAATCTACACCAGATTTCGATTTGTATTTTACTTCAGGAATGTTAAAATCATATAAAAAAAGTGTGTATGGTTATTATGAAGCGCGTATTAAAGGAGCGCCATTGTATCCTGGTTTATCGCCTGCTTTTTGGATGTATAGTTCTATAGATGATTCTTTAGTAAAAGAAGGAGAAGTAAGGTATAGTGAAATTGATGTTGTAGAGCTTACGCAAAGAGGAACTAGAGTAGCAGGGAACGAAAGAATAACAGATCATAACTTACATGCCATCGTTTCTAATGGACAAAAAGGAGGGAAGGGACGCGTTTGGATGCGTCCAAATGATGATAAATATAGAGATAAGCAAAGAAATGAGAATCATGCGTCATTCGATCCAAGAGATGATTTTCATATATATGGATGTGAAGTAAATGAAAAGGAAATTATTTGGTTTGTAGATGGAGTAGAAATCGGTAGAAAAGCAAATGAGTTTTGGCACAGGCCAATGAATGTGGCGCTTTCTTTAGGTATTAGAAATCCATATACTATTTTTAAATGTAACGGATTTGCAGTACCGCCAAAACCAAGTTTAGAAGAGCAGAAGAAGTTTCCTTCTGCTATGGAAGTGGATTATGTGAGAGTTTGGGAAAAAAAGTAGTAATAAAATAGAAATAAAAAAATCCGATAGAAATTAATCTATCGGATTTTTTATTGATATAAATGTAATAAGCAAGAGTGAAAACCTGCCCACCAGTGCTACTGGCTACATCATTCCTGGCATTCCACCACCCATTGGAGGCATTCCTGCAGGAGCATCTTCTTTAATATCTACTAAAGCACATTCTGTAGTTAAGATCATTCCGGCAACAGAAGCAGCATTTTCTAATGCAACACGAGTTACTTTCTTAGGATCTATAATTCCTGCTTCTAACATGTCTACGTACGTATCATTTTTAGCGTCATAACCAAAGTCTTTTTTACCTTCTAAAACTTTGTTTAAAACAACAGAACCTTCACCACCAGCATTCTCTACAATAATTCTTAGAGGAGCTTCAATTGCTTTGTTAATAATTTGTACACCTGTAGTTTCGTCTAAATTATCTGTTGTAATTTTTTCTAAAACTCTTTTAGCGCGCACTAAAGCAACACCACCACCGGCAACAATACCTTCTTCAACGGCAGCTCTTGTAGCATGTAAAGCATCATCAACTCTATCTTTCTTTTCTTTCATTTCTACTTCAGAAGCAGCACCAACATATAAAACAGCAACACCACCAGCTAATTTAGCCAAACGCTCTTGTAGTTTCTCTTTGTCGTAGTCAGAAGTTGTAGTTTCAATCTGCGCTTTTATTTGGTTTACTCTTGTTTTAATAGCTTCTGCATTACCAGAACCATTTACAATTGTAGTATTGTCTTTATCTACAGTAATAGTTTCTGCAGTACCTAAAAGATCTAAAGTTGCATTTTCTAATGAAAAACCTCTTTCTTCAGAAATTACAGTTCCGCCAGTTAAAATAGCGATGTCCTCTAACATAGCTTTTCTTCTGTCTCCAAAACCAGGAGCTTTTACAGCAGCAATTTTTAAACCACCACGTAATTTATTCACTACTAAAGTAGCCAATGCTTGTCCGTCTACATCTTCAGCAATGATTAATAAAGGACGTCCAGACTGAGAAACTGGTTCTAAAATTGGAAGAATTTCTTGTAAGTTAGAAATCTTTTTATCAAATAATAAGATATAAGGGTTTTCTAAATCTGCAATCATTTTGTCTGCATCTGTAACAAAATAAGGAGATAAGTAACCTCTGTCAAATTGCATACCTTCTACAACATCAACATATGTTTCCATACCTTTAGCCTCTTCAACAGTAATAACACCTTCTTTACCAACCTTGGCAAAAGCAGTAGCTATTAAATCTCCAATTACTGCATCGTTATTTGCAGAAATAGCGGCAACTTGTTGAATTTTTTCAGAAGAATTACCAACTTTTTTAGCTTGTTTTTCTAAGTCTACAATAATTGCAGCAACCGCTTTGTCAATTCCACGTTTTAAATCCATTGGGTTTGCACCTGCGGCAACGTTTTTTAATCCTTCTTTTACAATTGCTTGTGCAAGAACGGTAGCAGTTGTTGTACCATCACCAGCTAAATCGTTGGTTTTAGAAGCAACTTCTTTTACCATTTGAGCTCCCATGTTTTCAAGCTCATTTTCTAACTCAATTTCTTTTGCTACAGAAACTCCATCTTTAGTAACCGTTGGCGCACCAAAAGATTTAGAAATAATTACGTTTCTTCCTTTTGGTCCTAAAGTTACTTTTACTGCATTTGCTAAAGCATCAACTCCACGTTTTAATCCGTCTCTTGCTTCAATATCAAATTTTATATGTTTTGCCATTGTTTTAAATTTTTATTTTAGCTGTTAGCAGTTTGCCTTTAGCTAAAAATAGTTACTATGAATTTTATTTTTTTGATTTTGCTAAAGGCGAATAGCCAAAAGCAAATAGCTTTTTAAATAATTGCTAAAATATCAGATTCACGCATCATTAAATAATCTTTACCTTCTAGCTTCAAATCAGTTCCACCATACTTACTATATAAAACGGTATCTCCAATTTTTACAGTTAAAGGCTCGTCTACCTTTCCGTTTCCAACGGCAACAACAGTTCCTTGTTGTGGCTTTTCTTTTGCGTTATCAGGTATAATTAATCCAGATGCTGTTTTTGTTTCTGCTGGAGCAGGTTCTACAAGAACTCTGTCTGCTAAAGGTTTAATGTTTAATCCCATTGTTATATTTTTAGATAATTAATTTATTGTATTACTTTCAGTAAATAGTCAGAAATTGTGCCATTACAATAAAACTGACAATTTTTCTTTGATTGATTTTATTGTTAAAATTTAAGCATAAAAAAATGCCAACGTGTCATTTTCGTTGGCATTTTAAGTTATTTCTAACAGGTAGTTATTTTAAACTATCGTTAGTTGCAGGAGTTGTAGTGTTCACAGGAGTTGTAGTTTCAATACCATCTAAAGTATTTTTTAACTCAAAGTTATTCTCTCCGTTTCTTGGAATTGCAAAATTTGCTAATAAAATTAATGCAAACATAGCAATTGCTAAAGTCCAAGTTGTTCTGTCTAAAAAGTTGTTAGTGTTTTGTACACCACCTAAAGATTGTGCTCCACCACCTCCAAAAGAAGAAGATAACCCTCCACCTTTAGGATTTTGTACCATCACGATTAAGATTAATGCAATGGCTACAATCAAAATTAGAATTAAAAATGCTGTGTAACTCATGATTTATTTTTTTGTAAAATTTGTATTCTTTTAATTTGGTCTGCAAAGAAACCACTTTTTTCTGGATATTTCAAACTTAAAATTCTATAAGCTTGTATAGCGTTATCATACTTTTTTTGTTCCAAATAAACTTTAGCTAAAGTTTCCGTCATTAATAATGAGTCTTGACTGTTTTTTGCAACGGGAACTGCTACCATTTTGTCTTTAGATAGAGGCTTAATTTTAGGGTTGTTTTCTATAAAAGTGTTTATTAAATCTTCTTTTTCAGTAGTTTTTTCAACAATTATTTTAGTTTTTCTAATAATTGGTTTTTTTGCAGACAGTTGCAACCATTCTCCAAAAGAATGATCTTCTGTAGCTGAAAATGATATTGGTTTTCCTATTTCTAGTGCTTTTTTTACTTCAATTACTTTTTCTGTGGTTTCAATAGGTTTTTCTATTGGAGTTTCAATAATCTCAGAAGGTATTTTTACTGTTTTTTCTTCCGATATTTTTTCAAATATTTGTTGATGAATATCTGGTTTCTTATTATTGAAGTCGTTTGTAGTAATATAATTGAATAATAAAGTTCTGTCTGTTGTGTAAGCAGCGGTTACTTTTAATTCGTTATTATATTTAAAACTATCCTGATTTTTTAAACCTTTTAAATACAAAACTCTAGCTGCTTGAAAATACGGATACTCTTCAACAACAGTTTTTAATTCAGCAGTTTCCACTTCCTGAACCTGGGTTTTATTTTTTATTAAATCTATAAAAGTAGCTGGTTTCAAATCTTGTTTTTTAATAAACTCTTTTTTTTACTGAATACTGCAACTGAGCACTATCAACTTTTTAAATTACCATTTGGCAACCGAAGCGTTAAAAATATCTTGTGTTAATCGTTCCATAATTTCATCTAAAGCAGCTTCTAAAACTCCACCGGTAAGTTGTGCATCTGCAGCATAATCAGAATAAAAAGAGAATTGTTTTTCAAAATCGTCTTTTTCTACAAGTTTGTTTACAAAACGAACATTCACCGTTATGGTAAGTCTGTTTTGAGCAGCGGTTTGGTCTGCAGTAGCACTCATTGGCGTAATTCTGTAACCGGTAATTTCTCCACTAAAATATAAATCTCCGTTAGAGGTAACTGTTGTTAAGTTGGTTTGTCTTGTAAATAAATCTAACATGTCTTGGGTAAAACGCTGACTTAATGTTGGCTCTACTAAAGATGCTTGATTAGGGAAAAAATCTATTTGTAAGGTTTTTGCATCACCAGTACTTCCTCCTGTAAAAGAGTATGCACCGCAAGCAATAAAAAATAAAGTGCTTAATGAGAATAATGTTATGTAGAGTATTTTTTTCATAATTATAAAAATAGTTTCACTTTAATTTAAAGTTATAAATTTAATATCAAAATTTCTAAAAAAAGAAATCTCTTAATTTAGAAAACAAAAACGATGAAGCTTTATGAGATTTCTCCCTCTGGTCGAAATGACACAACTGCACGTTATTTTTTCGCTTTTATAAAATTTTGATTCTCAAACTGTCCGTGTTTTTTTCAATTAAACAATTCAACTTTTAAACAATTACACATTCTTTTACAAATCGTATTGTTTAATTTTTCTGTATAGAGTTCTTTCGGATATTCCTAGTTCTTTAGCGGCTAACTTGCGTTTATTGCTGTTTTTTTCTAAAGATTTTTTAATCATTTCTACTTCTTTGTCTTGTAAAGATAAAGACTCGTCTTCTTCAATCGTCTCAATAAAATCATAATCTTTTTCTGCGGATGAGTTTTGTGGAATATTCATCACTTCTACATTAGATTTATGAGCATCTTTGTTTTCGTACATCTTTTCAATTAATTGATGATGTTCTTCTTGCACTTCCTCTACGTTACCACTTTTCATTAAGTCTAACGTCAACTTTTTTAAATCGTTGATGTCATTACGCATATCAAATAAAATTTTATACATAATGTCGCGTTCGGTAGAGAAATCATTATCCTTTTTACCGCCTATAATAGCAGGTAAATTGCCGTTATTATTAGGTAAGTATTGTTGCAATTTAAGTCCAGAAATAACTCTTTCTTCTTCAATAACCGAAATTTGTTCTGCTAAGTTTTTTAACTGACGAATGTTTCCTGGAAAACGGTAGTTTAATAACACTTTTACAGCATTTTCATCTAATCGAATAGAAGGCATTCTGTATTTTTGAGCAAAATCTGCAGCAAATTTTCTAAACAATAGATGAATATCTTCATTACGCTCTCTTAAAGCAGGTAAATGAATTTCTACGGTACTTAATCTGTAGTATAAATCTTCTCTAAATTTTTCTTTCTGAATTGCAGATTGCATGTTAACATTCGTTGCTGCTACAATTCTAACATTGGTTTTTATAACTTTAGAAGAACCTACTTTTATAAATTCGCCATTTTCTAAAACACGCAGTAAACGTACTTGTGTTGTTAGAGGTAATTCTCCCACTTCATCTAAAAAGATGGTTCCTCCATCTGCAACTTCAAAATATCCTTTTCTATCTTGTGTTGCTCCTGTAAATGATCCTTTTTCGTGACCAAATAATTCACTATCTATAGTACCTTCTGGAATTGCACCACAGTTTACAGCAATATATTTTGCATGTTTTCTATGTGATAATTGATGCACTATTCTTGGTATATTTTCTTTACCAACTCCACTTTCTCCAGTAACTAATACAGAAATATCTGTAGGCGCAACCCTAAGGGCTTTTTCTAAAGCTCTATTTAAGTGAATATCGTTACCGATAATTCCAAAACGTTGTTTTAATGCTTGTAAGTTTTCCATATAGCCCCTTTTAATTTCCCCCAAGGGAAAAACACTTATTTCTTTTTACTTTTTTTAAGTCAAGAATCTTTTTATTCAAGAAACATTATGTCTTGGTTCTTGTCTCTATCAGTCTTATCTCTCTCTCTTTTTACCCACAGCAGTTTCCTTCCTTTTGGGAAGGATTAAGGATGGGCTGTTTTAATTATTATCAGAATACCCAATAACAGTTCCTTTTAAGGTTGCAGAAGTACAATCTTCTACTTTTACCATTACAAAATCTCCTAATTTATAATCTCCTTTATCAAAAACAGCTACCGTATTTTGGGTATTTCTACCTTTCCACTCATTCGGGTTTTTCTTAGAAGTACCTTCAATTAAAAATTCTTCTACTTTTCCTAAATGTTGTTGCGTTCTGTATAAAGCGTGTTCTTGTTGTAAATCAATAATTTCTTGTAATCTGCGTTTTTTTGTAGCAAAAGGTACATCATCTACCATTTTCTTAGCCGCTAAAGTTCCTGGTCTTTCCGAATAGGTAAACATAAAACCGAAATCGTATTTTACATATTTCATCAAGTCTAAAGTATCTTGATGATCTTCTTCTGTTTCTCCACAAAAACCAACAATCATATCTTGACTTAAAGACATTTCTGGTACAATCTTAAAAATATTATCAATTAAAGTGATGTATTCTTCACGCGTGTGCTGTCTGTTCATGGCTTTTAGCATGTTATTGCTTCCGCTCTGTACAGGTAAATGAAGATATTTACAGATATTTTTATGTTTTGCTATTGCGTGAATCACATCTAAACTAATATCTTGTGGATTAGAAGTGGCAAAACGAAAACGTGTTTTCGGAAACTCTGTAGCACACATATCTAATAATTGTGCAAAATTTACAGCCGTTGCTTGTGCCATTTCAGAGGCTTTGCCAAAATCCTTTTTCAATCCTCCACCAAACCATAAGAAACTATCTACATTCTGACCTAAAAGTGTAATTTCTTTAAAGTTTCTATCTACCATAGATTGAATTTCTTCTATAATACTCTTCGGGTCACGGCTTCTTTCTCGTCCACGTGTAAACGGAACCACACAGAAAGTACACATATTATCACAACCTCTGGTTATAGATACAAATGCAGTAACTCCGTTAGAATTTAAACGAACCGGAGAAATATCTCCGTAGGTTTCTTCTTTAGATAAAATTACATTTACGGCATCTCTACCAGCATTTACTTCTTCTAGTAAGTTTGGTAAATCTTTATAAGCATCTGGCCCAACAACCAAGTCAACAATTTTTTCTTCTTCTAAAAACTTTTCTTTTAAGCGTTCAGCCATACAGCCTAAAACGCCTACTTTCATGTTTTTGTTCACTTGTTTTACAGCATTGTATTTCTGTAATCTCTTACGAACCGTGGTTTCTGCTTTTTCTCTAATAGAGCAGGTGTTTACCAGCACTAAATCTGCTTCTTCTAGAATTTGAGTGGTGTTATAACCTTCTTTGTCTAATATAGCAGCTACAATCTCACTATCATTCATATTCATTTGGCAGCCGTAGCTTTCTATGAATAGTTTTTTAGTGTTATTTTTTTTATTTTCGGTTACAAGAGCTTTCCCTTGTATTTTCTCGTCTATGACTTTTTCTACGTATTCCATCTCTCAATTTATCATTTAAAGGTGAGCAAAGATACAACCAAATTTATATTGTTGTGACAAATTGGCAGAAAAATTAGTAGAGTAATTCTAATATTTTTTTGTTGAAAATTGATGAAATAATTTTTTTTTACAAAAAACTGACTACTTTTGCAACCAAAATAGTACGTTTTTAAAGCGTTTTAGCGACAAAAGAGAGATAAATGGCAAAGAATTTAGTAATTGTAGAGTCACCAGCAAAAGCAAAAACCATCGAAAAATTTCTTGGAAAAGATTTTCAAGTAGAATCTAGTTATGGTCATATTGCAGACTTACCATCCAAAGAATTGGGTATTGATGTAGAAGGAGATTTTAGTCCAAAATATATTATTTCTGATGATAAAAAACCAGTTGTAAAAAAGTTAAAAGCTTTAGCCAAGAAAGCAGACACTGTTTGGTTAGCAAGTGATGAGGATCGAGAGGGTGAGGCAATTGCATGGCATTTAAAAGAGCAATTAGGTTTAGTAGATGCCAATACAAAACGTATTGTATTTCATGAAATAACAAAAAATGCCATTTTAAAAGCAGTTGATAATCCAAGAGATATAGACTATAATATGGTAAATGCACAACAAGCACGTAGAGTTTTAGACAGACTTGTTGGGTATGAATTATCGCCCGTTTTATGGCGTAAAGTTAAAGGAGGTTTGTCTGCAGGTAGAGTACAATCTGTAGCAGTTCGTTTAATTGTAGAAAAAGAAAGAAGCATTCAAGAATTTAATGCAGAAACACATTATAAAGTAGTTGCAGAGTTTTCTAATGTTGAAGGAAAAACGTTTAAAGCAACGATTCCAAAGAATTTTGATACTAAAAAAACAGCTGAAAATTTCTTAAAATCGTGTGCAAATGCAGATTTTTCTATAGCCGAGTTAACCAAAAAACCAGCAAAGAAATCTCCAGCAGCGCCATTTACAACGTCTACGTTACAACAAGAAGCATCTAGAAAATTAGGTTTTCCGGTTGCAAAGACAATGCAAGTAGCACAACGTTTGTATGAAGCAGGTTTAATTACTTATATGAGAACAGATAGTTTAAATTTATCTGTTGATGCAAGAAACGCTGCCGAAGAAGAAATTACTAATTATTACGGTAAAGAATATAGCAAACAACGTGTTTTTAAAACGAAGTCAAAAGGTGCTCAAGAGGCGCACGAGGCGATTCGTCCTACGAACATGAAAATGCATGCTATAGCCACAGAATATGACCAAACGAGATTGTATGATTTAATTTGGAAAAGAACTTTGGCTTCTCAAATGAGTGATGCTCAGTTAGAGAGAACTAATTTTAAGATAGAAAACTCTGAAAATTCAAAAATATTCACTGCAAATGGTGAAATGATAAAATTTGATGGTTTCTTAAAAGTATATTTAGAAGGGAAAGATGATGATGAGGAAGAACAAGCAGGAATGCTACCAACTTTAAAAGTAGGGGAAGCATTAAATTATTCTTTTATAAACGCAACACAGCGTTTTACGAGTCCACCTTACCGATTTACAGAAGCTTCTTTGGTAAAACAATTAGAAGAATTAGGTATTGGTAGACCGTCTACGTACGCGCCAACCATTTCTACAGTTCAAAGAAGGGGTTATGTAGAAAAAGGAGAAGACGAAGGGTTAGAACGAAATTACGAACAAATGATTTTAGTTGATGGAGCTGTAAAAAGTGAAGCATTAACTGAAAAAACAGGTTCTAATAAAAATAAATTAATACCTACGGATATCGGTAATATAGTAAACGACTTTTTGGTTGCTAATTTTTCTAATGTTTTAGATTTTGGTTTTACAGCTAAAGTAGAATCTTCTTTTGATGATATTTCTGAAGGAAATGAAGATTGGATAGAAATGATTAAAGGTTTCTATACAAAGTTTCATGACACGGTGGAAGATGTTAAGGAAAACGCAGAAAGAGAAAGTGGAGAACGTATTTTAGGGAAACATCCAGAAACAGGAAAAACGGTTTTAGTACGTTTAGGTAAATTTGGACCAATTGCACAAATTGGAGCACCAGAAGACGAAGAGAAAGTTTTTGCAAGCTTAAATAAAGATCAGAATTTAGGAACCATCACCTTGGAAGAGGCTTTAGAATTGTTCTTGCTTCCGAAAACGTTAGGAGGTTATGAAGATGAAGAGGTAATTGTATCTAACGGACGTTTTGGTCCTTATATTCGTTTTGGAACCATGTTTGTTTCTTTAGATAAAGGTGAAAATCCAATGGAAGTAGACTTGCCAAGGGCTATAGAATTGATTGTTGCAAAACAAAAAGCAGATGCGCCAATTTATCATTATGAAGATTTACCTGTACAAAAAGGAGTTGGCCGTTTTGGACCTTTCTTAAAATGGAATAATATATTTATCAACGTTAATAAAAAATACGATTTCGATAATCTTACTGACGACGATATTATTGAGTTAATAGAAGTTAAAAAGCAGAAAGAAATAGATAAAGTTTTACATAATTGGGAAGATGTTGGTATTCGTGTTGAAAAAGCACGTTGGGGGCGTTTTAATGTTTTAAAAGGTAAAATTAAGATTGAGTTGCCAAAAACAACAGAGATTGAAAAAATGACCAAAGAAGAAGCGGTTAAAATGATTGAAGCTAAAACTCCGAAGAAAAAAGCAGCAAAGAAAAAAGTTGTAAAAAAGAAAGTCGTAAAAAAGAAAGTGACTAAAAAGAAATAATTGTTTCCTAATACTATAATTGATTTTTAAAAATTGATGAACCAAGACTTTTTAAGCCCAGTAACAGCATCTATTGTAACGTATTTAGAAGAGCAATCTAGTTTGTGTTTAGGTAAAACCTTTAGAATACATACAGAAGAAGAAGGTTTGCCTGATCTAGAGAATGTGCAAATTGCAATTTTAGGAGTTCAAGAAGACAGAAACTCAGAAAATAATTTTGGATGTGGAGAAAATTTACATTTTATCCGAAGAAAATTATACAATTTATTTCCTGGTAATTGGAATACTCAAATTGCAGATTTAGGAAATGTATTAAAAGGAAATTCGGTTACAGATACTTATTTTGCAGTTTCAGAAATTATTACAGAATTATTGAAGAAAAATATTATTCCTGTAATTATTGGAGGAGGTCAAGATTTAACTTATGTAAATTATAGAGCGTATGACGCTTTAGAACAAACCGTTAATATTGCAGCTGTAGATAGTCGTTTCGATTTAGGTCATTTAGATGACGCGTTAACTTCTCAGTCTTATTTAAGTAAAATAATTATGCAAGAACCTAATAACTTGTTTAATTATAGTAATGTAGGTTATCAGACATATTTTAATTCGCAAGAAGAAATACAGTTGTTAGATAATTTGTTTTTTGATGCTTGTAGATTAGGAAAAGCAAAAGAATTAGAAAATATTGAACCCGTTTTTAGAAATGCAGATATTGTTTCTATAGATTTAGGTTCTGTAAGGCAAAGTGAAGCTCCTGCTAATAATAATGCTTCTCCAAATGGTTTTTATGGAGAAGAAATTTGTGCTATTTCTAGGTATGCGGGACTAAGCGATAAGGTATCTTCATTTGGTATTTATGAGTATAATTCTAAGTTAGATAACAATCATCAGACGGCGCACCTAATAGCGCAAATGATTTGGTATTTTATTGAAGGAGTTAATTTTAGAGTAAAAGATTATCCGTTTTCTGGAAAGGAAAATTATCAAAAATTCACTGTTTTATTAGAGGATGATGATCCTTTAACATTTTATAAAAGTAATAAATCTGGAAGATGGTGGATAGAGATAAAAATTTTATCAGATAATAAATACAAAAGACATGCGTTAATACCATGTACATATAATGATTATACAGACGCAACTAAGCAAATTATCCCAGAAAAATGGTATAAAGCGATGCGTAAATTAGTGTAGTAAAAAAAGAATAGAGCATTAGAACGTTAAAAAGCAATTTGCTTATTGTTTTTTAACAAAAAAAATAATAGGTTTACGAACTATATAGTAAAGACATTTTAAAATATGAAGAAAGCAGCAATATTTGCACTTTTAATAGTAGTTTTTTACAGTTGTGGCTCTAATGATAGAGGAGAATTGGTAGGAGTTAAATCGAAGAAAAAATGGTTTTCAGAAAAACCATTTGGTATGGCGTTAATTCCTGGGGGTGCCTTTACAATGGGTAAACAAGATGAAGACCTTATTGGTACAATAAATTCACCAACCAAAACAGTTACTTTAAGACCATATTATATGGACGAGACTGAAATTACGAACAATGAATATAAAGAATTTGTTCAATGGGTTAGGGATTCTGTTGTAAGAACTAGACTTGGTTATCAGCAAGAGTTTGCATCTATGATGGGAACTCCAGATCCAAACGGACAACTTCCTTCTGGTGGTATTAATGATTATGCATTTGCGGTATTAAAAGATACAACTGGAGCCAATGCTTATGAAAAGTACATGTATGATAATTACACGAGTTTAGAATTCGATTCAGATTCTATAAGACCATTAAATTGGGATACAGATATTATTTGGGATAAAGAAGATTTTCCGGATGCAGATTATGTAGAGGTAATGGATACTTTATATGTGCCTAGAGATGAAGCTGTAGATGGGGTTAGATCTTTTAACGTTAAATACTTAAAATATAAATACACTTGGTTTGATAGAGATAATGCTGCAAGAAAAGGTGGTAATAGAAAAGATTTTGTAAAAACTGAAACATTAAATATCTATCCAGATACTACCGTTTGGGTAAAAGATTTTAACTATTCTTATAATGATCCAATGCACCAAGATTATTTTTACCACCAATCTTATGGAGATTATCCGGTTGTTGGGGTAAACTGGGGGCAAGCAACTGCTTTTTGTAATTGGAGAACTAAGAAGAAAAATAATTTCTTAAGAAGTAAGAAAAATTCAACGGGTGTTCCAGATTTTAGATTGCCAACAGAGGCAGAGTGGGAATATGCTGCAAGAGGAGGGTTAGAATTTGCAACCTATCCTTGGGGTACAGGTGGTACTACTACAGATAGAGGGTGCTTTTTAGCAAACTTTAAGCCTGTAAGAGGTGATTATGCGGTAGATGGAGCACTATATACTATGGAAGCAAAATCTTTTAATGCAAATGATTACGGCTTGTATAATATGGCAGGTAATGTTTCTGAATGGACAAATACAGCTTATAACTTATCTTCTTACTATATGGCTTCTACTATGAACCCAAATGTAGAAGATAGAAAAAATAAAAGAAAAATAATTCGTGGTGGTTCATGGAAAGATGTGGCATACTTTTTAGAAGTTAGTTCTAGAGATTATGAATATGCAGATACGGCAAGAAGCTACATTGGTTTTAGAACTGTACAGAACTACATTGGTACAACAAACAAATAATTAAAAAAAAATAACTAAGAAAATAAATTATGGCACAGTCAAAATCTTATAAGAAAACAATGAATTTCATTTATGGAATGGGAGCAGCAGTTGTAATTGTTGGAGCATTGTTCAAAATTCAACACATGAGTTTAGGTCCTGTTACCGGAGGAATGATGTTAACAATTGGTTTGTTGGTAGAAGCAGCGGTTTTTGCAGTTTCAGCGTTTGATACTCCAGAAGATGATTTTGATTGGTCTAAAGTATATCCTGAGTTAGGAGAAGATAGATTTAAAGCTGAAAAAGTCGAAAAAGAAGAAGCAGGAGCTCAAGGATTATTATCTCAAAAACTAGATAATTTATTAAAAGAAGCAAATATAGATGCTTCTTTAATGACAAGTTTAGGTAACAGCATGAAAAATTTTCAAGGAGCTGCAGAGGGATTATCTGCTGCATCAGAATCTATTTCATCTACGAATAAATATAATGAACAAGTTTCTATGGCGGCAGTTCAAATGGAAACTTTAAATAATTTATATAAAGTACAAGTAGAAAATACAACTAGGCAATCTGAGTTAAATGGTGCTGTTGTAGAGAATACAGAAAAATTAAAAATTCAAATGGAGTCTTTAGCAAAAAACTTATCTTCTTTAAACGGAGTTTATGGTGGTATGCTTTCTGCAATGTCTAAATAATAATTAGTTGAATAATATAAAAATTAACTTAAAAAACTAATTAGAATGGCAGGAGGAAAAATGTCCGCAAGACAGAAAATGATAAACTTAATGTATCTTGTATTTATTGCAATGTTAGCAATGAACATGAGTAAAGAAGTTTTATCAGCTTTTGGTTTTATGAACGAAAAGTTAAGTGAAAATAATATTTCTACAACAGCAAAAAATAATGAAGCCTATGCTAATTTAGCAATGAAAGCTTCTGAACAAGCTGCGAAATTTGCAAAACTAAATAAAGAAGCAATAAAAATCAAAGGCTATTCAGCCGATTTTTATACCTATTTAGAAGAGCTAAAATCTAAAATGACGGCAGAAATCGAAGATAAAAACGATTATGAATCTATGGATAAAACGGCCTTTTTAGATGAACATTTCTTTAAAGGAGATAAATTTACAGCCGAAGGTCAAGAGTTTTTAGATAAAATTAATGGCTATAGAACAGATGTTACTAAAGCTTTAGGTTCAGATAGTAAGTTTGCTCCGATATTGGCTAAAAGATTTTCTACAGAAGATGTAGTGAATAGAGATGGTAAAACGATTGAATGGTTAGATTATAGATATAAAGGTTTTCCTTTAGTAGCTTCTTTAACTAATTTAACTCAGATGCAGGCAGACATTAAAAACACAGAAAGTGATATTGTGGCTGATCTGTTAGGTGGTAAAATGGAAGAGGCATTGTCTTTAAACAACTATAAAGGTATTGTTGCTTTAGATAAGAACGCTTATTTTGCAGGAGAAAAAGTAACGGGTAAAATTGTTTTAGGTCGTTATGATGCTACTATGATTCCTGATAATGTTACTTTAAATGGTAGAGATTATAAAAATATTCAATCAGGACAAGTAATTATTGATATGCCTGCAGGAAATGTTGGTAGTCATGATATTAAAGGAAAGATTGCCTTTACACAAAATGGAGAAGTAGTAGAAGTTCCTTTCGAAAGTTCTTATTCTGTAATTCCACAACCAGGAGATGCTGTTGTTTCTGCAGATAAAATGAATGTGGTTTATAGAGGTTTAGACAATCCTATTTCGGTTTCGTTACCAGGTGTAAGTGATCATAACTTAAGGGTTTCTGCAAGTGGAGGTAAATTAACAGGTGGTAAAGGTAAGTACAGTATTAGACCAGCAGGAGGTAGTGTTGCTACTATTAATGTTAGCGCAACTTTAAGTAATGGCAAATCTGTAAACTCTAAAGCTACTTTTAGAATTAAAGACATACCAGCAGCAATGGGGTCTGTAAGAGGACAATATGGAACTGTAAGAATGCCAAAATCTGGTTTATCTACAGCACCAATTGCAGCAGGATTACCAGATTTTGAATTTGATTTAAATATTAGAGTACAAAGTTTTAAAATTAAAGTACCAGGTCAATTAACAATTATTGTAAATGGATCTAGTTTAAATGCAGCGGCAAAACAAAAATTGTCTAAAGCAAAAAGGGGAGATATCATTAATATTTATGGTATTAAAGCTACGGCAAATGGGTATAATCTTAAAAAAGTATTACCTGTTAATATAGAATTAACAAACTAGAAGTTAAAAAATAAAATATGTTTAAAAATTGTTTACTATTATTTTTCGGTTTGATGATTGGTGGTTCAATAAACGCACAAATAGGTTTGTTGAATGCTAAAAAAGTAGATCAAATAGGAAAGAAAAACGAGCAACAAATTGCAGCCGATAATGATGCCCCTTTAGCCTACGGATATGTAGATGATAGAGATGTGTTATGGTCTAAAGTGGTTTGGGAATTTGTAGATTTAAATCAAAAGATTAATTTACCTTATTATTTCCCTATCGATAAATCAAATATCTCTTCGGGCAGAAGATCTTTATTTGATACTCTAATAAAAGGAATTAAACAAGGTAAAATAGAAGAGGTATATTCAGATTCATTTTTTACTTCTAAAATTACCCAAAATGAAATAGCTAATAGAATGTCTAGTGTAAGAGAAGAGAATGGGTATAGTGATACTATTAGACTTCAATCTCAAGATGTAGAAGGCTATATGATGAAAGGAATGTGGTATTTTGATAAACGTCAAGGTGAGTTAAAATACAGGTTGTTAGCATTAGCACCAATGGGTAAAGATGTACAGACTTTAGGTGTGCAAGATATTGAAGATGACCAATTGTATGAGTTATTTTGGATTTTTTATCCATCTGCAAGAGATGTTTTACATGATGCCAAAGTATTCAATCCAAAAAATGCGTCACAACCAATTTCTTTTGATCACATGTTAAATGCAAGACGATTTAGCAGTACCATTGTTAGAGAAGAAAATATTTATGGTAATAGAGCTATTTCAGATTATGTTAGAGGTAATTCTTTATTCCAATTATTAGAAGCTAATAAAATTAAAGAAGATATTAGAAACAGAGAAATGAACATGTGGAATTACTAAAATTCTACCATTCTTAAAATATAAAAACGTTCCAAATCTTTGGAACGTTTTTTTTTGAAGCTAATTCCAGCTTTCACTACGCATTTTTTTTACTGCCTGTTCTGAATACAAATTTTTCATTCTTTAAAATTCACTTAAACTTACACTAAAAAAGAGCTAAAACACACCGTTCAAAAGCGAAGCATTCAATGATTCAATAAAATATAAAAGTAGAGTTAATCGGGTCTAAACATTTTAATAAAATTTTGTAATAACATAATAATTATTGCAAATTCACGTATTTTTATCACATGAAAGTAGATTATATAATAGTTGGTTTAGGATTAGCAGGTTTGGCCTTTACAGAAGAATTAATAGCTGCTAAAAAGACGTTTTTAATTTTTGAAGACGATTCTCAAACCTCTTCATTAGTTGCAGGTGGTGTTTATAACCCAGTAATTTTAAAAAGATTTACTCCAGTTTGGAATGCCAAAGAACAATTGGATATTGCACTTCCTTTTTATAAAAGGTTAGAAGAAAAACTAAACATAACTATAGACCAAAAATTTGTCATTAAGAAATCTTTTAAATCTGTAGAAGACCAAAACAATTGGTTTAGTGCTTTAGATAAACCGAAGTTAACCGCTTATTTAGATCCAAAATTAGACACTAATTCTTATAACGGAGTTTTAGCAGATTTTAGTTTTGGTAATGTAAACGAAACAGGTAGAATAGATACCGAAAAACTGATACAATCCTACAGAGCCTATTTAGAATCAGAAAACTTCATTCGTTTTGAACAGTTTAAACATAAGGAATTAAATATTCAAGAAGAATCTATTTCTTATAAAGATATTGAAGCTTCAAAAATTGTTTTTTGTGAAGGTTTTGGAGTTACACAAAACCCATATTTTAATTATTTACCCATAAATGAAGCAAAAGGAGAATTGTTAACTATTCATGCTCCCGAATTAAATATCGATTTTTTATTAAAGTCGACTCTTTTTGTAATGCCTTTAGGCGACAATAACTATAAAGTAGGTGCAACATTTAATTGGACAGACAAAACATCAGATCCTTCTGAAGAAGGAAAAGAAGAGTTGGTAGAAAAGTTAAAGAAAGTACTTAATGTACCTTATACCATCGTTTCTCAATCTGCAGGAATAAGACCTACGGTTTCTGGCAGAAGACCTTTGGTTGGTATTCACCCGGATTATGCACAATTAATTGTTTTAAATGGTTTAGGAACACGAGGTGTAATGATTGCCCCAACGGTTGCTAAAAATCTGTTTAATCATATTTATAATGATGAACGTTTAGACGAAGAAATAGATATTGTCCGTTTTAAACATTTGAAGGATAAGCTAAATAAATAGAATTTACTTTTTGTTGCTTGGTGTTTTAATATAACTTCTTTATCGTTCTGCAATACGCGCTAAGGATAGAGCGGTTTGTTTGAGCTCTTTTTGTTTTTACAAAAAAGCGAGTAGCGAAAGCCTGTTAAAGCGCCCAAAATACGTTTAGGATTCTTTTTTAATTGCTTTTTTATCGAAATGTACAAACATATTTATCCAAATAATTCTAGATAAACGTAAATTAAAAGGCGCTAATACTAATAATGCAATTACAATTGCCGCAAAACATTGTAAAAGGTTTAATCCAAAAAACAAACTACTTATTACAAATACAGCTACAGAAAGTGCCACTGTTAAACCATAGTTAACGTACATAGCCCCATAAAAGAAAGAAGGTTCCATCATGTATTTTAAATTACATTTAGGACAATTGTTATGTAATTTGGTTACTTTATTGGGATTGAACGTAAATTTATACTTAAAAAATTCACCTTCATGACATCTAGGACACTTAGCATTAAAAATACTATACAACTTGGTTCCCTTTTTAAACATAATAGACTATAAATTTGTATACTTTTGCAAATATAGAGTTTTAAACTTTTTTTTAAGTAACAATTATTACATTAGATGCTAAACGTACACAACTTATCGGTTTCTTTTATGGGAACTGATTTATTTTCAGGAATAACTTTTAAATTAAACAAGGGAGATAGAATTGGTCTTATCGGTAAAAATGGGGCAGGGAAATCTACGCTTTTAAAGGTGCTTTCTAAAGATATAGAAAGTAGTGGCGGTACGATGGCTTTTGACAAAGATATTAGAATGGGCTTTTTAAGACAAGATATTGATTTTGTTGAAGGAAGAACTATTTTAGAAGAAGCATATCAGGCATTTGTAGAGATTAAAGAAATTGAGGTAAAACTTGATGAAATTAATGAGCAATTAGCAACTAGAACCGATTATGAAAGTGAAGGTTATACTGAATTAATTCATGATTTAACGGATAATACAGAACGTTATGAATTACTTGGTGGTTATAATTACCAAGGTGATACCGAAAAGATTTTACAAGGTTTAGGTTTTCAGCGTGAAGATTTTGATAAAAAGACAGATACTTTTTCTGGAGGTTGGAGAATGCGTATAGAATTGGCCAAATTACTTTTACAAAATAATGATATTTTGTTATTAGATGAGCCAACGAATCACTTAGATATTGAATCTATTATTTGGTTAGAGAATTTCTTAAAAGGTTATTCTGGAGCTATTGTTTTGGTATCGCATGATAAAATGTTTTTAGATAATGTTACTAACAGAACGATTGAGATTTCTTTAGGTCAGATTTACGATTATAAAAAACCGTATTCTGAATTTTTAGTATTAAGAGGAGAAATCAAGGAAAAGCAGTTACAGGCTCAGAAAAATCAAGAGAAAGAAATAAAACAAAAACAACACTTAATTAATAAATTTAAAGCCAAAGCAAGTAAGGCATCTATGGCACAATCTTTAATGAAACAACTTGATAAAGTTGAATTGATTGAAGTTGACCAAGATGATAACCAAGCAATGAATGTGCGTTTTGCTATTTCTAAAGAACCTGGTAAAATTATAGTAGAAGCAGAAAAGCTTTGTAAAAGCTATGGTGATAAACATGTTTTAGAAGATGTAGATTTATTAATAGAAAGAAATAGTAAAATTGCTTTTGTTGGTCAAAACGGACAAGGAAAATCTACTTTGGCAAAAATGATGGTAGGTGAAATTCCGTTTCAGGGTCATTTAAAACTAGGGCATAATGTAGAAGTTGGGTATTTTGCTCAAAACCAATCGGAAGAATTGCCACCAGAAAGAACAGTGTTAGAAATTATGGAAGATGCTGCCACGGATACTAACAGAATGCGCGTTAGAGATATGTTAGGTTCTTTCTTATTTGGAGGAGATGCTGTAGATAAAAAAGCAAAAGTACTTTCTGGAGGGGAAAGAAATAGATTGGCATTGTGTAAATTATTATTACAACCTTTTAATGTTTTAATAATGGATGAGCCAACCAATCACTTAGATATTGCCTCTAAAACCGTACTAAAAGAAGCTTTAAAAAACTTTAATGGTACTTTAATTGTAGTTTCTCACGATAGAGATTTCTTACAAGGTTTAACAGAAACTGTATATGGTTTTAAAGATAAAGTGATAAAAGAATATTTAGGAGATATTGATTATTTCTTAGAGCAACATAAAATAGAAAACCTTAGAGAAGCAGAAAAAAGAACGGTTGTTAAAGTTGATAAGGATACTTCTAAGAAAGAATCACATCAATTATCTAGAGATCAAGAAAAACAATTAAAGAAATTAAAAAATAAACTTTCTAATATAGAAACTGAAATAGCAGATTTAGAAAAAGAAATTGCTAAAATAGATTTAGAATTAGCACAGAATTATGATGAAGTTTCTGCTAGACCAAATTTCTTTGAAAAATACAAAGCTAAAAAAGCAAAATTAGATGCTAAAATGGAAGCTTGGGAAAAAGTAGAAGCGGAAGTTTCTGATTTCTAGTTTTTGGTTTTATTAAAAAAATAAAAAGCTCATTGTTTATTTTATAAATAATGAGCTTTTTTATGATTAAAAGTGATGAGATAGTTATAAGAATTTTGAGTTATACCTCTCAAAAACAAATTCTATTTTAAAATCATCTGCGGATATTATGGCTTTTAATTGATCGTTTTTTATATGGTATTTTATTTTTTTTGGAAACTCATTTTTAGGGTTTTCACAGACAAAAGAAGAAGCAGTTTGTTGAGTGAATTTAAAGAAAGTTGCAGCATCATTTACACCTTCAACCTTTAAAAAAAGCGTATTTTTTAAAGTAACAATACTTAGTGTTTCTTTAAAAGTTGTGTCTTTTTTTTGTAAAGTATAGCCTAAACCTTTAAGGTTTGTATTCCAGGTTTCATAGGTGGTACTTCCTTCTTTGTCATTTACACGAATCCAATCTCCGATTAGAAAAGTGGGTTTTACTATTTTTGATTTTCCTTTCTGACAAGAAGTTAGGAGTAAAAAAGAAAAGACAATATATAGTAATTTCATAAAAATAGTTGGCTTTGTTTAAATATACCTATAAAAATTGTAAATTCGCATTCCAAGAAAAGACAGAAGATGTTAGATAAATTAAGAATTGTAAAGCAGCGTTATGATGAGGTTTCGGATTTAATTATTCAGCCAGAAATCATTATGGATCAGAAGCGTTATGCGCAATTAATGAAAGAATATAAAGATTTAGGGGATGTTGTTAAAAAAGGGGATGAGTACAAAACCTTAACAAACAATATAGAGGAAGCAAAAGAGATTCTTGCAGATGGTTCTGATGTAGAAATGAATGAAATGGCGAAGATGGAAATTGACGAAGCCAATGCTCGAATTCCTGAACTAGAAGATGAAATAAAAGTATTACTGATACCTAAAGATCCTGAAGATTCTAAAAATGCAGTTGTAGAATTGCGTGCAGGAGCAGGTGGTGATGAAGCGAGTATTTTTGCTGGAGATTTATTTAGAATGTACACAAAATACTGTGAAAGTAAAGGTTGGAAAGTTTCTACGGTAGATTATTCTGAAGGTACCAATGGTGGTTTTAAAGAAATTCAGTTTGAGGTTACAGGAAATGATGTGTATGGAATTTTAAAGTTTGAAGCTGGTGTGCATCGTGTACAAAGAGTTCCACAAACAGAAACACAAGGACGGGTGCATACATCTGCAGCTACGTGCATGGTTTTTCCTGAGGCGGAAGAGTTTGATGTGGAAATTAATCCAAAGGAAGTAAGAATTGATTTTTTCTGTTCTTCTGGTCCTGGTGGGCAATCTGTAAATACTACGTATTCTGCAGTGCGTTTAACACACATTCCTACTGGTTTGGTGGCACAATGTCAAGATCAAAAATCGCAACATAAAAACAAAGAAAAAGCATTTAAAGTACTACGTTCTCGTTTGTATGATATGGAATTAGCTAAGAAAAATGCTGAGGACGCTTTAAAACGTGGTTCTATGGTTTCTTCTGGAGATAGAAGTGCTAAGATTAGAACTTATAATTATGCGCAAGGTAGGGTTACAGACCATAGAATTGGTTTGTCTTTATATGATTTACCTAATATTATGAATGGTGATATTCAGAAAATTATTGATGAATTAATGTTGGCTGAAAATACTCAAAAATTAAAAGGATTAGGAGACGGAATATAGTTTTCTCAATTTATAAACATTAAACCTCAAAACTATGTTTTGAGGTTTTTTTTTCAATAATATTTATAACAATAAAAAGCGACTAAAGTTAAGATAAACTTTAATCGCTTTTAGTGTTCAATAAATATTTAAGAAATCTTAAACAATGTATATTTTGTTTGGGGGAAAGATTACTTACATTACAAATGTATGTCAGTAACACAAACCTCACAATACCCATTTATGGGGTTTTTTAGTTCACTGTTTTCAGTGAGTGCATTAACTTAAAAGGGGGAGAACTAAAATTATTTTTCTTATTAAATAATTAGGTAAACTTCTTATATCTTGAGTTTAGCAAGGTTTTACTTTATCTAAAGTATCTATTTTTACAGAGGTGTCTTAAAGATAAAAACTTAAAACAAAGTTTTTGGTTTTTATTTTTAGATTATAAATTTATAGCAAAAAAAAAAGCGATTAAAGTTTAGATAAACTATTAACCGCTTTTTGAGTAATTCAAATAACTAAGAAATCTTAAACAATGTATGTTTTGTTTGGGGGAAAGATTACTTACACTGCAAATGTATGGCAGTATTATATACTCCACAATACCCATTTATGGGGTTTTTTTAGTTCACCGTTTTCAGTGAGTAAGTCGACTGAAAAGGGGGTGATAAAAAATGTTTTGCATAAATATAATTCTTTAAACTTTTATTTTATAAGTATATTTTCAATTTAGTAAGTGACAATTATATTTATAGTTTGTTCTAAAGGATCTATTTTATAGAGTTGCGTTAAACGTAAAACCTCAAAACTATGTTTTGAGGTTTTTTTTCAATAGTATTTATAACAATAAAAAGCGACTAAAGTTAAGATAAACTTTAATCGCTTTTAGTGTTGAATAATTATTTAAGAAATCTTAAACAATGTATGTTATGTTTGGGGGAAAGATTACTTACGTTGCAAATGTATGGCAGTATTATACACTCCACAATACCCATTTATGGGGTTTTTTTAGTTCACCGTTTTCAGTGAGTAAGTCGACTGAAAAGGGGGTGATAAAAAATATTTTGCATAAATATAATTCTTTAAACTTTTATTTTATAAGTATATTTTAAATTTAATAAGTGACAATTATATTTATAGTTTGTTCTAAAGGATCTATTTTATAGAGTTGCGTTAAACGTAAAACCTCAAAACTATGTTTTGAGGTTTTTTTTAATAATATTTATAACAATAAAAAGCGATTAAAGTTAAACTTTAATCGCTTTTAGTTTTGAATAATTATTTAAGAAATCTTAAACAATGTATGTTTTGTTTGGGGGAAAGATTACTTACGTTACAAATGTAAGTTAGTAATACAAACCTCACAATACCCATTTATGGGGTTTTTTAGTTCACTGTTTTCAGTGATATTACTCACTGAAAACAGTTAGAACAATTTTTTATTTACCTAATATATGTAACTCAGTAAATTCTTTATCCATAAGTATAGATTGAGTATCTCCAAGTGTAACGTTATCTAAAGTTACCGGTACATTATCTATTTGTACAGAGGTGATTTCGAAAGGTAAATTATGAAAAACAATATTAAATTTAGTGTAACCTGCGTTAAAGTCTCCACGTTTGTGTTGTTGTATAATTAATTCTTCTTTTTTACCTGTTACCTTAAAAGTACGTAAACTAAATCTTCCTTTTTTATAGTCATACCCATCATGAGCATCATCGTATAATTTTGAAGACTCTTTACCTTCTTTATAATATAGGTCTAAAGTAATTTCATCAAATTCTTTTTCATCAACATATTGTTGTACAGGATATTTAGGGATTACTGCTCCTTCTTTTATAAAGATAGGCATGCTGTCTATGTCTGCATCTACCCACATTTCTTTTCCTCCTTGTACAAGTTCATCTGTCCAGAAATTATACCAGTTACCTCTAGGAACATACATTCTTCTTCCTTTAGCATTTGGTTCTTGTATTGGACAAACTAAAATTTGTTCTCCATATACAAATTCATCACTTCTGTGGTGTGTAGCTGTATCTTCTTGATCGTATAGAACTAAAGATTTTAAGATAGGTGTTCCGTCATTTATATAATTCCAAAAAGTAGTATATAAATAAGGTAATAATTGGTATCTAAGTTCAACGAATTTTCTTACGATATCTGTAATTTCATCACCAAAAACCCAAGGTTCTTGATCTCCATGATCTCCGGAAGAATGTACTCTACAAAAAGCATGAAATATTCCTAATTGAATCCAACGAGCAAATAATTCTCCTTGTGGTTGCTCTGCAAACCCACCAATGTCAGAACCAGCAAAAGAGAAACCAGACATGGCCATTCTTTGTGCTTGATTATTGGCAATTGCTAAGTGCTCCCATGTAGCAACATTATCTCCCATCCAGGTAGAGGTATATCTTTGTGCACCAGAATATGCAGATCTTGTAATAACAAAAGGTCTTTTTGGATATGCATATTTCTTTAAACCATGATACGTTGCACGTGCCATTTGAGTTCCGTAAATATTATGTGCCTTTCTATGAGAACAAGGGTTTCCATCAAAATCATGACGAACATCATCTGGAAAAGATTTGTTAGGAACATCCATCACGGCAGGTTCATTCATATCATTCCAAACACCTTTTACACCAATATCTTCTATTAATTCTTGGAATAAACCAGACCACCACTCTCTAACTTCTGGGTTTGTGTAATCTGGAAAATAACACTCACCAGGCCATACTTTACCTTTCATATAAGGTCCATCGGCACGTTTACAGAAATAATCTTTATCTAATGCTTCTTTAAAAACATCGTATTCTAAATCTATTTTAATTCCAGGATCGATAATTACTACGGTTTTAAAACCATCTTCTTCTAATTCTCTTACCATCCTTTTAGGATCTGGGAAATAGTTTTTATCCCAAGTAAAACAGCGGAAACCATCCATATAATCAATGTCTAAATAAATAGCATCGCAAGGTATTTTTAAATCTCTAAAAGTATTGGTAACTTCTTTTACGGTACTTTCTGGAAAATAACTCCATTTACATTGATGAAAACCTAAAGCCCATAATGGAGGTAACGCATGAGGTTTTCCTGTTAAATCTGTATAATTTTTAACTACATCTTCCATTTGAGGACCGTAGATAAAATAGTAATTCATTTCGCCTCCTTGTGCCCAAAAACTGGCTACATTTCTTCTTTCATGTGCAAAATCAAAATGAGATTTAAAAGTATTGTCAAAGAAAATACCGTAAGATTTACCTCCTTGTATAGCGGTGTAAAATGGTATTGCTTTGTAAATAGGGTCTGTATCCTTACCAAAAGCGTACGAATCTGTAGCAAAGTTTTCAAAACGTTTACCTTTTAAGTTTACATCTACGGGTTTGTCTCCTAACCCATAAAAACTTTCTGCTCTCTGGCAAGTTTTACTCATTTTTACGATGTCTCCACCATATTCATAGCTTTCTTCCCAATGAAAACCAATTTCATCTTCATTAATTAGTTTTAAGTCTAGGGCATCATAAAGTTTAACTTGTAAACTACTTTTTTCTACTCTACAGATTAATTTTGAAGTGGTAACTATATAATGAGTTTCGTCTTCTGTAACATCTAGAAAGTAATATCCTCTAGAAGCATGAATAGTAACTCCATAAGAAAAATCATTTTCAAATTTACCAGTTGTAGTGTATCTAAATCTTATAACACTATCTCTTACAACAGTAAGTTGTAAAATTACGTTGTTGGATGTTGTAAAATATAATGTATCTACATCTTTCTTGTAGCTTATTATTTCTGAAGGAAATAAGTTTCCTTTTTGTTCTAACTCGGTATTAACAATCATAATCTTGGTTGTTTATTTTGACTTGCAAAAGTCGTAAAAGTTTGTAAAACAGTCTTGTTTAAGATTGTTTTTATACTATTACGTATTCGTTTAATTTAGTTGTAAAAATATTGCTTATTTATTTAAAAATAATTAGAATACATTTTCTTTTTTAATTTGTGTATACTTTTCTTAAAGTCTTAAATATGAAGTCTTTTATTGTGAAGTTTAAAAAAATAAACCTCTTTTTTTATCAGAATACTAGATTGATAAAAAAAGAGGATTTGTAATATAATTTTATTTGTACTTGTAAGCAATCATACCCAAAGGAGGTAAATCTAATTCAATAGAATTCTTTCTATTATTCCATACTTTCTTCTCTGAAGTTAATTTTGTGTTCTTAAAGTTACCCGTTCCATTATATTTAGCAGCATCACTATTAAAAACCTCTTTTAAGGATCCTGCTTTTGGTAAACCTATTCTGTAGCCTTCTCTAGGAATAGGGGTTAAGTTTAAGATTACAATAATATTGTCTTTTTCATTTTCCCCTTTTCTAATATAAGATAATACAGAGTTTTCGTGGTCTCCATGATCTATCCATTCAAAACCTTCATGAGAAAATTGTTTTTCATGTAAAGCAGGTTCTTTTTTGTAAAATTTGTTTAGGTCTTTTACTAAATTCTGTGCTCCTTTGTGTACTTTATAATCTAATAAATGCCAATCTAAACTTCCGTCAAAATCCCATTCGCTTGTTTGTCCAAATTCAGCTCCTTGAAATAATAATTTTGTTCCAGGGTGCGTAAACATTAAACTATATAGCGTTCTTAAATTTGCAAATTTTTGCCATTCATCACCAGGCATTTTATCTACAATTGCTTTTTTACCATATACCACTTCATCATGAGAAAGAGGTAGCATAAAGTTTTCTGTAAAGGCATAATTTAAACTGAATGTTAAATCGTTTTGATGATGTTTTCTATAAATAGGCTCTTTTGCAAAATAATCTAAGGTATCATGCATCCAACCCATCATCCATTTCATTCCAAAACCTAAGCCGCCATCATAGATTGGTTTAGATACTTTTGGAAACGAAGTAGATTCTTCTGCAATAGTTTGCACATCAGGGAAAGCTTCATAAACAGCCGTATTCATTTCTTTAATGAAGTTAATTGCATCTAAGTTTTCTCTTCCGCCAAACTCATTTGGTTCCCATTCTCCTTCTTCTCTAGAATAATCTAAGAATAACATAGAAGCAACGGCATCTACTCTTAATCCGTCTGCATGATATTGGTCTAGCCAAAAGATTGCATTACTAATTAAAAATGCTTTTACTTCGTTTCTACCATAGTTAAAAATTAAACTTTTCCAATCTTGGTGATATCCTTTTCGTCTATCTGGATGCTCATATAAATGAGACCCATCAAAGTAGCCTAATCCATGATCGTCTGATGGAAAGTGGGAAGGAACCCAATCTAGTAAGACACCAACTCCTTTTTCATGAAATTTATCCACTAAATATTTAAATTCATCTGGATAACCGAAACGAGATGTAGGAGCAAAATATCCTGTTAATTGATACCCCCAACTTGGGTCATACGGAAATTCCATAATTGGCATAAATTCTACATGCGTAAAATTCATTTCTGCAACATAATTAACCAAATCATCAGCTAACTCTCTGTAACTTAAAAAACGACCTTCTTCAATTTGCTTTTTCCAAGAACCTAAATGAACTTCATACACAGAAAAAGGTGCATCTAATGCATTGTTTTTCTTACGAGTTTTCATCCATTTTTCGTCATTCCAAGAATAGTCATCTTCCCAAACTTCTGAAGCCGTTTTTGGTGGATGCTCACATCTTCTTGCAAAAGGATCTGCTTTTTCTGTAGTGATATCATTATTACTACTTCTTATTTTATATTTATAAACGGCTCCTTTACCAATATTTGGAATAAAACCTTCCCAAATACCACTACCGTCCCAACGTACGTTTAAGTGATGTTCTCCTTCTAGCCAGAAATTAAAATCTCCAATTACAGCAACGGACTTTGCGCTTGGTGCCCAAACGGCAAAATAAGTACCTCCTACACCATCTACAGTGATAATGTGAGAACCAAATTTTTCGTATAATCGATAATGTTTACCAGCCTGAAAAAGACTAATATCAAATTCTGTAAAAAGACTGTGTACTTTTGTTTGTGCCATAAGTTTATCTTTTTTAATGTATTTTTTTAGTTTATTGTTTGGTTTTTAGTCTTACTTATTGATTTTAAAAATATGAAATGGTAATGTTGGATGTAACTCAACATAATTCCATTCATTATACCAATTGTAGCAATTTCTTGTTACCAAATCTTCAACTTCTATTTTCTGGCCATGATTAATTTTTAAGGCATGAAGCGGAAGTTGTACCGAACCGGATTGTGAATTATAAGCATCTAAACTTATAATTGTTATGGTTTCATTAGTTCTATTATCATTCCATTTGTAGAAAGCAATAATTTGATCATTACCGGTTTCTAAAAATTGAATATTATTTGTTTGCTGATAAGATTCGTGCTCTTTTCTAATATGATTTATTTTAGAAATTAAAGTAGTTACTTTGTTTTCTTTGAACCAATCGTAATGACAAAGCTGAAATTTCTCTGACATATAGTATTCTTCCTTTCCAGGAATAGGCTCACTTATCATTTGTTCAAAAACAGGTCCGTAAATTCCAATATTAGAACTTAAAGTAGCAGCTAAAGCATAACGTTGTATGTATTTGCTTTCTGGAGCACCTTGTAAGTGAAAGGGATTAATATCTGGTGTGTTTGGCCAGAAATTAGGGTACATATACTCTTTTTGATCGGTTTTTGTTAAATCATTCATATACTCAATCAATTCATGTTTAGAATCTCTCCAAGTAAAATAAGTATAGGATTGTGTGTAACCTTGTTTTGCTAATTGTTGCATTACTTTTGGTCTGGTAAAGGCTTCAGCTAAAAATAAAACATCTGGATGCTGTTTTTTAACTTCTGCAATAATCCATCCCCAAAAGAAGTAAGGTTTTGTATGTGGGTTATCAACTCTAAATACGTTAATTCCACAATCAATCCAATATAATAAGGTGTCTAAACATTCTTGCCAAAGATTTTTAAAGTCTTTACTTTCCCAATAAATTGGAAGAATATCTTGGTATTTTTTAGGTGGATTTTCTGCATATTGCACGGTTCCATCTGGTCTCCATTTAAACCAATCTGGGTGTTCTGTAACCCAAGGATGATCTGGTGCAGCTTGCAAAGCATAATCCATAGCAACTTCAATGCCTAATTCTTTTGCTTTTGCTACTAAATTTTTAAAATCGTCTAAAGAACCTAATTCTGGATGCAAATCTTTATGACCTCCATATTTAGAACCAATTCCCCAAGTAGACCCAACATCTCCATCTTGTGCTACAGTAGTGTTATTTTTTCCTTTTCTGTTTACTTCACCAATAGGATGAACAGGAGGAAAGTATAATGTGTCAAACCCCATTTGGGCAACTCTAGGTAATATTCTGTGACAGTCATTAAAAGTTCCGTGTTTGCCCTCTTGTTCAGAAGCCGAACGTGGAAAAAATTCGTACCAAGTACTAAAACGAGCTTTTTTTCTATCTACGTATACTTTATATTCTGGAGAAGTCTCAGTTAAAGATTTCTCAGGATATTTTTTTAAAATAGATGTTAACCTCTCCGAAACAGCTTGTTTAATGGCTTCAGTATAAGTTTCACTATTTTTAAATATGAATATTAAATGTAGTAAATAGTCTTTTTCCTCAGGAGAAACGGTATCTATAATTGTAAATAAAAGTTCTGCTCCTTCTAAAAGTTCTGAATTTACATGCTGACAATCATCAATTTTTCTTCCTAAACCATGTTGCCAATTTAATGCATAATCTACCCAACCTTCTACTTTATATGAATAATAACCTTGTTTTGTGGTTTGAAAACTAGCGGTATATTCATCATTAAAGGTTGGCGTCATTCTAATTTCCGACCATTTACTATCTTTTTCATGTTTAAATAATAAATTTGCCTGAAGTACATCATGACCATCCACTAAAACGTCTGCAGTTACATTTACAATTTCATTTACAACTCGTTTAATATTTACTGTTCCTTGGTTTATTTGAGGAGCAATATTTTCTACTACAATTCTACTTTGATTTTGCATTAATATGGTTAATTTTAAATAATAAAAAAGTAAAAAATATTCTATCCTATATTTGTTCCCTTAGGTATGGTAGCATCTTTTTTAATTACTACAATTCCGTCTTTAACCATATAAGTGTCTGTTTCTACATTTTCTATATGTTTGCCACCATTAATTCTAACATCATCACCAATTCTACAGTTTTTATCTATAATGCAGTTATGTATGTAACATCTTTCTCCAATCCCCATCATAATAGCAATATTATTTTCTGCTATTTCTTCTAAAGTTTCATAAGAATCATTACCCATCATGTAGGTGTTTGATATTAAAGAATTTTTACCAATTCTAGAACGAATACCAATAACAGATCTTTCTACTTTTTCTGCATGAATAATGCATCCATCTCCAATGACAGCTCTATTTAAAATAGAACCAGAAATTTTAGAAGTTGGTAAAATTCTTGGTCTAGTATAAATACCTTTTTCATCATATAAATTAAATTGAGGCACATCATCTGTTAAACCTAAATTTGCTTCAAAGAAAGAGTCTATAGTACCAATGTCTTCCCAATAACCATCATATTGATAACTTAATGTTTTATGTTCTTCTATTGCTTGTGGTATAATTTCACCTCCAAAATCATTGGTATCTGGATTTTCCATTAATTTAATCAATAAATCTCTATTAAAAATATAGATTCCCATTGAAGCCAAATAATCTCTGTTTTGTGCTTTCATTTCACTACCTACGTCAGAAGTCCAATTTGGTAATAACTCTGCTGCTGGTTTTTCTATGAATGAAGTAATTATATTTTCTTCATTAGTTTTTAATAAACCGAATGAAGTTGCATCTTTAGCATTTACGGGATACGTTGCAATAGATATTTCAGCACCACTTTCTTCGTGTTTTTGAATCATATCATTAAAATCCATCTGATATAGTTGATCTCCAGAAAGAATTAAAGCGTATTCAAAATCGTTCGCTAAAAAATGTTGCATACTTTGTCTTACGGCATCAGCAGTTCCTTGAAACCATTTGTCACTTTTCATGGTTTGTTCAGCAGCCAAAACATCTACAAAAGCAGAACTAAAAAAACTAAAATGGTAGGTATTTTTTATATGGGCATTTAAAGAAGCAGAATTAAATTGCGTTAAAACATACATTCTTTTTATATCAGAATTGATACAGTTAGAAATAGGAATATCTACTAATCTATATTTACCCGCAATTGGTACAGCAGGTTTAGATCTATCTTTTGTTAAAGGGTATAATCTTGATCCCTGGCCTCCACCTAAAATAATTCCGAGTACTTTATTGTTTATCATTGCCTTATTTTTTTAGTGATTTATATAATTCTTCTACTTGCTTTGCTATAGATATCCAATCAAAATGTTCTTCTACTCTTTTTCTACCTTTTTGAGCCATCGATTTTCTTAACTCCGGATCGTTAATTACGGTATTAATTCCATCGGCTAAATCTCTAGCAAATTTATCTGGATTAATAGGTTCAAAAGGTGCAGAGTCTTGCTGTTCTACTGGGATTAGAAAGCCAGTTTCTCCATGAACAACAACTTCTTTAATACCACCAACGGCACTTGCAACAACAGCGGTATCACAAGCCATTGCCTCAATATTTATAATTCCAAAAGGTTCGTAAATAGATGGGCAACAAAATACATCGGCGTGAGAGTATAATTGAATAATTTCTTCTTTAGTGACCATCTTATCAATCCAGATTACGTTTTCACGAGTTTTTTTAACTTCGTTAACGGCAGCTTTCATTTCTTCACCTATTTCAGGTGTATCTGGTGCACCAGCACAAAGTACTATCTGGGTATCTGGATCTATATATTTTATAGCATTAACTAAATGTATAATTCCTTTTTGTCTTGTTATTCTACCAACAAAAAGTACATAAGGTTTATTTTTATCAATACCATATTCATCTAACGTAGCAGTTTCTGAAGTAGTAACATATTGCTGTAAGTTAATACCGTTATATATTACTTTAATTTTTTTCTCGTCTACATTAAAATGTTTTAAAACATCTTCTTTGGTTTCTTCAGAAACGGCAATAAGAGCATCTGCCATTTCAATTGCTGTTTTTTCTATCCAAGAAGAGGCATCATAACCACGCCCTAATTGTTCCCTTTTCCAGGGTCTTAACGGTTCTAAAGAGTGTGTAGTAATTACTAAAGGAATTCCATAACAAAGTTTTGCAACTATTCCAGCAAAGTGAGAGTACCAAGTATGGCAATGAATAACATCTGCATCAATAGGTTCAGCATTCATATGAAGACCTGTACTTAAAGTTTGAAATATGGCTTTAAGTTTATCGTCAGAATTGTCGAAAATCGGGTTCTCATATGGAAAACCTTTTACAGTTGGGTTGGTGTTGGTTTCATTCTGGTCTCCAAAACACCTTACGTCAACCTGCATAAGTTTTGCTAATTCTGCGGCAAGATATTCTACATGAACACCAGCACCACCATATACATAAGGAGGAAATTCTCGAGTATAAAAAAGGGCTTTCATAAAATTTCAGTAATTAAGTTTGTTTAGGTTTTTTTTGAATTCCTAAGTTAACAAAATACTATTTAATGAACTAAATAATTGTAGTTATTTTTTTTAAGCCATAAATACTACAAAATATCATAATATTAAGCCTTTATTTAATATTCTTTCTATGAAATCAGTATCAGAATTTAAAATATGAATTTAATATTTTAAGGATTATAGATTAAAAACTAATTATTACGCTGTTTATTAATCTCATCCTGTAGTTGTCTTCTAAGTTTTTGTTCTTTTTCTAAAGTATTCTTTCTATGCTTTTCAAACTCTTGTTCAATATCAGCTAAATTATCCTTTGCTTCTTTTGTTAGAACATTACTTTTAGAAAATTTAAAGATAAAATAGGACAATGCTAAAAGTAATATAACTATAAGGCTCCAAAGTAATAGGTTGTATGTTGTTTTACTTAATTGTAAGCCTAGAACTGAAATAGAATTTTCTTTTATTAAAGCCGCATCTAAATCTAATTTGGTCTTATCTAAAAGTGTTTTAGTTTCTTTGATACCATTTCTTTCTGTAATTAGTAAATTTTCTTTTTCAGAAATTTTCTTTTTTAATGATTTTACAGAGTCTAATACGTTTTGTTTAAGTTGTAAAAACTTGTCTTTACTAATTACTTTATAAGATTGGTAGTTAGTAGATACTCTATTAATTCTGTTAAATTGACCATCAAGAGAAGAGTCTTCATTAATTGTTTCTTGTGAAAAGGAAATAGTTGCGGTAAGTAGTAATAAGGTAATTATAAGTGATTTCATTGTTGTTTTTTATGTAACTGTAAATTTATAAAAAAAAAACCCAAACTTTATGTTTGGGTTTTAAATATAAGCAAGTATTATTATTTATTTTATTTTTTCTACAACTGCCTTAAAAGCGTCTGGGTTGTTTACAGCTAAATCGGCTAAAACCTTACGGTTTAATTCAATTTGGTTAGCTTTCACTTTCCCCATAAACTGAGAGTAAGACATTCCGTGTAAACGAGCTGCAGCGTTAATACGCACAATCCATAAAGAACGGAAGTTTCTCTTATTGTTTTTACGGTCTCTGTATGCATAAAGCATACCTTTTTCAACTGCATTTTTTGCTACTGTGTAAACGTTTTTTCTACGTCCGAAGTAACCTTTTGCAGCCTTCAAGATTTTTTTTCTTCTTTTTCTTGAGGCTACTGAATTTACTGATCTTGGCATAATTTCAATGTGTTTTGTAGTAGGCGATTCAATTAAGAATACTTTTTATGTTTTGCCTAACTCCATGGTTAATAATTAAATTCCCTGGTTAAACTTACTTTAAGTTTAACATTTGCTTAATGTTAGACTCATCTGCTTTATGTACTAAACCATCATGAGTTAACTTTAATTTACGTTTTTTAGACTTCTTTGTTAAGATGTGACTTTTAAACGCGTGCTTTCTTTTGATTTTCCCAGTACCAGTAACTTTAAATCGTTTTTTGGCGCTAGATTTTGTTTTCATTTTAGGCATCTCTCCTTCGTTTTTAACTTGCTTATTATCTTTAGTATTAAAGTTATTAGTTCATAAAGTTTTAAAGTTAAGTAATACCTAACTTTAAAATCTCTAAGAAGTTTTAAACTTTAAAAACTCTTTTATTTTAGTTTTTTAGGAGCTATAAACATAATCATACGTTTACCTTCTAATTTTGGTAACTGTTCTACTTTACCATATTCTTCTAACTCTTGGGCTAATTTTAATAATAAAATTTGACCTTGTTCTTTAAATATAATAGAACGTCCTTTAAAGAATACAAATGCTTTTAACTTAGCACCTTCTTGTAAGAATTTAAGAGCATGTTTCTTTTTAAACTCATAATCATGCTCATCAGTTTGAGGTCCAAAACGTATTTCTTTAATCGTCACTTTTGTAGCTTTCGATTTTAAAACCTTTTCACGTTTTTTTTGCTCATACAAGAATTTCTTGTAATCAATAATTTTACAAACAGGAGGTTTAGCTTTTGGTGATATTTCAACCAAATCTAATTCCTGTTCTCTGGCTAATTCTTTAGCTTTATCTAAAGGATATACACCAACTTCTATGTTATCGCCCACAAGACGAACTTCGTCAACATATCTTATTTTCTCATTAATTCTATGTTGATCTTCTTTGATTACTCTTAACGGTCTTCTTGACCTGCTTCTACGAATTGCTATGACTTATAAATTTTAAGTTTAACTAATGGTTGTTTTCCAACCTTTTTATTTTCTAGATGAAATTCAAAATTAATTAAAATTTCTTCAATGTTTTACTTTCTTCTGCTTTAATTAAAGAAATAAATTCTTCAATGGTAAATGTACCGAGATCTCCTTCACCATGTTTTCTTACAGAAACGGTTCCTTCTTCTTCTTCTTTTTCTCCAACAATTACCATAAATGGTACTTTGCTAACTTCTGCGTCTCTAATCTTTCTACCCGTTTTTTCACTTCGGTGATCTATCAGGGCGCGAATTTCGGAATTTTCTAACGATTTTAAAACTTTTTCTGAATATTTCTCATATTTATCACTGATAGGCAATAAGATAACCTGATCAGGAGTTAACCAAAGAGGGAAGTTTCCTCCCGTGTGCTCTAGCAATACCGCAATAAAACGCTCCATAGAACCAAATGGCGCTCTATGAATCATTACAGGTCTGTGCAATTGATTATCTGCTCCTTTATAGGTTAAATCGAAACGTTTTGGTAGATTATAGTCAACTTGTATGGTTCCAAGTTGCCAACTTCTGCCTATTGCGTCTTTAACCATAAAGTCTAATTTCGGACCATAAAAGGCAGCTTCACCTTCTTCAATCACAAAATCTAAACCTTTATCTGTTGCTGCACTTATAATTGCATTTTCAGCAACTTCCCAAGTTTCAGGATCTCCTATATATTTGTCAGGGTTACTTTTATCTCTAATAGAAACCTGAGCAGTAAAATCTTCAAAACCTAAAGAACCAAATACATATAAAACTAAATCTATAACGTCTTTAAATTCCTGATCTAATTGTTCTGGTGTACAAAATATATGAGCATCATCTTGCGTAAAACCTCTAACACGAGTTAAACCATGTAATTCACCACTTTGTTCATATCTATAAACCGTTCCAAATTCAGCAAAACGTTTTGGTAAATCTTTATAAGAATAAGGTTTAAAGTTATAAATTTCACAATGATGTGGGCAGTTCATAGGTTTCAATAAAAACTCCTCATCCATTTTAGGTGTTTTTATTGGCTGAAAACTATCTGCACCATATTTTTCATAATGACCAGATGTAACATATAGTTCTTTTTGGCCAATATGTGGAGTCATTACTTCTTCGTAACCAGCTTTCTTTTGTGCAATTTTTAAGAAATCTTGTAAACGATTACGTAAAGCAGTACCTTTTGGTAACCATAAAGGCAAACCAGCACCTACTTTCTGAGAAAAAGCAAACAATTCTAACTCTTTACCTAATTTTCTGTGGTCACGTTTTTTAGCCTCTTCTAATAATGCTAAATATTCAGTCAACATTTTTTGTTTCGGAAAACTAATTCCATAAACACGTGTTAACTGATTATTCTTTTCGTCACCGCGCCAATAAGCACCAGCAACGCTCATTATTTTAATAGCTTTTATAATCCCAGTGTTAGGTATGTGACCTCCTCTACATAAATCAGTAAAAGTACTATGGTCACAAAAAGTAATTTCTCCATCCGTTAAGTTTTCTATCAACTCAACTTTATATTCGTTATTTTCTGCTTTATATAATGACAAAGCGTCTGCTTTAGAAACAGAACGTAAAGAAAACTCATGTTTTCCACGTGCAATCTCTAAAAACTTCTTTTCAATAGAAGGGAAGTCTTTATCAGAAATAACATCTTCACCTAAATCAATATCATAATAAAAGCCATTATCAATAGCGGGACCAATCGTTAACTTTGCTTTCGGGTAAAAACTTAAAATAGCTTCTGCTAAAACGTGTGCAGAGGAGTGCCAAAAAGCTTTCTTACCACCAGCATCATTAAACGTATATAAAATTAAAGAACCATCCGTGGTTAATGGGGTAGTGGTTTCAACAGTTACGTCGTTAAAATTTGCAGATATTACGTTTCTAGCAAACCCTTCACTAATGCTTTTTGCAACATCCATCGGAGTGCTATTCTTAGCAAACTCCTTAATAGTTCCGTCAGGTAAAGTTATTTTAATCATTTAATGTATAATATTTGAGGATACAAAGATATTAGAAAACAATATTTCACACAATATATATATGTACTTATTAAGAATCTATTTTTTTTGGGTGTTCCCGCTCCAAAAAAGACGCGGTCGGGCTTTCCGCACTCGCTTTTTTTATAAAAAATAAAAAAGAGCTCAAACAAATGCTTCAATCCCTAACATGGGCTTCAGTTATTCTAAGAAGCTTCAAGTAAATAATCTAACAAAGAGTAGAACTAACAAATATAATATCCTATATGTATTTTTAAATTTCACTATTCATTGCGATGCATAGCATGTTGAGTGGTGAGAGGTACAAGGCATTTTCTTTATACCGTAAATCATCCTTCAAGTTAAATCTATGTATTCAAAACAAATATAGGGCTCATTAAGTATCTATTTTTAGGTAGTTTAATTAGAAAACGAAAGTTGTTGTGCTATATATAAAGTCCATTTATAAGATTAAGAAACGTGTTTCTTGTGGAATTTAAAATGAAAAGAAGGTTAAAATTGTCCGTTCAATCTCTTTTTAATAAAAAAAAACATTTCGAGCCTTCATTTAGAAGATTAAAAAGAAGTCTAAGTAATCAAAGAAACCTTATTCATAATCAATAGTTATGAGAATAATCTAAATGTCATCAAATACCTATAGGTATTTTAAGTGCTCATCTAACGAACCTTAGTTTTCTATGTTCCTATGTGTTAAAAAGAGATTACCATTCACAAAAGAAACAGACCTCTTAAGACTCTCAAAAAAAACGTAAAAAAACTTCTCTTGTAATCCATTAAAAACAAACCACTTAAAACCGTATGTAAAATTAAACCAAAATAAAGGTAAAAAAATAGTTGTCAGAATAAAAATGAGTTGTAAGTTTGCACCCGCTAACAGGAATAACACAGAGTTAGCAACGTTCATTGAGGAGTTGTAATTAGATTAAGGATTAGTAGTTTAACTAAGTAAAGTGTCAAGCTTTTATTTAAAAATAAAATAACAATTTCCTTAGGATTATAATTAAAAAGAGTTGTATGTTTGCAGTCCGAAATTTTCGACAAAAACGTTCAGTATTTTTTTAGTTTAAGAGCTAGCAAAAACAAATAAAAAAAAGTTTCTTTTTTTTATTGTCAGATTAGAAATAGTTTGTATGTTTGCAGCCGCTAAGGAATACAGCAAAAACGATCAGAGAAAGTTTGGAATGATAGTTAAAGATTATCAGTTAGTTCGAGTCTAACATTTCTACAAGTTAGGATTTATAACGAGTGTTTGAAAACATGAGTGCGAAGCCTAAAAGTTCATTGAAAATATTGAAATTGACAGCGTAATTAAAGAGTAGAATAACCACATTATTAATTTAATGTAAATTCTTTTGAAACTTATTCATTAAAATATTTAAAATATACAATGAAGAGTTTGATCCTGGCTCAGGATGAACGCTAGCGGCAGGCTTAACACATGCAAGTCGAGGGGTAACATTGTGCTTGCACAGATGACGACCGGCGCACGGGTGCGTAACGCGTATAGAACCTACCTTTTACTGGAGAATAGCCTTTAGAAATGAAGATTAATGCTCCATAGTATTGAGTTCCGGCATCGGGATTTAATTAAAGATTTATTGGTAAAAGATGGCTATGCGTCCTATTAGTTAGATGGTAAGGTAACGGCTTACCATGACATCGATAGGTAGGGGTCCTGAGAGGGAGATCCCCCACACTGGTACTGAGACACGGACCAGACTCCTACGGGAGGCAGCAGTGAGGAATATTGGGCAATGGAGGCAACTCTGACCCAGCCATGCCGCGTGCAGGAAGACTGCCCTATGGGTTGTAAACTGCTTTTATACAGGAAGAAACACTGGTATGTATACCAGCTTGACGGTACTGTAAGAATAAGGACCGGCTAACTCCGTGCCAGCAGCCGCGGTAATACGGAGGGTCCGAGCGTTATCCGGAATCATTGGGTTTAAAGGGTCCGCAGGCGGTCAATTAAGTCAGAGGTGAAATCCCATAGCTCAACTATGGAACTGCCTTTGATACTGGTTGACTTGAGTCATTTGGAAGTAGATAGAATGTGTAGTGTAGCGGTGAAATGCATAGATATTACACAGAATACCGATTGCGAAGGCAGTCTACTACGAATGTACTGACGCTGAGGGACGAAAGCGTGGGGAGCGAACAGGATTAGATACCCTGGTAGTCCACGCCGTAAACGATGGATACTAGTTGTTGGGTGTATGCTCAGTGACTAAGCGAAAGTGATAAGTATCCCACCTGGGGAGTACGGTCGCAAGACTGAAACTCAAAGGAATTGACGGGGGCCCGCACAAGCGGTGGAGCATGTGGTTTAATTCGATGATACGCGAGGAACCTTACCAGGGCTTAAATGTAGTATGACAGGACTAGAGATAGTTTTTCCTTCGGGCATATTACAAGGTGCTGCATGGTTGTCGTCAGCTCGTGCCGTGAGGTGTCAGGTTAAGTCCTATAACGAGCGCAACCCCTGTCGTTAGTTGCCAGCAAGTAAAGTTGGGGACTCTAACGAGACTGCCTACGCAAGTAGTGAGGAAGGTGGGGATGACGTCAAATCATCACGGCCCTTACGTCCTGGGCCACACACGTGCTACAATGGTATGGACAATGAGCAGCCATCTGGCAACAGAGAGCGAATCTATAAACCATATCACAGTTCGGATCGGAGTCTGCAACTCGACTCCGTGAAGCTGGAATCGCTAGTAATCGGATATCAGCCATGATCCGGTGAATACGTTCCCGGGCCTTGTACACACCGCCCGTCAAGCCATGGAAGCTGGGAGTGCCTGAAGTCGGTCACCGTGAGGAGCCGCCTAGGGTAAAACTGGTAACTAGGGCTAAGTCGTAACAAGGTAGCCGTACCGGAAGGTGCGGCTGGAACACCTCCTTTCTAGAGAAAGATGGTGAGTTACAAAAAAAGGTCATTTTTACTCTTTGCTGTTAATTTTATAATATAAGTATTTTAAGCTATTATAGTCTCGTAGCTCAGCTGGTTAGAGCGCTACACTGATAATGTAGAGGTCGGCAGTTCGAGTCTGCCCGGGACTACAAATAAGCAAAAGTACTAAGGAAATTCTGGAAGTAAGAGGATTCTACATTCATAATTTAGAATTTATTCTGAATTTCATAATGGGGGATTAGCTCAGCTGGCTAGAGCGCTTGCCTTGCACGCAAGAGGTCATCGGTTCGACTCCGATATTCTCCACAACGGCTTATAGTTGTTACTGATTTAATTATCAGTGGCGATTCGCCACAAGTTCATTGACATATTGGTAAAATGATATCGTAAGAATCAAATAGATAGAGAACGATTAGAGTAATATCTAATCAAATAATTTTTTTATAAAAATATAAAAGAGTTCATTATAGTGTGGCAACACACTGTAGCAAAAAGTACAATAAGTTAAGTAAGGGCGTATGGCGGATGCCTAGGCTCTCAGAGACGATGAAGGACGTGATAAGCTGCGATAAGCTACGGGGAGGGGCACATACCTTTTAATCCGTAGATTTCCGAATGGGGCAACCCGGCATGTTGAAGACATGTCACCTCGTAAGAGGAGTAAACCCGGTGAACTGAAACATCTAAGTAACCGGAGGAAGAGAAAACAATAGTGATTCCGTTAGTAGTGGCGAGCGAACGCGGATTAGCCCAAACCTATTTTGTTACGGCAAAATAGGGGTTGTAGGGCCACGATATTCGAAGATAAGTGAATTAGAACTGTTTGGAAAGACAGACCATAGAGGGTGATAGTCCCGTAAAAGTAAGCGAATTTTAGATAGTGGTACCCTGAGTAGTGCGGGACACGAGTAATCCTGTATGAATCCACCGGGACCATCCGGTAAGGCTAAATACTCCTGAGAGACCGATAGTGAACTAGTACCGTGAGGGAAAGGTGAAAAGAACCCTAAGTAAGGGAGTGAAATAGAACCTGAAACCGTACGCCTACAAGCGGTCGGAGCATCATTTATGGTGTGACGGCGTGCCTTTTGCATAATGAGCCTACGAGTTACTGTTTCTAGCAAGGTTAATTGATTAAGTCAAGGAGCCGTAGCGAAAGCGAGTCTGAATAGGGCGCTTTAGTTAGTAGTAGTAGACGCGAAACCGAGTGATCTACCCATGGGCAGGTTGAAGCTGTGGTAACACACAGTGGAGGACCGAACCAGTTGACGTTGAAAAGTCTTTGGATGACCTGTGGGTAGGGGTGAAAGGCCAATCAAACTCGGAAATAGCTCGTACTCCCCGAAATGCATTTAGGTGCAGCGTTGAGTAAAAGTTTTATAGAGGTAGAGCTACTGATTGGATGCGGGGGCTTCACCGCCTACCAATTCCTGACAAACTCCGAATGCTATAAAATGTTTCTCAGCAGTGAGGGCATGGGTGCTAAGGTCCATGTCCGAGAGGGAAAGAACCCAGACCATCAGCTAAGGTCCCCAAATATATGTTAAGTTGAAAAAACGAGGTGAAATTGCTTAGACAGCTAGGATGTTGGCTTGGAAGCAGCCATTCATTTAAAGAGTGCGTAACAGCTCACTAGTCGAGCGATTTTGCATGGATAATAATCGGGCATAAACATATTACCGAAGCTATGGATTAACGTTGAAAGACACGTTAGTGGTAGGGGAGCATTGTAATCAGCGTAGAAGGTGTACTGTGAGGTATGCTGGAGTGGTTACAAAAGAAAATGTAGGCATAAGTAACGATAATGGGGGCGAGAAACCCCCACACCGAAAGACTAAGGTTTCCTCAGCGATGCTAATCAGCTGAGGGTTAGTCGGGTCCTAAGGCGAATCCGAAGGGAGTAGTCGATGGATAACAGGTTAATATTCCTGTACTTCTTATAATTGCGATGGGGTGACGGAGTAATGAAAGCACCGCGAACTGACGGAATAGTTCGTTGAAACATGTAGCTATTAGACTTGTAGGTAAATCCGCAGGTTTAGGTGAAGTGTGATAGTACCAAGCGTCTTCGGACAATTGGATAGTGTGCCTAAGGGCTTCCAAGAAAAACCTCTAAGCTTCAGATTATAAGAACCCGTACCGTAAACCGACACAGGTAGTTGGGATGAGAATTCTAAGGTGCTCGAGAGATTCATGGCTAAGGAACTAGGCAAAATAGACCCGTAACTTCGGGAGAAGGGTCGCCCATCTTCGGATGGGCCGCAGTGAAAAGGTCCAGGCGACTGTTTATCAAAAACACAGGGCTTTGCTAAATTGAAAGATGATGTATAAGGCCTGACACCTGCCCGGTGCTGGAAGGTTAAGTGGAGGGTTTAGCTTCGGCGAAGATCTGAAATGAAGCCCCAGTAAACGGCGGCCGTAACTATAACGGTCCTAAGGTAGCGAAATTCCTTGTCGGGTAAGTTCCGACCTGCACGAATGGTGCAACGATCTGGACACTGTCTCAGCCATGAGCTCGGTGAAATTGTAGTATCGGTGAAGATGCCGATTACCCGCAGCGGGACGAAAAGACCCCGTGAACCTTTACTATAGCTTAGTATTGGCTTTGGATAAGTAATGTGTAGGATAGGTGGGAGACATTGAAGCGGCGTCGCTAGGCGTTGTGGAGTCGTCCTTGAAATACCACCCTTTGCTTATCTAGAGTCTAACTCAGAGATGAGGACAGTGCTTGGTGGGTAGTTTGACTGGGGTGGTCGCCTCCAAAAGAGTAACGGAGGCTTCTAAAGGTACCCTCAGTACGCTTGGTAACCGTACGTAGAGTGCAATGGCATAAGGGTGCTTGACTGAGAGACATACAGGTCGATCAGGTTGGAAACAAGAGCATAGTGATCCGGTGGTTCCGCATGGAAGGGCCATCGCTCAAAGGATAAAAGGTACTCCGGGGATAACAGGCTGATCTCCCCCAAGAGCTCATATCGACGGGGGGGTTTGGCACCTCGATGTCGGCTCGTCACATCCTGGGGCTGGAGAAGGTCCCAAGGGTTGGGCTGTTCGCCCATTAAAGTGGCACGCGAGCTGGGTTCAGAACGTCGTGAGACAGTTCGGTCTCTATCTGCTGTGGGCGTTAGAAATTTGCGTGGATCTGACTCTAGTACGAGAGGACCGAGTTGGACTGACCTCTAGTGTACCTGTTGTTTCGCCAGAAGCATAGCAGGGTAGCTACGTCGGGAAGGGATAAGCGCTGAAAGCATATAAGCGCGAAACCCACCACAAGATGAGATTTCTTTAAAGGGTCGTTGGAGATTACAACGTTGATAGGTCATAGGTGTAAAGGCAGTAATGTCATAGCCAAGTGATACTAATAACCCATAGACTTATGTACGCTTCCCGCCGAAAGGCGGGAGCACAGACTCTTTATTTATTACGAAAAAAACGATATTATTTTACCATATGTTAACTTATACAGTTGGCAGTGAAAATAGTCAGCAGTTGGCAGTAGCAGTATTTATACTGAGACTGAAAACTGAATACTAAAACACTGCATACTGAAAATCTTAGGGTGGTTATAGCATTGGGGCTCACCTCTTCCCATCTCGAACAGAGAAGTTAAGCCCAATCGCGCCGATGGTACTGCATTTATGTGGGAGAGTAGGTCGCCGCCTTTCTTTAAACCTCAATTCTTACGAATTGAGGTTTTTTTTTGTGATAAACTTAACGAGATATAATAATTTTTTTTTTGTATCAGTGACGGGTGTACTTTATTTCTTGTTTATATGGATCTAGTCCAAAAGTGGGGGATTTAGAAATTAGGCATAAATATTTGAGAGTCTAAAAAAGTAAAGAATTTCATATTGCAGATCTAAGTGCTTTAATTTTAGTATTAAAAGTTGAGCTTAAGTTATTTAACAATCGACTTATTTTGAATGTAATTTATGAGACTAATAAAGAATTAATTGATGATGAAATGGGAACCGATTATTAGTTATCTTTTTTAATAAGTACAATACATGTAATTAATTATGCTATGAATTATTAAAAGAACCTTTGCTTTTAATTACAGAATTGATAGAGCATTCTTTAGTGGGGTGGCAAATTTTTTATTTGATTATTGAAAAGGGGATTAGTGAAATTCATTCCTTTTTTATTTTAATATAGCACTGTCTCATAAAGTGTGTAAGTTTTAAAATCTCAGACTAATTAATTAGTCTGAGATTTTTTATTAATTTTAAATTTTCACACACTGATGAAGCTAGAAGATATTTTAAACGAAGATTTTATTGCTAGGTACATTAGTTAACTTATATACGTAAGCTACTCTTATTTAAGCTTGGTATTAGCTCTGTCAATACAAAAAGAGGTGGTTTTTATAATTAAAAACCTAGACTTCAGTAACTAACGATTTAATTCTATTTTGTTAATAAATAATGGTTGGCATTTCACTAAAAACAATCAACTAAAAGTATATATTCGCACACCCTTTTTTCAAATCCATTAACTACGAATTCTAAATACATACATGAGCAACGTAAAAAACTGGTTAAATTATTATAAAAGCAGTTTAACGGACAGTGAAAACTTGGCTGTAGACATATCTAGAATCAAAAATTTATTTCTTCAAAATTATTGCGATTTAAGTTCTGGAAGCATAAGTGCTAAGAATGCGGCAGATATGCTTGATGTGGAAGAAAAAAGAATTAATAGAATAAAGGGTCTCTCCAAAAAAGAAAGCGATAATTGGCATAAAGTATTCGATGCCGAAATTATTATAGCACCTTTTCAGTTAGATTTTCAAACAGATGACCCAAAGTTTAAGCAAAAAACAATTCATCCTTTTTGGATCACGGCTAGAGTAAATCGCTTGGGGCAATTATCTGCACCAAGAGAAATATTTCCTTTAATTGTTCGTAATTATTTAGCACCTGTTGCTGAGGTTGGAAACGATTTTATTTTTTCATCCATAGAAACAATTTCAGAAGCTAGAGAAATAGAAGAACCAGAAGTCGCAGAAGAGGAAGAATTAGATTGGGCTTCTTATTGGGAGTATATAAATCTAATTTTTTCAGAAATTACATCAACAAGCTTAGATAATTATAGGGCAGAAGGATATACAACGAATAATAAAACGACCTACTTTACTAGAAGTTCTAAAATTTCAGCAGCAAAAAGTATTCTTTTTTTGTATGAGAATTTAATAAATGAAACAGAAGAGCTTCCATTAATTTCAAAAATAATAAACCCAAGAAATAGAGAACGAAGAGATCCTATTACCGATAAAGGTTTTTTAGATTACAATCATTTGCATTTAGGGCAAATGTCTAATGAGTTTCCATTGTCTATCAGTCAACGTAAAACCTTATTGTCTTATTTAACTGCAGAAGAAAATGGAATTACAGCCGTAAACGGACCTCCAGGAACCGGTAAAACTACTTTGTTACAAAGTTTGGTAGCTACAGAAGTGGTTAGAGCGGCAATTAACGGAGAAGATGCACCAGTTATTTTGGCGTGTTCCACAAATAATCAGGCGGTAACCAATATTATAGATAGTTTCATTAACTCTAAAAGTACTATGGGGAATTTAGCCGAACGTTGGATTCCGGGTTTTAATGGCTATGCTACGTATTTACCATCAAACTCTAAAAGTGAAAAATCTTTAAAAAACATCAATTACCTTAAAGGAAATATGTTTGGTAATGAAGGTACATTGTGCGATCTAGAAAATGAAAATTATTTACATGATGCTAAGAACTTTTACTATAATAGGTATTCAGATTTTTTTGGTTTTCAGGTAAACTCACTAGAAGAGGCTTGTAACCATCTTCAAGAAGAAATTTCTGTGATAGAAGATAATTTAATGGAGGGAGTTCAGATATCTCAAAATTATTTATCATCCATAGAAAAAGTAAACAATTTATTACTCGATAAGGAAAATTACATTCAAAAAAATGTAATAAAAATTTCAAAATTACAAGAATGGAGAGATATTATCGTTAAGATAAAATCATTTTCTAAAGAACAGACTTTTATCACTGAGATACAACGTTATTTTAAAGTAGATTCCGAAGAAAACACCAATAATTCAGAACATCTTTTTATTGTAAGTAAAGAAACACTAGCTAGTGATAAAACAGCACTAACTTTTATTAAAAAATGTATTGTAGATTTTAATTTAGCATTGTCGTCAAACTTAAAATTAAAAAACTGGAAACATCACAATGATATTGTAGGCTACCCTTTTATTTCAGAAGAGCAAATGTGGGAGTTCGAATATGAAAAAATGGAGGCTAAAGATAAAACGCATTCTTTTTTTTACGATGAAATCGATTTAAGTTTACGACACAAAGCCTTTTTATTAGCAACCCATTATTGGGAGGCAAGATGGATTTTAGAAACAGAAGATGTATTGTTAAATGAAACTGAAAAAGGAACCGGAGAAAAAACGGTTATAGCAAAATGGAAGCGAAGAGCAATGCTTACCCCTTGTTTTGTGGCAACCTTATATACAGCACCAACACATTTTTTATTCAGCCAATTTCAAGGAGAAAATGAAAACGGAAAACCAATTTTCGAATACTTGCCCTTATTCAATTTTCTAGATTTATTAATTATTGATGAAGCAGGCCAGGTAACACCAGAAGTTAGTATCCCAATATTTTCACTCGCACAAAAAGCAATTGTTGTGGGAGATTTAAAACAAATAGAACCAATTTGGTCTATTCCTCCAAAAATTGATTACGGTAATTTAACCAATCAAAATATAATTACAGATCTAGCTCAAAAAGAATATTTAAACAATATTGGTTTTTTAGCTTCTAGCGGAAGTATCATGAAAATGGCACAAAACGCCTGCGAATACGAAACGCCATTAGTAACTAAAAAAGAAAATGGTCTGTTATTATTAGAGCATAGAAGATGTAACGATGAAATTATTGGTTTTTGTAATGAGTTAGCATACGATGGTATTTTAAAACCCATGAAAGGGAAAGCGCACAAAGATCAAATATTTGCATCTATGATGGCATATCATGTAGAAGGGTATAGCGAACGAAAATTTAACAGTCGTCATAACATGAATGAAGTAAAAGCAATCATTTTATGGCTAAATATGCATAAAGAAGAAATACAAAAAGCTTATAACGTAGAAAAAATAGAAAGTATTTTAGGTATAATTACACCCTTTGCAAGTCAGAAAACAGAGCTTTCCAAAGCCTTAATCGCATCTGGCTTTAAAGTAAACGAGATAAAATTAGGTACCGTGCATGCCTTACAAGGAGCAGAGCGTAATATTGTGCTATTTAGTTCGGTATATAGTAATGAAGACGAAGGTGTGCTATTTTTTGATAGAGATAATAAACCAAACATGTTAAATGTAGCGGTTTCCAGAGCAAGAGACAGTTTTATTCTTTTCGGAGATACTAGAATTTTTGATGAAACCAAAACCACACCCTCCGGAATATTAAAAAAGCACTTAAATATGTTTGAGTTGCCTACTTAAATTAGCATACTCAATAATGTTGAGTAGGTTAGGAGCAATGCTTCGTATCCATTTCAAGCAATATATTAAAGAGCACCCAATAAAGGAATAATTCAAAGGATTATTTTTTTATTGGGTGTTCCCACGCCAAAAAAGGCGCGGTCGGGCTTTGCACTATATCTTTTTAAGGTATTATTTTCGCTACCGCTTCAATACCACCATAAAAAGGATGCCGTTTCAATCCCTAACACGGAGTTTTTTATTGTAATAAACGACAACGAAATAATTATAGAAGAGGCAGAACAAACAAAATAGTACTTGGTTCGTTCTATTATAGATATTTAACGCGTAATCGAGAGTCATTGCGAGGCACGAAGCAATCTGTTGCTCAATTTTATCTCCTTAATTTATAATCTCATAAAACTTATGGTGACTATGTTTCTATATGGTAATAAGAAAATTTCAACTCGTCTGTATCTAATTTCAGTTAAAACCTTTTACAGTTTAAGTATATTTCCAATCACGCTACATTATATATAAGAGGATATTTATACCTTTAAGAAGATCGTTTATGCCAAAATTTATAATTCAAGTAACTGGTGAGGTCTCATTTTAACTCAAAAGATTCAAAATAAAACACCGTTATACCAAAAAAAGAGGAGTTTTCAGAACAAGCGAAGAGCCTTTCAAAGACAAAACACGCAAGAGCAGCAGCAGAATCACTAAAGAAAACAATCCCCAACCGACTTATTTCCATTAAAACCCGGCATCTATCCAATTTCTGTTTTCTATGTGTTTAAAACAATCATCCACTTCCAAAACTACCCCAAAACCTAAAACCCGAAAAATAACTTTAAAACAACCTCAAAAAAACTTCAGTTATAAACCATTAAAAACAAGCCTCTTAAAACCTTATGTAAAATTAAACCAAAATAAAGGTAAAAAAATAGTTGTCAGAATAAAAATGAGTTGTAAGTTTGCACCCGCTAACAGGAATATCAGAAAGTTAGCAACGTTCATTGAGGAGTTGTAATTAGATTAAGGATTAGTAGTTTAACTAAGTAGAGTGTCAAAATTTTATTTAAAAATAAAATAACAATTTCCTTAGGATTATAATTAAAAAGAGTTGTATGTTTGCAGTCCGAAATTTTCGGCAAAACGTTCAGGTTTTTTAAGGTTAAAAAACAAATAAAAAAAAGTTTCTTTTTTTTATTGTCAGATTAGAAATAGTTTGTATGTTTGCAGCCGCTAAGGAATACAGCAAAAACGATCAGAGAAAGTTTGGAATGATAGTTAAAGATTATCAGTTAGTTCGAGTCTAACATTTCTACAAGTTAGGATTTATAACGAGTGTTTGAAAACATGAGTGCGAAGCCTAAAAGTTCATTGAAAATATTGAAATTGACAGCGTAATTAAAGAGTAGAATAACCACATTATTAATTTAATGTAAATTCTTTTGAAACTTATTCATTAAAATATTTAAAATATACAATGAAGAGTTTGATCCTGGCTCAGGATGAACGCTAGCGGCAGGCTTAACACATGCAAGTCGAGGGGTAACATTGTGCTTGCACAGATGACGACCGGCGCACGGGTGCGTAACGCGTATAGAACCTACCTTTTACTGGAGAATAGCCTTTAGAAATGAAGATTAATGCTCCATAGTATTGAGTTCCGGCATCGGGATTTAATTAAAGATTTATTGGTAAAAGATGGCTATGCGTCCTATTAGTTAGATGGTAAGGTAACGGCTTACCATGACATCGATAGGTAGGGGTCCTGAGAGGGAGATCCCCCACACTGGTACTGAGACACGGACCAGACTCCTACGGGAGGCAGCAGTGAGGAATATTGGGCAATGGAGGCAACTCTGACCCAGCCATGCCGCGTGCAGGAAGACTGCCCTATGGGTTGTAAACTGCTTTTATACAGGAAGAAACACTGGTATGTATACCAGCTTGACGGTACTGTAAGAATAAGGACCGGCTAACTCCGTGCCAGCAGCCGCGGTAATACGGAGGGTCCGAGCGTTATCCGGAATCATTGGGTTTAAAGGGTCCGCAGGCGGTCAATTAAGTCAGAGGTGAAATCCCATAGCTCAACTATGGAACTGCCTTTGATACTGGTTGACTTGAGTCATTTGGAAGTAGATAGAATGTGTAGTGTAGCGGTGAAATGCATAGATATTACACAGAATACCGATTGCGAAGGCAGTCTACTACGAATGTACTGACGCTGAGGGACGAAAGCGTGGGGAGCGAACAGGATTAGATACCCTGGTAGTCCACGCCGTAAACGATGGATACTAGTTGTTGGGTGTATGCTCAGTGACTAAGCGAAAGTGATAAGTATCCCACCTGGGGAGTACGGTCGCAAGACTGAAACTCAAAGGAATTGACGGGGGCCCGCACAAGCGGTGGAGCATGTGGTTTAATTCGATGATACGCGAGGAACCTTACCAGGGCTTAAATGTAGTATGACAGGACTAGAGATAGTTTTTCCTTCGGGCATATTACAAGGTGCTGCATGGTTGTCGTCAGCTCGTGCCGTGAGGTGTCAGGTTAAGTCCTATAACGAGCGCAACCCCTGTCGTTAGTTGCCAGCAAGTAAAGTTGGGGACTCTAACGAGACTGCCTACGCAAGTAGTGAGGAAGGTGGGGATGACGTCAAATCATCACGGCCCTTACGTCCTGGGCCACACACGTGCTACAATGGTATGGACAATGAGCAGCCATCTGGCAACAGAGAGCGAATCTATAAACCATATCACAGTTCGGATCGGAGTCTGCAACTCGACTCCGTGAAGCTGGAATCGCTAGTAATCGGATATCAGCCATGATCCGGTGAATACGTTCCCGGGCCTTGTACACACCGCCCGTCAAGCCATGGAAGCTGGGAGTGCCTGAAGTCGGTCACCGTGAGGAGCCGCCTAGGGTAAAACTGGTAACTAGGGCTAAGTCGTAACAAGGTAGCCGTACCGGAAGGTGCGGCTGGAACACCTCCTTTCTAGAGAAAGATGGTGAGTTACAAAAAAAGGTCATTTTTACTCTTTGCTGTTAATTTTATAATATAAGTATTTTAAGCTATTATAGTCTCGTAGCTCAGCTGGTTAGAGCGCTACACTGATAATGTAGAGGTCGGCAGTTCGAGTCTGCCCGGGACTACAAATAAGCAAAAGTACTAAGGAAATTCTGGAAGTAAGAGGATTCTACATTCATAATTTAGAATTTATTCTGAATTTCATAATGGGGGATTAGCTCAGCTGGCTAGAGCGCTTGCCTTGCACGCAAGAGGTCATCGGTTCGACTCCGATATTCTCCACAACGGCTTATAGTTGTTGCTGATTTAATTATCAGTGGCGATTCGCCACAAGTTCATTGACATATTGGTAAAATGATATCGTAAGAATCAAATAGATAGAGAACGATTAGAGTAATATCTAATCAAATAATTTTTTTATAAAAATATAAAAGAGTTCATTATAGTGTGGCAACACACTGTAGCAAAAAGTACAATAAGTTAAGTAAGGGCGTATGGCGGATGCCTAGGCTCTCAGAGACGATGAAGGACGTGATAAGCTGCGATAAGCTACGGGGAGGGGCACATACCTTTTAATCCGTAGATTTCCGAATGGGGCAACCCGGCATGTTGAAGACATGGCACCTCGTAAGAGGAGTAAACCCGGTGAACTGAAACATCTAAGTAACCGGAGGAAGAGAAAACAATAGTGATTCCGTTAGTAGTGGCGAGCGAACGCGGATTAGCCCAAACCTATTTTGTTACGGCAAAAGAGGGGTTGTAGGGCCACGATATTCGAAGATAAGTGAATTAGAACTGTTTGGAAAGACAGACCATAGAGGGTGATAGTCCCGTAAAAGTAAGCGAATTTTAGATAGTGGTACCCTGAGTAGTGCGGGACACGAGTAATCCTGTATGAATCCACCGGGACCATCCGGTAAGGCTAAATACTCCTGAGAGACCGATAGTGAACTAGTACCGTGAGGGAAAGGTGAAAAGAACCCTAAGTAAGGGAGTGAAATAGAACCTGAAACCGTACGCCTACAAGCGGTCGGAGCATCATTTATGGTGTGACGGCGTGCCTTTTGCATAATGAGCCTACGAGTTACTGTTTCTAGCAAGGTTAATTGATTAAGTCAAGGAGCCGTAGCGAAAGCGAGTCTGAATAGGGCGCTTTAGTTAGTAGTAGTAGACGCGAAACCGAGTGATCTACCCATGGGCAGGTTGAAGCTGTGGTAACACACAGTGGAGGACCGAACCAGTTGACGTTGAAAAGTCTTTGGATGACCTGTGGGTAGGGGTGAAAGGCCAATCAAACTCGGAAATAGCTCGTACTCCCCGAAATGCATTTAGGTGCAGCGTTGAGTAAAAGTTTTATAGAGGTAGAGCTACTGATTGGATGCGGGGGCTTCACCGCCTACCAATTCCTGACAAACTCCGAATGCTATAAAATGTTTCTCAGCAGTGAGGGCATGGGTGCTAAGGTCCATGTCCGAGAGGGAAAGAACCCAGACCATCAGCTAAGGTCCCCAAATATATGTTAAGTTGAAAAAACGAGGTGAAATTGCTTAGACAGCTAGGATGTTGGCTTGGAAGCAGCCATTCATTTAAAGAGTGCGTAACAGCTCACTAGTCGAGCGATTTTGCATGGATAATAATCGGGCATAAACATATTACCGAAGCTATGGATTAACGTTGAAAGACACGTTAGTGGTAGGGGAGCATTGTAATCAGCGTAGAAGGTGTACTGTGAGGTATGCTGGAGTGGTTACAAAAGAAAATGTAGGCATAAGTAACGATAATGGGGGCGAGAAACCCCCACACCGAAAGACTAAGGTTTCCTCAGCGATGCTAATCAGCTGAGGGTTAGTCGGGTCCTAAGGCGAATCCGAAGGGAGTAGTCGATGGATAACAGGTTAATATTCCTGTACTTCTTATAATTGCGATGGGGTGACGGAGTAATGAAAGCACCGCGAACTGACGGAATAGTTCGTTGAAACATGTAGCTATTAGACTTGTAGGTAAATCCGCAGGTTTAGGTGAAGTGTGATAGTACCAAGCGTCTTCGGACAATTGGATAGTGTGCCTAAGGGCTTCCAAGAAAAACCTCTAAGCTTCAGATTATAAGAACCCGTACCGTAAACCGACACAGGTAGTTGGGATGAGAATTCTAAGGTGCTCGAGAGATTCATGGCTAAGGAACTAGGCAAAATAGACCCGTAACTTCGGGAGAAGGGTCGCCCATCTTCGGATGGGCCGCAGTGAAAAGGTCCAGGCGACTGTTTATCAAAAACACAGGGCTTTGCTAAATTGAAAGATGATGTATAAGGCCTGACACCTGCCCGGTGCTGGAAGGTTAAGTGGAGGGTTTAGCTTCGGCGAAGATCTGAAATGAAGCCCCAGTAAACGGCGGCCGTAACTATAACGGTCCTAAGGTAGCGAAATTCCTTGTCGGGTAAGTTCCGACCTGCACGAATGGTGCAACGATCTGGACACTGTCTCAGCCATGAGCTCGGTGAAATTGTAGTATCGGTGAAGATGCCGATTACCCGCAGCGGGACGAAAAGACCCCGTGAACCTTTACTATAGCTTAGTATTGGCTTTGGATAAGTAATGTGTAGGATAGGTGGGAGACATTGAAGCGGCGTCGCTAGGCGTTGTGGAGTCGTCCTTGAAATACCACCCTTTGCTTATCTAGAGTCTAACTCAGAGATGAGGACAGTGCTTGGTGGGTAGTTTGACTGGGGTGGTCGCCTCCAAAAGAGTAACGGAGGCTTCTAAAGGTACCCTCAGTACGCTTGGTAACCGTACGTAGAGTGCAATGGCATAAGGGTGCTTGACTGAGAGACATACAGGTCGATCAGGTTGGAAACAAGAGCATAGTGATCCGGTGGTTCCGCATGGAAGGGCCATCGCTCAAAGGATAAAAGGTACTCCGGGGATAACAGGCTGATCTCCCCCAAGAGCTCATATCGACGGGGGGGTTTGGCACCTCGATGTCGGCTCGTCACATCCTGGGGCGGGAGAAGGTCCCAAGGGTTGGGCTGTTCGCCCATTAAAGTGGCACGCGAGCTGGGTTCAGAACGTCGTGAGACAGTTCGGTCTCTATCTGCTGTGGGCGTTAGAAATTTGCGTGGATCTGACTCTAGTACGAGAGGACCGAGTTGGACTGACCTCTAGTGTACCTGTTGTTTCGCCAGAAGCATAGCAGGGTAGCTACGTCGGGAAGGGATAAGCGCTGAAAGCATATAAGCGCGAAACCCACCACAAGATGAGATTTCTTTAAAGGGTCGTTGGAGATTACAACGTTGATAGGTCATAGGTGTAAAGGCAGTAATGTCATAGCCAAGTGATACTAATAACCCATAGACTTATGTACGCTTCCCGCCGAAAGGCGGGAGCACAGACTCTTTACTTATTTGACAATTTAGATATTATTTTACCATATGTCAACTTATACAGTTGGCAGTGAAACAGTCAGCAGTTGGCAGTAGCAGTATTTATACTGAGACTAAAAACTGAATACTAAAACACTGCATACTGAAAATCTTAGGGTGGTTATAGCATTGGGGCTCACCTCTTCCCATCTCGAACAGAGAAGTTAAGCCCAATCGCGCCGATGGTACTGCATTTATGTGGGAGAGTAGGTCGCCGCCTTTCTTTAAACCTCAATTCTTACGAATTGAGGTTTTTTTTTGGTTTAAAATGAAATGTTTTGTTGGAATTTTATCATATTTGTTTATTCTATTTATAATATTATAGCTTATTTTCGTTATTAATTTATCAGCAGTTTATTTATTTCTTAATGAATTATAAAAACATCGTATTCTCTATCTTTATTTTTTCTATTTGCTCTCTGAGAGGACAAGTTGGAGGAGAAAAAGTATATCAGTTTTTAAATGTATCTACTTCTGCTCGTCAAGTTGCATTAGGTGGAGAAGTTTTAACACTTTTAGATGATGTGAATCAACCTATATGGAACCCTTCTGTAATTAGTGTTGAGATTGACAATAAATTGTCTGCCAATTATACTAGTTTTTTAGCGGGAATAAATATTGGTTCTTTAGCTTATGCTAAAACAATTTCTAGACGGTTTGGTACCATTCATGGAAGTATTAAATATATTGATTATGGTTCTTTAATTGGAGCAGATGAAGAAGGCAATGAAACTGGAGATTTTAATGCTAGTGATATAGCGGTATCGGTGGGTTATGCTTTAAATATTCCAGGATCAAATTTTTTTGTAGGTTCTAATATTCGTTTTATAAATTCTAATATAGCTAATTTTTCTTCTATTGGTGTGGCAACAGATTTAGCTATTTTGTACTACAGTCCTTATAAGCCTTTTACGTTTACTTTGGTTTCTAGAAATATAGGTGTTCAATTAGAGACTTATAATGGAGTAAACGAAAAATTACCTTTTAAAGTTGCTTTAGGTGGTTCTTATAAATTAGAACATGTTCCTTTAAAATGGTATGCTACTATTGATAATTTACAGAAATGGGATATCTCAGTGCGAAACCCATCTGATCAAACAACGGATTTAGAAGGGAATGTTACTAATGAGAAAGTTGGTTTTATTGGTAATACTTTTAGACATTTTGTAATTGGGGGAGAGTTGTTTCCTGAGAGTTTGATTAATTTAAGGTTGGGCTATAATTTTAGAAGAGCAGCGGAATTAAAATTACAAAATGCGAGAACTTTTAGTGGTTTTTCTTATGGATTTGGAATTCAAATGAATAGGTTAAAGTTTAATTATGCGTATTCTAAGTATCACTCTGCAGCAAATGCAAGTACTTTTAGTTTATTAATAGATTTAGATAGTAGAAGATAATATGAGTAAAAAAATTATTATTGCAATTGATGGATTTTCATCTACCGGTAAAAGTACCATTGCTAAATTACTAGCAAAAAAGTATAATTATATTTATGTAGATACTGGTGCAATGTACAGAGCTGTTACTTTGTTTGCAAAACAAAATAGTTTTGTAGGTAAAGATTTTTTAGATAAAGAAGCACTTGTTTCTAGTTTAAAAGATATTTCTCTTACTTTTCAGTTTAACAAGGAATTGGGTTTTGCGGAAATGTTTTTGAATGGTGAAAATGTTGAGAAAGAAATTAGGACTTTAGAGGTATCTCAATTGGTTAGTAAAGTAGCTACTATTTCTGCAGTAAGAAAAAAGTTGGTGGCTGAACAACAAATAATGGGAGAAAATAGTGGAATTGTTATGGACGGTAGAGATATTGGTACTGTTGTTTTTCCGGGTGCAGAACTGAAATTATTTATGACCGCATCTGCGGATAAAAGGGCAACCAGACGTTATAAAGAGTTGGTTGATAGAGGTGATAAAGTGGATTTTAAAGATATTCTTTTTAATGTTGAAGAAAGAGATAGAATTGATTCTACGAGAGAAGACTCTCCTTTAATGAAAGCAATTGATGCAATTGGTTTTGATAATTCTGATATGGGAATTACAGAGCAATTTGAACGTATTTGTACGTTAGTAGATAGAAAACTTTCTGAATAACATTAAATTTATAAATGCGCTTAGCCCTGATTGAACGGTTTGTTTGAGCTCTTTTTTATTCCTTTTTAGGATAAAAAAAGCGAGTAGTGAAAGCAGGAAACAGCTTCTAATAAAAATAGTTAATACCTGAATATTATGGAATATTCAGGTATTTATGCGTTTGTAAAGAAATTTTCCATTTCGGATTTTTCATCACATAATCTACAATTTCTGGTGTCATTTTTTCTTTTTTACTCCATTCTGGTTGTAAAAATAACTGGCATTTTTCGCCAACTTTGGCAGCTTCTTGTTCAGCAAAATCAAAATCTGACTTGTTATGAATAATCATTTTAAGTTCGTCTGCTTCTGGATAACATTCGTCTAAAGGCATTTTTGTTTTCTTTGGTGAAAGACAAAACCAATCCCATTTTCCGGAAAAAGAATAGGCTCCAGAAGTTTCTATATGTGTTTTTATATTATTCTGCTGAAGTAATTCTGTAATATAATTCATTGGCCACATTAAAGGTTCTCCACCCGTAATAACAACCGTTTTAGCGTGTTTTGTTACATTCTTTACAATTGTATCTGCTAGGGTTGGTGGGTGCAATTCTGCATTCCAACTTTCTTTAACATCACACCAATGGCAACCCACATCGCAACCACCAACTCTAATAAAATAAGCTGCAGTGCCTGTATGAGAACCTTCACCTTGTATTGTATAAAACTCTTCCATTAACGGAAGCATAATACCTTTGTTTACTAAATCTTTTGTCTTTTTATCCATCTTCATTAATATCAACCCTAAAAAGGTTTTAAAAGTGCAAAGGTAGTTTTTTGTGTATCAAGAATAAAAGGAATAATAAATTAATTCTAATTGCTTAATAATCAAAACAATTTTGTAAATTTGCACTCCTTTTTACGAGAACAGATTTATAAGAAGGATATTTAAAACAATTTATAAAAACAACTCTTTGCGTTTATATCGTTAAAATCTGATAAACAATAAGATACAAAATTATTATTCAGAAATGTCTGAAGAAACAAAAAACACTGAAGAGCAATTAGTTGCTACTGAAGTACAAGAAACAGCGACTCCAGCTGTAGATCCACAACAATTTTTAGCTGATTTTAACTGGCACAAATACGAACAAGGTATTGAAGCTGTTGATGAGGAAAAATTACAAGCATTTGAAAAAGCGTTAGAAGGAACTGTAGGTTTTGTAAACGAGCGTGACGTAATTGAAGGAACTGTAATCAGAATTACTGATAGAGATGCAATCATCGATATCAACTCTAAATCTGAAGGAGTTATTTCTTTAAACGAATTCCGTTACAACCAAGGTTTAGCTGTTGGAGATAAAGTAGAAGTATTAGTTGACAAAAGAGAAGATTCTTCTGGTCAGTTAGTATTATCTCACAAAAAAGCAAGAGTTATTAAAGCATGGGAACGTGTTAACAATGCTCATGAAACTGGTGAAGTAGTTAACGGTTTCGTTAAATGTAGAACTAGAGGTGGTATGATTGTAGATGTTTTCGGAATCGAAGCATTCTTACCAGGATCTCAAATTGACGTTAAGCCAATTAGAGATTACGATCAATATGTTGAGAAAACAATGGAATTCAAAGTTGTTAAAATCAACCACGAATTTAAAAACGTTGTTGTATCTCATAAAGCTCTTATTGAAGCTGATATTGAATTACAGAAAAAAGAAATTATTGGTCAATTAGAAAAAGGACAAGTATTAGAAGGTATTGTTAAAAACATTACTTCTTATGGTGTCTTTGTTGATTTAGGTGGTGTAGACGGATTAGTACATATTACTGATTTATCTTGGTCAAGAATCAATCATCCTAATGAGGTTGTAGAATTAGATCAAAAATTAAACGTTGTAATTTTAGACTTTGATGATAACAAATCTAGAATTCAATTAGGTTTAAAACAATTATCTGCTCATCCTTGGGAAGCTTTAAACACTGACTTAAAAGTTGGAGATAAAGTAACTGGTGAAGTTGTTGTTTTAGCTGATTATGGTGCGTTTGTAGAAGTAGAACAAGGAGTAGAAGGGTTAATTCACGTTTCTGAAATGTCTTGGTCAACTCACTTACGTTCTGCACAAGATTTCGTAAAAGTTGGAGATAAAGTTGAAGCTCAAATTTTAACTTTAGACCGTGAAGACCGTAAAATGTCTTTAGGTATTAAACAATTACACCCAGATCCTTGGACAGATATTACTACTAAATATCCTGTAGGTTCTACTCACACTGGTACAGTTCGTAACTATACTAACTTTGGTGTATTCGTAGAATTAGAAGAAGGTATTGATGGTTTAGTTTATATCTCAGACTTATCTTGGACTAAGAAAGTGAAACATCCTTCAGATTTTGTAACTGTTGGTGATAAGCTTGAAGTACAAGTATTAGAATTAGATGTAGAGAACAGAAAGTTAAACTTAGGTCATAAGCAAACTCAAGATAACCCTTGGGATGCACATGAAGCTACGTATGCAATCGGTTCTAAGCACACAGGAACAATCAAAGAAAAGAATGATAAAGGAGCAGTTGTAACTTTCGCTGATGGCGTAGAAGGATTTGCACCTACAAGATTCTTAGAAAAAGAAGATGGTTCTAAATTAGAAAAAGGAGACACAATAGAATTTGTAGTTTTAGAATTCTCTAAAGAATACAGAAGAGTTGTTGTTTCTCATACATCTTTATTTAAAGAGCAAGAGAAAAGAAATGTGAAAGTTGCCGTTAAGAAAGCAGCAGAAGCAGAAAAAACTACCTTAGGAGATATTGGTGGTCTTGCAGCATTAAAGAAAAAAATGGAAGAAGGTAAATAATCATTTACATTTCTAATATATTTTAAAAGCCGATACAACTTGTATCGGCTTTTTTTGTGCCTTAAAACTTCTAACAACTTTGAGGTTTCCCATATTCAAAAAATTTATTTTTTGAATACTGAATACTGAATACTGAATACTGAATACTGAATACTGAATACTGAATACTGAATACTGAATACTGAATACTGAATACTGAATACTAAATACAGAATACAGCCAACACTTTCTCTGGGCGTTCCCTAAAAAGGTCGGGCTTTTCACTGTATCTTTTTATAGCTGTCATTGCGAAGTTTACTTTTTAGTAAACTGTGGCAATCTCATCATTAATTAACAGATTGCTTCGTTCCTCGCAATGACGCTTTTTAATAAGGGCTATAAAAAGGATGCCGTTACAATCCCTAACGCACACTTTTGCTAACATATAGCGTGCACAAAATTAACAGCTCACTAATTTATTTTATCACTTAATAGAATTATATTTGTTCCGCTTAAAAAGACAACCATAAAATATGACATTAATAAAATCAATATCAGGAATTAGAGGAACCATTGGTGGAAAAACTGCTGATAATTTAACACCAATAGATGCAGTAAAGTTTGCTTCTGCTTACGGTGCATTTATTAAAGCAAGAAATGCAGGTAAGAAAAAAATAAAAGTGGTTATTGGTAGAGATGCTCGTATTTCTGGTAAAATGATATCTAGTTTAGTAGCGAATACGTTAGTTGGTTTAGGAATAGATGTAATCGATTTAGGTTTATCTACAACACCAACCGTAGAAGTTGCTGTACCTTTAGAAAAAGCAGATGGAGGAATCATCTTAACCGCTTCTCACAATCCAAAACAATGGAATGCTTTAAAATTATTAAACGAAAAAGGAGAATTCTTAAACGGAGCAGAAGGAGAACAAATTTTAGCTTTAGCAGAAAGTGAAGATTTCTCTTTTGCAGAAGTAGACGATTTAGGTTCTTACAAAAAGAACAAAAAATACTTAAAAAAGCACATTAAAGAAGTCTTAAAGTTAGATTTAGTAGATGTAAAAGCCATTAAAAAAGCAAAATGTAAGGTAGTTGTAGATGGAGTAAATTCTACAGGAGGAATTTTTATTCCTGCTTTATTAAAAGAATTAGGTGTAAAATGTATTGAATTATACTGTACACCAAACGGACAGTTTCCTCACAATCCAGAACCATTAAAAGAGCACTTAACAGATATATCTGAATTAGTAGTTAAGAAAAAAGCAGATTTCGGAATTGTAGTGGATCCAGATGTAGATCGTTTGGCTTTAATTTCTGAAGACGGTTCTATGTTCGGAGAAGAATATACATTAGTTGCTTGTGCAGATTATGTTTTAGGGAAATTAGGAGGAGGAAATACGGTTTCTAATTTATCATCTTCTAGAGCCTTAAGAGATGTTACCCAAAAACATGGCGGAACATACACTGCTTCTGCAGTTGGTGAAGTAAATGTGGTTATCAAAATGAAAGAAACCAATACAGTAATTGGTGGAGAAGGAAATGGCGGAATCATTTATCCTGCTTCTCATTATGGTAGAGATTCTCTAGTAGGTGTTGCTTTGTTTTTATCGCATTTAGCAAATAAAAAAATATCTTGTAAAGAATTAAGAGATTCTTACCCAAGTTATTTTATGAGTAAAAATAAAATTCAGTTAACACCAGAAATAGATGTTGACAAGATTTTAGAAACAATGGCGTCTACCTATTCTAACGAAGATGTTAATACAATAGATGGTGTAAAAATTGATTTTGCAGACGAATGGATTCATTTAAGAAAATCGAATACAGAACCAATTATTAGAATTTATACAGAAGCAAAATCACAGCAAGCTGCAGATGACTTAGCAGTAAGATTTATCAATGAAATTAAAGCAATTATAGCATAATATTTTGAAAAATAAATTAATTATAGGTTCATTTTTATTAATGAGTATCTGTGCTTTTTCACAAGAAAAAAAGACAGAAGATTTTAAAAAAGTAGATAAAATAACAAATAAAGGAAAGTTCTTTTTTTATTGGGGATGGAATAGGGCTAATTATTCTAATTCTGATATTCATTTTAAAGGAGATAATGGTAGCTACGATTTTACCTTACATAATGTAAAAGCAAAAGACAGGCAGACTCCGTTTAGTTTTAATGATTACTTTAACCCTGGAAATATTACGATTCCTCAGAATAATTATAGAATAGGTTATTTTTTAAAGGAAAATTATACAATTTCTATTGGTGTAGATCACATGAAGTATGTAATGGTTGCAGACCAAACAGTAAAAATTGATGGCGTTATTACAAATTCTGGTAATCCTGATTTTGATGACGTTTATAACAATAAAGATATAGAATTAACCAAGAATTTTTTACAACTAGAGCATACAGATGGTTTAAACTATGTAAATGTTGAGTTTAGACGATTTGATGAAATTGGTCATTTGATAGGTATAAACCATAAAAACTTTCAAATAAACCTTAGTGAAGGTTTAGGAGCTGGTATTTTATATCCAAGAACAGATGTAACTTTATTTAATCAAGAAAGACATGATGAGTTTCATATTGCCGGTTGGGGAGCTTCTGCTGTAGTTGGTATAGATTTAACTTTCTTTAAATATTTCTATATTCAATCAGATTTAAAGTTTGGTTATATAAATATGCCAGATGTTCAAACTACCTATAATCCAAATGATGGAGCATCTCAAAGTTTTACTTTTTTTCAGAGAAACATACTTATAGGAGGAAGATTTCGCATATAAAAATTATAAATAAAGTACTAAAAGAATTATAAAAACTCTTTTGGTACTTTATTTCTATGTTTAAAACGTTTGTGAGACCATAAATAAACCTCTGGTTGGTTTCTAATATTCCTTTCCGTTATTTCTAAAAACTTATCGGTAAGTTGGTAATCTTTATATTCTTTTGGGTTTTCAGTAATCAATTCAAATTCTACTTCATAATAACCTCTTTTAATTTTTCTTGTCGTCCAATATACAAAAGACATATCGTACCTTTTAGCTAATGCTTCGGCACCCGTATGAATAGGAACTTTTATTCCCATAAATTCAGACCAATAATGAGTTTTATTTATTATTGGAGATTGATCGCTTAACAAAATATAAATTCCTTGTTTTTTATTTACAAAATTCCTGTGAATATTTCTTATTGTATCTGTTGTTCTATACAGTGTTCCGCCAAATTTAGAGCGAGACATTTTAACAACCTTTTCAAAATACTTATTTTCGACCTTAGTATAAGCAGCATAAAAATCTGGTTTTTTAATTTGTAAAGGTAAACCCGTAAGCCATTCCCAATTTGCTTGATGAATTCCAACTAACGAAATACTTTTTCCGTTTTTTGCAACTTCTTTAAGTAAATCAATATTTTTATATTTTATTCTTTTGGAAATTTCTTTTTCGGAAATTGTAAAGGTTTTTATCGTTTCTACAATAAAATCGGAAAGATGTCTAAGAAAACCTTTACTTATTTTTATAATTTCTTTCTCACTTTTTTCAGGAAAAGCTAAACGTAAATTTTCTAGTACAACTTTTTTTCTATAACCAATAATATAGTAGTTTAAGTAGTAAAGTCCATCGGAAATTAGGTATAATATCCTCATAGGAAGTTTAGAAAATAACCAGATGAAAGGATATATAAGACTAAAGACTATTAAATGCATGGAGTATTATTTTAGATTGCAAATATCGGATATAAATTTAAATTGATATAGTATTAGTAAATCAGATTTTAGTAAGTTTGTTGTATGATGAATAATATAAATCAAGCAGTTTTATTACTAATTATAGCCAATGTTTTGGTTTCTATGAAAGGGTTTAAGGATTATGCTTTTCTAGACAAATATAAATTTCAAGTAGGTAAAGTTTTATCTGGCGAAAAAATAAGAACAATTACCTCTGGTTTTCTGCATGTTGATTGGATGCATCTTGGTTTTAATATGTATGCTTTATATCTTTTTGGAGATATTGTAGTACATATTTTAGGAGTTGTAAATTTTTTAATTATTTATTTTGGTAGTCTATTAGCAGGCAGTTTATATTCACTTAGATACCACAAAAATGATCCTTATTATAGTGCCATAGGTGCCTCTGGTGCAGTTTCTGGTATTGTATATGCATCTATACTTTTATATCCGGGAATGGAACTGTATTTATTTTTTATTCCAATACCAATTCCTGGTTATATTTTTGGAGTTGGGTATTTACTATATTCAATTTACGGAATGAAAAAGCAATTGGGTAATGTCGGTCATTCTGCACATTTAGGGGGAGCTATAGGAGGTTTTGTAATATCACTTTTATTAAACCCTTCATTATTTAATACAAATAAGATTTTAGTTATCTCATTGGGTATCCCAATTATTTTGTTATTACTTTTTGGTGATAAATTAAAAAATTTATAAAAAAAGATAGCTGTTTTAAAGACATCTTTTTGCGCATAATTTTATTCTGAGAATTTATACTGTTTTTAGGAGAAACCTATTTCATCTTGTTATTTTTGTAGCGAACATATCTTTGTAAAGTTTTAGTAGAATTAATTTAAAATTTAGAATGAATTTAGAAATTGGAAATAAGGTAGCCGTTTTAGATGATGTTCTAAAAGGAAAAGTCATCAATATTAATGGTGATGAGATTTTTGTAGAAACTACGGATGGTATGGTGTTTAAGTTTCATTCGTCTGAGTTAGTTAGAATTGATGTAGAGCAACATGAATTATCTAAATATAGCGATATAAATAATGCTTTATTAAAAGATAAGATAGCCCAAAATCCACCGAAGAAAAGTTTATTCAAAAAGGAAAAAAAGGAAGTGATTTTAGAAGTCGATTTACATATAAATAAACTTGCAAAATCTACAAAATATATGGATAATTATGATATGTTAAATCTTCAGCTAGATACCGCAAAAAACAAAGTAGAGTTTGCTATTTCTAAAAGAATTTCTAAAGTAGTCTTTATTCATGGAGTAGGAGAAGGAGTATTAAGATCAGAACTTCAAAGATTGTTAAGTAAATACCCTGTTAAATTTTATGATGCTTCCTATAAGAAATATGGATTAGGAGCAACAGAGGTTTACATTTTTCAAAACCCTAATTAATTGTAATTTTAAGTTATGAATACTGTTTATTTAGATAGCGCAGCAACCACACAAATAGATGATGAAGTTATAGATGTAATATATACTTCTATGAAAAGTAATTATGGTAATCCTTCATCAATTCATCATTTTGGAAGAAAAGCAAAAACTGCGGTAGAAACTGCAAGGAAAAAAATTGCGAAACATTTTAATGTAACTGCAAGTGAAATTATTTTTACTGCAGGAGGTACAGAAGCAGATAATTTAATTTTACACAATGCTGTTTTTAATCTTGGAGTTAAAAGAATTATTACATCTAAAATAGAGCATCATGCCGTTTTACATACGTGTAATCATTTAGAAAAAACACATCACATTATTGTAGATTATGTTGATGTTGATGAATTTGGAACAGTTAATACTAAACATTTAGAAGAACTTTTATCAGCTTCAAAAGAAAAAACATTAGTAAGTTTAATGTTGATAAATAATGAAATTGGTAACATTTTAGATATTGATACTATTGCTGTAATTTGTAAAAATAACAATGCATTATTTCATTCAGATACTGTACAAGCTATTACTCATTATCCAATTGATTTACAAAAAATACCTGTAGATTTTATTGTAGCAAGTGCACATAAGTTTCATGGACCAAAAGGTGTAGGGTTTGCCTTTTTTAGAAAAGGATTTGGAATTTTACCGATGCTTCATGGTGGCGATCAAGAAATGGGAGCTAGGTCTAGTACAGAAAATGTACATGCAATTTTAGGCATGGAAAAAGCATTAGAAATTGCAATTAAAAATTTAGATAAGGACAAAAAAGATATAGAAAATTTAAAAGGATATTTTATGACTGAATTAAAGAGTCTTTCTAAAAATATTCAGTTTAACGGACTTTCTTCAGACTTAGAAAAAAGTAGTTATACCATTTTAAATGTGCGTTTTCCTTTTACAAATGAGATGCTTTTATTTAGTTTAGATATGGCTGAAATTGCTGTTTCTGGTGGAAGTGCATGCCAAAGTGGAAGCAATAAAGGTTCACATGTTTTAAGAGAAATTTTAAATGATGCTGATGCCGATAAAACTTCAGTTCGTTTTTCTTTTTCAAAATATACTACAAAACAAGAAATAGACTTTGTAGTAAATTATTTAAGAGAAAATATTTAAAATAAGGTGTTAAATATAAAAACATCGCTAGTATTAAAAAATATTTTTAATACTAGCGATGTTTTTCATTATTTCAACTTCAAAAAAGATATGTTATACTTTAAACCAAGGTTGATAAAAGGGCTACTTAATTCGCCTCCTTTTGCTTTTACATAACCTGCAGCTGCTCTTAAATTTAACGTTTTAGAAAGCTCATAATTAAATCCTAAACTAGGTTTTATAATTAAACCTTGCCCTGTACTAATGTTTCCTCCACCTGCGGCACCTCCTAAAACTTGTGTAAAAAAGGAAGTAGAATTATTTAACATCGGATTCGTTTTTAAACCTAAACCAACCAAACCTTCTGCATAAGCACCTGCATTACCAAAATTGGCAAAAGAAGTTTGACCAGCTACAAATATATTTTTATTTAAATCTAAATTTACTTGTAAAGAAATTTGATGCATGTGTTCTGTTACATCTTCCATTCTTTTGGCATTAAAATACATGTCTTGCTTTACAATTACCTCAAAACCTTTAAATTTTCCTTGTGTAAAAGAATTATTTTCGATTTTTACACCATTTCTCTCTATATAATATTTAATACCAACTCCAAAAGTAGAGGTATAAAAATCTTTATTGGGAGTTAATAAATACCCTTTGTTAACGGATACATAAATGTCTTTAAATAGTTGTTGTTCAAGTGATATGTCTGGGTAGAATAAAAAACCTCCTTTACTATCTACTCCGCCACCGCCACCAGCACCAATACCAAGTTTAGCTAAAATGTTGGTTCTGTTATTGTTCATGGATAAATGATAACCTCCACCTAAAAAAACATCCATATAACCAGCTCTAATGCCATCATAGGCGCCATCTACTTTTAAAAATGTAAACCAGTTTTTGTTTAAGTAAGATGTATATTCAAACCCAGCTAATTTTATGGTTTTACCTTCTAAAATTTGATTATCTGTAGATCTAGCCTTGCTTAAAACTTTTAAATTATTAAAGTGAACCATTAAAGAATTTCTTTTTGGATTTTGATTCCAACGAGTATTTTCAAAATGATTTAAATCTATTTCTTTTTCTGCCGATTTATAATTTGAATATTCAAAATCTAAAGGAATTTCTAAAGCAACATTTAGTTGATGTCCTTTAATTTCTCCACCATCAAAAAAGTTAATATAACTCCAACCTCCATTTATTGAAAAGTCTTTAAAATCATAACCTAAATTAAAATGAGGTAAGATAAAAGCACCACCACCATCTGGAGCACCCGCACCACCACCACCACCAAAATGAAAACCGGTATCTGCATATAATTTTTTAGAAAAATATTTTTTAAGACCTGCATTTACACCTAATGTAAAAAAACCTCCTCTAATGCCGGAAATAGAACCATAAAGTCCAACACCTGTATAGAACTCATCATTTAAAAATAGATTATAATGAATTCCTGTAAATCCCATATTTGGCTCATTAAAATTAAGAGGAGTTGCATTAGTGATAGGCATATCTATGGAAAGGAAATCTATTTTTGCAAATCCTTTTTGTGTTATTTTCTTCGGAATATTTTCTGTTTGAGAAAATAGTATTTGTTGAGAAATAAGTACTATAAATAAAAAAATAATCTTTTTCATAAAGTGATTTTTATCTTTTTTTGATGGTAATAATTACTGTTTTAGAAGTAGGAGTATTACTAATATCTGCTTTACTTTTTAAAGGTACGAGTACATTGGCTTCTTCCGTAAAAGGTTGCTACAACAGATGTACTTGAAGCATTATTACAGACTGATTTGTTTTAAAAAAGCAGCAAATTCACTAGTAATTCTAGTGCCTTTTGCTACTAATTGCCAATCTCTTATCACTAATTTTTTAGAATTATCATCAATCCAACGCCTTCTAATAACATGTAGAAAAACGTTTTTACCTCGGATTGGAAAATCTTGAATAGTTGCTTCTGGAAAAAAGCCTTTAGAACTTAATTTTAGTCCTATGAATTCATCAGGAATTGTATTTAATTCTGTAAAATGGAAATGTAGTTCTCCTTGTTTTACCTCGTGTTTAGTTAATTTAAAATAATCAACAAGAATTTCTGGTAATAGTAATTTAGCAAGTTCAATTGAAGTATCCAAAATAGAAATAATTTTAAAGTCAAAGTTCTTCCTTTTTATTTTACTCCACAACTTTTTGTGTTGATCCGTAATTAGATAAAGATTTTGAACTAGTTTCTGTTAAGGCTGATTATAAGTCTTATAAAATTAATTTTTACTTTAGGATATAAAATATCTATCTATTTAATATATCGCTTATCCCTTCATATAACGAATTTATTTTAAGAATAGAAACTCAAGTGTTTCGGCTAAATCTTTGAATACTATACTTTTTAAGTTTGCATTCATTTCTAAAACCTCTTAAAACAACAAAAACCCACTTTATTACGGTGGGTTGTTGTTGTGGTATATCTAATTGCTCTTTGGATTTTATACAGAGAACTAGAACCAAGATTAACATGCTTATGGTTTACACGTATATAATTGGTTGAGATAATATTTATTTCAAATTAAAAAAAATAGCTTTTATATACTTTTAATTTCTTCTTTAAATTCTAATAATTTAGGGTCTATTTCAATTCCTAAAGATTTCATTATTTCAATATTTTTATTCACGTTTTCTAGTGCTTTTTCTTTATTACCTTGCCTCTTATAAAAAACTGCTAAAGTCCAACTAAACATAGGGTTTATTACTTTTCCTTCAGTAAGAGCAATTATTTCCTCTGCATCAGTAATGGCTCTTTCTGTAATGTCAAGTTTTATAAATGTTGAATCTATAGCCACTTTCATTAAGACATTAATAACTAATCCAGTTCCAGACCTTATGTTTCCCTTTTTTAAATATTTTTTACCATATTTCATACTGTGATTGTACAACTTAAGATGCTCTTTATTGTCTCCGTAAAAACTTGAAAGTAATAGAACTTCGGCCTCTTGCTGACTTTTCATTTCATATTCATTTTTTGCTTTTTCAATGGCCTCCTGAAACTCCTCTAAACTTAATTTTACCGTAAGGCTAGATAAATACTGGAAGATGGTTACTCGAAGTAATTTATCGTAAGCTTCCTCATGAGCTCCATCAAGCTTTATAAATTTATCTTTATTATCAAGTAAGAACTTGTACTTTTCACTACCATATTTAAGGGAATTGGAGATAGATAAAATTGTAATTATATCTGTATCTAAAATGTCTTCAGCGTTATAACTCCCTAAGAAATCTTCAGCTATTTGTGTTGCTTCTTTATACTTACGCTCATTATTTAAAGCCATTATATAGTCAATAATAAACTTTGGATTCCGTTCTCCACTTGTATATTTTTTTACAATAGCGTCTTTTTGTCTTGATGGGTCTACAGCAATTTTTGCCTGCTCAATTAAAACATTTGTATCACAATAGCCAATTTGTGTATGTACCACCTTTCCTGATGCATCTATAAATAGCATGGTTGGATAGCTATTAACTCCATATTTTTTTTGAAGTTCAATGCCTTTGCCTTTTTCCATGTCTATTTTTATATTGACAAAATTATCATTTAAGTAGTCACCAACGTCTTTTTGCGTAAATACCTCTTTACTCATTTTTTTACAAGGTTCACACCAAGTTGTATAGCAATCCATAAATATTAATTTATTTTCTTTTTTATCTTTTTCTAAAGCTTGTGCAAAAGTGCCGTGCTCAAAATTAATACCTTGAGAGAATATCGTTGTAAACACACAGCTTACAAATAATGTTAAAACTATTTTTTTCATTGTTATTCTTTTAATTTAGATTTACTTTGTTTTATAAACTTTTAATATGGTTATCGAAGAATGCATATTATTGATTCACCTTTCTTATTTTCTTCATAAAAGACATTAAAATGTCTTAATGCTTCGCCAAATAATACAAAGTTTCATGTATTCTTTTTTTTGGAATCCTGATAGTGGAGAAGGGCTTCCATATCTTGTTTGCACTTTTTAATTTAAGCATATAATTCCTATAAGGTTTCAATACTTTTTGCTTTCTTCTTTAAATATTTTGCAATTCTTATTCAAAAAATCTACAACTTTTATTGTTAAAAAATTTCTTTTGACAACATTTTACAAGGGCCACACTAATCTGTATAACAATCTATAAAAACCAATTTGGTTTCTTTTTTACCTTTTTCTAAAGTTTGTGCAAAAGTTCCATGCTAAAATTTAATGCCTTGTGTAAATACATTGAGGTATAGCACTACTGCTAGTATAATTCCTAATAAGTTCTTCATATATTTATTTTTTGAAAATTATATAGAAACTAATAATTGGTAAATACTTATTTATCTAAAAAAATATGAATTAACAGACTACTTTAAAGTTTCTAATTTCTTTTTAATTCTGGTTATATGCCCATCTCCGCATTCTAGATCCCTAACTAATTCAACAGCTTTATTATAGGATTCTTTAGCTGCTTTTTTATTTCCTATTAAGTTCAAATAATCTCCTTTTGTATCCCAAAGCTTAAATTCACTAGGAAATTGTTTTAAACCTGAATTAATTATTTTAAGCATTCGTTTGGCTTGTTTTAAGGATATTAAATCTTTAGCTTGGTAATACATGCCTATAGGACAATTTGAATAAGTGAAAGCATTTAATTCATCTTTTTCTTTTAAATGAATTAGAAGCTTATCGCTCCAATCCATATATCTGTCTAAATCTTTTAAAGTATTCAAGCTATATGTGGCTTCACTAGAGTAAGTGAGCTCTTCAAACTTATCCTCTGAATTGGCGTCTTTATAAACTTCTGCTAATCGACCTTGAATAGCAGCAAGATATTCTCTAAATTTTAAGTCGCTTCTATAGGCTGCCTTACTAATAGATGAAGAATTTGAAATTAATATAAACCTTGTTAAGTCTTCAACAGGTATCACTTTTTTCCATGCTTTGTAGTTATTATATATATGCTCTAAAATGGGGTGGCCATTATTTGAACTATTGTAATATTTTGTAATTAAACTAAAATCTTCCTTGTTCATCAACTCCTTAGGTTGTTTAACAAAAAAGTACCATGCACACATTTCATTTATTTGATCATACCAAACTTTCTTTTCTTCTTTAGGCAAGGTTGCTTTGTAAACAATACTATTTTTAATCATGTCACGTACATAATCAAGATCTCTATTTCCTTGTTCGTATGCTTCAAATTGTTGAAGGAATGGTAATTTATCTCCTACAAATTCCTTTGCAAAATTTAAAAATAGTGTTCCTTCTAAAATAGAATTATCTACACGTTTCTTTTGATTTCCATTTTCATCTAAGACAAAAAGTGTAGGAAAAGCAGAAACTTTATATTTCTTAGCCAGTTCAACTCCTTCTCCTTTTTCTGCATTTACTTTAATTGAAACAAAATGTTCATTCATATATTTTCCGACTTCTTTCAATGGAAAAACATTTTTGTTCATTACTTTACATGGTCTGAACCAGTCTGTATAGAAATCAATGAATAATAATTTATTTTCTTTTTTTGATTTTGTTAATGCTTCATCAAATGTTCCGTGCTCAAATTGTATTCCTTGAGATAACATTGAATTATAAAATAGATAGACTATTAATACTAATATTTTTTTTTCATTATAATAATAAAACGAGGTTAATATTTGGGTTTAATAAGAAGCCAAATTTTTTATTGGGCTTCTTATTATTAAAAAGTAAAATTTTGAAGAGACTAATCTCTAATGTTTTGTCCCATTTCTGGATTCTGTAGTATATATTTTTGTCCAATTGGAATAGCCCAATTATTACTTCCTGGTGCAAGTGTAAAGTTTTTGCCATTTAACGTTCTTGTTAAAGTAATATTGGCATTATCAAACTCATTATAGCGCTTTATATCAAAGAAACGTAGCCCATTACCTGCTAATTCCATACGTCTTTCTCTCTTAACCAATTCAAGAACTTCATTTTGAGCTGTGCTTGTAATTGGTGTATAGGCGTCCGTTGCAAACCTCTTTTCTCTTAAGGTGTTTAAATCATTTACAGCCAATGAAGTTTGCCCTAAACGTACATTACATTCAGCTCTCATTAATAATATTTCTGGTACTGTAAAACCAGAGCCTTTATATCCATTTATAAGATATGCTCCTAAAGCATAACTTTCGAAATCAGGAATAAAAGTCAAATCAAAAGTTGGTCCAAATCTTGAACTTCTTAAATCATTTGGCTCAAATAAGTCATACAATTCATTAGATGCTATTAATGTTGTAAAACGATTTCCTGAAGCTTTAAGCCATATAATTTCATCATCATCATAGCCGCGGTTAAGGTCATATACAATCACATTACCAAAAAAAGATCTTTCTGTAAACAAATTATAATCTTTTAAAGTACTATTAATTGCCAATGCACTATTAGCAGCATCTCTAGATTTTTCATATTCAGTCATATACAAATAAATACGTGCCAACAACGTATAAGCGCTTATTTTTGATGGTCTGTGTTTAAAAGAATTATCTTTAGGTGTTTCAGGCAAATCTTCTATAGCAGATTCAATATCTGCAATTATTAAAGCGTAAATCTCTTGCACAGAAGCTCTAGATAAATCAACATTTTCAAGATCTGTACCCAATCGTAAAGGAACGGCCAAATTATTTGCTGCTGTTGCTGGGTTATAATGTAAACCATGCATATTAGCCAAAGCAAAATAAGCTAAGGCTCTATGTACTTTTGCTTCGCCCACTAATTGCGCTTTCACATCAGCATCTCCACTTGTCTCCATTATTTCTTCTAACACAATATTTGTTACATAAATTTGACTATATAAACGTTGCCAGTCTGGATCCTCTCGATCATTATTATAAATGTTATCATTCCAAGTAAACATTTCTAGTTTTTCTTGTAACATACGTGAGGCTGAAATATCTGTTATTATAAAATCATCAGTCATGAAATCAGTCTTGTAATACCCTTCTGAAAATCCTTGTGATATACCTCCATAATCAAGATTTACTTGATCTAATAGTAATCTATAATCTTCAATTTTATTAGGGATTACTGTTCCTTTAGGCTCAATATCTAACTATTCTTCTCTACTACAAGATGAAAAAATGATTAAACAAATTATTATAAATATTTTTTTCATGATTGTTTTTTTTAAAAGTTTGCAGTAAAATTTAAAGAATAGGTTGGTTTCATAGGCCATATAAGGCTCTCTGGATCTTTCCCTCATTTATTAAATGTTATAACACCTAGGTTACGAGCTTGAAGACTTAACCCCAATTTATCAATACCTATTTCAGATAATAACTTACTATCTAAGTTATACCCTATAACTAACTCTTTAATTCTAATATGAGATGCCGAGTCTACGAATTGGTTTCCTTGGTTATAATATCTATAACCAGGGTTAAAAATATCAAAACTACCATCTGGTACTCTTGGTACAATGGTATTTGCTTCATCTCCTGGGTTTTTCCATCTGTTTTCAAAGTCTTTATGTATTTGACTAGAACTACCAAGACTGGAATAAGACATTACATCTGTGTTTCTAAATACATGTCCTAATTTAAAAGTGGTTAGCGCTTTTAGATAAAAGTTTTTATAAGTAAAGTTGTTAATCCAAGCACCATAATATTTTGGTGTTGTAGTGCCTTCAAAAATCAATGCATCAATGGTATCTATTTCTGCATTTTCTAAAACACCATTCACTGATTTTTCTCCGTCAACGTTAATTAACTCTCCATTTTCATTAAATGCTGTTGGGTTTCCATTTTCATCTAAGCCAGCATAGTTAAAGCTATATAAATAATTTAATGGATTTCCTTCTACTGGAGATCTAAATGTTAGTACATTATTTATGCTTCCACTGGGTACATCTACTTTAGTAACTTCATTTTTATTATAACTAAAATTAAACGTTGTATTATAACTAAAATCGTTTGAGTCTACCACCGCTGCATTTAAAGTAAAATCAACCCCTTTATTAGTCATCTCTCCTGCATTAATCAATGCCGAATTAAATCCTAAGGTTGAGTTAAATGCTACTTGAGATAATAAATCTTCACTTCTCTTGTTATAATACTCAATACTACCTGTTAACTTATTATTAAAAAAACCATAATCTACGCCTATATTAACTATATAGGTCTTTTCTAGTCTTAATAAAGGATTTTTTGCATTTGAAACGTATAAATATGGATTACCCGTTAAAAAATTATTATTAAAACTAGCTTATTAAAATGGACTTGTATTAGTGTCTACATTTCCATTACTACCATAAGTAGTGCTTAATGCCAACTTGCTAAAAACACCATCATTAATAAAATCCTCTTTAGTTAAATTCCATTTCCCTCCAATAGAAAATAAGGGTATATTTCTATATTCTTTACTACTACCAAATAAATTGGCATCGTCTAACCTTACACTACTAGTAAAGGTATATTTATTATTGTAGGTATAAGCTGCGTTTCCATAATAGGAAATAAATCTATCTTCATCTTCAAAAAGACTAGTTGGATCTTGTAAAGGTTGTGATCTAAAACTAAGAAGAGGTGTATATGATTCACCATAGGGCACATTTTTAAACGTTAATGCCTGTGGATCATAACCATACTGTGTTAATTCAGTGCTATTAACTTTTACTTTACGAGCTTCATAACCGGCTATAACATTAACCTTATGAAAACCGTTGTTAAATGATTTATCAAAGTTTAATTGTATCCTCCCTGAATATGATTTTCTATAATCATCTCCTTTAGTAATAATATATCCTTTAGGGTATGGACCTTCAAGCTCATTAGATTCGGAATTAAGCGTAGTATTTATATTAACTAAATTACGAACAAAATATGTTTCCTCATTATAAAGTCTAGATGTCTCATTACTGGTGTATTCATATTGATATGAGCCTTGTAAAAATAAATGATCAGTAATATCATACTTTAATGACGTTTGGATGCGAGCCATTGTTGTTTGTATTTTATTATTTTTATTTTCATGTTCTTGCAACAAGTTATAATCCCAATTATAAGGATAACCTTGAGCTTCCATACTTTCTTTAAATGGCTGATACAATCCTCTTGTTTGAACTAACTTGTTACCACTATCATCAATAATATTTTCGTAAATATGAGAAGATGAATAATCATTAAGTGACATGCCATTTAATTTTGTATTAGAGGTATTAAATGTTAAGTCTCCAGTAAAAGTTAAGTTTGACCCAATGTTTAAAACATTTCTAATGTTTGTCATAATTTCTTCTCTATTATTTCCTACAAACATATTCTGATTTTCATTCTTATTGTAAGTAACAGAACTTCTGTAAGTGTTATTTTCTCCCCCTCCTGAAATTGACACATTGTATTGTTTCCATGTTGGATTACCCATAAAAAGGTTTTCAAACTGTTTACTATTATTAATTAATCGCCTTTAATTTATTTATAATAGTATTTGCTTCGTTTTCAGAAATTCCACCATTTTCTAGAAGTAAATATGTTTCCAAACCTTTTCCTAAAGCAGTTTGGCTATAACTAGATGGTGTTGGCAATATTTCCCAACCGTTTTCAGCTTTATGTTTTTCTAGTTCTAAATAACTTTCTGTTGAAGCATTAGGATAATCACTTAAATTCTGATGAGGAGTTAAAGAAAAGTTTGTAGAAAACTCAATTGATGTTTTTTTGTTTTTTGAACCTTTTTTTGTTATTATTACAATAACACCATTTGCTGCTCTAATACCCCAAATAGATGCTGCTGATGCATCTTTTAATATTGTAATATCTTTAATATCATTTGGATTAATAGAACTTATTCCTTGCGTAATAGGAAAACCATCAACTACTATTAATGGTTCTTTTTCGGCATTTATAGTGCTTATTCCACGAATAATTGGAACCATGTTACCTTCTTCATCTAAATCAAAAAGTAAACCTGGAGCTTGTCCTTCTAACTTTGTTAATACATTTTGTGCTATTCTATTCTCTAATTGTGATTCCGAAATCTTATTAAATGAACCTGTAACTCTTTCCTTCGAAATTTTTTGATAACCTGTACTAACAATTATTTCTCCAAGTGTATTTACAGCTTCTTTAAGAGTGATGTTTATTACTTTTTGATTTTCTAGAAGTATTTCTTGAGTTTGGTACCCTATATAGGAAAATACCAATACACTTTTGGTATCAGGCACTGTAATGATGTAGTTTCCATCAAAATCAGAAGAAACCCCTTTTCTAGATTCTTTAACCATAATAGTTACTCCTGACAACGGAAAGCCTTGTTCATCAGTCACTTTACCAGTAACGGTTTGCCGTACAATTTCTTTTTTAGTAATAAGAATAGTATTATCTTCTGAGAATTGTACATTAAAATTAGTGCTAGGTATACTCTGGTTAAGTAGCTTGTTTACACTTATTATCCCCTTTTTGAGATGTACCTTTGGTAGATTATTAAAAAGTTTTTCTGGATAGAGAAAACTATATTCTGTTTGGTTCATGATCAACTCAAACATCTGATCAATAGTAGCTTCTTTATCAGCCTCAATGGTTACTTTTTTTTGTGCTAAACTTATTTCAGTATTGAAGCTGAAAACAGTGGTACATAAGAGAAAAATGAATGTTCGCATAATTGTTAATAGAATCCGCTTTCGATTGAAAGAACGGAAGTTAATTAATTTAATTTCCATAAATTTGCTTAGTTTTAGTTAGACATTTGTTTAATTATTGCATGTGAGGGACGAAGCTTGATGCACGTCGAAATGTTTAAACTTCGTTCCCTTTTTTTATATTTATGAGACTGTATTACCTCAATTGTATTTATTCTAGTATTACTTTTTTATTGTTGATTTGATAATTATTTATGATGTCGAAATTTTTAATAGTATTTAGGATATCTACAATATTTTGATTTTTTCTAATTTTACCTACAAATCTTACTTTTTCTAATTCTTTATTAGCAAAAGTTACATCCATATCATACCAGCGAGATAGTACTTGCATTATATCTTTAAGGTTGTGTTTTACTATAAACTCACCTTTAACCCATGCTATTTCACTTTTAACATTAATATTACTAATTGATGTTTTATTGTTTGTTTTATCAATATTAAATTGTTGATTAGGTAATAAAGTTTGTGTTTTTTCTGGAGTAACTACAGCTACTTTGCCCTCTATTAATGTAGTATAAATGGCATCTTCATCTCTGTAAGCTTTTACATTAAATTGGGTACCTAAAACTTCAATCTCTTGTATATTTGTAAGTACTTTAAACTTACTACCATTATGGTTTGTGCTTGGAGATACATCAAAATAAGCTTCACCATATACCAATTCTACTTTTCTTGTTTTACCTCTAGTGAAATTTGTAGGATACTTTAATTTAGATTCAGAATTTAACCAAACATCAGTTCCGTCTGATAGTTTTACGTGATATTGACCTCCTCTTGGAATGGTTAAATAGTGGTATGCAATTTCTGATTCATTAGGTGCTGTTTTATAAAAAATTTCTTCTCCGTTGCTTTCTGTGTTTTTAGACTTGTAGCGTTTCCCTTTTTCTAAAACAACGTCTGTACCATCACCTAATGTTAGCGTAGCTTTGTCTGTACCAATTTTAATATTATTGTTAACTATAATTGGTTTATCTGTAAAGGCTGAATTGTCTTTAATTAAAAAGAAATAACCAGCAGATATAAATATTAAAACAGTAGCAGCATATTTTAACAAGGTGTTTATTTGAAATTTCTTGTTAGTTTTTAAATTAAACTGTTTTAGTGCTTTCTCAGAACTAAACTTTGTGTTTGAGTTAATGAGGTGATTTAAGTGAATAAATTCTTTAAATTGGTTTTTATTGTCATCATTTTTAAGAAATTCTAGAAGTTGTTCAGCTTCATCATTACTCCAATTACCTTCAATATATTTTATGATTAAGGATTCTAGTTTTTCATTTTGTAAATGCGATATTTATAGTTAAGTAGTAAAAAATATAAAAAACCCTATGTTATTTTTTAAATTTTTTATCATCTTAATAAAATATGGGAAATAAGGTTAATTCTTTTCATAATTCAATAAAAGATATTGATGAAAGTTCTTTCCATGAACTTTATTCATATTATTTTAAAATTCTTTGCGTCTATTTATTAAGTTTTACCTCGGATAAAGATGTTATTTATGATGTTGTTCAAGATTCATTTTTATACTTATGGACTAATCGTAAAAAGATAGTTATTACAACATCTGTTAAAGCCTATCTTTATAGAATGGTTTATAATAGGTTAATGGATAATTACAGAAAAAACAGCAAGAGAAATGCGACACTTTTAGAATACCATAAAACGTATCTTGATGAAGCTATACAAGTTGATGATAGTTTAACGGAAGAAAGACTACTTAAGCTAGATTAATGTATCGAGAAACTTCCCAAAAGATGTAAAGTTGTGTTCTATAATAAAAAATTTAAGGGTGAAAAAAGCAAAGAAATTGCTACTAATCTTGATATTTCAATTAAAACTGTTGAAGCCCATTTAACTAAGGCCTATGTTATTTTACGAGATTGTTTAAAGTTAAAAAAAAATCTATTTTAAATTATTGAATTATAAAGCAACAACCTATATGCTAAGTTCTATTTCAAATTAAAAGCATAGAGTACCTTTATTTTAACCATACCTGTTACTATAATTTTACCTTCTAACTCTTAAAAAAAAGGTGTATTGTCAAGTTATTTATCCTTATTGAATCCTTCTAATATAATTTATCACAAACATTTAAGAAGGATTTAACAATTATAAACTAAGGGGAAATTAGATTTGTTTTGTGCTATATAGAGTAAACAGCAGTTTGGTTGTATAGAAAAAAATAAATTCAAAATAATAAACAAATGAAAAAACTAATTTACCTAGTAGCAATCGCTTTAGTAATTGTTTCATGTAAACAAGAAGTACCTAAAGATTACTTAACCTTTTCTGGAACAATTACAAATCAAAATTCCGATTCTTTAATTATTGCACAACGTAATATTATTAAAACAATTAAAGTAGATGCTAATGGTGTATTCTCTGATACTCTTAAAGTTGAGCCAGGAAACTATATTTTCTTTGATGGAAAAGAAAGAGCATCTATATTTTTAAAAAACGGATACGATTTAAAAATAAGCTTAGATGCAAAACAGTTTGACGAGACTTTAAAATACGAAGGTGTTGGTTCGGAGGCAAATAATTATTTAGCTAAAAAAAGAACTTTACAAGAAAAACTTATAGATTATGAAGCGCTTATGAACATGTCTAAAACAGACTTTGATAATAAAATGGCTTCAAATTCAAAAGAATTTAAAACACTTTTAATGAGTGTTAAAAATTTAGACTCTATTTTTATTGACTCTCAAGAAAAAGACCTTGAAGGTTTAAATAAACAGTTTACTTCTATGTTTGATGAGAAACAAAAATTAATTGCGTTAACAGGACAAGTGTCTCCTGAATTTTCTGATTACGAAAACAATGCAGGTGGAAACACATCTTTAGATGATTTAAAAGGAAAATATGTTTACATAGATATGTGGGCTACTTGGTGTGGACCTTGTAAAGCAGAAATTCCGCATTTAAAAAAGGTAGAAAAAGCATATCATGGTAAAAATATCGAATTTGTAAGCATATCTATAGATAGAAAAAATGCATACGATGCTTGGAAAAAAATGATAGTTGATGAAGAACTAGGAGGTATTCAGTTATGGGCAAAAGAAGATAATGCTTTTGCAGATGATTATTTGGTAACAGGAATTCCTAGATTTATTTTAGTAAGCCCAGAGGGTAAAATTGTAAATGCTGATGCGCCAAGACCTTCTAGCGAAAAATTAACAGAACTATTTAATGCATTAAACATATAAAAGTAAAGTCAATTATTTTTAATTGTTTTCGGTTACAAATTACCTTGGAATATAAGTTTTCAAGGTAATTTCTTTTTATAGATGTACCTCCATAATAATGGACATCGGTTTATCAAAAAAAAATATTTAGGTTGTCGGTTCCTGCAAAAAATAAACTTCAAATTAGTTGAGGAAAACAGCAATTAAGCTTCTTATATAACTTTATTACTTAGTTTTCTTTTAGATTTAAAACCCCATAAAAAGAAAAGATAAGTTTTAATTTTAGTAGTCAATTCAATTCTTAATATTTTAAAAGCTTTTGTAATTTGACCTTCAACAGTTTTAATTGAAATGTCTAAATGTTCAGAAATTTCTAAATTAGTTAGTCCATCTTTTTTACTCAGTGTAAAAATTTTTTTACATTTTGGAGGTAACTCTTCGATCTTATCATTCACTACTTTGAGTATTCTTTCTAGGTCGTCTTCATTAGTTTCGACAAAAGCTTTGTTTAAAGATTTTACAAATACATCTTCTAGATTGCTCATAGATTTCTTTTTATTATAAGCAGTAATAAATTCATTGTAAGCAGATTTATATAAGAAATTTTGAATAGAATAATCTTTATTAAGTCTTTCTCTGTATTCCCAAGTTTTTATAAATACATTCTGGATAATATCTTGAGCCATTGCGTGATCTCCACTTAAAGAAATAACATAAGCATTTAATTTTTTGTGATATTTTTCAATTAAAAAAAGATATGCCTTTTCATTCCCTTTCTGAAGGTATTTAATTAAAATATCATTATTGTTAAAATCCATTATTTGTGCTTATTTGGTTAATCTGTTTGCAAATATCTAAAAAAAATACAAAAACACTAAAAAAAAAGCAAGGGTTTTTATATTTGGTATAGTAATAATAAAAAAGAACGTCAAGAAAGATGGATTCAAAAGTGGAAAAAATAATTATAAATTACATTAATAAATCTTCTAATGTTAAAGAATTAGAGTTTTTAAGTGAATGGATTAAGGATGATGCCAATAAGGAAATTTTTGATTCTTATGTAAAAACTAATTTCCAAATTAATTTAGCTACAAGTCAAATTGATGATGCATTATTAAAAGATACTATTTCTAAAAAAATTAAGTATAAGAAAAGAAGCGTAATTAATTTAATTAAATATTCTGGTTATGCAGCGGCAATTGTAGTACTATTTGCGGTTTTAATAAAGAACACGAGTTATTTTAATGGAAACAAAAACTTAATTTTAAGTACAATAAAACCAGGAGAGGATAAAGCTATTTTAACTTTAGAGGATGGTGAAGAGTTTGTATTAAATAAAGCAACGGATGTAGTAACTGAAAAGTTTAAAAACGATGGTGAAAACCTTATCTATAATAAAGAAGATAATCACATAAATGATTCTAAAATTGCTTATAATTATTTAACCGTGCCTAGAGGTGGGCAATATCACGTGGTTTTATCAGACGGAACAGAGGTGTGGTTAAATTCAGATTCTCAATTAAAATATCCAGTTCATTTTAAAAAAGGTGAAACGAGACAAATCGAACTAGTTTATGGCGAGGCATACTTTGACGTTTCTCCTAGTTCTTTACATAATGGTTCTAATTTTAAAGTATTCACTAAGGAGCAAGAAGTGAATGTTTTAGGTACAGAATTTAATATCAAGGCTTATTCTTCAGATAATGCTGTTTACACTACTCTTATAGAGGGGAGCGTAGCTATTAGTAATTCTACTAATAATAGTTTGCTAAAACCAAACCAACAGGCTATACTTAAAAATAATAAATTAGACATTAATGTATCTAATATAGATGTTTACAATGAAATTTCTTGGAAAGAAGGCCTTTTTAGTTTTAAAGATAAAACGTTAAAAGATATTATGAATACGCTGTCTAGATGGTATAATATTGAAATAATCTTTAAAAATAAAGATCTTGAAAACGAACTTTTTGGTGGTGTATTTGATAAAAGTCAGGAAATAACCGAAATTTTAAGTTTGATACAAAGTACAAGTAATGTATCATTCAAATTAGAAAAAGGAAAAATTGTAATAGAATAAAATTTTAAAAAAAAGAGGAACAGAGTTTAGACATCCGACCGTACAATTCTCTGTTCCCTTAAATGTCGCAATAATTAATTAAAATGTTTAACTAACTAAAAACTATCAAATTTATGAAATTTATTTTTATTAGAGGTCCTATAGACTTTAGGAAAAAATCTTTACTATTTATTATGAAAACCTTCATCTTCTTAAGTTGCGCTTTAACATTTGGCTTTAATAGCAAAACTAGTTTTTCTCAAAATGTAAAAATTAACATTAAAAACAATCAGGAAATATCTGTGATTGATGTTTTTGAGCTCATTAAAAAAGAAACTGATTATAGGTTTGTTTATAAAACTAAAGATTTTAAAAATGCGCCAAAAGTTACTTTGAAAAAAGGAATTATTACAGCACATAATTTATTGACTAAAAGTTTGAGTTTTGGCCGTTTTACCTATGCATTAACGGCAGATAAAAGAATTGTTTTAAAACAAGGTGCTGCTATAAACAAAGCAATTTACCAGCAAACCATAAAAGGTAGTGTTAAAGATATAGCTGGCATTCCGTTAGCAGGTACTCATATTATAGTGTCAAATTCTGAAGGGGTCATTTTAACCGGAACATCGTCTAATTTCGATGGGGATTTTACTATAAGAGCATCAAAAGGAAATGTAGTTAAGTTTTCTTATGTTGGTTTTTTAACTCAAGTTGTTAAAATTAAAGACCAACAAGAAATTAATGTAGTCTTAAAAGAAAATGCAAACACTTTAGACGAGATAGTATTAAATACAGGGTATCAAAAAATATCTAAAGAACGCGCAACTGGTTCTTTTGAACAATTGGATAATAAAGTTTTGGGTATAAAAACTTCTCAAAATATATTTAATAAAATAGAAGGCGAAGTTGCTGGGGTTCTTTTTGATGCTGGAGATGGCGCTACAATTAGAGGTGTTAGTACAATTAACTCTGTAAACGATCCATTAGTTGTAGTAGATGGTTTTCCTATAGAGCAAGGCATAGAAACAATTAACCCTAACGATGTGGAAAGTATTACTATTTTAAAAGATGCGGCGGCAGCATCTATTTGGGGTATTAGAGCAGCCAATGGTGTTATTGTTATTGTTACTCGTAAAGGCACAAAGAATGCTAAGCCTACAGTAAGTTATTCTACTAGTTTTTCTATGACTAATAAATTAGATCTACATGATCAACCTTATGCATCAACAGAAAGTTTTTTAGAGTTTGAAAAGCATATGGCAGATAACGAATGGAGAACATTACCAAATTCTTTTAATTCTTCGAATATTAGTAAAGGATTAGAAACTTACTTATCATTAAATGAGGGAGTAATAAATAATGATGAGGCAAATGCTATTATAAATAATTTAAAAAATATTGATAGCAGAGGGCAATTTGAAGATCTTTTTATTTCTAACCAAACATGGTTACAACACAACCTAAGTATTGGTGGTGGTGGCGAAAACAGCAGTTATAGAGCTTCTTTGTTATATAATCAAAATAAAAATAATGGATCGTTTAAAAATAACAACAGTAATCAAATAGTTGCTAATATTAGCAATCATATAAAATTGTCTCCAAAATTTACATTTACGAGTAGAGTAAACTATTCTGAAACAAGATCAGGTAACAATGGAATGTCTCTTGCAAATGCATCTGGTTTAGATCAGTATCAAAATATTATTGATGAAAACGGAGATCGCCTAACGCAATCACAAGGGTTTTATCAAGAATTTAAAGATGCTCGAAGTGTAGATAATGGTTATCCTTATAATTGGGACTATAATTTACAGCAAGAGGCAGAAAACAAAAATAATAGTATAACTAATACACAAATTAGATTGCAAGCTGCATTAAATTATAAAATAACCGATCATATATCTTTTGAAGGTAGATATCAGTACGAAAAAGGAACCTATCAAGCAAGAAACCTTTATAATGAGAATACCTTTCAAGTAAGAAATCAAGTTAATATATACACTACAAATACAGGTACCGATGATGCAATTGCTAGTGCTATTCCTGCAGGAAGTATGTTAGATTTGAATATATACAATTCTGAATCTCAATCGGGTAGGTTGCAATTAAATTATAATCAATCATTTAAAAATAACTTACACAATGTTAGTGTTATTGGTGGTTATGAAGCAAGAAAAGTGCTTTCGGACTCTAATGCAAATAGATTATATGGTTATGATGATCGGTCATTAAATTTTGCAAGTAATATAAACTTTGCAGATAGGTTTCCTACGGTTTACTATTTTGGTCAAAACCAAATACCAAATTATGCTTCTATTACAGAAAATGAGAATAGATATATTTCTTATTATGGAAACTTTGCATATACATACGATAAAAAATACACCATTACAGGTAGTACTCGTTTAGATGATGCTAATTTATTTGGAGCAAGTGATAAGTACAAGAACATTCCGTTATATTCAATAGGTGCTAAATGGTCTATTCATAATGAGAATTTTTTTAAAAGCAATACCATTAATAATTTATCTTTAAGAGCTACATACGGTAGTAATGGTAACGTTAACAATTCAACAAGTCCTTTTGTACAAGTAGGTATTTCTAACGATCCTTATACAGGAAATGATTATGGATTTATTTCTAATGTTAAAAACCCAGAATTAAGACTAGAAAAAGTTTATGTAACTAATTTAGGTGTAGATTTTGGAATGTTTAACAACAGGTTAAATGGTTCTGTTGAATATTATCAAAGAAAAAGTGAAGATTTACTGTCTAACGTTATTTTTCCTTCAATATTAGGATTTAATTCTGCTCTAATTAACGCTGGAGCGATGGAAAATAAAGGAGTAGACATTTCTTTAAGAGGACTTGTAGTTAATAAAAAGGATTTTAAATACAATACAACCTTAAATTTCTCTTATAACAAAAATACTGTTACAGAAGTTGAAGTTCCTGAAGACACACCTTTTGCATATACTAGACTACGTTCTCCCTTAAAAAACAAACCATTACGTTATTTATACAGCTACCAATTTGAAGGCTTGAATGAGGAAGGAGCTCCTATGTTTTTAAATGAAAACGGAGAGCTAGTAAACAGAGATATAGATGTAGTTGAAGCACTTAAATACGAAGGTACTACAACTCCAAAAGTTTACGGTGGTTGGATAAACCAATTCTCTTACAAAGGTTTTACTTTAAGAGCATTAACTAGCTTTAAATTGGGCCATGTATTTAGAAATACAAACTTTATGGATTATGCCAATTTGCCAAATACTTTTAGCGGTAATCATTATATTCATAAAGATTTTGAAAGCAGATGGCAAAACCCCGGAGATGAAACTACTACAAATATTCCTAAAATACCAACTACAAGAACAGATGCTACTTTAGATACTTACCAAACGTATTACAGATATGGAAGTCAGCATGTAGATGATGCTTCTCACATTCGTTTAAGAGAGGTTGTTTTAGGGTATCAATTAGATGATAAAATAACACGTTCAGCAGGGTTTAACAGTTTGTACGTTAGTTTTCAAGCAACCAATTTAGCCTTAATTAATTTTAACAAGTGGAATGTTGATCCAGAGAGCTTAATTTTTAAGATAAGACCAACTTTTACGCTAAGTTTAAATGCTAATTTTTAAAATATAAATTATGAAAAACACTATATACATATTTTCACTTATACTACTTATATTTTCTTGTGATAGACAGGAGTATTTGGATATCGAACCTAAAGGGCGTGTCATTCCTAATAAAATAAATGATTACCGATTATTACTAGATCAAACCAAAGTGTTTGGTGGTGTAGGGGGAGCTCAAGTAATATCTCCGGGTTTTGTTAGCAGTTTTTACAACACAGAATTAGCGAGTGATGATGTAATGATAACTGATAATTTTTTAAGTTTTTATCCAGAAGGTTCTGCGTCTACTAATACTTTTATTTGGAAAGACAACATTTATACAGATGCAGAAGAAGATGGCGATTGGCAAAACTTATATGGTCAAATATATGTTACAAATATTGTAATTGATGATGTTCCAAATGCTATAGATGGTACTGTAAAAGAAAAGGATGCTTTAAAAGCTGAAGCATTGGCACATAGAGCATATGCCTATTTTTCTTTGGTAAATTTATATGGTTCTCATTACAATCCAGCAACTGCAAATACAGATCTTGGTGTGCCATTAAGATTAGGAACAGAACTTGTTGGAGTCGAGTATCCAAGAGCAACTGTTAATGATGTTTATACTGTTATTTTAGACGATCTAACTGAAGCTATAAAACACTTACCAAATACTCCAGAGCTAGTTCATCGTCCATCAAAAGCAGGTGTTTATGGTCTTTTAGCGCGTGTATATTTATATATGGGAGATTTTGAAAACGCAAGAGATGCTGCCGACAATGCATTAGCATTAAGCAATACATTGTTAGATTTTAATACCTTTCCAGATTGGTTTTTTCCTGACATAGCTAATCAAGGAGATATTCCACAAAATGATCCTGAAATTATTTGGCATAAAGAATCAGGTGCAGCTTATAGTGCTGCTATTGCATCTGATGATTATCTTAGTTTATTAGAATCTAACGATCAAAGAAGAAGACTTTTCGGGCCACCTTCAATATTCGGCTTATCTGGTCCAGAAAAAATATTCACCGTTGGATATGTTAGAACCTTTAAGCCTATTGGGCCATCTACAGCCGAAATGTTTTTAACAAGAGCAGAGTGTAATGTAAGATTAAATAGAGCAGATTTAGCTATTAATGATTTAAATACATTACGAGAAAAAAGAATGGATACTGGTACATACGAGCCAATAACAACTACAGATGAAGATGAAGTTTTTGCTTTAGTAAAAAAGGAAAGAAGACTTGAATTATATATGAAAGGTCACCGTTTTTTCGATTTAAAACGTTACAATGTGTACGATTCGCAAAAAACTAATATTATTCATACATACAAAGGAGAGACATTTACCTTAACAGCAAATAGTAAAAATTGGGCATTACCTATAGCGCAAAAATACATCTTTCAAAATCCAGAAATAGGAGAAAATAGTAGGGAATAAACTCCATATCAAATCCTTTTAAAACTTAGTAGCCAGAATCTAAAATATCTGGCTACTTATAAATAACAACCAAAGACTTTGGTGTCTTGTTACACCTATAAATAAAATTAAATTATGAAAAAATTAAGATTCATACCTGTTGCACTTGCCATTATTTTAAGCGGATGTAATACTAAGGAAAATAAAAAAGTAGACACTTGTACATTAGAAATTAATGTAGATGGTAATAGTACAGGGAAACTAACTATAGCTCCATACCAGCGTGTAGAAAGTATGGAAGCTTATAACGAGCTAACCATAACAGACTCTATAAAATCAAAAACTACAATAGTTAAAATAGATACCGTTAGTGCGGTAAGAAAAGTATCGATAAGCTACAATAAAAAAAACTATAGTACAGAGTTATTTACGGGTACAGGTACTTATGTATTATCTATAATTAACGATAGTCTTATTGTTAAAGGAGCTCCAAGACACGAGGAATATCTAAAAATTAAAAAGGCTTTAGGTATTGCTAAAATGGAAGGCCTAAAATATAAAAAAGATCTTACACCTGAAGAAGCTAATTTTAAAGCTAGTTTTTCAGATAAGTTAATTGCTGCAATAAAAGAGCATCCAAAAAACATTGCTTTAGCACAATCCGCTTACACTCAATTTTGGAATACAGACACCAATACTTTAGATCAAGTTTTAAATAGTTTTGACGCTAGTTTACAATCAAGTTACTTTTTAGAGCCATTAGTAGAAAGAAGAAAGAATTTAGATTTAGTAACTATGGGTAAACCTGCTCCTTTATTTACTCTTAAAAGTTATGATAATAAAGATGTATCTGTAACAGATTATAGAGGTAAGTATTTATTAATCGATTTTTGGGCATATTGGTGTGGGCCATGTATTAAAGGGTTTCCAGAATTAAGAGAGATTAGAGAAGCTTATTCTGAAGATCAATTAGCAATTTTAAGTATTAGTACAGATAAAAACTACGACAAGTGGATTAATGCTGTAGACAAACACAAATTACCTTGGACACAGGTTATTGATGATGAAAAACTACCAGTAAATATAGGGTCTAAATATGCTGTAGTAGGCATCCCTCATTTAGTTTTAATTTCGCCAGAAGGTAATATTGTTTACAAACATGATTATCACGATGTTTTAACTGATGAGTTAAAAAACTTTCTAAAATAATTATCTATATGAAACCATATACTCATGCATTACTTTTATTTGGCATTTTTATAGGTGTATTATCTTGTAAGTCTAAAGAAGAGAAACAAATAGATTATGCTATTATTTCTGGTAAGATTACCAATTCATCCGAAAAAGAAATAACACTTAATTGGAGGGATACTTTTAAGGTTAATAAAAATGTTAAAACGGTAGTAAAATTATCCGAAACAGGTACATTTTTAGATACTTTAAAATTATTACCAGGCCATTACTCATTTAATGAAGGTAAAAATAGAATTCCGTTGCACATCGAAAATGGTATAAAAATTAATATATCATATGATGCAAAGAACTTTAAAAACACCATTCAGTTTTGTGGAGAAGGTTCTGGAACCAGTAGTTATTTAATGGCAAATGAAGAGGAGATGGGGCGTGTTTTTAATAGTGATAAGGCTACTAATTTCTATAATGTAAAAGAACCTGTATTTAAGGCAAAAATAAAGGCTATTAAAAATGATTTAGAAACGATATTAGCTGCAACTAAAAACATCCCTAATAATATTAGGGAGAAAGAGAAAAGAGAAATCAATTACCATTATTTAGACTATATCAATAGATATAAAGGAGTGTATCAATATGTAAGTGGAGATTCTACGTATGTGCCTTCTAAAGAATTTACAAAAGAATTGGATGCTTTAACTTATGATAGGGAAGACGATTTTATGTTTTCGTCAATATATCAATATTTATTATTAGGGCATTTTAGAGATAAAGCAAGTAAAATAGCTCAAGCGCAAGGAACTTCTCAAGATTTGGAGCTGTTAAAATCATTAGCAAAAATACCTAACGATAATATTAAAGATATTATGCTTGTGTTTTACGGTAATTCTGGATTAAGTAGAGCTACCGATTTAGAAGCTATGTATAAGCTTTTAATGGATAATTATTCAACTGAAGCAAAAAAACAAGAACTCACTAAATTATACAACGAATTAAAAATGTTGAGTAAAGGAGAGGCATCACCAGTGTTTACAAATTACGAAAACCATGCAGGTGGCACAACTTCACTTACCGATTTTAAAGGAAAATATTTATACATTGATGTTTGGGCAACTTGGTGTGGACCTTGTAAATACGAAATTCCTTTTTTAGAAAAAATTGAGAAAGAATATCACGGTAAAAATATCACTTTTATCAGTCTATCCGTAGATAAGAAAAATGCTTACGATGCTTGGAAGAAGATGGTAAAAGATGACAATATGGGTGGTATACAGTTGTTGGCTGATAATGATTTTAAATCAGACTTTATAGAGGCTTATAAAATAAACGCTATCCCTAAATTTATTTTGATAGATCCACAAGGAAATATCGTAAATGCAAATGCACCAAGACCATCTAGTAAAGAGGTGAGAGCACTTTTAGACAACTTATTATAGTAGCTACAAACCACGCTTATATTATTAACGAAAACAGTGTTGCTTTTTATTTAGAAATTTTATTGTTTCATCAATAAAGGCAACATTGCTTTTAATGTAATTTACTTTATAAACATATTTTAAAACATCCCATAGCATGAAAAATATAACAACAATCATTGCAGCACTTATTATTAGCTGTACAACTTTTGCTCAAGGAATTGAATTTGAGCACGGAACGTTTCAAGAAGCATTAGATAAAGCAAAAAAAGAAAACAAATTAGTATTTATGGATTGCTACACTACATGGTGCGGCCCTTGTAAATGGATGACTAAAGAGATATTTCCTCTAAAAGAAGTAGGCGATTTCTATAACGAAAACTTTGTATCTATAAAAGTAGACATGGAAAAAGGAGAAGGCATTGCATTAAACAATACATATAGTGTTAATGCTTATCCTACTTTATTGTTTATTGCTCCCGATGGAAAACTGGTACATAAGTTAGTTGGCGGAAAACAGGCTAAAGATCTTATTGCAGGTGGAGAAATAGCGATAGACCCAAATAAGGGGATAAATGTTATCGCTAAAAGATATGAAAATGGAGAAAGAGATTTAGACTTGGTTTTAAATTATATCGATTTGTTAGATGGAGCATACAATAAAGAGAAAAGTCAGGAGGTTTCTTCAGGTTTACTAGCTAGTTTACCAATTGATAAATTTGCAAACAAAGACAGGTTTAAAGTGATAGCAAATGCAAAAATAGATTACGATTCTAAAGCATATAAATATGTATTGAAAAACAAAGAAAGCTTTTTAAAAGAAGTAGATTCTGCGCAATATTTTAATGTTTTAAATTTGTCTATTATGAGTTATTTAAACAATAAGTCAGGCACTAGTAACAGTTTAAAAGAATTACAAAAAGCGATCGATAAATGTAAAAAAGACAATGTTTCTCCTTATCAAGAGGATATGGAAAAAGGTTTAGTTTATTCTTTTTATTTATCTCAAAAAAACTATGATAAATGGTTCGACTTAAAACTAGAAGAAGCAAATAAGCAGAAAGGAGAGCAAAGGTATGTTTATACGATTCATAATATAGGAGACGAAGTTTTAAGAAACCCTAAATTTGAAGGTTCTCAAGAATCTATGGATAAAGCCTTAAAATTAGGGCATGAAATAGCAGATACACAAGATGGTATTATAATGGGGAGTTTTTTATTAGCGAAATTATATCTAAAGAACAAGGACAAGGGTAATGCATCAAAATACTTTAATACATTTTTTGAGGTGAATAAAAAGTCTGGTGGTAACAACGATCATCCATCTGTAATCAATGTTAAAAATGCTATAGACGCTTTGTAAATTCTTTAATTTATTGTTCAAATTCTAATAAAGTTTTTAACTATTAAATAGTATTTAGATACCTAAAACTTATTTAGTGAGTATATAATTCTGAGAAATACTTACTTTATTAGTTAGACTTCTTTGGTTAAATATTAAAGAGGAATGCCTTTAGAGTATCAGAAAACCACTAATATTATTATCAGATGCGTTAAGTTTTTAACGCTTTAATTCAAAAATTAACATTTCTTTAATAGGGGACGACGTTAAATTATTCGTCTACTATAATAAATACCTTAAATTATGAAACACTTTTTTTTACTAATACTGCTAGTACCTTTTAGCTTATTGTTAAATGGCCAAACTTTAGATTTAAACACACCTTTACCTGTAGATGCAAGTATAAGAAAAGGGGTGTTGCCTAATGGGTTGACTTACTATATTAAAAGTACGGATGTTGTTAAAGACGCGGCTAGTTATTATATTATTCAAAATGTAGGTTCTGTTTTAGAAAATGATGATCAGCAAGGGCTAGCTCATTTTTTAGAACATATGGCTTTTAACGGGACAGCAAATTTTGAAGAAAAACAAATGCTTGAAACTTTTCAGAAGGAAGGATTACTTTTTGGAAGAGACATTAATGCTTATACGAGTTTTGATGAAACGGTTTACAACATAGATAATGTGCCAACAAAACCAGAATTAATAGATAAAGGTTTATTGGTGTTAAATGATTGGTGTAACTATTTATTACTTACGGATAAGGAGATAGATGCCGAAAGAGGTGTCATTAAAGAAGAATGGCGTTCTCGTCAAAATGGGCAAATGCGATTATTTCAAACATCATTACCTATAAGTTTTAACCACTCTAAGTATTCAGAACGTATGCCTATTGGTTTAATGAGCATTGTAGAAAATTTTAAATATAAAGCATTAAGAGATTTTTATCATGATTGGTATCGTACAGATTTACAGGCAATAGCTATTGTTGGTGATATTAATGCCGATGAAATAGAAGCAAAAATTAAAAAGTTATTTTCTAAAATTCCAGCTGTTAAAAATGCCAGAGAACGTTTTATCGTAGAGATACCAGAAAACGAACAACTTTTGTATAGTTTAGGTCTGGATAAAGAAATCTCAACACCTAGTATCGATTTTGGAATTCGTCATAAAAAATCATTAAAAAATCAAACAGTTAATGATTTAAAGGCTTCTTTGTTAGAAGCAATGGCAACTACTATGGTATCTGCAAGAATTAATGAGAAAAAGCAAAACCCAGAAGCACCATTTTTAGGCGCTAGTTTAGGTTATGGTTCTATGTCTAGAGCAAACAATGGGTTAAGCTTAAGAATATCACCAAAACCAGAAATGCAACAACAGGCTTTTGCGGCAGTGTTAACAGAAGTTGTACGTGCTGTAAAATTTGGTTATACAGATTCAGAGATTGAAAGAACCATTAAGCAGTTTTCAAATTATTATGAAACACAAATTGCTAAAAAAGATGATGTTCCTCATGGCAGCATTATCAATAGTATTAAAGAGAACTATCTTAACAATGTTAACATTTTAGATATTGAAAAAGAATATAGTATTGTAAAGCAAATATTTGCGACATTAACTCCAGATGAGGTACACAACACTATTAAAAGATTGTATTCTAAAAACAATAGATATATAAATGTAACAGGTGTTAAAGGTCAAAATAATTTAACAGAAGCACAAGTAAAGCAGATTATAACTGGTGTAGAAAATAATCCAAATATTATTGCATATTCAGAAGCATTTTCGGGTAAAACCTTAATATCTGGAATAGAAATTAAAGAAGGAAAAATTCTTAAAACAGAAAATAATAAAGTTTTAGGTGCTACCACTTATACATTAAGTAATGGTGTAAAAGTTCATTATAAATTTGTTGATAAACAAAAGAATACGGTAAGTTTAAGTGCTGTAAGTTATGGAGGTAAATCTCTGTTAAAAGTAAAAGATTTACCATCTGCAGATTTAATGGGCAATTTATTACAAATGTCTGGATTAGGAGATTATTCTGCAACCGACCTTCCTAAAGTATTGGCAGGTAAAACGGCAAGTGCTTCGCCTAGTTTATCAGAAACATCAGAAAGTATTACAGGTAATTCTTCTACTAAAGATGTGGAAACTATGTTACAATTAACATATTTGTATTTTGAAAACCCACGTTTTGATGAGCAAGCATATAAAGTACTTCAAGGAGGAATTAGTAATTACTTGGTAAGAAGGAGTAAGGATATTGGAGAACAAATGAAAGATGGTATTACAACCACATTGTATGGAGAAGACCATCCTATTAAACGAGTGTTTAATAAAGAATTTGCAGATGATGCTTCTTTCGAACAAATGAAAGCGGTTTATTTAGACCGATTTGATAATCCAGCCGATTTCGATTTTTATATTGTGGGTGATGTGAAAGCAGAGCAATTAGAACCATTATTAGCTAAATATGTAGCAAGTTTACCAACGGATGAATCAAGAGAATCTTTTAAAGACAATAATGTTAAATGGAAGTCTGATAAAGTAGATGAAGATGTGTTTTTGGCAATGGAAGACCCAAAAACAAGTGTGAATATTTCTTTTAAAGTTTCAAATGATTATACTGTTAAAAATAATTTTATTGCTAAGGCTTTAGGAGATATTATGCAACTAAGATTAACAGAAACTTTGAGAGAAGAAGAAGGAGGGGTTTATAGTCCTAGAGCATCTGCATTTTTAAATAAAGTACCTAAGTCATTATCTTATTTGTCTATTAGATTTGATTGTAATCCTGATTTGGCAGAAAAATTAATAGGTATTGTGCATAATGAGTTGACAAAATTAGCGAAAGGAGATATTAGAGAGGAAGACTTGCAAAAAACCTTAAGTAATTATAAAAAAGTAAGAGAGCAATCAAAAAACAATAATAGTTATGATATGGCTTTGTTAAAGACTTTTTATAGGGATGGTTATAATATGGATAATCCTAAAAATTTCGAAAAAGTAATTAATAATATTTCAAAAAAAGACATTCAAGCTTTGGCAAAAAAGTTGCAAAAGAAAGGACAGTCATACGAAATTGTATTTAAACCATTAAAATAGAAATTAATCTCTCTCCATTTTGTTTTCAATTATCTTGAATTAATTAATCAATAAAAACAAGTTTAAGAGATTAAAAAAGGGTTGTTTAAAAAAGAACAACCCTTTTAAAATAGTATAATTATAATTAATATTTAAAGAGATGAAAAAACTTATTTTAGTATGTGCGTTATTGGCTTTTACAATTGGTCATTCCCAAATTGTAGAACCTGTAAAGTGGTCTACTTCTGTTAAAAAGATTTCAGACAAAGAATATGAATTAATAGCAACAGCTAATATTGACGCTAATTGGCATTTGTATTCTCAAAACGTGCCAGAAAACGGACCCATTGCAACAACTTTTTCATTTAAGGGTAGTCCAAACTATTTAAAAAAAGGAAATACCAAAGAAGAAGTAGGACACACAATTAACGACCCCATTTTTGATATGAAAATTAAGTTTTTCGAATCTAAAGCGTCGTTTAAACAGCGTATTAGATTAAAAGAGAAAGCTCTTTTTAAGGTAAATGCCATTGTAGAGTTTATGGTGTGTGATGATAGTAGATGTTTACCGCCAACAGAAGTTGATTTAATTTTTGAAATAAAATAAATTATAATGAAAAAAATACTATTCATTGCGTTTTTACTCTGTTCCATTTTAGTAAATGCTCAAATTGTAGATCCAGTAAAATGGACCACCTCTGTAGAAAAGTTATCTGAAACAGAATATTTTTTAATTTCTAAGGCTAGTATAGAAGAAAATTGGCATTTATATTCTCAAGAGGTTCCAGAAGATGGACCAATTGCCACCACTTTTATGTATGATGATGGCAATGGTGGCTTCAAAATAAACGGAAATACTTTAGAAGAAGAGGGGCATACAATTGATGATCCTATTTTTAATATGAGGATTAAGTTTTTTGAGAATTCAGCCATATTTAAACAAAAAGTCACATTAACTGATAGTGTAAGTGAAATAAATGCTACTGTAGAATTTATGGTTTGTGATGATACAAGGTGTTTGCCTCCAACAGAAGTAGATTTAACTTTTAACATTGGCAAAAAAGAGGCAGTTACATCCGTAAAAACAAGCACTAAAAAAGAAGCTACCATAAAAAAGGATACTTCTTCAGAAAAAAGTCTTTGGGGAATTTTCTTTATCGCTTTTCTTTCAGGTTTTGCGGCATTGTTAACGCCTTGTGTATTTCCAATGATTCCTATGACGGTTAGTTTTTTTACCAAACAAAGTAAAAACAAGGCAGCCGGAATTAAAAATGCCATTATTTACGGATTATCTATCATTGTAATTTATGTGTTACTAGGCGTTTTAGTAAGTCTACTTTTTGGAGCAGACGCGTTAAATGCACTTTCTACAAATGTTTGGTTTAATATTATATTCTTTGTTTTATTACTTGTTTTTGCAGCTTCATTTTTAGGAGCCTTTGAAATTATGTTGCCAAATTCTTGGGCAAACAAAGTAGATTCTCAGGCAGATAGAGGTGGTTTAATTGGTATCTTTTTTATGGCTTTAGCACTAGCAATTGTTTCGTTTTCTTGTACGGGACCAATTGTGGGTACTTTATTAGTAGAAGCCGCGGCAGGAGGTAGCCAAGTAGGACCAATTGTAGGTATGTTAGGTTTTTCTATGGCAATAGCATTGCCATTTGCATTATTTGCAGCTTTTCCTGGTTGGTTAAACTCTTTACCAAAATCTGGTGGTTGGTTAAATACAGTAAAAGTTGTTTTAGGTTTCTTGGAACTAGCATTAGCTTTCAAATTTTTATCAAATGCAGACTTGGTTTTACAATTACATTTATTAGAAAGAGAAGTCTTTATCGCAATTTGGATTGCCATTTTTGGAACTTTAGCTCTTTATTTGTTTGGAAAAATACAACTGCCTCATGATTCTCCATTAAACCATATTTCTGTAGGTAGATTAAGTTTAGGGTTAATTGTTCTTTCATTTACAATTTATATGATTCCAGGACTTTGGGGAGCACCTTTAAATTTAATAAGTGCATTTCCACCACCACCACATTATAGTGAGTCTCCTTATGGAGTTGGATTTAGACAGCTTGGTAGTGGAGGAGGGGTATCACATTCAGATATTCCTGATGGAGCACATTTAATGGCGCCACATGATATTTTAGCTTTTAATGATTATGATAAAGGTTTGGCTTATGCAAAAAAGGTAGGCAAACCAGTAATGTTAGATTTTACGGGGCATGCCTGCGTAAACTGTAGAAAAATGGAGCAAAATGTTTGGGTAAAACCACAGGTATTAAAAATGCTTAAAAACGATGTTATTTTAATTTCCTTATATGTTGATGACAAACGTAAATTGGAAGAAAATGACATTGTAGAATCAAAGTTAAAACCAGGAAAGAAACTGAAGTATATCGGTCAGAAGTGGAGCGAGTTACAAACGATAAAATACAAAGCAAACACGCAACCTATGTACGTTTTAATGGATCATAATGAAGAGAATTTAATAGATCCAGTAGCTTATACGCCAGATGTAGATGAATATTCTAATTGGTTAACAAAAGGGGTAAATAGCTTTAAGCTTTTTAATAATTAATCATTAGTTAGAGAATTACTTTGGTAGTATTACCAAGGTAATTCTTTTTATAAAATGATTTTTATCTACCTAAAACAGAAGAAATAATGGAATTAGAACAATATTTTACACAGTTTAGAAATCAAATTATAGGTATAGATCAAACTTTTGAGTCCCCGTACGGAACTCAAAAACTAATCTATACAGATTGGACAGCTAGTGGAAGACTTTATAAATCTATAGAAGACAAAATAGTAAACGATTTTGGACCTTTTGTAGCCAATACACATACAGAAACGTCAACATCAGGAGCAGCAATGACATTGGCATATCATCAAGCTAGAAACATTATAAAAAAGCATGTGAATGCCAATAGTAATGATGTTTTAATTACTGATGGTTCTGGTATGACGGGAGTTGTTAATAAATTTCAACGAATTTTAGGATTAAAAGTTTCCGAAAGCTTAAAAGCATACACTAACATTCCAGAAGAAATTAGACCGATTGTTTTTGTAAGCCATATGGAGCATCACTCAAACCAAACATCTTGGTTAGAAACCATTGCAGATGTTGAGGTTGTGCCTTGTAATAATGAAGGGTTGGTTTGTTTAGAAAGCTTTGAAAAAAGCATAAAAAAACACGAACATAGACTTATCAAAATAGCATCTATTACCGCATGTTCAAATGTAACTGGTATTAAAACGGAGTACCATAAAGTGGCAAAATTAATTCATCAATATAACGGATTATGTTTTGTAGATTTTGCTTGCTGTGCACCTTATGTAACTATTGATATGCATCCAGCTGCAGAAGATGAATATTTAGATGCTATCTTTTTTTCTCCTCACAAATTTTTAGGAGGACCAGGAACTTCGGGAGTATTGGTTTTTAATAAAAAATTATATAAAAATACCATTCCAGATAATCCTGGAGGAGGAACCGTAAGTTACACAAATCCTTGGGGGCAACATGATTATTTTGATGATGTAGAAACCAGAGAAGATGGAGGAACACCCGGTTTTTTACAAACCATAAAAATTGCTCTTTCATTTCAGCTAAAGGATAAAATGGGGACTGAAAATATTAAGAGGAGAGAAGATGAAATTAACAAAGTAATGTTTGCCACTTTAGAGAGTTTACCTGAAGTACAAATTCTTGCACCAAATCATAAAAACCGTTTAAGTATTTTTTCTTTTTATTTTGAAAAATATCACTTTAATTTAGTCGTAAAATTATTGAATGATCGTTTCGGAATTCAAACAAGAGGAGGCTGTTCTTGTGCAGGAACGTATGGACACTTTTTACTAAACGTAGATCAAGAAACATCTAATAGAATTAAAGATGAAATCTTACACGGATGTAATACACAAAAACCAGGTTGGATTCGGTTATCCATTCATCCTACAGTTTCAAAAGAAGAGTTAGCGTTTATTAGTACTTCTTTAAAAGAATTGTCTAAAAATATATTGGATTGGTCTAAAGACTATAGGTATGATTCTATGAAAAATGAATATATCCATAAAACCATAGATGGTATTGAGGTAGAAATGGTAAGGAGTTGGTTTTTAGATTAATTGATTAAGTCAGGTTAATATTTAGAAGACTATTTTATTTTTTTTAATTATTAGAATTGGATTAAAATTATGGGAACTAAGTTGAAGAAGGTTTAATTGATCTAGATTGTTAGTATTTCGTATAGAACTGATTTTTATTTAATGTGATGTTTAACTTTTTGTTCAAAATTAAAATTATAAAAAAAGAGGCTACCTTTTTGGTAGCCTCTTCTCATTATTTTATTTTTTAATTGATTATTGTTTTATAATCTTTTTGGTATATGTTTTACCACTAATTCCTTGCGTGGTTATTATATATATTCCATTTGCGAATTTTGAGAAGTTTAAATCTTCAGCATTTTTATCTTCTCCATATTTTTTATCAATAATAGTACCTCCAGTTATGTTCATTACTTTTATACTTTTAATTTTATCATTTTGTAATCTAATAACTGTATTTTTCTCTATTGGATTAGGATAGACACTTGCTCTTTGTTCTGTGCTTATACTTTCTTTATTTGGTGTTAATCCGTTTAATATTGCATCAATAATAGCTTGTTGTTGGCTATCTGTTAAACCAGATTTTTTATCACTTTTAGCGTTAAAAGTTAATTGATATGTAAATCCACTATCATAGCATTCACATGCAGGTGTGTACATTCCTATTATATACATTTTATTATCACTAAAAGTATAGCCGGGGAATGTTGTGGTTAAATCCCAATTTGTTGCTGACGGTACACTTGCAGAAGGTGGTAAATTACTTCCGGTATTATTACCATGAGCAAAGGTATTCCAGTCTATTACGATAGATGGGTAAGATGTTATTTCTGCCACATACCAGTGGTATTCTGTACAGCTTCCATGTAAAGTATCATCTGTAGTTCCGCTAGAATTTAAAGATCCTTTAATGTCTTTTGTAAGTCCATTATGTTCTACTGTAATAGCCAAGTTTGGATCTGCTAATTCACCTACATAAATATCATCTATTGCAAGATCATTTCCATCTCCGTTAGCTGTTTCATTTAAAATTATTTTGATAGTTTCTGTATTACTGGTTGCAGTAAAATTAATGGTTTCATTTTGCCAAGCACAAGCGTCTAAAGGATTCATATTTACGGTAAACATGGTATTAGAACTTCCTGCTTCTAAGGTAACTTCTGGTAGGATATCAAAAGTACATTGTGGCATGTTTTTAAAATTAGCACATACTTTATAGGTTTTTCCTTTTTCTAGTCCGGTTAAGGTTTGTTCCCAAACGGTACTTGAAGTGGCTTGTTGTGTTTTTCCGTTTACAAGTAAGTATTTGTTATTGCTTGCATACGTTACTGGGTCTGCACAAAAAGAATGGTCTGTAACAGTTGTGCCGAAATTAGCAGCAGTATTTGTAACATTATATTCTCCGGGAAATGTGGTTGCAGTTTGTGAATAATCGCTAGTAAAACCAGTGTTACCAGCTTCGAAATTTGCATTATCTACTAAATTTTCAGCTTCACAACAATATGCACCTTGGCTGTTGTCGCAAAAACAAACATCATTATTAATTCCGGATATTTCTCCATCTTGTACACCGCCTACTGGATTTGAAGAATATTGTGTTACAGTTTGTAAGTTTCCATTTAAATCGGGTAATTGGAATGTTAATTTGGCAACTAGATCATAACAAGTACCAGCGGTTTGATTTGGAAAAGTTGTTGCAGGTACATCAAATGTGTACGTACCTGAAACGATGGTTGGTGTTATATTTGTTGCAACTACTGAGTTACTTTGGTAAATGTCTAACGAGATTGAGGGATTAACTGCTCCTTTAGGAATATCAAAATTACCAGCATAGGTATTTTTTTCATTGATACAACCATCTCCTTCTAACTCTAATTCAATAAATCCTTCGGTACCTTTACATTCTTTACATACATCGTCTATGTAGGTATACCCTTTATGACCACCTGCAGAACAATCTGAATTAATAAACATGATTACTACTTCTTCTCCTATTTTACTGGACAAATCTAAAGAAGCACAACGCCAATCTCTGTAGTATGTATTTCCAGAATTTACAGCATTTATAAATGGATTACTTGGGTTGGCCACATCTACTATTTTATCAACTGTAACTCCAGACATATCTACGGCTTCGGCAGCAAAAAATACTTCAGATCCGTTTACGTTGCCTTTGGGATCAGAATGACTTCGATCCATAACAATAGCGTATTGGAAGTAATATTTTGCATTTTCTGCGGTAACTACAAAACGTTTTGCAACTCCTTCTGCACCACGTCCTGGTTGATCATTTCCTAAACGTAAAGATTGAGTTCCTGATGTGCCTGGTGCTGTTCTTTGTAAAGGATATGATGGAGATGCTACTGATATAATAGGATCTAAACCTGTCGTTTCAATAGAAGTATAATTTTGGCCCCAAGAAACTCCTGTAAATGGCAAACTAGATATACCAGGATTTACAATTAACCCATTTTCTATAGGTAAGTTCATCGTGGCATGTTTTAAACTAAGTCCTGTCCATCCAGCATAGCCATCTTCAAAACCACTGTTACGACATGCTTCTTTAGATAATGGAATTTGGTTTAAAACTGTACTAATCTGAGCAGAAGATTTAAAGATAGGTTTGTATTGATCTTCTTTAAAGATATCAATTTCTTTGTTAAGCCTATCTTTAGTCCAACGTATACTGTATTCATAATTTAATTTACGTTCCTTAACTTCAATAATGGTGTCTTTGTAAATTTGACCCGTTGTAATGCTGGTTATCAATAATAAAACAGCAAGCATAAATTGTGTAGTTGTTTTCATGATTATTAGTTTAAAGTACCTACTCTTATAAAAGGCTTTTCGGATACCGCCTGTAATTTCATTTTGTTATATAAGATTGTTTTAAGTCTCTAATGCGTTACTAATTTATCTTATCGTTAGCGTCTTGTAATCTTTATAATATTTGGTAATGTCTTCAAAGTTAATGTCTTAATTTTGTTTTTAGGACAGGTAAAACCTCCATTACACAAGGTTGTTTCTCTTGATAATTTAATAGTGATTAGATGGTTTTCTTAAAATAATTAAAATGTAATCTGGTATTTATTAATTAGAAAATTTAAGATTACTGGTGTGTGAAGTGCCAATCCTAAAAATAGGATAAAGAAGATTTTTATACTCAACTTTTAATATTGAATTCTTAAAAAGGAAATATTATTTTCTATATTTTTAATCCTTAAAGTTTTTCGTGCTTTTATTTAACTAAAACCCGTATATTTGGTTAACCAAATTGGTAAACCAATTCAAAGGAGCCGAATTTTGATGATTTTGTAAATTGGTTCACTTTTTGATTTTAAGTATTACAACATTTAATTATTATTTCTAGATGAAAAAAATAATCTTCACATTTATAGCAATTTTAGTATTAGGAGCCTTTAAATTCTTTGCTCAGGAAACAATAGTTTCTAATATTACAGAATATAACAATACAATTAAATTGGCCAAACCAGGTGATGTTATCGTTTTAAAAAACGGAGTTTGGGAAGATGTTAAATTAAATGCGCACGGACAAGGTGAAAAAGGAAACCCAATTTTAGTAAAAGCAGAAACAGCAGGTGAAGTAATTATTACAGGAAATTCTACCTTAAATATTTATGGTGACTACATAATTGTGAGTGGTTTATGGTTTAAAGATGGTAATACGGAATATAAATCTGTGGTTCAATTTAAAAAAGATTCTAAAACTTTTGCAAATAATTGTCGACTTACAAATTGTACTATTTCTTATTATAAATCTAAGGAAAACTTAAAAGACCATTGGGTAGATTTATGGGGGAAAAATAACAGAGTAGATCATAATAATTTTACAGGGAAAACCAGTGAAGGTACTACCTTGGTAGTTTGGCTAAAAGGAGAGGAGCATGTAGAAAATAATCATAGAATAGATAATAACTTTTTTGGTACAAGACCAGATTTAGGTAAAAATGGAGGTGAAACCATTAGAATTGGTACCAGTACGAACTCTAAAAAATCGTCTAAAACGTTAGTTGAAAGAAATATTTTTGCAAATTGTGATGGAGAAATAGAAATTATATCTAACAAGTCTTGTGATAATGTTTATAGGGATAACTTATTTGTTGGGAGTCAAGGGACTTTAACGTTAAGACATGGAGATCATGCTTTGGTAGAAAGAAATGTTTTTTTAGGAAACGGTGTTAGTAAAACTGGTGGAGTTCGTATTATCAACTCTAATCATATCATTAGAAATAATTTATTTGTTGGCTTGTTAGGAGATGGTTTTAGAGGACCAATTGTAATTATGAATGGCGTACCAAATTCTCCTTTAAATAGATACGAGCAAGTAAAGAATGTAGATATTCAGAATAATACGATTATCAATTCTGGGCCAATTTCCTTCGGAGAAGGTAAAGATGATGAGAAAACGCTAGCAGCTGTACATACTAATTTTTCAAACAATTTAATTTTTAATGATAAACCTGGCAAAAATATTTTATTTCTTGATGATGTGTCAGGAATCTCTTTCAATAATAATTATATAGATGCTTTAACACCGCAGGTTATTAATGGTTTTAAAGCAACAAAAATAGATTGGAAAGAAATAGGTTCGTTTCCAATTCCAACAGCCACTAATAAAGATTTATTAGTGACTAAAAATAATACAAGTCTACAAAAAGATATTAATAATAGTATAAGAGAAACTTTTAATGCAGGTGCTTTTAATCTAGATGCTAGTACTTTACCAAAAGCTTTAAAATTAAGAGCGGGTCCGGGTTGGACACCTAATATAGTCGCACCAATTGTTAAAGCCGAAGAAATTACGGTAGAACCAGGATTAGAAACTTTAAGAAAAGCGATTGATAAGGCGTCGCCAGGAGCTGTTTTAAATTTAAAAACAGGAGCGTATATTTTAGAAAAGAAAATTAAGGTAGCCAAGAATATAACTATAATAGGAGACAAAGGTGGAGCATCAATTATTATGGCTAAAAAAGATCTAGAAAAACCTATTGACTATCTTTTTAGAGTAAATGAAGGCGTAACCCTACATATTAGTAATGCAATTTTAGATGGTGTAAATTCAGATTTAAAATATGCTATTGTTTCTCCAGATAAGCAAGAAGCGGGTATCTATAATTTATTTGTTGATAATATTACGTTTCAAAATTTTACAAATAAAGATGGTGGAAGTGTTTTTAAGGCTTACAACGGTACAAAAGCAGATACCTTAAGTTTTAAGAATTCTAGATTCGAAAACAATTATAGAGGACTAAATTTATCTTATGATAAAGATATTATGGAGCAATACAATGCAAATACGATTATTATAGACAACACTATTTTTAAAAATATTGAAGAAGCAGCAATTAATTATTATAGAAAAACATTGTCTCCAGAAATTCCGGGTGGTAATTTAATTATTACAAATTCTGTCTTTAGTAATGTTTATAATGAAGAAAAAGGGAAAGTTATTAGAACAGACGGAATTGGTAGTGTATCAATCACAAATTCTGTAATTGAAGATAGTTTTAAAGTAACCACACCCGTTTCTTTAAAAGGATCTAATAATAGTATTTCTAATTGTTTAATACATAATAGTGGTTTTGTTAAAACAAGTGGTACGGCTAAAAAGGAAAATTTACTATATAAAAATCCTAAGTGGGAAGATAAAGTGCTGTTTATACCAAGTGATAAATCGCCATTATTAAAAGTAAATAATGATATTGGTAACATTGGTTTAAAGCAATAAATATATTTTCTGATGATGAAAAATTTTCTTTGCTTAGTAACTTTCTTAATTTTAATATCACAAACAATTTTTAGTCAGGTTTTATTAAGTGCCGATGGTCTTGGAAATACGTATGAGTTGATAAATGCTGTTTTAGCTAATCCAAATAGAAGTGTTGTGGAAACTCCAGATTGCAGTCACACAGATTTTGGAAATCATATTGATGAAGTTTTTGATACGGAATTAAATAAAAATGTTTTCCGTTTTCATATTCATGTTTCTCTAGATAATGATCGTTGTAAAAAATTTGACAGACAGCGTAATGAAATAAAAACGTATGCTGATTCTCCCGAAAATTTAAAAGCGACTAAAGGTGAAACTGTAGCATATAAATGGAAATTTAAATTAAGCAATAGTTTTAAACCATCATCTAGTTTTACACATATCCATCAATTAAAGGTTGTTGGCGGACCTTATGCATCTATACCTATGATTTCTTTTACTTTAAGAAAAGGAAAACCAGATAAGTTAGAGTTAAGGTATACGGCAACTAAGGATCAAAATACTTTAAAAACTGTCGATTTAAATCTTTTAAAAGGAAAATGGTTGGAAGTAACTGAGTATGTTAAATTTGATGATGTAGGTAGTTATTCTGTTGAGATAAAAACGGTTTCTAACAATAAAGTGATTTTTAATTATGCTAATAGTCCTTTAGACACTTGGCAAGATGGAGCTGAATTTGCGAGACCAAAATGGGGTATTTATAGAAGCTTAAATAATAAAGAAGATTTACAAGACGAAATTGTAAAATTTGCAGATTTTAGTATTCAAGAAATTACAAGTTCTCTTTCTGTAGAAACTTTAAAAGAAAAGGCATCTGCTATTTTGTTGTTTCCCAATCCTGCTTCTGAAGATGTTGAATTTAAAAATGTGAAATTAGATACTTATGACCTTATTGAAGTGTATGATTATTCTGGAAGAAAAATTTCTACTGATAAAAAACTACACAACGATAAATTAAATGTTTCTGGTTTTTCTAAAGGACTGTATTTCATCGTCTTTAAAAAAGATGCCATAATTGTTAAAGTTTTAAAATGTTATGTAAAATAAATAGCGTTTTATTTTGTAAAAGAGTCCATTATTTGCATAATAATTACACCATTTTCTATAGGGCAAGGGTTTTTTTCTTTACCTAAGAAATAATTTACGGTACTTTCTATCATAGGTTGTTGAACGTGCATCGGATTTTTAAAATGGAAAACTTCTTCTTTTGTATTGGTTGATAAAATTACTTCTTCACCATAAAAAGAAAATGTAATACTACCATTCTCACCATATATTTTACATTCATCTTTTACTTCTTTTTCTGAAGTGTTAAAATTCCAAATACCTCTAAATTGAATTCCGTTTTTAAACTCAATAATACCATTTACAATATCATCAACATTGTTATTTAAGGTGGAAGTAGAAAAACCTTTTTCGTGTTTTATTTCACCAAAGAAAGAATACATTAAATCTAATTGATGCGGAGCAATATCATGGAAATAGCCACCACCAGAAATTTGAGGCTGTAAACGCCAATTATCTTCCGTTTTAGCGATGATATTATTTTGTTTGGATTGATGAATTTGAATATCAGCAAACATTATTTTTCCAATCCTATTTGCTTCAATTAATTCTTTTACTTTTAGAAAAACGGGCAGTTTTCTTCTGTAATGTGCTACAACTAATTTATCATTTTTAGTGATTAATTTATTCAATTCTTGGGCTTCAGAAAGGTTTAGAGTTATAGGTTTTTCTAAATATATAAACTTTTTTGCGTTTACACATTTTTTAACCATTTCTATATGTGTAGAAGGAGGTGTTGCAATATAAATGGCATTTATTTCTGGGTTTTGTAATAATTCATCAACAGAATTATACCAAAAAGGAACGTTGTGTCTAGTAGCAAAATCTTCTGCTTTTACAGCATTTCTTCTCATTACGGCAATTAATTTCGAGTTTTTTATTTTCTGAAATGCAGGACCACTTTTTACTTCAGCAACATCTCCGCAACCAATAATTCCCCAGTTAATTGTATTCATTTTTTAGTTTTATTTCTACGATATAAAGATAGAACTAATTGAAGTTTTTTTGTAGTTTAGGGTCATGTTTGTTTTTTTGTGCAAAATAGATTGGTTATTAAAGTACCTTGGAATAAGGTTTTAGCTTTAAAATTTTTTCAATCCAAAATAAGTGTATATATTTGGTAAACCAAATTGGTTTACCAATTAGTGTTTTGCTAAATAAACTTTGTACTATTTTAAAAACAACATATTTTTTTAGGGTAAGCAGACTCTAAAAATTTTATAATACTTTATCAAAAACATATTAACTAAAAAAAATGAAAAAATCACTTTTAATTATCAGCCTATTATTACTAATAGTTTCTTGCCAAGAAAAAGTTTCTGAGAGTATATTAGTAACAAATTCATTAGAATTAATAGATGCAGCAAAAAATGCGCAACCAGGAGATAATATTGTTATTAAAGATGGAACTTATAAAGATGTAGAAATTATTTTTAAAGGTGAAGGGACAAAAGAAAATCCAATTACATTAAAGGCAGAAAACCCTGGTAAAGTTTTTATAGAAGGTGTTTCTAGTTTAAAAATTGGCGGTAATTATTTAGAAGTCAATGGTTTGTTTTTTAGAAACGGACATTCACCAGCTACAAATGTTATAGGATTTAGAATTAGCGAAAAAGAAGTTGCAAATTATTCTAAAGTTACCAATTGTGTAATTTTAGATTTTAATAATTTACAACGTGACCAAGATAATCTTTGGGTGCAATTTTATGGTACACATAATGAGTTAAGTAATTGTTACATTGCTGGTAAAACAAATGGTGGACCAACCGTTAGGGTAGACTTAAAAGGAAACCAAAGTATTAGAAATTATCATAAAATTATAAATAATCATTTTGGACCAAGACCTAGAAAAGGTGGTGCAAGAGGAGAAACGATTCAGTTAGGAAGTAGTTTTACTTCTATGACACCAAGTAATACAACCATTGCAAATAACTTATTTGAAGAATGTAATGGAGAAGTAGAAATTATATCAAGTAAAACTAATTTTAATATTATTAAAAATAATGTGTTTTATAAAAGTGAAGGATCTGTAGTTACACGTCACGGAAACTACGCAACAATAGATGGTAATTATTTTATTGGTGATGGTGTAAATAAACAATTTGGAGGAATTAGAATTGTAAATACAGGACATTGGATTATTAATAACTATTTCTATAATATTATAGGAGAAAATTTTAGAAGTCCTTTAGCAATGATGAACGGAATTCCTAAATCTCCATTAAATAGATACAATCAGGTAACCGATGTGGTAGTGGCATTTAATACGTATGTAAATTGTAAATCGCCATGGCAATTTGGTGTTGGTACAAATATTGCGCAGGCGGCTGTATTGCCTAAATCAGAAATACGTTCTGCAAGAGCTTTAAGAACTATAGTAGCTAACAATGTAATTTATAATAAAGTTGGAGATAAAAATCCTATTATTGAACATGATAAAGCAGATGGTGTAACGTTTAAAGATAACATTATTAACAACCAAGGAGTCGCATTTGATAATAGTGATAGAATTGCAGCAAATTCATTTGAATTAACAAAAGTAAGTGACAATATTTTTATTCCTAAATTAACAAATAATTTTGAAGTCTATCCTGGTTTTGGATTCGAAACGATAAAAGAAGATCTTTTTGGAAATTCTAGAGTAAACTCTAATTCTATTGGGGCAACCGTACAAGGAGTTAACTTAAAAGATCCATCTATTTTAGATAAAACCAAATATGGTGCAGATTGGTATTCTAATGTAGTAGAAGCAAAAGAGCCTACTATTTTTACGGTTACTAATACTAAAGGAGATTTAGAAGCAAAAATAGCAGCGGCAAATGCAGGAGATATTATTGCTTTAAGTGCTGGGAAATACAATGTTTCTACATCTATTGTAATTAATAAAACAATTACAATTAAATCTAAGGACACTGAAAAAGCAGAAATTATTTTTGCAGGATCAGACAATACACCTGTTTTTGAATTGAATCCTTATGGTATTTTAAACATAAAGAACATTATTCTTTCTGGTAATGGAAAAAATCAAGCTTTTGCAAGTTTAAAAGAAAACATGTCTAATCATTTTGGACTAAACGTTTCTGGTTGTGATATTAATAATTTTAATTATGTGCTAAAAGCTTACAAGGAAACCTTTTCAGAAGAAATAAATTTTAAAAATAGCACGTTTACAGACTGTGAAAATGGAATAGAATTATCTGAAGAAACAAATGATAGAGGCGATTATAACACAGAATATTTAACGGTAGATAACTGTCAGTTTACAAACGTAAATCAAAATGTGATAGATTACTATAGAGGTGGTTATGATGAGTCTACTATTGGTGGAAACTTATTAGTAGCGAATAGTACTTTTACAAACTGTGGAAGCAAAGAAAAAAACAGAATGTTGTTAAATCATAGAGGTATTGTAAACGTAAACATTACCAAAAATGTATTTAAAAACAATAAAGTTCAGTTTGTTGCTATTTTATGGGGAGCAAAAAATAATGTTGAATCTAACAATACTTTAAGTAATTCAGGAAAAATAAAAACTGAAGAGAACTTAGTTATGAAATTGATGTATTAATCAAATTTATTCTGATAAAAGACAAATCCTATAAGGCTTAAAAACTTTGTAGGATTTTTTTGTATAAATCAAATTTATTTTTAAAATGAAACTATTCAAAATTTTATTTTTAGTGTTTTTTTCAATATCCGTTTACGGACAAAAAATACCTTCAAAAAAGAGTATTAAAATAACTGAATTGGCCAATTTGTTAAATGATGATGTAAAAAAATATTTATCTAAAGATGGAAAAATAACAGTAAAAAAGTTGGCTAGTTATTTTAGAGAAAAATTTTCTGAACGTTATTTTTATAATTATAAAACTGTTGATAATCGCTTTATAGAATATGCTAATTTATATCCGAAAGCCGCAGAAAGTCATACTGAAAGAAGTTTAGATCATTTAGCCAAGTTTTCTTCAAAACCATCATGGAAACTTCCTTTTAATTACCAAAACGGAAATCCAGTTAATGCCTATGCTTTAAGACATTTGGCACGTCAGCATAAAATGGTAGATATTGCTTTGTACTATTTTTATAAAGAAAAAGACGCTAGGTATATCGATTATTTTACGGCGCAGATGCAATCATTAAACACTGCTTTAGAACAAAATAAGTTCGAAACTATTGAAGATGGAAATGGTGTTTATGAATCTTTTAGATCTGGATATAGAATTTTAAATTGGATGCAAATTCATAACCTTTTTTTAGGAGAAGAAGCATATTCAGATAAAGATCAGTTAAACACAATAGCTACATTATTGCAACATGCTTCTTACTTATATGAGGTTAATCAAAAATTTGCATCAGGTAATCATCAAACAAGAGGTTTATCCGCTTTAGCAATGGTTTCTATTATGTTACGAGATTTTGTAGATACAGATGTTTGGTATACGCATGCTATGAAATTGTTGGCAGAACATTTAAGTAAAGAAATTAATAATGATGGTTTTCAGTTTGAAAGAACAATACATTATCATAAAAGTGATATTGGTAATTATTTTTATGTATATCAATTAGCTAAAAATAGCAATTTAAGGGTTGATGATTTTTGGAAGAATAAGTTGGAATCTTTATTTACAACGTTAACAAAAACGGCTTTTCCGGACAAATCTGCTCCTGTTTTTTCTGATGATACAGATACGCCTTGGGCAGAAAAAAATGATATTTCTGATGCTTTAACTTTAGGGTATTTATTATTTGAAAACCCTAGTTTTGGTTATTTTGCAAATACTAAATTAAGCGTTAAAATGTATTGGTATGTTAGCGAAAACCAGCTTAAAAAGTTGCAAAACATAAAAGAAGAACAGCCTACTTTTAATTCTGTCTTTTTTCCTGAAACAGGATATTATTTAATGAGAGAAGGTTGGGAGCGTAAAGATAAAGTATTGGCGATATCTGCAGGATTAGATGCAAAAAAACCAGACCACCAACATGGAGATATATTAGGAATTCAGATTTTTGCAAATGAAAATGTAATACTACCTAATTATCAAGTTAGGTATTCTTTAAAAGACTTAGAATTATTTAAAAACTCAATGACTAAAAATGTTGCTTTAGTAGATAATGAGTTACTCGGAAAAAAATACAGTTCTAATAAAGGAGGTAGTGGCTTTGGTAAGTTTAAAAAAATAGCCAAACCTACCGTAATAGGTTATCAACTAAATAAAGATTTAGAAGTTTTTATAGGTTCTCATGACGGTTTCGAAAATATTGGTGTAAAATATGCGCGTCAGGTTATAAATGTAGAAAACGATTTTTGGATAGTGAAAGATAATTTTTCATCAGATAAAAATCATATTTATAAACAAGTTTGGCAAGGACATTATAGTTTAGAGAATTCGCCAAACTTATTGCGTTCTAGTTTTCAAAATGGATCTGGATTAGATATTTATCAACTTAAAAATATAGATGAAATAACCACAGATGGGGCAAGAGGAAAACAATGGAGTGTTGCTTCTAAAATAAATGAAAAAAACTTTAATTTTATAACTATTCTTTTCCCTTTTTCTACATATGATGCTAGAATTGATGAAGAAAAAGAAAATCCAAGTTTTAAAGGTTGGTCTACGGAAACAATAATAAAATCGGATGCAGAAAGTGTATTGTCTAAAAAAGATAAACATTTGTTATTCGGTGTAAAAGAAATAACTCTTCACAAAACAGTAATTAATTTTTCTGAGAAAGTTGATGTTGTAGTTACTAAAAATGAAGGTAAATTTACCATACAATCCTTGTTTTACAAATTATTTTACATTAATACCTCTAGTAATTCAGAACAAATATTAATAAAACCATTAGGGTTTTACATTGAAAAATAGTTTTTTGAATAAATTAATAACCAAATACTTAAAAAACAGGTCTAGTAATTTTTTAGTATTAAAATTTTATTGTATTTTTGGTTTACCAGTTTGGTAAACCAATTTTTTTTTAGTTTTAAAAATTAGATGTTTTTGATTTATCTAAAGGATGGTATAACTTTAAAATTAAGAACAATTAGGTTCTAGTAAAATAATTATTGAGTAGTTTTTTGAATTATTACTTTAAAAACCCATTTTCTTTTTAAATGGGTTTTTTCTTGTTAAAAAAACACTGTAATTAATGCGATTTGTATAAAAAATACTGTTTTTAATAAAGTAGTTGTGTTAAAATTACTATTTTATATGCTATTATTTTGTTAAAATCCTAAATAACCATATATTTGGTAGACCAATCTGGTTAACCAGTGTTTAATTTAAAATATGAAGAAATCTTACATTCAATTAATAGCTATTTTTTTTATTAGTTTTATTGCTGTCTCTTGTAACAATTCTGTAGAAAGCGAAAAGAATAACACAAAAACGGAAGGTTCACACCCTAAATTAATTTTAACAAAAAAAGGTGTAGATAAAATAAGACAAAATTTAGGCAATGTGCCTGTTTTTGATAAAACTTTAGCGGATACAAAAGCAGAGGTAGATGCAGAAATAGAGTTAGGTATTTTAGTTCCTATTCCTAAAGATTTATCTGGCGGTTACACGCATGAGCGTCATAAAAAAAACTTTATAATGCTTCAAAAAGCAGGAGTTTTATTTCAGATTTTAAATGATGAAAAATATGCAAACTATGTTAAAGATATGTTGTTTGCTTATGCCAAATTATACCCAACATTACCGGTACATCCACAAACCAGATCTTATGCTAGAGGTAAATTATTTTGGCAATGTTTAAACGATTCTAATTGGTTAGTGTATTCTGCACAAGCGTATGATTGTGTTTATGATTGGTTATCAAAAGAAGAAAGAGATACGTTAGAAAAAGATTTGTTTATTCCTTTTGCAAATTTTATATCTGTAGAAAATCCACAATTTTTTAATAGAGTTCATAACCATAGTACTTGGGGTAATGTTGCCGTTGGTATGATTGCCTTGGTAATGGATAATGATGAGTTATTAGAAAATGCTTTAAATGGTTTAAAAATAGATGATTTAAAGGAAGGGATGAAAGATAACGATGGAGGTCTTATTCAAGTTAAAGGACAAAGATTAGGTTTTTTTGGTAATTTAGATGAACCTTTTTCTCCTGATGGTTATTATAACGAAGGACCATATTACCAGCGTTATGCGATGTATCCTTTTTTAATTTTTGCAGAAGCATTGCACAATGTAAAACCAGAATTAAAGATATTTGAATATAAAGACGGTGTTTTGTTAAAAGCAGTGGATGCATTGATAAACTTAACGGATGCAAAAGGAGATTTTTTTCCTTTAAATGACGGTCAAAAAGGAATGTCTTATTATACAGCAGCGTTAGTTTCTGCAGTAGATATTGCTTACGAATATGGAGGTGAAAATCCAGAATTATTAAGTATTGCAAAAAAACAAGATAGAGTTGTTTTAGACGACACTGGTTTGGCAATTGCAATAGGTCTTAAGGAAGGTTTAGAAAAACCATTTACAAAAAAATCTATTAATTTATCTGATGGTAAGAATGGAGATGAAGGAGGTGTAGGGATTTTAAGAAATGAAAACATAGAATTGGTTTATAAATATGCCTCACAAGGCTCTAGCCATGGGCATTATGATAAATTATCTTTTTCTTTATATGAAGACGGAAATGAAGTTATTCAAGATTATGGTTTAGCTCGTTTTGTAAATATTGAACAAAAAGGTGGTGGTAATTACTTAAAAGAAAATAAAACTTGGGCAAAACAAACGATTGCTCATAATACACTTTCTGTAAATGGAGAGAATCATTATGAAGGTAAATTTGATATAGGTAGTAAGCATCATCCAGAATTGTATTTTTATGATGATAAAAATCCTAATGTTCAAATAATAAGTGCTACAGAAACAAACGCATATCCAGGTACAGAAATGCTTAGAACTTTTGCCTTAATAAAAGACAAAGATTTTCAAAGACCATTTACAATAGACCTTTTTAAAATAAAATCTAATAAAAAAAATCAATACGATTTGCCTTATTATTATTTAGGTCATATTATGAAAACTAATTTTGATTATAAATCATACCCTCAATTAAATGCTTTAGGTACCAAGAATGGGTATCAACATTTATGGAAAGAGGCTGCAGGGAAACCATCTACAGATAATACGGTGTTTTCTTGGAAGAATAACAATAAGTTTTATACGTTAACAACCACTTCTAATACTACAGATGAGTTAATTTTAGCCAGAATAGGAGCACAGGATCCAGATTATAATTTGCGTAAAGAACCTTCTTTTATTGTAAGAAGAAAAAACACACAAAACACCACTTTTGCCTCTGTAATAGAATCTCACGGAAGTTATAGTTATGTTACAGAATTGGCTTTAAATGCCTATAGTAGTGTTGCAAACGTAAAAATAGTTTTAGATACAGAAAGTTATACAGCTGTAGAAATTAAAACAAAGAAGGATACAACCAAAATTTTAATTATCTCTAATAAAGATAATTCTGCAGAGAGTAAGCATACAGTTAAAATAGATAATAAGGAGTATAATTGGAAAGGTTCTTATTATTACAAATAAATTAATCATAAAAAAATAAAAAAATGAATAGACTTAGCGAAAAGTACATTATTTCTAAAGACATGGAATGGGAGCAACTTGGTGGAGGAGTATCAAGAAAGTTTTTAGGGTATGATAATCAAATTATGATGGTAAGCGTAAAATTTGAAGAAGGAGCATTAGGTTCTCCACATCAACATTTTCACACGCAAGCTACCTATTGTGTTTCAGGTAAATTTGAATTTGAAATTGATGGTATAAAGCAAATTGTAGAAGCAGGAGATGGTGTGTATATAGAGCCTAATTTATTACATAGTGCCATATGTTTAGAAGAAGGCCAATTGATAGATACCTTTAGTCCTGTAAGAGAAGATTTCTTAACTGGTGATGGACCATCTTATTTTGGAGATAAGAAGTAAAAATAAGAAAGCCCTTAGAAAAGATTTTATGGAGTAATAAACCTTGTTATTACTCCATAAATATAGCAGTATTTAATCTTAAAAGTATCGTAAGGTTACATATTTTTTAAAGAAAAACAATTCAAAACAATTAACAATGAACTTAAAAATTAAGTTAGTATTTATTGCAATGCTTCTTTTTAGTGCAATCGGTTTTGCACAAGAAAGTGTTACAGTAACCGGGAATGTTAAGTCTATAGCAGATAATGAGCCTATTTTAGGGGCTAATATTATTATTGTAGGAACAACAAAAGGAACAAGTACAGATTTTGATGGTAATTATAAAATACAAGTTAAGTCTGGAGATGTGCTTCAGTTTTCTTACTTAGGATTCAAAACGAAAACAGTATCCTTTACAAATCAAAAAACAATTAACGTAGCTTTAGACGAAGATTCTAATACTTTAGATGAAATTGTGGTTGTAGGTTATGGAAATCAAAAACAAAAAAACGTAACAAGTGCTTTAACTAAAGTGGCTGGTGAAAAAATTCAGAACCAAGCAGTTGCTCGTGTAGAGGATGCACTTAAAGGTAGAGTAGCGGGTTTAAGAATTCAAGTAACTTCTTCTGAAGCAGGTGGAGATCCAAAAATTACGTTAAGAGGACCTGGTTCTGTTACTGGTTCTTCTTCTCCTTTAATCGTTGTAGATGGTGTAATTCTAGGTACAGATACAGATATTTTAGGTTCTATTGATAATAATAATATTAAATCTATTAGTGTTTTAAAAGATGCTTCTTCTGTTGCTATTTACGGTTCTCGTGGAGCAAATGGAGTTATTTTAGTTACCCTTAAAGAAGGAATTTCTGGTCAAACAAAATTCTCTTATAACACATTTACGGGGTATAAATATGCAGACAATAATGATAATTTTAATACTACTATAGCGCAAGAAAGAGCAAGATTAGATGGTTTAAAAAGTCAAGTTGATGCAATATCTCTAGGTAGTACAAACTATGATAGAATTATAGGTGATTACAATACTGCTTATGCAGAGTTAGAAGCAATGGATTTTATAGCTTCCTTAGGAGGTGGTGAAACAAATTGGCAAGATGAAATTTTTGAAGGAGGTTTTATTCAAAGTCACTCTTTTGCAGTAAGAGGTGGTACAGAGTTAACAAGTTACTCGGCGTCTTTAGGGTATTTAGAAGATGATGGGATTATTTTAAGTGATGAGTTTAAGAAATACAATGCCAGAGTTAAAATTGATAGTAAATCTAAAAACAAAAAAATTAAATACGGTGCAAGTATTCGTGTAAATTATAACGACCAAGTTAAAGTGCCTGCAAGGTTTACAGATCCATTAAGACAAATGGGGCATGTGCCATTATACTTAAACGAAGAGCATTTAAAATATGTAACTCAATTTTCTACAGACGTAGGCGTTTCTACAGATGCAGGTAAATTATTTGAAAATCTTGGTGTAGGTAGTTACGGATTTTCAAGAGCTTTTGATCATACATTTACGCAAGATCCAGATAACCCAAGAGATATACTTAGAGATGCAAATGGAGTTCCAGTAGCTAGTGGTTTAACTTCAGGTGGGTTAACTTTATCTACTACTAAAAACGTACACCCTTTAGTACATTATTTAGAAAGATCTAGAACTAAAAAGAAGTTAAGTTTAAATGCTTCATCTTATATAGATTTTAAATTAGCAAAAGGACTTAATTTTAAACAAACGGTTTCTGGTGTTTTTAGACATAATAAAAGTAATGAAGCAGACTATCTTTTAGGTCAGGAAAATAGAGATTCAGAATCGTATCGATTAGAAAGAAGAGATGAATTAAATCAATATACTTTTGAGTCATTAATTAAATATAATAAAGAATATAAAAAACATAACTTTAACACAGTATTAGGTTTTGAGTATATGCAAAGTGATAACTACAGACAAGAATCTGAGGCTGTTGGTTATTCTAATGACTTTAATAACAACATTGCACTTGCAGACGGAGGAACAACGTATACAGATAATGCCAGTGAAAAATTGGTTTCGTTTTTTGGAAGGTTAGATTATAATTATGATGAAAAATACTTATTTCAATTATCTGTTCGTAATGATGCAAGTACCAGATTTGGACCAGATTCTAAAAATGGATTTTTCCCAGCGGCATCTGTTGGTTGGGTAATGTCTAATGAAAAATTCTTATCAGATAGTAATTTAATATCATTTTTAAAAGTAAGAGCAAGTTATGGTCTTTCTGGTTCTAACCAAATATCTAGTAATATATTCGAATCTCTTTATAGATTTGAAGAAGCATACAGCACTATTAGCTATAACGGAACAACCGGAGTTAAGGCAACTACTTTAGCAAATCAAATTTTAGGTTGGGAAAAATTAAAAGAATTTAATCCAGGAGTAGATGTTACATTTGGTAGAGGTCTTTTAAGTTTAACAGCAGATTACTATATTAGAACAAGTGAAGATTTATTGCTTTTTGCACCGTCAGCTGCAGCTTATGGTACAGATAACTGGTTACAAAACCTTGGAGCCGTAAAAAATGAAGGTGTAGAATTAGAATTAACTTCTAGAGTTATGTCTAAAGAAAACTTCCGTTGGAGTGTTTCTGGTCAGTTTTCTATGAATAGAAATACAGTAACAGATTTAGGTAATAATGAACAAATTATTTCTAGAATTGATCAAGACACAAGACCAACAGAATTTATTGCAAAAGTAGGGCAGCCAATTACTTCTTTTTACGGATGGGTATATGATAAAGAAATTCCATTAGAATGGGTAGATAATCCTTTTAATAGATTTAATAATGATTATGCAGACGTTTATGTAAAAGATTTAAATGGAGATGGAATTATTGATGGAGATGATAGAACAGAGTTAGGAAGCCCATATCCAGATTTCGAATGGGGTTTTAATTCAGATTTTACCTTATATGATTTTGATTTTTCTTTTCAATTACAAGGTTCTCACGGCGCAGAAGTTAGAGTTGCAGATTTAGATCAATTGTATTATGCAAGTGAGTCTGCGGTAAATGAAATGTCTAATTTTCCAGATAAAGATATGACAGTTCACAGAAGATATACAGATGACCATATACAAGATGCCTCTTTTGTAGCTTTAAGAAATTTAACTTTAGGATATACATTACCAGAGTCTTTTACTACAAAATATAAATTTGATAAATTAAGACTTTATGTAACAGGAGAAAATTTAGTATTTCTTACCGCTAAAGGGTATGAAGGGTTTAATCCAGAAGCAGCAGGTCAAACATCAGACAATGCGAACACACCGTTAACAGCTGGTTATCAAAGAGGAGATGGTCCTGTTGTGAAAACAATTTCTGCAGGTATTAACTTTCAATTTTAATAAATTATGAAAAATATATATAAAAGTATAATCGTTGGTTTTTCTTTCGTAGCTTTATTATCAAGTTGTGAAACAGAACTAGACCTTAGTAACCCAACAGCGCTTTCTTTAGAAGAGTTGTTGCAAACAAATGATGGTTTTTTAGCGTTATCAAATGGAGTTTTAGATGCGTATCAAAAAATTCCGGCAAATGAATTTTTATTAACAGAATTAAGATCAGATAATGTTAGAGCAAATTCAGAGAACGGAAATTTTCCAGCAATAAATTCCTATAACGTAGATCCTAATAATGGAGATGTGGCAACTTATTATTCTAATAATATGCATGTAATTAAACATGCAAATACCATTATTGATAATAGGTTCTTAGCACCAAAAAACCAACAATACACAGTTGGAGAAGCTTATTTTATGAGAGCTCTAAGTCATTTTAATTTGGTAAGAGCATATCAAAATATTCCTTTTATAGACAAAGTTTTAGATGTTACCCAAAAGGAAGCGTTAGATTATCCTCAATTACCGGAAGCAGAAGTGTATGCAAAAATTATAGAAGATTTTAAAACCTCAATTGCTTATTTAAATGATGCTGCAATAAATAGATATCGTCCTTCTAAAGGAGCTGCAATTTGTTTAGCTGCAAAAGCATATTTAAGTCAACCAAATCCTAATTATGTAGAAGCAGAATTATTATTAGCTTCTGTTGTAGAAAATAATGGAGCATATAATTATGACTTGTTATCTACAGATAGAGCTGCTGGTTTATCAGATCGTGATTATTTTGCTACTTTATCAATAGATTATGGACATGTATTTGGTAATCAGTTTACAGGTAGTTTTTCAGAATCAGATTTAGCATCAGATCCTGTGTTAGATGGAGATTGGTCTAATAACTCAGGTTTAGAAATTAACGACGAAGTTATTTTTTCAATTGCTTACGATTTAGTTAGTAGTGATAATTATGTAACTAGTGATAGTGGTTTAAATGACCAAGTAGAAACAGACTCAGAATCTCATAGTTTTGCTATGACATTACAAGGACCTTCTAATGGTGTAAATATTGCAACATTAGATTTCTTAAAAGTAATGACACCAGAATTACAACCGGTAAGATTTCCTGCTTCTGTGATGGCTTTAGATTACAATGCTTTTTTATCTAATAATACCATAGATGTTTTTAATGCTAAATTTCCAAATGATGGAGAGATTGGAGATACCGATTGGATTGTTTTAAGATATGCAGATGTATTATTATTGTATTCAGAAGCAATTTTATCTGGTGGAGATTCTACAACAGACACCAGAGCAATTGAAGCATTTAATAAAGTGAGACGTAGAGCTGGTTTAGAAGAAGTTGTTGTATTAACAAAACAAGGATTGTTAGATGAAAGAAGAGTTGAGTTTGTATATGAAAACCAACGATTATATGATTTAGTAAGATTTGGAGAAGCAGATAATGTTTTATCTAAGTTTTCTACAGATAATAGTTTAAACTATTCTAGTGGAAAGAAATACTTACCATTCCCTCAAAGAGAAAGAGATAATTTGCCTAATTTTTATAATCAAAATGATGGATACTAAAAAACACCTAATTATGAAAAAATATTTGTTTAATTTAAAATATATTGTTTTAGGGTCAATGATTACTCTAAGCTCTTGTGTCAGTAATGATTTACCAGGAGTTGGTGATTTAGAAGACTTTACGAGTCCAACACCATTTTACAGTTTTACAGACGTTACATCTTCAGAATTTGATTGTAATGATGTGGAATTATGGGCAAAATATGAGTATAATTTTCAGGCAGGTTCTAATTTGGCTGTAAATGGTACGCAATACGATTGGGAAGTAACACCAGCTGAAGGAGTCACTTTTATTAATAAAGATTTGCCAATACTAGAGCAATCTATAGACGGAGAATTAGCAACGGTTGTTGCTTTAGAAAAGGAGATTGCTAAAATTGAGTTTAAATTACCTTGTGAATCAAACCAAGATAAAAAAACAGTTTTAGAAGCAACTCTTGCAGATTTACAAGTGCAACTGCAAGCCGCTAAAGATGAGGTGTCAGAAGAGGTTACGCAAAATGTAGCTGCTTTAAATACACAAATTTCAGAATTACCAGCTGCAACTTTACAAGATCGAGAATTAATTTTTTCTTTTCCTGATCCAGGGACGTATACTGTTGGTTTAACAGTAACAGATAACCTTGGTAAATCTGCTTATACAGAAAAAACGGTAACCGTAAACCAAGCAATACCTACAATAGCAACACCAGAAATTGGAGAGCCAGGTTTTGATGATGGTACTTTATTTGATGGTACAGGAGATGGTAGAGATTCTTGGAGAGCACCAAGCAGTAAAGATTGGGGAAGCGTATTTCAAATCAATTCAAAATCTGAGTTAGGTGTTTTACCTTCTGGTTTACAGGCGGCTAAATTTCCTGCAGATGGGTCTAGAACAGGCTATCAAGAAATTGAGGTTACTCCTGGAGCAACGTATGTGTTAACGTATTTTAGTGAGTTAGATACCAATAATGTAGGAGACGTAACGGTTTCTTTAATTAGTACAAATGCTAAAACACTTGCAGAGTCTAAATTAGAAGCTAATATTATTGCATCTAGAACAGACAGTAGTGTTGGGCGTGTAGATGATGTATTTAAAAAACATGCTATTACTTTTGAAGCAGGTGTAAATGAGTCTGTAATTATTTTACTTACAAATTCGAATACGGAATGTAGACTTGATGCATTTGATATAATAGTTAAACAATAACAGATTTTAAAATTAAATATTATGATTTATAAATTAATTAAAAAAATCAATAAAAGTATTTTTATAATACCTTTTATCCTTTTAGGGCTTGTATCTTGTGTTGATAATGGATACGAAGCTTTTGTACCGCCAACAGGTAATGTAAATAACATACAACCTAGTACACTTTTTACTACAAGTACAAGTGCAGATGATAATATGTCTATTGTATTTAGAAGTTATTCTACAGATGCTGCTTCTTACTTATGGGATTTTGGTGATGGAACAACTTCAGAAGAGGCAAATCCAGATTATAAATACACTATAGGTGGTAAGTATAATGTAAAATTAACTACTACGAGTTCAGATGGGTTAAAAGCAATAGATTCAGTAATAGTATCACCTATTTCTGTAGATTTTAATTTTTCAAATATAGACTCTAAAGTTACTTTCGAAAACTTAACTTCTGGTGCAAAATCATTAGTTTGGGATTTTGGAGACGGAGAAACTTTAACATGGGACTCTGAAAAAGATACAGAGTTAGATCCAAGTTTTAATCCATCTCATATATATAAAACGGCAGATACTTTTGGAGCTACTTTAACAGCAACTAACTTTTTAGATGTTCAGGTTTCTGTTTCAAAAAATATAGAAGGATTGGTTTTATCTACAGTGCCAGATTTTACTTTTGATGTAAACGGTCTTACTGTTCAGTTTACAGATGCTTCGCTTTTAGCAACTACACATACTTGGGATTTTGGAGATGGAACTACATCTACAGAAGTTAGTCCAATGCATACTTTTCCGGCTGAAGCTACTTATGACGTAACTTTAACAACAACCAATGAAGCAGGTGTTTCTAAATCTGAAACTAAAGCGGTTCCTGTAGGGGCTGTAAAACCTACTTTTAAAGCAATTGTTCAAAACGGTACTGCAGATGATTTTCAGGGAGAAACTGGTGATAATGCTGATGCGTGGGATATGACCCCAAATAGTAAAGTGAAATTAGATGCAGATAATGGTGTAGAATCAGATAGCCCTTATAGAGCATTATGGAATAATTCAGATTTAAATAGTTATATAGACACAGCTTTTGGAACAAATGAGCAACCAGGTTCATCTAGTGATGGTTCTTATGTGAATGGAGAAAAAACAAGGTCAGTTAAACTTGCTAATGATTCTAGACGTTTATACCAACTTGTAGAAGTAGAAGCGGGTGTTGTGTATTCTTTTACAATTGATACTCGTTCTGAAGCAGAAGGAATAAATACCGAGGTATTTATTTTAAATAATGAAATTACTTCAGAAGAAGATATCAATACAGATCCTGCAAATAATAGTAATGTAGACGCTTATTTAAATATTACAAATGATTATAATTCTAGTAAAGGATCTGCAAGTGATAATACATTTACAACGAGCACATTTACTTTTAAAGCTACATCAAATATTGTTGTAATTTATGCAAGAGCATTAAAAGCTGTAGATAGTAGTAATGAAGTATTTATCGATAATATAGATATTATTACTCCTGGGTTTTAATATAACACAAGATAGAAGATTACTATTTGAAGTAATAATTTTCTTTCAAATGATATATTATATATAGACATTATTAAAAAAGTTTATAATAAAATAGATTACACACATTATATTTTTAAATAATGTGTGTAATTTTTTTTATGCCCACTACATTCTTATTAGGTACAACTTTTAAGTCCACTAGCAAGAATGAGAAAGCTGTTTTAGGATTCATCTTAAAGATTCACAAAAAATGATTTATATCATATTTATTAGTGCCTCATTCATTTTCTTTCATTCTAAATTTGTAAAAGCAGTTCTTTTTATTTAGAATAAACAACGTTTTTTTTGTGATGTTTATTAAATATCAGGAAGTTAATCAATGTTTATATGTGAGGTTATTTGTACTATAATGAGCTTTTTTAAGAAACTTCAGGTAGCCGAAACGTTTTTTTTAGGAAATAATTAACAAACAATTTTTTTATGTGAGAAAAAAACATATCTTTGGTAAACCAATTTGGTAAACCAGTTTGGATGACCAGAATGTGTTTGTTTTAGAGATGCTTTAGGGCAGTGAAATTTTAAGAATTAAATATAGCAGTATTTTAACCTAAGAATTGCGCTATTAGTTTTCTCTAAAATTTAATATTTAAATTAAGTCTAATAATTCAAAACAATTAACGATGAACTTAAAAATTAAGTTAGTACTCATGTTAATGCTTTTTGTAAGTGCAGTTAATTATGCACAAGAAAGTGTAACAGTAACCGGAAGTGTAACTTCCAAAGTAGATCAACAACCTATTTTAGGGGCCAATATTATCATTGCTGGTACCACAACAGGAACTAGTACAGATTTTGATGGTAATTATCAATTAAAAGTAAAAAGTGGAGACGTTTTACAATTTTCTTATGTAGGTTTTGCTTCAAAATCAGTGACATTTACAAATCAAAAAACAATAAACGTAGCGTTAGATGAAGATGCTAGTTTGTTAGAAGAGATTGTGGTTGTAGGGTATGGTGCTAGAAAAAAGAGCGATATTACTGGTTCAGTATCATCAGTTACAGCAGATGAATTAAATGCTTTTCCTGTGTTAGACGCAGCACAAGCAATGCAAGGTCGTGCAGCTGGTGTTGTTGTACAATCTAATAATGGTGGTGAGCCAGGAGCTCCTATTAGTATTAAAATTAGAGGTAACACTTCTATTGGTGCAAGTAGTGATCCACTTATTGTTGTTGATGGTTTTATTGGAGCTAGTATGCCTCAAGCAAATGACATTAAATCTTTAGAAATTTTAAAAGATGCATCTGCAACAGCAATTTATGGTTCTAGAGGTTCTAATGGGGTAATAATGGTTACAACTAAAAAAGGTAGAAATGGTAAAATGGTTGTAGAGTTCAACTCTACATTTGCTGTACAAACCACTGCAAATAGATTAGATCTTTTAAATGCTGATGAATTTGCAACATACCAAAAAATCATTGACCCTTTATATACTCAAGGTACTGCTGATACAGATTGGCAAGATTTAATTTACACTACAGGTGCTACTCAGAATCATCAATTTTCTTTTTCAGGAGGTTCAGATAAAATAAATTTTTACGCTTCTGGTAACTATTTTAAACAAGATGGAATTATTGTAAACTCTGGTTTTGAAAAAATGACTTTCTTATCTAATATTGATGCTCAGATTTCTGATAAATTAAAATTAGGAATGAATCTTTTTGGAAGTAGAGGTACTAAAAATGGTGTTGCAACTCAATCTGATGGTTCTGTTACAGTTGGTGGAGATGATGTGATTTCTTTAGCAATGAGATTTGCTCCAGATTTAGGAGTAACAGATTCACAAGGTGTATTTACAACAAATAGTGTTGGTGACCCTGTAGATAATCCATATGCAGTAGCAACAGAAAGACAAGATGAAACTAAAACAGATAATTTTAGAATAAATTTTTATGGGAATTATGATATTTTAGAAAATCTTGCATTTAAATCAACATTTGGTTTAAGTACTAAAAATGCTACTAGAGGTATTTATCAGCCGTCATCATTAATTATTACAGCATCTAATGAAGGTGGAAAAGCTAGTTTAGCTAATACAAGAACAACAAACTTTTTAAATGAAAACTATTTAACCTATAAGAAAGAAATAGGAAAAGGTGACTTAACTTTATTAGCAGGTATTTCTTACCAAAAAAATGTTGCAGAATATTTTAGAGCTGCAGGTAATGGTTTTATCTCTGATAGTTTTTCTTACTATGCTTTAGATAAAGCAACTACATTATTACAACCAGATTCTTATTTACAGGAATACGAGATTCAATCTCAATTTGGTAGGGTAAATTATGATTATGATGATAAATATTTAATTACTGCAACTGTAAGAAGAGATGGTGCTTCTAACTTTGCTGCAAATCATAAATATGCAATATTTCCTTCTGCTGCTTTAGGTTGGAAAGTTTCTAATGAAAACTTTTTAAAAGAAAATGAAACAATTTCTAATTTAAAATTAAGAGCTAGTTATGGTATTACTGGTAATCCATCAATTCCTCCTTATGGGTCTTTAGCAAAATTATCTAGTTTGTATGCTTCTAGTAACGGACAAACTGTAAATGCAATTTCTACAGATCAAGCTGCAAACCCAGATTTAAAATGGGAATCTTCTTACCAAACAAATTTAGGGGTAGATTTAGGTTTAGTAAATAATAGAATAAAACTATCTTTAGATTATTATAATATTGATACTAAAGATTTAATTTTAACCAATGCTGGTATCCCAGAAATTTTTGGAAATACAAATACTGCAAGTTTAGCTAATTTAGGAGAAATTAATAATAGTGGTATTGAAATAGCTTTAAATACTAGAAATATTTCTAACGATAACTTTAGCTGGAATACTGATTTTAACTTATCTGCTAACAAGAATAAAGTAATTAAATTAGTAAAAGGAGCAGATGTATTTAACAACGGTGCGCCTAGTTATTTAAGTAGTTCAGGAACTACAAGAACAAATGTTTTAAGAGAAGGTGAAGAAGTTGGGTTGTTTTATGGTTATGATTATGCAGGTGTTTACCAAGGTGGTGCTTTGCCAGAAGGTACAGCAGTAACTGCCGGAAGTGTTGCAGGAGACCCATTGTTTAGAGATGTAGAGGCAGATGGTGTTATTAATGCAGAAGATAGAACTATTATTGGAAACCCTAACGCAGATTTTACTTTTGGTATTACAAACAACTTTAGCTATAAAAATTTCGATTTGAGTATCTTTTTCCAAGGTTCTCAAGGTGGTGAAATTTTTAATATGACAAATGTTGTACTGTATAATGGTGATGCAAATACTACAAGAGACAACTTAAATAATGCTTGGACACCAACAAATACAGATACAAATATACCACGTATTGGTAACAATAGTAATAGAGAATTCTCTTCTCGTTTTGTTGAAGACGGTAGTTATATAAGATTAAAAAATATTGCTTTAGGATATAATTTCCCTAGTGAAGTTATTGAAAATTTAGGTATAGATAATTTAAGATTGTCAGTAAGTGCACAAAACTTATTAACTATTACAGACTATTCTGGTTTAGATCCTGAAGTCAACTACGCAGGTTCTTCTTCTGGAAACGCAAATCAGTCTGCTAATACAGTTTCAGGATTTGATTTTGGAAACTATCCAACAGTAAAATCTGTAAACTTTAGTCTTAATATTAAATTTTAATCAATCACTTAAAAACATAGAATATGAAAACATATAAATATTTATTCTTGTTATTGATGAGTTTATCAATAGTAAGTTGTTCAGATTTAATTGAAGAACCCGTAGGAGTATTAGCTCCAGATGGTTTCTTTCAAACTCCAAAAGATATACAAACAGCCGTAGACGGTGCATTTACTCACGCTATTAATGAAAAGTTTTGGGGTAGAAAATTGTCTATAGCCTTAATGTTACGTTCTGATATGGTAGATCTTGCTTCTGATGAATCAAGAAGAAGAGAGCATAATGAAATGACTACTTTAACCGATAATGGAATGATTAGTGAATTTTGGTTAAAAACATATCAAGGAATTGCAGCTGCTAATTTAGCAATTGACGGAGCTTCTTATGTAGATGTTGCTGATGAACTTAAAAACCCTGTTACTGCTCAAGCATATTTTATTAGAGCTTTTTATTACTTTCATTTAGTAAGACAATTTGGGGCCATTCCTTATATTGACGCACCTATTTCAGATGCAGCTGCCGCAACTGCTTTAAGTAGAACTCCAGTTTCTGAAGTATATACTAATATTATTTCTGATTTAGAATATGCAAAACAATGGTTACCAAATACACAAGCTTCTAGAGCAATACCTGCCAAATCTGCAGCAAGTTCATACTTAGCTTTAGTTTATTTAACAATTGGTGAATACCAAAAAGCTTTTACAGAAGCTAAGGATGTTATAAATAAGAAAGGAACTTATGGATTAGATTTAGAACCAAATTTTCAAGACTTATTCGATGCTACTAAAATAGATGCTTCAAAAGAACCAATATTTGCTTTAGATTACAATAACTTTGAAGCTCCAAATAATGGATATGATCAAATAGCACCAATGGTAGGTATTAGAGGTAATATCTTAAACGGTGGAGGTTGGTCTGTTGCAGTTCCTGCTTTAAAGGTTTATGATACTTGGGATGCAAATGATTACAGAAGAGCTGTAAGTATGGAAGACAAGGCTGTCTTTAAAGGAGATCATGATGATAATCCAGATACAGCCGATACAGAAATGCAATATGATTATACTCAATTTGGTATTGCTCCTGGTTCTCTTCACAAATTCGCTAAACAGCGTCCTTACATTGCAAAATACGGTCGTTTTCCTGGAGCCTTTGCTCGTGGTAATGGTAGAGCAACAAGTCATAACTATTCTATGATGCGTTATGCAGAAGTATTATTAATTGCTGCTGAAGCAGCTGTAGAAATAAATGATAACTCTTCAGCAACTACATATTTAAATGAAGTTAGAGCTAGAGCAAGATCTGGTGGAAGTATAGCCGAATATGGTGGTTTACCAGCTGTTACTGTAGCAGCAAGTTCTGTACCAGCAGATATTACTGGAACTGTTACCGTTGATAATGTTTTAGAAGAACGTAGACTTGAATTAGCATTTGAGTGTAAAAGATGGTACGACATTGCTAGAAGAAAAATTGGTACCACTACATTTAGTGCTTCTGGTTTAGAAGGTGCTAAGGCTGCTTTTTCTGCAGACGATTACTTAATGCCTTTACCTGGAGATGAATTAGAAAGAATGCCTAATTTAACTCAGAACCCTGGTTACTAATATTTGTATTCAAATAGTAATTAAGTTAATATATAATTAAAGTTTTATCCGAACTGTTATTAGTTCGGATAAAATCTTAATTTCGCAAAAAAAATCAATATTTAGAATTAATTTTCTTTAATTTAACATTTCAAAATCATATATACCTATAAAATTAGCAATTAATGAAATTAGATGTACTTACTAAAAATGAAAATCAAAAAGTTCAAAATTTAATAATTAAAGGGATCAAAGAGCTTATTAATTATAAAAATTTAGAACCTGGAGATAAGTTGCCTTCAGAAAGAATGCTTTCAGAAAAATTTGAAGTAAGTAGAAGTAATGTAAGAGAAGCAATTCAAAAACTAGAGTTTTATGGTCTTCTTAAGTCAATTCCACAAAGTGGAACCTTTGTAGCAAACATTGGTGTTGTAGCAATGAACGGAATGATAGATGATATCTTACGTTTAGAAAAATCAGATTTTAAATCACTAGTAGAAACAAGAATATTATTAGAATTAAAAACAGCAAGATTAGCAGCTTTAAGAAGAACAGATGATGATTTACTTCAGTTAAATGAAGCGCTTCAAGCATATAAAAATAAAGTAGATAATGGGGAAGAAGCTGTTCAGGAGGATTTATTATTTCATTTGGCAATAGCAAAAGCCAGTGGTAACAGTACAATGAATACCTTTATGCTAATTATTACTCCAGAGATTATTACTAATTTTAAGAAACATCATGTCTGTGATGCAAACTTATCACAAAGAGGTATAACGGATCATCAAGCTATTTTTGATGCAATCAAAGACAAGAACCCGCAACTAGCAAAACAAAAAATGAAAGAGCACTTTAGAGAACTCTACATGTATTGTTATAATATAGAGTAGTATTTTTTTGCTCTTAATGACTTGATATTAGACTGTTTAGGTGTTTATTTTAAAAATAAATGTTTAAATAGTAGGATTTTAGTATAAAAGCGTTAAATTTGGTAAACCAAACTGGTTAACCAAAATTAAATAGGATTAACCTTAAAATAATTAAATATGAAAGTAAAAGGATTAAGGTGGTTTATTATTGGGTTGATATTTTTAGCCTCGGTAATTAACTACATTGACAGAAGTGCATTAGCTGTAATGTGGGGAAACGAAAACTTACCAGGTTCAATCTCTTACGATTTAGGCTTAACAAAAGAACATTACGGTTACATTCTTAACATTTTTATGGTAGCATACGCTTTAGGGCAATTGTTTTCTGGTAAATTGTTTGATAAAGTAGGTACGCGTATTGGTTATGTTATTAGTATTGGTATTTGGGGACTTTCTTCTTTCTTACATTCTACAGTTAGAGGTTTTATAGGTCTTGCATTTTTTAGAAGTACATTAGGTTTGTCTGAGGCAGGGAACTGGCCAGGTGGAGTTAAAAGTAACGCAGAATGGTTTCCTATTAAAGAACGTGCAATTGCACAAGGTTTGTTTAATGCAGGCGCCTCTATTGGTTCTGTTATTGCACCGCCATTTATTGCAATGATTTTTGTAGCTTATGGTTGGAGAACTACATTTATGGTGGTTGGATCTTTTGGTCTTTTATGGATTATTCCTTGGTTTCTTATTAATAAAGCAGGACCAAAGAAACATCCTTGGATAACTAAAGAAGAGCAAAAATACATTTTAGATGGTCAAAGTCAAGCAGATCGTGATGCGAAAGAAGATGATAAAGGTTTAACGTTAAAAGAAATTTTATCTCATAAAGAAGCTTGGTCTATCGTTGTTGGTCGTTTCTTTTTAGAGCCAATATGGTGGTTATTTGTAGGTTGGATGCCTATCTATTTATTCGATGTTTATGGATTTGATGTAAAAGAAGTAGGTATGTTTGCTTGGGTACCTTATGTGGGTGCTGCTATTGGTAGTATTGCCGGAGGATATGTTTCTGGGCAAATTATTTCTAGAACAAACTCTTTAGATAAAGGTAGAAAGTATACCATTTTAATTGGTGGTGTAATAATGTTCTTAGGTTTAGTAGCAACCATATTATTTGGTAATACACCAGAACGTTTTGTAGGTATTGTATTTGTAGTATTATTTGGTTTCCAATTTGCAATTGGTAATGTGCAAACTTTACCAAGTGATTTCTTTAATGGTAAAAACGTTGGTTCGTTAGCCGGATTAGGTGGTATGGTTGGTGTATTTTCTGTTATTATTATGAACTTTCTTGTTCCTTTAGTAACTAAAGTTTCTTATACACCTGTATTTGTTGGGATTGCAATTTTTGTTCCATTAGGAGTAGGCGCAATCTATTACTTCGCTAAAGAAATTAAATCTGTAGAATAAAGACAATATTTCTAAGTGTTAATAAGTAAAGACTAAAAATAAAAAAATAATTAAAAATAATAAAAAATGAGCACATTAAACAATAAGGTTGCTGTAATTACTGGAGCAACAGGAGGAATTGGTTTTGCAGTAGCAAAAAGATTAGGAAAAGATGGTTATACTGTAATATTAAACGGTATAGAAGATGAAGCAGGTGCACAAAGAGTTAAGGAATTAACGGCTGAAGGGATTACTGCTGAGTACTACGGTTTTGATGTTACAAAAGATGAAGAGGTAACAGCAAACATCACTAAAATTGGTGAAAAATATGGTCACATAGATGTGTTAGTTAATAATGCAGGTGGTTTAGGTGGTAGATCTAGATTTGAAGAAATGACAACTGAATTTTACAGATTTGTGATGGCTTTAAACTTAGATTCAGCATTTTTTGCTTCTAGAGCAGCAATTCCTTTTCTTAAGAAAAGTGATAATGCTTCTATTATTAACTATACGTCTAATGCAGCTTGGAACGCTGGTGGACCAGGAGCTGGAATCTACGGTACTTCTAAAGCAGGAGTTCATGCAATTACAAGAGCATTAGCTAAAGATTTAGCAGAATATGGTATTAGAGTAAACGCAGTATCTCCGGGTACAATTGATACTCCTTTCCATGCGCAAATTAAAGCTACTAAGCCAGAAGTTTTTGCTTCTTGGGCAAATAGTATTATGTTAGGAAGATTAGGTCAGCCAGAAGATGTTGCTGGTGTTGTTGCTTTCTTAGCAAGTAAAGATGCTGCTTTTATTACTGCAGAAACTATCCAAGTTGGTGGTGGTCAGGCATTAGGTATCTAAAAAGTTTTTTCAATTATATTTTATATTTTTTAATAAAACCGTTTTGTAATATTTACAAGGCGGTTTTTTTTATTTTTAGTTTAAATAGTTCATGTAATACCAAATGAATTTAATCAGTTATTTTGATGTTTATTTGGTATAAAACGGGCATAAAAAAAACCTTTAGAAAATAAATTCTAAAGGCTTTTTAAATTATTATTTAGAAGTTTTTACAACTTGAAAGCTTCTTTAATTGCATCTACATAGTCTAATTTTTCCCAAGTAAAAGTTTCTACCTCTTCGCTCGTAGTTTCTCCCATAGGATTTGTAAATGTAACTGTTTTTACTTCTGGGGTTCTTCCCATGTGACCATAAGCAGCGGTTTCAGAATAAATAGGTGTTCTTAATTTTAAACGTTTTTCTATAAAATAAGGACGCATATCAAAAATAGCTTCTACTTTTTTGCTGATTTCTCCATCAGTTAAATCAACAGTAGCTGTACCATACGTTTCAACATTTATACTTGTTGGTTTTGCAACACCAATTGCATAAGAAACTTGTACCAAAACTTCTTTACAAAGTCCGGCAGCAACTAAGTTTTTAGCAATATGTCTTGTAGCATACGCTCCAGATCTATCAACTTTAGAAGGATCTTTTCCAGAGAAAGCTCCACCACCATGTGCACCTTTTCCTCCGTACGTATCTACAATAATTTTTCTACCAGTTAAACCAGTATCACCGTGAGGTCCACCAATTACAAAAACACCTGTTGGGTTAATGTGATAGGTAATGTTGTCTGTAAATAATTTTTGAAGATGCTCAGGTAATTTTGCAACCACTCTTGGAATTAAAATTTCTACAATATCTTTTTTAATTTTTGCTAACATTACGTCATCAGACTTGTCAAAATCATCATGCTGAGTAGAAATTACAATAGCATCAATTCTTTGCGGTACATTGTCATCAGAATACTCAATAGTAACTTGAGATTTAGCATCTGGACGTAAATAAGGAATATCTTTATTTTCTCTACGTAAAGCTGCTAATTCAATTAACAATCTATGAGAAAGTTCTAACGCCAAAGGCATGTAGTTTTCAGTTTCATCAGTAGCATAACCAAACATCATTCCTTGGTCTCCTGCTCCTTGTTCTTCTGGGTTTGCTCTATCAACACCTTGGTTAATATCTGGAGATTGTTCGTGGATTGCAGATAAAACTCCACAAGAGTTTCCATCAAACATATAGGCACCTTTGGTATACCCAATTTTGTTAATTACATCTCTAGCAATTTTCTGTACATCTAAATACGTTTTAGATTTTACTTCTCCTGCTAAAAATACTTGACCGGTTGTAACCATGGTCTCGCAAGCAACTTTACTAGATTTGTCGAATGCTAAAAAGTTATCGATTAAAGCATCAGAAATTTGATCGGCAATTTTGTCTGGGTGTCCTTCAGAAACACTTTCTGAGGTAAATAAATATGACATAATAAATCTTTTTTTATAATATTAAAAATGATTCCTTGATACAAGGTAAAAAGGTTTCTTTAAAATTTGTCTTTCCTGTAAATACAGGGTTAAAGAAAAATAAAAAGAGATTGCATGAGTCGCTAAAAGTAGTAGAAAATTACTGCTTTAGCATTTTTTGTTTCAGCTGAAAAATAAATCAGCGTCAGAGGTTGCAATCAGTTCAAATTTTTCCTCTAAAATTCTTTGCAAAGTTACAGCTTAAATTCTAATAACATAATTTTTCAGCATAATATTTTATTATGGTATCATCAATAAAAGTAAAACTACCGTTTGCTATTTGTTTGATAATTATTAAACAAAGGCTTTTTAGTATGATATTTATATTTCTAAAAAATAAATGGCTTTTTTCTTTGATATTAAATTTTTCTAAACATATATTTGCATTCAGAAAGTTCAATAACTTATCGAAATGTTATCAAGAAAGGTGGAGGGAAAGACCCGTTGAAACCTTAGCAACCCTTTTCGTGAGGAAAAGAAGGTGCTAAATTCTACTTAATTTCAGATTCATTTATCAGAAATTGGATAGATAACCCAAAAAACAACTATACTTCCGTGTATTTGTAAAATTCTTAATAACATTTTTCTAGTAAGTACATCAAATTTTTGATGCATTCGACTTTTGGTTTAATTATTTATTAACTCAAAAAAAATAGAAAAATGAGTACGCACAAATTAGCAACAAACGCACTACACGCAGGGCATGATGTAACACAAAATGGAGGAACAAGAGCAGTTCCTATTTACCAAACATCATCATACGTTTTTAACAACTCAGAACATGCTGCAAACCTTTTTTCATTAAAAGAATTAGGTTTTATTTATACCCGATTAAACAACCCAACAAACCAAATTTTACAAGATCGTTTAGCGGCTGTAGAAGGCGGAATTGGAGCCGTAGTTTTTGCCTCTGGTACAGGAGCAATTGCAACGGGTTTATTAACGCTTTTAAAAGCAGGAGATCATATTGTGGCCTCAAGTAGTTTATACGGTGGAACCTATAATTTATTAAGTGTAACTTTACCAAGATTAGGTATTACAACTACGTTTGTAGATGCTGATAATCCAGATAATTTTGCAGCTGCAGTTCAAGAGAACACAAGAGCATTTTTTGTAGAATCTTTAGGAAACCCGAAGTTAGATGTGTTAGATTTAGAGGCAATTGCTGAACATTCTAAAGCAGCAGAAGTTCCTTTTATAGTTGATAATACTGTGGCAACACCTGCATTATTAAATCCTATTAAACATGGAGCAAATCTTGTAATTCATTCTTTAACAAAATATATTGGCGGACAAGGAACTTCTTTAGGAGGAGCAATTATTGATGCTGGAACTTTTAACTGGGCAAACGGAAAATTCCCTGAATTTACAGAGCCTTCTGCAGGGTACCATGGTTTAAAATATCATGAAGCTTTAGGTGCAGCAGCATTTACTTTTAAATTAATTTTAGAAGGATTGCGTGATTTTGGTGCAGCTTTAAGTCCTACAAATGCATTTAATATCATTCAAGGTTTAGAGACTTTACCAGTTAGAATTAAGCAACATTCAGAAAATGCATTGGCTTTAGCAACTTGGTTAGAAGCTCAAGAAGAGGTTACTTGGGTAAACTATCCTGGTTTAGAAAGTAATAAATACAAAACGTTAGCAGATAAGTACTTGCCTAAAGGACAAAGTGGTTTGGTAACTTTTGGAGTAAAAGGTGGTTTTGAAGCAGCAAAAACAATCGCTGATAATACCAAATTATTCTCTTTATTAGCAAATATAGGTGATACAAAATCATTAATTATTCACCCAGCAAGTACAACGCATCAACAATTAGATGAAGCAGCACAAGCAAGTGCAGGTGTAAGTCAAGATTTAATTAGATTGTCTGTAGGTATTGAAGATTTAGAAGATTTAAAAGCAGATTTAACAGCAGCTTTTTCAAAAATATAATAACACAAAATCCTACAAGGTTTTTAAAACCTTGTAGGTTTAATTTTAATTATAATTGGAACATCCATTACAACATATCAAAATAAAAGATTTTACTACAGAATCAGGTGCCTTAATCTCAGAAATGAATTTAAGCTATCAAGTTTTTGGTCAAGATTTAGGGACAGCTCCTATTATTTTGGTAAATCATGCACTTACTGGTAACTCTTATGTTGCAGGTAAAGAAGGTTGGTGGCGAGATATTGTTGGAGATGAAAAGGCTATTAATACTAAAACTTATACTATTTTATCATTTAATATTCCTGGTAACGGTTTCGATAGATTTTTAATAGATAATTACAAGGATTTTATCGCTAGAGATGTTGCAAAGATATTTTTAGAAGGTTTATCAATTTTAAAAATTGATAAATTATTTGCATTAATTGCAGGTTCTTTAGGTGGCGGAATTGCTTGGGAAATGATGGTGTTAAACAACAATTTAACGCAACATTTTTTACCAATTGCAACCGATTGGAAATCTACAGATTGGTTGATTGCCAATTGTCAAATTCAAGAACAATTTTTGGTAAATTCTAGCAATCCTGTGCATGATGCACGTATGCACGCAATGTTGTGTTACAGAACGCCAGAAAGTTTTAAAGAGCGTTTTCATCGATCTAAAAAAGAAGATTCAGATATTTTTGATGTAGAAAGTTGGTTGTTGCATCACGGAAAATCATTGCAAGAACGGTATCAATTATCTTCATATAAGTTAATGAATCAATTATTAAAAACGATTGATGTTACTATTGGAGGACAAAAAGATATTGAGATTTTAGATAAAATTAATGCCAATATTCATATTATAGGTGTGGATTCAGATTTGTTTTTTACTGCGGAAGAAAACAGAGAAACGCATAAAAAGTTAGCGTTAACAAAAGAGAATGTTACGTATAATGAAATAAATTCTGTGCATGGTCATGATGCTTTTTTGATGGAGTATGACCAGTTGCAAAAAATTATTGAGCCTATTTTTAATAAAGATTATAGAGAAAAGAAGATGAAAATTTTAAAATTTGGAGGAAAATCTTTAGCCAATGGTGAAGGATTAGAAAATGCAATAGAAATTATTGCAGGTAAATATAAAGCCGGAATAAAGGTAACTGTTGTTGCCTCTGCAAGAGGGAATTCTACAAACGAGCTAGAAGCTATTTTAGATAAGGCAGCGTCAAAAAAAGAGTATAAAACCAAGTTTGAAAAGTTTAAAGCATATCAATTAGAACCAAATAGTTCTGTAGATTTTTTAGATGAATTTTCTAAATTAAAAACCATTTTTGAAGGTGTTTCTTTATTGGGTGATTATAGTCATAAAATAAAGGATGAAGTTTTAGCTCAAGGCGAATTGTTATCTGTAAAGATGGTAGCAAGTTTGTTAGAGAAAGAAAATATTGCTGCAAATGCCGTAGATTCTAGATCTTTAATTATTACGGATGAAAACTTTGGAAATGCACAACCTATTACTGCGGTTTCTAAAGAAAATGTAATTACCTATTTTAAAGAAAATAACGATACCATAAATGTTGTTTCTGGTTTTATTGCAGCTAACAAAAAAGGAGAAACCACTACTTTAGGTAGAAATGGTAGTAATTATACTGCTGCTTTATTAGCTAATTATTTAGATGCAGATGAATTACAAAACTATACACATGTTAGTGGTATTTTTACAGCAAATCCAGATTTGGTTGCAGATGCTAAAAAAATAGAGCAACTATCTTTCTCAGAAGCGAATGAAATGGCCAATTTTGGAGCAACTATTTTACATGCAAAAACCATTATTCCGTTATTAGAGAAGAATATCAACCTTAGAATTTTAAATACATTTCATAAAGAAGATAAAGGAACTTTAATTACATCAGAATCTTCATCAGCAAAAGGAATAAAATCAATTGCTACCATAGATAATGTTGCTTTACTAAATTTTGAAGGTAGAGGTTTGTTGGGTAAAGTAGGTGTTGATGCTCGTATTTTTAAGGTTTTAAGTGATCGTAATATTAGTGTAAGTATTATTGCTCAAGGTTCGTCAGAAAGAGGAATCGGTTTTATTATTGATGCAGATAGAGCGGTTGAAGCAGTTTCTGCTTTAGAAAAAGAGTTTGAAAATGATTTTTATTCGCAAGATGTAAATCATATTTCTATAGTAAGCAATGTTGCGGTGATTTCTATTATTGGTCAAGATTTAAGCGAATTTCATCACCCTTATAATGCATTAATCAAAAATCAAATAGTACCACTTTTATTCAATAACACGGTTACTGGGAAAAATGTGAGTTTGGTGGTTAAAAAAACCGAATTACACAAAGCCGTAAATGTAATTCATGGTCAGGTTTTTGGAGTTACTAAAAAAATAAACATTGCTGTTTTCGGGAAAGGTTTGGTTGGCGGAACGTTAATTGATCAAATTATAGAAAATACACAATCTGTTTTAGAACGTAGAAAAATTCAACTGAATGTTTTTGCCGTAGCAAATTCTAAAAAAGTATTGCTAAATAAAAACGGGGTTTCTAAAAATTGGAAACAAAATCTATTAGAAAACGGAGAAGAAAATGTAACTGTAGATGATATCATCGCTTTTGCAAAAGCAAATCATTTCGAAAATCTAATTGCAGTAGATAATACCGCAAGTGTCAATTTTGTAAGTAATTACATTCCGTTTATAGAAGCTGGTTTCGATTTGGTTTCTTGTAATAAAATAGCCAATACATTATCGTTCGATTTTTACAAAGAAGTAAGAGCGAAGTTAAAAGAATATAAAAAACAATATCTGTACGAAACCAATGTTGGTGCAGGTTTACCATTAATTGATACGATTCGTTTATTACATGAATCAGGAGAGAATATCACCAAAATTAGAGGGGTGTTTTCTGGAAGTTTGAGTTATTTATTCAATACTTTTTCTGCGGAAAATGTTCCTTTTTCTAAAACCTTGCAAGAAGCAATTGATAAAGGATTTACAGAGCCAGATCCTCGTGAAGATTTAGGAGGAAATGATGTTGCTAGAAAATTATTAATTTTAGCAAGAGAACTAGAATTAGAAAATGAGTTTGATGAGGTTGAAATTAAGAATTTAATTCCAGAGAATTTAAGAAACGGTTCTGTTAAAGATTTCTTAGGGAATTTAGAATTATTGAATGACGAATATCAAAAATTAAAAGAAAATCAAGAGGAAAACCATGTTTTACGTTATATTGGTGAATTAAGTGGAGATTTATCTCAAAATAAAGGGAAATTAGAAGTAAAATTAGTTTCTACAGATAAAAGTACTCCTTTAGGTTCTTTAAAAGGTTCTGATGCAATTTTTGAAATTTACACAGAATCTTACGGAGAACAGCCAATTGTAATTCAAGGAGCAGGAGCGGGAGCAAGTGTAACTGCAAGAGGGGTTTTTGGAGATATATTAAGATTAGCAAAACATAATAATTAAATAATAGTAAGCAGTTTTCAGTTGGCAGTATTTCAGTCAATCACGATTTAAAAAAAGAAACAATATTAAAAAGAGACAAGAATCAAGACGAAAAAATAAGAGAATTATCAATTTTTGTCTTGGCTCTTGATTCTAAAAGCGAAAGCGGTCTAACAATCTAATAATTACAATGAGCAAACATTTCGAAACAGAAGCAATTAGAAGTCAAACAGAAAGAAGTCAGTTTTCTGAACATTCTACACCTTTATATTTAACCTCTAGTTTTGTTTTTGACGATGCAGAAGACATGCGTTCATCCTTCGCAGAAGAAAAAGAACGTAATTTATATAGTCGTTTTACAAATCCAAATACAACAGAATTTGTAGACAAAATTGTGGCAATGGAAGGAGCAGAGGCAGGGTATGCTTTTGCTACAGGAATGGCTGCTATTTTTTCATCATTTGCAGCTTTGTTGAGTGCTGGAGATCATATTGTTTCTTGTAGATCTGTTTTTGGATCAACACATGGAATGTTTACTAAATATTTACCAAAATGGAATATTGAAACTTCTTATTTTAAAGTTGATGAAGTAGATTTAATTGAAAGTTTGATTAAAGAAAATACAAAAGTTCTTTATATAGAAACGCCAACAAACCCAGCTGTAGATATTTTAGATTTAGAGTTGATTGGGAAAATTGCTAAAAAACACAATCTTATTTTTATTGTTGATAATTGCTTTGCTACACCTTATATACAACAGCCAATTAAATTTGGTGCAGATTTAGTAATTCATTCTGCAACAAAATTAATTGACGGTCAAGGAAGAGTTTTAGGTGGTGTAACGGTTGGTAGAGCAGATTTATTAAGAGAAATCTATTTGTTTGCAAGAAATACGGGTCCAGCAATGTCTCCTTTTAATGCTTGGGTGTTGTCTAAAAGTTTAGAAACACTATCAATAAGAGTAGAAAAACATTGCGAAAATGCTTTAAAAGTTGCTCAGTTTTTAGAAGATAATGAAAATGTAGAGTTTGTAAAATATCCGTTTTTAAAATCACATCCTCAATATGAAGTAGCTAAAAACCAAATGAAATTAGGTGGAAACATTGTTGCTTTCGAAATAAAAGGGGGAATTGAAGCCGGAAGAAAATTTTTAGATGCTATAAAAATGTGTTCATTGTCTGCTAATTTAGGAGATACAAGAACTATTGTTACGCATCCATCTTCTACAACTCACGGACGTTTGTCTGAAGAAGATAGATTAGAAGTTGGTATTACAAATGGTTTGGTAAGAGTTTCTGTTGGTTTAGAACATGCAGATGATATTATTGCTGATTTAAAACAAGCTTTAGATAATAATTAATAATAGATATTTTAATTGTTTAAAGAGTTGGTTTTAATCTCTTTATTTAATTAAATAATAATTTTATTTAAAATTACCTTAAATTGGTTAACCAATTTTGTACTTTTAAAAATTCAATTATTAATGTCATTATTTTTATGAAAATTTCTTTCAGATTATTGTTTCTTGGTTCATTATTTTTATCTTTTTTTTCTTGCAGCTCCGCAGATTCCAAAGAGGAGGTATTAGATGTTTTGTCATTATCTACGCTTTCTGAATTTTCTGCAAGTCAAGAAACACAAACCGTTGAGGTAACTGCGAATGCCTATTGGTACACGAGTAATAATAATAGCTGGATTACTATTACACCAACAAGCGGAACCAATAATAGAACTATACAGGTTTCTGTAGCTACAAATACCGCATTTAATAGGCGTACAGGCATTATTACTGTAGTTAGCGGTGATTTATCAGAATCTTTAACAATTACACAAGCTGCTAGAGAAGAAACTTCAGGAGAATTAGATGCAAGTAAAGCACCTTCACAAAATTTTGATTTAGCTACTTGGAATTTAAGTATACCAGAGAATAAAGGGAATGGAACTGCAAAAACAATTACGGTAAGCGAAATTAATAGCGAATATGAAAATAGTAAATATTTTTATACTGCAGATGATGGAGGAATGGTTTTTAAGTGTCCGGTTAATGGGTTTAAAACATCTACAGGTACAAGTTATACTAGAGTTGAGTTTCGCGAAATGTTAAGAGGAACCAATACAAGCATAGATACCAAAGGAGTTAATAAAAATAATTGGGTTTTTAGTACTGCTCCGCAAGCAGATATAACTGCCGCTGCAAGTTATGACGGAGAAATGTCTGCAACACTTGCTGTAAATCATGTAACAACTACAGGTGATTCTGGTCAACAAGGACGTGTTATTGTTGGCCAAATTCATGCAAATGATGATGAACCTATCCGTCTTTATTATAGGAAATTAGCAGGTAATACTTTGGGTTCTATTTATTTTGCACACGAACCTGCAGAAGGAAGTGGAACTGAACAATGGCATGAAATGATTGGTTCTAAAGATAGTTCTGCTTCAAATCCTTCTGATGGAATTGCACTTAATGAAAAGTTTAGCTATACCATTAAAGTTGTTGGAGATGATCTAACGGTTACAATTATAAGAGAAGGTAAAGCAGATGTTGTTAAAACCGTAAATATGCTAAATAGCGGTTATAATAATGGCGGACAATACATGTATTTTAAAGCAGGAGTTTATAATCAGAATAACACTGGAGATGCAGATGATTATGTACAAGCTACTTTTTATGCTTTAGAAAAATCACATACTACAGATTAATATTTTTGCTGAATAAAAACAAAAAGTCAAACTCAGTAATAAAAATTTGAGTTTGACTTTATTCGTTTAAAGATTTATTTTTCTAAAGTTTGAACTTGAAGAATAGCAGAACTAATTTGCCCACCATTATCTGTAAATTTTACAGCAATTTTATTCTCACCTTCTTTTAAGATATTAATATCAACAGGTATTTCTAAAGTTCCAAAAAACTGTTTTCTATTATGTTGATTGTAGCCTCTAATAATATCCGTATTTATAGTTACTGGTTTTCCATTAACCTCTACAATTGGCATTAACGATGCATTTTTATCTCTTCCAATACTAATTCTTAATGTAGCTTTTCCTTTACCTTTTTTTACATTCTTAAAAGTAAAATTAGAAAATGTATTTGCTTTAATATTTGTTAAATAAGTATCTGTATAGTATTTTTTACTATGTATCGTATTCTCAAATTTAATTTTCTTTTTAAAGTTATAGGTAATAACTATGGTTTCTCCATAAGCAATCTTAATGTTCTTTGGAGCCTCTTTTTGCTTTTCAATAGTTAATTCTGGTACTTTATCTCTAAAAATATTTAACCTCTTAATTTCCGTATTTTTTAAATTTTTAGAATTCACTACTTCTAAATTTACTTGTTGCGTTTCATCATTTAAATTATTTAAAACCACATATAAATTTTTTCCATCTACAAAAGCTTGCGTTTGTACATCAATATTTGCAGAATTAAAGGCAACTCTATCTCCTTTTACGTCTTTCCATATTTCAAAATAGTATTTTCTTGGGGTAAATTCCCACTCACCAGATTCCGTTTTATTCCATAAAGAAGCTTTAGAAAAACGGAAAGTAGGTTTTACTTTACCAGTAGAAAAAGGTATGGTAAGTTCAATATCATCACCTCTTTCAATAAAATTCATAAGCATGTGAATTTGAGAACGTACCGCTTGCGAATTTTCTACAGGTTCAAAATTACGTGTATCTGGAAAATTAGGTTGATCTTGTACCAAACGGCCAAATTCTGTTACCGCAATTGGTTTTACAACATGTAGTTTTTTATAGCTATATGCTTCAATTAGATCTAAAATGGCCTCTGAATTAGAGCCAGATCTACGACCACCTGCATTGTTAACATTTCCACTTCCATCATAAAGATGCACAGAAAATAAGTCCATTTCTTCACCTGCTATGTCAATAAACTTTTTGTAACGTGTATTCCAAACATAAAAGTCTTTGCTTTCAAATTCGGGAAAAGCCGAAGCATAACCCATTATTTTCATGTTTTTTAATTCTGATGCAGCATGTACCTTTTTACCTAAATCTCTATGAAATTCGCACATTTTGGTAATGATCTTATCAATCTTTTCTTTATCATATTTTTTATTGTTTTTCTTTGGATAAAAATCATTTGCATGCACCATTGGCTCATTAAAAGGTTCAAAATACTTAGGTACATTATCTTCCTGATAGCGATAATAATCAACTGCAAAATCTGCGGCATTATTAGAAAATTCTGTAACATCCGTAAGGCTATAATCTATTTCTTTTTGATAAAAAACATATTTAGCTCTACCAGAATCTACATGGCCATTTACATCTCTAATTCCGCTATGCAATTTTTTAATTTTCGGAAACTTCCCCTTTTTTATTCTTGCAATAGGATTTCCTAATCCCCTAGAACCTCTATAATCGGATCTAATATTATACGTACTAATAAACTCAGAAAGTTCTTTGTCTGGTTTATTAAATTTAGAGTGAATATTAAAATATTTGTCTCTATTAAAGCTTGATGATTCTCCTACAAATCGTTTAGTTTTATAATCTATTGTAATTTTTGATTGTCCAAAAATTGGAGAAAAATAGAATGTAAAAACGATGAAAAAGATATTTATTGTATGTTTCATTTTTAAGCGATGGTTATTTTAAAATAATTAATTTTTTAGTTGCAATCGTTTTATTTTTGCTTTTTAATTGAATAAAGTAGACTCCAGGTCTAAAGTTAGATGTATTTATCTTGTTGTCTATTTTTGAAATTTCTTTAGATTTTACAAGTTTAGAATTGATATTATAAATATTTGCAAATAAATTTTCAGCAAAATTAGTTTCAATAAACACAGCATTTTTAGTAGGGTTAGGGTATGTTCTAAATATTGTACTAGATAAAATATCTTTAGTTGAAAGTGTTTTTTCTAATATAATAATTGGTTCTATTCCTTGTGTTTTTTTGTCACCATTGCTATTTGTAGCTTTAACAAAAAGATAATAAAAATCGTCAGTTGATAAATCTGCTGTGGGTGTAACACCGGTTAATGGAATGTCAACAGTTATTGTTCCTGATTCTTTACCTACTGTTTCATCTAAGTTTAAGGTAATATCTTTCACTATATTCCAGCCGTTATCTTTATGAATATGTCTTAATTTAAGAATTATTGGATCTTTAATTGTTTTAAATGAACCTGCATGATAGTTTAGCGTAACCTCCATAGTTCCTTCGCTTCTATAAGTCCTATTTCTATATTTATCAATATCATCAAAAGCAATTGATTGCGGAATGTTCTCTCCTATTTGTAGCGTAGCTTCTCCGTAAATAGAAGTATTCTCATTAGAAGTTGCTCTAATAGTTACAATACCAGCTGAAAGAGCTGTAATTACTCCATTTTGATCTACTGTTGCTATTTCTTCATTTAAACTAGACCAAGTAATAGACTTATCATCTGCATTATTTGGTAGAACTGCTGTTGTAAAAGTTATAGTTCCTCCAACAACAATATTAGCTGCTGATGGTGTAACATTAAGCGATGCTACATCTACGTCAAAAAAGTCTATAATTGTTATTTCACTTGTTGCTATTAATGTATTGTTAACTAAGCTAGTTGCAGTTATTGTAGCTTTTTCGGCTACGTTGCCTTTAGCAGTTAATATTCCATTAGCATCAATAGAAATAATTGCAGCATTCGAAGAAGACCATGTTACGTTATTGTTTGCATTTGTAGGGGTTGTAATTACGTTTAATTTTGTTGTGTTTGTACCGGCTCTAACGTTTCCTGGATTTGGGGTTAAACTTAAAGCTATAAGAGTTTCGTAAGGACGAATTTCTTCTGGCAGTTGAATGGCTAAATCCGGACCTTGGTTATTGATATTGTGTGCTAAGTATGAGGTGTCATAAAAAGCGATATAATCTATAATAGTACTGTTTGATCTTCCTTTTAAATAGAAAGTATATGTTTCACCTTCTATAAAGTTATAAAAAGCACCATTACTACCATTGTGTTCTAGGTTTATACAAGTTCCCCATCTATTAGGTCCTCTACCAAACATTTTATGAAAAGTTCTTAAATCAGATTCTGTATGTTTAGCATTACCACTGGTAAAGTTTCCTTCCATCTTTACGTAAATATCATTTCTGGCATCAGCTAGCTCCCACTTTACTTCAGTTCCATCTGGAAGTGTACGTATTGTAAACTTTTTGCCAGTTCCGGTATATTCTTCTAAAGGAGAACTCATGCGCATAGCTAGTTGATATGTTCCTGTTTTAGGGCATGTAAAATTATATTCTAATTCGCTATTAGCGCCTTGCCAAGGTCCAGTATATTGAAAATAAGTTTTGTTCATTGGTGAAGGAGAACTTGCTTTTACATTGTAAAAATCTTCATCTAAATAATTGGTGTCTCCTTCTTTTATAACTTTCCAGTTATTTCCAAGAGGTGTATTTGTGTCTTCTGCCTCAAAAACGATATAATCATCTCCATATTTAATATTACTTTGGGCATTTGTTTTATTCATTCCTATTAAAATAAGAAAGGAAATAAAAAAAAGAATTGTAATTTTTTTAATCATACGTTTAGAATTTTGGATTTATGTAAATATCTATATCTTAAACTATTTTTAGGGGAACAAATGTTCTCTTTGAGAATACATATGAACATTTAATAAATTAAAACAATTAAAGATTTGTGTAATTTTATTTATTGAATTCATCCTTTTTTTTTACTCTTAGAAGTTTATCCTACTATTTTAGTATGGTAATTACATTAAATTATGTAATTTTGTTATATGCTATCAAAGAAAACAAAATACGGAATTAAGGCGCTTACCTATTTGGCAAGACAAGAAGATAAAACACCTGTTTCTATTGCCACAATTTCTAAAAGTGAAAGTATTTCTTTAAAATTTTTAGAAAGTATTTTGTTAATTCTACGTAAAAACGGATTGTTAGCCTCTAAAAAAGGAAAAGGTGGAGGTTATTATCTTCTACAAGAACCTGCAGAAATACAAATGACTACAGTTATGAGAATTTTAGATGGTCCTATTTCTATGGTTCCCTGTGTTAGTTTAAATTTTTATGAAAAGTGTGCTGATTGTCCTGATGAAAATGCTTGTGCTGTTCATAAATTAATGGCTAAAGTAAGAGATAGTTCTTTACAGATTTTTAAAAATACAACACTTGCAGATTTATGCAACTTCAAATAAAACAAGTAAATTCTTGCTATTTTATTTTTGTTAACGCTTAATTTTTCTCTGTTTATCGAAACAAGAATACCTATTTCAACTGTATTTTTGTAAGTAGACGAAGATTTGTTATTAATGATATACGGCTTAAGTTTGTTTTTGATATTTATATGGTCTGTTAAATAATTAAAATCCCAGGTCAATAAATGATCTGAGATTTTTTATTAAATTTCAATTCTGAATAACTTTTTTTACTTAGGTTATATATAATTATTTCATTCTTTAAACCACAAATCACCGCCGTAAGAAGTAATAGTGAATTTCCCGTTTTTATCATTTAAATGTACTCTCCAGCAATCATCACCATTACCACACTTTCCATAATAAGCAATGTCAGTATAACCATCTCTGTTAAAGTCACCAGCAACTGGAGCACTAACAGGATCTTCTCCTTTAAACCACATATCACTACCATAAGAAGTGACAGTAAATTTCCCGTTTTTATCATTTAAATTTACTCTCCAACAATCATCACCATTACCGCATTTTCCATAGTAAGCAATATCGGTATAACCATCTCTATTGAAATCACCTGCTACTGGAGCGTTGATTGGTTTGTCATCTTTAAACCACATATCACCACCGTAAGAAGTAACAGTAAATTTTCCGTTTTTATCATTTAAATGTACTCTCCAGCAATCATCACCATTACCGCATTTTCCATAGTAAGCAATATCAGTATAGCCATCTTTATTGAAATCACCAGCAACTGGTGCACTAACAGGTTTGTTGTCTTGAAACCACATATCACCACCGTAAGAAGTAACAGTAAATTTTCCATTTTTATTATTTAAATGTACTCTCCAACAATCATCACCATTATTACACTTACCATAATAAGCAATATCAGTATAGCCATCTTTATTGAAATCACCAGCAACTGGAGCACTAACAGGTTTGTCTCCTTTGAACCAAATATCACCGCCGTAAGAAGTAACAGTAAATTTTCCGTTTTTATCATTTAAATGTACTCTCCAACAATCACTACCATTATTACACTTACCATAATAAGCAATATCAGTATAGCCGTCTTTATTGAAATCACCAGCAACTGGTGCATTAACTGGTTTATCTCCTTGAAACCACATATCATCACCATAAGAAGTTATATTAAATTTCCCGTTTTTATCGTTTAAATGTGTCCTCCAACAATCACTACCATTACCGCATTTACCGTAATAGATAATATCTAAATATTTTTTTCTTGTTAAACTATGTGGTTTTGTTTGGGTAATAGTGTTACTTTTAAGGCTTTTTAATTTTGTTTTATTATTCGTTGATATTGTTCTATTTTGAACATTTTTGATTGTGGTTTTTTTAGCAGATTTTAAACCCTCAATTTTCTTTATGGGTTTTAATTCTTCCAAATCAGTATTAAAATATCCAACTACTGGCTTAGAATGATAGGAATAAATTTTCTCTTTTAACTCATATTTAAATGTAGGTATTGAATAAATAATATGCTGATAACCGGACTCTACAGTTTTAAAGAGACAATCACTATTATTAAAAAAATTACATCCACCCATTTCTTCGTGCCCAAAATTTAGCCAATGTTGTTTGTACCAACCAAGATCTGTATTTTCTTCTTTCCATGCAAATGCACGAATACTTTCGCTTATAATTCCACTAACTTTGTCTCCAGAATGAACAATATACACTTTTAAATTATCTCTTTTTTCTGTTGGAAATGTTACATCCATATTTACTTTCCAACAATATTTATTGTTATAATCGTTAGGGTTTTTAAGTTTGTCATTTTTGCTATTAATAGGAAGATATTCTTCAATTTGTCTTTTAAATATCAGGTTAGGAAGTTTGAATAGTAAATTTGGAGTTTTTGCCAATACGGGGTTTGCGGCTACAGGATCATAACCTTGCACAATTAATGGTATATTAGTGTAGGTGGAATTACTTCTTAAACGGCTGCCAAGTCGAAATGCAAGTGCACCACCTCTACTTTGCCCCGACAAGACAATGACTTCCACATTTGAAGGGTTAAATTTTGAAGTTAGTAAATTAAAGAACGCAGTCTCTCTGCGCTTTGTTTCATTCTCGGATTGGAAGTAACCAAGTCTTGCGTCAAAAGCTAATACAAAAAGTGTTGATTCTTCTGGGAATTCTCCTGATTTGATGAGTTTAGAAGCTAATGATGAGTTATTTAAGTTACTTGTAGTTTCTAAGTTATCGCTATGTCTAAGACCTTCTTTATAATTGTTTGGTTGTCCTGTAAGTACATTTGTGTATCCATTTCCGTAATTACCCGTGGTTAATCCATCACTACCCGTTGGGTCATCGCTTTGTTGACCAGCAGCGATAAAAACAACTCTCTTAACCTTGTCTTTTGCAGGTTCACTTATTATTGAGATATAGGTATCTTGTCTGCCAGTTTTGCTAACACCAGAATCTCTCCAATAAGGTAGTTTACTGTGATCATTATTTTTGCTGTTAGTTACTCTCATGAGCTGCACTTTAATGTCTTGTGCAAATGAATGTTGATTAAAAAACATAAAACATAAGGTGATGATAGAAAACAGTTTTTTCAATTTGGAAGTATTTTGATTTTTCATAGTTGCTAATTAAAGATTATTTTAAATTTATAACAACGGTGTTTTCCTCCTTTTTTAATAAGTTTTTCCCCTGCTTATTCAAATGTATTTTTTAGTAAATGTTTATAAAGTGTCATTTAATTATCTGTAGAGTTTATTCGATTATTGGTTTTCCTCAATGAATGCCAACTGTTTTTTGTAGATGTATAGGATGATATATTATGCTGTTACTCTTACTGCTTATACCAGTTTTTTAAATTCTAAATAGGTTTCTTGGTTTTTTTATAATTGATACCGTGATTCATTACTTTTTGAGGTTTATAAGATGATTATAATTTTTAAATTCACTTGGTAAATGATATGTTTTTAAAGTGTTTTGAAAATATATTAGTACTACAACCTTGTAGTAGTGAAATATCTTTAAATTTTTTACCTTTTTTTTATTAATCTACTAATTATGTAGGGTTTTAGAAATTATTAACAATTTTTCTCGACCTATTAGAAAGTTTTGAAGTATGTTTGCATACCCTACTAAAGCAGTAGGATAATTATTTGAATTAATTTTTTTTATGATTTTAGACCAAATCATTTTTAGCAAAAAAGCACAGAGTAAAGGTTTTGAAGAAGATAAGTCTTCTGAAAAACCTTTACGAAGTGTGCTAAAAGCACTAAGCTGGAGGGTTGTTGGTACTGTAGATACTTTAGTGGTATCTTATTATGTAACTGGTGAGTTTACGTTAGCAGCATCAATTGCTTCGGTAGATTTTTTAACAAAATTAGTTTTATACTTCTTACACGAGAGAGTATGGAATAAAGTAAAATGGGGAAAGTAATGAGTTTAGACTTAGAACAAATAAACGGAGAATTAAAAGGTAAAAGTCCAGCAGAAATTATAGCTTGGGCTATTTCTTTTGCGAAAAATCCAGTAATTACTACCAACTTCAGACCATATGAAGTTGCTATTTTAAAAGCAGTTACGGATGTGCAAAAAGATATCAAAGTAATTTGGTGTGATACCGGTTATAATACAATGCAGACTTATAAGCATGCAGAAGAAATTATCAAAAAACTGGATTTAAACATTCAGTTATATACACCAAAACAAACAGCTGCTCACAGAAATGTAGTTTTAGGAGTTCCTTCTATAGAAGATCCAAAACATGTTTTATTTACAGAACAGGTAAAACTAGAGCCGTTTACAAGAGCAATGAAAGAGCATCAACCAGATGTTTGGTTTACAAATTTAAGAAAAGGTCAAACTGCATTTAGAAATAGTATCGATGTTGTTTCTGTAAGTAAGGATGGAATTGTAAAAGTGAGTCCTTTTTATAATTGGACAGATGAACAATTAGATGCTTATTTAGTAGAACAAAATTTACCAAACGAGTTTACATATTTCGATCCAACAAAAGTAGAAAGTAACAGAGAATGTGGTTTACACATCTAAAAAGATAATTATGAGTAATACAACAATACAAGTAGATGCTTTAGAAAGTGAAGCAATTTATATTTTTAGAGAAGTAGTAGCGCAGTTCGAAAAGCCTGTTTTATTATTCTCTGGAGGAAAAGATAGTATAACTTTAGTGCGTTTAGCGCAAAAAGCATTTTATCCAGCAAAAATTCCTTTCCCTTTAATGCACATCGATACAGGTCATAATTTTCCTGAAACGATTGAATTTAGAGACAGATTAGCAAAAGAATTAGGTGTTGAGTTAATTGTAAGAAATGTACAAGACAATATAGATTCTGGTAGAGTAAAAGAAGAAACTGGTAGATATGCCAGTAGAAATATGTTGCAAACAGAAACTTTATTAGACGCTATTGAAGAATTTGGTTTTGATGCTTGTATTGGTGGAGCAAGAAGAGATGAGGAAAAAGCAAGAGCTAAAGAAAGAATTTTTTCTGTAAGAGATGATTTTGGTCAGTGGGATGAAAAAAACCAACGTCCAGAAGTTTTCGATATGTTAAACGGACGCATCGATTTAGGACAAAATGTACGTGTTTTTCCAATTTCTAACTGGACAGAATTAGATGTTTGGTCTTATATAGAACAAGAAAACATCGAAATTCCATCAATCTATTTTGCACATAAGAGAAAAATATTTGTAAGAGACGGAATGATTTGGTCTGCAGATGATGCTGTTGTTTTTAGAGATGAAGAAGAAGTTGTAGAAGAAAGAATGGTTCGTTTTAGAACTGTAGGAGATATGAGTTGTACAGCGGCAGTTTTATCCGACGCAGTCGATATTGCAAAAGTTGTAGAAGAAATTAGAGATTCTTCCATTTCAGAAAGAGGTGCAAGAATAGATGATAAACGTTCTGAAGCAGCAATGGAAAAACGTAAACAACAAGGGTATTTTTAGAATACTTTGGGCGTTTTAACGGGCTTTCCACTATATCTTTTTTTGAAAAAACAAAAAAAGGATGTCGTTTCAATCCCTAACGCAACTATTTGCAAACACCTTACAAAATTTAATCGCTTTGTAAGTATTAAAAATGAATACAAATTAAGCTAAAAGCCAAAGGCCAATAGCGAACAGCTGATAAAAAATGAAAGTATTAAAAATAGCAACAGCAGGAAGTGTAGATGATGGTAAGAGTACCTTAATTGGTCGTATTTTATACGATACAAAATCATTAACAGACGATAAATTAGAAGCGATAGAAGAAAAAAGTAGACAAAGAGGTTTTGACTATTTAGATTTCTCTTTAGCAACTGATGGTTTAGTTGCAGAACGTGAACAAGGAATTACTATTGATGTAGCACATATTTATTTTTCTACACCATCAAAAAGTTTCATTATTGCAGATACTCCAGGTCATATTGAGTATACAAGAAATATGGTTACTGGTGCTTCTACGGCACAAGCTTCTATTGTTTTAATTGATGCAAGAAACGGAGTTATAGAACAAACATACAGACACTTTTTTATCAATAATTTATTGAGAATTAAAGATGTTGTAATTGCAATTAATAAAATGGATTTAGTTGATTTTTCTGAAGAGAAATACAATACAATCAAAAATGAAATTGAGTATTTAGCGAGTAAAAGTGAATATAAAGGTCAGAATTTAACGTTTATTCCAATGTCTGCTTTACAAGGAGATAATGTTGTACATAAATCTGAAAATACACCTTGGTATAAAGGAGAAACGTTAATGCATCACTTAGAGAAATTAGATGTAGAAGATATTAATGATGCTTCTCAAACCCGTTTTCCTGTACAAACAGTTATCAGGCCAAAAACAGAAGAATACCACGATTTTAGAGGTTACGCAGGTAAATTGTATGGAGGAGATTTAGCGGTTGGAGATGAAGTTGCAGTGTTACCATCGCAAACAAAATCTAAGATTAAAACAATTAATTTTTTCGATAAAGAATTTCAAGAAGCAAAAAGAGGAAGTTCTGTTACCATTACGTTAGAAGATAACGTAAATGTAAGTAGAGGAGATATGTTGGTAAAAGTAAATGAAGAGCCAACCATTGCTAAAGAATTAACAGCAACTATCTGTTGGATGGATAAAGAGCCTTTAAAAGCTTCACAAAAATATTATATAAAACATGGTGTAAATGATGCACAAGCAAAAATTACACAATTGTCTAGTATTATAAAAACAGATTTTTCTGGTATTGAAGAAAATCCATCAGAATTGGTATTAAATCAAATAGGAGACATACAAATAAAGTTAAGTAAACCATTAGCTTTTGACTCTTATAAGAATAACAAATCAAATGGATCATTTATTTTAATAGATCCTAAAAGCAACAATACAGTAGGTGTAGGTTTTATAAAATAAACCAATTACCAACCAACTAGCAGCCATTACCAACCATCAATATTAAATCATGCAAAGTTTTAGAACAGAAATAGAAAACCAAGTTGTAGAAAGAGATATTATTGATTTAGCAGATAAAATTGCAAAATTCAATAATCTAGAAATAGACGAAGAGAAATTTAGAAGTTTACGTTTAGCAAGAGGTGTTTACGGTCAGCGTCAAGAAGGCGTTCAAATGATTCGTATAAAATTGCCTTACGGTAAAGTAATGAGTAATCAATTACGTAGAATTTCTGAAGTTTCAGATGAGTATTCTAGAGGAAGATTACATATTACAACGCGTCAAGATATTCAAATTCACTATGTAGATTTACAAAGAACGCCAGAATTATGGGCAGAATTAGAAAAAGATGAAGTTACTATACGTGAAGCATGTGGTAATGTTGTAAGAAATGTAACTGCCTCAGAAACTGCTGGTATTGATGTAAACGAGCCTTTTGATGTTTCTCCGTACGCAGATGCTGTTTTTAAATTCTTTTTACGTAACCCTATTTGTCAAGAAATGGGACGTAAATTTAAGGTTTCTTTTTCTTCTTCGGATGAAGATACAGGCCTATCCTATTTACATGATATCGGATATATTGCTAAAATAGAAAACGGAGTTAGAGGTTTTAAAGTGATGGTTGCAGGAGGATTAGGTTCTCAGCCTAGACATGCAGAAACTTTATATGAGTTTTTGCCTTCAGATAAAATTATTCCAGTAATGGAAGGTATTTTAAGAGTTTTTGATCGTTATGGTGAACGTAAAAGTAGAGCCAAAGCAAGAATGAAATTCTTACTAAAAGATATCGGTTTAGAAGCTTTTAAAAATTTAATTGAAGAAGAACAAAATGCCATTGAATTTAAATCGATTGCAATAGATGCTGATGGTTATGTTGCGTCAACTCCAGTTTCTGTTGATGCTCCTCAAGTAGAGATAAAAAATCAAGAAGCATTTGATTTATGGAAATCTACCAACTTAATTCCTCAGAAGCAAGCAGGTTATGTTGCAATCGGAATTAAAGTTTTATTAGGAGATTTTTATACAGATAAAGCTCGTTTATTAGCGGATTTAGTTGATAAATATGCAGCAGGTGAAGTTCGTTTAACCTTGCGTCAGAATATTGTTATTCCTTTTGTAAAAGAAGATTTAGTTCCATTTTTCTATCAAGAATTAGAAAAATTAGGTTTTGTAGAAGCAGGTTATAATAAGGCCGTAGATATTACTGCTTGTCCTGGAACTGACACATGTAACTTAGGTATTGCAAGTAGTACTGGTATTGCAGACGAATTAGAGCGAGTTATAAAAGCAGAATATCCTCAGTATTTAAAAAACGAAGATCTAGTTATAAAAATTAGTGGTTGTATGAATGCTTGTGGGCAGCACAATATGGCAAACATTGGTTTTCAAGGAATGACGGTTAGAACTCCAGATAAATTAGTGGCGCCAGCGTTACAAGTTTTATTAGGTGGAGGAAATTTAGGAAACGGAAATGCATTATTTGCAGATAAAGTAGTAAAAGTGCCAAGTAAAAGAGGTCCAGAAGCATTACGCAGAATCTTTAATGATTTTGAAGCAAATGCTAATGGAAAATCTTTTGTAGAATATTATAAAGTTACCGGAGAACGTTATTTTTATGATTTATTAAACGATTTGCAAGATGTTACTAATTTAACTCAAGAAGATTTTATCGATTGGGGAGAAGAAGAGAAATATTTAAAAGAAATAGGAATTGGAGAATGTGCAGGTGTTGTGATCGATTTAATTGCGACTTTATTTTTAGAAAGTGATGAAAAAATTGAAAATGCAAATGAAGCTTTTGAAAACAAAGTATATTCAGGAGCTATTTACTATGCATACCAATCTATTGTAAACTCAGCTAAAGCATCATTATTAGCGGCAGATAAGAAAACAAATACGCATGCAAGTATTATTTCTCAATTTGATGAAGTATTTATTTCTTCAGAAAAAATAGATTTGGGAGGTTCTTTTGCAGATTTAATTTATCAAATTAATAAATTTGCTCCAACAGAAGAATTTGCAAAGAAGTATATTAGCGATGCAAATACGTTTTTACAGAAAGTAAGGGCTTATAGAAATGCTGAAACTGCTATTGCAGGGTAAGTTATAAAAGAATAAAATGAGTTTAAAAACACCAAAATTAACGGTTGTAGGTGCCGGTCCTGGAGACATAGACTTAATCACAGTAAAAGCTATTAAAGTTTTAAAAGCTGCTGATGTAGTATTATACGATGCTTTGGTGAATGAAGAATTATTAGAGTATATAAACCCCGAAGCTGAACAGGTTTTTGTAGGAAAACGTAGAGGGTGTTATACTTATCAACAAGAACAAATTAATGAGTTAATTGTTGAGCGAGCAAAATCTAACGGACATGTAGTACGCTTAAAAGGTGGAGATCCATTTATTTTTGGTAGAGGTGCAGAGGAAATGGAATATGCCGCAAATTTAGGTTTAGAGGTTGCGGTTGTTCCAGGAATTTCATCTTCGTTGGCAGTAGCTGCTTATCAAAATATACCCTTAACAAAACGCGGTAGCGCAGAAAGTTTTTGGGTAATTACAGGAACCACAAAAGATCATAAAATTTCTAATGATATAGAGTTGGCTGCAAAGTCTAACGCTACTATTGTTGTTTTAATGGGGATGAGCAAATTGCCTCAAATTGTAAAATTATTTCAAGCAGAAGGTAAAAATAATTTACCTGTTGCTATTATTCAAAGAGGAACAACACCTAGAGAAAAATTAGGAATTGGTACGGTTGATACCATAGAAAAAATAGTAGAAGAGAATGATTTAAAAAATCCTGCAATTATTGTTTTAGGTGAAGTTGTAAAACATCGTCAAAGAATCTTAGATATTCAAGAACAGTATGCAAACGTGTTAAAAGGATAGGTTTATGGAAAGAAATAATTTATACCCTATTTTTTTAAAAACAAAAAACTTACAAGTATTAATTGTTGGAGGTGGTTTTGTAGCAGAAGAAAAATTGACGTTCTTATTAAAATCGAGTCCAGATGCAAATGTAACAATGGTTTCTCCTATGTTTAGAGAAGGCACAAGTGCATTAGCAAAGAAGGGAAACGTAAAACTGATCAACGAAAAATATAATAAACGGTATTTAAAAGGAAAGCATATTGTTGTGGCAACAACAGAGTTTCCAGAGGTAAACGAAAAGGTTTATAAACACTGTAGAAAGCGAAGTATATTAGTAAATGTAGCTGATAACCCTCCTTTTTGTGATTTTTATATGGGTGGCATTGTTACCAAAGGAAATGTAAAAGTAGCCATTTCTACCAACGGAAAATCGCCAACAACAGCTAAAAGATTACGTCAGTTTTTTGAGGATGTAATTCCTGAAAACGTAGATGATTTAGTTAAGAATTTAAACGAATATAGAAAAACAATCAAAGGAAACTTTGAGGAAAAAGTAGAAAAGCTAAACGAATTTACAAAGAGTTTGGTAGAGAAATAAAAGGGCTATTAACTTTTGGTAATTCGCTTTTGGCGAAAAGCTAAAAGCCAAGAGCAAAAAGCAAAACAAAAAAATGATTACAACAGACATACTTATTATTGGAGCAGGACCAACAGGGTTATTTACAGTTTTTGAAGCTGGTTTATTAAAATTAAAATGTCATTTAATTGATGCATTACCACAACCTGGTGGGCAATGTTCTGAGATTTATCCTAAGAAACCAATTTATGATATTCCTGCTTATCCAGAGATTTTAGCCGGAGATTTAACACATAAATTAATAGAACAAACAAAGCAATTTGAGCCTGGTTTTACCTTAGGTGAAAGAGCGGAAACGATAGATAAGCAAGATGATGGTACTTTTATTGTTACTACAAATAAAGGAACAAAACACCATGCTAAAATTGTTGCTATTGCAGGTGGTTTAGGTTCTTTTGAACCAAGAAAACCAAAAATTGATAACTTAGAGAAGTATGAAGATAATGGAGTAGAATATATCATTAAAGAACCAGAATTCTATAGAGACAAAAAAGTAGTCATTTCTGGAGGTGGAGATTCTGCTTTAGATTGGGCTGTTTTCTTATCAGACGTAGCGTCTGAAGTAACTTTAATTCACAGAAGAAATGAATTTAGAGGCGCTTTAGATTCTGTAGAAAAAGTGCAGGAATTAAAGAATTTAGGAAAAATTAGAATGATAACTCCTGCGGAAGTAAAAGGAATTATCGGTACAGATAAAGTAACAGGTGTTGCTGTTGAGAAAAAAGGTGAAGATGCTTTTATTGTAGATACAGATCATTTTATTCCTTTATTTGGTTTGTCTCCAAAATTAGGTCCAATTGGTAATTGGGGATTAGAGATTGAAAAAAATGCAATTAAAGTAAATAACGCTTTAGACTATCAAACAAATATTCCAGGAATCTATGCTATTGGTGATGTAAACACCTATCCAGGAAAATTAAAATTGATTTTATGTGGGTTCCACGAAGCTACTTTAATGTGCCAGAGTGCATATCAAAGAATTTTTCCAGATAAAAAATATGTAATGAAATACACAACCGTTGGTGGTGTAGAAGGATTTGACGGAACTAAAAAAGAAGCTCCAAAAGCAGTTGTAAAAGCGATAAATTAATCATTCATCGACAAGATTTCAAAAACCTTGTAGGTATATAATTGTTAGGTTTACTTAATTTAGTAGACAATATTAATAAAGAGATTAACAAAGACCTCAAAGCTTTTTAAAACCTTTGAGGTCTAATCAACCAAATTCATTACTTTTGGCGTTGGTAAAAAATGTAAAATGAGCGTAGATATAAACATTAAAATAACTGATAGAAATGGTGTAATGCATGAAGTTGTAGCACCTACAGACATGGCAATGAACCTTATGGAAGTAGTTCGTTCTTACGAATTAGCAGAAGAAGGAACTATTGGTATTTGTGGCGGAATGGCTATGTGTGCTTCTTGTCAGTGTTATGTAAATTCAGATAACGAATTACCAGAAATGTCAGATGATGAAGACGCTATGTTAGCAGAAGCATTTAATGTAGAAGATAATAGTAGGTTAGGTTGTCAGATACAAATGACGCCAGCAATGGAAGGGTTAGAAGTTACTTTAGCACCAGAAATGTAAACGGCAAGAATGAAAGAAACAGCACAAATAGTTACATTTAAAAACTACAGCATGTGTTTAAGAGATGCCGTAGAAATTTTCACCAAACAGTTAATTAATAACTTGTTTGATGAACGTCATTTGTCTGAAAGTGGTGCAGAAACAAGATTAAAGTTTTTAAAAATTTTAGAAAGATTATCTGTTGAAAATGGAGAAGATTTTTGGAATGATTTTGAAAGTTCTTTTGTTACTATCCGTCAGAAATTAGATTTAGATGCTACTGCTGCAGAAAAAAATGATCCTGCTGCTAAAAGTTTAGAAGAAATTTACTTGGCATATCCAGGTTTTTACGCAATTGCTGTATATCGTTTAAGTCACCAATTATTAAAGCAAGGTATTCCTGTATTTCCAAGAATAATGAGTGAATTTGCACACAGTAAAACCGGTACAGATATTCACCCAGGAGCAGAAATTGGAGATTCGTTTTTTATAGATCACGCAACGGGTATTGTTATTGGAGAAACGACTGTTATTAAAGATAATGTTCAGATTTTTCAAGGAGTAACTTTAGGCGGAATTCAAGTAAAGAAAAGTTTAGCATCTACCAAAAGACATCCCACCATAGAAAGTGGTGTTGTTATTTACGCAAATGCTACCATATTAGGTGGAGACGTGGTAATAGGAAAAAACTCTGTAATTGGAGCCAATGTTTGTATTACGGAATCAGTTCCAGAAAACTCGGTGGTAACCGTGCAATCAGAAAATAATATTTTTCAAAAAAGAAATTAAGATGAAGACCAAAAGTATCATAGATTTTGTTGGAAACACACCACTTGTAGAAGTGCAAAACATCTTTAAAAAAGAAGGGGTAACTTTATTGTTAAAGCTAGAAGGTAATAATCCTGGTGGAAGTGTTAAAGATAGAGCTGCTTATTATATGATTTCTGAAGCCATCAAAAGAAAAAATATAAGAAAAGGAGATACTTTGGTAGAAGCAACTAGTGGTAACACTGGTATTGCATTGGCTTTAATGGCAAAAGTTTTAGGTGTAAATATGGTGCTTACAATGCCAGAAAATTCTACAATAGAGCGAGTTAAAACGATGCGTGCTTACGGAGCAAAAGTTATTTTAACTCCTGCAGATAAAGGGATTGAAGGAGCTATTGACTATGCTTTAAAATTGAAATATAAAAAAGGATATTTTCGCTTAAATCAATTTGATAATTTTGATAATCCGAAAGCACATTTTAATACAACGGGACCAGAAATTTGGAGAGATACAGAAGGGGAAGTAACTCATTTTGTTTCTGCCATGGGAACTACTGGAACCATTACAGGAGTTTCTGATTATTTAAAATCACAAAACGAAAACATCACCATTATAGGAGCACAACCTAAAGATGGTGCTAAAATACCTGGAATTAGAAAATGGTCTGAAGAATATATGCCAGCTATTTTTAAACGAAAAAAAATAGATCAAATATTTGAAGTAAGTGAAGAAGAAGCAAAAGAAATGACCATTCGTTTAGCAAAAGAAGAAGGCATCTTTGCAGGAATGAGTTCTGGAGGATCTGTTGCAACCGCTTTAAAAGTAGCTAATTCTATAGATAAAGGTGTTATTGTTGCTATTATTTGCGATAGGGGAGACCGTTATTTATCATCAGATATCTACGAATAAATTATAAAAACAAGAAAAAAGTTCGTTACTTTGTAACGTAATTTAGTTCATTTATTTAATATTGTTATCAAGAAAGGTTGAGGGATTAGACCCGAGGAAGCCTTGGCAACCCTTTAACTTTAAAGAAGGTGCTAATTTCTACTGATTCTTTCTGAACTAGTTTCAGAACCTCTCAGAGAGATAACGGAAAAAGTATCAATTCTTCTTTTCCTGATAACGCAAAAAATAATTTTCAGGAATGTCAAATATATATAAAGCTTTACAAGAAAGAATTTTGGTTTTAGATGGTGCAATGGGTACCATGCTACAAGCCTATAAATTTACAGAAGAAGATTTTAGAGGAGAACGTTTTAAAGACTATCCAACACCTTTACAAGGTAATAACGACTTATTATCTATTACGCAACCAGAAGCTATTAAAACCATTCATGGTAAATATTTTGAGGCTGGTGCAGATATTATAGAAACCAATACTTTTTCTGGTACTACAATTGCCATGGCAGATTATCAGATGGAAGATTTGGTCTATGAACTAAATTATCAATCTGCAAAAATTGCCAAAGAAGTTGCCGATGAGTTTACAGCAAAAGAACCACACAAACCTCGTTTTGTAGCAGGTTCTATTGGTCCAACAAATAGAACGGCAAGCATGTCTCCAGATGTAAATGATCCTGGTTATAGAGCCGTTACTTTTGATGAATTAAGAATTGCATACAAACAACAAGTAGAAGCTTTAATAGATGGTGGTGTAGATATATTGCTTGTAGAAACGGTTTTTGATACTTTAAATGCAAAAGCAGCTTTATTTGCCATTGAAGAAGTAAAAGACGAACGAGGAATTGAGATTCCAATCATGTTAAGTGGTACCATTACAGATGCTTCAGGTAGAACTTTATCTGGGCAAACTGCAGAAGCTTTTTTAATCTCTGTGTCTCATATTCCATTATTATCTGTAGGATTTAATTGTGCCTTAGGAGCCAATTTATTACAACCGCACTTACAAGCTATTGCCAATAAAACAGATTTTGCTATTTCTGCACATCCAAATGCAGGATTGCCAAATGCTTTTGGTGAGTACGATGAAACTGCAGAAGAAATGGGTGAGCAAATAGAGGAGTATTTAAAGAAAGATTTAATCAATATTATTGGTGGATGTTGTGGTACAAGTCCTGCTCATATAAGCGAGATTGCTAAAATTGCAGCAAAATACAAACCGAGAGAATTTGTAGTAAATAAATAGTTTTAAATAAAAAAAAGATCAATCCTGCGTAAGCAGAATTATTAAAAATAAATTATAAGTAGGGTGATTTTAGAAGTAGCCGTTTTAAACATAAAGAAAGGTCTGTCTAAAGATTTTGAAGCTAGTTTTGAGAAAGCAGAAAGTATCATTTCTTCTAAAAAAGGATATGTTTCTCATCAGTTGAAAAAATGTGTAGAGCAAAAAGATAAATATATCTTACTCGTAAATTGGGAAACAATTGAAGATCACGAAATTGGGTTTAGAAAATCTGATGAATATAAAGAATGGAAAGAATTATTACATCATTTTTATGATCCTTTTCCTATTGTAGAACATTATGTTTAACAACTAATAATCAATAACAAAATGTCACTTCTTTCAAAAACATTTATACATTCTGTAAAGGAACTTATTGTTACCGCGCAGCAAAACGCAATAAGGTCTGTAAACCAACAACGTGTTTTGATGTATTGGCATATTGGACAACATATAATTGAAGAAGAACAAAAAGGAAAAGAGCGTGCAGATTATGGTGCTTATCTTATAAAAACACTCGCTGAAGAACTGATAAAAGATTTTGGAAGCGGATTTTCTATTAGACAATTAGAATTGTGTAGACAGTTTTATACTGTTTTTCCAATTACGAACGCACTGCGTTCGCAATTGAATTGGACGCAATACAAGTTGCTATTTCGTATAGAAAATGAGGACAAAAGAACATATTATATAGAAGAGTCTTGTAATAATAATTGGAGCGCCAGACAACTAGAAAGGCAAATAAATAGTCAATTGTACGAACGTTTACTTTTAAGTAATGATAAAGAAAAAGTGTTGGCTGTTGCTAAAAAGGAAGTGGAAATAGAGCACCCTAAAGACATTATTAAAGATCCAATGATTTTAGAGTTCTTAGGTTTAAAGCCTCAAGAAAGTTATTACGAAAAAGATTTAGAAAAAGCACTAATTACTAATATACAAGCTTTTCTTTTAGAGTTAGGAAATGGTTTTTCTTTTGTTTCAAGACAAAAAAGAATACAAATAGAAGATGATGAGTATTTTATAGATTTAGTATTTTACAATAGATTGTTAAAATGTTTTGTAATCATAGAAATTAAAACACAAAAACTTTCTCATCAAGATATTGGTCAGTTACAAATGTATGTGAATTATTATGATAGAACTGAAAAACAAGAAGATGAGAATAATACCATAGGTATACTCCTTTGTACCGATAAAAACGACACAATGGTAGAGTATGCGTTGCCAAAAAACAATACTACAATTTTAGCAAGTAAATATGAATTATATTTGCCTAAAAAGGAAGAAATCACAAAAATAGTAACAACTGTTTTAGATAATAAATAGCCTGAAGATGAAAGTGAAACAAACAAAATATATGCGTTTATCAGGATTAGAACCTCTAGTCTTGAATGAAAATAGCAATTTTATAAACGTAGGTGAGCGTACAAATGTTGCAGGTTCTCGTAAGTTTTTACGATTGATAAAAAACGAGCAATTTGATGAAGCCTTAGATATTGCAAGACATCAAGTAGATGGAGGCGCACAAATTATCGACATTAATTTTGATGATGGTTTAATTGACGGAAAACAAGCCATGGTGCGCTTTCTAAATTTAATTGCTGCAGAGCCAGATATTTGTAGAGTTCCAATTATGATTGATAGCTCTAAATGGGAAATCATAGAAGCAGGTCTACAGGTTGTGCAAGGAAAATGCGTTGTAAATTCAATTTCACTAAAAGAAGGAAAAGAAAAGTTTGTTTGGGAAGCAAAACAAATAAAACGTTATGGTGCTGCTGTAATTGTAATGGCTTTTGATGCAGAAGGACAGGCAGATAACTATGATCGTAGAATTGAAATTGCTAAAAAATCATATGATATTTTGGTGGATGAGGTTGGTTTTCCTAGTGAAGATATCATTTTCGATTTAAATATATTTCCTGTTGCTACAGGAATGGATGAGCACAGAAGAAATGCTATCGATTTTATTGAAGCAACCCGTTGGGTAAGACAAAATTTACCAAACGCAAGTGTTAGTGGAGGTGTAAGTAACGTGTCGTTTTCTTTTAGAGGAAATGATGGTGTTCGTGAAGCGATGCATTCAGTTTTCTTGTATTATGCTATTCAAGCAGGTATGAATATGGGAATTGTAAATCCTGCACTTTTAGAAGTGTATGATAATATTCCAAAAGATCTATTAGAACGTGTAGAAGATGTAATTCTTGATAGAAGAGAAGATGCAACAGAACGTTTGTTAGATTTTGCTGATACTGTAAAAGGTTCTAAAGTAGAAAAAACCGTAGATTTATCTTGGAGAGAAAACCCTTTACAAGATAGAATTACACATGCTTTAGTAAAAGGAATTGACGCTTTTATTTTAGAAGATATAGAAACAGCAAGACAAGAAGCAACCTCACCAATTGAAGTGATTGAAGGTCATTTAATGATTGGTATGAATGTGGTTGGAGACTTATTTGGAGCAGGAAAAATGTTTTTGCCACAAGTAGTAAAATCTGCACGTGTAATGAAAAAAGCGGTAGGTTATTTAAACCCTTTTATTGAAGCCGAAAAAGGAGACAAGCAAGAGCCTGTTGGTAAAATTTTAATGGCAACTGTAAAAGGAGACGTGCATGATATTGGTAAAAATATTGTAAGCGTTGTTTTGGCTTGTAATAACTACGAAATTGTAGATTTAGGAGTCATGGTTCCGCCAGAAAAGATTATTGAAATGGCAATTAGCGAGCGTGTAGATGCTATTGGTTTGTCTGGTTTAATAACACCTTCTTTAGATGAAATGGTGTATTTGGCAAAAGAAATGCAACGTCAGAATTTTGTGTTGCCATTGTTAATTGGTGGTGCAACAACTTCTAAAGCGCATACAGCGGTTAAGATAGATACGCAATATACCAATGCGGTTGTGCATGTAAATGATGCTTCTAGAGCAGTAACTGTTGTTGGCGATTTATTAAATAAGAAAACATCACATGAGTATGTTGCTAAAATGAAGAAAGATTATGATGAATTTAGAACTAAGTTTTTAAAACGAGGGAAAGAAAAATCATATATTTCTATAGAAGAGGCACGTAAGCGTAAATATAAAATTGATTGGGAAACTTCTAAGATTGTAAAACCTAATGAATTAGGAATTCAGACTTTAGAACAGTTAAGTTTAAAAGAATTAGTACCTTTTATAGATTGGAGTCCGTTTTTTAGAAGTTGGGATTTACATGGTAAATTTCCAGCTATTTTAACAGATAAAGTTGTTGGTGAGCAAGCAACAATTATGTACGAAGAAGCACAAGCAATGATTAAAGATATTATTGCGAAGCAATTGTTAAAACCAAAAGCAATTTTTGGTTTGTTTGAAGCAAACACTATTAATGACGATGATATTTCTGTAAAGAAAAAAGGAGGAGAAGAATTTATTTTTAGAACTTTACGTCAGCAATTAAAGAAAAGAGAAGGGATTCCGAATCATGCTTTGGCAGATTTTATAGCCCCAAAAGAAACTGGTAGAACAGATTATATGGGCGCATTTTGTGTCGGTATTTTTGGAGCACAAGAATTAGCAGAAAGTTATAGAGCAAAAGAAGACGATTACAATGCAATTATGGCGCAAGCAATTGCAGATCGTTTTGCAGAAGCTATGGCAGAATACTTGCATAAACAAGTTAGAACCAAGCATTGGGGGGCTGATACGGATGAAGGTTTAACAAACGACGATTTAATAAAGGAAAGTTATAACGGAATTCGTCCTGCACCAGGATATCCTGCGTGTCCAGATCATTTAGAAAAGGAAACCATTTGGGATTTACTTAAAGTTGAAGAAAAGATAGGTGTTACTTTAACAGAAAGTATGGCTATGTGGCCAGGAGCAGCAGTTTCTGGGTATTATTTTGCAAATAAAGAATCGAAATATTTTGGTTTGGGTAAAATTACAGATGATCAAGTAACAGATTATTCAACAAGAAAAGGAATTACAAAGGAGAAAGCTAGAAAATGGTTGCATCCTATTTTAGCTGAAGAATAAAAAGCCCATCCTAACCTTCCCTAAAGGAAGGAACAGTTGGATGGAAACCATTTTTTTGGAAGACTATTTTTTGATTGGAAAATAAATATTAATAAAAAAAATATCCCGCAATAGTTTCCCTCCTTCGGAGGGATTAAGGGAGGCTAGTATGGATTTTATAGAATTACATTTAGGAAATTATGTTATTTCTCATGGTTATGATAAAAATAACAAGGAGATCATGACTCAGGTTACAGCAGAGAAATTTGGTAAAAAATTAATTGCTGTTTCTAGAATTAAATCTTTAAGCGAAAAATATGTCTTAACAGATTATGTTGATGGTAGGTATATATATTGGGAATACAAAGAAGATTACGAAGATGTAAAAAAGCAGCTAAGTAGCCCATCCTAACCTTCCCGAAGGGAAGGAACACTCAGATGGAAGCCAATTGGTTAGAAAGAGTGTTGGTGAAAATAAATTTGGATAAAGAAAAGAGTTGTTTTTTATTGTTGAATTGCCATGGGCTTTAGCCTGTGTTAAAATTTATGAAAGGAATATTGGCTTTAGCCAAACTTTAAAAGGGTAAAAAATATTCAGAAAAAAGTATTATTGACAGTTCTATTTTAACGCAAGAGTAAGTTTTGCGTTAGCGATTGAAACGGCATCCTTTTTGTTTTTTTAACAAAAAGATATAGTGTAAAGCGCGACCCTTGTGGTAACGCCCAAAAAAATATTATAATTAATTAAATAAAAATCCTCTTTAGGATTTAGGTTCTATGAAAGTTACAGATCATATTAAAAAAGCGAACGGAAAAACATTATTTTCTTTTGAGGTAATTCCGCCACAGAAAGGAAAAAACATTCAAGATTTATATAATAATATAGATCCATTAATGGAGTTTAATCCGCCTTTTATAGATGTTACTACGTCTAGAGAGGAGTATGTTTATGTAAACAAAGGAAACGGACTTTTAGACAAGAGAATTACCAGAATGCGACCGGGAACTGTGGGTATTTGTGCGTCTATTATGCATAAGTATCAGGTAGATGCAATTCCGCATTTATTGTGTGGAGGTTTTACCAAAGAAGAAACAGAATATGTTTTGGTAGATTGCCATTATTTAGGTTTGGATAACGTAGTTGCCTTAAGAGGAGATGCTAGAAAAGATGAGTCTTATTTTAAAGCAACCGAAGGTGGTAATGCTTTTGCAAGCGATTTGGTACAGCAAATATCTGATTTAAATAAAGGAAAGTACTTGCATGATGATATTTTGGTAGAGCATAATTATGATTTTTGTGTGGGTGTTGCAGGATATCCAGAAAAACACATGGAATCTCCGTCTTTAAATACAGATTTAAAACGTTTAAAGCAAAAGGTAGATGCGGGAGCAGATTATGTGGTAACTCAAATGTTTTTTGATAATAATAAATATTTTGAGTTTGTTAAAAAAGCGAGAGAAATAGGCATTACAGTGCCAATTATACCAGGAATTAAGCCACTTGCAGTAAAAAGACATTTACAAATTTTACCTCAGGTTTTTAAAATAGATTTGCCAGAAGATTTAATTGATGCTGTAGAAAGTTGTAAAGATAATAAAGCCGTAAGACAGGTTGGTATTGAGTTTGCAATTCAGCAATCTAAAGAGTTAAAAGAAGCTGGTGTGCCATTTTTACACTATTACTCTATGGGTAAGAGTGATAATATACATGCAATTGCATCGAAGTTATTTTAGATACGAATTCCACGAATATACGTTTAAAAAGAAGTGAAGTTTTTTGTAATTTGTAAGCATCAGTGAAATTAGTGTCCCTCTTTTTTATTTGTAAGCATAACAACTATTTATAGACAAATAAGAAAAAGTAATTTTTTAGAAAACAAGTAAGTAAATAAAATGATTACTTTTGTAACTCAATACAGAAATAACAATTTAAAAATATAAAAAATGGCATTAGAAATAACAGACGCAAACTTTGACGAATTAGTATTAAAATCTGACAAACCAGTATTAGTAGATTTTTGGGCAGCTTGGTGTGGACCATGTAGAATGGTAGGACCAATTGTTGATGAAATTCATACTGAGTATGAAGGGAAAGCTGTTGTAGGTAAAGTAGATGTGGATGCTAACCAAGAATTTGCAGCAAAATACGGGGTACGTAACATACCAACTGTTTTAATCTTTAAAAACGGAGAAGTAGTAGACAAACAAGTAGGTGTTGCACCTAAAAATGTTTATACAGGTAAAATTGATGCTGCTATATAAGTATCAATTTACAAAAGATAACGTAAAAGGTTTGGCTAATGTCAAACCTTTTTTTATTTTAGATACTTATGATAGATCTTTCAGAAGTTAAATCAGAAATAAAAAACTTAGACATACTTGCAAAACAAGTAGTAGAGGGGTTTATTACCGGAATTCATAAAAGTCCGTTTCATGGGTTTTCGGTAGAGTTTTCAGAGCATAAATTATACAATAAAGGAGAAAGTACGCGCCATATAGATTGGAAGTTGTTTGCAAAGACAGAAAAGTTGTACACAAAGAAATATGAAGAAGAAACCAATTTAAGGTGCCATATTATTATAGATAATTCTGCTTCTATGCATTATCCTATAGTAAAAAAGCAGACAGTAGAGAGTTTAAATAAAGTAGGCTTCTCTGCGGTTGCAGCAGCATCTTTAATGGAAATTTTAAAAAGACAGCGAGATGCTGTTGGTTTAAGTGTTTATTCGGATACTTATGAATACTATGCTCCAGAAAAGGGGAGTGAACGCCATAGAAAGATGTTATTACATCAATTAGAGCAATTGATGGTTTCAGATTCTAAATCTACAACAGAAACGTATAAGTATTTGCATGAAATTGCGGAGAAAATACACAGACGCTCTTTAATTTTTGTTTTTACTGATATGTTTCAGCCAAATAAAGATCATGAAGTACTGTTTGAAGCGCTAAAACACCTTAAATTTAACAAACATGAGGTTGTTTTGTTTCATACTTATGATGGTGAAACAGAATTTAACTTCAATTTTGACAATGCTCCGAAAAAATTTGTAGATGTTGAAACGGGGGAGGAGATTAATGTGTATGCCGAAAATATTAGAGAAAAGTACACGGAATTAGTTGGAAGTTATTTTAACGAGTTGAAAAATAAATGTTTACAGTATAAGATTGATTATATACCTGTAGATATACATAAAGGGTATAACGCCATTTTAACCGCCTATTTAATTAGTAGAAGAAAAAATAAATAATTTTTTTCATTTTATGTTTGTGTATTTAAAAATAGATGTTATATTTGCAACCGCTTAAAGCAACGGTCTGGTAGTTCAGCTGGTTAGAATACCTGCCTGTCACGCAGGGGGTCGCGGGTTCGAGTCCCGTCCAGACCGCGAAAAGCACCTCATTTATGAGGTGCTTTTTTCGTTTAAAGACTTTTTTTATTTGAGTTTTAAAAATAAATTTTTAGATAAAGTCCATCAATTGTGGTGTTTAAGATTGTGTTGTAAATAATTTTACATTTAAAGAGAAATAAAGCTTTTTTTTTATAAAAAAGATGTTATATTTGCAACCGCTTAAAGCAACGGTCTGGTAGTTCAGCTGGTTAGAATACCTGCCTGTCACGCAGGGGGTCGCGGGTTCGAGTCCCGTCCAGACCGCGAAAAGCACTTCATTTATGAGGTGCTTTTTTCGTTTAGTGATTTTTTTTAAGTTTCAAACAAATAATATTTGATAGGAATGATGTTTAAAAAATATAAATCACAAAAAAAAACACATCAATAGATGTGTTTTTTTTATATATGAAAATTGTATCTTTCTATATTAAAATCCCTGAGCAATTTTATCTAATTCACTACTGTCTAGTATAGAAATATCTTTTCCTTTAAATTCAATAATTTTCTTCTTTTTTAAGTCAGATAGCAAACGAATTGCAGATTCTGTTGCAGTACCTATAATATTAGCGATATCTTCTCTAGAAAGGTGGATGTTAATGGTGTTTTCGGCATTTGTGCCAAATTTGCTGTGCAGTCTTAAAAGAGTTTCTGCTAAACGTTGTTTAACGGTTTTTTGAGCCATATCAACAATAACATTGTCTGCTTGTTTTAGGGTTTGAGCCATGTCTTTAAGCACATTCATTGTAAAGTTTGAGTTTTTAGATAAATCCTTTAGAATTTCTTCTTTAGGAATAAAACAAACTTCCATATCATTTAAAGCAACTGCTTTAAGGTTAGAGGCTTCATCAGAAATTAAACTTCTTTCTCCTAATAAATCGCCTCTAGTTACTAAGCCAATAATTTGATTTCTACCATTTTCACTCATTTTAGAAACCTTACAAACACCATCTTTGATACAGAAAATACCTTTTAAGCGTTCTCCTTCTTCAAAAATAGCTTCTCCTTTTTTTATAATTCTAGATGTTTTACAATTAGACATCTTTACCAATTCCTCTTTAGTTAAGTGTTTTAAGGAATTAAGTTGACGAATAATACATTGCTCACATTTACTCATAATGACTAATGGTATTGGGGTGTCAAAGATATTAAAAAAGTGATATATATCATGTTTTAAAGTGCTATTCTTATTGTAAATTTGCAAAAGGCAAAAGAGTAAATATGAAATCTACACAATGTTATCACTGTGGCGATTCTTGTGATGATAATTTAATTGAATTTGATGGTAAAAGTTTCTGTTGTAATGGTTGTAAGACTGTTTATGAGATTTTTTCTGAGAATGATTTAACTTGTTATTACAATTTTCAAGACAACCCTGGGGCAATTCCGACTGAAATTCAAGGGAAATATGATTTTTTAGATAACGTAGAAATTGCGGAAAAATTATTAGATTTTAATGATGGTAGTACGCAAATAGTAACACTATATATTCCGCATATTCACTGCAGTTCTTGTATATGGGTATTAGAGAACTTACATAAATTAAACCCTAAAGTATCTTCTTCTCAAGTAGATTTTCCAAAGAAAAAAGTACGAATTACTTTTAATTCTGATGAAACTTCTCTAAAAGAAATTGTTCTTTTAATGAGTTCTATTGGGTATGAACCGTATATAAGTTTAGAAGATTATGAAAGCGGAAAAAAATCAGTAGATAGAAGTTTAATATATAAATTAGGTATTGCAGGTTTTGCTTTTGGAAACGTAATGTTTCTCTCTTTTCCAGAATATTTTGAAGTAGATGGTTTTTGGATAGAGAAATACAAACATGTTTTTAGATGGTTAATGTTTGCTTTTTCTTTACCTGTTGTTTTTTATGCTGGACGAGATTATTATATATCTGCTTATAAAGGATTGCGTTCTAGGATATTAAATATAGATGTGCCTATTGCACTCGGAATTTCGGTTTTATTTATAAGAAGTGTTACAGAAATTATTTTAGATTTAGGAACAGGATTTTTTGACAGTTTAACCGGTTTGGTATTCTTTTTATTATTAGGAAAGTTTTTTCAGCAGAAAACGTACAATTTCTTGTCTTTTGAGCGCGATTATAAATCTTATTTTCCAATTGCTGTTACTCGGGTGTCTAAAGAAGGAAAGGAAGAGAATGTTGCTATTTATGATATTGAAAAAGGGGACAGATTACTGATTAGAAACCAAGAATTAATTCCTACAGATGGTATTCTCATTAATGGAAAAGCAGATATAGATTATAGTTTTGTTACTGGTGAAGCAGTGCCAGTGTCTAAAAAGTCTGGAGATAAATTATTTGCAGGTGGTAAACAACTTTCTGGAGTTTTAGAAATGGAAGTTTTAGCCTCCGTTTCTCAAAGTTACTTAACACAATTGTGGAGTAATGATATTTTTAATAAAGATAATCAATCGCATTTTAAAACCATTACAGATAACGTTAGTAAAAATTTTACGATTATAGTGTTGTTAGTTGCTGTTTTGTCTACATCCTATTGGTTGTTTTTTGATGCTAGTAAGGCGCTAAATGTATTTACTGCGGTTTTAATTATTGCTTGTCCTTGTGCAATTGCTTTGGCAGCTCCGTTTGCTTTAGGTAATATGCTGCGTATTTTTGGTAAGGAAAAATTTTATTTAAAAAATGCCACGGTTGTAGAGCAATTGGCGGGAATAGATACCATTATTTTTGATAAAACAGGTACCCTTACAACACATAAAGAAAATACGAGTTCTTATGAAGGAACTCCATTAGATCATCAAGAAAAAAGTATTTTAAAAAGTTCTTTAAGAGCTTCTAATCATCCGTTAAGTAGAACGTTGTATAACGATTTAGGAGAGGTTGAGGTGCTCACTATTTCTAATTATAAAGAAATCTTAGGAAAAGGTATTGAGGTGAGTTATAAAGATGTTAATTTAAAATTAGGTTCGTCTTCCTTTGTTAAAAATAATGAAGATAAATCAATATTAGATACCTCGGTTTATGTTAGTTTTAATAAGGTTTATAAAGGGAAATTCATATTTAAAAATTCATATAGAGAAGGTGTAAAAGCATTGTTTGATTCTTTAAAAACCATGTATCATTTAGCAGTAGTTTCTGGAGATAATGAAGGAGAGAGAGTTTATTTAGAAGAAAATTTACCAAAAGGAACAGACTTGTTATTCAATCAGAAACCAGAAGATAAATTAAAGGTTGTTGCAGGTTTTCAGAAAAAGAATAAAAAAGTAGCCATGATTGGCGATGGTTTAAATGATGCAGGGGCATTGGCACAAAGTGATGTTGGTATCGCTTTGTCAGAAAATATTAATGTGTTTTCTCCTGCTTGTGATGGAATTTTAGATGCATCAAAATTTAATAAAATTGGGAGCTATATAAGTGCGTCAAAAAAAGCTATAAAAGTTATTAAATACAGTTTTATATTATCTTTATGCTATAATGTAATAGGATTGTATTTTGCTGTAACAGGGCAACTAATACCAGTTATGGCGGCAATTTTAATGCCTTTAAGTTCTATTAGTATTGTGGTTTTTACAACTATTTCTACTAATTTAATTGGAAAAAATATAAAATAATTATGAGTGTACATATCGAAGCAAAAAAAGGAGAAATAGCAGAAACGGTTTTATTACCAGGAGATCCTATGAGAGCAAAATGGATTGCAGATACCTTTTTAAAAGATATTAAGCAATACAATGATGTAAGAGGAATGTTGGGCTTTACAGGTACATATAAAGGAAAAAAAATATCGGTACAGGGAACAGGGATGGGAATTCCGTCTACTTTAATTTATGCTACAGAATTAATTACAGAATATGGAGTTAAAAATTTAGTTAGAGTAGGTTCTGCAGGTTCTTATCAAAAGGAAGTAAAAATTAGAGATATTGTTTTAGCCATGGCGGCTTCTACCAATTCGGGATTAAATACCATCCGTTTTAACGGAGCAGATTATGCGCCAACAGCAAGTTTTAAGTTATTTCAAAAAGCAATAGAAGTGGCTAAAGAGAAAAATATAACCGTAAAAGCTGGAGGGATTTTAAGTTCTGATGAGTTTTATGCAGATGAGTTTGATAGTTATAAAGAATGGGCAGATTATGGTGTTTTGTGTGTAGAGATGGAAACTGCTGGTTTGTATACCGTTGCTGCAAAACACAATGTAAATGCCTTGTCTATTTTAACTATTTCTGATAGTTTGGTTACCAAAGAAAGAACTACTGCAGAAGAAAGAGAACAGACGTTTAAAGAAATGATAGAAATTGCTTTAGAGTTAGGAGAATAAAATTTTGCCTTGCGTATTGCTGAACTCAAAATAAATAATTGAAAGGGCTAAAGGCAATTTCTTTAGAAGTTAATTAGGCCTTGACCACACTAGACCAGACAAAACGATAATACATGAAATCACTAGTACAAAAATACAATATTCCTGGGCCAAGATACACCAGTTATCCAACGGTACCTTATTGGAACAAGGAAGGTATTGACAAACAAGATTGGATACAATCTTTTCAAACATCTTTTAAAGAAAGCAATTCATCAGAAGGAATTAGCATTTATATTCATTTGCCTTTCTGTGAGAGTTTGTGTACATTTTGTGCATGTCATAAACACATTACAAAACGTCACGAAGTAGAAGATGAATACATAGAAACGGTTTTAAAAGAATGGAAATTATATGTTGCGTTAGTAGATGAAATTCCTGTTGTAAAAGAATTGCATTTAGGTGGCGGAACTCCAACTTTTTTCTCAAAAGAAAATTTAAAATATTTAATGGATGGTATTTTTGAAATCGCAAAAAGGCATCCAAAAGCAGAGTTTAGTTTCGAAGGACATCCAAATAATACCACCAAAGAACAATTACAAACGTTGTTTGATGAAGGTTTTACTAGGGTTAGTTTTGGTGTACAAGATTATAATGAAAAAGTACAGAAAGCAATTCATAGAATTCAGCCTTTTGAAGCCGTAGCACAAGTTACCAAATGGTCTAGAGAAATTGGATATACTTCTGTAAGTCACGATTTAATTTTCGGGTTACCACATCAAACAAAAGAAAACGTCATTTATAGCATTAACAAAACAAAAGAATTACAGCCAGATAGAATTTCATTTTACAGTTATGCACACGTCCCTTGGGTAAAAGGAGTAGGACAAAGAGGTTTTAATGAAGATGATTTACCTAAGGATGATGAAAAAAGAGCTTTGTATGAAATAGGGAAAGAACTTTTTGCAGAGTTAGGCTATGTAGAAATTGGTATGGATCATTTTGCTTTAAAGACAGATAGTTTATATAAAGCAACCATCAACAAAACATTACATAGAAATTTTATGGGCTATACCGCTAATAAAACCCAGTTAATGATTGGTTTAGGGATGTCTGCAATTTCCGATTCTTGGTATGCGTTTGCACAAAATGTTAAGACGGTAAAAGAATATCAAAAAATTGTAAATGAAGGAGAGATTCCAATTTTTAGAGGTCATTTATTATCTGAAGAAGATAGAGTTATCAGAAAACATATTTTAAATATTATGTGTCATTTTTCCACTTCGTGGGAAGAAAAAACTATGAAAATCAATAATATTGAAATGCATTTAGGATTATTAGAAGAAATGGAGCAAGATGGATTGGTTAAAATTGATGTAAAGTCAAAGTCTTTATCCATCCCAGAAGAGGCAAGACCCTATGTTAGAAACGTTTGTATGGCTTTTGATGTGCATTTATTAAAAAATAAACCAAAAACACAGCTTTTTTCTATGACTATTTAACAAAAAATTAAGATATTTGTTAAACATGATAAATGTCATGTTTTAAGAAAGTGACCAATACTATTTTTGAAAATCTATTATCAGGCAAGATATGAGCGTAATATACCTACTACTAACTATTAGTATACTAGTAGCAATCTTATTTTTTATCGCATTTATTTATTCAGTTAGAACTGGGCAATTTGACGATTCTTATACGCCATCTGTGCGCATGTTGTTTGATGATGAGTTAGTAAAAGATAAAAAAGAAAAATCAACTAAAGACTAAATATTAAATTATGGAAATGCAACAATTTTATTACGATAATAAGATCGTAAAGAAATTTATCTATGCCACGTTATTCTGGGGAATAGTGGGGTTCTCTGTGGGGTTAATGCTCGCATTTATGTTTTTGTTCCCTTATTATACAGAAGGAATTTCTTGGTTAAGTTTTGGGCGTTTAAGACCATTACATACCAATGCTGTAATTTTTGCCTTTGTAGGTAATGCAATTTTTGCAGGGGTTTATTATTCGCTTCAGAGATTGTTAAAAGCAAGAATGGCAAGTAACTTTTTAAGTAACTTTAATTTTTGGGGTTGGCAGTTAATTATTGTTGCAGCAGCCATTACTTTACCTTTAGGGTATTCTTCATCTAAAGAATATGCCGAATTAGAGTGGCCAATAGATATAGCCATTGCAGTTGTTTGGGTTGTATTTGGAGCCAATATGATTTGGACCATCTTACAAAGAAGACAACGTCATTTATACGTGGCAATTTGGTTTTACTTAGCAACATTTGTAACAGTTGCAGTATTGCATATTTTTAATAGTTTAGCGTTACCTGTTACCTTTTTAAAATCTTATTCTGTGTATGCAGGGGTACAAGATGCATTGGTGCAATGGTGGTACGGACATAATGCCGTAGCATTTTTCTTAACCACACCTTTTTTGGGTTTAATGTATTACTTTGTTCCAAAAGCAGCTAACAGACCTGTATATTCATATAGATTATCAATTGTTCACTTTTGGTCATTGATTTTTATTTATATCTGGGCAGGACCTCACCATTTATTATATACAGCATTACCATCTTGGGCACAAAACTTAGGAGTTGTGTTTTCTATAATGTTATTAGCACCTTCTTGGGGAGGGATGATAAACGGTTTATTAACATTAAGAGGAGCTTGGGATAAAGTTAGAACAGACCCTGTTTTAAAATTTATGGTAGTTGCAATTACTGGATACGGTATGGCAACTTTTGAAGGACCAATGTTGGCTTTAAAAAATGTAAACGCAATTGCACATTATAGTGATTGGATTATTGCTCACGTACACGTTGGTGCATTAGCTTGGAATGGTTTCTTAACTTTTGGTATGTTATATTGGATGATACCAAGATTGTTTAAAACAAAATTACATTCCTTAGCATTAGCAAACGCGCATTTCTGGATTGGTACTTTAGGGATTATAATGTATACGTTACCAATGTATGTTGCAGGTTTTGTACAAGCTTCTATGTGGAAACAATTTAATCCTGATGGATCTTTAACTTATGGAAACTTCTTAGAAACTGTACACGAAATTATACCAATGTATTGGATGCGTGCTATTGGAGGAAGTATGTATATCATTGGAGCATTTATAATGTTGTACAACGTAATTAGAACGATTAAGTCTGGTAGTGATGTTACAGATGAGTTAGCAGAAGCAGCTCCATTATCTGCAGTGCCTACGTATAGAACTAAAGGAGAAGGTTGGCATACTTGGTTGGAAAGAAAACCAATCAAATTAACAATTTATGCAACGATTGCAATTTTAATTGGAGGAGCTGTTCAAATTATTCCAACAATATTAGTAAAATCTAATATACCTACTATAAGTAGTGTAAAACCTTATACACCATTAGAATTACAAGGACGTGATATTTATATTAGAGAAGGTTGTGTAGGGTGTCACTCTCAAATGATTAGACCTTTTAGAAGTGAGGTAGAACGTTATGGAGAGTACTCTAAAGCAGGTGAGTTTGTATATGATCATCCATTTTTATGGGGATCTAAACGTACAGGACCAGATTTACATAGAATTGGAGGGAAATATTCTGATAGCTGGCACTTAAACCACATGTATGATCCTCAAAGTACTTCACCAGGTTCTATTATGCCTTCTTATAAATGGTTAATTGTTAACAAACTTTATACAGGAGATATAGAAAGTAAGATGAAAGTGATGGTTACTTTAGGAGTTCCTTATTCTGAAGAAGAAATAGCAAATGCCCAACAAAGTATGTTAGCGCAAGGAACAGAAATTGAGGACAACTTACACTCAGATCCAGATTTTGCAAAAAATTATGAAGCTGATAAAAAGTACGCTCAAGAGAATGGAGAACCTTTTATAGAAATGAAAAATAGAGAGATTGTTGCCGTTATTGCATACATACAACGTTTAGGTACGGATATAAAAGTGAAAGACGAACAAAAAATAACTAAAAACTAAGGCGATGTTAAAATTTGTAAAAAATTATATGGTAACTATTTCAGGTGTCGAAATATATCCTTTAATATCATTAATCATATTCTTCACTTTCTTCATGGTCTTGTTTTGGTGGGTTTTTACAGCAAAAAAAGAATATATAAATAAGGTAAGTAATTTACCTTTAGATAATTAAAAAGAAAAAAAATGAAAAAATATTTTCAATCTACGGTATATATAATCTTTGTAATTGTTACGTTTTTAGCGCTTGCAAAGTCGTTTATGGTGTACAAAAAACCATTTAATGTTTATGAGAATCCTTTAGTTTGGATTGCAATTATAGGCTTTGTTTTGGTTGTTGTTTTAAAAGAAATGGTAAACGTAATAGCCATTAATAAAGCAACAGAATTACAAAATGAAAAACTAGGAATTGTTCCTGAAGAAAGTGATGCTTGGATTAAAAAGTTACTACAATCTTGGACAAGAACTAAAGGTATTGAAAGTGAAGAAGAGATTATTTTAGATCATAATTATGATGGAATTAGAGAACTAGATAATACTTTACCACCTTGGTGGGTGTATTTGTTCTATGCATCAATTGTCTTTGCTGTAGTATATTTGGTGAGATTTGAGGTTTTAGATGGAGACGACCAAATAGTAGAATATAATAAAGCAGTTGCAGAAGCAAAAATATCGTTAAAAAAATACAAGTCTACAGCAACAGATTTAATTACTGCAGAAAGTGTAACTTTATTAACAGATGCTAAAGACCTTGGAAGAGGTAAAGCAATTTTTAAATTAAACTGTGCATCTTGTCATATAGCAGATGGTGGTGGGGCTATTGGTCCAAATCTAACAGATGAATACTGGATTTTAGGAGGAGGAATAAAAAATGTTTTTACAACTATTTCTAATGGAGGTAGAGATGGTAAAGGGATGATTGCTTGGAATAAAACATTAAAAGCAGCAGATATTGCTAAAGTTGGTAGTTATGTACTTTCTTTACAAGGAACTTCACCAGCAAACCCAAAAGCTCCTCAAGGAGAAAAATGGGTAGATGAAGGGGCAGAAGTACAACCAGATACAGAACTTAAAGAAGGAAAAGAAAGTACAGGAACAGAAGAAGTTGGTCAGGTTTTAGAACAAGCTAATTAGTAAATATGGAAACTCCAGAAAGCGAAAAATTTAGAGATAGTATTGGTACCATTGATAAATCTGGAAAACGTTCTTGGGTTTTTCCTAAAAAGCCTAGCGGTAAATTCTATAAATATAGATCGTACGTAAGTTATTTTCTGTTAATTTTTCTTTTATCAGCACCCTTTATTAAGATAAATGGGAACCAGTTTTTATTGTTTAATATTTTAGAACGTAAATTTAATATTTTTGGATTTCCGTTTTGGCCACAAGATTTTCACTTATTAGTCATTTCAATGATTGTGGGTGTTGTATTTATCATTCTATTTACAGTAATTTTTGGACGTATTTTCTGTGGATGGATTTGTCCTCAAACCATTTTTTTAGAAATGGTTTTCAGAAAGATAGAATATTGGATTGATGGAGATAGAGGGAAACAAATTCGTTTGGATAAACAACCTTGGAATGCAGAAAAGATTAGAAAAAGACTTTTAAAATGGTTTATTTTCTTTGTGGTTTCTTTTATAATAGCCAATGTGTTCTTAGCGTATTTAATTGGTGGAGATACACTTATCAGTTACATTACGGGGAACCCTTTTGATAATATTAGTACACTTATTTCATTAACAATTTTTACTTGTGTTTTCTATTTTATTTTTGCTTGGTTTAGAGAACAAGTATGTATTATAGCCTGTCCTTATGGTAGGTTACAAGGTGTTTTGTTAGATAACAAAACGATAAATGTTGCGTACGATTATAAGAGAGGAGAAAGAGAAGAGGGAAGATCTAAATTTAAGAAAAATGAGGATAGAGAAGCTTTAGGTAAAGGAGATTGTATAGATTGTAAACAATGTGTAGTTGTTTGTCCAACAGGTATAGATATTAGAAACGGTACACAATTAGAGTGTGTAAATTGTACTGCCTGTATTGATGAATGCGATCATATAATGGATAGTGTTGGCTTGCCAAAAGGATTAATTAGATATGAAAGTGAAGATAACATCGAAAAAAAGAAGCCTTTTAAATTAAACGCTAGAATTAAAGGATATTCTGCTGTCTTATTTATTTTAATAGGTATTTTAATAGGAATGTTATTTTTAAGAAATGATGTTGAAGCTACAATTTTAAGGTTGCCTGGACAGTTGTATCAACATAAAGAAAATAATATTATTAGTAATGTTTATACCTTTAAAGTAATTAATAAAACAACAAAAGATATAAATGATGTAAGTTATAAATTACTTTCTCATAAAGGGACCATAAAATTAGTTTCTAATCATAATTTTGCGGTGCCAAAACAAGGTTTAGCAGAAGGTACTTTATTTATAGAAATAAATTCAGCGACCTTAGAAAAAGATAAAATTAAATTAGAAATTGGTGTTTATAGTGGTGATAAATTAATTGAAACTACCATAACAAATTTTTTAGGACCAAGAAGTTATAAGTAGTGTAAGTATGTTTACAAATATGCTTACTGCAAGGTTTTAAAATACTTTTTATCGATTATTAAAGTATACCAAAAAGAACTATAAATAAATCTACAGGTTATTTTTTATCGATAAATGAAGTTTTTAGAAAGTTGCATTCCGTCATGGATGATTATAAACTAAACTTCTGAAGACAGAGTATAAAATAAAAATTATAATATTATGAAATTTAATTGGGGAACAGGTATTGTTATTGCAATTGTAGCTTTTATGAGTTTTATTTTATACATGGTTATTACTATGAGTACCGATAAGACATATAGTTATGATTTGGTTACAGAAAAATACTATCAAGAAGAATTAGGTTTTCAAGATGAAATTAATGCAGAAAAAAATGCATTAGAATTAAAAGACAAAATAACTATTCAAAGATCAGAAGAAGGTTTAAAAATAACATTTCCAGAAGAATTTTCTCCAGAAAAAATTAAAGGTAAAGTGTTCCTATATAGACCGTCTAATAAACAATTAGATTTTGAAATACCTATTTCAATCTCTAATACATATTTGCTCGTGCCTGAGAAACGTTTATTAGATGGTCGTTGGAACATTAATTTATCTTTCAAATATAACAATAAAGAATACTTAATTAAAAAAGAAATACAATATTAATGTTTTTATCGGCAATAATATTTGGGTTATTAGGTAGTTTTCACTGTGTAGGTATGTGTGGACCCATAGCTTTTATGTTGCCCATTGATAGACAAAACACTACCAAAGGTTTTTTTCAAATACTAAGTTATCATTTTGGACGATTATTTAGCTACAGTCTTATAGGATTGTTATTCGGTTTTCTTGGTAAAGGATTTTATTTCTTCGGATTTCAACAACAGTTATCTATAATCGTTGGTGTTAGTATGATTTTGATGGTTCTCTTTCCTAAATTTTTTTCAAAAGTAAACTTTTCTAAAGGTATTAATAAAGTCATTTTTAAAGTGAAGAATGCTTTAGGTAAAGAATTGAAGAAGAAGAGAAATGACACCTTTTTTACCATAGGCTTTTTAAATGGATTTTTACCTTGTGGCTTGGTATATATGGCTGTTTTTGGAGCTTTAGCAACAACAAATGCTTTTTTCGGTAGTTTATATATGTTTTTATTTGGTCTAGGTACAATTCCTTTAATGACTTCAGTTGTATACTTAGGAAATTTTACAAAAGGGAATTTTAGAAAAAAAATACAAAAATTAATACCCATTGTGGTTGTTTTTATAGGAGTCTTATTTGTATTACGAGGTTTAGGTTTAGGTATTCCTTATGTATCTCCAGCTCCTTTAGTAGATGTTGTCTCTGCAAATAGTTCTTGTCACTAGGTTCCTTTTTTATCACTATCTTTATTGTAATAATAAAGATTAGCTTTCTTAACATAAATAATATACTACATTATTAAATATTTGTATTATAAAGTATTTGTTTTAAGAAAAGGAATATATTTGATAACTTGTAATTATCCCTTATTAATGATATTAAAATATCTAAAATTTTGTTCTCTATTTGCTTTATTTTTTTCTTTTAAGAATATTGCCCAAGAAACATTGCCAATTTATCAAGATTATTTATCTGATAATGTGTATTTGGTGCATCCATCTGCAGCAGGTATTGGTAATTCTAGTAAATTACGTTTTACAGCAAGACAACAATGGTCTGGTATAGCAGATGCACCTGCTTTACAAACTATAAGTTTTCATTCAAGGTTTGGAGAAGAGACAAATGCAGCCTATGGTTTTGTTTTATTTAACGATAAAAATGGGTATCATTCTCAAAAAGGGGTTCAGGCTACTTATGCTTATCACTTACCTTTAAATGATAATGGTCATTATTTTGAACAACTCTCGTTTGGATTGTCTTTTTCTTTTATTCAAAATCAATCGGATCAAAGATCATTTGGTAATGATGATGTAGCTGCAATTATTGAAAGCACTAGTTATTATAATTCAGACTTTAGTGCTGCTTATCATAGAGGTGGATTCTCTTCGTATTTTACTGTGAAGAATTTATTTTTAACAGCTAAAAATAATTTGAATGTTCTTGAGCCTTTAAATTTAAGGAATTATGTTTTTTCTGTTGGATATTATTATGATAAAAATTATTATTTTCAATTAGAACCTTCTTTTATGCTACAACTAAAGGAAGGCACAGGCCAAAAAATATCAGATTTTAATTTAAAAGGATATAAAACACTTAATAATTATCAATTATGGTTAGCATTGTCTTATAGAGTAACTTTTGGAGCCGATGTTGCTGGGAATTCGCAATTTATATCTCCTATATTTGGTTTAAATTATAAAAATGTCATGTTTTCTTATACCTATACAAATCAAATAGGTGATGTAGTTTTAACAAAATCTGGTTTTCATCAAATTACTTTAGGTATTAATTTGTGGACTCGAAATAAAACTTGGCGTAGTACTCCAAATATTAATAATTCGTTTATTGGTTTCTAAAAATCCTTTTCAGTAATTTTTATTCTTTTGGCTTTGTTTGAAACCAACATTTTTAAGACTTCTTTATCTTTGTTTATAAAAAATTGATGCACGCTTTCTTTAGTACTGCTATTAATTAATTGATGTTTTTCTAAAATATTTTTGGTTTGTCTGGCAACAGCCTCACCAGAATCTATAATTTGAATTTTGGTACCTACAAGCTTTCTTATTTGAGGAATTAAATAAGGATAATGTGTACAACCTAAAACCAAGCAGTCTACATTCTGCTTTATTAAAGGATGCACATAAGAGGTTAATAATGCAGTCATTTCTTTAGAGTGCAATTTACCACCTTCTATAAGGTCTACTAAGCCTGTTCCTATAATCTCTTTACGTGTAATTTTTTGATTGATAGAATGAGCTGTTTTCTCAAATAACTCACTGTTTAAAGTTCCTTTGGTGGCAAGTATACCAATTGTATTTGTTTTAGTTTGTAAAGCAGCGGTTTTAATTGCCGGTTCTATTCCTATAAAAGGAATGCTATATTTTTCTCTTAAAACTTTAATGGCGTTTGTGGTTGCTGTATTGCATGCAACAATAATTATTTTACAGTTTTGTTGAATTAAAAATTTTGTATTTTTAATAGATAGGTCTATAATATCTTGCTTGCTTTTTTCTCCGTACGGAGCATTTTTACTATCCGATAAGTAAATAGTATTCTCTTTGGGTAAAAGTGCGTTAACTTCTTTCCAAATCGATGTGCCCCCCACACCAGAGTCGAATATACCAATAGGAAATTTGTTTTCTTTTACCATATACTTGTAAAAATAAAAAAACCTACTGAAATTTCAGTAGGTTTTAGTTTGTAATCTTATTTAGTTTATATTAAAAACCTAATTTAGTTTTTACAGCTCCGTATAAATCTTCACCTTTCTTAACTAATAAACCTTTTCCTACAGAAGCATCTAAGACATATAATACACCTTTAGAAGCTGCTACAGCATCAATAGCTGTTTGTGCTTTTTGTATAATTGGTTGTAAACCTTCGTTTTGTTTTTTCTGCATGTCTTGGTAAGCAAATCTTCTTGCTTGTTCAATTTTTGCAGCTTCAGCTTGAAGCTCTTGAGCTCTTTTGTCATTCGTTTCATTCGTTTGACCTTTAGACTCGGCAACATATTTTTGTCTTGTTGCTTCAATTTTCTTTTCCATTCCTGTAATCTCATCTTGGTAAGTTTTACCAAGCTTTTCCATGTCTAATTTTAGGGTTTTTGTTTGAGGCATTTCTGCTACTAATTTTTCAAAGTCTATATGACCTATTTTTTGTGCATTTGCAACACCTGCTAGTCCTAAAGTAAATACAGCGATTAATAGTAACGATTTTAAATTTTTCATTCTTGTTTTGATTTAATTATTATTCTTATTCTTGTTCTTCTTTTTGAGCTTCTTTTTTCTTTCTTAAAGCTTCTTTTTTAGCTCTTAACAATTCTCTTTTTTCTTCTCGTTGTTGTAAGAGTTTTTCTCTTTTTTCTGCTATTAGCTTCTTTTTTGCTTCAACATCAGCAATTTTCTTTGCTTGTGCGTCTTCTTTTTTGCTAATTAATTCTTTTTGTCTATCTGTTAACTCCTTTTTAGGAGTAAGCATTTTTTCTTGTCTTTTTTTATATTTTTCACCGATTAATCTACTACGGTCTATTGTGGCTAAAACAAGGTCGCTAATATCGTATTTTTTATTTGAATATAGCATGACTAAATCAGTAGATTTATCAAAAACAAAGTCATATTTTTTTCTTTTAGAAATACTTTGAATTGCATTGTAAACTTGATCTTGAATTGGCTTAACCAATTGTTTTCTTACAGAAAACATATCTCCATTTGGCCCAAAGTATAAAGATTCTAGACGTCTTAATTCTATTTGTTTTAAACTAATTTCTTCTTCTTTTTCTTCAATTAAATCTTTTGTAAGAATTGCTTTTTCATTTGCTAAATCTGTTTTTAAGATTTCTATATGTCTAGCTTGTTCATCTAATTTTTTTCTCCATTTAGCAACTTTGCCATCAAGTGTATTTTGTGCTTCTAGATATTCTGGAACATTTTCTAGAATATACTCCATATCTATATAAGCAATTAATTGATTTCTCTGAGACCAAGATACACTAACACTAAGTGTAAGAAAGACTAATAAAAATATTTTTTTCATTTGTATTATGTATTTAGAAAAAACCGTGCCAAAAAAACTTTTTCTTTACAAAGCTATCGTTTTTTTAGAATTGTTTTCCAATTATAAAGTGTGTTTGCCAACCAGATTTTTCAGTTTCCCCAGGCAATGGATCAAATCCATGTGCAAAATCAATTCCTAATAAACCAAATGCTGGCATAAAAATTCTTACACCAACTCCTGCTGAACGTTTTAAGTCAAACGGATTAAATTCTTTAAAAGTATCATAAGAATTACCTGCTTCTAAGAATCCTAAAGTATAAATAGATGCCGATGGAGCGTCTGTAATAGAGTAGCGCAGTTCTAACTGAAATTTATTATAAATTGTACCACCATAATTAGAAGAAAGTCCGCTATTTTCATAACCTCTTAAACCAACTGTTTCTCTACCGTCTAATTGGTAAGCTGCAATACCATCTCCACCCACAAAATAACGTTCTACTGGTGTTGCTCCTAGATCTTTGTTGTAAGAGCCTAAATATCCTCCTTCTGCATTGGTCATTAAAACCAATTTATCTGTAAAAGAAGTGTACCATTTTCCTTTAAAATTTAATTTATAGTATTCTAACCACTTGTATTTATCTATAGCATCTAAGTTACTATCATTATAGTCTTTATTATTCACTAAAGAATATGGAAATGTGGCTTTTGCTCCAATTGTAAACTCAGATCCGTAAGTAGGAAATATTAAACTTGGTCCTGCAGAATTTCTTGTTAAAGAAATATTATAAGAAAGATTATTAAGAGTACCGTTGTTTAAGTTTAAACCTGCCAAACCAAAATTATAATCATTAGATTTTAATGCTTGATAACTAATAGATTGAGATAATTGAAAATAATCATCCGGCCATTTTAATCGTTGTCCTAATCCTACAGAAGCACCAATTATACCTAAACTTTTGCTTTTGTCTACATCATAAGTAGTATAATCTAATTGATATTGATTAGATGAGTATACAGAAAATGATAATGATTTTGGTTTTTTACCACCTAACCATGGTTCTGTAAAAGAAAAACTATACGTATTATATGTTCTACTGGTTTGTAGTCTTAAAGATAATGTTTGACCATCTCCCATTGGTAATGGTTTGTAAGCTTCCTTATTAAAAATATTTCTGATAGAAAAGTTATTAAAAGATAAACCTAAAGTACCTATAAAAGAACCTCCACCATAACCACCTTGTAGTTCTATTTGGCTTCCACCTTTTTCTACAACCGTAAAGTCTATGTCAGCTGTTTTATTTTGATAATCTGGTATTACATCAGGAGTAACATTAGAGTCAAAGAACCCTAATTGACCAATTTCTCTAATAGATCTAATAATGGCACTTCTACTAAATAAATCACCTGGTTTTACTCTAAGTTCTCTAAATAATACGTGGTCATTTGTTTTTTCATTACCAGAAACTGTTACTTTTCTGATTCGCGCTTTTTCATCTTCTCTAATTCTAATTTCTACTGTAATAGAATCATTTTTTACTTTTGTTTCTACGGCATTCACAGAAGAGAATAAAAAACCACTATCTTGGTATAAAGTAGAGATATCTTGAGATGTTGGGCTACCGTCACCTTTAACACGTTCTTCTAAAACAGCGCCGTTATAAACATCTCCTTTTTCAATTTTTAAATATTGTTGAAGTTGTTCTGCCGTATATTCTTTATTACCTACAAATAATATTTCTGCAAATCGGTATTGTCTACCTTCTTCTAAATCTAAATTAATATTAATGGTGTTATCATCATTCCAACTAATTTTATCACTAAGAATACGTGCATCTCTATAGCCTAATCGGCTGTATTTATCTAAAATACTTTCTAAGTCTTCTTGAAAATCTTCTTCGATGTATTTAGAGCCTTTCCAAAAACGACCAATTATTTTTTCTTTGGTATTTTTCATCGCTTTTCTAAGTTTTTTACTTGAAAGCGCTTTATTACCTTTAAATATAATGTCCTTAATTTTTATTTTTTTTCCTTTATCAATAAAAATTGCCATATTAACAATGTTAATATCACTAGTGTCTTTTTTAACATCTAAATTAACTTTGGTTTTAAGATATCCTTTATCTGTATATTTTTTGGTAAAGTAATTTTTAGAGGTAACAATAAGGTTATCTGTTACCATAGCACCTTTTTTAAGCTCTGCATCTTTTTTAAGGTCTTTGGCTTTTCCTTTTTTAATACCTGTAATGGTTACATTGTTTAATTGAGGTAATTCTAATACATCAAACTGAAGGTATATGGTATTTCCATCTAGTTTGGCTAGGTATACGTCTACGTTACTAAATTGCTTACTTTCGTACAACTTTTTAATAGCACTTGTAAGTTTGTCTCCCGGAAGTTTTAGGGGTTGACCATTTCTTAAGCCTGTAAAAACCCTTACGGTTTCTTCGCTAAACTTTTTTAATCCTGTAACACTCATGCCTCCTAAGATATATTCTTTCCCTTTTTCAAAGGAAAGATCTTTTGTAGCAGTAGTATCTTTTTTTACAATTGATAAACTATCTTTTTCATTTTGTGCTTTGGCACTAAAAGTAAAAAATAATGCCGTTAGCATTATTGTAGCAGAAAATAATTTCATAAAAAATTTATTCTGTAATTTGTTCGCTTGTTTTTCCAAATCTTCGTTCTCTATTCTGATAATCTATGATTGCATCGTAAAAATGCTCTTCTCTAAAGTCTGGCCAAAGTATATCTGTAAAATATAATTCGGCGTATGCCATCTGCCATAATAAGAAATTACTAATGCGTTGTTCTCCACTAGTTCTTATCATTAGGTCAACGTCGGGCAAATTAAACGTATATAAATGGTTATTTATAGTATTTTCATCAATTTCTTCGATATTGAGCTCATTATTAACAACTTTTTTGGATATGTTTTTAATAGTATTAACAATTTCTTCTCTAGAACCATAGCTTAGTGCAAAAGTTAATACAATATCTGTATTGTCTTTTGTTTTAGAAATTACATCAGCTAGTACTTTTTGAGCTTTTTGGGGTAGACTAGTAATTAGACCAATGGCGTTTACTTTAACTCCATTTTTCATAAAACCGGGTAATTCTTTTTTTAAAGAATTGATTAGTAAACTCATTAAAGCGTCTACTTCTAATTTAGGACGGTTCCAGTTTTCTGTAGAAAAAGCATAAAGAGTAATTGCTTTTACATTGATGTTAGATGCCGCACTAACAGATTCTCTAACCGCTGTTAAGGCGTTTCTGTGTCCAAAAATTCTATTCATCCCTTTACCTTTTGCCCAACGCCCATTACCATCCATTATTATGGCAACATGTTTTGGTGTTCTTTGTAAGTCAATAAGTAGTTTTTTGTCCATAATTTTTATAATCCGTTTGTGTAACAAGCTGGTCTACCAAAGGTGTAGATTAAAGAAACTCCTGTAAACATATACCAATCATTTCCGGTGCCTTCTAAATTTACATTTGGTGTATCTGTAGAAAGGTAGTCTAAATCGTCTTCAAAAGTATATCTAAATTTTGCTTCAATTGCAAACGCTAAAGTACCAAATAATTTAGACTTATAACCAAAACCGAAAGGAATAGCCAAAGAGGTCTTCTTACCTAATTTGTCTACTTTTCCTGTTGGTAAGTATGTCTTAACGTTTGTATAATTAAATACAGCCAATTCTAATAGTAGGTAAGGTGTCCATGTTTTATCATCTGAAGATAAATCATACTCGTAAAAATTATATTCTATTCCTGCCGCTAATTCATTTATTGTGTTAGAAAACTTGTATGTTTTTCCAGTTGGGTCTAATCTGTCTCTTCTAAAACCAGTGTCTGCATCTGCATCATTACCAGAAATAGGTAAAAGACTATAGCTTGCTCTTAGTGCAATTCTAGGGTTCCAATTGTATTTATAAAAAACACTTGCGGCTAGTTTGTTTGGGTAGAAATAGTAGTTTTTACCAATATCACCAACATAGTTTGTGCCGCCAATAGTAAGGCCTACTTCATGAAGTTGGCCAAAGAAAATTGAGGTAAAACCTACAAATACGAAAAATAATATTCTTTTTTTCATTCTAAAAATAGTGGGCAAATATAGAGATTTCAAATTGCTTTATAAAGTTAATATATAGTCTTTTTTGAATAACAACTTTTTTAAAGAAATATTGTAAGGAGTTTGTTAAACATTTGTTTTGTTTCTAATGTCTTCTCCCCATAAAAGTTTGCTTCTTAATGTCTTTAAAAAAGATTGGTTTTTTGGAAGTATACTTTTTATTGTAAAATCGGTTTTTTCTATAAAAATGGTCGTGTTGTTTGGTACACTAGATACTCTAGAATCTAAAGAGATTAAAAAGCTTTTTTCTCTAGAATCTACTTTTAATTCTATTTTAGTTTCATCAGAAATTACCATAGGCCTCGCATTTAAATTATGAGGAGCAATAGGTGTGATAACTAAATTTTTTGAATCTGGTAAAATAACAGGTCCATTACAACTTAAGGAATAGCCCGTAGAGCCTGTTGGCGTAGAAATAATTAACCCATCGGCCCAATAATTAGTTAAATATTCACCATTTAAATACGTTTGTACACCTATCATAGAAGTGGTGTTTTTCTTAGCGATGGTTACTTCGTTTAATGCAAAGTTAAGTTCTGCAAAATCCTTGGTTTTTGGTTCTGTCCTTATAGATACAAGTGTTCTTTCTTGAAGGGTGTAGTCACCTTTAATAACAAGATCTATACTTTCTTCAATAAGGTCTTTGGGAACAATAGCTAGAAAACCTAATCTACCCGTATTTATACCTAAAATAGGGATGTCTAAATCTCTAATATGTGTTGCAGAACGTAAAAATGTTCCGTCTCCACCAATGGTAATCATAATATTAAAAGAACTATCTAAATCGTTAAAACTAACAAAAGATTTATACACATCTTTTAAAACGTTATTTTCTACCAAAAGGGTATAAAATTCACTTTCTATATAAAAATCAATCTGTTTTTTTTCTAAAACGTGTAATAATGTTTTAATTTCCTTTTCTGATGAAATGGCGTAAGACTGACCGTAAATTGCTGCTTTCTTCACTTTTTGTTTTTTTTGTAAAAGCCTTTTAAAAGGTTTACATTTCTAAATATTTCTGTAAATATTCAGACCTACTTTTTAAATCTTCTAAATAAATATCATTTTCATGCATAGATATAATTTTATAATCATATCTTCTAAAGGTTTGCATAATTTCATTTATTTCATCTGAAATTACTTTGATAGTAACTTGAATAGTGTCTGTATTTTTTTCTGAGATATACAAACCTAATAATTTTCCGCCGCTAGCTTCAATAATTTGTACAACTTGACTCATAGAATAATCATTGCTCAATTTTTCTATAATTAAAGTTTCGCTTTCTTCAACCATAAAAGGGCTTGTGGAAAAAACATCTAAAACGTCTCTTAGATCAAAATAACCAATATAATCTTTATATTCATTTAAAACAGGAATGATGTTGGTGTCATTGTCTGCAAAATTTTTTAATAGTTCTAAAACAGTTGCTTTTTCATCAGCAAAAAAAGAATTTAATAAATAAGCATGTTCAACTAATTCATCCTCATTATTTTCTATAGTTTGTAGGTCATCTTCCGCAAAAGAACCTAATAGCTTATTGTTTTCAATAACAGGAAAATGTGTTATAGGATAATTTTTAAACACTTTTTGAGCGCTTTTTACAGCATCTTTTAAGCGAAGTGGTTTTATTTCTTCTAATATATAGTCGTTCATATTCATGCTTTACGAATATAGGATAAAATGATTTAATAAATTATATTTGCAGCCTAATTTTAGACAATGACAAAGTTAAGTGTAAATATTAATAAAATAGCAACTTTAAGAAATTCTCGTGGCGGAAATGTGCCTAATTTATTAAAAGTTGCCAGCGATATTGAAGAATTTGGTGCTCAGGGAATCACAATTCACCCAAGACCAGACGAAAGACATATACGTTATCAAGATGCAAGAGATTTAAAAAATATTGTGACTACAGAGTATAATATTGAAGGAAATCCGATAAAATCTTTTATGGATTTGGTGTTAGAAGTAAAGCCAACGCAGGTTACTTTGGTGCCAGATGCTTTAGATGCTATTACGTCTAATGCGGGTTGGGATACTATTACACATCAATCTTTTTTACAAGAAGTTATTAGAGAATTTCAACAAAACGGAATTAGAACTTCTATTTTTATAGATACAGATGCTAAGTTGCTAGAAGCAGCTGCAAAAACGGGTGCAGATAGAGTTGAATTATATACGGAAGACTTTGCAACTCAATGTGATTTAGGGAATTTTGATGCTATAAAACCATATACAGAAGCGGCTGTTTTAGCTAACAAATTAGGTTTAGGTATTAATGCTGGGCACGATTTAAGTTTAGATAATATTAAATTCTTTAAAGAGAATATACCTCATTTGGCAGAAGTTTCTATAGGCCACGCGCTTATTGCAGAAAGTTTGTATTTAGGTTTAGAGAATGTTGTAAATATGTATTTGCATCGACTTAAGTAAGTTAACGGTATTCATTTGCCGTTTTCAGTCACAGTGTCATTTCGAAATGAGCTTTTTTAGCGATTGAGAAATCTCAAGAATAAAACTTAGGTCTCGAACACGATTGACCTGACAAATTATATAATAATCAATTCATATAAATGTCTAATAATCCAATATTACATTCAACAATAAAAGGAGAAGGAAAACCATTATTAATCTTACATGGCTATTTTGGAATGTCAGATAACTGGAAAACGTTAGGAAATCAGTTTGCCAAAGATTATCAAGTTCACCTTATAGACCAAAGAAATCACGGACGTAGTTTTCATGAAGATGAATTTAATTATGAGGTTTTAGTTGAAGATTTGTATAATTATATACAACACTATCAATTAGAAAAAGTAGATATCATTGGGCATTCTATGGGCGGAAAAACAGCAATGTTGTTCGCTGTTACGTATCCAGAATTGGTTGATAAATTAATTATTGTTGATATTTCTCCAAGAATGTATCAACCACATCATAATGCTATTTTGGCAGCATTAAATTCTATTGATTTTTCTTTAGAAAATACTAGAACTTTGGTTGATAAAAAGTTATCAGGATTAATTCCAGATTTTGGTGTGCGTCAGTTTTTGTTAAAAAATGTGTATTGGAAAGAAAAAGGACAATTAGCATTCAGGTTTAATTTAGAATCGTTAACAGAAAATAATGCAGAGATTGGGGAAGCGTTGCCTTCTTTTACTGTTTTCGAAAAGGAGACATTGTTTTTAAAAGGAGAAAAATCTGAGTATATCACAAAAGAGGAAAAACCAATTATAGAAGCTCATTTTCCTAATTCTAGAATTGTAGAAATTAAAAATGCAGGTCATTGGTTGCATGCAGAAAATCCGAAGCAGTTTTATGCAGAGGTTTCTGAGTTTTTGAAGTAAAAGAAAAGGTTTCGCTTTCTATAATTATATAACGTCTGTTTTAATGACTTTTATCAGAAGTAAGCGAGGTTAGTTTTTTTACCATTAGAAACAAACCAAATAAATTTAGAAACTATACCTTTGAGTCTTTAATTTTTCAATCTTTTAATAAAAAAAATGAACATAGAAAACGCACAAAAACAAGTAGACGATTGGATTAAAGCTCATGGAGTTCGTTATTTTAACGAGTTAACCAACATGGCACAACTTACAGAAGAGGTTGGTGAAGTTGCACGTATTATAGCAAGACGCTACGGAGAGCAAAGTGAAAAAGAATCTGATAAAAATAAAGATTTGGGAGAAGAATTGGCAGATGTTATGTTCGTGGTTTTATGTTTGGCAAACCAAACCGGAATTGATTTACAAGATGCTTTTGAAAAGAAATTAGATATTAAAACCAAACGTGATCACGATCGTCATCACAACAATCAAAAATTAAAATAATGAGTTTATTAGAAAAAATAAAACAGCCTCTTTTTTGGATTAATTTTGCAAAAGTTGCCATTCCTTTTTTTGTTATTGTAACAGTAGTTTCTTTATTAATAGCTAGTTCTAGCGATTTGTTTTCTGGCGATTTTGCTAAAGTTTCGGAAACCAATTTTGCAAATGATAAATGGAAAAACTTTTTTGGGTTTAAGGTTGTTTTTAGTGCTGTTTATGGTTTTTATATGACCAATAAAAAAATGGTATAATATTTTAGTGTTTTTTAAAATCCTTTATTCCGGCTTTTATTTCTAAATCTAAATGATTTTTTCTTGGTGTAATAGGGCAAGAATACTTGTCGTTATAGGCACAATAAGGGTTGTAAGTATTGTTAAAATTTAAGATAACAGTAAATTCTGGCGTAATATCTGTGATCATTACATCCATATAACGTCCACCACCATAAGATGTTTCTCCAGAAGTATCATCTGTAAAAGGTAAAAACAAATAGTCTTTATATTTTTCATCATCTAAATCATCTTGACTTTGGTAAATGGTTAATTGACAATTTATTCCTTTTAAAGCAAAGTTTAGTAAACCATATTCTTTATATAATGGTTTTCTATCTGTGGTAGTTGCCATTTTAAACGTAGGCGCATTTTCTATTTTTATAAAATTCGCTTTTACTATAAAAGTAGAATCAACCTCAAAGAAGTTTAATCCTTTAAAATTCTTTAAATCTTTCTTTTTTAAGGGGGATTTTGAAGCGTCTTTATAACTAGCGTTTAATTCTTGTTGATATATAGTTTTTCCTATTAAAGGGCGTTTGCCTTGAGAATTACAAGATATCAATAGAAAAGCTACATAGAGTATAAGTACTATTTTTTTCATTATAATTTATTTACAATTCAAAAATACAATATTCAATTATTTTTATGTAGTTTTGAATCATTAATAAAAACAGAAATGAACAGAGTCTTAACATATATTACCAAGTTATCGTGGATAAACCACAGTAGTCGGTATGTTTATATGTTTTGATGATTTCAATATAAAATCAAATAATTATAAAAGTCCGACTTCACAGTCGGACTTTTATATTTTTACTAGTATTTCAATGTTTAAAAAAAATGATTCGTAGTAATTATACTGAACTTATTTCAATGATTAAATATTAACATAAACCAAAATGATAAAATTATATAACAATTACATTAACACTTTTAGAGGGCTTTCTAAAGAAGTTTGGTGGTTATCATTAATCACTTTTGTTAATAGATCTGGTACAATGGTAATCCCTTTTTTATCCTTATATCTTACAAAAAGTCTTCATTTTTCTTTAGCAGATGTTGGTTGGATCATGTCTTTCTTTGGGTTAGGTTCTGTAGTTGGTACTTGGATTGGTGGTAAATTAACAGACAAAATTGGTTATTACAAAGTTATGTTAGTGAGTCTTGTGCTCACGGGAATTCTATTTGTTTTTCTGCAATATGCAGCAACTTTTAATGAGTTTTGCTTTGGTATTTTTACAGTAATGCTAGTTGCAGATGCTTTTAGACCAGCCATGTTTGTTGCTTTAAGTGCGTATAGTAAACCAGAAAATAAAACACGTTCTGTAACTTTAATTCGTTTGGCAATTAACTTAGGCTTTTCTGCAGGACCCGCAATTGGAGGTTTAATCATTACAGGTATTGGGTATGTAGGCTTATTTTGGATGGATGGAATTACCTGTGTATTAGCCGCTTTTTTATTGCTACAAGTATTGCATCCTAAGAAAACAAAAATACAAGATGAGGTAAAAGTAGAAAACCCTGTTTCTGCTTATGACGATAAAGCTTTTTGGATTTTCTTTTTAGCGATGTTTATTTTTGGATTTGTATTTATGCAGTTTTTCTCTACAATTCCTCTGTATTATAGTGAAAATCGTCATTTATCAGAGTTTGATATTGGTTTGCTAATGGGGTTAAGCGGACTTTTTATTTTCTTGTTAGAAATGCCTTTGATAAAATGGTTGGAAGATTTAAAAATGTCTAAAATTAAATTAATAGCTTCAGGACTTTTTTTGGTAGCCTTAAGTTTTATTATTCTAAATTTAACAGGTTGGGTTGGTATTTTAATTATTGGAGTTTTATTAATTTCTATTGGAGAGATGATTGCTTTTCCGTTTTCGAATGCTTTTGCAATAGAACGTGCTGCAAAAGGAAATCAAGGAGAATATATGGCTTTGTATAGTATTTCATTTTCTTTAGCACATATTTTTAGTCATAATGTTGGTATGCAAATGGTTGCTGAATATGGTTTTGATACCACTTGGTTTGCCATGACAATTTTTGCGCTTGTAGGCGTTTTAATTTTAGGATATCTTTTACGAGTATTAAAAAAGGAAGATTTATAGGTAAACAATCCATCAAATTTTATTGATGGATTGTTTACGTTTTATTTTAGAATGATTATTTTAATACTGTAAACTCAATACTAGAATCTGTAAAAACGATATGTGTTTGTGTTTTAAAATCTTTTTCGTCTGCTTTGTAAATATTGTCTACATACGTTTGCGGATTCAAATCTATTAAAGGAAACCAAGTGCTTTGAACTTGTATTTGTACTTTATGTCCTTTTTTAAACGTGTGAAAAACATCTTGTAATTTTATATTTACATCGGTTTTTTTGTTTGGTATAAAAGGTTCTGGATGTTCAAAACTATTTCTGAATCTACCTCTTAAAACTTCACTTCTAACCATTAAATGATAATTGCTCATTTTTAAATGATCTTGTAGTTTTTCGTTATTTTCTTCTGCATCCGCAGGATGAACATCAATTACTTTTACAATCCAATCTGCTGCAGAACCTGTAGTTGCTACTTTTAATTTTGCTAAAATATCTCCGGCTAAAGTAAAGTCTTCGGTTAAAACATCCGTTTCAAAAACCAAAACATCTGGTCTTCTTGCCGCAAAACGTTGGTCGTCTGTCATGTATTTACGTGGCGTAAAAACCGTTTTTATATCTTCGGAATACGGAACAGGATGTTTAATATCACTAATAAAATTTATTTTTTCTGTTGATTTTTTGTCTGAAGTCAATTTCTGGTTTTTAGACAGAAACCAATCTTCTTTAAATGCGTTTTTAGGAGGCCAAGCATCGTAAGACTTCCATTCTTTTTTACCAGTATCAAAAACATAAGCCTCTGGTAACCCAGAATTTTTGTCGCCTTTTCCTTTTAAGAAGTGATTAAAGAATTTTGTTTCTACATCAGACTGAAATTTTAAAGAAATAGAATCTCCAAAATAATAATTTCCAACAGAGCTTGTAACTTTAGAACTAGCCCATTTTCCGTGATCCCAAGGTCCAAAAACCAAGGTGTTATAATTGTCTTTTTCGTTTTTTTCTATGGCTTTATAAGTAGATAAAGGTCCATATAAATCTTCTGCATCAAACTCTCCTGCAACTATCATAGTAGCAACCGTAGAAGGCACTTTGTCTAAATGCTGAATAATGCCTTTACTTTGCCAAACGGAATCATAATTTGGATGTTCTACAATTTCTTTCCAGAAAAAATCATCAATTCTATCTTTATTTTCAGCTGTTTTAACATCTAATCGATCATACTGAAAATATTCGTTTAAGTTTTTTAAAGGCCCTTTATCTAAGAAAAATTGATATTGATCCTGGGAATCCATTTTAGGAAACGAATACCAAGCCGTATCTGTTGGCGTGTCTTTGTAGGTGCCAAATAAAGAAATTGCTCTAAAATAACTTAGCATAAAAGCTCCATTATGATGAAAATCATCAAAGAAAAAATCGCCAATACACGCTTGTGGTGAAGCTGCTTTTAAGGCAGGATGCGCATCAATTGTAGAAATTGTAGCATAATGCCCAGGATATGATATTCCCCAAGTACCTACATTTCCGTTATTGTTTTCTACATTTTTTACCAACCAATCAATCGTGTCGTAGGTGTCAGAAACCTCGTCAGATTGTGTTGCCGTTTTATTAGGAATATAAGCGCGCATATTGTCATAAACACCTTCACTCATCCAACGGCCACGAACATCTTGATACACTACAATATTCAATTCTTTCATTAGATGAATATTAGGACCAATTTTAGTTTTCATTTTACCTTCTCCGTAAGGCTTAGAACTATAAGGTGTTCTTTGCATTAAAATAGGGTATTTTCTACTAGTATCTTTCGGAGAATAAATGGTGGTGTGCAGTTTTGTACCATCTCGCATTATAATATCTACTTCTTTTTTTGAGTAATTATCGGATACAAAAGTGTCTTTTTTGGCTTCTTTTTTTACGGTAGAGTTGCAAGAGTTGAGTAAAAAAAGACTTAAAAATGATAAAAGTAAAAGTTTCTTCATATAAAGGTGAATTAGTTTTGATAAATCTACAAAACATAAAAGAAGTGGTAAAAATTCTAATGTTAAAATAGCTTCCAATAAAAAAAACCTTCTTGATTGCTCAAAAAGGTTTTGTGTAAAGTATTTTTTAATGTCTAATTGTTATTTCTAACCATTC